>NZ_LAJB01000001.1 GCF_000970685.1 Domibacillus indicus
AGCAGGACGCCGCCTGGCATAAGAATTAAAAAAAGAGATGACGTAATTGTCATCTCTTTTTTACATTGTTTTCAAAATAAAGGGGATTTTACTCAATGAATCATTTTTTCATGCCTATTGTTGAAGCATTAACAAAGCATAAACAGAAACAACCGGTTTCTTTTCATGTCCCGGGACATAAAAACGGACTGCTTGCCTCCTGGATGGATCTTTCCTTTGATATGACCGAACTAACCGGGCTGGATGACCTTCATGCCCCGGAAGGGTGCATTCAAGAAGCTGAAAATATGCTTTCTGATCTCTACGGCACGCTTGAAAGCAAATTTCTTATCAATGGAAGCACAAGCGGCAATCTTGCCATGATTCTTGGCGTTCTTTCAAAAGGAGATATTGTATTTGTTCAGCGCAACTGCCACAAGTCAATTTTAAATGCTTTGAAGATGGCAGAAGTTTTCCCGGTTTTTCTTGCTCCCGAGATAAACAAAACAACAAAAACCGCAGATCTTATTTCCGTTAAAACCTTGCTGGAAGCATATGAAGCCTATCCTGACAGCAAGGCTGTCATTTTTACATATCCGACGTATTATGGAATGACCGGCTCTTTTCAAGAACTGGTGAAGATCGCAAAAAATAATGGATCCTGGGTACTGGTGGATGAAGCCCACGGGGCGCATTTCAAAGCGGAAGGAAAGGGCATTCCATTGAGCGCACTGGAAATGGGCGCTGATGTCGTCGTGCAGTCTGCACATAAAATGCTGCCAGCCATGACTATGGGCGCATATCTTCATATCCAATCTCCAAATATTAACCGGGAGCGCATTCGTTTTTATTTACAGGCACTTCAGTCGAGCAGCCCATCCTACCCTTTAATGGCTTCTCTTGACTACGCGCGTTCTTATTTAGCTCTTTACGGGGATAAAGATTATGCATACTCAATGGCTGTAAAAAAAAGAATAGCTCATCTTCTTGAAGCCAAAGGATTCATTTGTTTAGCCGCAGACGATCCCTATAAGCTGCTTGTACGGGTAAAAGGACTGACGGGATATGAAGTACAGAAGCTGTTTGAAAACAATGATATATACGTTGAATTGGCTGATCCGTATCAAGTACTTCTGGTTTTTCCGCTTTTAAAAGCAGAGGACTCCTTTTTTGAAAGGCTCGTTTTAGAAAAGCTGGATCATTTGAAGATAAAAAAAGCAGGGTCTGTTATTTCGTATCCAACTATTTTGCCATCCGGGTATATATCTGCTTTAACATTGTCTTATAATGAGCATAGCCGTTATCAGAAAAAAGCTGTTTCACTTAAAGAGGCGGTAGACAGCATAGCAGCAGAAATGATTATTCCTTACCCGCCGGGTATTCCTCTTATTATGGAGGGAGAGAGCATTTCTGCTGATCAGGTGGAACAAATTAAATGGCTAATCAGCCAGGGAGCCCGTTTTCATGGCGGAAGCCGCTTAAATGAACAAAAGATTTTTGTGTTTCGGAAGGAGAACTAATGTGGCTGGACTATTTATTACAATTGAAGGACCGGAGGGAGCCGGTAAAACAACGGTACTTAATCGGATTGCAAAAAAGCTTCAGGAAAAAGGACAGGATGTTGTTCAAACAAGAGAACCGGGCGGCATTGTCATTGCCGAACAAATTCGCTCGGTTATTTTAAATAAAGAAAACACTGCAATGGATGCACGTACAGAAGCACTTTTGTACGCAGCTGCACGCCGTCAGCATCTGGCGGAGAAAGTAATTCCCGCCTTAAAGCAGGGCTCAATTGTACTTTGTGACCGCTTTGTAGACAGCTCGCTTGCTTATCAGGGCTTTGCGAGAGGGCTGGGAATGAGTGAAGTTGGTTCGATTAATGAGTTTGCCATTGGCGGGGTCATGCCCGAATTAACACTTTTGTTTGATGTGCGTCCTGAAATTGGGCTTGCCCGTATTCACCGTCATAATGGCCGTGAAGTAAACAGGCTTGATTTGGAGGATATTTCGTTTCACAAGAAAGTACGGGAGGGCTACTTGGCATTGGCCGAGCTGAATAAAGAAAGAATTGTAATTATTAACGCAGAACAAGAGGAAGAACGCGTTTTTCAAGACGCATTTTCTCAAATTGAAAAAGTGCTTAAGTAAAAGATTTGTTATAATGAAAGAAATCCTGTGAGAGGGGAAGATAGTATGAAGTTAATTATGGCAGTTGTACAGGATCAGGACAGCAATAAATTATCAAATGCGCTTATTAAGCATAAATTTCGCTCAACAAAGCTGGCTTCAACAGGCGGTTTTTTAAAAGCAGGAAACACGACATTTATGATTGGTGTAGAAGATGAACAGGTGCAGGATGCTCTTGAAATTATTAAAAAAAATTGCCAGTCGCGAGAACAGGTCGCCCCTCCCGTATCGCCGATGGGCGGCAATGTTGATGCGTACGTTCCTTATCCCGTGGAAGTTCCTGTTGGCGGTGCAACCATTTTCGTGCTTCCCGTTGAGCAGTTTCATCAATTTTAAAGGTCGTGAGTCACATGGTTAATCCATGGAAAAAAGCTGAAAAACGCCAGCCAGTTGTGATGAGGATGATTGAAAACAGCCTGCTGCGCGATCGTGTAGCCCATGCTTACCTGTTTGAAGGAGATCCGGGAACAGGAAAAAAAGAAACGGCCATGCTGTTTGCAAAAAGTCTGTTTTGCCTGGAGCCGCAGGATCAATATATACCATGTGGATCATGTATTAATTGCCGGCGGATCGAGAATGGCAATCATCCCGATCTTCATAGCATTGAACCGGACGGCTTGTCGATAAAAAAAGAACAAATTCATTATTTGCAGCGGGAATTTACAAAAACAGCAGTTGAATCTGGCTGGAAAGTATATATTGTTAATCAAGCGGACAAAATGACGGCGAGTGCAGCGAACAGCCTGCTTAAATTTTTAGAAGAGCCTTCCGCTAATACGGTGGCTTTTTTGTTAACAGAACAAAGCAGCCGTGTATTGCCGACTATTTTATCACGCTGCCAACAGCTGGCGTTTAAGCCAATGGATGCAGATGAGCTGAAACAGCGGCTGATCGAAGAAAGTATTAGTATCCCCATGGCGTCCATTTCTTCCAAGTTAACCAGCCATATGGAAGAAGCGGTCGCCCTGTCAAACGATGAGTGGTTTGCACAGGCACGTTCAATAGTGTTAAAATTATATGAAGGTCTAAAGGGAGGCGGGCTTTCAGCTATCGTTCCGCTTTCAGAAGATTTTCATTTGCATTTCAAAGAGAAACAGCAGGTCAGTCTTGCCCTAGATCTTTTCGTTCTCATTCATAGGGATTTGCTTTCCATTATGACTGATGAGAAGTACAGTCTTGCATTTCCTGATCGTCTCGCTTCTCTGCAGCAGGATGCTTTATATCTGTCTGCTGAAAAGCTTGCAGACCGCATGGCTGCCATTTTAGAAGCGAAGCGAAAACTAAACAGCAACATGAACCAGCAGCTGCTGATGGAACAGCTTTTGTTAAAGTTACAGGGGGGACACGCCTTTGTGTAATGTAGTAGGTGTACGCTTTAAGCAAGCGGGTAAAATATATTATTTCGATCCCGGCGACCTTAGTATTCAACCCGAAGATCATGTTATTGTGGAAACCGTACGCGGAGTTGAATATGGACATGTTGTAGTCGGACCGAAAGAAGTAGATGAAGATGACGTCGTTCTGCCATTGAAAAAAGTGATTCGGACCGCGGACCAGAAAGACCGGCTTGCGGTTCAAGAAAATAGTGAAGCAGCAATTCAGGCTTTTGAGACATGTACAGGCAAGATTTCTGAACACAAGCTTGATATGAAGCTTGTTGATGTAGAATATACCTTTGACCGGAATAAGGTAATCTTTTACTTTACAGCAGACGGACGCGTTGATTTCCGGGAACTTGTAAAAGATCTCGCCTCTATATTCCGGACGCGGATTGAACTCCGCCAGATCGGTGTCCGCGATGAAGCAAAAATGCTTGGCGGAATTGGACCGTGTGGACGAATGCTTTGTTGTTCCACGTTCCTTGGAGATTTCGAGCCGGTATCGATTAAAATGGCAAAAGACCAAAACCTGTCATTAAATCCGGCGAAAATCTCTGGTTTATGCGGCCGTCTAATGTGCTGCTTAAAGTATGAAAATGATGAGTATGAAGATGCACGCCGCGAGCTTCCGGATGTAGGCCAGAAAGTAAAAACACCAAGCGGCAGCGGACGCGTAACGGGCTTAAATGTTTTGGAGAGGCTCGTACAGGTCCATATTCCGGAATTAGAACGGACGCTTGAATTCTCATCTGATGAGATCGGGAAAGAAGGAGCCGTTTCTGTGAAAGCAGGTGATTGAGACGGTGGAAAAGTTAGACAAGAAAGGTATTTTTGATTCTGTCAGCCATATGGAGCTTCAAATCGGAGAGCTGTACCAGCAGCTTGGTGAAGTGAAAATGCAGCTGGCCGAAATACTTGAGGAAAACAATTCATTAACGATTGAAAATGAGCATTTGCGCCGGCGCCTTGAAGAATTAGAACGAGGCCATGAACAAAAAGCAGCGCAGGCGGTAAATGTGCAGGCGCGTGGAGCAGATATCGGTGAAGGCTACGACAACCTTGCACGTCTGTATCAGGAAGGCTTTCATATTTGCAGTGTACACTTTGGCAGCCCGCGCAAAGACGAAGACTGTTTGTTTTGTTTATCCTTTTTAAATAAAAAATAAAGAGAGTCAAAGGCCTTCCTTTTTACAAGGAAGGTTCTTTTGTGCAAGGAGAGTAAGAGAATGATCGAATTAAAAGAGGATGAGCGGCTTGATTATTTACTGGCCGAAGAACTGCGTATTATCCAGAGCCCGTCTGTTTTTTCCTTTTCACTTGATGCTGTTCTTTTGGCTCGTTTTGCCTCCGTTCCAAAAACACGCGGATATATTGTTGACCTTTGTTCTGGAAACGGGGTGGTGCCGCTTTTAATGTCAGCCAGATCAAAAGCGCCCATTATAGGAGTAGAAATACAGGAGCGGCTTTACGACATGGCGGTGCGGAGTGTGGCATATAACGGCCTGGACACACAGATTCACATGGTGCACGATGACTTAAAAAAAGCGCCCGAGCGGCTGGGAAAAGAAAAATACACGCTTGTTACCTGCAATCCCCCTTATTTTCTAACGCCTTCGGCAAATGAAGTAAATATGAATGAGCATCTGGCCATAGCCCGGCATGAAATTATGTGTACCCTCGAAGACTGTATTTTATCTGCTTCTCAGCTTTTAAAGCAGGGAGGGAAAGCGGCGTTTGTTCACCGGCCCGGCCGTCTGCTTGATATTGTTACTCTTATGAGAAAGTATCGGATTGAACCGAAGCGGCTGCGCTTTGTTTATCCGAAAGCGGGCAAAAAAGAAGCAAATACTGTTCTTGTTGAAGGTATTAAAGATGGAGCGCCGGATTTAAAAATTCTTCCCCCCCTTTATGTATACAATGAGAAGGGAGAATATACAGAAGAAGTGAGGACTCTGCTATATGGAGACGAGCCACCATTTTTACGTTGTTAAATGCAGTGACGGCTCCCTTTATGCGGGATACACAAATGATTTAGCCAGACGTATCAGCGTCCATAATGCCGGAAAAGGAGCAAAATATACACGAGCCCGCCTGCCAGTCCTTCTTATTCACAGTGAATCCTTTGAAACAAAACAGGAAGCAATGCGTGCAGAATACGCCTTTAAACAGCTTCCCCGCTATAAAAAAGAAACTTATTTACAGAAGAGAGGCGTGAACAGTGAATTCTCAAAAAAGCTTTGAAAAAGAAGCTGGCATGTTATACCTTGTGCCAGTTCCAATTGGAAATCTCGAAGATATCACCTTTCGTGCAGTCAGAATCCTGAAAGAAGCAGACGTGATTGCGGCAGAGGATACACGTAACACGAAAAAGCTTTGCAACTATTTTGAAGTAGCAACACCGGTTGTCAGCTACCATGAACACAGCAGTGAAGCAGCCGGACGGAAGCTGATTGGCCGCATGCAGTCAGGGGAGACAGTGGCTCTTGTCAGCGATGCTGGAACGCCCTGTATCTCGGACCCCGGGCATGAATTGGTTTTAATGGCAATTGAAGCGGGGATAAGCGTTGTGCCTCTTCCGGGTGCCAATGCAGCCGTGACAGCATTAATTGCATCCGGCATAGCGCCGCAGCCCTTTTATTTTTATGGTTTTTTGAACCGTGGAAAAAAAGATAAGAAAAAAGAGCTGGAGCAGCTGGCAAAACTACCGAACACATTTATTTTATATGAGTCACCGCATCGATTAAAAGAAACCCTTATACTGATGAAAGAATACATAGGGGAAGAGCGCCGGATTGTGCTGAGCCGGGAGCTGACAAAAAGGTTTGAAGAATTTTTGCGCGGCACTGTTCGAGAAGCAGCAAGCTGGGCAGCTGAATCAGATATCAAAGGGGAATTCTGCTTGATTGTTGAAGGAAGCGGTGAAGAACAGTCAGAGGGATTGCAGGAACAATGGTGGGCGGATATGACGATTGAAGCGCATGTCAGCCATTATGTGAATGGGCAAAGCATGAATTCAAAAGAAGCGATTAAACTGGTGGCAAAGGAACGGAATTTGCCAAAACGAGATGTTTACGCAGCTTACCATATATAAAAAAGGTGCCTTTACCGGCACCTTTTTTGCAAGCTTATTTTCCTTTAGCAAACGCTTCTTCGATTTCTTTTATCAAGATTTCAGCGCCTTCATGGCTAAGAATTAATTTTCCGCCGGCAAGCTTGATATTATCATCAGAAACTTCACCTGTTACCTGGCAGGTCATGCTTGGTTTGTACTTTTTAAGAATGATTTTATCGTCATCTACGTAAATTTCCAAAGCGTCTTTCTCGGCAATTCCCAGTGTGCGGCGTAATTCAATTGGAATAACAACCCGTCCAAGCTCATCTACTTTACGTACGATTCCTGTTGATTTCATTTTAAAACCCCTCTCAATATATATATATGTTTATTTTAAAGAGCATCGTATTAATTCATTCGTCAACATTCGACAAAAAACTTACCCTATGACGTAATTATACCAAGAGTTGCCATAAACGTCAATAAATAAAACTTGTTTCCTTTGGTAAGTGAAAAGCTCAAAAACATTGATTTATCAACATTTTATCTGGTAATAATTAAAATATCCCTAAAATCTCTTTTCTGAATTTGTCGAACACTGTCGAATAAAATCGTAAATTCGACAAAGAAATCGCTAGAAAAAAAAGTGTTCATATTTACATTTATTCGTATATGGGAGAGAATAAAAGAAGTGACTAAAAAAGCTTGCCATCCAGAAATGGGGGCTTTTTAAGGAGGACTTTGCAGTGAATGAGCTTAAAAAATCGTTTTATTTAACGACACCTATTTATTACCCGAGCGGCAACCTGCATATCGGGCACGCTTATACAACTGTCGCCGGAGATGCTATGGCACGCTACAAGCGGCTGCGCGGATTTGATGTCATGTATTTGACCGGGACAGACGAGCATGGCCAAAAAATCCAGGAAAAAGCTGATGAAAAAGGAGTTACACCACAGGAATATGTGGATGAAATTGTAGCCGGTATTCAAAATCTCTGGAAAAAAATGCATATTTCCAATGATGATTTTATTCGGACAACCGAAGAGCGTCACAAAAAAGTAGTTGAAAAAATCTTTCAGCAGCTTTTAGATCAGGGAGACATTTACCTTGGTGAGTATGAAGGATGGTATTCAGTTCCGGATGAAACCTTTTACACGGAAACTCAGCTTGTTGATAAAGAACTCAATGAACAGGGAGAAGTGGTTGGCGGAAAAAGCCCGGACAGCGGCCATCCTGTTCAAAAAGTGCGGGAAGAGTCTTACTTTTTCCGGATGAGCAAATATGCGGATCGTCTGTTGAAGTATTATGAAGAAAACCCTACATTCATTCAGCCGGAATCCCGTAAGAATGAAATGATCAATAACTTTATCAAACCGGGCCTGGAGGATTTGGCCGTTTCCCGCACAACATTTGACTGGGGCATCAAAGTGCCCGGAAATCCAAAACACGTGGTTTACGTGTGGATTGATGCTTTGTCAAATTACATTACGGCACTTGGCTATGGAACAGAGAACGAAGAGAAATATAAAAAGTATTGGCCCGCAGATGTTCATTTAGTCGGAAAGGAAATCGTCCGTTTTCACACAATTTATTGGCCGATTATGCTGATGGCACTTGACCTGCCGCTTCCTAAAAAAGTTTTTGCACACGGCTGGCTGCTGATGAAAGATGGAAAAATGTCAAAATCAAAAGGGAATGTGGTGGATCCTGTTACATTAATTGATCGTTACGGACTTGACGCGCTTCGTTATTACTTACTGCGTGAAGTGCCATTTGGATCTGATGGTGTTTTTACACCGGAAGGCTTTGTGGAACGAATCAACTACGATCTGGCAAATGATCTCGGCAATCTGCTGAACCGTACGGTAGCGATGATTAATAAATATTTTAATGGCGAAATTCCATCTTATGCTGGTTCAGAAGGGGAATTTGAAAAAGCACTTGTTGAAGCAAATGAACGAACCGTCCGGGAGTATGAAGAAGCGATGGAAAATATGGAATTTTCCGTTGCGCTGACGTCTCTCTGGCAGCTTGTCAGCCGGACCAATAAATATATTGATGAAACACAGCCGTGGGTGCTGGCAAAAGAAGAGAAAAAGGATGAGCTTGGCACTGTGATGTATCATTTAGCTGAATCGCTGCGCCGGGCGGCAGTTCTGTTAACACCGTTTTTAACAGCAACACCTGCAAAAATCTTTGAGCAGCTTCAAATTACGGACGAAAGCTTGAAAAACTGGGATAGCTTACACGAGTTTGGTGCTATTCCTTCTGGTGTGAAAGTCGTAAAGAAAGGGGAGCCGATCTTCCCTCGCCTTGATATGGAAGAAGAAATTGCTTTTATTAAAGAAAAAATGCAAGGCTCCGCTCCCGCTGCTGAAGAAAAGCCGGCGGAAGAATATGCACCGGTTGCAGAAGAAATCAGCATCGATGATTTTATGAAAGTTGACCTTCGTGCTGCAACGGTTATCGAAGCTTCTCCTGTTAAAAAGGCGGATAAGCTGCTGAAGCTGCAGCTGGACCTTGGTTTTGAAAAACGCCAGGTTGTATCAGGAATTGCGCAGTATTATAAGCCTGAAGAATTAGTCGGTCGGAAAGTGGTAGTAGTGGCCAACTTAAAGCCGGTGAAACTGCGTGGAGAGTTATCGCAGGGAATGATTCTGGCCGGTTCCAAAGACGGTATTCTAACGCTTGCAGAAGTGCCGGAAAACCTGCCAAACGGAGCCAAAATTAAATAATTGTTTCACGTGAAACAAAAGCAGGTGATAACATGCTATTTGATACACATGTCCATTTAAATGCGGATCAATTTCAGGAAGATGTAGAAGAGGTAATCAAACGTGCGCAAGAGGCGGGAGTAAGCAAAATGGTTGTGGTCGGTTTTGACCGGCCGACTATCAGCCGGGCGATGGAGCTTGTTGAAGCGTATGATGAGCTGTACGCGGCTGTGGGATGGCACCCGGTTGATGCAATCGACATGACAGATGAGGATTTAAACTGGATTGAACAGCTTGCAGCCCATCCTAAAGTAGTGGCTATTGGAGAAATGGGCCTTGATTATCACTGGGACAAATCACCGAGAGACATTCAAAAAGATGTATTTCGCCGCCAAATCCGGCTTGCCAAAAAAGTGAAGCTGCCGATTGTTATTCATAACCGTGAGGCAACACAGGATATTGTAGATATTTTAAAAGAAGAAGATGCGGGAGAGGTAGGCGGCATTATGCACTGCTTTAGCGGCAGCGCAGAAACAGCGCTCGAATGTGTGAAAATGAATTTTTACATTTCTCTTGGAGGCCCTGTTACCTTTAAAAATGCAAAAAAACCAAAAGAAGTAGCAGCGGCTGTCCCGCTTGAAAAACTTTTAATCGAAACAGATTGTCCTTATTTGGCGCCTCATCCATATCGGGGAAAACGCAATGAACCCTCATATGTAAAACTTGTGGCAGAGGAAATTGCTTCTCTGAAAAATCTTTCATATGAAGAAGTGGCTTCTGCCACGATGGAAAACGCGAATAAATTATTTCAACTTGATTAAGCAGGAGGCTCTGGCAGCCTCCTCTTTTTTAAATATCCGGTTTTTAACACTGCCGGGTGCAGTCCGGCAAAGCATGATAGTTCTCTGACTGTCCTTTCAAGAATAAATAAAAACGGTACGTTAAGGCACCATAGAGCTGTGTGTTTAGCATAGTGGAGGTAAAATGAAAATAAAGGAAATTATTGTGGTTGAAGGAAAAGATGATACAGTAAAAATCAAGCTTGCTGTCGATGCTGATACAATTGAAACAAAAGGGTCTGCGATTAATGATGATATAATAGAGCAAATACGCCATGCACAAAAAACAAGAGGCGTTATTATTTTAACCGATCCCGATTATCCGGGCCAGCGAATTAGAAGCTTGATTGCTGACAGGGTGCCGGGCTGCCGCCATGCTTTTTTGCCGAAAAAAGAAGCGATTGAAAAACATGGCCGTGGCGTGGGGATCGAGCATGCTTCTGTTGATTCAATCCGTAAAGCGCTGAGTGATGCTCAATATATGAACGAGGAAGCCGCAGAGCAAATTACAAAAGAAGATCTTATTTCAGCAGGCTTGATTGGCGGGCCGTCAGCTGCATCTAGAAGAGAAGCGCTGGGGCAAAAGCTGAAAATCGGCTATGTAAATGGCAAACAGCTTCACAAACGCCTGCTCATGTTTCAAATAACACAGGAGCGGTTTGCAGAAGCGTTAGCAGAAGTATTGGAGGAGGAACAGTCATGAAAGATATTGCAACGCCGTCCCGGACGAAAGACATTCTTGACCGGCATGGGTTTTCATTTAAAAAAAGCCTCGGCCAAAACTTTTTAATTGACCCGAATATATTACAGCGAATCACCGAAACAGCCCAATTAACAAAAGAAACCGGCGTCATTGAAATCGGCCCCGGTATTGGCGCGCTGACGGAGCATTTAGCCCGCTCGGCCGGCAAGGTCGTTGCTTTTGAAATCGACCAGCGACTGCTGCCAATTTTAGACGAAACACTGGCTCCTTACGATAATGTGAAAGTCATTAACGAAGATGTGCTGAAAGCCGATGTAAAAGAAGTAGTAGAGCAGGAATTTGCTCAGTTTGAACGGCTGATGGTTGTAGCAAATTTGCCTTACTACGTAACAACGCCAATCATTATGAAGCTTCTTGAAGATAAAATCCCGGTCAATGGTTTTGTTGTGATGCTTCAAAAAGAAGTGGGTGACCGGATTTCAGCGAAGCCCTCTTCAAAAGAGTATGGCTCTCTTTCCATTGCGGTTCAATATTACACAGAAGCCTCTATTGCGTTTATCGTACCGAAAACAGTCTTTATGCCGCCGCCTAACGTGGATTCCGCTATTATCAAGCTGGAGGTGCGTGATAAGCCGGCTGTTTCTGTTAAGGATGAGGATTTTTTCTTTTTGGTTACAAGAACATCATTTGCACAGAGACGAAAAACAATTTTAAATAATCTGGTTAATGGGCTGCCAGACGGAAAAGAAAAGAAAGAAGCCATTTCTGCTGCGCTCGAGGAAGCGGGAATTGAACCGTCCAGAAGGGGAGAAACCTTATCCCTTGGTGAATTTGCGGCTTTATCGAGTTGTCTGGAACAAAAAGGAATAAAGGGGAATTAACCGCTCTTCAAAATAGAGCGGTTTTTTTTGTGACCTTTGGAAATACTAGTGCTATCGAAAAAAATCGGTATTTGCCGAACGAAAAATATTGACATTGATAGGTACTGCTGATAAAATATTTTATTTATTTGACTGGAACGGTAGTTTATGCTATACTAAAAACAGTGAGGTGGATGCAAATGCCGAAAACATTAGCTGACATAAAAAGATCGCTTGATGGTCATTTGGGTAAAAGATTGTTGTTGAAAGCAAACGGTGGACGACGGAAGACAATTGAGCGCTCTGGTATTTTAACGGAGACGTATCCTGCTGTTTTTGTCGTAGAACTTGATCAGGATGAGAATTCATTCGAGCGCGTTTCTTACAGTTACGCGGATGTACTCACTGAAACAGTTGAACTGACATTTGAAGATACAGCGGCAGGCAATGCAGTATAAGTAACCTGCATTTTCTAAAGCTGCGCACCGGAGGGCCGGCTCAAAAGATTCGATTCGAATCTTTTGAGCCGGCTCTTTTTCTTTTGTGATAAAATAAGACAATAATTTATTGCGTATAATGTAAAGTAGGTGGATTGACATGAAATTAATGATTAAAGCACCAGCGAAAATTAATTTAACGCTGGATGTCCTGCATAAACGGCCGGATGGCTACCACGAAGTAGAAATGATTATGACAACGGTTGATTTGGCGGATCGGCTGGAGTTAGAAAGCTTAAACAAAAACGAAATTCGGATTATTTCACATAATCGGTTCGTGCCCGATGACAGCCGCAACCTTGCTTACCAGGCAGCAAGACTGCTAAAAGAACGATACGGTATTAAAAAAGGGGTATCAATCCAAATTGATAAAGTCATACCGGTTGCAGCCGGGCTGGCGGGTGGAAGCAGTGATGCAGCCGCCGCGTTAAAAGGGCTGAATCAGCTCTGGAATCTTGGGCTGTCACTTGATGAATTGGCGGAAATTGGAGCTGAAATCGGCTCGGATGTATCCTTTTGTGTGTATGGCGGCACAGCGCTGGCAACTGGACGGGGAGAGAAGATTGAGCATTTGCCGGCGCCGCCGAACTGCTGGGTTGTTCTCGCAAAGCCGACGATTGGCGTTTCCACTGGTGAAGTATATAAAAGCTTAAAGCTTGATCGCATGAAGCATCCGAATACAAAAGCCATGATTGAAGCCATTAAAGAAAACGATTATGATAAAATGTGCCGTAACATGGGAAACGTATTGGAATCGGTCACTTTACAGGCGCATCCAGAAGTCGCGCTTATTAAAGAGCAAATGAAGCGTTTCGGAGCAGATGCGGTGCTGATGAGCGGAAGCGGCCCGACAGTTTTTGGCTTGATCCGTCACGATTCTCGAATGCACCGCGTGTATAACTGCCTTCGTGGCTTTTGTGATCAGGTATATGCAGTTCGTATGCTCGGAGATGGAGACTTGGTTGATTAAAACCGTATATTAAGATATATTATAATTAAAATATTCGGTTTTACTCCCCGGGAGGTTTAAATAGAACGATGAAGTTTCGTCGAAGTGAGCGTATTATTGACATGACTCATTATTTGCTGGAGCACCCGCACCAGCTTGTGTCATTGACCCTTTTTGCCAATCGGTTTGGTTCCGCCAAGTCCTCGATCAGTGAAGATTTGGCTATTATTAAAGAAACGTTTGAGAAGCGGGGCATTGGTACCCTGCAAACGGTTCCGGGCGCGGCAGGCGGCGTGAAATTTTATGCCCGTGTAGATAAGGAAAGCGCAAAGTCATTTATTATGGATTTGTGCCGGCAGATTGAAAATCCGGAACGCCTTTTGCCCGGCGGCTACCTGTATATTATGGATTTGCTCGGGAATCCCGCTATCATGAATAAAATCGGCAAGCTTCTAGCTTCCGCGTATGCAGATAAAAAAATTGATGCAGTTATGACAGTCGCGACTAAAGGGATTCCTATTGCTCATGCGATTGCGGCGCATTTAAATGTGCCGGTTGTTGTCGTGCGCCGTGACAGCAAAGTAACCGAGGGGCCGACCGTCAGCATTAATTATGTATCTGGCTCAACAAAGCGCATTCAAGCAATGGTGCTTTCTAAGCGCAGCTTAAAAGAAGGTTCAAAAGTGCTTTTGGTCGACGACTTTATGAAAGGCGGCGGCACCATCAATGGAATGATCAGCCTGCTTGCGGAGTTTAACGCTTCGGTAGCAGGTATTGCCGTTTTGGTGGAAGCAGAGTATCCCGACTGTTTGATTGACGATTACATTTCACTCATCAAACTGCAGGATGTAAATGAAAAGACTGCTGCTATTTCCGTAGTAGAAGGCAACTACTTTGAAAAAAACAATGAATTTTTACAGGGGGAATTAGAATGAAAATTGTAGACACAAAAAAAGCTCCGGCTGCTATTGGACCATACGTACAGGGAGTGGTAGTAAACAACTTGTTTTACAGCTCGGGACAAATTCCGCTTACTCCTGAAGGAGGGCTTGTAGAGGGAACGATTGAAGAGCAGACACACCAGGTGTTTGCGAACTTAAAAGCGGTTCTTGAAGAAGCGGGGGCATCGCTTGAGACAGTGGTAAAAGCAACGGTGTTTTTGTCTGACATGAATGAATTTGTTCCATTCAATGAGGTTTACGGAGAATATTTCTCTGCTCATAAACCTGCCCGTTCTTGTGTGGAAGTAGCACGCCTTCCTAAAGACGTAAAAGTTGAAATTGAAGTTATTGCGCTTGTAAAAGCATAAGCCGGCTATATGCCGGTTTTTTGTTTAAATTTTTTTAGCCAAAAAAGAGGAAAAATTGCCACGATTATGGAATAAGTAGTTTAAGCTTTTTAAAATAAGGGAAAAGGGGGTGAATATGCGTGGAAATAACAGATATAAGATTGCGCCGTGTTCAAACAGAAGGCCGAATGAGAGCGATCGCGTCCATCACCTTTGATGGGGAATTTGTTATTCATGATATTCGTGTCATTGATGGCAATAACGGCCTGTTTGTAGCAATGCCCAGCAAACGGACACCGGAAGGAGAATTCCGCGATATTGCGCACCCGATTAATTCTGGAACCCGCGGAAAGATTCAAGATGCGGTCCTTGAAGAATACCATCGAGTCTGCAAAATGGAGACGGAAGAACTGGTTGCGCTTGAAGAAGCATAATCATTTTTTATTTTCAAACAGCTTTCCGCTTTTCCACAAGAGCCTGACTAATTACGAGGGCTCTTTTTTGTGCTGTGAAAAATATGTCATTTTCCGGCCAGGATTGAAATAAACCGGTATTTAAGATATATTCAATAATGGATAATCAGGTGAGGAGGCCTTTTATGACGAACATTTATGCTGTCATTTTGGCTGCAGGACAGGGAACACGCATGAAATCAAAATTGTACAAGGTGCTGCACCCAGTCTGTGGAAAGCCAATGGTAGAACATGTTATTGATCAAATCTCAGGTTTACATACAAAACAAATTGTTACAATCGTTGGCCATGGTGCGGAAAAAGTAAAAGCGCAGCTGGGAGACCGGTCCGCTTATGCCCTTCAGGAAGAGCAGCTCGGTACGGCGCATGCTGTTATCCAGGCCCGTGCGCTGCTTGAAGGAAAAGAAGGATGTACGCTTGTTGTATGTGGAGATACCCCGCTTATTCAGACGTCAACAATGGAATCGCTTGTGCGGCACCATGAGAAAACCGGCGCTAAAGCAACGATTTTAACAGCCCATGCGGAAAATCCGGCTGGATATGGGCGGATTATTCGCGGAGCAGACGGGTCTGTTACCCGTATTGTAGAGCACAAAGACGCGTCTGAACAAGAGCGTGCTGTAAAAGAAATTAACACAGGTACGTATTGCTTCGACAATAAGGCTTTATTTGACGCTCTTAAACATGTTTCAAATGAAAATGTGCAGGGTGAGTATTACTTGCCTGATGTTATTGAAATTTTAAAAGAAGCTGGCGAAATGGTTTCCGCGTATCAAACGGAGAGCTTTGAGGAAACACTTGGTGTTAACGACCGTGTTGCATTAAGTGAAGCTGAACGTTTAATGCGGGCTCGAATCAATGAACAGCATATGCGGGCAGGTGTAACCATTATTGATCCGCAAAACACATATATTGGCCCTGATGTTGTAATTGGCTCAGATACAGTGATTCACCCTGGAACCGTGCTTTCTGGAAGCACATCAATTGGTGAAGATTGTATTATTGGGCCAAACAGCGAGGTTCGTGAATGTGAAGTTGGAAATCGCACCGTGATCCGCCAGTCGGCTGCTTTTGACAGCCAAATTGGTTCAGATGTAAATATTGGGCCGTTTGCGCATATTCGTCCGCAGTCGTCGCTTGCTGATGACGTAAAAATCGGCAATTTTGTGGAAATAAAAAAAGCATCCTTCGGCAAGGGCAGCAAAGCATCCCATTTAAGCTATATTGGAGATGCAGAAGTTGGCAGCAGCGTCAATATCGGCTGTGGAACGATTACAGTTAACTACAATGGCAAAGACAAATTTTTGACCACCATTGAAGATGGAGCTTTTATCGGCTGCAATTCTAATCTGATTGCGCCTGTCACTGTCAAAAAAGGTGCCTATGTTGCTGCGGGGTCCACGATTACCGATGAAGTGCCGGAAGAGTCAATGGCTATTGCCCGTGCCCGCCAGGTCAATAAAGAGAATTACGTTCAAAAAATCTTGCCAAAAAATGAGTAAATCAGGACAGTGGAGGTCATCATGAGCAATCAGTATTTAGATCCAAATTTGAAAATCTTTTCGTTAAATTCCAATCCGGCACTTGCTCAGGAAATCGCTGAGTTTATCGGTGTTGAACTTGGAAAATGTTCCGTTACCCGTTTCAGCGATGGAGAAGTACAAATCAACATTGAGGAAAGCATCCGCGGCTGTGATGTATATATCGTCCAATCCACAAGCGGCCCGGTTAATGAACATTTGATGGAATTGCTCATTATGATTGATGCCCTAAAACGTGCATCTGCAAAAACAATTAATGTTGTGCTTCCGTATTACGGTTATGCGCGCCAGGACCGGAAAGCCCGCGCCCGTGAGCCGATTACAGCAAAGCTTGTTGCAAACTTGCTTGAAACAGCAGGAACAACTCGTTTAATCACGCTTGATCTTCATGCGCCGCAAATTCAAGGCTTTTTTGATGTCCCGATTGATCATTTAATGGGTGTGCCTATTTTAGGTCAATATTTTCAAGAAAAAGGCCTTAATAAAGAAGATGTCGTTATCGTATCACCGGATCATGGCGGCGTAACCCGGGCGCGCAAGCTTGCGGACCGCTTAAAAGCACCGATTGCCATTATTGATAAACGGCGTCCGCGTCCAAATGTATCAGAGGTTATGAACATTGTCGGGAATGTCGAAGGGAAAATCGCGATTTTGATCGATGATATTATCGATACAGCGGGAACGATTACGCTTGCCGCAAATGCAATTTCAGAAAGCGGCGCAAAAGAAGTATATGCATGCTGTACGCATCCGGTTTTATCCGGCCCTGCAATGGACCGCATTGAAAAATCGAACATTAAAGAATTGGTTGTAACCAATTCCATTGCACTTGCTCCTGAAAAGAAAATCGACAAAGTAGTGGAGCTGTCTGTAGCACCGCTTATTGGCGAAGCCATCATCCGTGTGCATGAGGATCAATCTGTCAGCACATTGTTTGATTAATCATTCTGTTGAAAGGAGAAGCTGCCTGTATCTTCTCCAGGTTACATTCAGCTCAGTCCGGGCTTGGATTGGCCGCCATGCCTGGTCCAGATATAGAAGAGCCAGGATCCGCGGGACCCTGCGCCTGCCGTCCATGCAGGCTGGTTCAGCGTTCGCCCCACAGGAAAGCGGAACCGGCAGGACGCAGCCCCTGGCACTGCTTCTTGAAGGAAACAGCATGTTTTTGGCTGATACAAAGAAAATAAATTTAGCCGCAAAAGAGAATATCTTCTTGACAGATTTATTTTTTAACATTGAAAGACTGACAACTTTTTTGTCAGTTTTTTTTATAGCCCTTTTTATTTTTAAACGGACAGGTGGTTTTTCAGGCAGCGGCTTTCTTTTTTGTCTTCATGTTTATAAAAAAGCTTCCGTGGGAATAAAAAAGTCATACACATAAAAAAGTGACCGATTTATAACAGGAAGGTGAAGATCAGTATATGAGTACATTACAAGCAAAAAAACGTGAAGGTTTTACAAGAGCAGCACTGACTCAAATTCGCACGGCAGGTGCATTCCCGGCAGTTGTCTATGGAAAAGGCGTTGAATCGAAGCCTGTAGCTGTGGAAGAAGCGGAATTTATTAAAGTAATCCGTGAAGTAGGACGCAACGGTTTAATTTCATTAAACGTAGATGGCAGCAAACATGATGTTATTTTACAGGAATACCAGCAGGATCCTATTAAAGGCTTTATTGTACATGCGGACTTTTTGGCGGTTGACCGTTCATCTGAAATCACTTCGCAAGTCCGCGTAGATCTTGAGGGAGAAGCAGCAGGGGCAAAAGAGGGCGGCGTGATCCAGCAGCCATTGTTTGAATTAAATGTCACAGCAAAAGTATCTGAGTTTCCGGAATCCATCTCAGTAGACGTGTCAGGGCTTAGTATCGGTGACTCTATTGCAGTAGGAGATATTCGATCCCAGCACAATTTCACTATTGAAAACGAAGACGCAGAAACCATTGTTTCTGTTCTTCCTCCGCAAAAAATAGAAGAAGAAAATGTTGAAGGCACGGATGCTCCAGATGAAGCAGGAGACGAAGCGCCGGCAGAAGAAAAAACAAACGAAAGCTGAACCTCTGAATAACAGCAGGCAGAGTAATCTGCCTGTTTTTTTTGCATAGGGTCATGTATACTAAGGATAACTGTGAAAATTGAGGTGCAATAGCAGATGAAATTAATCGTAGGCCTTGGCAACCCGGGTGCGAAATATGCAGGAACACGCCATAACATTGGCTTTGACGTTATTGATGAAGTGGCAAAGCAGCTTGATGCCGAATTGACGGAAGCCAAACATAAAGGCATATATGGCATCGCCCGAAAAGGGACGGAAAAAGTCATTTTATTAAAGCCGCTTACATATATGAATTTATCAGGTGAAAGTATCGGTGAAGTCATGCGGTATTATAATATTGAAGCGGAGGATGTTGTTGTCGTATACGATGATCTTGATTTGCCGCAGGGAAAAATAAGGCTCCGCCAAAAAGGCAGTGCCGGCGGACATAATGGAATTAAGTCAGCCATTGCCCATTTAGGCACAGATCAATTTAAGCGTGTGAGAGTGGGAATAGGGCGTCCGGATGGCCCGGTAAAAACTGTCGATTATGTGCTTGGTAAATTCAGTGAGGAAGAACAAAAGGAAATGAGCGATGCTGTAGAGAAAAGTGCATCTGCTTGTATTCACGCAATTGAGCATTCGTTTATTGACGTGATGAATAAATACAATCAATAAATACAGAGCGTAAAAAGCTTTGGGCGTATGCCCCAAAGCGTTTTTCTGTTTGAGATAAGGGGGAACAATGGGGATGAACCATTTACTTGATTTATTTTTAAAAAATGATGAGGCGGTATCCATCATCAACGGGATGGAAGCCGGTATGAAGGAACAGCTGGCAGCCGGTTTATCCGGCTCACTGCGGGCTGTTTTTGCAGCGGCAGCTCATCGCAAACTTCAAAAGCCAGTTATGATTATTACATATAACATGCTGCAGGCACAGAAGCTGTATGACGATGTGGTTCAGTTTGTTCCGGAGGAAGAAGTTTATATCTATTCTGCAAATGAATTGATCGCCGCAGAAATCAGCGTTGCCAGCCCTGAATTGCGGGCCCAGCGGATTGATATGCTGAACCATCTCGTTTTCAAGGGCACAGGCGTTTATATTGTGCCGGCAGCCGGCTTTAAAAAATTGCTTCCTCCTAAAGACGTATGGAAGCGACTTCAAAAAACATTTACAGCCGGGGAAGAAACAGACCTGGAGAAGTTAAAGCATGAACTTGTCGAAATGGGATATGAGCGGGCGGATATGGTTTACGCGCCCGGTGAATTCAGTATTCGCGGAGGAATTATTGACATTTATCCGCTCACCTTTGAGCACCCGGTCCGTATTGAACTGTTTGATACTGAAATTGACTCTATTCGGACGTTCGCTCCGGATTCACAGCGGTCACTTCAAAATATGGAGTCTGTTTTAATTGGCCCGGCGGCGGAAATGCCAGCTTCATCAGAAGATCTGGCTGCCCTGTCCGGCCGTCTTCAGGATGCACTCGATCATACAATAAAGCAAATTGGCAGCCCAGAAGTAAAAAAGCAGCTGTCTGCTCATGTAGGATCGGATATCGAAAAGTTAAAACAGGGAATTCGCATTGATGAACTTGGCAAGTATACCTCACTTCTTTACAGCGAAACGATGCCGGTTACCACCTATTTGCCGGAAAGTGGAGTGGTCTTTTTTGATGAGATGAGCCGTATTAAGGAAATAAGCGATTCGCTGGAAAAAGAAGAGGCAGAATGGTATACCGCTTTAATTGAAGAAGGCAAGGCCGTCCATGGGCTGACCCTTGCACATACCCTTCAGCAGGCTATTCGGGCAACGGTCCAGCCTTCGGTTTATTTATCCCTGTTTATGCGCCAGACGGCCGGTGGCAAGCCGGAAAACATTGTTAATTTTTCTGCGCGGCCGATGCAGAACTTCCACGGCCAAATGAATGTACTGGAAGGCGAAGTAGAGCGCTGGAAAAAGTCAGGAACCACTGTGCTGTTTTTAGGGGAAACGATGGAACGGGTTGAAAAAATAAAAGCAACCTTGAATGATTATGGAATAGAAATTACAGTGCTGAAGGATCAAAACGAAGTGATTGAAGGCATTGTTCAAACAGGCCCGGGTGCTTTAACAGCGGGTTTTGAATTTCCTATGCTGAAAATTGCAGTTGTGACAGAGCAGGAGCTGTTTAATAAAAGAGCACCCAAGAGCAAGCGGCGCCAGAAGCTTTCGAATGCCGAGCGGATTAAAAGCTATTCTGAATTAAAAGCGGGCGACTACGTTGTTCACGTTAATCACGGAATCGGAAAATATTTAGGAATTGAAACTCTTCAAATTAATGGCGTTCACAAGGATTATTTAAAAATTAAATACCAGGGCACAGATGAGCTTTTTGTGCCGGTTGAACAAATTGAACTCGTACAAAAATATGTTGGCTCGGAAGGAAAAGAGCCAAAAATCTATAAGCTCGGCGGAAGTGAATGGAAACGGGTCAAAAAGAAAGTAGAGTCTTCTGTACAGGACATTGCAGATGATTTAATCAAGCTCTACGCTGAACGGGAAGCAGCGCGCGGCTACTCGTTTTCGCCGGATGGCGACATGCAGCGTGAGTTTGAAGGTGCGTTTCCATATGAGGAAACCGATGACCAGCTCCGCTCTATTCAAGAAATCAAACGTGATATGGAACGGGAACAGCCAATGGACCGTCTGCTTTGCGGCGATGTCGGCTACGGCAAAACAGAAGTGGCGATCCGGGCAGCATTTAAAGCAACAGCCGACGGCAAGCAGGTAGCGATTTTAGTTCCGACAACCATACTGGCTCAGCAGCATTATGAAACGCTGAAAGAACGTCTGCAGGACTTTCCTGTTAATGTTGGCCTGCTCAGCCGTTTCCGGACACGTAAACAGCAGACAGAAACGCTAAAAGGCTTAAAAGCAGGAACAGTCGATATTGTCATTGGGACACACCGTCTGTTATCAAAGGATGTTCAGTATCAGGACCTCGGTCTTTTGATCGTCGATGAAGAGCAGCGGTTTGGCGTTACGCATAAAGAAAAAATTAAGCAGCTGAAAACGAATGTGGATGTTCTGACCCTGACGGCAACGCCGATTCCCCGGACTCTTCATATGTCAATGCTCGGTGTCCGGGATTTATCAGTAATTGAAACGCCGCCGGAAAACCGTTTTCCGGTCCAGACGTATGTGGTGGAGCATAATCTGGGTCTTGTGCGTGAGGCAGCAGAACGGGAAATCGCCCGCGGCGGCCAAGTATTTTACTTATACAACCGGGTCGACGATATTGAAAGACGTGCCGAGGAAATTGCCATGCTGGTTCCAGATGCCCGGGTGGCGTATGCCCATGGGCAAATGACGGAAACAGAACTGGAAGCGGTCATTCTTGGCTTTTTAGAAGGAGAATCAGATATACTGGTGACCACTACGATCATTGAAACAGGCGTTGATATTCCGAACGTAAATACGCTGATTGTTCATGATGCCGACCGAATGGGCTTGTCCCAGCTTTACCAAATTCGCGGACGTGTTGGACGTTCCAATCGCGTAGCTTATGCTTATTTTATGTACAGAAAAGATAAAGTGCTGTCTGAACCGGCAGAGAAGCGTCTGCAGGCAATTAAGGAATTTACCGAGCTCGGTTCAGGCTTTAAAATTGCCATGCGCGATTTATCAATCCGGGGGGCAGGCAACTTGCTCGGGTCCCAGCAGCACGGCTTTATCGATTCGGTTGGCTTTGATTTGTATTCACAGATGCTGAAAGAAGCAATTGAACAAAAGCAGGGAGGCAGCAAAGAAGAAAAAGCTCCTGCCTTTGAAGTTGATATTACGATTGACGCGTATATTCCGGATGCGTATATTCCAGATAGTGCTCAAAAAATTGATATGTATAAGCGGTTCCGTTCAGCGGATTCATTTAATGAAGTCGATGAGCTGAAAGAAGAAATGGTTGACCGCTTTGGGGATTATCCTGCTGAAGTGGCGGACTTGTTTAAAGTGGCTGAGATGAAAATTCATGCAGCGAAAACAAAATTGGAATCCATTAAGCAGTCCAGGGACACAGTTACAATCCTTGTAAGCGAGGAAGGAACAAAAGAAATAGACGGCTCCAAAGTTTTTGCCATTTGCAATAAATTTGACCGTATGTGCGGCCTTGGAATGGAAGAGCAGCGCTTAAAAATAACAATCGATGTAAAAAAAGCACCTGAACAAGGATGGTTCAATGCAGCATTCGATTTGATCAAGCAGCTGGAGACAGCGAAAAAACAAGCATAAGTTTATGTATAGAATGCCTCTTTATGAAAGATACTAACGCCAAGAAATGGCTTCGATATTTTGATGGTGAAAGAGAGGCAGTCTAAGATGAAAGCTACAGGTATCGTTCGACGCATTGATGATCTTGGCCGTGTGGTCATTCCAAAAGAAATCCGCCGTACACTTCGAATTCGCGAAGGAGACCCGCTGGAAATTTTTGTGGATCGGGACGGCGAAGTGATTTTAAAGAAATACTCACCGTTTACAGAACTCGGTGATTTTTCGCAGGAGTATGCAGAAGCGCTGCATGACAGCTTAAACTATTCGGTGCTTATTTGTGACAGAGATACTGTTATTTCCGCTGCTGGCGTGAAAAAGAAGGATTTTGTAGAGCGGAAAATTGGTCCGGTAGTGGAATCAGTTATTCAGGAAAGACGGTCAGCCGAAAGCAATGAACGCCGCAGTGTAGAGTTTGCTGATGGCCGCGCAGTAGAAGCGGAATCGTACTTTATCACGCCGATTATTGCAGCTGGTGATACCATTGGCGCCGTTATCTTATTTTCTGAAGAAAGATCAGCAGGCGAGGCAGAGCAGAAAGCCGCCTTCGTCGCTGCCGCTTTTTTTGGCAAACAAATGGAACACTAACCTGGACTCCCGACCTGGGAGCCAGGTTTTTTCTTTTCAAATAGGAAAAAAATGAGTAAAGTAGTCACTGAGGTGGTCGTGTGGAACCGAGAAATTCATTTTTAAAAGGAGCTGTTTTATTAACAGCGGCTGCCTTATTTGTGAAAATGTTAAGTGCAGTGTACCGGGTGCCTTTTCAAAATATTGTTGGAGACACCGGTTTTTATATTTATCAGCAGGTGTATCCGTTTTACGGAATAGCTGCCGGGCTCGCTGTTTCTGGCTTTCCGGTTGTACTGTCACGGCTTACGGCCCACAGGGATGAGCGCAGAAGGCAGGTTGCCGTCTATACCGCTTTTGTAACAATTGGCTTGATGGGGCTGATTGCTTTTCTTCTGCTCTTTTTTAGTGCGGGGTGGATAGCTGAAAAAATGGCGGATCATTCACTGAAGCCGCTGATTCAGTGCAGTTCGCTGTTTTTTTTACTTGTTCCCTATATCGCTGTCAAGCGAGGAGCCTTTCAGGGAAGCAGTAATATGGCCCCGACAGCTTCTTCTCAAATGGCAGACCAGTCTGTCCGGGTTGCCGCTATTTTACTTTTCTCATCTTATATTGTTTTTACGGATGGAACACTTTATGAGGCAGGACTCAGTGCTGTTATTGGTTCCTTGCTCGGAATGGCCGCATCAGCGGCTGTTTTGTGGAAATATAGCAGGAAACCGGTACTGCAAAGAAGAATCTTCTTTTTGTTTGACCGCCGAATAGCGTTTGAAATTGTTTCACGTGGAACCGCTGTATGCATTTCTGCTTTAACGCTTGTCCTGCTGCAGCTTGCAGATTCCTTTCAAATATACAGCGGGCTGATTTCCTCTCCTATGACAGAAACGGAGGCCAAGGCATGGAAAGGGATTTATGACCGCGGACAGCCAATGCTCCAGCTTGGTGTAGTCGCCGCAGTATCCATTTCCCTTACAATTGTTCCATTAATCTCAAAAGCACATAAAGAGAACAATACAAAGGCGGAGACTTCCTTCAGCCGGCTGGCATTTCGTCTCAGCTTTGCGCTTGGCCTGGCTGCATCTGCCGGCCTGGCGGCTGTTATGGTGCCGCTTAATACAATGCTCTTTAAAACGGCAGCCGGCTCCGGGTTTTTAATTGTATTCGGCTTCTCTATTTTTTTCTATTCGTTAATGGCAACAATCAATGCCGTTTTTCAAGGGAGAGGGAATGATTGGATTCCGGCAGCGGGCACCGCTTTTACGGTTGCCGTTAAATGGGGAGCAAATGCCATTTTAATTCCGGCATATGGATTGTACGGTGCAGCTTTTGCAACAGCAGGCTCCCTTCTGGCTGGAGTTTGTTTTTTATCGGTTGTATGGAACAGAAACCATGCTCCTCTTTTAACAAAAATATTTGCTTTTAAAACAACAGGAGCCGCCATCCTGATGGCGGCAGCCGTTTTCTTTTTTGTCCAGCTGTTTCTTCCAGCAGAGGCAGGACGGATTTGGAATGGAGCTACTGCGGCGGGTGGAGCGCTTCTCGGTGTCTGTTTGTTTTTTACTTTCATGATAAAATGGAAAGTATGGAATGATGACGATCTGCGTATCCTGCCATTCGGAGAAAAACTGGGGAAATGGCCGGGGATACGTCTCAAAAGGAAGTGGTAAACAATGATGAATCAAATAACGATTGTCGGCCTTGGTGCAGGGGATCTGGATCAAATGCCGCTCGGAGTATACCGCCGGCTGAAGCAGTCAAAAACTGTCTGGCTCCGGACAATGGAGCATCCCGCTGCCGAAGAATTGAAAAAAGAAGGCATTGAGTTTAAGAGCTTTGATGCTGTTTATGAAAAGCATGACCGATTTGAAGAAGTGTATGAAGAGATTGTAGAGGAGCTTTTGAAAAAAGCTGTTCACGAACCTATTACTTACGCGGTTCCCGGCCACCCTATGGCAGCGGAAAGAACGGTGCAGCTTTTATTGGAGCGAAAGCAGTCGGGGGAAGCAGATATTGTAATTGCCGGCGGACAAAGCTTCCTGGATGCATTGTTTACAAGTATAGGGATAGACCCTGCCGACGGGTTCCAGCTTCTTGATGGAACGTCTTTAAAGCGGGATGATATTTATATTTTTAATCATCTTATTGTTGCTCAAGTGTATGACTCCTTCGTTGCATCAGACGTCAAGCTAACCTTAATGGAGAAGTATCCGGCTGATCATGAAGTAATGATCGTAACTGCTGCAGGAAGCGGGCAGGAAGCTGTGCGCACAGTGCCGCTTTATGAACTTGACCATGGAATGTCCCTAAACAATTTAACGAGCGTTTACGTGCCGCCGGTTCAAAAAGAAGAAGATGCGTACCGCGAATTTTCAATGCTGCGCGGTATTATTGCGCGCCTGCGTGATCCGGAGACTGGTTGTCCCTGGGATCTTAAGCAAACCCATGCTTCGTTAAAAAAATACTTGCTTGAAGAAACGTACGAGTTATTTGAAGCAATCGATAACGAAGAAGAAGAGGAAATAGCTGCCGAGCTCGGCGATGTACTTCTTCAGGTACTACTTCACGCGCAAATTGGCGAGGATGAAGGAATGTTTTCCATTGAGGATGTTATTGAGGCAACATCTTCAAAAATGATTCGCCGGCATCCGCATGTATTTGGCGAGGCGACAGCCGAAACAGCAGATGAGGTAAAAGCAAACTGGCAGGAAATCAAAGCGATAGAAAATGGAAACAGGCGGAAGAGCATGCTTGATGGCATTCCGAAGGGGCAGCCGGCCGTAATGGAAGCGTATGATCTGCAAAGAAAAGCGGCAAAAGCAGGCTTTGACTGGCCGGATGCAGCCGGTGTGATCGAAAAAGTAAAAGAAGAATGGCAGGAGTTTTTAGCAGAAACCGGCTCCGGCCAGCCGGATAAGCTTCGTGAAGAATTTGGCGATGTTCTTTTTACACTTATTAATGCAGCAAGATTTTACGATATTCATCCCGAAGAAGCACTTGAAGCCATTAACCGCAAGTTTCGCCGCCGTTTCAGCTTTGTAGAAAAGTGTGTAATGGAAAGCGGAAAGCCATTTGCTGATTTTACCCTTCAGGAATTAGATGCATTCTGGGATTTAGCCAAACAGGAGGAAAAAGAATGAGACTGGATAAATTTTTAAAAGTGTCGCGCATTATTAAACGGCGCACACTCGCAAAAGAAGTAGCAGATCAGGGGAGAATTTTAATTAACGGTACAGAAGGAAAAGCAAGCTCAAATGTAAAAGCGGGAGATGAGCTCACCGTCCGTCTTGGCCGCCGCGTCATGACCGTCCGAATTGAAAAACTGCTTGATACTACCAAAAAAGAAGAAGCAGCCGGCATGTATACAGTTCTAAAAGAAGAACAGCTGGGCGACTAATGAAACACCCGTGTGAACGGGTGTTTCAGGCTGTTGACAAACGCTTGCTTTCGGCGTCACTTGCTGGCTGTGAATGCTCATGACCCCCAAAAGGTCAATCCGCTTCCCAGCCGGCAGCGTTCCTGGAAAGTCAAACGTTTTCAATCTGCCTGCTTTCTAACTTTGTCTACACTCTCAAATACCCGTCTAAACGGGTGTTTTTTTTTCATGAAAAGGGATTTTTGTGCATACCATTTCTACAAAGGGGATGGATACCATGGACATGAGGCAAAACCATACCGTAAAGATGGACGGGCGTAAAATGATTGAATTAACAGGAGTTATGCAAGTTGAACGGTTCGACAGCAGCGAATTTTTGCTTGAAACGGTAATGGGAAAGTTAAAGATTCGGGGCGCCGGCCTGAAAATGAAGCATTTCGATACAAGTAAGAAAGAAGCGATCATCGAAGGGAGAATTACGGCTTTTATGTATGTTGAAGGCGGCTTTGGAAAATCCTTTTTCAAACGGTCAACATGAGTCTGGACACGCAATTTGATACAGCTGTTGTGATGATTGTAATGGGAATTAGTTTTGGGGTCATAATTGAAGTTTACCGGCGCATCCGTCCAAAAACAAAAGTTCTTGTTTTTTTGACGGATGGTCTCTTTTGGCTTTTTTATGCCATACTATTATTTGCTTCTTTATACCATGTAAACGATGGCATCGTGAGGCTGTCTTTTTTTCTTTTTTGGCTGGCCGGCTGCATTATGTATATAACAGGGCTTCGGCGCTTTGTTCTTCCCATCGTGGATGGTCTTTTTTTCTGTATTCGTTTTTTATATCGAGTGATTGCTGGGATTTTTCGGATATTTTTAGTGGGTCCTCTCCTTTTTATTGTAAACTGCATACTTTCTCTTGCCAAAATGAGTAAGTTTCTTTTATTATGGGTGGTAAAGGTACTGATCGTTCGACCGTGGAAAGCGATTAGCCGCTCCAAAAATAAATAACGGAGGAACGTCGATGCGCGGATTAAACAAAGAAAAAGTAGCGTCCATAAAAAATTCTTTTGTTATGAGTGAAAATAGAAAATCCATGTTCAAGATGCGGCATAAACAAAAATTACTGCGCAGGCTCGCTGCGTTTGCAGGAATAGCCTTTATTATTATTGGCATACTTATATCTGCTTTGGTTACAAAAAATGGAAATTTAAAAGAGAAAGAACAAGAGCTTGCAGAAGCGAAATCCACGATGTCCGAACTTCAGGCTCAGCAGAAGGAATCAGAGGAAGAGCTGATTCGGCTCCAGGATGACGAGTATATTATGGAACTTGCCCGTAAATACTATTTTATGTCAAAAGATGGAGAAATTATCTTTAATATTCCTGAAGAAAATGAAAGTGAACAGAAGGCAGAACAGTAAAGAAAGCAGTGTCATGTTGACACGCTTTTTTTACGTACTATAATATAAGTAAAGTTCGAACAATTTTAAGGAGGAACAATCTTTTTATGTCAATCGAAGTGGGCAGCAAGTTACAGGGTAAAGTTACCGGCATTACAAAATTCGGTGCATTTGTGCAATTGCCGGAAGGTTCGACGGGTCTCGTCCATATTAGTGAAGTAGCGGATAATTATGTTAAAGATATTAATGATCATCTAACTGTTGGCGATGAAGTGGAAGTAAAAGTATTAAATGTGGAGAAAGACGGTAAAATCGGTTTATCCATTCGGAAAGCAAAGGACAATCCGCCGCCGCAAACGCAATATCGTCCACGTCCACAGCGCCAGGGAGACTACCGTCAAAAAGGACCGCGAGGCGGTCAGCCGCCAGTCGAAAACTTTGAATCGAAAATGGCCCGTTTCTTGAAAGACAGTGAAGAACGCATTTCAACGTTAAAGCGTCAGACAGACTCACGCCGAGGCGGAAGAGGCGGAAGACGCGGATAACGCTGCTCCCTGTCGATCCCTATATAAATATGCGCTCTATTTTAAAAAGACCCGAACACTTTGTTCAGGGTCTTTTTGTTTGGCTGCAAAGCCGGTTTTATCTTTTTTATTCAGCATTATTATGGAGTGGATAGCTGCATATATTATTTGTTAAAGCTCCTGTCCAAATATTTAAGTTTTTGACTTACGCTATACTTGCAAGACTTATTTTAGCTGCACTTTGGGGTGTTTTGCTAATCCGCTCGTATCTTCTCCGCTAAAAGGAGGAATAAACTGCCTTGAATATTAAAAAAATATCAACCAGCCGCCATACAGCTCTATTAAAGAAGCCTTTCGTCACAGCACTGAGAACTGTAACTTCCATTGAATTTGTGGCTGTTCAGGTTGAACTGGAGAATGGGATAAAGGGAGTGGGAACTGCTTCGCCTACTATTGTTATTACAGGTGAATCACTGCCCGCTATCGAAGCAGCTGTCCAAACTATTATTTCTCCGCTGTTAATCCGGAGGGAAATTGAGAATATAGCGGCTTTATCCGAGCTTATTCAGCACTCTTGTGTAGGAAATACAAGCGCAAAAGCCGCTGTAGAAATAGCGCTGTTTGATGCGTATGGCAAAAAGCTGAATATGCCGCTGTATCAACTGCTGGGCGGCAAAACAAATACGTTAAAAAATGATTTAACAATCAGCATTAATGAAACGGACAGGATGGTGCAGGATGCGCTTGAAGGAGTGCAGAAGGGATTTACGGCTTTAAAGATAAAAGCGGGCCTGAATGCGGACAAGGACCACAAACGAATTCTGGCCATTCGCGAGGCAGTTGGAGAAGCAGTTGAAATTCGTATTGATGCAAATCAAGGCTGGACAAAAAAAGAAGCAGTCCGCATTATTAATGCGTGGGAAAGAGCCGGATTAAATCTTGAAGTCATAGAACAGCCTGTTGCTGCGGGTGATATTTATTCGTTAAAATACGTAACCGATCACGTTCAAACACCGATTATGGCAGATGAAAGTATTTTTTCGCCCGAGCAGGCATTTGAGCTTATTGAAAGAAAGGCAGCGGACTGGCTGAATATTAAGCTAATGAAAACCGGCGGAATTTTCCGGGCGATGCAGATAGCGGATATTGCGCGGGCGGGCGGGGTTCCCTGCATGATCGGCAGCATGATGGAAAGCAGTATAGGAGTGATGGCTGCCGCACACCTTGCTGCTGCCCATCCGAATATTAAAAAAATTGACCTGGATGCGCCGCTCTGGCTTGAAGGAAGCAATTCTAAAGCATTTCCGTTTAAAGGGCCGGCCATTTTTTTTAGTGAAAAACCGGGGATTGGCTATGACTTCATTTCCGGCTGAAAAGAAACAAGTGATTGCCCGTTTTTTAGGACCACCTCAAGCGAGACAAGTAAAACGAATTGGTGCTTAGCCGGCAGGCAGCGGAAAGCAGCAGATGCGTACAAAGAAGGGCGAAGAGTCTGCCGGCAATAAAAAAAAGATCCATGAGCCTAGGCTCATGGATCTTTTTTTGCTGTATGACCCCTACGGGATTCGAACCCGTGTTACCGCCGTGAAAGGGCGGTGTCTTAACCGCTTGACCAAGGGGCCTTAATAGAAAGAAAGTAGTATCCAGCTTCAGAAAGTATGAGCTCCCATAATTTCCAAATCGGACGTTGAGCTTTCTTTTATAGCGGCGGAGGGGATCGAACCCCCGACCTCACGGGTATGAACCGTACGCTCTAGCCAGCTGAGCTACACCGCCAAAATGTGTTTGTCTGTAACAGCACAAAATCTATAATAACGGCGTACTAAAAAAAAGTCAATAATATTATTAAAAAAATTTCATTCTAATTTTGTCGAACAATTTTTTTGATGGATTTCCGCCGTTTGACAAAGTTTGAACAACTGATCTTTTATACTTCTCGTTAACGATTAAAAGGGAGTGGTATTGTGCAAAGAGCGGAGCTGGAAATGACGGGGGAAGCAGTGTTAGGCCAGGGCTGGAAAAATGGATTTGCAGGAAAAACGGCCTTTATTCTGCTGGATCGCGGGTGGATTTTGGTACCGGCCGGCTTTTTATTTGGACGAGCGTTGCTGCTGTCGCAATTGTCGCCATTTGCGCTTTCCTTTTTTGCTGCTGTATTTATGCTGAAGAAAGAGGCGGCACCAAGAGTGTTTTTAGCGGTATTGGCTGGAGCTCTCTCGATTTCACCAATTCAGGCATCAGGAGCCTTTGCTCTGTTATTTTGCTTTCTGGTTATTCACCGAATATTTAGGACTCTTCATAAAGAAGAAACAGCGCCCGTTCCTTTTTTTGTGTTTTTTACGACCATCGCCGTCAGAAGTGTGTTTTCATACGTACTGAATGGATCAGAATTCGTGCCTGCTTACGACCTGGTATTGGCGGCTGTGGAAGCATCACTTGCTTTCGTGCTGACGCTTATCTTTATGCAGTGTATGCCGTTTTTATCCCTCTCCGGACGAATTCGCACATTAAAAACAGAGGAATGGATCAGCCTGCTGATTGTTTTTGCTTCGGCGTCAACAGGCATGGCCGGCTGGATGATTGGCGGCATGGAAGCTGATCATATTGCCGCGCGTTATTTGGTTACGGCTATTTCGTTTCTCTCCGGCGCAGCATTCGGATCAGCAGCCGGCGTGGTCAGCGGGCTTATTTTGAGTTTGTCCGGTGTAAACGATTTCCAGGAAATGAGTATTCTGGCGTTTGCGGGATTGCTGGGAGGGTTGTTTAAAGAATGGCAGCGCGGCGGCGCCATTGCCGGCTTAATGACAGCGACCGTACTGGCCGGTTTTTACGGAGAAGGAGCCCTGACAAACATGGCCACTTTGTACGAGTCAGCAACGGCAGCTATTTTATTATGCCTGACCCCGAAAGCATGGACAGACCATCTATCAAAATTAATTCCCGGCACAACAGAGCACTCTATTGAACAGCAGCGGTATTTGCGAAAAGTACGGGATGTAACGGCCAATCGTATGGAACAGTTTTCTGAACTGTTCGATGCGCTTGCTCGAAGTTTTTCGCAGTCCAGCCACCATCATGAAACAGCAGAGCGGGAAGTGGATTTATTCTTAAGCGGTATTACCGAAAAAACCTGCCAGACCTGTTTTAAGAAGGAGCAGTGCTGGGCGTACCAATTTGATGACACATATGAATTAATGAAAAACATATTAGAGGATGCAGACTCAGGGGCTGAGTCACTTGCACCCCATCTGTCAAAGGAATTGGAGGATTATTGTTTCCGGCCCGCACGCGTTGAAGCGGAGATCCGTTCGCAGCTGACGTATTACCGGGCAAATAAAAAGCTGAAGCAGCAAATGAGAGAAAGCCGGAAAATTGTAGCGGAACAGCTTGAAGGAGTTTCCAGGGTCATGAAAGACTTTGCCGGAGAAATGAAGAAAGAAGAAGAAACTAATATTACGCAGGAAGAAAAAATCACAACAGCCATTGAATCATTTGGCATGGATATCAGCGATATAAGTGTTTTTAGTGTGCAAAAAGGAGCGGTGGATATTGAAATGACGATTCCGCATTCCAGAGGGCATGGAGAAAGTGAAAAAATCATTGCACCTATTCTTTCGGATCTTCTGAATGAATATATCATTGTGGTAGATGAGCAGCATGATGGCTCGGGCGTTCGCAGTGTTTTTCGCTCGGCCAAAGCCTTTCGGGTCCTAACAGGGCTTGCCCATGCGGCAAAAGGAGGCGGTCTTGTATCGGGGGACTCCTTCTCAGCCATTGAAATCGGAACGGGGAAATTTGCTCTGGCAATCAGCGATGGAATGGGCAACGGAGGAAGAGCGCATGACGAGAGCAGCGCCACTATCAGCTTATTGAAACAAATTTTACAGTCAGGCATTGAAGAAACGCTGGCGGTCAAATCAATCAATTCGATTTTATCGCTGAGGACAAATGATGAAGTGTTTTCTACGCTCGACCTGGCCATTATTGACCTTCAGGACGCCCGTACAGTGTTTTTAAAAGTAGGGTCCTCCCCAAGTTTTATAAAACGGGGCGACCAGGTAATGAAAGTAGAGGCAGGAAATATTCCGATCGGCATCTTGCAGCAATTCGAAGTAGAAACCGTTCAGGAGCAATTAAAGTCGGGTGACCTGCTGATTACAATGAGTGATGGTGTTTTTGAAGGTCCGGATTTTATTGAAAATGCTGAAATGTGGATGAAGCGTAAAATCAAGTCAATCGAAACAACGGATCCTCAGGACTTTGCTGATTTATTAATGGACGAAGTGATTCGGGCACAGTCGAATGAAATAAGAGATGATATGACGCTGTGTGTAGCGCGCGTTGAGCATAATGTGCCGGAGTGGGCGGCCATCCCAGTTTATGATATTGAACCGTCTGAAAAAACGAAAAAACGTCCGGCAAGGCGCCGGGCTGTATAAAATCAATACTTTCAGTCCAATATGAAGAAAAAGAATGAAAGGCGGGGGCGATCATGAATACCGGCACAATTAAACAGTTACTTTTATTAACGGACGGCTGCTCCAACACAGGAGAGGACCCGGCAATGATGGCCGCTTTTGCAAAGCGCCGCGGTATTACGGTAAACGTTATTGGCATTGTTGATAACGGAGGAAGCGGAGCCGGCTTAAGTGAAATTGAAGCAATTGCGAGAGCTGGCGGAGGCGAGAGCCGGATCGTGCAGGCCGCTTCCTTATCTGAAACAGTCGTCAATGTAACAAGGCAGGCCATGACCGGCACCATTTACAGCATTATTAACGAAGAGCTGAGGGGCATTTTAAATAAAGACACACAGGTGGAAGCATTGCCGCCGGCAACAAGAAGAGAGATTGCCGAAAAAGTAGAAGATATCAGCGAGGAGGCGGCACTCGAGCTGCTTGTTCTGACTGATATGAGTGCCAGTATGAAAATGAAGCTGCCCGCTGTAAAAGAAGCTTTGTATGATCTCTCAATGACAATGCAGTCGAGGATGGGCCCTTCTTCTTTCTCGCTATGGACATTTCCGGGGAAATACAGCGCCGCGGAAGAACAGATTGGCTGGACGATGCATGCAGGCAGACTGGCAGACTCGTTTCCACAGCTTGTATCCGGCGGTATTACACCGACAGGCCCTGCGATTAGGCAGGCGCTTTCTTCATTTATGGAAATGGATGAATACAATGAAAAGTCAATATAATGCCGAGCCTGGCGACTTGATCAAAGGAAAATGGACAGGTCATATATGGCGGATAGAACGAGAAATTGGCCGTGGAGCAAACGGCACTGTTTATCTTGTGACCGGGGAAGTCGGCCAGGCCGCGCTAAAGTTCGCAGATTCGGCTTCTGTGGCATCTGAGACGAATGCATTAACAGCACTTGAGCGGGTCAGGGGAACGTCTCCGGGCCCTTTTTTCATTGAAGCAGATGATGTAGAAAAAGAAGGAGTTCTATATTCGTTTTATATTATGGAATATATTCATGGGCCAATGCTGCACACCTTTATAAAAGAAAAGCGGGAAGAGTGGGCAGTTATCCTGCTGATTTGGCTGCTTAATTTTCTTGAGCCGCTTCACCGGTCAGGCAGTGTGATGGGCGACTTAAAGCCGGAAAACTTTATTGTGGCCGGCAAAATAGTAAGAGCAGTAGATGTGGGGGGGATTACAAAATTTGGGCGGTCTGTTAAAGAGTATACAGCTCTGTATGACAGGGCTGCCTGGCAGGCTGGCACACGAAAAGCAGAGCCTTCCTATGACCTATTTGGTGCTGCAGTGCTTATTACTGCTCTTGTGCAGAAACAGCTTGTTCAAACAGCGCTTGGCAATAAAAATGAGCTTGCGGGCATTGTTCAATCATCCCGGACTTTGCAATTAATTGCCCCTGTTTTACTAAAAGCATTTAACAGTGAATATGACAGTGCTTTTTTAATGAAAAAAGAGCTTCTTCTTTGTTTTGCCAAAAAAGATACGGGTACAATAAGGAGGAAGAAAAAACAGGCCTCTTTTTTCTCGAAAAAATGGGTCATAGCTGCAGGTGCTTTTGCCGCCATCCTTTTATTGTTTTTGTTACACTAAAAAGAAAAGAAGAGAGGCGGCGCTCGAGCTGTGCATTTTTTTGAAGAAGAAGTAAAGCGGTTTATGAAAAAGAAAGAAATGGTTGAAAGGGGGGACCACATAGCTGTCGCGGTCTCAGGCGGAGTTGATTCAATGGCTCTTCTTTTCTTTCTGAATAAACAAAGGCTGCACCTTGGTATCACTGTTAGTGCTATTCATGTAGATCACATGCTGCGAGGCGGGGAGTCACTGGAAGACCTTCGTTTTGTAGAAGAATTCTGCCGTGAAATTGACGTTCCCTTTTTTGGAAGGAGAGCGAATGCGAAGCATGAAGCAGAGGTTTCGCATAGCAGTATTCAAAAAGCGGCCCGAAATGTCCGATATGCGCTTTTTGAGCAAGGAATGGACGAGCTGGGCGCTAATAAGCTGGCAACAGCGCACCATGCTGATGATCAGGTGGAAACCGTTTTAATGCAGTTAACACGCGGGGGACACACACAGGCCGGTATACCGGCGGTGCGTTCGTTTGCTGGAGGCCGGATTATCCGTCCGTTTCTTGGTGTTACAAAAGAAGATATTCAAGCCTATACAGATGATCACTTAATCAAATGCCGGGAAGACCCGAGCAACCAGAAGGACACGTATACGCGAAACCGATTCCGGCACCAGGTATTGTCTTTTTTAAAAAAAGAAAACCCAAAAGCACCGCTGCATATTCAGCATTTTGCAGAAGAACGGCAGGAAGATGAACAATTCCTCCGTATGCTGGCGCAGGAAACAATAAAGAATATATCGACGTGGGAACAGGAAACTGTGTCACTTCAAATCGAGCCGTTTCATGAGGTGCCTTTGCCTTTACAAAAAAGGGCGATTCATCTAATATTAAACTATCTTTATCATGGAAAAACAGCGTTTTCTTTTCTACATATCCAGCACATTTTACAACTGCTTCAATCAACTGCCCCATCAGGAAAACTAAACCTTCCATCACGCCTTTCTGTACGCAAAATAAACAAGCAGTGCATCTTTGCCTACGAAACGGATGAGGAGCCGGATTACAGTAACGATTTTCTATTTCAAGAAGATCGGATTTACCGGCAGGGAGCCGGCACATTTACGCTGACAGAAAAAAGCGTTTGTCCGGATGAAGCAGAGTGTTTTCGCTTGAAGCCTGATACGCCAATGCCGATTTGTATACGGATGCGGCAGAATGGAGATCGAATTGAGCTGAAAGGAATGAATAGTGCGAAAAAGCTTGCCCGGCTTTTGATCGACGAAAAGGTTCCACTTGCATACCGCGACTACATTCCGGTCGTGACCGATGCAAACGGAACAATCCTCTGGGTACCGGGAATCCGTAAGTCGATTCATGAAGGAGACGGGCCGCTGCTGTTGATTTATGAAAAGGAATGAACCAACTTTGGGAGGAAAATCTATTGTTACGTAACGATATTGAAGAAATATTGATTTCGGAAGAGGAAATACAGAAAAAAGTAAAAGAGCTTGGGGCAGAACTGACGGAAGAATATAAAGACCGCTTCCCTCTCTTCGTTTGTGTATTAAAAGGGGCGATGCCTTTCATGTCCGACCTGGTAAAGCGGGTGGATACCCATCTTGAAATGGATTTTATGGACGTTTCAAGCTATGGTGCTTCAACGGTTTCTTCTGGTGAAGTGAAAATTGTAAAGGATTTAAATACGTCTGTAGAAGGCCGGGATGTACTCATTATCGAAGACATTATCGACAGCGGGTTAACACTAAGCTACCTGGCTGAACTTTTCCATTATCGAAAAGCGAAATCTGTGAAAATTGTCACGCTTCTGGACAAACCGACTGGACGGAAAGCGAAGATCAAAGCGGATACAATTGGCTTTACGGTCCCAGATGCATTTGTTGTAGGCTACGGTCTTGACTACGCAGAACGCTATCGCAATCTTCCGTATATCGGTGTTTTAAAGCCATCTGTTTATACGTCAGCTGAAGAGGAATAAAATAGTCAGATGAATAGGCTGAAAGAAGGTTTAAATAGTTGTAAGGCCAACTTTTTGTATGATAACATTGCATATAGTCAGTTTTTCTCGGGAGGAGGTAAGGGATGAACAGAATTTTTCGTTACACTATATTTTATTTACTCGTTTTTCTTGTGATTATTGGTGTTGTCAGCTACTTCAGCAATAATAATGCACCAACCAATGACGTCACATATAATCAATTCCTGAATTACCTGGAGCAGGATGACGTTGCAGAATTCACAATCCAGCCTGAACGTGGTGTTTATGAAATACGGGGGCAGTTAAAAGGGGCAGAAGAAAATGAAATGTTTGTTACTTATATAACAGGCAATGATACGATGCTGAACCAAATTAACGAAGCTTCCCAAAACACAACGGCAGAAGTTCTTCCGGCAAAAGAAACAAGTGGATGGGTTCAATTTTTTACAACAATCATCCCATTCCTTATTATCTTTATTTTCTTCTTCTTCTTACTGAACCAGGCACAGGGCGGCGGTGGCGGCCGTGTGATGAACTTCGGTAAAAGTAAAGCCCGCCTTTACAACGATGAGAAGAAAAAAGTCCGGTTTAATGATGTGGCCGGAGCGGATGAAGAAAAGCAAGAGCTTGTCGAGGTTGTAGAGTTCTTGAAAGATCCGCGTAAATTCTCGGAGCTTGGCGCCCGTATCCCAAAAGGGGTACTGCTTGTGGGTCCTCCGGGAACTGGTAAAACCCTTCTGGCAAAAGCCGTTGCCGGTGAAGCAGGGGTGCCTTTTTTCTCAATCAGTGGTTCCGACTTCGTTGAAATGTTCGTCGGTGTCGGTGCATCCCGCGTTCGGGATTTGTTTGAAAATGCGAAAAAGAATTCCCCATGTATCATTTTTATTGATGAAATTGATGCGGTTGGACGCCAGCGTGGCGCCGGATTAGGCGGGGGCCATGATGAGCGCGAGCAAACGCTGAATCAATTGCTTGTTGAAATGGATGGTTTCAGTGCAAATGAAGGAATCATTATGATTGCTGCTACAAACCGGGCAGACATTCTGGATCCGGCTCTCTTGCGTCCGGGCCGTTTTGACCGCCAGATTACGGTTGACCGTCCAGATGTAAATGGCCGTGAAGCTGTTCTGCGTGTACATGCGCGCAACAAGCCTCTTCACGAGTCAGTGGATTTAAAAGCAATCGCACAGCGGACTCCTGGTTTTTCCGGTGCTGATCTTGAAAACTTGTTGAACGAGGCAGCACTCGTTGCCGCTCGTGCCGATAAAAAGAAAATTGATATGAACGATGTTGATGAAGCAACAGACCGCGTTATCGCAGGTCCAGCGAAAAAAAGCCGTGTTATTTCCAAAAAAGAACGGAAAATTGTCGCGTTCCACGAAGCGGGGCACACAGTTATCGGATTGGTGCTTGATGATGCCGATATCGTTCATAAAGTAACTATTGTACCGCGCGGACAAGCAGGCGGATATGCCGTTATGCTTCCGAAAGAAGACCGTTACTTTATGACCAAGCCGGAGCTTCTTGATAAAATTACCGGCCTGCTTGGCGGCCGTGTAGCGGAAGACATTATCTTCGGTGAAGTATCTACCGGTGCACACAATGACTTCCAGCGGGCAACAGGAATTGCACGCCGTATGGTTACTGAATTTGGGATGAGCGATAAGCTTGGACCTCTTCAATTCGGACAGTCACAGGGGCAGGTATTTTTAGGCCGTGACTTTAACAGTGAGCAAAACTATTCAGATCGGATTGCGTATGAAATTGATACAGAAATCCAGACGATCATTAAAGAATGCTATGAAAGAGCAAAACAAATTTTAACGGAGAATCGTGATAAGCTGGAGCTTATTGCGAATACACTTCTTGAGATTGAAACGCTGGATGCAGCGCAAATCCGCCATTTAGCAGACCATGGCAAACTGCCGGAACGTGATTACTCGGATAATCAGCCTGTTAAGGATAATTCAGATCAAGCTGGTGAAACAGCTCAAACAGAGGAAACGCCGGCTACTGAAACGACAAATCTGCCGGCCGGTGCAGCAGATGAATCTGAAGTGCGTGATGATCTCCAAAACCCGCCAAATAGCGGCGGCCCGAAAGCATAATAAAAAGACGCCCGAAGAGAATTTCTTTCGGGCGTCTTTTCTCTTCTTTTTTCGAAGGTTATGTTATGATAAAACACGAAAATTAGACGGACAGGTGTGGTGAAGGTGATTTTTGTACTGGATGTAGGGAATACCAATACTGTGCTCGGTGTATACGAAGGGGAAGTGTTGAAACATCACTGGCGCATTGAAACAAACCGGAATAAAACAGAAGATGAATATGGCATGATGATCAAAAGCCTGTTTCAGCATGATGGCCTGGAGTTTGGGCAAATCGAAGGTGTTATTATTTCCTCGGTTGTTCCGCCGATTATGGCGGCACTGGAGCGCATGTGTGAAAAGTACTTTCACGTAAAGCCTCTTGTCGTCGGTCCAGGCGTAAAAACCGGATTAAATATTAAATATGAGAATCCACGTGAAGTTGGAGCGGACCGGATTGTAAATGCAGTTGCTGGCATTCATGAGTATGGCACCCCGTTAATTATTGTTGATTTCGGAACAGCTACAACGTATTGCTATATTGATGAAAGCAGTCATTATATGGGAGGTTTGATTGCCCCGGGTATTGGTATTTCTACCGAAGCACTTTATACACGAGCGTCAAAGCTGCCCCGCATTGAAATTACGCGGCCGGAAACAGTAGTCGGAAAAAATACAGTCTCGGCTATGCAGGCGGGAATTTTGTATGGATATGTCGGCCAGGTGGAAGGCATTGTCAGCCGAATCAAAAAAGAAGCAAATGCGGACCCTACCGTTATTGCCACAGGCGGACTGGCTGGCTTGATCGCGAAAGAGTGCAGCATGATCGATGTGGTAGATCCCGATTTAACATTAAAAGGTCTTTTATTGATTTATAAAAGAAACGTATGAAAGGAAGAGAACTGTGAGCGATTATTTAGTAAAAGCATTAGCTTTTAATGGACAGGTGCGCGCATACGCGGCTGATACAACAAAAACGGTCGGCGAAGCGCAAAGAAGGCACGGTGCGTGGCCAACAGCATCTGCAGCGCTGGGAAGAAGTATGACCGCCGGTGTGATGATGGGTGCCATGATGAAGGGGAATGAAAAAATCACTTTGAAAATTGAAGGGAACGGAGAAGCGGGCCCTATTCTTGTAGACAGTGATGCAAATGGAAATGTCCGCGGGTATATTACCCGTCCGCAGACACACTTTGATTTAAATGACCAGGGAAAGCTGGATGTGCGCCGGGCAGTCGGAACGGAAGGAATGCTGACCGTTGTAAAGGATTTGGGTCTTCGGGAAAACTTCAGCGGACAAACGCCGATCGTTTCAGGAGAGCTTGGTGAAGACTTTACTTATTATTTTGCTGTTTCTGAACAAGTTCCATCTTCTGTCGGAGTAGGAGTGCTAGTTAATCCGGATAATTCCATACTGGCAGCAGGCGGGTTTATTATCCAGCTTCTGCCGAATACCGATGACGCGACGATTACTCTCCTGGAAGAAAGAATTACTACAATGGAGCCGATCTCAAAACTGATTGAACGAGGGCTTAAACCGGAAGAGGTTTTAACATACATTCTTGGCGAAGGAAATGTGAAATTCTTGGAAACAATGCCGGTTCAATTCAATTGCCAGTGTTCAAAAGAACGTTTTGGCAATGCGATTATCAGCCTGGGCCGCCAGGAAATTCAGGAAATGATTGATGAAGATCATGGTGCAGAAGCGCAGTGCCATTTTTGTAATGAAAAGTATCAGTTTTCCGAAGAAGAGCTTGAGCAGTTAAAGCAAGAAGCGTAAATAATTGAAAATCTGCCTGCGGAGGCAGGTTTTTTTTCGTTCATCCCGAAGTAAATCAAAGTGATTGACTTTTGCACAAAAAGCTGGTAAATTCTATATAACCAATAAAAATACTCGGCATTTATAATGGAGGTTACGGATTAATGGTACGTGTAGCGAATTCAGTAGCGGAATTAGTTGGTCAGACGCCAGTTGTCAAGCTGAATAATGTTGTAAATGAAAACAGTGCAGATGTTTATGTAAAGCTTGAATACATGAATCCCGGCAGCAGTGTAAAAGACCGGATTGCACTCGCGATGATTGAGGCAGCAGAAGAAAAAGGAAACTTACAGCCGGGCGGCACATTAATTGAGCCAACCAGTGGAAATACAGGAATTGGCCTTGCGATGATCGCAGCTGCAAAGGGATACAAAGCGATTCTTGTTATGCCTGAAACAATGAGCATGGAGCGCCGTAATCTTCTTCGCGCTTATGGTGCAGAGCTTGTTCTTACACCGGGACCGGAAGGCATGGGCGGTGCTATTCGCAAAGCGAAAGAGCTTGCAGAGGAAAAAGGTTATTTCCTGCCGCAGCAATTTGAAAATGAGGCAAATCCAGAAATTCACCGCCGTACAACGGGTAAAGAAATTGCTGAACAGTTTGATGAGCTTGATGCATTTGTTTCGGGTATCGGTACGGGCGGTACTATCACAGGTGCAGGCCAGGTAATTAAAGAAAAATGGCCAAATGCACAGATCATTGCCGTTGAGCCGAAAGATTCACCAGTGCTTTCAGGCGGAAAGCCGGGCCCTCATAAAATCCAGGGAATTGGAGCGGGATTTGTTCCATCAATTCTTGATACAAAAATTTATGATGAAATCATTCAAATCGACAACGATACGGCATTTGAAACTGCCCGCCGTGTTGCGCGTGAAGAAGGAGTTCTTGGCGGCATTTCATCTGGAGCAGCGATCGCTGCTGCAATCCAGGTTGCGGAAAAGCTTGGCAAGGGCAAAAAAGTGCTGGCGATTCTTCCTTCAAACGGCGAACGCTACTTGAGCACACCGCTTTACCAATTTGATTAATTAACGCTTCAGCCAGGCTGTTTAAAACAGTCTGGCTTTTTTCGTGTTAAAATAAAAGATGAAAAAGGAGCGGTGCAAACATGAAAGCGGGAAAATACAGTCTTACTTTTGAAGAACATATACATGTCATGGGTATTTTAAATATAACTCCTGACTCCTTCTCAGACGGCGGCCGTTATAATGAGACAGAGGCGGCGGTTCAGCACGCAATGCAAATGGCTAAAGATGGAGCACACATTATTGATATCGGTGGAGAATCAACAAGGCCTGGCTACACGCCGGTTTCTATTGAGGAGGAAATAAGCAGAACAGCGCCGGTTATTGAAGCCGTTTCAGCCGCAGTGCAGATTCCTATCTCTATTGATACATTTAAAGCGCGAACGGCGGAAAAAGCAGTTGAAGCCGGCGCCTCCATCATTAACGACATTTGGGGTGCGAAAAAAGAGCCGGAGATTGCTGCAGTGGCAGCTGAAAAGCAAGTTCCGATTATTTTAATGCATAATAGAGGAAAGAAGGATTACACCGACTTCATGAAGGATTGCTTAGATGACCTCCATGACAGCATTACGATTGCTAAAAAGGCAGGAGTGGCAGACAGTCAGATTATTTTGGACCCGGGTATTGGCTTTGCTAAAACAATGAACCAAAATATTGAGATGATGCAAAACCTGGACGAGATTGCCGCTCTTGGCTATCCCGTTCTGCTCGGTACCTCAAGGAAGCGAATCATCGATTACGTGCTGAATGTTCCGGTGGATGAACGAATGGAAGGAACAGGTGCCACATGCTGCTTCGGAGCCCAAAAAGGCTGCCGAATTATGAGAGTGCATGATGTAAAGCCGATTGCACGGATGATGAAAATGATGGATGCCTTGTTAGGAAAGGAGGGCGCTCGTGGATAAAATTTATATAACAGATATGGAATTTTGGGGCTATCATGGAGTGCTGCCAGAGGAGAACAAGCTCGGGCAGCGGTTCAAAGCGGATGTAACACTGCAGGTTTCACTGAAGAAAGCAGGGGAAACAGACAATTTGGATTATACGGTTAACTATGCAGATATTTATGATGCATGTAAAAAAGTGATAGAAGGTGAGCCGGTAAAGCTGATCGAAACACTGGCAGAAAAGATAGCCGCAAATATCTTGTCAAATTTTTCGCCCGTCCAGACGTGCACAATTAAAATAATCAAGCCTGACCCTCCCATTCCCGGACATTATAAATTTGTTGCTATTGAAATTACGCGGGGACGATAGGAAATGGCTAACAGTGTATATCTCTCACTCGGAACAAATATAGGTGACCGGGAAGCGCAATTAAAGGAAGCAGTCCGACTTTTGAGTAATCATCAAGAAATAGGTGTTTTGGCGGTTTCTTCTGTTTATGAAACGGACCCGGTCGGCTTCACCGACCAGCCGCCTTTCTTCAATATTGTAGTGAAAGCAGAAACATCATTGGCACCGCATGAATTGCTTTCTGTGTGTATGGAAATCGAAAAAGAGCTTGGCCGCCAGCGGCTGATCCGCTGGGGTCCCCGGACAATAGACCTTGACATTTTGCTGTATAATCACGACAATATTAAATCAGATAGCCTTATTATTCCTCATCCGCGAATGGGCGAGCGTGCTTTTGTGCTCATTCCGCTGGCAGAAATAGATGCATCACTAGAACTTCCTGATACATGTTTGCCGCTGGAACACTATTTACAAAATGTGCAGGGGAAAGAAGGCGTCAGGCTTTGGAAAACAGCAGACGCCTTTTACCGCTTGTAAAGCAGAAAGGTGATTAATGATGTTCAAAATCGGTCCGGTTGAATTGAAAAACCGGGTAGTGCTTGCGCCGATGGCCGGTGTATGCAATTCGGCTTTCCGCCTCACGGTCAAGGAATTTGGCGCTGGCATGGTGTGTGCTGAAATGATCAGCGACAAAGGGATTATTCTTCAAAATAAAAAAACAATGAATATGCTTTATATTGATGAGCGTGAAAAGCCGCTAAGCCTGCAGATTTTCGGCGGTGAAAAAGAGTCGCTTGTTCAAGCTGCCAGCTTTGTTGATAAAAATACAAATGCAGATATCATTGATATTAATATGGGATGCCCGGTTCCGAAGATTACAAAATGTGATGCCGGTGCTAAATGGCTGTTAGACCCGAACAAGATTTATGAAATGGTTTCCGCTGTTGTTGACGCAGTTGACAAGCCGGTTACGGTGAAAATGCGCATGGGCTGGGATGAAGATCATATCTACGCTGTTGAAAACGCTCGTGCTGTAGAACGCGCGGGCGGCCAGGCCGTTTCGCTTCACGGGCGTACCCGCGTCCAGATGTATGAAGGGCATGCGAACTGGGATATTATTAAAGAAGTAAAACGATCCATTAGTATTCCGCTAATCGGTAACGGAGATGTTCAAACTCCGCAGGATGCTAAAAGAATGCTTGATGAAACAGGCTGTGATGGTGTAATGATCGGACGTGCAGCACTTGGGAATCCATGGATGATCTATCAGACGGTTCATTACCTTGAAACCGGCGAATTGATGGATGAGCCAACAGCGCGCGAAAAAATTGACGTCTGCCTGCTTCATTTAGATCGTTTAATTGAACTGAAAAATGAAAATGTGGCTGTTCGTGAAATGAGAAAGCACGCGGCGTGGTATTTAAAAGGGATTCGTGGCAATGGAAAAGTGCGTAAAGAAGTCAATGCGTGTGAAACACGCGAAGAGCTTGCGACACTGCTGACAGCATTCGTTAATGAAGTAGAAGAAAAAGAAGCGTCCAATCAGGCGGTTTAATTAGGAGTGAACGGAATGAGTGAAGAATTAAACGACCAGTTATTGGTTAGAAGAGAAAAAATGCAGACATTGCGGGAGAAAGGCCAGGATCCATTTGGAGGCCGGTTTGACCGTACGCATACGGCAGAAAGCATCTCTGCTCAATATGACTCTTTTTCAAAAGAAGAACTTGAAGAAAAAGAAGCAGAGGTGACTATCGCAGGGCGTATTATGACAAAGCGCGGTAAAGGAAAAGCTGGTTTCGCCCACGTACAGGACTTAACTGGACAAATTCAAATTTACGTACGGAAAGATGCAGTCGGTGAAGAACAATACGAGTTGTTTACTTCAACAGACCTTGGTGATATTGTCGGCGTGAAAGGAAAAGTGTTTAAAACAAATGTTGGAGAGCTGTCTGTCAAAGCAACAGAGTATATTTTTTTAACAAAAGCACTTCGCCCGCTTCCAGACAAGCACCACGGGCTGAAGGATGTTGAACAGCGTTACCGTCAGCGCTATTTAGACTTGATCACCAATCAGGAAAGCCAAAAAACGTTTATCACACGCAGCCGTATCATTCAGTCCATGCGCCGCTATCTTGATAACAATGGCTACCTGGAAGTGGAAACACCAATGATGCATGCGATCGCTGGCGGAGCTGCTGCCCGTCCGTTCGTCACTCATCATAACGCACTTGATATGGAGTTATACATGCGGATTGCAATTGAGCTGCACTTGAAGCGTTTAATTGTAGGCGGCATGGAAAAAGTGTATGAAATCGGCCGTGTGTTCCGTAATGAAGGTGTATCGACACGCCACAATCCTGAATTTACAATGATCGAGCTGTATGAAGCGTATGCAGACTATAAAGATATTATGAGCTTAACCGAGAATTTAATTGCTCATGTAGCACAAGAAGTGCTTGGCGCAACAACAATCCAATACGGGGAAGACACAGTGGAACTAAAACCGGAATGGCGCCGTCTTCACATGGTTGATGCAGTAAAAGAATATACAGGCGTTGATTTTTGGAGAGAAATGAGCGATGAAGAAGCGCGGGCACTGGCGAAGGAACATGGCATTGATTACAAAGAGACGATGCAATACGGACATATTGTCAATGAGTTCTTTGAACAAAAAGTAGAAGAAGAGCTTGTGCAGCCTACATTCATTTATGGACACCCGGTTGAGATTTCACCGCTTGCGAAAAAGAACCCGGAAGACCCTCGCTTCACGGATCGTTTTGAGCTGTTTATCGTCCGTCGGGAACATGCGAATGCTTTTACAGAGCTCAATGATCCGATTGATCAGCGTGAGCGATTTGAAGGGCAGTTAAAAGAGCGCGAGCAAGGCAATGATGAAGCACATGAAATGGATGATGATTTCATCGAAGCGCTGGAATACGGTATGCCCCCAACAGGCGGTTTAGGTATCGGTATCGATCGTTTGGTTATGCTTTTGACAAATGCCCCATCGATCCGTGATGTTCTGCTATTTCCGCATATGAGACACAAAGAGTAATAAACAAGTCTCCGGTGAACACACCGGAGATTTTATTTTTTTTAAAAACTTTTAAAAAAAGCTTGCGCCGGGGGGAGTGCGGTGGTATATTTATATTCGTTGTCAGCAGCATAGAACAGCAACTTAAAAAATATTTTAAAAAAGTGATTGACATCACTTTGGAGAAGTGTTAAGATATTAAAGTCGCAAATGACACATTGAACATTGAAAACTGAACAAAATCAATAAAAACGTCAACGTTTTAAATTTTTACTTCAAATTAGAAATACACCCCGTACTTCTAATTGAAACAAATGAGCAAGTCAAACACTTTTTGGAGAGTTTGATCCTGGCTCAGGACGAACGCTGGCGGCGTGCCTAATACATGCAAGTCGAGCGGACTTGACGGAGCTTGCTCCGTTCAAGTTAGCGGCGGACGGGTGAGTAA
>NZ_LAJB01000010.1 GCF_000970685.1 Domibacillus indicus
TTTCACTTGACGGTTACAGATATGATTTATTTATCATGTTTAAATGATGAAATAGTATTTTATAATATAAAATAAAAGTTTATTTCGTAAAGAAAATAAGACTGTGCTCTCCGTTTTAATAGTTGACTTCGGAGCTGAAAATTATTGTTTTTTTACTTAAATTGAAAATAAAGCGATTTCATGGTTCTTGTAAGCGGTAAAAATGGGAAAGCAATGAAGGATGAAGTTGATAATAAAAGAGTTGCAAACTCCAGCAGGCTTAAATGGAGATTAATAGAGTATGAGCACCTTTCCAAGTAAGTTGAAAAAATCGATGAAGTTTATATTCAAATGATGAAAAAGTGCAATATGTGGCATTTCTAGTTATTGTACTGGACAACCTGCCGATAAGATTTTCACCTGGAAGATTAGAGAAAGGAAAAGGATTTTTCCTCACCACTTAGTTTGTTAAATGAATAAACTAAGGTGTTAAACAGTAATTGTTTTCGATACAATCTCTGTCGAGGACCGGATTTCAAGGAAATACTGAATTACTACAGTTCAAATCTATATGCAGCTGGTAAAAAAAGAACATAAACGAATTCTTTCTGTATTAAAAACGAGAGGATGATGATCAGATGAAAATTCAAAATCCAGTATTAAGAGGTTTTAACCCGGACCCGAGCATCTGCCGGGTGGGGGATGATTATTATATCGCCGTATCTACCTTTGAATGGTTTCCCGGGGTTCAAATCCATCATTCAAAGGATCTGGTGAATTGGCGCCTTATATCACGTCCATTAAATCGGGTTTCCCTGATCGATATGAAAGGAAATCCCAATTCCGGGGGGGTGTGGGCTCCATGCTTAACTTACGCCGACGGAAAGTTCTGGCTTATTTATTCGGATGTCAAAATGCATGCGGGAGCATGGAAGGATACACACAATTACTTGACCACCTGTGACACCATTGATGGTGAGTGGAGCGACCCAATCTATTTGAACAGTTCTGGCTTCGATCCTTCCTTATTCCATGATGCGGACGGAAGAAAATATATCATTAATATGCTTTGGGACCAAAGAACGTATAAACACTCTTTTGGAGGAATCGTTTTACAAGAGTACTCCCATGAGGAAAGACGTTTGATTGGAAAGCCAAAAGTGGTTTTTGAAGGAACAGATATTAGGCTGACAGAGGGACCTCATTTATATCAGATCAACGGCTATTATTATCTGCTGACAGCGGAAGGCGGAACAAGATATGCTCATGCTGCCACTCTGGCAAGATCGAAAAATATTGAGGGACCTTATGAATTGCATCCCGATAATCCTTTGCTCACTTCCTGGCACGACCCTCGAAATCCATTGCAAAAATGCGGACATGCCTCTATCGTTCACACCCATACAGATGAATGGTATTTAGCGCACTTAACTGGCAGACCATTGCCTCACGAAGACAAACCGGTACTGGATTATCGTGGTTTTTGTCCGCTGGGAAGAGAGACTGCCATTCAAAAACTTGAATGGAGAGACGGCTGGCCATATGTTGTTGACGGGAAACAGGGGTCTGTTGAAGTAGAGGCGCCTAAAATGGAAAAAGTGAAATGGGAGCGGGATTATGACGAGGTTGACCATTTTGACAGCACAGCCTTGAACCATCATTATCAGACATTACGTATTCCCTTAACCGGGGACATTATGTCTTTGACTGACAGGCCGGGGAATTTGCGCCTTTATGGGAAAGAGTCACTAACATCTTGTTTTACCCAGGCATTGGTCGCGCGCCGCTGGCAGTCATTACACTTTGATGCTGGCACAGCCGTTGCTTTCCAGCCAAATACATTCCAACAGGCTGCAGGCCTGGTATGCTATTACAATACCGAGAATTGGACATCTGTTCAAATTACCTGGAATGAAGAAAAGGGCAGGATGATTGACATTGTAAGCTGTGATAACTTTGCTTTTTCACAGCCGCTGCAGGGTTCAGAAATCCAGGTTCCGGAATCGGCCGAATATGTTCATTTAAAAGTGAAGGTCAGGGCACATACTTATCAATTTGCTTATTCTTTTGATAACGAAACCTGGACTGATATTCCGGTAACTTTTGAATCTCATAAGCTGTCGGATGACTATGTCCGGTTAAACGGATTTACCGGGGCGTTTGTTGGCATGCATTGTCAGGATACTAGTGGAACGGGTCAACCTGCTGATTTTGACTATTTTACCTATAAAGAACTAAAGTGATTTTCATTTGAAAGGAAGGACTCTTTAAAATCAGTTTTCTCTTTTACGTCTATATTCATAAAAAGCTTTTTATCGTAAATTTAAATTTTTTTGGGGATATAATCTGGAAGCACAATCATTATTTTTGTGCTTTCCTTTGTTTTTTTAGAAAAGGTTTATTTACTGGTGAAACTACGTTTCGCGTTTTTCGCACGTTTTGCCCGGTGCATTTTAAAAGGATAGAATAAAGAAATAAGCAAAGAAGAAAGCTTCTCCATGATTATCCGGAAAAAAACTTCTGGAGAAAGGCTTTATAAAGGAAAACTGCTATATAATAGGAGCAGGTATTTTTTTATGATAATTGGCCGGCATAAATCTAGGAGATTTCTAGTATGGAGGGATTAGATGAATAATGCAGCAAATCGAGCCTACGCTGCTACGGAATGGATCGCAAAATTTGCATACATTAACTTATTATGGATTGGTTTTTCTTTGATAGGTCTGATTGTCCTTGGGTTTTTCCCGGCGACGATTTCAATGTTTACGATCATTCGCAAATGGCTGATGGGAGACACCGGCATTCCGATTTTTCGAACCTTTTGGGCTACCTATAAATCGGAGTTTATAAGAAGCAACGGTTTAGGATTACTCATAGTGATTGTAGCGGGACTTATTGTACTTGACTTGGTTTTTATGAAGAATTTGGAGCACAGTTTTATAAGCGTTATTCAAATTCCTTTATATATAATGATGTTTGCAGCAGTCCTGACTATGTTCTATCTGTTCCCGGTCTATGTTCATTATGAGTTAAAACTGGGGCAAATGATCAAAAATTCATTCTTAATGATGCTTATTAACCCGCTTGAAAACCTTACGATAATTGCTGGAATTGTTGCCGTGTTCTTTGTAGTGAGGTTCCTTCCAGGCCTGGGCTTTTTTTTCGGGGGCAGCCTAACAGCAGCTATTATAATGGCTGCATGCTATTCTGTTTTTGAAAAAATGGAAAAAAAGCGGCAGACCCATTCTTAGGCAAAGTTTTTTAAATAAATTCGTCTTAAATAAAATGAATCCCATTTTAGCAGTCTTATGAATAGAAGGGATAACAAAAAAGACAGAAAGGGAAGTTTCGCTTTGAAAAGGAAACTTCCTTTCTGTCTTTGACCTGTGTCCCGCTAATCGGCGAGTTTTCTTTCAATCGAATTAACCTTTTACAGAACCAGCTGCCATTCCCTCAACAATCTTATTGCTTAGGAATAAGAAGGTGAGAAGAATCGGGACAATACTGATGACTAAAGTGGCGCCAATCGCACCCCAGTCTGTTAAATATTGACCAACGAAGTTGTTAATTCCAACGGTCAATGTTTTCCACTGGTCAGAACTGATGAATGTATTAACAAATACGAATTCATTCCAGTTGTAAATCATGTTAATGATCGCTGTTGTTGAAAGAACCGGTATGGTCATTGGGAGCGTAACCTGGAAGAAAATCCGGTGTACCGAGCATCCATCCATAACAGCCGCTTCTTCAATTTCACGAGGAAAAGCTTTATAAAAACCTAATAAAATCATAATAGTTAACGGTAAATTAAAGGTTGTTTGAGATAAAATAATCGATAATGGATTATCAATTAAACCTACAGTGTTATAGAAATTAAACAATGGAATTAAGGTTGAATGGAGCGGAATCATATATCCTACCATGAATAATCCAAGAACAAGTCCACTTAATTTCCAGTGCATCCGAGTAATGGCAAATGTAACAAAGCTAGCCAAAATAACTGTTAGGAATACAGATAAAACCGTCATCCATACACTATTAAAGAAGTAAACTCCAATGTTTCCTTGAGTCCATACTTTCACATAGTTTCCCCATTGCGGGTCCTGAGGCAAAGAGAAAGGGGACATGCCAAATACTTCTTGATTGTTTTTTAATGAAAAGAAAACCAGCCAAATCAATGGGTAAATCTGGATAACAGCGAAGATACTTAAGATTAAGTAAAGAAGACCATATCCTAATTTACTCCAATAAGATTTTTTTGATCCTTCGCCCGCAGAAAGGTTCGGTGTTGTTCGTCTGTCTGTCGCAAGCTCGCTCATCTTAATTCCTCCCCTTTTAGTATTGAACATTGTCATTAGATTTCGTTAATCTTGAAGTCAACCATGTCATTGCAAGACAAATGACCAATAAACCAAAGCCAACTGCACTTGCATAACCAAAATTGTTAAGTTCAAACGCTTCTTTGTACATATAAGAAGCCATTACTTCACTCGCACCGTTTGGACCTCCGCCAGTCATTACATAAATTAAATCAAAATACTTTAAGGAACCGACGAGGGAAAGCATAATCGTAACTTTAAATACAGCCGAGATCATAGGCAATTTAATTTTTAATGCGATTTGAAGTGGGGTAGCTCCATCAATTCTTGCAGCTTCGATAATTTCCTCCGGGACATTTTTCAAGGCTGCGTAATAAATAAGAATGTAAAAACCTGCATACTGCCAAACAATTGGAACGAAAATAGCATATAAAGCAGTGTTTGGATCTGCCAGCCAAACTGGCGTATTTTCTACTCCAAACATCTCAAGCAATTTATTTAACATCCCATTCGAAGGGTCAAAAATTTTCAGCCAAAGCTGGGCAATGGCAACAGATGACAATAGCATGGGAATTAAATAAATCTTTCTGAAGAAGTCTGAACCTTTTATTTTACTAACTAAAACGAGTGAAACTGCTAAATAAAGCAGCAGGCTAAGCACGGAGAAAATCCCTAACAAGAAAGAGTGGCCTGCACTGGCCCAGAACTTTTCATCTTTCATCAAGTTTGCATAGTTTTCCAACCCGATAAACTGCATTTGGCCTATTCCGGTCCAATCCATTAAACCGTAATATCCTGATAAAGCAATAGGGACATAAATCAGAACAAGAAGAAGAAGTAAAGCCGGGAGTGTATAAAGGGTAATAATGTATTTATTGGACATAACGCTTCTCATGTTTTATTTCACTACCTTTCTATGAAGAAGAGGGCATATTCAGCAATATGCCCTCTCTATTACAAATTCTATTTCTCTTCAGCAGCAAGAGCTTCTTCTTGAGCTTTAACAAATTCTTTAGGGGATATCTCGCCGCCATATAATGCCTGAATCTGATTCAAGTGAACATCCGCTACCCTGGCAGACATTTGAACATCTGCGTATAATGTAATATTTGAAGCATTTCCTAGATCATTCAGAATATCAATGTACATTTGAGCAAGTTCTGTATTGGCAGTATCCACTTTTGTAGCTGGAATAACACCGGCTTCTGTTACGGAGCGCTTGCCCCATTCGTCAACTAAGTATGAAACAAACTCTTTTGTTTCATCTTTCACTTTAGAAGCTTCAGATACAAACAACCCAACTCCAGGTCCGCCAACAAAGCTGTCGATATTTCCTTTTCCGCCTTCATATGCAGGGAATTTGAAGTAACCAACTTTATCTTTAAATTCCTGTGCAACATCAGGGCTTGTTGTATAGTTTGGCAATTCCCAGGTGCCCATCATATACATAGCTGCCTGTTCATTCATAAAGTAGCCTTTTGCTTCATCATTTGAAAATCCGTTATACCCTTTAACAAATGCATCCATGTCAACCAGTTTTTTGAGTTCCTCGCCAGCTTTCACCAGAGCTGGATCTTCAAAGCTGCCTGTACGGTTAATTGCATTATTTAATGTTTCAGGTCCGCCAATACGATCGGCAAGATACATATACCACATAGAACCTGTCCAGCGGTCTTTGTTTCCTACTGTAATTGGAGTAACGTCGTTATCCTTAAGAGTCTTAACTACGTTTAAAAACTCATCGTATGTTTTTGGCACTTCAAGGTTATGCTTTTTAAAGATTTCCTTATTGTAATAAATAGGTGCGATGTTCAGTTCAAGAGGTAATCCGTAAGTCTTGCTATCCGTTTGGAAAGCTTCGAGAGTACCTGGAACAAATTGCTCCTTAAGCCCGCCGTCAAGAACATCATCTAATGGTGCAAACATATTACCTTCTACGAATGGCTGCATGTAACCAGCTGCCCAGGTGATCCCAAGGTCTGGAAGTTCATTTGATGCTGACAAAACCTTGATTTTTTCTTTATATTGTTCATTTGCTAAAATTTCTGTTTGGATATCTATATCAGGATTTTCTTTTTCATAAGTCTCGATGATATCATTCACAATAGTATACTGTGCCTTTGCACTTCCTTCAGGCCATAAATGCATCATTTTGACAACTGTTTTGTCACCGCCAGAACCATTTCCCTCTGATGTAGATGTATCAGAGGATGAAGAACAACCTCCTAAAACCAACCCGCTTAATAATGCTAAAGACGCCGCAGCAGTAAACGCTTTCTTCTTCATTTAGCAAAGCCCCCTTAATTTGTGTTTGTCTATCCTTACAACTAAGTCTACCATCGAGGGCATAATAAAAAAAGGAACTGTGATTAGGTAAAATACTATTATTTTTAGAAAGCCCTTTCATTATTCGCTTTTCGATATGCGCTTGGTGTCATTCCCTCAATTTCCTTAAAGATTTTAATAAAGTATTTAGATGTCTTATAGCCGGCTTCTTCAGCAATTTCATTTATCGGAAGATTGGTTGTAATCACTAATTCCTTTGCACGCTGAATCCTGCGTCTTGTAACATATTCACTAAAATTCATGTTCACTTGCTCCTTGAACAACACGCTAAAATAACTTGAATTTAAATGCACATGAGCAGCAACGTCTTTTAGGGTGAATTCATCCTTTAAATGCTGGTCAATATAGCTAATGGCCTTGCGAATGGTATCTTTGGCTGAATCCACTTTGGTGTTGGCATCGACTATTTTTTCATCCACTACTTTTTCGATCATCCCAGCCCGTACTTGCTTTTCCATAATCTTAACGGCTTCTTCAACCGCTTCAATCAGCTTCTTTTTTCCGATCGGCTTTAAAAGATAATTCACCACACCGAGTCTTAACGCTTCCTGAGCATACTCAAACTCGGAGTAAGCGGAAATAATAATGACCACTGGAGACATTCCTTTTTCTTTTAACGTTTTTAATAGTTGTAAACCAGTCATTTCGGGCATCCGGATATCGGAAAGCAAAATATGAATCTTTTTTTCCTCTGCAATCCGGAGGACATCCTCACCGCTTTCCGCAGTAAGGATGGTAAAGTCACCGTTATTCCAACTTTCCAGTGTTCTTTGTAAACCTTGTCTTGTTCTTGGTTCATCATCAACGATTACGATATTTTTAGAATACATTTTATTCCCCTCCATCAATTGGCAGTTCAAATGAAATCCTTGTCCCCTCGTTGACTTTACTCTCAATCAAAAGGTCTGAATGTGAAATTCCTTTGTAATATAGCTGCAGGCGCTTATAGACATTCGAAATAGCCATTCCTTTCCCGTTTACGGAGGATGTCCCGCCAGTTTTCATGGCTTGAATGATCCATTCAAGCCGCTCTTTATCCATCCCGGAACCATCATCCTGTACAGAGATGCGAATTCGTTCTTTACCTTCTCGTTTAACCGGTTCAACTGTCACAGAAATTTGGCATTTTCCAGCTTTTTTTCCGGCTCCATGCAAGGCTGCATTTTCTACCAAAGGCTGTATGATCAATTTTGGTATTCGTACAAACTCATATTTTGCAGGAACAGAGATATGCCATTGTAACCTTTCATCAAAGCGCATTTTCATAATTTCCATATAGTCACCGATATGCTTGATTTCGTCTTTCAAGAACACCCAGTCGTCATCGGTTTCTTTTGTAATGGTATAACGGAATAAATCAGACATGGCTATAACAAGCTCAGCCAGTTCCTCCTCCTCCTTTTCTTCAAGTGACCAATGAAGCGCATCCAATGTATTAAAAAGAAAGTGCGGATTTATTTGTGATTGAAGCGCTTTCAACTCACTTTGGCTGCGTAAAATCTCTTTTTGATAAACCATCTGGATCAAATGATTGGTTTCTTTTACAAGCTGATTATACGTGCTGTTCAATTCAGTAATTTCATTTACCGAAGAAATATCAGGATTCAGTGTTAATGAACCTTCTCCGGCACGCTGCATGGTTTTCGTTAATCTTATTATCGGTCTTGTAATGATCGTTGAAAGGAAAAAAGAGCTAATGGTAAAAATGAATACGCCAACAACTCCCGAAAAAATAATTCCTGTTCGGATCCCTGACATTCCTTCCGTTAGTTCACTTACGGGGGTTAAAATAAGAACGGTCCAGCCTGTCAGGCCGGAAGATTGCTTTGTCACCATATAATCCTGCTGATTTAATTCAATAATGCTTTCATTGTTTTCAATAATGCTTGTTATATCTCCCGTGAAATTCTGGATAATCGGCTTTTCGTATTGATCTAACAGAATGGAGTATTGATCGTATCCATACTTTTCATTCGCAAAGTTAAAATGATCGCGGTTAATACTAATTAAAAGATAACCGCCATTGCTGTACTGCCGTTCTATTAAATTGACTCTGCGGATGGCCAGAAAGTGGTTTTTATCGTATGGATCTTCACCGATCCAAACCATTCGTCCTCTTGCTTGATTCGCTTCTTCAATCCACCTGTCACCAATTCGGTTTTGTAACTTGTCTTCACCAAGAGGAAGAACACGTTGATGCTTTCCGGAAAAGAGTTGAAAGGAGAAGATTCCATCTGTATTCCCCATAATTCTGTCAATATATCTCGTTAATTTTTGACGGTCATTAAAGGTTACTTGTTTTCCTTCATAGACATTCGTTAAAACACGCTGGACCTCTTCATTGGTAGTTACAAGCTTTGAATTTATATTGATTTGCTCGTAAAGGGATTCAATTCGTCCGTTTCCTTCAATAGCTACCTGCTGAATTTGCTTTTCCGCATTATTTTTCAACAAAGAGGAAACTTGTCCCAGTGTAAGAAGACTGACAATCAATAAAACTATGATCATAACAAGTAAAAAAATAAACAAAATCTGGTTGCGTAATGTATTCCATTTTTTTAGCTGCTTCCGCATTGATTGTTCGCCTTTCTAAAGTGAAATAATATCCATTTTTTGTTAGTGTTAAAAAAGAACAGAGGCTTAGACTAGTACTATTTTATCTTATTTTCGGAAGTATTTATATACTCTTGTGTGTAAAACGCCAGAACCTTACTAATACGTTAATAAAGTTTTAAAGAAAAAAATTGAGCGGGCTATTGGAATTAATAACTTTTCCTGTTATTACAAAAAAGGAGCTGCCTTCATAACTTGGTGATAGTTACTATAAATTTTATATTAGATAACCTGTTTATTACTGTATTAAAAATAATTCAGTACTTTAAATGAATTATTTTACTATTTATACTGAATAACAACTTGGTTGCTTTGAAATCCTATAAAGCAATAAAAAGCGAAAGGACTACTTAAATATTATTTGTTCAACTTATATAATAACTTTTTAGTTATTCATTTCTTCCCTGAGAACAATATTTGAGAAAACAAACAAAATTCACAATAGGAGTGTTTAAAATGAAATATCGTCGTTTGGGCAGCAGCGGATTAAAAGTTAGTGAAATTGGACTTGGGAGCTGGCTGACTTATGGAGAAACGGTAGGAAATCAAAACGCCATTGACTGTATCCACCAGGCTTATGAGCTTGGTATTAACTTTTTCGATACTGCAAACGCATACAATCAGGGCGAAGCCGAAAAAGTGGTTGGTGAAGCTTTAAAATCATTTTCCAGATCAAGCTATGTACTTGCAACAAAAGTATTTTTTCCTATGGGAGATGGGCCAAACGAGCGAGGCCTTTCACGGAAACATATCATTGAGCAATGCGATGCGAGTTTAAAGCGGTTAGGTGTTGATTATCTGGATCTTTATCAATGTCACCGATTTGATGAAGAAACGCCAACGGAAGAAACATTACGTACATTGGATGATTTAGTTCAGCAGGGAAAAATCTTATATTACGGTGTTAGTGAATGGACTGCAGCCCAGATTATTGATGCTGTTCATATAACAAAAGAAAAAAATCTCCGGCCGCTTGTTTCAAATCAACCGATCTATAACATGCTTGTACGCTATATCGAAAAAGAAGTTTTACCGGTTTCTGAAAAAGAAGGAATTGGGCAAGTTGTTTTTTCTCCCCTCGCACAAGGGATTCTTACAGGCAAATATAAACCGGGACAGGAGATCCCTTCTAATACCCGTGCAGCAAATGAAAACATTAACCGCTGGATTAAAAGCTACTTAAATGATGATGTTTTAAACCGAGTTGCCCGCCTGGAAGGAATTGCGAATGATCTGGGTATTACATTATCCCAATTAGCTGTTGCCTGGATCTTAAGACAGCCCGGTGTTAGTTCTGCAATTGTCGGAGCAAGCCGTCCGGAACAGGTAACAGAAAATGTGAAAGCTTCTGAAGTTAATCTTTCTAATGATGTATTAGCTGAAACTGAATCTATTTTAAAAGAAATTGATGAATTTGTACCTATCTGGTAAAAGGGTGAACGGACTGGCATTGCTTCTAGTCCGCGTCCTCTTTTCAGGTTTAAATAAAATACTATATCAGGAGGCTGGAATAAATGGAATATCGTTATCTAGGGAAAACGGGTTTACGGGTAAGTGAGCTTTGTCTTGGAACAATGACATTAGGCCGTGAAACGAGTGAAAAGGACAGCTTCAGTATTTTGAACCGTTATGTTGAAGCAGGAGGAAATTTTATTGACACGGCCGACGTCTACACTCGGGGTGTTTCTGAAGAAATTGTCGGTAAATGGTTAAAGAATCAGAATCGTGATGACTACGTTGTTGCAACAAAGGTTCGTTTCCCGATGGGGGAAGGGCCAAATGATGCCGGTCTGAGCAGAAAACATATTATCTCCGGTGTTAAAGAAAGCCTGCACCGCCTTGGAACTGATTATATCGATCTTTATCAGGTTCATGCGTGGGATCAACGAACACCTTTAGAAGAAACGTTAAGCACGTTAAATGATCTTGTTCGTGAAGGACTTGTACGTTACATTGGAGCAAGTAACTTTAAAGGCTGGCAGCTTCAAAAAGCAGTAGATTTAAGTAAACAAAAAGGATGGGAACAATTTGTCTGCCTGCAGCCTCAATATAATTTGCTGTGTCGCGCGACTGAATACGAATTAATGGATGTTTGTGAGAATGAAGGGTTAGGAGTTATCCCATGGAGTCCGCTTCGCGGAGGGTGGTTAAGCGGGAAGTTTACACGTGACATGGTTAAGCCGCCGGAAGATTCTCGTATATCTGTTGCTGAAGAAAAAGGCTATAGTGAGACATGGGACAAATATAACAATGATTTTACCTGGAATTTGTTAGATACGTTATATAGTGTTGCAGAAGAAGCGGGCAAGACCCCAGCCCAGGCGGCAATCAACTGGCTTCTAAACAGGCGCGGTGTTACGGCTCCGATTATCGGTGCGCGCACAATGGATCAGCTTGAAGCTAACCTGGGTTCTGCTGGATGGTCTTTAACAAATGATCAACTGGAACGCTTAACTCAAGCGAGTGAATTGTTTATAAGCTATCCTTATGATATCGATGCAATCAATCAGCGCAATAGAGGCAGAGAGTAAAAGGACGCAGGGACAGGTTTCCTGTCTTAAAACAAATGTAAGGGATAGAATTATTCTAAACCCTTGATATATAAAGATTTATTAGCAAATTGAAAAAAATTTGCTGACAGTAAGAATAATTAACATAGGCTTCTCATAAGTTGAACAAACTTATGGGAAGTTTTTTTATTTCTTAGGCTTTGTTATACAGTACTCTTGATTTTCGCTTTAGGTATTCTCTTTCTTTTTATGCACAGTGACAGGATTGTTGGCGGCCCATGCAGAAAAAAACGTATATTTTTATTTATATTTGACAATGATAATCATTATCAAATATAATGATAACTACAAGTGATAATAATTCTCATTTGCTTCTTGCAAACAGAACTTGGTATCCCCCCTCTTTTATCGAGTTCAAGCGGCTGTTTCTTATTACTTCTTTTATCGAAGTAGTAAGAAGCGTGCTTTAAGAAAATGCACGCTAAACAGGATAGATGTTAGAAAGGCAGGAGAGGAACAGTGGAATTTATTGTTTGCCAGTGGTGTTTTTTATATCTATGCACAAGAACTGGCTGAAGGTGAGTATGCTGTTAATGAGGGCTGCTGTCCTTGTTGCGGTTTGGGGGAGCTTGAAAACCAATTCCTGCTTTAAATGAAAATGAACTTGGAAATGAATGGATCACACAATAAAAATTACTTCTAAGGGGAGGGCAATATATGCCTAATTACTATATTGCAGTGCAATCATTTCTTCATCAAATTGATTGCTCTTGTCCGGATAAAGAACATTCAGATACAGTAAAAATCGATCAGGGAGATATCATTAGTGTTTATTATGAGCGCACACATACCACGGTAGACGGATGGTTTGTCCTGATCGAAGTGAACCAGCGCCGTTTTTACATATCTATAAATGATTTAGAGCGATATTATTCACAGGGCTTCCTATTTTCAGGATTGGACATAGAGCTTCAATTGAATTATCTCAAATTTCATATAGATGAGTCGCTTGACCATGCTGATGAAGGAAAATTCAAAGAGACGTCAAAGAAATGGACAGAAGCAAAAATGTATAACGAGAAGCTGGAAGCAGCGGCGAAAAGCAGTATGGAAGTTTCTTTGTAATCATCGTAAGTCTGCAGTCTTTGACTTTATCAAAAGGTAAATGAACACACAGTATGGAAATGGAATGGCCGTTCTCTTAAGCCAGAGAACGGCTTTACTATTACTTTAGAAGCGGATTTTGTGTTAAGGAAAGCTTTTCGTTTAAAATAACTTTCAATACTGCAAAGCAGCTTATTCTTTTAGCCTGGAACAGCAATGATTACACAAAGGACGGGCCCTGGACTTTTTCTAAAAAATCCAGGGCCCGTCCCGTATACCCGATGCCTTTTTATTTATTGTTTATCCCAATCGCCGCTAAGAGCTTCCGGAATCATTGTAAAGCCTTCAATAACCGTATCTTCTTCCACTTCGATCATAAGGTAGCGCTTGCCGTTGAAAAGAATTTGTTTTACATAGCTCAAATCCTGAGGGCTGATCGAAATGTTCGCTGCTTTCGTGCTGATTTTGATTGATTTTGAGTTGTATTTCGGCAGGATGCTGGTGGCTTTGATTTCATATTTGTCATCATCGATGATTTTCTGGTAAGCTGATTCAACCTTTTCCGAATTTACGTCTTCGAGGCCGCTCATTCTTAAAACACGTTCTACGTCTTTGGAATCCAATTTCGGCGGTTCTTCCTCTTCATTTTCCTCGATCATCCGGTGAATTTCTTCATACACATTGGAGAGTGAGGATGTGCTGAGCTGATCTCCTGTTACGTCTTTAATAATTTCCTCGAAAACGATTTTATCGTCTTTTGCCGTCATCGCTTCTTCGCCATTTAATACTTCCTCTATAAACTGGTAATCGGGCTCATGAACCTTGCCTGCCGAATACAAAATGTGATTCACATCTGTGGCATTATCGGTGAAGCATGGAAACAGAAACCCTGAGAGGGGGGCATTAAGGTTGATAATGGGATCAACGACAAAATGATATTTGAATTCTTTTTCGACATAGTCAAAAAGCAGTTCTTTTTTCGGCTCTTGTGTATTGTTGATGCTGCATACAATAAACGGGTGCGAATACACGGTATCCCGTTCGCTTTCCTCAGATTCTGCGCTTCGGCGTTTCATTGGCTTAAAATATTCTCCGCGAATAAATGTTATGACGATATCCTTCTCATATTGCCGGAGTGCCAGCATTTTGCCGACGATTTGAAGCATCCGTTCCTTCCAGCCCTCTGTATCACTGCTGAGCAGCCCCTGATGCAAAATGAGCTGGCTGCTGTTCTGGGCTTCCCGCTGAAAGGTTAACTCAAAAAGCTTCTCATCGAGCTGGCCGGAAAGCATTTTTTTGAAGTTGTTCATAAACAACTCCTGCTGATCCTGGTCCAGCATTTCAAAGGGCTGGCTTTGATGGTGATAAATATCACTCGATTCCTTCATAATATAAACGTTAAAAATGTCGGAAATCTTGAGCAAATCATTGCCCGGTTTAAATTGTTTTCGAATATGTGCTATGTCTTTTTTATTCATGGTTACATCCACTCCTAATCCACCCTGATCTGGCTATGTACTAGAATAACAAATAACCTTTGCTTTTACATTATTGATTCAGCCATTCTCTATGTTCGGGCACATTTGTATGTTTAATTTTTTTCTGAGCGTGAAGAGAATATATATAAAACAATTTAAAGGAGAGGATCAGCATGGCAGTAGTTCAAGAGTATAACACGGTGAATGAAGCAGTACGGGCGGCGAACAGTTTATATACGCAGGGCATTGCAGAAGAAGAAGTGTATGTGCTGGCTCATGATGCAGAAACGACGAATGCAGTCGCTGACCAATCGAATGCCGAAAAGATCGGCATGGATGAAACAGGAGTTGGGGCAACGGTGAAAAATATGTTCCGCAGCAAAGGCGACCAGCTCCGCTCCAAAATGGAGGAAATCGGCCTGAGCGCTGCAGAAGCGGACACATATGAAGAACGTCTGGACCAGGGCAAAATTTTATTAATCTCCAAAAATGATGGAGCTGCTTTTTAATCAGGTGAAAAAACGATTCTCAGTATAAACAGGAGCAGTTTAAAATACGCAGGATCTTGAAGCGGAAAGCTGCTTTTAGAAACTGAAACAAATAAAAACACCTTCAAGCTGAAAAACTTGAAGGTGTTTTTTATGCTGAAATAAAAAAGCTGCCGCACCGGAAATATTTGGGGTTTTGTTCAAAGCGGCAACGTGCGGTCCGTTGAAGCAATCGTTAAGAATTAATGAACAATAACAATGAGCTTAATACGGCCGCTCAATAGTAATAATCAGGAAGCCATATTCATATGCTAGGGCGAAAGAAAGAGCTGATCCGTTGCCGCATGTCCAGTATAAAAAAGCGGATAACTGTTAGGGGTGTGCCTATGCCTGCGATAACTGGCAATGAATATGTTGAACGGATTGACAGGATGAAGACAAGAATCTGGGTAGACGGGACGCTTGTATCAGGCAGGATCTCTGAGCATCCAGTATTTAAAGGAGTCATGAAAAGCCAGGCAGCATTATATGATTTACAGCACAATAAATCAATTAAGACGGCTATGACCTACGAGTCACCGTTAACGGGAAATAAAGTAGGACTGTCTTATTTACAGCCAAAAACAAAAGAGGATTTAATAAAAAGACGGGCAATGATCCAGGAATGGGCGCTTTCCAATAACGGGATGATGGGAAGAAGCCCGGATTATATGAATACAATGCTAATGGCCTTTGCCTCGTCTGCAGGGTTTTTAAAAGGAAAGGAAAACTGCTTTCCTGACAATATCATAAGCTTTTATGAATACGCCCGGGAAAAAGATATATCGATGACCCACACCTTTATTGATCCTCAGGTAAACCGGGCCAGATTTTATTTTGAAACAGCCGATGAGCCGATCGCCGCAAAAGTAGTGAAGAAAAACAAAGAGGGGATTGTTATAAAAGGTGCCCGCCTGCTGGCAACACAGGGCGGGATAACGGATGAAATTGTTGTTTTCTCAGCAGGAGGCATTCAGGATAAAGCGAATGGGTTTGCTTTTTCGATACCGACTGACAGTAAAGGACTGGCGTTTATTTGCAGAAGCTCTTTTGTTGAAGGAGATTCGTCTTTTAATTATCCGCTAAGCTCCCGGTTCGAGGAAATGGATACCCTGGTCGTTTTCGATAATGTACTGGTTCCGTGGGAGCGCGTTTTTTATTATGATAACCTGCAAGTATCAAACAGTTTCATGGCATCAAGCTCTGTATTGCCTTTTGCCCTGCACCAGGCTGTTTCCAGGCAGATTATTAAAACAGAATTTCTTTTAGGTGTTGCCCAGTCTATTATTGAGGCTATTAACATTATGGAATACCAGCATGTTCAGGAAAAAGCCTCCGAAATGATTGCCTCCTTAGAAACAATGAAGGCGCTGATCATGAAATCAGAAGCAGAAGCAGAAGCAGATGAATGGGGATTTATGCGGCCCGGCCAGCTCCCTTTGCAAGCCGCCGTTCATTTTTATCCGCGGCTTTATCCGCGCTTTATTGAAATCATCCAGCTCTTAGGGGCAAGCGGATTGATCATGATTCCGACAGAGAGCGCTTTTCAATCCAGTATAAGAAAAGAGCTGGATCGATATTTACAGGCCAAATCCGCAAATGCACAGGATCGTGTAGCGCTTTTCCGGCTGGCATGGGATATCACAATGAGTTCATTCGGCACGCGGGAAACGCTCTATGAACGGTTTTTCTTTGGAGATCCTGTTAAGCTTTCAAGCCAGCTTTATTTTGCGTGTGATAAGAAACCATATATAAGGCGGGTAAAGGATTTTTTACAAAAAGGGTAAAGCGGACAAAAAAACAAAAAGCAAAAAGTGCCAGTTTCCCGCGGCCTTGATGCATAAAGCAACGGAATAAAAGAGATTGCAAAGCCAATACCTCTTAGTCTTTGGATTGAAACGGATACTTGTGCTTGGGATGCTGGAAGAATGAAAAGTATGCTTTTTCGTTACCTGGAAATGGGGGAGTTTACATGCATTGGCTGCGTTTTATTCCGGTTATTTTTTTCTCTTTATCCGCTGTATCATTGCTGCTGTTTCAAGTTGAAGGGATTATCTACTCTATTCGGGAGTACATGGAGTTTTACAAGCAAAAATAACGATGACATTCCCTGGAGGAGGTATAGAGAGTATCTTATTTTAACAGAATGAAAAAGACTGCTGAGATCAAGTCGGCGGTCTTTTTATAAGTGGTGTGAAAGATAAAGCTTATCTTAGCCCGTGATGTAGTTAATCGTTATTGCGGGCTTCTCCGCCTTTTTCCCCGATCTTTTGATAAAATTCTTTATCATGATTTTCAGCTGTAGCTTCTCCGCCTTTGCGGCCCGCTTCTTCACGGCGCATTTTATCGTTATTGTTAGCCATAACTAATTCCTCCTTCAAAAGACTATCCTGGTGTGGCTGCGGTATTCATATTACCCGGCCATTTTATTTAAAACAGCTTTATTGGAATTGAACCGAAAGAACCATTATTATATTTCGAAAATAAAAAAGAGAAAAAAACGGATTTATTTGCGTTTATTCCGGGTATAAAACATATGAAGTAATAAAAGAATATAATCGAAACCCGGGCAGGATGGCAAGAGTGGCCGTCAACGTATCTGGCGTAGGTGGGGCCAATACACAATATAGAAAGAGTGAATTATATTTTTTTATTACTTAACAAATAATTTTATAATCACTGGCTTGTCCAGTATGTAAAAATAATAAACGAGCCCCTGTCTTCCATGAAGCCGGGGGCTCGCTTTTATATGTTACTGGGAAAATGATAGAGCTTCTTTTCAGGAAAGAAGCGTCCATTCTAAAGAAGGGTATATAAAAAGAACTAATGATTTTGAATGCGTTTTCTAATTGAATGGACTTCATAAAAGAAGCGAAAAAATCATGTTTACTCTTCTGGAAAGTGGGAACAAAATTGACAAAGGAGGGATTTTTATGGACCATCCAAAAGAAATTGACAACAAAGCAAAGGAAAACATGAAAGAAATCCGAAAACAGGAAGAGCAGAAAGCAGCAGATAAAAATCGAATTCCTGATAACCAAAACAGACTGAAAGACACTGAAACCCGGCTTCCGTAAATACGGAATAAGCCAGCATAACAAAGTGATTTGGCGCGGCATTTGATAAAGTAATTGCTTCTGGCTTTGAAACATAAAGTTATTGAAGCGTTCGTACCGGCCAAAAAACCAGCCGTTTTTTAACGGCTGTTTAAATAAAGGAACGGCCTCAAAAATTTGAGGCCGTTCTTTTATGCGTTTTGCCATTTTTATTTAGAAGAAAAGCATATTCAATACAATCGTAAGAACAATGGAAATAATAATAGAAAAAAGAATGCTGCCCAGACAAGAAATACGCATACCAATCCCGCCTTTTTAAGAGATAATGTACCTTACCCTGTTCAGCAGTACGGCTAAACAGACTGGCTAAAGTCATTTGCTCAGCTTATACAGTTGATCAACCAATAAAAAGTATGTAAAATAGTTAAGTGAAGTTAACTATTTAAAAAAATAAACTTTTAATCATTATAAAAAAAGTGGTGTAAAAATGGACCTTATGAATATTCTCACAGAAACGAATCGTTATTCGGAAGAGATTAAATCTGTTTTTATCAAAGAATATAAAAAAATACTCGATGAACACGATTTATCAGCCAAGCAGTCGCTGCTGTTAAGCCTTTTGGAGAAAAAAAAGAAAATGAATATGAATGAAGCCGCTGAAGCACTTAACGGAACACGAAGCGCTGCCAGCCAGTTTATTCGAAAGCTGGAAAATAAACGATATGTAAAAAGAGAGACCAATAAAGAAAACAGAAGAGAAGTGTTTGTTTTATTGGATTCAAACGGCGAGAAACTTTTTAACGAAATGAATGCTGTTGATGAAATGGTGCTGGAGAAGTATTTTATGAAATTGCCCCGGGAGGATATTTTAAAATACCATGAAATCTTGAAAAAGCTTCACAACATTGTCGTACAGGAAGGACTGTAACGTTAAGGCAGCAGGATTTATTGGCCGGATAACTAAAAACGATCCTATACCGCTTTAGCAGGAGGGAAACAAAATGGAGATCTGGTATTGGCTGGTGCTTGTTTTTCTTTTAACCTATGAACCCGTTTACGGCTTCTTTGATTATCAAAAATTCAAACACAGAGTGCAGAGGAATCCAGGAGAACGGGTTACATACTATAAAAAAGTAATGGCTGGTCTCTGGCTGCCTGCTTTATTTATATTGGGGCTGGCTGCTATAGGTCCGCCTTCGCTGGAGGATATAGGGCTAAAAGGCGTTTCACTCGATACACAAACACTGGGAAAGTGGCCCGTATATATTTCGCTCAGCCTGGCGGCTTTGTATATTGTGAGCCTCATTTATTATTTGATTGGCTCGAAAATAAGTGGAAAAATGAAAAATGAGATAGTGAAAGTGAAGCAGAGTGAATTAGAAAAAAGCAAATTCGCCGATATTCTGCCTGTTACAAAAAAGGATAAAACCGTATGGACCTATGTTTCATGGACGGCTGGAATTACGGAAGAAATTATTTACCGCGGATTTTTAATTTTTGCGCTGCCTCTTTTGTTTCCATCCTTATCGACATGGGCTGTCCTGCTCGTTTCAGCTGTTTTATTCGGCCTTGCCCATACATATCAGGGGGCAGCCAATGTAGTGAAAACCGCTATTTTCGGCCTGTTTTTTGCTGTTTTGTATATAGGGCTGGATTCTGTTATTCCGCTTATTCTCCTTCATTTTTTTATTGATTATATAGGGAAAATTGGAGATGAAGGCAATGAAAATCAGGTGTGATTTTCTTCTGGAAAATTAAAAGCACGTAAAATAAAAAAGAATGACCTTTAAAGTGTTTTCAAGTTGAGGGGCTTCTCCGGTCATCCTTTTTGGAAATGGCGGGGATATAACTAAAATTGATTTTCCCGCATAGCGCCCAGGACAATATTGTACCCATCAGGGTCCTTTACACAAACGTTTTTAAACTCCCAGCCTCCATGAGTTTCGGTAAACGGATCGACGGCAACATGACCGCCATTTTCTCTTATTTGTTCGATAATGAAGTCAAGGTCTTCCCAGGCAACATGAATAAATGTATCCCATCCGTAGTCCGGGCCTTCCCAGTCAGTTGGGTAGTCCCGGCGCTTTTGCGAGGCAGGGTTTGGCCGAATGTCATCTGTCGAAGCGGCCTGCTGCAGAATAACGCACATTTCATCCCGTTCTGCATGTCCCCAGCCATCCACTTTGCATCCCAGCACATCGCGGTAATAATCCTGTGATTTTTTTAAGTCTGAAACTAATCGGACCTGGATCGTCTGGCCCAGCTTTCCTTTTTTTCGTGTCTGGCCTGCTTGTTCGCTCATTTTCATCCTCCTTTGAGATTTGTTTTAAAAGAAAGTACCTTATGAGTCATTCGACAGCCTGAAGGTATATTCCTATTTTTATTTAACTTGTTTTACTATAATATCCAGCAGCCACTTTAACATAAAGTCATTGATTAATTTGGAAAGAGGTATGTGAATATGGACCGGATTTATTTTTTGGACAACCCCTGGCCTCAGGGACACAGAATTATTGATTTTAAATGGAATGCCCATTTTAAATATGAGGAAGAGATAAGTGAAAAAAATGGCCTGTATTTTGATTTCCATTTAGAAACTGCTGATTATTACGAAGAGGATGCAGACGAGGAAGACATGGAGGAAGGGGAGGAGGAGAGTGACTGGAAAGCAAAAATTGTTTGGAACAATTATCATAGCTGTACTTTATCATCAGAGGAATGGAGCTATAAAGGCTTTTTAGCAGGGAATGATAAGGCGCCTTTTAACCTCGAAGAACTGGATGGAAAGAAATACAAGGTTGATTTTTTATCGGAGGAGGAGCAGGAAGAGTGGGATCCCGAGCTGACCGCATTTGATGTTTATTTGCTTGGCCACGATGCGGCAGCTTTTCACACCATCAGGTTTACCAAAAACGAGAATGGGGCATACCGGGTTGATTGGAAGGGGAAACTGGCGCTTGCTTATGTAGGTGATTATGAGTTTAAATACGATTTTCAGGCCTTTGTTTCCTCTGTGTCATTTAGAGGTATTGCGGTTCCTGATGAATTAACAGACCAGGAGGCCTGCGGGCTTTTAAAGCGCTTTGTCCGCGATCCGGCTTTGTTTGAACTGCAAAATCAAAACGGGCAGAGACGGTTTGTTCTTAAATGATTATAGCCAGGGAGGGGGCTCCAGGTAAAATGAAGAATGCGAGAGGGCGGTCCCTCTCGCTGGATTAATTTCTTTAGAGAGTTATTTATCCAAACTCTGCCCTGTCTTTTCATTGAAGAAAGGCAGACAGATGTATCGAAAAGGAGTCCGCCGGCTTAAGCTGGAAAAGCGGTTAAAGAATATCCAGCTTGGCTACGACAGCTAGAAGAATTTGAAGTAATGCCTGGATGTTAACAGCCAGATCAATGTCTGTCGTTGTTACTTTTACATGCTTGGACCCTTCAATGACTGTTTTTTGAGTGTTTCGCTGTTTTGTCTTCATAAACTGTTTAAGATCCTGGACAACTGCCTTGCTCTGGTCGTTGTCACCAAGCGTAAGACTGATAACCACCGCAATGGCTACCTGGATTCCGACCTGTAATGAAACAGCTGCCTGTGTATCCGTTGTCTGGACTTCCACGTCTTCGGAATCTTTTACAATAATCCATTCAAACGAATCTTGCTTTGTAACAGCCTCTTGATCACCTTCCTGTAAAACCTCTGCATCCTGCTTCTCAGTATCACAATGATCAAGTGCTCTCCATTTTTTTTCACTCATGTTATTCACCCCTTTCGCTTTTAAGTAAAGAGTGTCAGGTTACAGCACATCTAATCTAACAACCAGTGCAACCAGAACTTCAAGAAGTGCCTGGATATTGACAGACAGGTCCGTATCCGTTGTTGTGACAGTTACATCTTTGGAGTTGTCAATCAGAATTCTCTGTTTGTTTGTTTGATCTGCATCAAGATACTGGAAGAGATCCTGGGCAACCGTCTGACCTTCATCTGAATCACCGATAGTAATGCTGATGACTAACGCAATCGCCAGCTGCAGGCCTACTTGAAGAGAAACAGCCGCTTGTGTATCTGTTGACTGAACGTCAATGTTGCAAGAATCTTTGATCCATACAAGTTCGTCAGATTCCTGATCGATAATGGAAGCCTGAGTGCCGGGCTGCAGAACCTCTGCATCATCCCGCATATCTTCCAAAACCCGCATTTCCTCTGCATCCTGTACATCCTGGCGGCTTTTGCGCTCACACTTTTTGCACTGGCATTTATGCTTATGCTCATCAGAGTATTTTGCCATAGTTCTAACCCTCCTTTTCTACGTTATACAATACTTTATGAGGTTCTTAGTCTCTGGGTAACGGCGTATGTAACTATTTTCAGAAATAAAAAAAACGTCTGTTTATAGACGCTTTAAAGAGAAAAATTGTTATTTTGGCTTTTTCTGCTGGGAAGGCTGCTCTTTAACAAAAGAATTCACCTGGCTGGTCAAGTCTGTCACTAAATCTTTAAGCATCTGCTTCTGTTCGTCAGATAATTTTTGTTTTGCTTTCTCTACATTGACGCCATTTTTTTGAAAAGTATTACTGACAAGCAGGTCAATGATTTTATCGGATAATACTTTTGGATTTTTTTGAGAATCACTCATTATGCCGTTTGCTCCTTTTCGTAAAGTTCATTCTTCATACCAGCATATGCAGGTGCCGGCGGGAAGGAAACTGGAGCAATGGCGGGACGATTCATTTTATTTTATATAAATTGAATGAATAAGTTTACATACTGCTTCTCAGAAAAGCGTATAAAAACAGCGCTTAGTCCAGGTAAGTGAAGCGGCATTCGCGGGGCTCCGCGTTCCATGGGGCAGGCGTTGAGCTCGTTTCCGCCTGCCTGCTCCACCGATCTCAGCTGCCCTGCAGGAAAGCGAAGCCGCCAGCCCGCAGCCCACTATACTGTTTTTCAAAAGAATTCTAACAGGACAGTAAACTGACAATGTAAAAAGCTGCATTCAACTTATATACATAAAAACTACGAAAATAAATAAAAAATATCTGGCAGCTTTGTATATGCTGCAATAAGAACTGTATTTTTTCTTATTTTTTCCGCGAGAAAAAGTCGAATGTTACGAGGTTCCTAGGAAGATACATATTGTATAGCCAGGTAATCACTCTAGTAGAAAGCCACTGGCAGATAACAGCCTGAACAACAATTTCCCATACGATAACATAAGCCGTTATTAAAAAAATAACGCCATTAATCCAGAACAGAGGAGTGCCGGGATTAACATTTTTGTATTTGGAAATAATTAAAGCGATAATGCCCATTCCACCGTTTGAAACTCCCTGTCTGAGAAGAACCGAAACGCCTGTCCCAAAAAAAAGAGAACCTAATAATAAATCAATCCAAACATTTGAAAAGGGCGAGTTCAAGTATGTGTCAAAGATATTAACTGAAACAGAAGTGATCGTGATGCCGAGGAGAGTGCCGAGAGCACTAATGCCCCCTAAATAGTGAACAGCAAATAAAAGCATAGACGAGTTCACAATCCATAAAGCAATACTCAGCGGAATATGAAACCAATAATTCAGCAGTACAGTAAGGCCGGCTCCTCCCCCGGAAGGAATGAAATTAGGAAATAAAAACACACCCATAGCAAATCCCTGTATGACTGCTCCAAACGTGACAAGAGAATACTTCCTGAATAAACCGCGATAGGCCGGCGCCGGCGCGGCATATTGGTTTCCGCTGATTTTCAAATAAATCATCCTTAATTAAGTATGGAGTGGCGTGCTGGTCCCGCCTTATAGTGTATGCTTTGTTGCATAAAAACAATACATCAGGAAACCATACATTTAATGAACGAAAACAGATCAAGTGATAATTGAGGTGCTGATGTGGGAAAAAGTGCAGCAAAAGTAAGCAGATGGTGCGTTCTTAGTATGGCATCGATTCCTCTTGTTATGACGCTGGGGAACTCTATGCTGATTCCGGTGCTTCCAATACTGGAAAAAAAAGTAGGGATTTCTCCCTTTCAGTCAAGTATGGTCATTACAAGCTATTCCGTTTCCGCTGTTTTTCTTATTCCAATAGCAGGATACTTATCAGACCGGCTGGGGCGAAAAAAAGTCATTATACCGAGTTTAATTCTGGCGTTAATAGGGGGGCTAATTGCCGGATTTGCTTCCTGGAAAATAGATGATCCGTACACATGGATTATTATCGGGAGGATTTTGCAGGGGATCGGGGCATCAGGAGCAATGCCAATTATTTTGCCGCTGGTAGGGGACCTTTACAAAAATGACGATGAACAAGCAAGTACCTGTCTGGGAACCATTGAAACATCAAACACATTTGGGAAAGCATTAAGCCCTATTCTTGGTTCTGTATTTGCCGCTTTCTTATGGTTTCTTCCGTTTTTTGCGATTTCCGTTTTTAGTTTAATTTCTATTGCCATGATTTTTTTCCTGGTGAAGGAACCAGAAAGAGAAGATCCTGTGAAGTTTAAAGTATTTTTGAAAAACACAATGAAAACACTTAAAAAAGAAGGGAAATGGCTGTTTACTCTGTTTACTCTTGGCTTTTTTACGATGCTTGTTCTATTCAGTGTTTTATTTTATTTATCCGATATTCTTGAAAAAATTCATGATATTAACGGCATCAAAAAAGGCTTTGTGTTAGCTATTCCACTTACTGTGCTTTGTATCGTTGCTTATATAACCGGCCGGAAAATCAAAGGAAATCTGCCAACGATGAGAAAAATCATCATCGTATGCTTAATTGTTTGGGCTATCAGTGTTGTTTTTGTCGGCTTTGTGAGCAAGCAGCTTATTCTTCTTCTTATTGTGACCAGTATTTTGGGAATGGCAATGGGAGCAATCATGCCGGTGCTTGATGCCATTATTACCGAAAACACGAAAAAAGAAGAACGGGGAACCATTACCTCCTTTTACAGCGCGGCGCGGTTTGCCGGAGTCGCAGCAGGTCCGCCATTAATGTCGCTTCTTATGAAAAAATACCTTAACACGGGTTACATTACAGCAGGTGTACTGGCACTGCTCCTTTTATTTGTTGTTATCAAATTTATCAACGTCAAGGAAATTGAAAATTAATCGAAGCCCTTCTTAACAAAAAGGACCAGACAGCAGCTTTGCTGAACAGGTCCTTTTTTAGTTATTTTGCTTTGTTTCCTTCCTTAAACAAAACAGGTTTTGTAAGGCCGATGGGCTTAATCAGGCTGATTGATCCGATGGTAGCGATAAAAACGGATACACCGACAACGACTGCATAAATATCAAAGTCCAAAAACAATTTGACAAGATTATATGAAATAACCAGGGAAAAAAGCGGTGATACGAGCCATACCTTCAGCAGCCGGCTGATAATGCCTTTTTCAAAAATTTGAAATCCTTTATCGGAAAAGCCGATTCCAAGAATACTGCAGGTGGTAACCTGCGTTTGAGGGACGGGGATACCGAAAAGAGAAGCAATAATAACCAGTGTAGCACCCAGGCCCGAAACGGCACTGCCTTGAAGCAGGCTCAGCTCTGTAATCTTTTTTCCATTTGTTTCAATTACCCTGCTGCCGAGCAAGACAGCGCCTATGGCTACAAACAGTCCGCCAATAACAATTCCGTTTTGAATAGAAATGAGCCCGGATGCGGCAAGCGGACCGATAGAGTTGGCCACATTGTTCATGCCAGCTGAAAAGGCTTCAAGAAACCCGGTGAAAATCACTAAAATAGACAAGATTTTTATCCATCGCGCTTCTTTTAAAAACAGGAAGCGGGATTCCGCGTATTTTACAGCCCTGTTTAAAGCCAGGGTAAGAAAAAAAGCGATAACCGGAATCAGGATCCAATAGGTCATGATCGATAATAATGTGCCAACGAATATCTTTTTATACGCAATACCAACGCCGACGATCGCTCCTACGGTTACTTCACTTGTTGAAAGTGGGATACCGGAAATATTTGCAATAAAAAGGGAAAGAGCGGCAGAGCTGAGAATAATAAGCGAAATATTGATGCTGATTAATTCCTGGGGAATGAGCCCTGATCCGAGTGTTTTCGCCACTTCGCCTCCACCCAATGCAGCCCCCAGCAGAACACCGGCTGCACAAATCAATAAAGCGATCCGTCTCGTTTTCACCGCGCCGGAACCATAGGCAATGCCCATAGAAGCAGCGGCCCCGCTTGCCCCGATATTCATCGCGAAGAAAAAAGACACAGTGAAAGCCAATAAAATAATCATACTAGTCTCCAGCTCCTATCAATCCGAGTGAGGCCCAAATCTATCCGTTGACCATGTAATCAGCTTACCTGTCCGCATCCAAGCGGCCTCATGAAATTGGAAAAGAAGTGCTGCACTTTTTCCCGCTCCATACATAAGAAAGTGAAAATAGGTAAAGTCCTAAAGGCAGTTTATTCAGTTCCAGAAAAATAGTTCAAGGAAAAGGATTCCTGTACGCAGGATAAAAAAATCAAGAACCATCCCAAAAGTGGGAGAATAAATTGGGTATATGCTGATAAAGCGAGATGGGGGGACGTTCTTATCTAGATTTAAAGAGAAAATGGATGAATATGTAAACAAGAAAGGAGCACATGATGGCAGTTGAAATTTATCAGGGCCATTCTCATCAGTTAACCCGTGCTGATGTGAATATTGTCATTGATGTGATACGTGCTTTTACTTTTGCCCATTATGCGTTCATAAAGGGAGCAAAAGAAATTTTGCTTGCAGAAACAATTGAATCAGCTTTTGAATTGAAAAAAAATTATCCGGAGTACATGCTCGCAGGTGAAGAAAAAGGGCTGCATATCCCCGGATTCGATTTTGATAATTCTCCTATGAGCCTCCTTGAAGCGGATCTGGCAGGAAGGGTGCTTGTCCAGAAAACAACCAACGGGGTAAGAGCGGCATTAAACGCGTTAAATGCGGGCCATGTATATGTAACGGGTTTTTCCAATGCAAAAACCACTGCACAATACATTCAAAAAACATTTGGACCCGGTCAAAAAATCCAGATTATTGCTTCGCATCCAACAGGAGATGATGACCTGGCCTGTGCGGAATATATGAAGAGTATTATTGAGGGCTGCGGCTCTGAGTCTGCAGGCAGCACAGAGCTGCGAATAACAGGATCAGAGGCTGCACAGAAATTTTTTGACAGCAGCCGGCCGGAATTTAAAGCCGGGGATATAGCTGTTTGTGTGAAGGAGCTGGAATCGGATTTTGTCATGGAAGTGAACCAGGAGCATAGCCTGCCAAAAATCGTGGAGGTGCAAATATGATTTACACTGGGCTCAATTTGCCGGAAAGAACGAGCAAACCAAGAATGGACGGCATTACCGTGCTGATTGACAATGGGGTTCCATTACATTTTTTTGAAGATACCCTTAACAGCTCAGGGCAGTATATTGACTTTGTTAAATTTGGCTGGGGCACATCGGTGGTAACAAAGCATTTAGAGAAGAAAATTGCCTGTCTTCATGAAAACGACGTCAATTTCTTTTTTGGCGGAACATTATTTGAGAAATTCGTAAGCCAGGATAAAGTAAGTGACTATGAAAAGCTGCTTCGGAAATTTGACTGCAGGTATATGGAAATATCCAATGGCACGATAGATATGACTAATAAAGAAAAAGCTTTATACATTAAAAGGTTTTCCAAGGATTTTATTGTGTTCAGTGAAGTAGGAGCCAAAGACAGTATAAAAGCAATGCGCCAGAATGCATCTGAATGGGTTGAATGGATTTTAGAGGATCTGGATGCAGGTTCCGCAAAGGTTATCACAGAAGCAAGAGAAAGCGGCACAAGTGGAATTTGCCGGGGGAATGGAGAAATCCGCCCGGAAATTATTGATAAAATCATTGAAGCCGGCATCGATATGAAAAAAATTATTTTTGAAGCGCCATCCAAGCAAATGCAGACGACTTTTATCAATATTGCCGGACCTAATGTCAACCTTGCTAATATTTCTTTCACTGACCCGATTCCACTGGAAACGCTGAGACTGGGGCTGAGATCCGATACGTTTTACCTGGGGAAAGAACATGTCGCAACTAAAACATATGAAGTGAAATAGGGAGGGACTGCAGCACATTCCCTTCTGCGAAGTGAGGCAGGTTTGTTTATGATATTAAATCGAACAGCGGGCCGGAGATTTCCGGCTTTTTGCTTTTCCGGAAGGCTTTGCGCAAAGTAGCGAAGTAAAAGATACGGATTGAGGTCTGAATGGTTATGTGGAAGCGGGCATTTTTTAGTTGAAAGTATAATAGTTTTAAGGAAGGTATTGTTTCTGTCAGGTATTGTAGGAATTTGATGAACGATTGATGTAGGTTTATCCTTTTTCATCTAGAAATATGTAGGGGAAAAGGGGGGAATCAAATGGAAGAATGGAAATCATTGTTGGTGGAGCGGGTAAGCAACATTATTACAAGCAAAAGAACGACGAACTTTGAAGAAGCTGTTTTGCTGTTTGAAATGCGGTTTAATATGTTAACCAGGGAAATCGTAGAAAAAGATGCTTCCGTTGTAAAGATTAATAGATATGATGGAAAAAAGGCGTTTTTCTCAATCCTCAATTATCAGTTGGATTTGCTGAAAAAGGAGAAGGCAATTGAGGTCAGAACCGGTACGGAAAGCAAGCTGGAATTGATAGGTGAAATAAAATTTGAGAATGGCTTTGCTGTTATTGAGGTAAACTCTGTCAACAAGAAGCATTATTTAAGCGAGAAAAGCATTGATGCCCTGTTTAAAAAAGCTTTCTCGGCACTGGCCAAAGAATAAAAGCACCCTTGCTTTTAATAAGGGTGCTTCCACATTACTGAAAAACAGATCTATCAAGAAGATATTCGTTTTTGGACTGTTTTTTTCTTATCAGCATCCAAAATAAGCTGTTTTCTTCTAAAGTCAGGATCCGTGGCTGCAGTCTGCCGGCTGCGCTTTTCTGTGGGGCGAACAGTGAACCAGCGCCACTGCGTGCCGTCTGTTTCACCTGTCCGCTCGTCCCACGGAAGTCTCCGCCGTCAGCCCTCCGCCCGTTGTGTTTCTGAAAAAGCGGGCGTGAAAGCTTTTTGTCTATCCATGTCTTATAGGTAAAAGAAAATCAATCGGTTGTTTCTAGCTCAATTCCCCTACCCACATCCATATATGGAGAAAGCACAGTGATCCATATATGCACCGGGGTCCCGAACACTCTTAGATGCTTTCGATTTAGCCTGGAAAGTATTTCTTTTTTTTACAGAATGATAAGAGCATACCTAATAAGAATGCTTCAGTGTAAGCCAGAGCTGCTTACAGCTTTCAGATTAGTTATCCTGCTTCACCTTTTTGGCGCAGTCCATCAAGTAGCGTACAAAGGCTTCATCTCGGACCAGCCATGCGGCATGGGTGCGCTTTAGAAAGGTTTCTCCTTCCTGGAAGCTTGCAAAGGTTTCGGGAAGGGAAGCCTGATTATGTTCAATTTTCCACTCCTGTTCACTCACTGGAGAGAGAAGAAAGAATTCTCCCTGGCGGTTTTCGTACAAAGTGCCAAACGAGCTGCTTTTTGTATTATACCGGTTCCGCTTTGCATCCTCTTTTAATGGCTCCAATTCAAATGTCTCGGTAACAAACCGCCGGAAAGCGTCGGCAGTCAGCGGAGAGCCAGCTGCCTTCGCATGGCCGCCGCCGCCAAAAAAGCCTGCCGTTTCTGAAACATCGACTGAATCATGGATCGTTCGAAAGCTGATTCTCCGGCTGCCGGCATTAATAATAGCAATGTAATCCAGGTGAGGGCAGTCCTTGCTCAACTCATTTCCAAGCTCAGAATGATATGACTCAGCAAATACGATGCCGGCAAACTGATTTTCAACAGGCGCCTGGATAAGCTCACGTCTTTTTCGCCGAATATATCTCTCTGTTTTTCTTTCCTCCATATCGAGTATTTTTTCTTCCAGCTCGTCAAAGAAAAAGTGATCGCTTGTTTTGAGCCGGTTTATCATTTTTTCTTCAAATTCATCAATGGAAATTAAAAAGAAAAGAGCATTCAGCCTCTGGGCCTGCCGGTTTCCATGCTTTTCCCACTCCCAAGTATCGTATTGCCGGACGAGTTCTACAAATTCATCAGCTGCGGGAGAAGGAGTTAAATATTCGTACGTAATTAAATAGTTGTACAGCAAAGAAGCAGCCGAGGCTAAGCGGCCTTCTTCCTCTTCTATAACGACATGCCCCCAGTCATAGTTGTTTAAATGAAGGGCGGTTTTATGATGGTCAAGCAGCTGGACCTTTCCGCCTGACTGATAAAAATCATTAAGCTTTTGTTCGTTTTCTTCATTCACAGATAAATCCGTAATAAAAAGAAAGGTGCCTGGATCGCCATTTTCCAGGAACCATTGGACTTCCTGGTTTAAGCCGGAAATGGAGTTGTAGCGGACAGCAGCGTCCGATCCAAAAGCAAGCTTTGCCAAAATTCCACAGGAAACACCATCCAAATCGTTATGAGACAATAATTTGTACATGCTTTTCACCTCAAAATGTAGTATGAGGACAAAGAGCGAAAAATATTGAAGTGCAGCTCCTCTTTCCACGCAGTATGCCGCTTTTTATTCTGGGCAAAATAGAAAGAAAAGGAGTGAAGAGATGACTTTAGTCCGTCTTGGCTATGCCGCTATGAGCATGAACGTAAAAAACGGTTCTCCGTCGCAGACAATGACACATGCCCAGTTTTCAAAAATCAAGGACAGGGAAGCAGCCATTCATAAATTAGAACGTATTGCTATATCCAATATAACCAACTGTCTTCGCCTGCTCCGCCACAATGCGGCACATGATATCAATTTCTTTCGGCTGAGCTCTAAAATTATCCCAATGGCCCATCACCCCGATCTTCCTGACTGGAACTATATGCCGCCTCTTAAGGAAAGCCTCGGTAATATTCGTTCTTATTTAAAGGAACACCCGGAAATGAGGGTTGATTTTCATCCGGATCATTTTGTGGTGTTAAACACACCAAAAACAGATATTTTAAAAACAGCCGTCCGAACGCTTCATATGCATAAACTGCTTTTAAAAGAAATGGGCATTGAGCCGGAACAGCGGTGCGTCATTCATGTAGGCGGTGCTTATAACAACAAGGAGAAGGCATTAGAGCAGTTTTTAACCAATTGGGGCCGGATTTCTGTTTCCCTACAGAAAATGATTATGCTTGAAAATGATGATAAAACATTTACGCTCAGTGATGTGCTGTATCTTTGTGAAAAAATCGGCCTGCCGCTTGTTTTTGATTATCATCATTACCGGGCAAACCATGAAGAAGGAGAAAATTGGGAAGAAAAGTGGGAGCGTGTTACAAAAACATGGAGTTCTTCAAAACTGCCTGTGAAAATGCATATATCGAGCCCGAAATCCGAAACGGATTTCAGGGCACATGCAGATTTTATTGATGCAAAAGAGTTTCTGGATTTTCTTCAGCGCATAAAGGGGAGTGTACCGCAAATTGATGTAATGATTGAAGCAAAGCAAAAAGATAATGCGCTTTTCGCGTTAATGCGGGAAGTGAAAAAAGCCGGAGTGGAGCAGGCAGACGGCGCCAGTTTTTATATAAAGGGGTAAGTCAAATGAATGACAGCATAAATCCGTATTTATGCTGCTTCAGCGTGTATCCGTGGAGCCGCCTTTCCATCTGGCAGGCGATAGGCCCGCTTGCCTGCCAGAAGCTTTCATAAAAAAAAGGCTGGCGACTTTGTCGGCAGCCTCAAGCAAAAGCAATTATCCTTTTGTCCAGTCGATTTCCAGTTCAATTCCGGCTGCTCTCATCATTGTCAACACAGGGCAGCGGGCATCTGTTTTTTCTTTTAATTCAGCGATTCGTTCATCCGATTCAGTCGTGTTGACGATTACTTTAAACCACACTTTTTCAAAAAAAACACGCGCTCCTGTTTCTCCTCGCATACCTTTCGGGTCTAACTGGCCTTTGACATCAAATTGTAAAGATTGCAGGTCAAAATCCATCTCCTGTGCCACCATAACAGCAATAATGTTTTCACAGCCTGCCAGTGAAGCGAGAAGGTAGGAAAGTGGATCGGGACCTGCATCGCTGCCGCCGATCTCTTTCGGTTCATCCAAAATAATTTCATGCTGCTTTGATTTTATGGTTGTTTTAAACTTTTCTGAGGCTCCGGACACATGAAAAGTCATTTTATCCGTTAAATTCATTTCAATATCCTCCTGTTCATGAGTATTGCTTATATAGCTTGCCGCAGTTATTAAAAATTAACCGTGTTAGATAAACAGCAGGTGCCAGCCCGCAGCTCACCACGCTGCGTTTTAAAAGAAATTCTTATATATAGGAAACGGCGGAGGCAAAAAGCGTAATTCTACCCTTATCGCCGCAGCAATGACAGTGTTATTTATATCTTTACGGAGTTCTCTGGATAGGAAACTATTCCTAATGTGACAGAAAATCCAGTCCTTTCAGCGAGGACTGGATTTAATTAAGCATTCATTTGTTTTTATTGAAAAATTATTTTCTTTTGCTTTTCTTTTGTTTTTCTTTTCCCTTTGTACCGGCAGGCTTTATCGTTATTTCTGAGCCGGCCTCTGTTTTATACTGGTCAACAGCAATGTTTTTCTTCTTATTGGAGCCGTTAGAAGAGCCCTGGTCTTCGGTAATAAGGTCTTGAATAGCAGCCCTTATCGCCATATCGGCCGCAGCTTCTGTCTGGTATGGATCTGCCACGGAAATAGTGTTTTGTACATTTAACTGTCCTGCTTCGTTCTGTTCATCGGTTACAGGAGCCTTTTTGGCTGTGCGAGTACCTGCTATGTCAGCTCCAGCTTCTGCCAGGTACAGACCATCAACATTATTTTTTGTTTTTCCCGACTGCCCTGGCGAGCCCTGGCCGCCATTTGCATTGGAGCTTTTAGCAACAGGCTTGACTGACATATCAGACCCGGCTTCCGCCTGGTACGGATCACCAGCATTGTTTTGGGATTTACCGGACTGTCCCGCCGAGTACTGGCTGCCGTTTGTGTTGGAGCTTTTGGCTTCAGGCTTGACTGACATATCAGACCCGGCTTCTGCCTGGTATGAATTACTGGCATCGTTTTTTGTTTTGCCGGATCGGACCGGTGAGCCGAGGCCGCTGTTTATGCTGGTGTTTTTAACTGCTGGATTCACTGACATGTCAGAGCCGGCTTCTGCCCGGTATGGATCACTGGCATTGTTTTTGGTTTTATTAGACTGTCCCGCTGAGACCTGGCTGCCGTTTGCATTGGTGTTTTTGGCAGGTTTAACCGCCATATCAGACCCGGCTTCTGTTTTATACTGGGTGACAGCAATATTTTTCCTCTTGTCCAGCTGGGCATTGGAGACTTGTTTGCCGTTTGCTTTAGCATTTTTGGTTACAGGCCGGACTGCCATGTCAGAGCCAGCTTCTGTCTGGTATTTAAAGGTGGACACAGTTTTAGAAGTATTCGCCTTATTATTAGCAGAACTTTTTTGTCCTTTTTGCAGTCCTTTTGTAAGTCCCTGCTTCTGCAGGTACATATGGAAAAAGAATTCGCCAGCCATAATGATAACAGCAGACAAAAAAGCAGCGGTTCCTAATGGAATGGGGCCTTCAAACAAAAGAGCTCCCAGTGCCCACACGACCAGCAGTGCTAAACCGAAATCCGCAAGTGTGGAAACGGTGTTTTTGAATCTGGGCAAAAGAAACAGATCTCCGATAAGGAAGCCCACACCGGTCAGCAGAACGCTGGTCGTCAGAATATCGCCAATAGAAACGTTATACAGTCCGCCCAAGACAATCCAAAGAACAAATGTGACCATTACAAATTTTATTAACAGAGCTGTTACATATTTTATTGTCATGTTCGTTCCTCCTTCGTCTTTAAAATCTTTGCAGAGCGCGTTTCACACAATATCTTCTCCCTTTTTCGATATTTAACCCGTGTAATGAACAAAATAATGGTCAGATGGTTTGCTGGACCGCGTAATGCTGCCTTGCTGTTGTTTTGTTTACAGGCAAAAGTACGGATTACTATGTTGTTTTTAACTGTTAAGCCGGTGAAACAAAAAAAGCCGGCTTCTTTGTGGAAAAGAAACCAGCCATTTTTTATTTAGGAAAACATGTTTTTATTCAACAAAAACAGCCATATGGTAGATAATTAAGGAAAAGAGAAGGATTTTTCCAGCGCATTAAAAGGCTGATGAAATAATTGCCTGAACAGCAGAAAGGGGTATTATTATTTTCTGTTCTTTCTTTATGGAAATAACGGTTACGGCTTCCTGGTCTACTTCATGGATAACGCCGGTAATAACCTGGCCAGGAAGAATTACTTTTACGTTTTTATGCAGATAGCCAAGCAAAAAAATGGGCAGTGTTATTTTGAAGAAAAGGTGAAGCAGCGCAGGGGAAGAAGCGACCGTTTCGCCGAATTGAAACATAAGTAACCGGCGGAGCGCAGGATCAATATTGAGCAGCGCCGGCTCTTTATCCAGTCCAGGATGGCGTGTAAAGGATTTTACCACCTGTATTTTTAAAAATGGAATGATAATTTCCTGTTCTTTTTTCTTTAAAAGCACGAAATCACGTCCAGCGACTTCAACACGTCCAGACTGCTTATAAAAAAGGGCAGTGCTTTTTCGTGCAGCTTTTTGACTCAGCTTTTTTCGGCGGATATTTGCTTTTGGAGAAACGGCACGGCTTTTCGCTGTTTGTCGGACTGCCAGGTTTTTTTTTAGTAAAATACTTTTTCTGATATTGGATTTTGTAGCTTGATCTCCTGTTTCTTCAGCAGCTGCCATGTCTTTTTCCGCTTCACGTATAAGAATGACTTCTGCCCACTGGCCGATTAAGCCCTCAAATGAAACTCTTCTTCCTTCTTCCGACTGCTCGTTTGATAACGCAAGATTCAGCAGCAGATCATTGGCTTCCTCAATCTTAGCCTCGAGTTCTTCCTGTTCTTCTTCGGGAAGACAGGAGGACGGAGAAGGAAAAGCCGGCTTTTTTATATCATTCAAATGGTTTTCCTCCATATGGATACTTCCTTTCCAAATCAAACGTAGTATTTTTGCCGTGATTGGAAAACGGTCTTGGTTTTTCTTCATATTGTATGTGAATGGTTTTTACTTGTGATTTAAAAGAAAAAATTCCATTTTTTCACGGAAAAGGGCAAGGGGTTTATTCGTATCTAGCAGTCAAGCATAAAATAATAGCAAGCTGTAAGAAGCAAAACAAAATCGCCACGCAGCTTTTCTGTATGCTTTTTCGGTGGATTGGCGTTCATTTTAAAGAAAAAGGAGGAAAGAAAAATGAGTACACTAAACTGCCATTGTCATGATTTCCGAGAACATCATGATTTCTGCAGCTGCAAGGACCGATACCGCCATAGCGATTCCAATCGGCATGCCCGCCACTCGTATTTGGACGATTATCGTTTTGGCCGGCATCATAATAGATGCAGCCGTTGTTTTCGCAGCCGCCTTTCCTATCATGATGGGTACAGCCATGATTCACATGGACGATTTCATTACTTCGCAGACAGCTGTTTATGCGATGACAATTTCCGCGTCCGCCTAAGCGGATTAAGAAGCGGCATGGCGTTTCGCCTGCGGCAGCTGATAGATTGCCGTGTGAGAATGGTTCTTGAAGAAAACGTTAGAGTGCATGGGAAAATTACCTTTATAGGAAGCGATTTTGTTGAAATTGTCAGCGCAGTGAAAAAAGACAAAAACAAGCACGAGTTTACGAAAAAAGTGCTGCTTGTTCAATTCGATCAAATCAAGATGGTCGAACATGTAGACAAAATGTAATTTTTTAGTCGAAAGCGGTTCGGAAAAATCGGTGCTCCGGTGCAGAGCACCGATTTTCAGCTTGACCTGTTTTGTGTCAATAGTCCAGAGGAGGCAAATGAGGCTGTGGTTTGCTGTGAACGCGGATAATGCCCCACATGCCCTGCTCAATATCCCAGCGAATGTTGCCCGAACGGTACATATAGTCACCTGGATAATTGAAAGTGCCTCCTGCACCGCCCAGCAAATACAAATCGTGTGCTTCACCCGCAACCATGTGGCCGACAACTGAAACATCACTGGAATCCAGCTCTCTTGGATCCTGTTTCCAGTTATGGCCGTGTAAATGAAACGTGTGGGTTCTTCTCCGTTCTGATGGATTGGTGAGCCGGATGATAACAGGATCACCGGCGTATGCTTCAAAAACAGGAGTGGCCGGATCGCCGTGTACCGTTGAACTGAACAAATCGCCTAAAACCGGATGCTTTTTAAAGCGGTTGATCAGCCGCTCCGTTCGGTAATTAAAGCCGCGCGAGCCGAAATCATACGTGTCGACTTCGTCATCGGGGTCGGATTCCAAAAGGACGCCGTCAACCGGATCAATAATGACTTTGCCCTGCTGATCTTCCAGGCGGACACCATCATGCATAATCAAAACGAATTCTCTGGATGAACCGGCAAGCGGATTTTTAAGCACTACATCTGTGCCGGTGACCACGGGCTCCATCGTACGAGGATCATGGTACGTTGTGAAACGGGGTTCCGCAATGAAAGCGCCGAACGTTCCAAATGAGCGGTGGTTCCGCAGGTCAGCCATATCCCACATGGCACAGGTCCCCAGTGCTGACTGCACATGCCAGCGGTACGTAATTGTTTCACCAGGGCCCACTGTCTGGTCCGGGTTAAAGCCGACGGTGTCCCCACTCGAAGTTGTTACGTCATAATCAAGCAGGCTGGCGTGCAGGGAAATTCGCAGAGAAGGCGGATAAAAGCCCTGCTCCTTCACTGGAGGGTATGGGTGAACGCCGTCTGTAAATGGAAACAAATCCAATTGCAGCCGGCTTGTTAATGTCACTTCCACAAGATCTCCAATATTGCCTCGAAGCACAAGAGGCTCAGGATTTTTTTTGCCCGATAAAATGTCCTCTACATTTTCTTCCAAAGCAAACACGATGCCGTACGGATCATGGTCGCCAAATGAGTTATATAAAATCGGCGTTTGAAACGCGACTACGCTGTATTGCCGGACGGGCGGATCATGCGCCAATTCTGGCGGCAGCGTGCACTGCGGATCGGCAGGCGCCGGCGGTTTTCCGGTTACTTCCGGCAGCGGTCTTGTTCTCGGTTCGGGCAGCGGCTGGTCAGCCAATGGAATTAAGTGCTCCACTTCCTGATCATAGGCCCGGATCAGTCCCCATGTGCCATTCCACACATCTTCTTCTGTTTCAAAAGCCCATAAATAGTCTCCGGATTTTGGAATATACATTTCAAATGTAAAGGATTCTGAAATACCGATATGCTGCTGCGAACGAAGCTCGGAATCTTCGCTCGGACGATCCTGCGGCCACCTTAATCCATGAACGTTAAAGCTGTGGGATTCTTCATGGGCACCCTGCAGCAGTCGAATCCGGATCGGGTCTCCTTCATAAGCGTATAAGATGGGGGTAACCGGGTCGCCGTTCACATAAGAGCTGAATGAATATGCCGGATCACAGTTCTTGCCGAGCCGGAATTGCAGCGGCTCATTTTTAAAATTAACCGCAAAAATGCCGGGGTCATCCAGAGAACCGGGGTACTGCGGCGGCTGGATCGGACAGCCGTCTTTATCAAACAAATAAACGAAATCCTGGACGAACAGGGAAAAATCACGGTAGTCAGGGATAAGCGGGTTATGGACAGTAATCTGGGCACCGCATTCTGTTTCTTCACCGGTTTCAGAATCAAGGAACCTGGAAAAGCGGGGCTGAACGACAATCGCTCCGAAAACACCGTGCTGCTGATGCGAAAGAGCAAATAAATGATCATGAACGAAAAAAGCTTTTAATTCGGTATCAGCAAAATATTCATAGCGGATTGTTTCATTCGGCAGAACAGAGCTGTCATAATTCCAGCCAACATTGGAACCATCGGCAACCAGAACATCAAATTTGACAAAATGAACATGAAAAGCCGACTCATAAGTGCGGGTGACCAGCTGGAATGCATCACCATCAAGTATATGGGGCAGCCGATTGGTAAAATTTAAACGAATACAGGTATTAGCCGGCACATGCAACACAAGCGGCTCGGGCTCTTTTTTGCCAGACAGCACATCATCCACTTCTTCATCGAGCACATATATTCTTCCTTTTGGGTCATACCAGCTCTGCTTGTTATAAACAATGGGCAATTCGATAAGAGATACATTAAATTCTACGACAAACGGATTACCCAGGCTCGTATCAACAAAAACAGCGCCCGGCCTGGCATCTGGTATGGCCGCATTTTTTTCAAGTTCGGTCATTTCCCGGCCGCCGACAATACCGAGAGGAGGCCTTGGCGCCTTGCAGCCCACTTTTCCCGGAATAAAATTGGGGAACCCCGGCTGTTCTTTTGTTGGAAGCGGAGGAAGGGGGCGGTCCGGCAGAGGCTGGAGCGGCGCAATCGGCCTGCCGTTCGGGTAGCACTGGCTTCCATCCTGGAGTTTATCGAAAATACGGTTCATTCCCCACATTCCTACTTCAAAGTGAGGATATAAATGACAGTGAATGATAACATCGCCAATGGAACCGGGCAGGCTGCCAAGCCCGTATAGTGGCTGGACATTGTAGTGCGTCTGCGGGCTGATTGACTGGGCATCAATAATTTCTGACTGCACATTCCCCGGATCCCTGAGCCACTGATGTGCATGGTAGTGGAATACATGCGTTTCTTTGGCAGCTCCATGAATAAGGCGGATAATAGCCGGATCATCCCGGTAGCCGCGCAGAATAGGAGTGGCGGGATCACCAAATGTCCAGGAATCATGATGAACTTCCTCGCCTTCCACTTCAGGTGACACGACTCCTTCCTCCACCAGCCTCAGGCGGTTCTCAAGAGGTTCATAGCGGTAGTTTACACCGTGAAATGATTCGGCTTCCTGGTTTGTGACGGGATTAAGCGGGCGGTTGCCAGTTAAATCATTGACTTCCATTTCATCATGGAAAAACCATGCAAACTCGCGGAAAGAGGGAAGAAAAGGGTTATGGATATCCGCGTAAACGCCGCTGCTCAGTGGTCCGCCCGTTACAGGATCAGTCCACCAGGAGCCTCTTTTTTCAACGAGCAATGTACCGAAAAGGCCCTGAATGCTGGAGCCTTCTTCACTGCTCGATACGTTGCCGACATCCGTGAAAAAACAAATTCCTTCATGAGTAGTCTGTAAGCGGTACAGAAGGCTTTCCCCGCATTCTGCCAGGGAGGGCGGATTGTACCCGACATTGGCACCATCTGACGTCAGCACGTTATAATCGAGATCTTGAAAGTGCATGCCGGCTGCAAAGGGAAGCTGGTTTTCAAAGAGAATCTCAACTGTGTCTCCCTCGTTGGCCCTGATCGTCAGCGGCTGGACAAGATCCACCGGAGTAAACGGGTTTTTTCGTACCAGTTCTTTTACGGCTTCTTCATTTTCTTTCAGTACGTACATTCTTCCGTCTGGGTTGTGGTCGCCAAAATTGTTGACCACAATCCGGATTGGAACCGCCACTACATGATAACGCCGTATCATCGTTTTCCCTCCCTTGTTACACCATGTCGTTTAACTCTGGAATCCGCGGTTCACCGGGAAACTCAATATAAAATACTTCAATATGAGGGATATGAATGAGCCAGATCCGCTTTTCTAATGCAGCAAAATGGGTTGTTTCTACAAATAACTCCACATTGTTTTCTTTTAAAGAAATAATTTTACCGATAAACAGAAAAGGATAGGAGGGTGTCAGGATAAAGATTTTATGGCCAATCGCTCCCTTAAACTGGTCGATAAGCGCCTGTTCTTCTGCTGTACTAGAGTGAGGAAAACTGGATGAATTAAGTGTCATTTTTTAACCTTCCTTTCCTGTTTTTAAACGAGCGGGAACCGGGCATCGCAATCAAAGCAAGGAGTCAGGTGAGATATTTTTCCCAAAGGAAAGGACAGCGGCGTTGGAAACTGAAAGAATGGGGCGTTTAAAATTTTAATTGTAACTGGATCAATTGTCAGGTGGCCTTTGCCGACCTCAACAATAGGTCCGCAAAAAATAGGCCTGAACGTCTGGCCGAGTAAATTTAATTGAGGTGACTCTGTAACAAGAAGCACACTTTCTCCTAATAAAACATTCAGTTCCTTAAAGAAGCTGTCGGCTTTCCTGTCATCGTCCTCATCTTCCTCTTCATCATCGTAGTCCTCTTCATCCCCTTCATAATCATCATCATAGTCCTCAACTTCATCACTGTTAATATTCTTATCGTCCTTACTCTCATCAATATTGTGAGAAGTTTCGTTCTCACCCTGGTTTGTAATGGTTTGTTCTTTTATTTCCATTTCCGTATTTGTAATTTCGTTTTCATCGCTAACCGTTTCGCCGATGCCGGCTTTTCCTTCATGCTCTCCGGCTATTGTTTCTTCTCGCTGTTCGTTTTTTTTGTTTTGTGCTTCGCTCATTTTAACTCTCCTTTACTGATTGAGTAATTACCAGTCAAGCTTTTTAATTATTCGTCGGCCAATTAATGGAAGGAGACTCAAGTAAGGTATGCTCCGGATCAGAACAATATGAGCCAGATCAATATCGTTTTTTTCGTTAAAAAAAGAAACATAGAGAATTTTTTTTCTGGTTTCTTCAATCTTTCCGGTGACCGCGTTTTTTTCTGTTTCAACCCGCACCCATGATGACTTCCAGGAATTCAAGCTGCTAGCAAGCGTTTCTTCATAAAACTGCTGAATTAATGTCTCGCGTCGGGCAACTGTTTCACCAAAGTTCGAAAGAAGGCGCTCTTTTAGCTGATTGTCATAAATAATATTCTGGTGTGTTGTAGAGTAGAGAGGCACACCAGAGGGAATGTTCGCCGATTCAATTGCGTGAAAAGGAATCCACATTCGTTCCTTTGGAGTGGTAAGCATGACAAAATCACGGCCAATAGCGTTTACCCTGCCCGTTGTTTTAACAACTTCATTGCCGTTCTGCAAAAAAATGATCACCTGCTGGTTTCGCCGCATTTTCAGAAACTTTTTTAGCATTAAAACCTTTCTTTTTTCGGGAGCAGCTTTTGCAATCTGCAGCAGATTTGCCTGCTCCTTATATTCGGCAAACAGCCGTATTTCTTCTGTCGGTACCGGCCCAGCGGGGGAGCTGAAGCCTTCCTTTGCTTCAGGAAACTTATCTTTATTTCGTGGTTCACGTTGTCTTTTTTCAAGCAACAAGGAAATATATTCATCCAGTCTTATACCGGTTTTCATCTGCTTCCCCCTCACTCAGAACTACAGGAAATTTATATGTGGGGGAATTTTGATTATTCTTTCAGAAAAGCTGAAGGCTTGATTGCTTTGTGAGGTTAAGTGTTGAAGGAGAAATTGCTGCCAGCAAACTTAGCAAAATTAGTTAGACGCATTATACGGGCCCGGGCACATCTTCATACGATATAAAACCGGGTGAAAACTTGAGATCAAAAAGAAGGAGCTGAACGGGCGAATAACTCATCGGGAATACGAGCAGTGCAGCACTGAAAAGAACTGATACGCAAAAAATTTCCTGAATGAACAATTCGGATCACAATGGAAAGGAGGAGAAGAAGGTGAACTTCAAAAAAAGAAAGGTTAAAAAATTATATACGTCAGGACCTGTGATAAATGCCACAAATGCTCAAGCGGCGCAAGAGCTGTGGGTATCGGTTATGAATTTTGATCATTCTGAAGTTAAAGTAGAAGTAGAAGTATTGAATTGGGGCGATCCCGCTGTTTCTTCTGGCCTTGTCACAACACCGGCTGGTATGGCCATACCGATGAAAGCGATGGCTGTACCAGTTATGCCGGCAGAACAAGTAAAAGTTCCTGCCTGGCAGACACAGCACTTTTTTGCGGATTTATTAACAGGAGCCCCTTTAGCAGGGCCTGTTCTTTCATTTGAAATTCGCGTAACAGTCATTACTGATGACCCTCAGGCGAATGTGGTCTTTAACGCAGCCATCCTTGCTGCAGAAGCAGAAGAACTTCCAGAAGCTGAAGAGGCTGATGAAGATGAAGCAGAAGCTGCTGAGCTGACTGAGCTTGTGGCAGAGGAAGAAGAGGAAGAGGCTGAGGATGAAGCAGAAGCCGAAGCAGCTGCTTCTGTTACAGCTGCTTTTGTGCCGTTTAAAGATTTTGTTTTATTAGAACTGAAGAAGCTGAAGTAAAAGCGGCTGTGCCTGTGCCGCTCAGAGAAGGTTTCATGTCGGGTAATAAAGTAAAGCAGAAGATGTTTTTTGAAAAGGCTCCCGGCCAGCCCGAGGGGCTTTTTCATTCTGTTGAAATAAGAGAGAAGCTGTCTCGCGCTTCTGCAGGTTCAGTTCAGCCTGTTTGCGATCTTTTGAAAGAAACTAGCGCATTTCTGGCTGATAGAAGAAATATTGGCTCAAAGAACTGCATATTGATAACAGCGAAAAAGCAGCCGCTTCTTTGGCTGATAAAAGTGAGGTGCCAGGAAGGTTATGCCTGCGCTGTTTTATCTGTTAACAATAGACGTATTATTCTATATAGGCGCTTTTGTATATGCGTTTAATAAGAAAAAGCTTATCGGCATTCAACTCGGCATGAATATCAGCCAGATAATGGGCGGAACCGCGGCACTGCTTTCGGGGATCGTGCTTATCTCAGAGTTCCCCTTTCATTTTACAGTGGTCACCTTTATTTCCGCAGTAATCGGCATTCTGGCAGGAACGCTGTTTGGGCTGCTTTTTGATTATCAAACCGCCTTAACAGGAGTAACGAATGGCTTTATGATGGGGCTTATGTCTCCGATGCTGGGATCAATCATAAACACATCCAGCCTGGTTATCTGGTTTGTTCACGTCGTCTTTTTTTCTTGCCTGCTTTTCATTATGATTTCTATTCAAAGGTCGTGAAACCATTGCTCTTAATTATACTGTTAAGCAGCTGGAATGGCGTGGGCGGATACAGGCTTTACCGTGTATTTAAGAAGAAACAGGTGCTTTTTGATGATCATTTTACTCTGGCCGCCTGCATGGCTGTTACAATGCTTACATCGTTTTTGGCCGGATTGTATCTCATTTTACTTTTTCCTGATTTTTATATAATCCCGCTGCTTTCAGGTTTATGGATCGGCTGGAGGTTTGGTGCTGTTTTAAGGAGCCCGGCTCTTTTAAGCGGACTTTATAACGGGGCAGCCGGGGCGCTTACGGGGACAATGCTCGGTGCGGTCCTGCAAAATCCCGCTTTATGCAGGCTTCCTGCTGAAGCCGCCGGCATGGCGGATCTTTACAGCATTCCAGTGGCTGCCGCCTGCTTTTACATGTGTATTTTAGCCTCATTGCGTTATTCTTTACGAATGTAGGAAGGAGAGTGGCAGATGAAGAAAGCTGGAGCTGCTGTTCTGGCCGGTGCGGCGTTATTACTTCTTTATTTTGCTGTTGTCTCTTTATCAGACCTTCCCAAGCTCGGAAAAGTAAAAGAAGCTTCTTTAAAAGAAGTAAGCGGAAATACATTTTCAACAGAGGGCAAGCCGGTGCTAGTCACTTTTTTTTATACGAAATGCCCCGATGTTTGCCCGCTTACAACGCAGGACTTAAAAAAGCTTCAGAATGTCTTAAAGGAAAAAGGAATATCGGAGAATCAGTATGCGATCCTGTATGTTACGCTTGATCCTGAGTACGATACCGTTCAAACGATATTAAAGTATAAAGAAGCATTTGATATTTCTTCACCTAACTGGCTGTTTATGCGGGGTTCTGAAAAAGAAACAAAAAAATATGCAGAGCAGTTTAACATGGTGTATGAAAAAGAGGAGGAGGGCTTTATTACTCACTCAACCTCCATGTATATACTGGATGCCAGCCGGAATATAAGAGCTGTTCATGATATGGCAGCAGGGAACAAAAGGGTGAATATTGAAGAAACAGCCGGGCATCTCATGGAATTAATCAAGTAAATAATACGGGCGGCAGGCATAAAACGAGAAGAACGCCGCTCAGGTCAATCCTTTATCCCAGTTTTCCGCGGCGAAATCGCCATTTATTTTCACGGCCGCTTCATATCCCTGGCTTGCAGCGCCGATTAAGCTGGTAAACGTATTTTTGGCATCGCCAATAATAAATAAACCGTTAATATTTGTTTGTCCATGGCTGCCGGTTTCGTATTCATTTCTGTCATTTACCGGGACGCCAAGACGGGCAGGAATGGCAGAGCCCTGTCTTTCACCTGTTGAAGCCAGAAACCCGCCTGTCCGATTAAAAGTCTCTCCGGTTTCTAAAAGAACCTTCTCCAGCTTTCCGTCGGTTGACTGCAGTCCGGAAACCGGGGTTTCAACCAGCTGGATCCCGTGCTGGTCCAGCTGTTGTTTTTCTTCTGTGCCAATATGGGCAGGTCCGTTTGTGAAAACGATTAAATCCTTGCTCCAGTTAAAAATAAGTTTTACAAAAGGCAAAAGGGCTGCTCCGCTGCCAAACAGCGCGAGCGGCTCGTTTTTTCTTTCCCATCCATCGCAGTAAGGGCAGTGAAAAACCGTTTTTCCATAAACTAGGTCTAAGCCCGGAATGGCCGGTAAATGATCTTTCATGCCGGTAGCAAAAATCATTTTTTGGCTTTTTACGATTTTTCCATTTTTTGTTTTAGTAATAAAAAAACCGTTGTGCCGCTCGACATCTTCTACCACATCTTTTACTACTGTCACGCTTTTGTATGTTTTTAGCTCTTCGTGTGCAATTTGCCGGAGAGCAGTAGGGCTTATTCCATCTCTCGTTAAAAAGCCGTGTGATTTAATCGTTACCTCATTTCGGGGATGGGCCTCATCAATTACCATTACTTTTTTTAACGACCTCCCTAACACAAGCGCTGCATTCAGTCCGCCGGGCCCGCCGCCTGCAATAACAACATCCAACAAATCCGTATCCATTTTTGCATGCCCCCATAATCAAGTTGTCGTTTCGCTTCTTCCCCCAACGCTTCAGAGTCAAACGTTTAAAATGGAAAGTATTATTCGTGTTCCGCCTGCTCATAATAAAGCGGAGGAGGTGGGAGGCAATGGCGAAGGATGTTCTTTGTGAAGTGAACAACTGCAAATACTGGAGCCCGGGGAATAAGTGCAGAGCAGAGGCTATTTATGTCGTCAGCCATAAAGGAAAACAGGCATCCAGAAGCGAAGAAACGGATTGTAAAACATTTGTACCGGAATTATAACTTTTGTATGACGGCCATTTCTTTTTGGCCGTCTTTTCTAGGGCTGCGTGCAATGCAGCCAGCTCTCGATCAGTAGTATGGATAATGTTTTCATTTTTATGCGTATTACGGAATTACATAAGCTGAATAAATGGGTTTACAGGCTGCTTTTCGGAAAAGAATGAGAGCAGCTTTTATTCCATTACACTGCTTTTTTAAAAGATTATGCTTTTTAAGCAGGGCATTGAGCTTTTGTGCTTTTGTTGGTTCATTCACATACAGAAGTGGTATGATACAAGAAAGAAACAGAATGAAAGGAGAATTCTTGTATCATGCGTGAACTACAAAAAGAAATTATTGAAGAACTGCAGGTGCAGCCGCAAATTGATCCGCAAAAAGAAATTCGCCGCAGTATTGATTTTCTCAAAGACTATCTCCAGCACCATTCATTTTTAAAAGGATTTGTACTCGGTATTTCCGGTGGACAAGACTCAACGCTTGCCGGCCGCCTCGCCCAGCTGGCAGTAGAAGAGCTTCGGAAAGAAACAGGCAGAGACTATCGATTTTATGCAGTGCGCCTTCCTTATGGGGTACAAAAAGATGAGCAGGATGCCCAGGATGCAATGAACTTTATCGGGGCGGATGAGCAGCTCACTGTCAATATTAAAGGAGCTGTCGATGCAAGCGAGCAGGCGTTGGAATCTGCAGGGATCAACATATCTGATTTTATCAAAGGAAATGACAAAGCGCGTGAGCGGATGAAGGTCCAATATGCGGTTGCCGCAGCCAAAAGTGCTGTTGTGATTGGCACCGATCACGCGGCTGAAGCGGTGACTGGGTTTTACACAAAATATGGAGATGGAGCGGCGGATGTAGTGCCATTATTCCGTTTAAACAAACGCCAGGGCCGGTCTATGCTGAAAGAACTTGGAGCGCCCGAGCATTTATACTTGAAGGTGCCGACAGCCGATCTGGAAGACAACAAACCACTGATTCCAGATGAAGCTGCATTGGGTGTTTCCTATGAGTATATTGATGATTATTTAGAAGGAAAAGAAGTTCCGGCTGAAGCCGCTGAGAAAATTGAAAGCCACTTTACCAAAACACGTCATAAACGTCACTTGCCTATAAGTGTATTTGATGATTTCTGGAAAAACTAACGCTTTCCGGCGCAAGCCGGGAAGCTTTTTTGATAAGCAGGGAATGTTTAAAGGAATACAGTTGCTCCTATCATAAACCAGGCGGGCTTAAAGCCCTTTAAAGAAATGAAGCGCTTCAACTGATGACCGCCGCCAAAGAACAAGCTGTTTGAATTATTATTTGAATTTTCAATAAAAAAGGCAACGCCTTGACCGTCTCCGGTGAACCATATAAAATGAGGTCAAAATGTGTGAAGACGAACAAAAATAGACAAAGGTTTCCGATAATACGGAATTGAAGGGAAGAGAGTAAAAACATGACAGGGAAATCAGAATTGCAACACCAGGAAATGATTCTTGTACTTGACTTTGGAAGCCAGTACAACCAGTTAATTACACGCCGTATCCGTGAGTTTGGCGTCTATAGCGAACTTCATCCCCATACAATCACGGCAGAAGAAATCAAAGAGATAAACCCGAAAGGAATTATTTTTTCGGGAGGCCCAAACAGTGTGTATGCAGATGATGCCTTTCATTGTGACGAACGTATTTTCGACCTGGATGTGCCGATCTTTGGCATTTGCTACGGCATGCAGCTGATGACAAAACACTTTGGCGGTACGGTTTCAAAAGCATCACACCGGGAATACGGCAAAGCGGCTATCAACGTCCAAAATGAATCTGCCCTGTTTACAGATCTTCCAAATGAGCAGGTAGTCTGGATGAGCCACAGTGATCTTGTGACAGAAGCGCCGGCTGGATTTACTATTGATGCTGTCAGCCCATCCTGCCCGATTGCGGCTATGAGCAATAAAGCGGAAAACCTGTATGCTGTTCAATTCCATCCGGAAGTAAAGCATTCTGTATACGGAAACGAACTTTTGAAAAACTTTGTGTTTGGCGTATGCGAGTGTACAGGCGACTGGTCAATGGAAAACTATGTAGAAATCGAAGTGGAGAAAATCCGCCAGATCGTCGGAGACAAAAAGGTACTTTGCGCTATGTCGGGCGGCGTGGATTCATCAGTAGTTGCTGTATTGATTCATAAAGCAATCGGCGACCAATTAACGTGTATTTTTGTGGATCACGGCCTTCTTCGCAAAGGCGAAGCGGAACAGGTAATGGATACCTTCGCAAATGGCTTTAATATTAATATCATTAAAGTAGATGCAAAAGACCGGTTTATGAATAAACTGGCCGGTGTATCGGATCCGGAGCAAAAGCGGAAAATCATCGGCAACGAGTTTATTTATGTATTTGATGATGAAGCATCCAAACTGGAAGGCATCGAATTTTTGGCTCAGGGAACGCTATACACGGATATCATTGAAAGCGGCACAGCAACTGCCCAAACAATTAAGTCCCATCATAACGTGGGCGGGCTGCCGGAAGATATGCAGTTTAAATTGATTGAGCCGCTCAACACGCTATTTAAAGACGAAGTTCGTGCGCTTGGCACAGAGCTCGGCATTCCAGATCATATCGTTTGGCGCCAGCCGTTCCCGGGACCGGGTCTTGGCATCCGTGTACTTGGAGAAATTTCAGAAGAAAAGCTGGAAATCGTTCGTGAATCAGATGCCATTTTACGTGAAGAAGTGGCGAATCACGGCCTGGAACGCGAAATTTGGCAGTATTTCACAGTTCTTCCCGACATCCGCAGCGTCGGTGTAATGGGAGATGCACGTACGTATGATTACACGGTCGGCATCCGTGCCGTTACGTCAATAGACGGTATGACTTCTGACTGGGCCCGTATTCCATGGGATGTGCTCGAAGTGATTTCAACACGGATTGTAAATGAAGTCGCTCATGTAAACCGCGTGGTGTATGATATTACAAGCAAGCCGCCTGCAACTATTGAATGGGAATAAAACGAACGAAATGAAATAAATGAAACATTTTGTTCGTGTTTTATATTGACGTATCAATAATATATCGCTAAAATGAAAGAGAACTTTATTACTTTTACATGCATCGTATATCGTCGAGAATAAGGCTTGACAGTTTCTACCGGACTGCCGTAAATGGTCCGACTACGAATGAATGGAAGGAGATAAGCCTCTTTCTAAATTCTTTTGTTAGTCGTACCCGGAGCATCCCTGCTCCGGGTATTTTTCGTTCGAATATAAGATCGAAGGGAGAAAAAAGAATGAAAAAGTTTTTCCGTATGGATGAACTCGGAACTACGTACAGCCGTGAGTTTATTGGCGGCCTGACAACATTTTTGTCAATGGCATATATTCTGGTTGTCAATCCGCTTACCTTGTCACTGGAGTCCGTACCAGATTTGCCCGATGCAATGCGGATGGATTACGGAGCGGTCTTTACAGCAACGGCGCTTGCCGCGGCGATCGGCTCGATTATCATGGGGCTTCTGGCGAAATATCCAATCGGGCTTGCCCCGGGTATGGGATTAAATGCCTTTTTCGCTTATACAGTTATTTTAACATACGGTATTCCGTGGCAGACGGCGCTGACAGGGGTTTTATTCTCCGGGCTTATCTTCATTATATTGACATTGACCGGGCTGCGCGAAACAATTATTAACGCGATTCCAGCTGAATTAAAGTACGCAGTCAGCGCCGGGATTGGCCTGTTTATTACCTTTGTCGGCTTTCAAAATGCCGGTATTATTGTTAATGATGATGCGGTGCTTGTCGGTCTTGGAGACTTAAGCGCCGGTCCGACGCTGCTGGCGATTTTTGGTTTAATCGTTACTGTTATCATGATGGCGAAAGGGATCAGCGGCGGAATTTTTTACGGTATGCTGGTTACAGCAGTAGTGGGCATGATCTTTGGACTGGTTGCTCTTCCGGAAAAAATCGTTTCAGGGGTTCCAAGCGTGGCCCCAACTTTTGGGGTAGCACTTGAAAATATTTTTCAAACGCCGGGTGAAGTGTTTACGCTGCAGATGCTTGTAATTGTATTAACATTTTTGTTTGTAGACTTCTTTGATACAGCAGGTACGCTTGTAGGCGTCGCAAACCAGGCGGGCTTGATGAAGGATAATAAGCTTCCGCGGGCAGGAAAAGCGCTATTCGCCGATTCATGTGCAACTGTGGCAGGCGCTCTTCTTGGGACATCCACCACCACTTCTTACGTTGAATCATCAGCAGGAGTGGCCGCCGGAGCCCGAACAGGACTTGCGGCGGTTGTAACGGGAATTTTCTTCCTGCTGTCGCTGTTTTTCTTCCCGTTATTGTCGGTTATCACTTCGCATGTAACAGCTCCGGCAATCATTATTGTGGGAGTGCTCATGGTGTCATCGCTTGGTAAAATTGACTGGTCGAAATTTGAAATTGCCGTTCCTGCCTTCCTGACCATTATTACAATGCCGTTAGCTTACAGCATTGCAACAGGAATTGCGATGGGCTTTATTTTCTACCCTATTACGATGATCGTAAAAGGCCGTTCGAAAGAAATTCACCCAATTATGTATCTTTTATTTGTTGTATTCGTTCTGTACTTTATTTTCTTAAAATAGTGAGTAACACCTCTCTGCAAAACAGAGAGGTGTTTTTTTTATCGGGCATCATGCTATACTGTTAAAAAAAGAACAACGAGGATGTGCTATGGAGAAATTTTTTGTGAGAAAAGTACTAAATAATAATGTGCTTATCGCGGCCACGCAGGACGAGACAGAAGTGGTCCTGATCGGAAGGGGAATTGGTTTTGGCCGCCAGAAAGGGGACAGCATTATCCGCAGTTCCGTTGAGAAGCTGTTTGTTTTAACCGATCGGAGCGAGCAGGAGCAATACAAAAAATTGCTGCCGCAGTTAGATGACGAAACGCTGAAAGTCATTATTGCGGCTGTTGAATTGATCCGCGAACGAGTGGGGGAAACGTTGAACGAGCACATTCACGTCGGCTTAACGGATCACTTATTATTTGCAGTAAACCGGATGATGCGCGGCATGGGAATCAGTAATCCATTTTTATTAGAAACGAAAGCGCTCTATCCGTTTGAATATGAAATCGCAGTTGAAGTAACAAAATTGATCAACAGCAAGCTGACAATCAGCCTGCCGGAAGGAGAAACCGGATTTATTGCTCTTCATATTCACAGCGCCATCGCGAATAAAAATGTCCGGGACTTAAGCCGCCATTCAGAATTAATAGCAAAGCTGATTAGAATGATTGAATCTCAGCTCGAGGTAGAGCTTGATAAAGAAAGTATTGATTATATGCGGCTTGTGCGTCATATCCGCTACACAATTGAACGGGTAGTGCGGGGAGAAAAAGTCGAAGAACCAGAAAAAATCGCAAATCTGTTGAAAACGGAATATCCCGTATGCTATAATTTGTCGTGGAAGCTGATCAAGATAATGCAGCAGACATTAAAACATCCAGTGTACGATGCGGAAGCGGTTTATTTAACGATGCATTTGCAACGGATTCAGACAAAAATGAAATAATTACATTGTTCTTTACGTGTTACTGATACGATCAGGCATGAGTAAAGGAGATACAGAGAAAATAGGGGTTTTTAGGACTTCTGTTTTCTGATGTCTTCTTTTCTCATGCCTTTTTTCGTTTATGTCTGGCTGATTCATCTTTGAGATGCACATACTATCCTTAAATAGAGGAGGAAAACACATGTTTAAAAAGCTTTTCGGTGTGCTTCAAAAAATCGGTAAAGCGCTTATGCTGCCGGTTGCGATCCTGCCGGCTGCCGGTCTTTTGCTTGCAATCGGCAACGCGCTTCAAAACCCGACGCTGACTGATCTGGCACCGTTTTTAACAGCCGACTGGGTTGTTAATATTGCAGGGGTTATGGAAAACTCCGGTGATATTGTTTTCGGTAACCTGCCGATACTTTTCGCAGTTGGGGTAGCCATAGGACTTGCAGGAGGGGACGGCGTTGCCGGTCTTGCTGCGATCGTTGGTTATTTAATTATGAATGCAGCTATGGGCACAGCCCTTGGCCTGGAGAAAATTGCCGTTTTAGAAGGCGGCGATCCGGCTTATGCCTTGATTCTAGGTATTCCATCCCTGCAAACAGGTGTATTTGGCGGGATTATTATCGGGGCTGTAGCTGCTTACATGTACAATAAATTCTTTAACATCGAATTGCCGTCATATTTAGGTTTCTTTGCCGGTAAACGGTTTGTTCCAATTGCAACGGCTGCTGCCGCTGTAGTAATCGGCTTATTGCTGATTGTGATTTGGCCGCCAATCCAAAACGGTTTGGACGCTTTCTCTCATGTATTATTAGGCGGAAACGTTGCTATTTCAGCGTTTATCTTTGGTGTAATTGAACGCAGCTTGATTCCATTTGGCCTTCATCACATTTTCTATTCACCATTCTGGTATGAATTTGGCCAGTATACAACAGCTGCAGGCGAGCTTGTCCGTGGTGACCAGCCTATGTTTATGGCTCAAATTCGTGATGGAGTACAGGACTTGACAGCAGGTACGTTTATGACAGGTAAATATCCATTTATGATGTTCGGCCTGCCGGCTGCCGCGCTTGCCATTTACCATGAAGCGCGTCCGGAGCGTAAAAAAGTTGTTGCCGGCCTTATGGGTTCTGCGGCATTAACTTCGTTCTTAACAGGTATTACAGAGCCGCTTGAGTTCTCGTTCCTGTTTGTTGCACCTATTCTGTTTGGAGTGCACGCAATCTTTGCGGGTCTTTCATTTATGACAATGCATCTTCTAGATGTAAAAATCGGTATGACGTTCTCTGGGGGTTTGATCGATTACACATTGTTTGGTCTTTTAAACCCGCAGACAAATGCGTGGATTGTTATACCAGTCGGCCTTGTATTCGCGGTTATTTACTATTTCGGTTTCCGCTTTGCGATTCGCAAGTTTAACCTGGCAACACCGGGACGCGAGCCGGAAGATACAGAAGATGACGATGCACCGGCAGTGGTTGCCGGAGATCTTCCGTATGAAATTCTGGAAGCAATGGGCGGTAAAGAGAATATTTCCAATTTGGATGCGTGTATTACACGTCTTCGTGTATCCGTCAATGATATCGGCAATGTTGATAAAAAACGCTTAAAGCAGCTTGGAGCGGCGGGTGTCCTTGAAGTCGGAAACAATATCCAGGCCATCTTTGGACCTAAATCAGACGGCCTTCGCCATCAAATGGCGGATATTATGAAGGGCAAGTCACCACGTCCAGCAGCAGCCGTAAAAACGGATCAAGAAGTACAAAAAGAAGTGGAAAATGCCACACCGGCTGCAATCCGCAATGACGTGGAAAGCAAGTTTGTTGCTCCAATTTCTGGTGAAATTCTGCCAATCACAGAAGTGCCTGACCCTGTTTTCTCTGGAAAAATGATGGGTGATGGTTTTGCAATCAAGCCGAATGACGGCACAGTTGTATCTCCGGTAAACGGTAAAATCATCAATGTATTCCCGACGAAGCATGCGATTGGTATTACGGCAGATAACGGCCGTGAAATACTGATTCACTTCGGTATTGATACAGTGAAATTAAACGGTGAAGGATTTGAAGCGCTTGTAGCGGAAGGCGACGAAGTAAAAGCAGGCCAGCCGCTCTTGAAAGTTGATTTAGATTATATTGCAAACAATGCAACATCAACGATCACGCCAATTATTTTCACAAACCTTGCAGAAGGACAATCGGTGACGGTTGAAAAGCCGGGCACAGTGAAAAATGGCGATGCAGACGTCATTACTATTAAATAGGAAACAATCCGCCTCAGCTGATTCGTCAGCTGAGGCTTTTTTAATTGCTGGCGGTATGATAAACTGCCGTCAAAGAGGGGTGAAAAATTTTGCTGGATAACGCTTTATTTATGGTTGTTATTATTTTGCTGATTAATATTGTGTATGTGTCGTTTTTTACGATCCGCATGATATTGACACTAAAGGGATACCGCTACACAGCGGCTTTTGTCAGCACTATCGAGGTAGTTATTTACGTAGTCGGCCTTGGGCTTGTGCTCGATAACTTAAATGAAATTCAAAATCTGATTGCGTATGCTGTCGGATACGGTCTTGGGGTTATCGTCGGCATGAAAATTGAGGAAAAGCTGGCTCTTGGTTATATTACAGTAAATGTGATTACGAAAGAATATGATAAAGATCTGCCGAAAACACTTCGTGAAGAAGGATACGGGGTAACGAGCTGGGCAGCGAACGGGCTTGAAGGCGAACGGATGGCGATGCAGATTTTAACGCCGCGCAAGTATGAGCTGAAGCTTTATGAAAGAATTAAAGAGCTTGATCCAAAAGCGTTTATTATTGCCTACGAACCGAAGTCGATTCACGGCGGCTTCTGGGTAAAACAAGTGAGAAAAGGAAAGTTAATGCGATGAGCAAAAAGAGAAATTTTCGAGTGGAAGAAAATGAAACCATTGATGACTGCCTGGCACGAATGAAGCGGGAAGGCTATATGCCAGCCCGGCGTATCGAAAAACCGTTGTTTGAAGAACGGAAAGAGAATGGAGAGACAATTTATGTCCCGATCGGCCGTGAAATCGTCTTTGAAGGAAAAATAATGACGTAAATACGAACATTAAAATATAAGTGATAAACATCGTTCGATTTTTTGTTGACAGCCCTTCTTTGGATTGTTAATATGTAGATGACAATAAAGCACCTCATATAATAGCGGGAATATGGCCCGCGAGTTTCTACCGGCTGCCGTAAACAGCCGACTATGGGGAAAGCATTCGAAATCTCGAACGACTGCGGGCGGATCGCTTTCTCCTATTTACTAGAAGAAGCGGTCTGCCCGTTTTTTTATGTAAAATAATCTCACAAAATGGAGGATCAAGATGGCGATTGAAGTAGGTGTTATTATGGGCAGCACATCTGACTGGGAAACGATGAAACACGCCTGTGACGTGCTTGACGAGCTTGAAATTGCATATGAAAAAAAAGTGGTTTCCGCCCACCGGACACCTGATTTAATGTTCGAATATGCGGAAACAGCCCGTGAGCGCGGGATTAAAGTAATTATTGCCGGAGCAGGCGGAGCGGCCCACTTACCGGGAATGACAGCGGCAAAAACAACGCTGCCGGTGATTGGTATTCCTGTTCAATCAAAAGCGTTAAACGGACTTGATTCTCTTCTGTCCATCGTTCAAATGCCTGGAGGCGTGCCAGTTGCAACAACAGCGATCGGCAAAGCCGGTGCTGTAAATGCAGGTTTGCTTGCAGCGCAAATTTTGTCGATTGCAAATGCTGACGTAGCAGAGCGATTAAACAAGCGCCGGAAGGAAACAGAAAAAACAGTTCTAGAAAGCAGTGATCAGCTTGGCTAGAGAGATGATTAAACCGGGAAAGACCATTGGCATCATTGGCGGAGGACAGCTCGGCCGCATGATGGCAATGGCCGCAAAAGAAGCGGGTTTCCGTATTGCCGTTTTGGAGCCGGCAGAAGGAGCGCCCTGCACGCAAACGGCCGATATTGTTATCCAGGCCCCTTATAACGATAAAGAGGCATTAAAGCAGCTGGCTGATGTAAGTGATGTTATCACATACGAATTTGAAAATATTGATTACGAAGGCTTAAAAGAGCTGATGAATACAGCTTACATTCCACAGGGTGCGGAATTAATCCGTATTACGCAAAACCGGGTGCATGAAAAAGAAGCCCTGACAAAAGCAGGCGTTAAAGTAGCCCCATACCGAGTCATTCGTACGATGAAAGAGCTGAAGCAGGGGATAGAAGATCTAGGCCTGCCGGCTGTTTTAAAGACAGCAACCGGCGGCTATGATGGAAAAGGGCAGTTTGTGCTGCGGAATGCAGAAGAGGCGGATCAAGCAGCTGTCCTGCTTCAGCACGGCGAATGTGTACTCGAACAATGGCTTACCTTTGACAAAGAAATATCCGTTATTGTGACACGCAATCCGGAAGGGGAAACAACATATTTCCCGGCGGCGGAAAACATTCATGTCGATAACATTCTTCATCAATCCATCGTGCCGGCGCGTATTTCAAAAGAAACAGAGGAAGCGGCAAAAGAGGCGGCAGAAAGAATTGCTTCTGCCCTGTCTCTTGTCGGCACGCTTGCTGTAGAAATGTTCGTTACACCGGAAGGCGGCCTGTACATGAATGAAGTAGCACCGCGCCCTCATAATTCGGGACACTATACGATTGAAGCATGCGGCATTTCCCAGTTCGGACAGCATATTCGTGCAGTGTGCAACTGGCCGCTGAAAAACACTTCGCTTTTAAAACCGGCCGTTATGGTCAATATCCTTGGCGAACATGTAGAAGGTGTGATCAGCGCTATTCCTGAAAAGCCAGAGTGGTCGATCCATTTGTACGGAAAAGATGAAGCGAAAGAAAAACGGAAAATGGGGCATGTTACCATTTTAACGGAGAATCTCGAAGAAACACTTTCTGAAATTGATGAAAGCCGTATTTGGCAAAAATAAATTGATTGATTAATCGGAGGATGACAACTAATGATCGAACGCTATACACGACCTGAAATGGGCAGCATCTGGACGGAAGAAAACAAATTTAAAGCGTGGCTTGAAGTAGAAATTCTAGCCTGCGAGGCATGGTCAGAGCTTGGCGAAATTCCAAAAGAGGATGTACAGAAACTTCGCGAGAACGCAAGCTTCGATATTAACCGCATCAACGAAATCGAGCTGGAAACACGCCATGACGTTGTTGCTTTTACCCGCGCCGTATCCGAAACGCTTGGAGAAGAACGCAAATGGGTCCATTACGGATTAACGTCAACAGATGTTGTAGATACAGCCCTTTCTTATCTATTAAAGCAGGCGAACGACATTTTACGTAAAGACATCGAAAACTTTATTGACATCCTTCGTGATAAAGCCATTGAACATAAACACACGGTAATGATGGGCCGCACACACGGTGTTCATGCAGAGCCGACAACATTCGGCTTGAAGATGGCGCTCTGGTACGAAGAAATGAAACGGAACCTGGAACGCTTTAACGATGCCGCAGATGGCGTCCAGTATGGGAAAATTTCCGGAGCGGTCGGTACTTATGCGAATATTGATCCTTTCGTTGAAAAATATGTGTGTGAAAAACTCGGCACAAAGCCGGCACCTGTTTCAACGCAGACTCTTCAGCGTGACCGTCATGCACACTATATGGCCACTCTTGCTCTTGTTGCTGCGTCGATTGAAAAATTCGCAACAGAAATCCGCGGCCTGCAAAAGTCCGAGACACGCGAAGTAGAAGAAGCATTTGCAAAAGGACAAAAAGGCTCGTCTGCGATGCCGCATAAACGAAATCCAATCGGATCTGAAAACATGGTTGGCCTTGCGCGTGTAATTCGCGGCCATATGGTCACAGCGTATGAAAATGTATCGCTCTGGCATGAGCGCGATATTTCCCATTCATCTGCAGAGCGCGTAATTCTGCCGGATGCAACGATTGCTTTGAATTACATGCTGAACCGTTTCGGCAATATTGTGAAAAACCTGACGGTATTCCCTGAAAATATGAAACGCAATATGGACCGTACGCTCGGCCTTATTTACTCACAGCGCATTCTTCTTGCCCTGATCGATAAAGGCATGGCGCGTGAAGCAGCTTATGATACTGTTCAGCCGCGGGCCATGGAAGCATGGGACAAGCAAGTTCAATTCCGTTCACTGGTAGAAGCGGATGAAACGATTACATCGAAGTTAACGCCGGAAGAGATTGCCGACTGCTTTGACTACAACTACCATATCAAGCATGTCGACACGATTTTTGACCGTATTGGCCTTAACTAAACCGGAATCTGAGGGGGATCACATCATGCAAAAAGGCAAGCAGCTCTACGAAGGAAAAGCAAAACGCATTTATGCAACGGACCAGGAAGGCATTGTCTGGATTGAATATAAAAATTCGGCTACCGCATTTAATGGAGAAAAAAAAGCTGAGATTGACGGAAAAGGCCGCTTAAACAATTTGATTACAGGGCTGTTATTCGAAAAGCTTGCTGAAAAAGGCATTGCCTCTCATTTTGTCAAGCAGCTGTCCGAAAACGAACAGCTTGTGAAGCATGTTGATATTATTCCGCTTGAAGTTGTTGTTCGCAATATTGCCGCAGGCAGTATTGCGAAGCGGCTTGGCTTTGAAGAAGGTGTCCGGTTTAGTGAGCCGATTGTTGAGTTTTATTTCAAAAATGATGACCTTGGTGATCCGCTTCTGACGGAAGACCATATCCGCCTGCTGGGTGCAGCGGCACCTGAAGAAGTGCAAATTTTGAAAAAAGAAGCTCTTCGCGTCAATGAGGTGCTGATTCCGCTGTTCAGTGAAATGGGCGTTGATCTCGTTGACTTTAAAATTGAATTTGGCCGCCAAACGGATGGAAGCATTCTCCTGGCTGATGAAATTTCTCCGGATACATGCCGCCTATGGGAAAAAGGCACAAACCGCAAACTCGATAAAGACTTATTCCGCCGGGATCTTGGCGGACTGACAGAAGCATACACCGAAATCTACAATCGACTTGGAGGAACTCTATAATGTATAAAGTAAAAGTTTATGTAACTCTTCGTGAAAGTGTACTAGACCCGCAAGGAAAAGCTGTGCAGCAATCCCTGTCAAGCCTTGGCTACCAGGGAGTAGAAGATGTGCGCATCGGCAAATACATGGAGCTTCAATTCGATGATTCTGTCCGTGACGTAGAGGGCACAGTCAAAGAAGTATGTGAAAAGCTTTTGTCAAACCCGGTTATTGAGGATTACCGATATGAAATCGAGGAAGGTGCAAAACAGTGAAATTTGCAGTCATCGTATTTCCAGGATCTAACTGTGACGTGGACATGTACCATGCGGTAAAAGATGAACTAGGAGAGCAGGTTGATCTTGTCTGGCATGATGCCGATAACCTTGATGAGTATGACGGTATTTTGCTTCCAGGCGGCTTTTCATATGGCGACTACCTGCGTTCGGGAGCAATCGCTCATATGTCAAAGGTGATGGCGGCCGTGAAAAAAGCGGCGGAAGCGGGCAAGCCGGTTTTAGGTGTTTGCAACGGCTTCCAAATCCTGCTTGAATCCGGTCTTCTTCCAGGCGCAATGCTTCGCAACAAAAACTTAAAGTTTATTTGCCGGACGGTAGAGCTGTCTGTTGAAAACAATGAAACAATGTTTACTTCTCTGTACAAAAAAGGAGAAAAAATCAGCATTCCAGTTGCGCATGGTGAAGGAAACTATTACTGCGACGAAGCAACACTGGCAAAATTGCAGGAAAACAATCAAATCGCTTTTACCTATGCAAGTGATGTAAACGGAAGTCTTTCCGATATCGCCGGCATTACCAATGAAAAAGGCAACGTACTCGGCATGATGCCGCATCCGGAGCGGGCAGTTGATGAACTTCTTGGCAGCGCAGACGGACTTAAACTTTTTCAATCAATCGTGAAACACTGGAGGGACTCTCATGTCGTTAATGCTTGAACCGAATCCGCAGCAAATTAAAGACGAAAAACTATACAGCTCAATGGGCTTAACAGACGAAGAATTTGCTAAAGTAGAAGAAATTCTCGGGCGTCTGCCAAACTACGCAGAAACAGGTCTTTTCTCGGTGATGTGGTCTGAGCATTGCAGCTATAAAAATTCAAAGCCTGTCCTGAGCCGTTTCCCGACAAAAGGCGAGCACGTTTTGCAGGGGCCGGGTGAAGGAGCCGGTATCGTGGATATTGGTGACAATCAGGCGGTTGTATTTAAAATTGAAAGTCATAACCATCCATCCGCTATTGAACCTTACCAGGGCGCAGCAACAGGTGTTGGCGGTATTATCCGTGACGTATTTTCCATGGGTGCCCGTCCAGTGGCGGTTTTAAATTCACTTCGTTTCGGTGAACTTGAAACATCACGCGTGAAATATTTATTTGAAGAAGTTGTTGCAGGCATCGCCGGTTACGGAAACTGTATCGGTATCCCGACAGTCGGCGGCGAAATTGCCTTCGATCCATCTTATGACGGCAACCCGCTTGTGAACGCAATGTGTGTCGGGTTAATTGATCATAAAGATATTCAAAAAGGCCAGGCAAAAGGCACTGGCAATACAGTAATGTATGTAGGTGCGAAAACAGGGCGCGATGGAATTCACGGAGCGACATTCGCTTCAGAAGAACTAAGCGAGAGCTCAGACGAAAAACGCCCGGCGGTACAGGTTGGCGATCCGTTCATGGAAAAGCTGCTTCTTGAAGCATGCCTCGAGCTTATTTACAACCACCAGGACATTCTTGTCGGAATCCAGGATATGGGTGCAGCCGGCTTAACAAGCTCGTCAGCAGAAATGGCGTCAAAATCCGGATCAGGGATCGAGATGAATCTTGATTTAATTCCGCAGCGTGAAACAGGCATGACACCATATGAAATGATGCTGTCTGAATCACAGGAGCGCATGCTGATTGTTGTGAAAAAAGGACATGAAAAAGAAATCGAAGACCTTTTTGCGAAGTACGGCCTTGAAGCAGCGTCTGTTGGTGTGGTAACGGATGACAAAATGCTTCGTTTAATCCATAAAGGTGAAGTGGCAGCAGAGGTGCCGGTCGATGCACTTGCCGAGGATGCGCCGGTTTACCATAAATCGTCTGCAGAACCGGAATATTATCGTGAATTCCAGGCGATGGAGAACACAGCACCAGAGGTTACAGATTATAAAGAAACACTTGTGAAATTGCTTCAGCAGCCGACGATTGCAAGCAAAGAGTGGGTATATGACCAGTACGATTACCAGGTTCGCACAAACACGGTTGTGGCTCCAGGCTCTGACGCAGCGGTTATCCGCCTGCGCGGCACGAACAAAGCGCTTGCCATGACAACAGACTGCAATGCACGCTACATTTATCTTGATCCGAAAACGGGCGGCAAAATTGCTGTGGCAGAAGCAGCACGGAACATTGTGGCGTCCGGTGCGCGCCCGCTTGCCATCACAGACGGATTGAACTATGGAAGCCCTGAAAATCCGGGTGTATTCTGGCAGCTTGAGCAATCGGCAGACGGCATCAGTGAAGCATGCCTTGCGCTTCAGTCGCCGGTTATTGGCGGAAATGTATCTCTTTACAATGAAACAAACGGCACAGCGATTTATCCAACACCGATTATCGGGATGGTCGGCCTGGTTGAAGACATTAACCATATTACAACACAGGCGGCAAAGCAGGCCGGTGACCTTGTTTATGTGATTGGCGATGCTGCAAATGAGTTTGGCGGCAGTGAGCTGCAAAAAATGATGAACGGCGGCAAAATTTTCGGGAAATCTCCGGAAATTGATTTAACAGTAGAAAAAGCCCGACAGGACGCTCTTCTTGGGGCAATTCAGTCTGGTCTTGTGCAGTCTGCTCATGACATTTCAGAAGGAGGATTTGCTGTAGCGCTTGTTGAGAAATTATTCGGCACAGGTCTTGGCGCCCGTGTTTCTCTCCAGGGTGAAGCAGCAGCGGTTCTTTTTGCGGAAACACAGTCACGCTTCGTTGTTACAGTGAAGCCGGAACACAAAGAAGCATTTGAAGCAGCCGTGCAGGATGCGAAACAAATTGGTGAAGTAACAGCTCAGCCAGTGGCGGCAATTTCAATTAACGGAGAAGAAGTGGTACAGGCACCAGTTAGTGAACTGGAGGATGCCTGGAAAGGAGCTATTCCATGCTTGCTGAACTCAGAGGCTTAAATGAAGAGTGTGGCGTCTTCGGGGTTTTCGGACACGAAAATGCTTCGCAAATCACATATTACGGCCTGCAAAGCCTGCAGCACCGCGGACAGGAAGGCGCCGGTGTCGTGATGAGCGACGGCGAACGCCTCCGCGGCCATAAAGGTGAAGGGCTTGTCACAGAAATTTTCAATCAGGACATCGTCAACGGATTGACAGGATCAGCAGCTATCGGGCATGTACGTTACCAAACAGCAGGAGGAGGCGGCTATCAAAACGTACAGCCGCTTCTGTTCCACTTTCAAACAGGCAGCCTTGCGCTTGCCCATAACGGCAACCTTGTAAACGCCACATCGCTGAAGCGTGAGCTGGAAGCCCAGGGAAGCATTTTTCAGACAACGTCTGATACTGAAGTACTGGCACACTTAATCCGCCGCAGCACGTACGGCACGATCAAAGACCGTCTGAAAACGGCTCTTTCTATGGTAAAAGGAGCTTATGCGTTTCTTGTCATGACGGAAAACGAAATGCATGTGGCGCTTGATCCGCAGGGACTGCGCCCGCTTTCAATCGGAAAGCTTGGTGACGCTTATGTGGTTGCGTCTGAAACATGCGCCTTCGATATTATTGGTGCGGAATTTTTACGCGACGTGGAGCCGGGGGAATTGATTACCATTAATGAAGCCGGCCTTCATTCTGAACAGTTTGCCGCAGCAATCAGTGATGCTATGTGTACGATGGAGTATGTTTACTTCTCCCGCCCGGACAGTGATATTCATGGCGTAAATGTTCACAGTGCTCGCAAACGCCTCGGTAAAATGCTCGCGAAAGAAGTGGAGCCGGCAGTGCTCGAAGCCGATGTTGTCACAGGGGTTCCGGATTCGAGTATTTCTGCCGCTATTGGTTTTGCAGAAGCAACAGGCATTCCATATGAGCTCGGATTAATCAAAAACCGTTATGTTGGCCGGACGTTCATTCAGCCGTCCCAGTCTCTTCGTGAGCAGGGAGTTAAAATGAAGCTTTCTCCTGTACGCGGCGTTGTTGAAGGGAAAAAGGTTGTTATGGTGGATGACTCGATTGTACGCGGCACAACAAGCCGGCGGATTGTTACCATGCTGAAAGAAGCGGGGGCAAAAGAAGTTCATGTTGTCATCAGCTCACCAGCTATTAAGCATCCATGCTTTTATGGAATTGATACGTCTGAAAAAGGTGAATTGATTGCAGCTCACCATACAAACGAAGAATTACGTGAATTGATCGGGGCAGATTCCCTGACTTATTTAAGCGTAGAAGGCACCATTGATGCAATCGGCCACCGCAAAAGCGCGCTTGGCGAATGCGGCCAGTGCATGGCCTGCTTTACAGGAGAGTATCCAACAGAAATTTTTCCGGATACACAGCATCCGCATGACAAAGAAATTATGTGTTAACAGGAGGAACGAAAATGGCAAAATCGTATGAAGCAGCCGGTGTTAACATCGAAGCAGGGTACGAAGCAGTAGAACGGATGAAAAAGCATGTAGAGCGGACAAAGCGCGCTGGTGTCATGGGAGCGCTGGGCAGCTTCGGCGGCATGTTTGACCTGTCTTCCCTGCAATTAAAAGAGCCGGTCCTTGTTTCAGGAACAGACGGGGTCGGCACAAAGCTGAAGCTTGCATTTATGATGGACAAGCACGACACAATTGGTATTGACTGTGTGGCAATGTGTGTAAACGACGTTGTTGTCCAGGGAGCGGAGCCGTTGTTTTTCCTTGATTATATTGCATGCGGCAAAGCGGTGCCGGAAAAAATCGAACAGATTGTCAAAGGTGTAGCAGATGGCTGCGAACAGGCCGGCTGCGCCCTAATCGGCGGTGAAACGGCTGAGATGCCGGGACTGTATGAGGAAGAAGAATACGACATGGCTGGATTTACGGTTGGCGCGGTTGAAAAAAGCGCGGCTGTAACAGGAAACAATGTGAAAGAAGGCGACGTTTTGATCGGTCTTGCTTCAAGCGGAATCCACAGCAACGGCTATTCACTCGTCCGCAAGATCTTTTTCGAAAAGCACAGCCTGAGCGTAGATGCGCAAGTGGAAGGTCTTTCTGTACCGCTTGGCGAAGCATTGATCGAGCCAACGCGTATTTATGTAAAGCCGGTTCTCTCTGTGCTGGAAAAAACAAAAGTAAACGGCATGGCGCATATAACAGGCGGCGGATTTGTTGAAAATATTCCGCGTGCCCTGCCAGCGGGGCTCGGGGCGGCGATTAAAGCCGGTTCCTGGCCGGTGCCGGCAATTTTCAACGTACTTGAGACATATGGAGAGCTTGACCGCCAGGAGATGTATAATATCTTTAATATGGGGATCGGCTTTGTGCTTATCGTGTCAAAAGAAGAAGAAGCAATTGTAAAGGAAGCACTCAAAGAAGCCGGTGAAACAGCTTATACAATCGGGCGTGTTGTAAGCGGTGAAGGAGTCACAGTCCAATGACGAAAATTGCTCTGTTTGCATCCGGCAGCGGAAGCAATGTGCAGGCAATTGCCGAGGCGGTGGCAGCAGGGAAGGTTCCTGCTGAAATCGCCATGCTTGTCTGCGATAAACCGGGTGCGTATGTGTTAGAACGAGCAGAGGCTCTGGGCATTCCAGTATTCGCTTTCCAGCCGAGACAATATGAATCAAAAGAAGCATTCGAAACAGAAATTGTCGGCCGCCTGAAGAAAGCCGGCGTTGAATTCGTTTTTCTAGCCGGCTATATGCGCTTGATCGGCCCTGTTTTACTGAATGCATACCGGAACCGGATCGTAAACATTCATCCATCTCTTCTCCCCGCGTTTCCGGGGAAAGATGCAATCGGACAGGCATTTGATGCCGGAGTGAAAATTTCCGGCGTTACGGTTCATTTTGTCGATGAAGGTATGGATACCGGCCCAATTATTGACCAGGAATGTGTACGAATCGATTCTGGCATGACACGCGGTGATGTACAAAAAGCGATCCAGCGAATTGAACACAATCTTTATCCGAACGTAATTACCAAACTTTTGAATGGATTTAGGGAGGAACAAACACAATGACGAAACGCGCATTAATCAGTGTATCAGATAAAAGCGGCGTAACCGAGTTTGCCAGAGAAATTGCGGCGCTTGGCTATGAAATTGTTTCAACAGGCGGAACAAAAAAGATGCTTGCAGAAGCAGGTGTACCGGTAAAGGGTGTAACGGATGTAACCGGGTTTCCGGAAATTTTAGAAGGCCGCGTTAAAACGCTGAACCCGTATATTCACGGCGGCCTGCTTGCGAAACATGGCGAGCCGGATCATCAAAAGCAGCTTGAAGAACACAAGATTCAGCCAATCGATATTGTCTGCGTGAACCTGTATCCATTCCAGCAAACAATTGCAAAACCCGATGTAACAACGGAAGACGCAATCGAAAATATCGATATCGGCGGCCCAGCTATGCTGCGTGCGTCAGCAAAAAACCATGAGTATGTTACCGTGATTGTTGATTCAAGCGACTATGATCAAGTTCTTTCCGAGCTGAAAAGCGAAGGGAAAACAACACTTGAAACGCGCCGGAAGCTTGCGGCCAAAGTATTCCGCCACACAGCAGCGTATGATGCCATGATCGCCGGCTTTATGACAGACCTTGCCGGAGAAGAAAATCCTGAAAAGCTGACAGTTACGTATGAATTAAAGCAATCGCTTCGTTACGGGGAAAACCCGCATCAAAAAGCAGCATTTTACGCGCAGCCGCTTGGATCATCTTTCTCAGTGGCGCAGGCAAAGCAGCTTCACGGAAAAGAGCTTTCTTACAACAACATTCGCGATACAGATGCGGCGCTTCAAATTGTAAAGGAATTTGATGAGCCTGCAGCGGTTGCCGTAAAGCATATGAACCCGTGCGGTGTTGGAGCTGGAGAGACAATCGAAGAAGCATATTCCCGCGCTTATGAAGCAGACTCAACATCCATTTTCGGCGGTATTGTAGCCCTGAACCGCCCTGTTTCAAAAGAGCTTGCTGAAAAGCTGCATGAAATTTTCCTGGAAATTGTCGTAGCGCCTTCCTTTGATGAAGAAGCGATTGCTGTTCTTTCCAAAAAGAAAAATATCCGCTTATTAACGCTTGATTTTGCTAACGGCAAAAAAGGCGAAAAAGTATTAACGTCCGTTGAAGGCGGATTGCTGTCACAGGACCTGGATGAACTGTCACTTGCGGATGCAGAGGTGAAAGTCGCAACCAAGCGCCAGCCGACAGAAGAAGAATGGACAGCCATGAAACTGGGCTGGAAAGTTGTAAAGCATGTTAAGTCAAACGCCATTGTTGTTTCTGATGACAAAATGACGCTTGGTGTTGGTGCGGGGCAGATGAACCGTGTCGGTGCGGCAAAAATTGCGCTTGAGCAGGCCGGTGAAAAAGCACAAGGCGCTGCTCTGGCTTCTGATGCATTCTTCCCAATGGACGATACCGTTGAAGCTGCAGCAAAAGCGGGCATTACCGCAATTATCCAGCCTGGCGGATCGATTAAAGATGAAGACTCAATTAAAAAAGCAGACGAATACGGCATTACAATGGTGATGACAGGCATTCGTCATTTCAAACATTAAGAGGGGGCTTTTCTCATGAACGTACTCGTTGTAGGGCGCGGTGGACGTGAACACGCCATTTGTAAAAAAGTGGCGGAAAGCCCGCTCGTTGAAAATGTATTTTGTGCACCGGGCAATGCCGGCATCAGCAGAGACGCAAGCATTGTCGATATTGATGAAATGAACTTTGCGGATCTGGCTTCCTTTGCAAAAGAACAAAATGTCGGTCTGGTAATTGTCGGTCCGGAAAACCCGCTGTCTGCCGGGATCACGGATTACCTGGAGCAGGAAGGCTTGAAAGTATTCGGTCCAAAACAAAATGCAGCTATTTTAGAAGGCAGCAAATCATTTTCAAAGATGATGATGGAAAAGTACGATATTCCAACTGCGCGTTACCAGTCCTTTGAGGATTATGATGCTGCAAAAGCTTATATTGAAAAAGAAGGAGCGCCAATCGTCCTGAAAGCAGACGGCCTGGCCGCCGGCAAAGGTGTTACCGTTGCCATGACAATGGATGAGGCACTGGCAGCTCTTGATGATATGATGCTGGATAAAAAGTTTGGAGATGCATCTGCCCGCGTTGTGGTTGAACAGTTTTTGCAGGGAGAAGAATTCTCTCTTATGGCTTTTGTCCAGGGAGAAAACGTGTATCCGATGCAGGCGGCGCAGGATCATAAACGCGCTTTTGACAATGATGAAGGACCAAACACAGGCGGAATGGGTGCATATTCACCGGTTCCCCATATTTCACAGGCCATTAACGACCAATCGGTGGAAGAGATCATCCGCCCGATTGCCAGGGGTATGGCTGCGGAAGGGCGTTCCTTTACAGGCGTTATTTTTGCCGGTTTAATGCTGACGGAGGAAGGACCGAAAACCATTGAATTCAACGCTCGTTTTGGAGATCCTGAGACGCAGGTTGTTCTGCCGCGCCTGGAAAATGATCTTGTCCAGGTAATACTTGATGTGCTTGATGGCAAAGATCCGCAGCTGACGTGGAAGAACAAATCAGTTCTGGGTGTTGTCCTGGCCGCGAAAGGGTATCCGGAAGCATACGAAAAAGGCCATGAATTAAAAGGGCTTGAAGCCATCGATGCCGGGTCTGTCATTCATGCCGGCACATATTCAGATGCAGAAACAATCCGCGCAAACGGAGGCCGAGTCCTGCTTGTGACAGGAAGCGGTTCGAATCCGCCGGAAGCACAGAAAAATGCTTATGAAAAAATAAAGCATATTGATACAGAACACTTCTTCTTCCGAAGTGATATCGGCAGCCGCGCGATTGCGAAAGCCGGTTTGTAATCCAAGAAAAAGCTGTCCTGAACGGACGGAGCACAAGAGACTGGCGACTTTGGCGCCGGTCTTTTTACAGTGTTGAAAAAAAACTTGTCAACAGCCGTTTCATTCGTTTTCGAAGAGTGTCTGTCCGGAAATCTTATAAATTGGCTATTTAGATAAGTGATGCTGTACCTGCCCGGCTTGCCCCATCTAAGTTTCCACGTCGCGCAAGCCCCTTTTCTGGAAGGAAAAAAGAGTAAGACCTGTTTTTCTTCTTTTATCAAAAGGAATAGAGAACTTTGTTCATTTATGGTCTCTTCTTTTCTGAAAAGGAGCGGGCGGAGGGCTGGCGGCGAAGACTCCCGCAGGACGAGCGGACAGACTGAAACAGACAGCGCAAAGCGGTGGCTGGTTCAGCGTTCGCCCTGCAGGAAAGCGAAGCCGCTAGCTCGCAGCCCAGTATGCTGCTTTTTAAAAGAAATTTTCACATAATAGGAAACGGTAAAGACAAAAGGCGTCCATTCCACTACTGTTCTTCATAAAACTGCAGTGTTTTTGGGTCCCTTATTTTAAAGGTTCAAACCGTCCTGCTTTTGCTTTTAAATGGGACAGAATGAAGTTCCTTCTTTTCCTATTTGTCCCGAAAATTGGTCCTATGCAAGTTTCTCGCCAAAAGTTCGAACTTTTTTCACAAAATCGGACATTCTTTAATGCGTTACTGTGTGATCTATGTTACGATGAAAGCAATCGCTGTATTGAAAGCGATGTCATTTTTGAGAGGAACGATTAGTATGTCTGATTTAACACATAAATGGAAAAATAAAAAAATACGAGAACAAATTGCTGTTATTGAAGGGAAAAAAGCGCCGACGCTTGTTTTAAAAAATGCACGCTACCTTCACTCTGCAATGAAGCGCTGGTTAAAGGGAAACATCTGGATTTATGAAAACCGTATTGTATATGTAGGAGAAGATATGCCGCATCAGGCAGATGAAGTTATGGACTGTACGGGGAAAACAATCGTACCGGGCTATATCGAGCCGCATGTTCATCCCTTTCTTATTTATAACCCAAAAACATTCTCAGAATATGCCGCTGAGCGGGGCACAACCACACTGGTTAATGACAACCTGATGATGATGCTGGCACTCGAGAAAAAGAAAGCGTTTTCTTTAGTGGGCGAATTAAACAAGCAGCCCGTGTCTATGTACTGGTGGTGCAGATATGATGCGCAAACAGAAATTGACAATGAAGACGATGTTTTTGCCAATGGCAATGTCAGCTCGTGGCTGGAGCATGAATGTGTAATTCAGGGCGGAGAGTTAACCGGCTGGCCGAAGCTGCTTGACGGGGATGATATGATGCTCTACTGGATGCAGGAAACAAAAGCCGCCAATAAACGAATCGAAGGGCATTTTCCAGGTGCCTCAGAAAAAACGCTGACGAAAATGGCGCTGTTTGGGGCAGACGGGGATCATGAGTCGATGACAGGAGAAGATGTTAGAAAACGGCTGATGAACGGAATGATGGTAACACTCCGCCATTCCTCGATTCGTCCGGATCTGGAAAAACTTTTAACAGAAATGAAAGAGCTGGATCTTGATCAGTACGATATGATGATGCTGACAACGGACGGGCCGTCTCCTGCTTTTTGCGCCGACGGCTTAACAGACAAGTTAATCCGCATTGCTATCGAAAATGGCGTTCCGCCGATTGATGCCTATCATATGGCTTCTTATAATGCAGCCCGCTATTACCGGATGGAAAATCTGCACGGAATGATTGCGCCGGGCCGGCTGGCAAGTATAAATATTTTAAAGGATGAGTTCCACCCTACTCCTGAATCCGTTCTTTCAAAAGGAGTCTGGCTGAAAAAAAGCGGCGTGAAGGAAAACGCATTTCCTTCTGTCGCCTGGCAGCGGTTTGGCCATACAAAAATGAATATAGATTGGCAGCTTCAAGAAGATGATTTGCAGTTTTCGATGCCATTTGGAATTGAAATGGTGAACAATGTGATTACAAAACCATGCCACGTCGTTAAAGATGTTGCAGGAGAGCATTTTTATATGGATGAAGACCAGAATTATCTGGTTCTTCTTGATTACGAAGGAAAATGGCGCATTAATACAACCATTAAAGGGTTCGCCACAAATGTCCAGGGCTTTGCTTCCTCTTTTTCCAGCACAGAAGATATTGTGCTGATCGGATCATCAAAAGAAGAAATGAAACGGGCATTTAACCGGGTCAAAGAACTCGGCGGCGGAATTGTGCTGGCCGAAAATGGAAAGGTTATTCATGAAATACCGCTTCCGCTGTCAGGAATTATGTCTGACCAGCCGTTTGAAACAGTGATCGAACAGGAAGTTAAGCTGCGTGAATTGTTATTAGAGCGGGGGTATCCGTATGAAGATCCTATTTATTCTTTGCTGTTTTTAACATCCACTCATTTGCCTTATATAAGGATTACGTCACAGGGGATGTATGACGTAATGAAGAAAACGGTACTCTTTCCGACAATAATGCGTTAAAATAGTGAAGTAAAACTATTTTCGGAGTGTCGATATGAGAAAAAAATGGATGGCAATGGCTGCTGCAGCCATTTTAATCAGCGGCTGCTCAAGCGCTGAGCCTGCCAGTACGAATGAACAGCAAAGCCAGGTAAACCCATTAACCGGCGTTGAATCGTCGGATACAGAACATCGAGCCATAGCGGTTGTCGTCAGCAACCACCCTGATGCACGTCCACAAATGGCTCTTGATGAAGCCGACATTGTATATGAAGTGTTAACAGAAGGAGGAATCACCCGTTTTCTGGCGCTTTACCAGAGCAAGTATCCAGGCAAAATCGGGCCAGTCCGCAGCGCGCGTGATTATTTTATTGAGCTTGCGGAAGGATACGATTCCCTATTTTTAGCCCATGGCTACAGCCCGGAAGCGAGGGAGATTCTTTTATCTGAGGAAGTCGACCAGCTGAACGGAATTCAGCATGAGGGAACTGTTTTTAAGCGTGACAGTTCCCGGGAGGCGCCGCACAATTCCTATGTGCATGTAAAAGAAGCAATGGAAGCAGCGGAACAAAAGGGCTACGGCCTGGATACCGCTCCTTCACGCCTTTTGTTTTTATCTGATAAGGAAAAGATGGAACTGAACGGTGAGCCGGCCGCTGTTCTATCCATTCAGCCGTCTTTAAATGACTCCTTTGAATCTGTTTATGAATTTGATGGAAAGTCGTATCACCGGTCTATCAGCGGTATGGATATAGAAGCAGATAACATTTTTATTATTGAGGCGGACCATCGTGTAGTCGATGCGGAGGGCCGCCTTGATATTGATTTAAAGTCTGGCGGCGATGCGTTTTTAATTCAGGACGGCCTGCTGAACTTAGTGAAATGGCGCAATCAAGATGGCAGGATTATCCCATACACAGAAAGCGGAGCCGCATTTGTAACCGGCAAAACATGGATTCATGTTGTACCGGCGTCAAGAGGATTAAATAAAGCAGTAAATGTGGAAATAGAGGGTGAAGGGAATGGAAGCTGATTATGCAAATAGATAAACTACGCGGAAAAGAGCTGGACCAGCTTTTTCAGGCAGTTCTCTCATTAAAAGACATGGAGGAGTGCTACCGGTTTTTCGACGATTTGTGCACTGTTAATGAAATTCAGTCACTGGCTCAGCGGCTTGAGGTAGCCCGTATGCTTCAAGAAGGAAAAACCTACCATAAAATTGAAACAGAAACCGGAGCCTCGACTGCGACCATTTCCCGCGTTAAGCGATGCTTAAACTATGGAAATGATGGCTATGAGTTCGTGCTGAAGCGTGTTCACAATAAAGAAAGTTAAAATGAAAGCAGCCTCTCTTGCAGAGCTGCTTTTTTGTTTTTTGAAAAAGGGAGATACTCATTGTATGCTTACAATGACAAATGAATGAAGGCCTGTTTCGTGATATAATACAAAGTTGTAATTGAAAGATTGGAGGCAGCGCACATGTATGATGTTCGCGAATGGCGGCATGTGTTTAAATTAGATCCGAATAAAGAAATAGATGACGAGTTGCTTGAACGCGTGTGCGAGTCTGGAACAGATGCTATTCTCGTAGGCGGTTCAGATGGCGTAACACTTGATAATGTGCTTGAATTAATGGTCCGTGTACGCCGTTTCCCGCTTCCATGTGTCCTGGAGGTTTCTTCACTGGAAATGGTAACACCTGGTTTTGACCTTTATCTTATCCCGACGGTTTTAAATACCGAAAATGCAGAATGGATCAACGGTTTTCATTTTGAAGCGATGAAAGAATACGGTGAATTAATGAATCCAGAGGAGCTGATTTTAGAAGGCTATTGTATTGCGAACCCTGAATGCAAGGCCGCAAAACTGACTGGCGCTTTACAAAAGCCGGATACAGAAGATATCGCTGCTTATGCACGGCTGGCGGGGCACTTATGGAAGCTGCCGATTTTTTATTTGGAATACAGCGGTATGTATGGTGATGTAAAAGCTGTCCAAAAAGCCGCGGAGCTCTTGTCTGAGACGAAGACGGTTTTTTTCTACGGCGGCGGTATTAAAACAGCTGAACAAGCAAAAGAGATGGGGCAGCACGCCAATGTTGTGGTAGTGGGCAATGCCGTATATGATTTTCCTGAAGAAGCACTAAAAACCGTTGAGGCGGTAAAAAATAGTGTATAATAAAGAACAAATGTTCCGAATGGTGGTGGCAGTATGCAATTTTTAACGGACCGATTATTAAAGGGCTTAAATCCGGAGCAGCAGGAAGCTGTCAAGACAACAGAAGGGCCTCTTCTTATCATGGCCGGTGCCGGCTCCGGTAAAACCAGGGTCCTGACGCATCGCATTGCGTATTTAATTGTTGAAAAAGAAGTAAATCCATACAATATTTTAGCTCTTACATTTACCAATAAAGCAGCCCGTGAAATGAAAGACCGGGTTGGCAGCCTGCTTGGCGGGGCAGCAGAAGAAATCTGGATGTCTACATTTCACTCTATGTGTGTCCGGATTTTGCGCCGTGATATTGACCGTATCGGCTACAGCCGGAATTTCACTATTTTAGATACTGCTGATCAGCTGTCAGTTATAAAAAGTATCTTAAAAGATCAAAACATTGATCCAAAGAAATTTGATCCGCGGGCGCTGCTTGGCACAATCAGCTCATCCAAAAACGTGCTTATTGATGCTGCATCATTTGCGCGCCGGCAAGGCGGCTATATGGATCAAGTGGCTTCAGGCGTCTATACCGAATACGAGAAGCGTTTAAAGAAAAACAACGCGCTTGATTTTGATGACTTGATCATGCTGACCATTCGCTTGTTTGAGCGGGTGCCCGAAGTGCTTGAATTTTATCAGCGCAAATTCCAGTACATTCATGTTGACGAGTATCAGGATACAAATAAATCACAATATACACTTGTTAAGCAGCTGGCAAGCCGGTTTCAGAATTTATGTGTAGTCGGGGACAGTGACCAGTCCATTTACCGCTGGCGCGGGGCGGATATCGCCAATATTTTATCGTTTGAAAAAGATTATCCGCATGCGAAAGCGATTTTTCTGGAGCAGAACTACCGATCTACAAAACGTATTTTGCAGGCGGCCAACGAAGTGATTGAAAATAACGCTAACCGGAAGCCGAAAAAGCTCTGGACGGAAAACTCGGAAGGGAAAAAAATTGCTTACTTCCGGGCAGACAGCGAGCGGACGGAAGCAGAGTTTGTAGCCGGCAAAATAAAAGAGCTTTCCGCTGCCGGCCGAAAGCAGTCAGAATTCGCAGTGCTATACCGGACCAATGCCCAGTCGCGTTTAATTGAGGAAACGCTGATGAAGTCGAATATTGATTACACAATTGTCGGCGGCATTAAGTTCTATGACCGAAAGGAAATTAAAGATCTGCTCGCATACCTGCGTTTAATTGCCAATCCTGATGACGATATCAGCCTGGCGCGGGTCATCAATGTTCCAAAGCGCGGACTCGGCTCTACATCGCTTGATAAAATTGCCCGTTATGCACAGGAAAATGATATCTCTATGTTCCGAGCCCTCTCGGAAGTGGACTTTATCGGCTTAAGCGGCAAAGCAGCCAATGCTGCAGCGGATTTTAGAGACCTGATTAATATTTATACGCAGCAGCAGGAATATTTATCTGTTTCCGAGCTGGTTGAAGAAGTCATTGACCGGACCGGTTATGTAGATATGCTCGCAGCAGAAAAAACAATCGAGTCACAGACGCGTATTGAAAACATTGAAGAGTTTTTATCCGTAACAAAATCGTTTGAGGATAACAGTGAAGATAAAACGCTGATTGCCTTTTTAACGGACCTGGCGCTTGTCGCGGATATTGACCAGCTTGGCAAAGAAGAGGAGCCGTCAGAATCAGTTGTCCTGATGACACTCCACTCGGCTAAAGGCCTTGAATTTCCCATTGTGTTTTTAATAGGAATGGAAGAGGGAGTTTTTCCACACAGCCGGTCACTGATGGACGATGAGGAAATGGAAGAGGAGCGCCGTTTAGCGTATGTTGGCATCACGCGCGCTGAAAATGAGCTTTTTATAACGAATGCGGAAATGCGGACGTTGTACGGCAGAACAAATATGAATCCTGTTTCGCGGTTTATAAGCGAAATTCCGGAAGACCTGCTGGAAGCCGAAAATCCGAAACGTCAGCCGAGAAAGCAAATGCCGTTCGGCCAAAAAACGCGACCGGCTGTTACACGGCCGCAGACAAATACGTCAGCCGGGCTGAATTGGACCGTTGGCGATAAAGCTTCACATAAAAAATGGGGAACCGGAACCGTTGTAGCGGTGAAGGGAAGCGGCGACAGCACAGAGCTTGATATTGCTTTTCCAAGCCCAACAGGTATTAAACGGCTTCTTGCGCAATTTGCACCGATTGAAAAAGCATAGAAGGGACGGTCTGTATGGATATAAATGCAGCAGCGGAGCGTGTAAAAGAGTTACACGAAACATTAAATAAGTACAGCTACGAATATTATGTGTTGGATCAGCCATCGGTGCCGGATTCAGAATATGACCGGCTGCTAAAGGAACTAAATAATATTGAAGAGCAGTTTCCTGAGCTCCAGACACCGGACTCACCGACACAGCGTGTAGGCGGATCGGTTCTCGATGCGTTTCAAAAAGTACAGCATGACACACCGATGCTCAGTCTGGGCAACGCGTTTAATGAAGCGGATTTGCATGATTTTGACCGGCGGGTAGAACAGCTTGTCGGCCATTCCTCTTACTCATATGTATGTGAGCTTAAAATTGACGGCCTGGCCGTTTCCCTTAAGTATGAAAGTGGATTATTTGTACAGGGAGCAACTCGCGGTGACGGAACCACCGGGGAAGACATTACAGCCAATTTAAAAACCATTCGTTCTATACCGCTTCGGCTCCAAAAGCCGCTCACCATGGAGGTGCGGGGTGAAGCATTTATGCCGAAGCAGTCATTTATTGCTTTGAATGCGATACGTGACGAAAAGGGAGAAGAACCATTTGCTAATCCGCGCAATGCAGCGGCGGGGTCTCTTCGCCAGCTTGATCCGCGTATTGCCGCTTCAAGAAACCTGGACATTTTTTTGTATGGCATTGCGAATCCCGGCCCTCTTGGTATCAGCACTCATAGCGAAGGGCTGGACCTGCTTGATTCACTTGGGTTTAAAACCAACAAGGAGCGGCGTGTCTGCGCCACAATTGACGAGGTCATTTTATATGTAAAAGAGCAGTCTGAAAAGCGAAAGCAGCTTTCGTATGAAATCGACGGCATTGTGATTAAAGTAAATTCCCTGGATCAGCAGGATGAGCTTGGTTTTACGGCAAAAAGTCCGCGCTGGGCCACAGCGTATAAATTTCCGGCAGAGGAAGTTGTCACAAAGTTAACGGATATCACGCTAAGTGTCGGCCGTACAGGAGTTGTTACGCCGACAGCTGTCCTGCAGCCGGTTCGGGTTGCCGGTACAACGGTTGGCCGTGCTTCTCTTCATAATGAAGATCTGATCCGTGAGAAAGATATCCGGATCGGTGATATGGTTGTGGTGAAAAAAGCAGGCGATATCATTCCAGAGGTAGTAAGCGTGCTGGCCGACCGCCGCACAGGAGAAGAGAAAGAATTTCATATGCCGGACCGTTGTCCGGAATGTGATAGTGAACTGGTTCGGCTTGAGGGAGAAGTAGCGCTGCGCTGCATCAATCCCCAGTGCCCGGCGCAAATCCGGGAAGGCATGACCCATTTTGTTTCACGCAATGCAATGAATATCGAAGGGCTTGGTGAAAAAGTCGTAGCCCAGCTGTATCGTGAAAAGCTGATTACAGACGTGGCTGATTTATACACTCTTCAAAAAGAAACGCTTATCCGGCTTGAGAGGATGGGGGAAAAGTCAGCGGATAATCTGCTGGCTGCGATTGAAGAATCAAAACAGAATTCCCTGGAACGCCTTTTGTTTGGGCTTGGTATTCGCCACGTCGGCGCGAAAGCAGCGAAAACACTTGCAATGGAATTCGGCACGATGGACCGTTTAAAGAATGTGACAACAGAAGAATTAACGGCTATTCATGAGATAGGCGGAAAAATGGCGGACGCTGTAGTGCTGTATTTTAACCAGCCGGAAGTGGAACAGTTAATTGGAAAGCTGAAAGCAGCCGGTGTGAATATGGCTTACACAGGGCCGGTTCAAGCCGCTGTAGCAGAAGGAGAATCAGCTTTTGCAGGCAAAACGGTCGTGCTGACAGGGAAATTATCGCAGCTGACACGCAACGATGCAAAAGAACAGATTGAAGCTCTCGGCGGTACTGTGACAGGCAGCGTCAGCAAAAAAACGGATCTTGTTATCGCAGGGGAAGAAGCGGGCTCTAAGCTTGAAAAAGCGGAAAAGCTTGGGGTTGAAGTATGGGATGAGCAGCGATTAATGGATGAACTTAAAAAATAAGAGGTGGCTTTTTTGAAAAAGAAATGGGTTCTGGCGGCGTTATCCACGATGCTTCTTGTCAGCGGATGTGCACCGGCGCTGCAAAAGGATGACGAAGTAACACAGGAGAATGGGGATGAAGCAACGGCTGTCATTCCGACATATCAAATATCCGAAAATTTTTATCGAACGATCGTGCCGTTTGAGCCAGGCAAAGCCCGTGGCCTTGTTGTTTCAAATTTAAATACAAGATATGACATAGTCGAATTTGAAACCGGTCTGATGCGCATTGCCCAGGAAAACTATTCACCGGATGATTTCCTTTTCCAGGAAGGTCAAGTACTGGATGAAGATACTGTCCGGTCATGGCTTCGCCGAAAATATACAGATGGACAGTTAAAAGAAAAGGAATTAACAGCAGAAGAAAACCTTGGTCTTAATCCGGTTGACACGGGTGAGGGATCGGTTGAAGAGCGGAATGAGCGGGCACCGATTTATCTGGCGCATATTATGGAACAGGACTACTTAACAAAAAAAGAAGATAATTCGCTCCAGCTTGATGGAATGGTGATCGGGCTTGCACTTAATTCGGTACACTATTACCAAAAAGAACAATACGGCGCCGAATATGAATTTACGATTCCTGACAAAACAATTGAAGAAGAAGGCAAGAAAATCGCGTCCCAGGTGGCCTCCCGGCTTCGTGCCATGGATAAAACAAAAAGCATTCCGATCACGATTGCCCTGTTCAAGCAGGCGCCTCAAAACTCTGTAACGGCAGGCAACTTTATCGCTTACACACATCTTGATGCGGGACAGGGAGAAATTTCCGATTGGAAAACAATTAATGAAGAGTATGTTTTATTTCCTTCTAAAGCGGCAGAAGAAAATCACCGCGAGGATGCCACATACTTTGCAAACTTCAAGCAGGACATTGAAGAGTATTTTGATAACTTTAATGGAGTAATTGGCCGCGGCCTGTACAGCGGAGAAGAGCTGACAAGCTTAAAAATTGAGATTCCCATTCAGTTTTATGGAAAAGCAGAGGCAATCGGCTTTACTCAGTATGTAACCGGCCTCGTAATGGAACATTTTCCGGCTTATATTCCTGTAGAAGTGAGCATAACTTCTACCAGTGGAACAGAAGCGCTCATTGTAAAAGAAGCAAACGCAAAAGAACCATATGTTCATATTTATGAATAACCCAAAAGCCTGATTTGATGAATAGTATCAAATCAGGCTTTTTTTATTTCCTTAAACAAAAAATGTTGCGCAAGAGCAACAACTGGCATACACTAATAAAAAAGCACAGAGGAGGGCTTGTGTGGACGGGAACGTGTTACTGGCATTCGGTTTAACGCTGCTGGCCGGCCTGGCTACAGGCATTGGCAGTGCGCTCGCGTTTTTCACATCGCGCACAAATACAAAGTTTCTGGCCTGGGCGCTCGGATTCTCAGCAGGGGTTATGATCTATGTCTCAATGATTGAAATTTTTGTGAAAGCAAAAGATGCACTGGTATTGGAGCATGGGGATAAAACGGGCTACTGGCTTACCGTTATTGGATTTTTCGCAGGTATTGTAGTTATCGCAGCCATCGACAAATTTATCCCTTCAAGCGGAAACCCTCATGAAACGAAAACAGTAGAAGAGTTTCATAAGGAGCCGGAGCGTGACGAGTACGCAAAGCTTAGAAAAATGGGGATCTTCACGGCTCTCGCCATTGCCATTCATAATTTTCCGGAAGGAATTGCGACCTTTGCGTCAGCTCTTCAAGACCCGAACCTTGGAATTGCCATTGCCGCAGCTGTGGCTATTCATAATATTCCAGAAGGGATTGCGGTGGCTGTGCCGCTTTATTTTGCAACAGGCAACCGAAAAAAAGCCTTTCAATGGTCTTTTTTATCGGGTCTTTCAGAACCCGTCGGTGCACTTGTTGCCTGGGTCATTTTAATGCCTTATTTAACGGATACCATGTTTGGCATGATATTCGCCGGAGTCGCTGGAATTATGGTCTTTATCTCGCTGGATGAACTGCTGCCGGCCGCTCAAAAGTATGACCAGACCCATATGGCCATTTACGGCGTTGTTTCAGGAATGGCTGTGATGGCGTTGAGTCTGCTGCTTCTTGTATAGTTTTTTATCGCTTTATCGCCGGAAGAGCGCATTCTTTCGGCTGTTTTATTTTTTTGAAAAAAAGATTGGCAAACGGAAAACTCTGTTATATAATACAAATTGTAATAAATAATCTGTTTTATAACAAAGGGGATGTGTAAAATGGAGAATGCAACACAGCAACGGGCAGATCAGCTTCAGCAGTCATGGGAGAATGATGTAAGATGGCAGGGAATTGAGCGGCCGTACTCAGCAGAAGAAGTAATCAAGCTCCGCGGATCGATTGATATTGAACACACGCTTGCCAGGCGCGGAGCTGGCAAACTGTGGAGTCTGATTAATGAAGAGAACTTCATTAACGCGCTTGGGGCGCTGACGGGGAACCAGGCTGTACAGCAAGTAAAAGCAGGGTTGAAAGCGATTTATTTGAGCGGATGGCAGGTTGCAGCGGACGCAAACCTTTCGGGAAACATGTATCCGGATCAGAGCCTTTATCCGGCAAACAGTGTTCCGCATGTAGTTAAGCGCATTAACCAGGCCCTCCAGCGGGCAGACCAGATTGCCCATATGGAAGGCGATGATTCGATTGATTACTTCGCGCCTGTCGTTGCTGATGCAGAAGCTGGATTTGGGGGACAGCTGAATGTATTCGAGCTGATGAAGAGTATGATCGAAGCCGGCGCTTCCGGCGTTCATTTTGAAGACCAGCTGTCTTCCGAGAAAAAATGCGGCCACCTGGGTGGGAAAGTGCTTCTGCCGACACAAACAGCAGTGCGCAACTTGATTGCGGCCCGTCTTGCAGCAGACGTTATGGGAACACCGACCGTTTTGATTGCCCGCACAGATGCAGATGCGGCAGACTTAATTACGAGCGATATTGATCCGGCAGATGCACCATTTATTACAGGAGAGCGCACGTCCGAGGGATTCTACCGGACAAAAGCAGGTCTGGATCAGGCAATTGCCCGGGGCCTTGCATACGCGCCATACGCCGACATGATCTGGTGTGAGACGTCTGAACCGAACCTGGAACAGGCACAGCGCTTTGCGGATGCGATTCATGAGAAATTCCCGGGCAAGCTGCTGGCATACAACTGCTCACCGTCTTTTAACTGGAAAGCAAAGCTCGATGAGGAAACAATCGAAAAGTTCCAGATCGAACTTGGGAAAATGGGCTATAAGTTCCAATTCGTAACGCTTGCCGGCTTCCATTCGTTAAATCACAGCATGTTCCAGCTTGCAAATGGATATAAAACACGCGGTATGGGTGCTTACTCCGAACTTCAGCAAGCCGAGTTTGCCTCGGAAAAAGATGGCTACACCGCAACAAGACATCAGCGTGAAGTAGGAACCGGCTACTTTGATGCCGTATCAATGACTGTAACAGGAGGCCAGTCTTCTACGACTGCACTGAAAGGGTCAACAGAGGAAGAGCAATTCCAAACAAACTAAAGGAAAACGAGCAAGGGGATCTGTCTTACATTGGGGGATGTAAAATAGATAAAGGATGAAAAGCCGCCTTCATTTTTGAAGGCGGCCTTTCTTTATTGTTCACGAAGGGATAAATCATGGTAAAATAAATTTTGTGCAAATTAACAGCGTACAAATTTTTTATGGAGGTGGATTTCATTGACGCGAATTTCAGAAGAACAAGTACGGCACGTAGCCCATTTGGCACGCCTTGCTATTACAGATGAAGAAGTGCATACATTTACGGAACAGCTCGATGCGATCATTACATTCGCCGAGCAGCTGAATGAACTTGATACATCAAACGTGAAACCGACTTCACACGTTTTAGATATGAAGAATGTATTGCGGAAAGACGAATCAGCACCGGGTCTTGACCAGGAAGAAGTATTAAAAAATGCACCGGATCAGCAGGACGGCCAAATTCGTGTTCCGTCGATTATTGAGTAAGGAGGAGAGACCGTGTCATTATTTGATCACAAATTAACAGAGATTCAATCTATGATCGAGAAAAAAGAAGTATCGATTCCGGATCTCGTAGATGAATCATTTAAGCGCATCGCCGCGGTGGACGGTGAGGTAAAAGCGTTTATTACATTGGATGAGGAGCGTGCACGCAAGCAGGCAGAAGACGCACAAGCAACTGGCAAAACCGGTGTTTTATCAGGTATTCCAATTGGAGTAAAAGATAATATTGTGACAAAAGGGCTTCGCACGACTGCTGCCAGCCAGATCCTTTTCAACTTTGACCCGATTTACGATGCGACGGTTGTGAACAAGCTTCGTGAAGCGGGAACGATCACAGTCGGCAAATTAAATATGGATGAGTTTGCAATGGGGTCATCAACCGAAAACTCAAGCTTCCAAAAAACGCGCAATCCATGGAACCTCAATCACGTACCGGGCGGTTCATCAGGCGGTTCAGCCGCATCGGTTGCAGCGGGGGAAGTACCCTTTTCGCTTGGCTCTGATACAGGAGGCTCTATCCGCCAGCCGGCTTCGTTCTGCGGTGTTGTCGGCATGAAACCTACATACGGGCGTGTTTCACGCTTTGGCCTGATTGCCTTTGCATCGTCACTTGACCAGATTGGACCGATTACACGCAATGTAGAGGACAATGCACATCTGCTTGAAGCAATCGTCGGCGCCGACCCGCAGGATTCTACATCGGCTAACGTACCGGCTGAAAATTTTGCCGCAGGGTTAACGGGGGATGTAAAAGGACTTCGTATTGCTGTACCGAAAGAATATCTCGGAGAAGGGGTTTCAGAGGAAGTGCGGCAGTCTGTTTTAGATGCACTAAAAGTACTTGAAGGGCTTGGCGCAACCTGGGAGGAAGTCTCACTTCCGCACTCGAAATATGGCGTAGCGACCTACTACCTGCTTGCATCATCTGAAGCTTCCTCCAATCTGGCCCGCTTTGACGGTATCCGTTACGGCTACCGTGCGGAAGGAGCGGAAAACTTAATTGATTTATACAAAAAAACTCGTGCAGAAGGCTTTGGCGATGAAGTAAAACGCCGGATTATGCTTGGCACCTTTGCGCTAAGCTCGGGCTACTACGATGCATACTATAAGAAAGCCCAGCAGGTCCGCACCCTGATTAAAAAAGACTTTGAAGATGTATTGGAAAGCTATGATGTTATCATTGGCCCGACAACACCAACACCGGCTTTTAAAATCGGCGAAATTATTGACGATCCGTTAACAATGTATGCGAATGATATTTTAACCATTCCAGTTAACCTTGCCGGAGTGCCGGGCATTTCTGTTCCATGCGGATTTGCAGAAAACGGCCTGCCGCTTGGCCTTCAGATTATTGGACGTCATTTTGATGAAAAAACCGTCTACCGTGTTGCCCATGCATATGAGCAGGCAACTGATTTCCATAAAGAAAAACCGGAGCTGTAAAGGAGGGGACCATCAGTGCAATTTGAAACGGTAATTGGACTTGAAGTCCACGTAGAATTAAAAACAAACTCAAAAATCTTTTCATCGGCCCCGGCTCATTTCGGCGCGGAGCCTAACACGAATACGACTGTGATCGATCTTGGCTATCCGGGTGTATTGCCGGTTATGAACGAAAAAGCAGTGGAATTTGCCATGAAAGCCGCGATGGCGATCAACTGTGAAATCGCAGAAGAAACAAAATGGGACCGGAAAAACTACTTCTATCCTGATAATCCAAAAGCGTATCAAATTTCGCAATACGACAAGCCGGTCGGCGAGCACGGCTGGGTAGAGATCGAAGTAAATGGTGAAACAAAACGAATCGGCATCACGCGTCTTCACCTTGAAGAAGATGCCGGAAAACTGACCCATGCCGGAAAGCACTCTCTTTGCGATTACAACCGCCAGGGCACTCCGCTTGTGGAAATCGTATCAGAGCCGGATATTCGCACGCCGGAAGAAGCGTATGCATTTTTAGAAAAGCTCAAAGCGATCATTCAGTACACAGAGGTGTCTGACTGCAAAATGGAAGAAGGGTCACTTCGCTGTGATGCGAATATCTCGCTTCGTCCAGTCGGCCAGAAAGAATTCGGAACGAAAACCGAGCTGAAAAACTTAAACTCGTTCAACTTTGTCCGCAAAGGACTTGAATACGAAGAAAAACGCCAGGCGGATGTTCTGTCATCCGGCGGTACTATTGATCAGGAGACACGCCGTTTTGACGAAGCAACCGGCAAAACGCTGCTTATGCGTGTAAAAGAAGGATCAGATGACTACCGTTACTTCCCGGAACCGGATTTGCTTTCCGTTATCATTGACGACGAATGGAAAGAGCGCGTCCGCGCATCGATCCCGGAGCTTCCAGATGCGCGCCAAAAGCGTTACATGGAAGAGCTCGGCCTGCCGGTGCATGATGCGAAAATTTTAACAATGTCAAAAGAGATTGCCGATTTCTTTGAAGCAACTGTAGCGGCAGGCGCTGCAGCGAAACTGGCATCAAACTGGATGATGGGGGAAGTGCCGGCGTATTTGAATGCGGAAGGCAAAGAGCTTTCTGAGACAAAGCTGACACCGGAAAATCTTGCCGGCATGATCAAGCTGCTCGAGGAAGGAACCATTTCCTCAAAAATTGCCAAAACCGTGTTTAAAGAAATTATCGAAAACGGCGGCGATGCTGAAGCAATCGTGAAAGAAAAAGGTCTTGTCCAGATTTCGGACGAGTCAGCCCTTCTCAAGTTTGTTAACGATGCACTTGATGCGAATCCGCAGTCCATCGCCGATTTTAAAGAAGGAAAGAAAAAAGCGATCGGCTTCCTGGTCGGACAGATTATGAAAGCGTCCAAAGGACAGGCAAATCCGCAGGCAATTAATAAGCTGCTTGCAGAAGAAATTCAAAAAAGATAATAGCAGAAAGGATGGCGCGATTTTTCTTAAAATGGCGTGTTTCCTTACTGGAATGGCGCGATTACAGCTTAATCGCGCCATTTTTCTATTAAATCGCGCCGTCTTTTCAGTCGAATAGCTTTTCTTTTAAAACAATTCCAACTTGACTTGTCGGATAAAACCGGTTAAAGTATACATATCTTATAAAAATAATCGGAATTAAAATGGAGGGCCATAAGATGAGAGAAGAATATACAATAATACCAGGGGCGGAATCATTTTATTTAGAAGGAAACGACATTGGAATTGTTCTTTCTCACGGATTTATCGGTACACCCCAGAGTGTCAGGGATGTGGCTGAATCTTTAAATAAAAAAGGCTTTTCTGTTATGGCCCCCCGGTTAAAAGGACACGGAACCCACCAGGCCGATATGGAAAAATGCATGTACAATGACTGGTATAAAAGCTATTCAAATGCTTACCGCTTTTTAAAGAAACGAGGCAAACGCATTTTTTTAATGGGACAGTCGATGGGGGGGACTCTTACACTAAAATTTGCAGCCGCTCATCGTAATATTGAGGGAGTTATCACAATTAACGCTGCCCTGACCCTGCCTTCTCTTGAATACTTGCAGCATGATCCGGCTCCCCGATTTATTCCAGAGGGAGCACCTGATATTAAAAAGGAAAATGTTTATGAAATCACGTATGAAGAAGCACCGGTCGCATCCATTCGCGAGCTGCAGAAATTAATGAAAGAGGTACCGGGCGCCTTAGCTCGTATTCATGTGCCTGCCCTTTGTATAAAATCAGCGGTCGATCATGTTGTGCCGCCGGAAAATACATCGTTTATTTACCAGTCAATTTCCTCTAATGACAAACAAATAGTGACTCTGCCGAATTCCTATCATGTGGCCACTATGGACCATGACGCGGGTCAAATTGTGGAAGCTGCAGCGGGTTTTATTGAGCGTGTGTGCAGCAAGCAGGAAAAGCTTAAAAAAGTGCTATAAAAAAAAGAGCTGTCTTATTTTGGACAGCTCCTATGCTGTTGCCAAACGCTTGCTTTCTGACTTTGTCTACACTTTCAGAGCTTCCTTACTTTGGAAGCTCTTTTTTTGTTTTAGGCGGTATTTTTTCATTTAGGAAGGTATATCCAACGCCAGGGGCGGAAAAATAGTTTGCCGCCCCTAAAGTGTAGAAAACCGCCTCAAATTTCGAAATGCCGCCCTAAACGGACAATTTTTACTTTTTCAATATCCCTGTGATGATGCTGGCCGCTTTTTCGATTTCTTCCTCTGTGACATTCAGCGGAGGGAGGAGACGGATAACATGTGTGCCGGCTGTTAAAATGAGCAGGTTCTGCTCCCTGGCTTCAGAGAGAAATGGTCCGGCTTCTTCATTCAGCTCAATACCAATCATTAGTCCTTTGCCTTTAAGCTTTTTAAAAATCGGTTCATCCTTCAGCGCTTCAAGGAGAAGGGATTGAAGTTTTTCTCCTTTTTTCGTAACGTCATCTAAGAAGCCATCATTGAAAATAGTCGACAATGTTTCTTTTGCCGCCGCCAGTGCAACCGGATTTCCGCCAAAGGTTGATCCGTGTGAGCCGGCGGAAAAAGCATCGGAAAGAGACGATTTGCCGATGATAGCCCCGAGCGGAAAACCGCTGGCGATGCCTTTGGCAACAGAGACGATATCCGGATGTAAGCCGATGTGCTGAAAAGCAAACGGCTTGCCTGTGCGGCCGATCCCTGTCTGGATTTCATCAATAATGACGAGAGAGCCGTTTTCGTGTGCAAGCTTTTCTGCTTCCTGTAAAAAGCCCGCATCGCCTTCATTAATGCCGCCTTCACCCTGAATCACTTCAAACATAATCGCCGCTGTGTTTTCGTCCAGGGCGGCTTTTAAAGAATCCAGGTCATTCATCGTAACATATTCAAATGTCTCCAGCATTGGGCCGAAGCCTGTTTTAATTTTTTCCTGGCCGGTTGCAGCCATTGTCGCAAAGGTGCGTCCATGAAATGAATTGACAAATGTAATCACTTTTGTGCGGCCGGTTGATTTGCGGGCGAGCTTAATCGCCGCTTCATTCGCTTCCGCCCCGCTGTTTCCAAAAAAAACAAGATCCAGTCCGGAGGCGTCCGTCAGCTGTTTGGCTACTTCTTCCTGAAGCTCGATTTGAAATAAATTCGATGTATGCCAGAACTGGTTCAGCTGCTTTTCTACCGCTTTTTTAACGTTTTCGGGTGCGTGGCCAAGATTGCACACACTGATGCCGGATGTAAAATCAAGGTACTCTTTTCCGTCCTTCGCTGTTAGATAAGCGCCTTTTGCTTGAACAGGCGTGACGTCCCATCTTGCATATGTAGGGAATAAATGGCTCATATTGTCTCCTCCTTATTAAATAAAGTGCCATACCACTTTCCGCCTTCATAAAACGGCTTTTTGCCGGAAACGATATGGACGTGCTCGCAGCTCTGAAGTGCTTTCAGTGCGGTTTTTACTTTTGGGATCATGCCGCCGCTGATGACGCCCGAATCAATCAGCTCATTTGTTTCGGCTGCCGTTAATGACGGAATCAATTTGCCGTCTTTCAGTACGCCGGGTACATCTGTCACCATCAGCAGATGATCGGCTGCCAGTGCATAAGCAGCTGCGCCCGCCGCATGGTCTGCATTTACGTTCAAAACAGTGCCGTCCGGTCCTTTGGCGATCGGTGTCATGACCGGAAGAAGCCCTGCCTGCAAAAACAGCTCAAGCACGTTTTTATTGACGGCAGTTACATCTCCAACGAAACCGAGTTCCTCCTGGCTGATAAAGTCTGCCCGTAGGATGCCCTGGTCGCTTGATTGCACCCCGATTGCCGGAATGCCTTTTTGTTCGAGCATACGGACAAGCTTCCGGTTCATGCTCCCGGACAGAACAAGCTCTGCCGCTTCCAGTACTTCTCTGGATGTGACCCGAAGGCCGTTTTTAAACTCGCTTTCCACGTCCATTTTTTCAAGCATGGCGTTAATTTCCGGTCCGCCCCCATGAACAAAAACGATCTGGTAGCCGTCTTCGATGAGCGATTTCATACTGTTGAAAAAACTGTCGGACAGTTCTTTTAAGACGCTTCCGCCGCATTTTACCACTACTGTTTTCATGAACACTGCCTCCTTATGGATACATCGGGAAGCCTTTGAGCCCCGCTGTTTCTTCAAATCCAAACATGATATTCGCATTTTGGATCGCCTGCCCCGCTGCACCTTTCACGAGGTTATCAATAACAGAAACGATAACAAGGCGATTCGTCCTTTGATCCACATCAACAGCAATGTCACAAAAATTCGAGCCGGCCACTTCTTTTATCCCCGGGAACTGTTTAACAGGGCGAACGCGGACAAACGGGTCGTTTTGATACGTTTCGGCAAAAAGAGCATGAGCTTTTTCTGTTGTGATTTTTTTTGCCAGCGGAGCGTACATGGTAGCCATAATGCCGCGTGACACTGGCAAAAGATGCGTTGAAAAGGTAATTGGGGCCGCTTCTTCATTCCACCAGGAAAGCTGCTGCTCAATTTCTGGAATATGCTGATGCTCATTTACTTTGTAAATGCGGAAGTTATCGTTCATTTCCGCAAAATGTACAAGCGGTGACAAGCCGCGGCCGGCGCCGGAAACACCGGATTTAGCATCTATGATAATATTTTTTACATCAATAATGTTATTTTTTACAGCCGGCGCAAGACCAAGAAGAGCAGCTGTCGGATAGCAGCCGGGATTTGACAGGACGCTTGCCGTTTTTACTTTTTCGCGGTTCCACTCTGTTAAGCCGTATACCGCTTCTGCAATAAACTCTTTAGACGCAGGCTCTTTTTTATACCATTTTTTATAATCTTCTGTTTCTTTCAACCGGAGGTCGCCTGATAAGTCCACTACTCTGGCATGTCCTCCTGCAAGCTGTGGAGCAAGAGACGCTGCCGCACCGGATGGAACCGCCAGGAATACGACATCTGATTCATTTTTAATCGCTTCTGTATCGATTTTAGTAAGCGGAAGCGGGCAGATTTCTGCTAGATGAGGATATTCTTCTGTTACAGGCACGCCATCTTTGCTGGATGAATAAACTGCATGCAGGTCAAATTGAGGATGATTGGATAAAAGACGTATGAGTTCGATGCCGCCATATCCGGAAGCGCCTATTACTGATGCTTTCATAAGAAAACCCCTTTGTATTTTTATTTATATTTATACATAATTATTAGAAATTATTCTTCCATTATAAATTTATGCCCGCTTTAAATCAACCGATTTTGTCAAATGAGCTGTTTTTGTGCATAATGGAAGAAAGGATGTTATGAAAATCCATAACGGAGGAACAAAAAAATGAATCTGCAGGAATGGTTTGAAAAAGGACTGACACCTGAGGAATATATACGTGATATGTCGGATCACAAAGAAAATCTTCTTTATGTACTGAAAAATTTTCATCTGTCCGGCGATGAAGCTTCGCTCATCAACAAGCTGAGGGAAGCGAATTGGCGTGTCATTGTCCTAACCGAGGATTGGTGCGGAGATGCTATGGTGAATGTGCCCATCCTGCTTTCGATAACGAAAGCGGCCCATATGGATGTCCGGCTTTTGCACCGCGATGAAAACCTTGAATTAATGGACCAGTATTTAACGAATGGAACATCCCGGGCGATTCCGATTTTTATTTTTATCGATGAACAAGGAACAGAGCAGGCGGTCTGGGGGCCGCGGGCGCCGGCTGTCCAGGAAATGGTGACAAATTACCGGTCCTCGCTGCCGCCTCGTGACCATGAAGAATTTGAAGAGAAAAGCCGGGAAATGATTCAAAAGCTGACGGAAGCGTACCGGACGGATGAATCGCTCTGGCAGGAAGTATACCGCAGCTTAAAAACGACCATTATAGAACGATTATATTAAGAGCAGAAAGACTGGGATAATGATGACGAAACGAGCACGAATTATTTACAATCCAACATCGGGACGCGAACTATTCCGCAAACATTTGCCGGAAGCGCTCGAGAAACTTGAAAAAGCCGGATATGAAACATCTGCCCATGCAACAACAGGGGAAGGTGATGCAACAACGGCCGCTAGAACTGCTGCTGAACGAAAATTTGACGTAGTCATCGCGGCAGGCGGCGATGGAACGCTGAATGAAGTGGTAAACGGCCTTGCCGGACAGGATCACCGGCCAAAATTCGGTGTTATCCCAATGGGCACTACGAATGATTTTGCCCGTGCACTTCATATTCCGCGTGATATTCAAGGTGCCATTGATATTATAACAGCGGGTGAAACGATTCCGGTTGACGTCGGGCGGATGAATAGCCGTTATTTTATTAACATTGCGGGCGGGGGCCGGCTGACAGAGCTGACATATGAAGTGCCAAGCAAGCTGAAGACAATGCTCGGCCAGCTTGCATATTATTTAAAAGGCATTGAAATGCTGCCGTCTATCAAGCCGACAGATGTAAGGATTGAATACGATGGACAAGTGTTTGAAGGAGAGTCGCTTCTGTTTTTGATTGGCCTGACTAATTCAGTTGGCGGTTTTGAAAAACTTGCGCCGGATTCCTCGGTGAATGACGGGCTGTTTACGCTTATCATTCTGAAAAAAACCAACCTCGCTGAATTTATCCGGATTGCCGGACTTGCTCTGCGGGGAGATCACTTAAATGATCCACACGTTATTTATACGAAAGCAAAACGCATTCAGGTGCAGTCCAGCGACCCGATGCTTATTAATTTAGATGGCGAGCTTGGCGGAGAAATACCGGCTGATTTTGAAAATTTATACCGCCACATTGAAGTGTTTGCTCCCATTGAAAAGCTTCGGCCGCAGGACCGCATTTATTAATTTGAGGCTGTTTCGGATTGCCGGAGCAGTCTTTTTTTTTGCGGAAAGTATTTCGCCTTCCGAATTATATGCTATAATAGTTACCTAAGTAACTAATTGGGAGGCGCAATGACTACTCATACATTGTTGCATGCGATTCATCAGCTGTCGCGTGAATTAACGAAACGGGTAAACGAGACGCTGCAGCCATTCGGCTTATACAGTGCCCAATGGTCTGTGCTTTTTGTGCTGCAGACGAAAGGAGAAATGCCTCAATCTGCTTTATGTGAGTATCTTGCTGTTGAGGCACCGCCAATGACGAGAACTATCCAGCGTCTCATAAAACAAGGATATGTCCAGCAAATACCGGGCAAAGATAAACGTGTTAAAGTCATTCACTTAACGGAAAAAGCCAGGCAGGCATATCCGGAGTGGGAACGAGCCGTCCTGGCGATGAATGAAAGGCTGCTCGCCAGTATGCCGAAAGAGCAGCAGGAGCTGATGCAGGGGCTGCTTGCAGAATGGCTCGGAAAAATGAAAGGGGATTTGAATGAGTAAACCAGCTTTATGGACAAAAGATTTTATTGGGATTTCTTTAACAAACTTTTTCTTATTTATGACATTTTATTTTTTACTGGTGACATTGCCAGTTTACGTTTTAAATGAATTAAATGGCACCGAATCCGAAGCCGGGCTTGCAACGACTGTCTTCTTAATCTCAGCTATCCTGATTCGGTTCATTTCTGGACAGTGGGTTGAGCACTTCGGTAAAAAAAATGTGCTTGTTGTGTCGCTGATAATCTTTTTGATTGCTTCGATTCTTTATCCATTCATGAGCGGGTTAATGCCGCTTCTTGTGCTCCGTTTTTTTCATGGCATTGGCTTTGGAATGGCGACAACAGCGGCAGGGGCAGTAGTTGCCGAGATCATTCCTAATTCACGGCGGGGCGAAGGAATGGGATACTATGTTATGTCAATGAATTTAGCTATGGCTATCGGGCCATTTGCGGGTCTTGCCATTATGAATAAATGGGATATTCGGGCCGGCTTTACTGTTTGTGCAGCCGTAGCCTTCATTGCACTGGCCATCAGTTTTTCATTAAAGAAAGAAAAAGCTGCCAGAGAAACAGCCGGCAAATTCAAGCTTGATCTGTCTCCAGGCAATTTAATTGAGAAATCGGCACTTCCGATTGCCCTGACCGGCACATTTTTTGCCGTTGTCTACTCCGCTATCTTGTCATTTGTATCTGTTTATGCAGAAGAGCTTCATATTGGCGCAGTGTCCGGCTTCTTTTTTGTTGTGTATGCAATTGTGATTGTATTGTCACGTCCGTTTACCGGCCGCTGGTTTGACCGCTATGGAGCAAATGTGATTGTGTATCCTTCTATCGTACTGTTTGCGGCGGGACTGCTTTTATTAAGCCAGGCTGGCGGAGCAGGGCTCTTTTTAATTGCCGCGGGGGTTATTGGGCTTGGATGGGGCACGTTGTTTCCAGGCTTTCAGACGATTGCGATTTCCAGAGCACGTCCGGAGAAAAAAGCTCTTGCCACGGCCACTTTTTTGTCGCTTTTTGATCTTGGCATCGGCTTCGGTTCTTTCGTAATGGGTGCCGCGGCGGCAGGGCTCGGCTTTAAGATGCTGTATGCAGCCTGCGCTGTTTACGTGCTTGCTGGTATGATCGTTTATTATTTTGTACAGAAGAACAAAACAGAGTTAGAGCGTTTTCCTCAATAAGCTATAAAGCAAAGCCTGTGG
>NZ_LAJB01000011.1 GCF_000970685.1 Domibacillus indicus
CCCGTCCGCCGCTGACATCAGGGAGCAAGCTCCCATCTGTCCGCTCGACTTGCATGTATTAGGCACGCCGCCAGCGTTCGTCCTGAGCCAGGATCAAACTCTCCAAAAAGTGTTTGACTTGCTCATTTGTTTCTACTTGAAGTACGGGGTGTATTTCAAATAGAAGTAAAAAAATAAAACGTTGACGTTTTTATTGATTTTGTTCAGTTTTCAATGTTCAATTAGTTGGAGCGGGTGATGGGAATCGAACCCACGACATCAGCTTGGAAGGCTGAGGTTTTACCATTAAACTACACCCGCATAGGTTATAAAGATCGGGAAGACAGGATTCGAACCTGCGACCCCTTGGTCCCAAACCAAGTGCTCTACCAAGCTGAGCTACTTCCCGGACTTGAACAGAATGTTCCGGCTTCTATACTGGTCCATAATGCACCGGCATTTAAAAGAATCTTTTAAGAACCCTGTTTGAATTATATGATGGCGCGCCCGAGAGGACTCGAACCTCTAACCGCTTGATTCGTAGTCAAGTACTCTATCCAATTGAGCTACGGGCGCTTATTTTATTGGTGCGGCCGAGAGGACTTGAACCTCCACGGGGTTGCCCCCACTAGGCCCTCAACCTAGCGCGTCTGCCATTCCGCCACGACCGCATAAAAGCGTTCCGCACACCAAATTGCCGTTCGCCAACAAATAATAATTTTATACGAACACTCTCATATTGTCAACACTTTTTGTGTTCCTAATAAATGGTGAGCCATGAAGGACTCGAACCTTCGACCCTCTGATTAAAAGTCAGATGCTCTACCGACTGAGCTAATGGCTCAAAATGGCTGGGCTAGAAGGATTCGAACCTTCGCGTGACGGAGTCAAAGTCCGTTGCCTTACCGCTTGGCTATAGCCCAATGTGTTTTAAGAAAATGGCGGTCCGGACGGGACTCGAACCCGCGACCTCCTGCGTGACAGGCAGGCATTCTAACCAGCTGAACTACCGGACCATTTTAATAAAATAACAATAAAGAAGGGAAACCGGTGAAGCCGGCTTCCCGACGATGACCCCTACGGGATTCGAACCCGTGTTACCGCCGTGAAAGGGCGGTGTCTTAACCGCTTGACCAAGGGGCCGAAAATTAAATCTGGCGGAGAAGGAGGGATTTGAACCCTCGCGCCGGTTACCCGACCTACACCCTTAGCAGGGGCGCCTCTTCAGCCTCTTGAGTACTTCCCCAGATGGCTCCGCAGGCAAGACTCGAACTTGCGACCGATCGGTTAACAGCCGATTGCTCTACCACTGAGCTACTGCGGAATAACAATGTCATCTTATCGACACTTAGTATTATAAATGATTAACCTCATTATAGTCAATAATTTTTTTCGAAAAACTTCTTGATAAATTTTTAAAAACAAAGACAGGCGGTGCTGTTTTCTGTCAAAATCCTTTGTTGTTTTTCTCACAAAGAGTTTTGATAAAAAAAGCTGCTCAATTAAAATATCAATTGAGACAGCCATTGTCAATAGGTTATTTTATCATTTCTCTCAAAATACCCCGGCAGGCGCCGCATACATATTTTGCTGTATTTATGCGCCGATACCTTTTGTATTTTAAGCCGCATGAAGAACATTCATAATGAACAACTGTCCTCTGCTGTGTTCTTCGTCCAGGAAGCGTCTGACAGTGGCGGGGTGCGCCGGTTTTTTTTAACAGCATTTTGAAATCTTCATCTCCATGCTTGTACCCTTTTCCCTGTAAATGCAAATGGTAATGGCATAATTCATGTTTTAAAATGCCAGTTAACTCTTCTTCTCCGTATGCTTCAATATATTTTTCATTTACTTCAATATTGTGAGAGTGGAGCATATAGCGGCCTCCCGTTGTGCGAAGCCGCTTATTTATATATGCTTTATGCAGAAAAGGCCGTCCAAAAAATTGCAGTGACAGTTCCTCCGTCAGCTTTTGAATCATCTCATCGGTGAATATCATTTCGCCCCGTCTTTAACCATCGTTAGAGAAATCCTGCCTTTATCCGCTTCTACCGACTCTACCCAGACAGTTACAATGTCGCCAACAGATACAACATCAAATGGGTTTTTCACAAACCCTTTTTTGAGTTTTGAAATATGAACCAGCCCATCCTGTTTTACACCAATGTCAACAAATGCTCCGAAATCGGTTATGTTTCGAACAGTGCCCTGCATCTCCATACCTCTTTGCAGGTCCTCCATTTTAAGGACATCTGTTTTCAAAAGCGGTGCTGGCATTTCATCACGCGGATCACGGCCTGGTCTTTGAAGAGAATCAACAATATCTTTCAGGGTCGGCACTCCTATATCGAGTGTTTTGGCCATTTGCTCTATATTCAGGGACTCAAGAGCTTCAGCAAGCTTTTCAGAGCCAAGATCTGTTTTTTTAAACCCTAAAGATGCCAGCAAAGCTGTTACCTCTTTATAATTTTCGGGATGAATTGACGTTCGATCGAGAGGCTCTTCACCGTCTGTAATGCGAAGAAAGCCGATACATTGTTCGAATGTTTTCCCGCCGAGCCTCGGCACTTTTTTGATAACGGACCGTTTTAGAAATTTCCCATTCTCCTCACGAAATTGAACAATGTTCCTGGCGACTGTTTTATTTAAACCGGCTACATGCTCAAGGAGTGATGGCGAAGCGGTATTTACATCTACCCCAACCTGATTCACTGCTGTTTCAACGACAAACGCAAGAGAGCTGGACAGCTTCTTTTGGGAAACATCATGCTGATACTGGCCGACTCCTATGGACTGAGGGTCAATTTTCACCAATTCCGCAAGCGGGTCTTGAATGCGGCGGCCGATGGATACTGCACTTCGCTCTTCTACTTGAAGGTGGGGAAACTCTTCGCGCGCGATATCTGAAGCTGAATACACACTGGCTCCCGCCTCATTCACAATAATGTAGGAGACCTTCCTCTTGAGTTCCGGCAGCATTTCAACAACAAACTGCTCCGTCTCTCGTGAGGCTGTACCATTTCCAATTGCGATAATATCCGCTTCAAACTCATCCGCCATCTGCTTAAACAATTTCTTTGCTTCTTTTCGTTTTCCTTCCCCCGTGTGCGGATACATCACCTTAATTGCCAGTACCTTCCCTGTTTCATTCACCACCGCCATCTTACAGCCTGTCCGGTATGCCGGATCAACTGCCAGCACGATCTTCCCTTTTAATGGCGCCTGAAGAAGCAGGTTTTTTAAGTTTTCAGAGAAAATGTGAATCGCGCGCTCTTCGGCTTTCTCTGTTAATTCATTTCGAACTTCACGTTCTACTGAAGGACGAATAAGCCGTTTGTAAGCGTCCCGGGCAGCATCTAGAATGATTGGCGCCGCCGCGCTTTGCTCGTTTTCAATAAACTTTTTTGTTAAGTAGCGAATAACCCGTTCCTCATCGAATATGATGGTTACTTTTAAAACTCCTTCGCTTTCTCCGCGGTTGACAGCCAGCGTTCTATGAGGGGCCATTTTATTCACCGGCTCCTCATAATCATAATACATTTTGAATACTTCTTTTTCATCGTCACCCTTTAAATCGGTTTTTAGAGTTCCGTATTTCGTCATATCAAGCCGGATACGCTGCCGGACAGCTGCGTCATCGGCAATGGTCTCGGCAATAATGTCAGATGCACCTTGAACCGCTTCTTCTATGGTTTTCACCTGATCATTAATATATTTCTTTGCTTCCTGCTCAATATCAGCCTGTCCTGGACATGACAACAGCCACTTTGCCAGCGGCTCAAGTCCTTTTTCTTTGGCCACCGACGCTTTCGTTCGTTTTTTCTGTTTAAATGGCCGATATAAATCTTCTACCGCCTGCAGTGTTTGAGCTGCTTGAATGGCCGCTTCAAGTTCAGGTGTCATCTTTTCTTGTTCTGTAATAGAGCGGCTGACTTCTTCTTTACGCTGCTCTACATTTGTACGGTATGTATACCTCTCTAAAATCGTCCGTATTTCGACTTCATCTAAAGAACCAGTCATTTCTTTGCGGTAGCGGGCAATAAAAGGAATAGTATTCCCTTCTTCTGTCAACTGTATAACAGCCTGTACTTGTTTCATATCACTGTTTGTGTCCGCTGCTGTTGCTTTGATTAATTGTTCCTTCATGTTCGTGCCTCCGCTTCCTTCATTCGAATACGTATATTGTAGCAAAAAAAGAAAAAACCCGCTGATTCACAGCAGGTTTCCAACTAAAAATGTTGCATCGTCATTTGATTTTAAAGCAACCGCATCCAGTTTGGCTGCAATTTGTTCCGTGTTTCGGTAACGCATAAGCTCTTTTGTATTGAGCAAGTTTACTCCGTCCGAGTGAACAAGAAATTTACTTCCTGGTTCGTATATAAATCGTTCCATTCTATATCGCTGCGGCCGTCCGGATAAATAGCCGGTAACTGGCAGGGGATAAGTAAGTTTCCCATCCGGACCGTATAAATAAAAGCGGATATTGCCCACGCACGTATACTCAAATCTACGTGTTTCAAAATCAATTTTAAACAGGGCAACCGCCGCACCCCTCTTTTGAAACATTGCTTTGTTGATTAAATCCATCATGCCTTCGATTGTCTCCGCCTGCCATTCCCGCTTTACAATCTCCGCTGCCGCCTGAGATGATTCGTAAGCATGGCGGCCGCTTCCAAGTCCATCTGCAAGCAAACAAATAAATGAATTTTCTTCCTGCATAAAGTAGTATGTATCACCACAAAAAGAATTTCCGCCCTTTGAATGCGTGCCTGCAATTAATTCCAGCTGTTCGTTTTGTATTCTCTCCATTAAGAAAGATGCTCCGTTGAATACGCCTCTGCATGAATCGCTTCTTTTAATTTTTTGATTGCTCTTCGCTGCAGCCTTGAGACGTGCATTTGTGAAATACCAAGCTTGTCTCCCGCATCTTTCTGGCTTAAGTTTTCAAGATACGTAAATTGGATGATTTGTTTTTCACGGTCAGATAAAACATGAAGCACTTTCTCGAGAACAAGACGCTGGTCCACGCGTTCGTATCCCTGTTCGCGGTTACCTACGATGTCTAAAAGCGTTACCGTACTTCCATCCGAGTCGGCCTCGATGGAGTGGTCTACGGAAAGCGCCTGGTAGCTTTTGCCCATCTCCATTGCTTCAAGTACTTCTTCTTCAGAAATATCAAGATATTGGGCAATTTCATGTACAAGGGGAGAACGCTGAAGTGAAGTGGTTAATTCTTCATTTGCAGCTTTAATTTTCGGTCCAAGTTCTTTTATGCGCCTCGGGACGTGCACACTCCATGTTTTGTCACGAAGAAATCGTTTAATCTCGCCGACAATCGTCGGAATCGCAAATGCTTCAAAGCTTTTACCGAAAGAATCATCATATCTCCGGATAGCGCCCAGCAAGCCCATCATCCCTACCTGTACGATATCTTCATGGTGCGAACGGCCTTTTGAGTACTTTCGGGCGATGGATTCTACAAGCCCATGATAGTGATCGACCAGCTTGTCCTGCGCTTCTCTATCACCGGTTTCCTGAAACGCTTTGATCCATTTGATCGCTTGAAGCTTTGCAGCCTCATTAGGTCGAGATGGTTTCTGCATCCCTCTCCACCTGCTCTCCTTCGAGATACTTTGTCATAAACAGAGTGATCCCTTTATTTTGATGCACTTTCACTTCGTCCATCAATGTTTCAATCAAATAAAGGCCCAGCCCTCCTTCACGAAGGAATTCGACGGATTTTTCTGTGTAAGGACCCAGAGCTTCTTTTGTTTCTTCAAAATCAAAGCTGTTGCCGTTGTCCGATACAACGACCTCAAGATGGTCTTGATGAAGGCTGAAACCAATCAGCACTTCCCCTTCTTCTCCTTTGTAGGCATGCTGAACCGCGTTGGTGATCGCTTCACTCGTTGCAATTTTCAGATCCTCAATCGTATCATAAGAAAAACCCATGCGGCTCGCAATACCGGACAGCGTCAGTCTTGTAATACCGACAAATTCAGGCTTGGCCGGGATTTTCATCTCGATGTAATCAGCATACTTCATTCTTACACGCCACCTTCTGATCCAGAGTTAATGTTCATGATGTCTGCAAGGCCTGTAATATCGAAAAGACGCTTCAAGCGGTCGGATAACCCAACCAGCTTCATTGTCCCGTCATTTGCGTTTAAGCTTTTGAAAAGCCCTACAAATACACCGAGACCCGTGCTGTCCATATACGATACTTCAGACAGGTCAATCACAAGATTCGTTTCTTTTTTTTCTGTATAAGGAAATGCCGTTTCACGCAATTTCGGAGCGGTGTAGGCATCAATTTCACCTGAAATTTTAATCGTTGTCTGTTGCTCCTGTTCCTGTACATCAATCGAAATATTCATCTCAAACAAACCACCTTTAGCATATTAATCGCTTCACTAATTCAATATCTTACTTTTACCCTTCTTCTGTACCAATTAAACCAGGTTAGGAAGTTCTTTTTAAAATAATGAGCGTAAAGTCATCTCGAAGCTGGAAGTCCTGTAAGTATTCCAATTCTTTGTACACTTTATCCGCAATATCTTGGGCACCAAGATGTATGTATTTTTTGATATAGCCGATAAGTGTTTCTACTTCCAAAAATCCCTCTTCTGTCCGACATTCTGTCACACCATCTGACATAAGCAGAATAATATCGCCTATTTTTAATTTCCGTTCATATTCCCTGTATTTTGCTCTTTTATCAACTCCGAGCAGCAGTCCTTTTGCCTGTAATTCCTCAAATTCCCCTGTTTCAGCATGATAGAAGAAACCTGGCTCATGACCGGCGGATGAATAAGAAAAAAGATGTGTTTCCGGATTATATAAGCCGCTAAACATGGTAATGAACATGGTTGGGTCGACATTCTGTTCCACAACACGATTAAGCCGTTCCAGTACGTCTCCAGGTGCCTGGCTGTCTTCCGGCATACTGTCCATCGAATATTTGATCATCGACATACAGAGAGCGGCCGGGATCCCCTTGCCGATAATATCTGCAATGGCTACACTGATTGCTCCATTTTCATGCGAAACGAAGTGGTAGTAATCACCGCTCATTTGCTTGGCCGGCACACTGATTGCTCCTATGTCCATTGAAGGGATTTTGGGAATCTGTGTTCCAAGAAGAGTCTGCTGCATGCTCGCCGCCACTTCTATTTCATTGATCAGCTCACGCTGAATCGTGCGGAGGCTCTGGTGCTCCCGATAAGCTAATCCATAACTCATCATTACTTCAAGCAAAATATCAAGCGACAGAAGAAGCGATTCTGGGAGGTCCGGCTCAATCTCCATGATAGATGTTTTATGGAGACTGATCATTTCTTCCGGCGAAATTTTATATTCGATTGACTTCTTGCTGAACTTTTGGCTCATATACAATGCTTGTTCAGTCTGGTCATTGATATAGGTTTTCAAAATTTCTTTGTATTCATCGAGCATGGTGTCTCTGAAATTCATCTTTATCCTCCTACCGGAGCCACTTCACCGACTGAATAAGCGTTCCCTTGCCAGGTTCAGATTCAATTGAAAACTCATCCATCAGTCTTTTCACCCCGGGAAGTCCAGCTCCAAGTCCACCTGAAGTAGAAAAACCATCTTCCATGACTTTTCGAAGATCCGGAATGCCCGGTCCTTGATCACGGGAAATAATGGTCATTCCTTTTTTTGCTCCATTCTCCACTTTTTCAATCGTGATTTCTCCCTGGCCCGCGTACAAGTAGATATTACGGGCTAGCTCACTGATCGCAGTCGTGATACGGGCCTGGTCCACTGTGCCAAATCCAAGCTCTTTTGCCACATTCCGGCCAAGCTGTCTCGCCGCTACGATATCCCATTCATTTATAATCTTCACACTAGAGTCCATCTTGTCAGTCCCCCAGTTCCCGTTGAAGTTTCTCCAAACCTTTTTCGAGATCCAGTGCGGTCATCACTTCCTCCAACCGGATACCAAGTTCTATAAGGGTAATCGCAACAGCAGGCTGAATACCAGTAATCACTACCTTGGCACCCATCAATTTAGACATACTGATTACGTCCCCTAATACTTTAGCAATAAATGAATCGATAAAGTCGATAGAAGTGAAATCAATAACCACTCCTCTCGCGCTTGTTTCATGGATTTTATGGAGAAGATCCTCTTGAAATTGAAGCGCCGTCTGGTCATCAAGCTCCCATTGTATTGAGATAAGCAAACAATCATGTAGTTTTAATATTGGAATCCGCATATTCATTCTTGTACCTCCACAATTTGTCTTGACGTCGCCGCTAATGCCTGCTCTACACCTTTTTTCATTGTGCTTGTTGTTGTTACGTCCTCAAGGTTAATGCCCAGGTTTACGATTGTCTGGGCAATTTCCGGACGAATACCGACAATCGTGCATTTTGCACCGACAAGACGTACCGCTTCCGCAGCCTGAATAATGTGATGTGCAACCATTGTATCAACAACCGGAACCCCGGTAATGTCAATTAAAACTACTTCCGCACGGTGGTTCACAACACCTTCAAGTAAATTTTCCATAATTTGCCTTGCTCGTTCAGTATCAATTGTACCAACAAGCGGCATAACAGAAATTTTATCAAAAACAGGAATAAGCGGTGCAGACAATTCCTGAAGAGCGATTTTTTGAAGAGAAATAGTCCGTTCCCATGAAGTTGTATAGGCTTCCGTGATCGTTCTGTACATCGGGAACATCCAGTTGTTAATTTCTGTGGTGAAATCAATGTAGCTGTACTGATCAATTGCACCTGTCTGCTGCATGCCCCGCTCGACAATTTTCCCGAAAACGCGAAGCCCTTCTGTGATCATTGTCAGAGGCCAGCCAAGACGAACAATTTTCTCTGAAAAATCGATCGCGCGCTCGTTAAATTTCTGTTCTGAATCTGAAAAGTTTGACATGACCAACTGAACAAATTCCGAGCTTGTTTTTACAAACATATGGTCTGACATGGCCTGGATAGCACGCTCATCAGCTTCACCACGCATTAATTCAATCCATTCCCTTAAAATTTCATCGCTATGAGACTGTACATATTGAAAAATCTTTTTTCGCATTCAGTTCTCTCCAATCATCGTCCCGCTCCGTATCTGCGGTTTTCGTCAAAAACGTTCATTGTTTTTATTATAAAGGTTATTGAGATAATTAAAAAGCAGTATCACTTGCCTGCCGTGAAAAATTATGGTCTGAAAGAAAAAAGCACCTGCCGATTATACGGAGGTGCACTCATTAAAATTGTATAAGACCTAAGCTGATTTGCAAAGCGTCGTCCACTTTCTCCATCATTCCCTCGTCAAGCTGCGTGATCTTATCTGTCAGGCGCTGCTTATCGATGGTTCGGATTTGTTCGAGTAAAATAACGGAGTCTCTTTCAAATCCATAGCGCTCTGCGTTAATTTCTACATGCGTTGGCAGTTTGGCTTTTTGGATTTGAGCTGTAATGGCTGCGACGATAATAGTGGGACTGAACCGATTCCCGATGTCGTTTTGAACGACAAGAACAGGCCGGACGCCGCCTTGTTCGGAGCCGACAACAGGGGACAGGTCTGCAAAATATACGTCACCACGTTTTACGATCACACGGTTTATCCTCCACTTACTAAACGTTCGACTGTGTTCCCTGCCTCAAATTCAGCTTGCATTGCTTCTGAGGCAATAGCAAGATTGATCTTGGCCATTTCCATGTAGCCACGGCGCATTGATTCTTGAATATGGCGCTTTTTCCGCTCCCGCAAATACATTTTCGTCGCACGGTAAATAAATTCACTGCGGCTGATTTCTTCCTGCTCCGCAAAACAGTCAAGTTCTATGACGAACTGCTTTGGCAAGTTTACTAACACATCTGTCGTTGTACTGGATTCAGACAAGAACTACACCTCCACCAATCACTGCACACATCTCTTTGGTTACTACTGTCTTAATTATCATACCATTCACCCGATTTGTTTGAAAGAACATTTTCGAAAAATGTTACATAACAGGAGATTTGTCTCCCATACTGCTTATAGCAGTGGATTAGCAATCGAAACTATTTCCCCATTTTTCATATAAACTCTTGGCACACGCGAAGTAATAACACATGGAACCTCATAATTAATCGTTTCTCTTTTTTGGGCAATTTCCTCCATTGTCACTTCTTCTTCTTGCTGTTTTCCAATAAGTGTTACCTTTGTTCCCGTTTTGTATTCATCCGGCAGGCGAACCATACATTGATCCATGCAAATCCGCCCTACAATCGGTGCCCGCTTTCCGTCAATAAGCACTTCCTGCCCGCTCAGCTTCCGAATCCACCCATCCGCATATCCAACTGGGAGCGTACCGATCCACTGCTTTTCCTTCGCTTCATATACAGCTCCATAGCTTACTTTCTCACCCGGCTCCAGAAGCTTCACGTGAACCAGTTTTGTATGCAGAGAAAAAGCCGGCTTCAGTTCAAATGGCAGCAGCGGTAACATTTCGGTTGAAGGGGTTAATCCATACATGGAAATACCAAGACGCACCGCGTTATATTCCGTTCCTTTTAAGCGCAGTGCGGCTGCGCTGTTTGAGCAATGAACAAACCGGGGCTTTGCCGCAAGCGAATTGACCAGCTGCCGAAAACGTTCGAGCTGCTTTTCTGTATAAGCGGTGTCCAGTTCATCTGCCGTTGCAAAATGAGTAAAGATCCCTTCAAAATTAAGATAATCAGACTGATTGATCTGGCCGATTACCCGCTGAAGCTCCTTCTCTGTTTTAAGGCCGATACGCCCCATTCCTGTATCGCATTTTATATGTATATTCAATGGCGGCCCTTCTTTAATATCCGCCTGCTTCAGCCATTCCTCATTATGAACGGTAAGAGAAATTCCCTTTTCCGCCGCCAGACAGGCATTTTCCGGCCGGCTTGCCCCCAGGACAAGAATAGGAGCATCAATTCCTGCCGCCCTCAGCTTTAAGGCTTCATCCAAAAAAGCAACAGCCAGCCCCTTTGCTCCCGCCTGAAGAGCCTCCCGGGCCACCTGCACATCTCCATGGCCGTATGCATTTGCTTTTACAACCGCAAATAAAAACATCGAATCATCCAGCTGTTCAAGTGTTTTTTGAACATTCCATTTTATTGCATCAAGATTAATTTCCGCCCATGTATCGCGGTAGAATTCCATGAATGTCACTTCCCAATTTCTTTATTGTCAGCTCGGTATCCGCACGATGCAGCAATGAAGGCATAGCGGTACGACGCCGCGCTTTACTCCGTTGTTTCTTATTCTAAACAAAAAAAAAGCGGCGGTAAACTGTACCCGCCGTCTTACTTAATAGCTTCAGGAGACATGGAAGCCGCAATCCGTTCCATTTCCCCCTGTGTCAACTGGTCGGACGCCAGCATAAATTCTACCCCGTTATACATCCAGTTCAGTGAACCATCCCCTGCTTCTCCAGCCGCAAATCCCATATCGGATAAATCGCCGGATGCCTCAACGATTTCTTCTTCGCTGGACGAAGCAGGCTGCTCAATAAGTGTAAATGGTTTTTCTCCTTCATAGGTCAGAACCACCCGGCTGCCGATCCGGCTTTCATCCGTTAACTCTGCTCCCCCGGCCGCTGTCGGGTAGAGAACAGTAAACTCTGATGGGGCCTCGCCAGCCGTTTCTTTAGCTGGTGTCTTCTTTTCATTAAAATCGCCTTTCGCAAACGTCGGATTTAAATCCATCTTTTTAAAAACAACGGTAATGACTACCTTTTTCTTTTTATCCATTACTTTTACAAGCGCAGGAGTCAGGTCTTTTTTATGAAATGAAATTTCCTGGCGGGGAAGCATCTGGCTGTTTGTGTACCTTGTTTTCGTTTCAAACACATAATATTTCTTTGTTTCCTTAAATATTGCTTCTCCATCCGCTTGAATATCAGCTGCCAGTGATTCAAATAAGTAAGACTGGCTGCTGTTTTCCGGCCAGTTGTTTTCATACTTAAAGCTTTTTCCAAGTGACGGAGTCATTACATAAATCCCCGATTTATTTTTGACAATCGTCTGGCTGTGCTTGTTTGTCACCGATGAAAGGTGAACACGGTAATTCGTGTGGCGCTGATTCCAGATATCGACGTTATAGCTCTGTTTTTCTTTCCCTGCTTGTACCTCTAAAATCGCTTTTGCTTTGTAGCCGGCGGCATTTTTGGCTTTCTCCGAAATGTCTTCTATGATATCTTCTTTTGACGGCGCTCCGCACGCAGACAATAAAAACACAACCAGCAGCAATCCCAACCATTTTTTCATGTCCGCACCCCTTCCTCATTAGCACTATATGAGGGGGCCTGTACGATTATGATTCGATGACTACAACTGCTGCTGCATAGTTCTTCGTATGGGTAATTGTCACATGAACCCCGTTTTGACGAGGCCGAATTAAAAAGGGCCTGCCTTTTTCATCGGCGCCTACTTCAATATCCTGAAACGATAAGGCTTCTCCAATACCCGTTCCGTTCGCTTTTGAAAAAGCTTCTTTTACCGCGAATCTTCCCGCTGCGTATTCCCACCTGCGCGAGCCGCTTTTTTCATGATAAAGAAGCAGTTCTGCGGGCGTCAGCACCCGTTCTAAAAATTTAGGCTGCCGTTCAATTAATTTTTGGATTCGGTCAATTTCCACAATATCCATGCCAATGCCTGTAATCACACGAGCCATCCTCTCTAAAAAAGCCGTTCCGGAATTTCCGGAACGGCTTTTGTTTAATTAATTAGATGAATACTTGCGGCGTCCGCTTCCTGAACCGCCTTTACGGTCGCGGTTTCCATAAGAGCGTCCGCCTCCCTGGCGTCCGCCTCCTGATTTGCGATAACCGCCTGAATTTTTGCTGCGGAATTTATCGCGTTTTTGCGGAAGAGCGGCCTCATTTGTGATGTGGACCGGTGTACGATCCGGCTCTTTTGTGATCAGCTTTAATGCTGCCGCCACAACGTCTTCCGGATTGTATTGATCAAGTATATCTTTTGCGAAAGAACGGTATTCCGCCCATTCATTTTTTGCGATTGCTTCTTCAAGCTCTGTCACAGCCGCCTGCTGCAAGCCGCTTAATGCATCGTCCCACGATGGAGCTTCCATTGGGGTCATGCGTTTTTTCGTTGTACGCTCCACCTCGCGAAGATAGCTCATTTCACGCGGATCCACAAATGTAACAGCCATTCCTTCTTTACCGGCGCGGCCTGTACGGCCGATACGGTGGACATAGCTTTCCGGATCCTGCGGAATGTCGTAGTTATAAACATGTGTGACACCGGAAATATCAAGACCGCGCGCTGCTACGTCTGTTGCTACTAAAACGTCAATTTTACCGGCTTTAAAACGATTTAAAACCGTTAAACGCTTCGCCTGGGTCAAGTCTCCATGAATGCCTTCCGCCTGGTAGCCACGCAGGCTAAGAGCGTTTGCCAGTTCATCTACACGGCGTTTCGTCCGTCCAAAGATGATTGCCAGCTCAGGCGAGTGAACATCCATAAGACGCGCCAGCACATCAAACTTTTCACGCTGCGGCACTTTAACATAATATTGGTCAATATTTGACACAGTCATTTCTTTCGCTTTTACTTTAATCATTTCTGGATTTTTCATAAAGCGCTCTGCAATCGCGCGGATCGGTCCCGGCATTGTTGCAGAAAACAGAAGTGTCTGGCGCTCTTCCGGTACATTCGAAAGAATTGATTCAATATCCTGGATAAAGCCCATGTTCAGCATTTCATCTGCTTCATCAAGAACAAGCGTTTCAAGATTTTCAAGCTTCAATGTACGGCGGTTAATATGGTCAAGAATACGTCCCGGAGTTCCAACGATAATATGCGGGCGCTGTTTCAACGCACGAATTTGGCGTTGAATATCCTGTCCGCCATAAACAGCCAGCACGCGGACACGTTTGCCGCTGCCAATTCTATAAAGTTCCTCGGATACTTGAATCGCAAGCTCACGTGTCGGTGCGATAATTAATCCTTGAATGGAGTCATTTTTTGTATTAATCTTCTCTACCATTGGAATGCCAAACGCTGTGGTTTTCCCCGTCCCTGTTTGTGCCTGTCCAATAATATCCTTTCCTGTTAAACCTAATGGAATTGTTTCAGACTGAATCGGCGTCGCTTCCTCAAACCCCATTTTGTCAATTGCTTTCAGCGTTGCTTCGCTTAAATTTAAATCTTTAAATTTCGTCAATAGTTTCTTCTCCTTCTATGTTAAAGTGCCATCCGCACAAAAAAATACCCTTCTACATTTATGCGAAGAGCAACATGTCTTTTTTATCTTATCATTTCACGTCCAAATTTTCAATGCGCATTTGTATAACTTTACTTTATTCGGATAGAAATGTAAAGACTTTCTTGAAAAGCTCTTCTGTATTTCCTGTATGGCAAATTAAATGCTTTGCACCCGGTGAATAGTATAAATGCCGTTCCGCCGATGACAGGCGCCGGTAAATGTAAGCCGCACTTTTCACAGGAACAATGCCGTCTTCTGTGCCCTGTGCAATAAAAACCGGAATGTTTATTTTTTTCAGGGCAGGGCGCGCGAGCCCTACCACCTTTTGGAACTGCCTCGCTGCTCCCGGCGGAGTCCTCAACAGCTTTTCCCGGTATCGCAAAAACAATTCATTTTCGTGCAGTTTTTTCTGGCGAAGATCCTCAAACATCGTTTTTACATCTTTTTTTACCTGAACAGGATTAATATACTTTGCTGCTGCGCTCAGCATAACCAGTTTTTGAACAGGGTGGCGGGCTGTCAAATAAGCAGCAATCAGCCCGCCCATTGAAAACCCGATAATATATACCTTTTCGCACTCATCAAGCAGCTGCAATAATGCTGCTTCAGCGCAGTCAAGCCATTCGGCGCAGGCGATCTTTTTCAGTGACAGTGTTTCACCGTGCCCGGGCAAAACAGGCACGGCGATTTTCCAGTCCGTATGTTCCCGCAAATAAGCTGCGAGCGGCTGCACTTCATACGGTGAACCAGTAAATCCATGGATACAAAGGCAACCAATCATGATGTTCCACCGCCTTTTAAAGTGTAAGGCTTTCGACTACTTCTTCCATTTTCATTCCTCTTGATGCTTTTACCAGAATAAGTTCTCCGCCTTTTAATATGTTTTTCAGCGACTTGATCAGCTCATTCTTATCCTGGAAGGCAAAAACCCGCTCCGGGCCAAAAGCGCTTTTTGCACCGGAAGCGATAAACTGCCCGAGCGGCCCGTACGTAAAGACATAATCAATCTTTTCCGGGTCAACAGCCTGGCCTGTCTGGTAATGAAACAGCTCCTCATCAAGCCCCAGCTCGAGCATGTCGCCAAGAACAACAATTTTTTGGGAAGATGACGCCAGATCGGCGAGGAGCGCAACGGCTGCTTTTACAGAGGTTGGGCTTGCATTGTAAGCATCATTAATAATTCTGATGCCATTTTTGCCTTCTACCCATTCCATCCTCATTTTCGTTAATTGAACTTTTCTTAATCCTTCTGCCGCTGATTCATAAGATACATCAAATAAAGAAGCTGCCGAAACCGCTGCAAGCGCGTTTGTTACATTGTGACGCCCAAGAACCGGCAGTTCAAATTTCACATCTGCTGCCTGATTAATTGAAAATATGCTGCCGGTTTCTGTCTGCTCAACAGAAACAGGATAAAGGTCATTTGCTTCGTTTAAGCCGAATGTCTTCGTTTGAAAGGGAACTTCGTCGCTTATTCTCTCTGTGAGCAGCGGTTCATCTCCTAAATAAAGAAGGGTTCCTTCCTCTGACAATCCTGAGGTTATTTCCATTTTCGCTTCAGCAATTGCTTCCCGGGAACCTAAATCCTTCAGGTGGGATTCCCCGATATTGGTAATGATAGCCGCATCTGGTGAAGCAAGCTTTGAAAGCAGCTCAATTTCTCCGCGGCCGCTCATTCCCATTTCTAAAACCGCGATTTCCGTATCTTCACGTAAAGAGAGCATGGTCAGGGGCAGCCCGATATGGTTATTAAAGTTGCCTTCTGTTTTTTGCACACGGTATTTTTCGGCAAAAACAGAAGCTGTCATGTCTTTTACTGTTGTTTTTCCATTGCTGCCTGTAATGCCGACTACTTTGATATCCAGTGAATCCCGGTACGCTTTAGCCAGCTGCTGTAGTGCTAAAAGAGTGTTTTCAACAATCAGTACCGGCAAATCTTCCGGCGCGCCGGATATATCTTTTTGCCAGAGAGCAGCACCTGCGCCGTTTTCGATTGCCTGGCGGACATATTGATGTCCATCTGTGTTTTCTCCAGCAAACGGGATAAACAAGCAGCCTTTCTGCACTTTTCGTGAATCAATTGACACGCCTTCAATAAGCAAATGGTGCCATCTTGTCACGTCATTTTCAATATTGATCATATTTGCTACTTGCTCGATTGTTTTCCGAATCATGAGCGTCCACCTTTAAACCGTATATTTAATTGATTGTTTTTCTGTATGGCGTTCAATGCCAAGCTCGATCATTTTCTCAATTAACTCTGGATAATCGATTCCCGCTTCTTTCCAAAGAAGTGGGAACATGCTGAATGGCGTAAATCCAGGCATTGTATTTACTTCATTGATAAGAAATTCGCCGTTTTCTGTCAGAAAAAAGTCAGCCCGTACAAGACCCGAGCAATCAAGTGACTGATAAGCCCGAATCGCCAGCTCTTTCATTTCCTTTTGCTGCGCTTCCGTGATTTCCGCCGGAATAATCAAGGCCGTATCGCCATCTTCGTATTTTGCTTTATAGTCGTAGAAATCCTTCTTCGGCACAATTTCACCAATTACAGAGCACTTTGGATCATCATTCCCTAAAATGCCAACCTCAATTTCACGGGCTGTTACACCTTCTTCAACAATGACTTTCCGGTCGAATTGAAACGCCTCTTCCATCGCGGCTGCAAGCTGATCCTGATTTTGGCACTTGCTGATTCCGACACTTGACCCCAGATTGGCCGGCTTCACAAAGCATGGCCAGCCGATTTCCTTTTCAATCCGGCTGCATGCTTCATCTTTATTCTGTTCCCATTTTGTCTGTGTCATATGTGTATAGCCTACCTGTTTCAGGCCTGCCTGTGCGAATACATTTTTCATGATAACTTTATCCATTCCCGCCGAAGAAGCAAGTACACCATTTCCTACATAAGGTACGTTTAAGACTTCAAGAAGCCCCTGCACTGTGCCGTCCTCTCCATTAGGTCCATGTAAAAGCGGAAAAACAACATCATACTTTTTTTGCGCAAGCATAGAAAGTACATGCTCAGTGCCGCCGTTCCCAGCCAGCTTCAGCTCCTCCACTGTTTCTGCAGGCGCCGTCAGCTTTTCGCCTTCTGTCCACGTGCCGTCTATTGAAATATAAACAGGGTATACATCAAATTTATTTAAATTAATCGCTGCGGTTACAGCTTTTGCCGTCTGCAGTGATACGTTATGCTCGGCTGATTTTCCTCCGTAAAGCAATCCAAGTTTTGTTTTCATCATTCATCCTCCAAAAAAAGTCGGTCGCTTTTATTCTACCATGCTTTCTTTCAATAAACAGAATCTTTCCATCCGACTTCATGCTCAATTTATTTATATGTGACCCTTTCAAAATAATAACAATATTCGGCCGTGCGCTTTTATCTGCGGAACCTTTACCGTTGAAACGGCACCTGTCATGGCGTTATGGCCGATTTCATTCTTACTTCTATGGCGGTTAAGAGTGACTACTGCTTTCCCTTCCTCCTCAAGATACTTCCAGCACTGCAAGTGACAGTGCAGCACCTCCGTTTTTGACAGGTTAATAAATAGAACTCAGCTGCTATACAAAAAACAGATTCTCTTTGTGAGAATCTGTCCATTAAGAAAAAATACTCCACTCGTGAGTTTTTTTATCAAATACCAGCTGGGCATCCGGCTGCTTCCGGAAGCTTGCCATATAATCGTCAAAAACATCATCCATACTGATGTGGTCACCGACCACCCACATGGGAACTTCAACTTTAAAACGGCTCTGTTCAGCTTTTGACAAAGAAATGGCGACTCCTTCTTTCATTCCGCCGCTGAGCCTTGCCACCATTTCTGGCGGGATTGGCGGAAATGCGGACCCTTTTTTCAAAGCAAAAAATGAGCGTTCGCTTCGGAATAAGCCAAGCTTCAGCGCAATAAGAGTACCAAGCATGCTGTAAAAATCCGGAATGTGGCGGTAGTAGGTTTTATTAAACCATTCATCATCATGTGATAAGTAAGCGTAACGGTTATTCAGCTTACTATAAAAAGGAGTACGTAAGTGTTCTTTACTATGCGCCAGATATAAAATCTCGGCAACTTCCCACCCTTCCATTTCGTTTAATCCATCTGTATCTTCAAAATCAATCCAGCAAAAGTCACCGTACTCCCCAACATCTTCCTTGAGAAGATGAGGAAAATCCCCCGCTTCAATATAATCAAAACGGGTATGCATATTAAAGTCGCTGCCTTCGAATTTATGCTTCAATAAAAGCAGATGGGGCGGCACTTCCGGAAGAGACCTCATAAATTCCTGGAATTCTATTCCATACGAAATGACATATTGATTAATCGGATGTAAATGTATATAAATGAGCTCTTTCATGTTTCCGGGATTTTTCAATCGCGCAACCTCCACATCGTGACAAAGTACATAGCTGAAACCTTTTTTTTTTGCTATACTGTTATTTTATCAAAATTCACCCGCATGCGTATGTAAATTTATGATGAATTTCACATAATCTGTGACACTTTTTAATTCGTTTCGTTTTATACTAAAGGAGCAGCCAGGATTTTATTTTAAAGGAGGGGATGCCTGTGATTTCGAATTTAACCGAAGACCAGCTGACCCTGCTTGTCATCAAGCATTTAAAAGAAGGAAAAAAAACGGATTTGCAGCAATTGGTTGATGAACTTCATCCCTATGATATGGCGGCTATTTACCGTAATTTGCCGGAAAAGCACCAGACGCGGTTTCTGCTTCATTTAACCATTCCGATTTTGACCGATATGATTCAGGAGCTTGAAAGTGACGAGCAGCTGACCGTTTTAAAAAAAGTTGGGAAAGAAAGATCCCGCAAGGTGCTCGATGATATGGACAACGATGATTTAGCCTCTCTTCTTGATGATATGTCGCCGGAAAACATTAAACAATTTTTATCCGGTATGAAAAAAGAGGAATCTACAATCATTGAAAATATGATGAGCTACCCTGCAGAAACGGCCGGGCGGCTTATGACAAACCGCTTCGTCTGGATCAAACACTCTTATACAGTTCGGGAAGCGGTTGAAAAATTAAAATCGTTTGCTGAATTTGCTGAAACCATCAATTATTTATACGTTATTAATGATGATAAGAAACTCGTAGGCGTTGTTTCTTATCGGGATATGCTCCTGGCAGATACCCATGAGAAAATTGCAGATATTATGTATGGACGGGTGATTTCCGTTGATGTATATACCGACCAGGAAGAAATCGCCCGCCTCATTGAACGATATGACTTCTTAGCGATTCCTGTTGTTGATGACCGGGGAGTTTTAGTGGGAATTGTTACTTTTGACGATATTATTGATGTTGTGATACAGGAAGCAAATGAAGACATTGAGAAGCTGTCCGCTTCTGGTAAAGCAATTGATTTTGATACGAAAGCAGGCGTCGCAGCTTTCAGGCGCCTTCCCTGGCTCGTGCTGCTGTTATTTATCGGTCTTGTATCCGGCAGCATTATTTCCGGCTTTGAAAATACACTTCAGCAAGTAGTAGCACTCACCTATTTTATGCCGATGATTTCAGGCATGACCGGAAATACGGGTACACAGTCACTGGCCGTTGTCGTACGCGGACTTGCCTCACGTGATATTGATATGCGGACTGTTATGTCGCTTATTCTGCGTGAATTTGGGGTTGGGCTCATTATTGGCGCTGTTTGCGGGATTCTGATTTTTTTCATCGCCTTTTTCTGGCAGGGCAGCGGTGTTTTAGGATTTGTTGTGGGAGCGTCTCTTTTGCTGACACTTATTATCGGTACGCTTGCCGGCACTGTTATTCCGCTTCTTTTATATAAATTAAACGTTGATCCTGCTGTTGCTTCGGGACCGCTGATTACAACGATCAACGATATTTTTTCGCTAATTACGTATTTTACGATTGCTTCCTGGTTCCTGACACAGCTTTTATAAAAACCCGTTGTTTGACCGAATAATCTGACTTTATTATAATAAAATTACTTAACCCGTATAGGATGTTCCCGCTATTTCGCTCAGCGGTGAGTATGCCTGTTATAGTAAAGTTCCCTAAAAAGACAGATGGAAAGAGGGTGATCAAATGGGACATTGACGGTAACCAATTCGTTATATACTGCCGGTTTTTCATCTTTGATCATCATATTTAATAGGAGGTGACTTCTTCTTTCGCCCAGGCGGAAGGAGAAACCCGATTGGACATATGGATTGGGCTTATTGCTGTTATCCTTTTAGCGTTATCATTTACAGCCATTCGTTATGTAAAACGAAAAAAAGAATCAAATGAAACAGGAGAACCCCCCTCGAGAGGACGTTCTTCGGCTCTGCTCGCCGAACTAAGCGGCGATGAGTATGAGAATCACCTGTCACTGCTTGATAATCGAACCGCAACAGAAGTGATGGTTCCCCGTACAGAAATGGTTTATTTTGAACAGGAAGACACTGTGCGTGATTGTATAGCCCTGTTCCGGGAAACGAAATATACCCGTTATCCTGTGGCAGACGGAGACAAAGACCGGATTATCGGCTTTGTTAATTTTAAGGAAGTTATTGCTGAATATGTAACGGACCCTGTTGTAGGTTCAAAAAGCATCAAGCATTTCGTCCGGCCGATTACCCGTATGATTGATTCGACACCCGTACACGAATTGCTGGCAAAAATGCAGTCCGACCGTACGCAAATGGTTATGCTCATTAATGAATATGGCGGTACTGCCGGTATTGTTACAGCGGAAGATATAGTTGAAGTAATTGTTGGTGAGCTGTATGACGAATTTGATATTGCAGAACCGCCCCTCATTCAGCAAATTGGTGATACTCATTATATTGCCAGCAGTAAAATGCCTATTGCAGAAACGGCCCAGCTGCTTAATATCGACATGAATGATGAAGATGTTGACACACTTGGCGGCTGGATTTTAACAGAGAATTACGATATCCAGCCCGGTGAATCAATTGAGCATAACGGGTTCTTGTTTACAGTCCTGCAGATGGAAGACCAGCAAATCAGGCACGTCGAAATCCAACGGGCTCCTGAACAGGATGCAGCCCGGCAGGAAAATGATTCAGATTCAGCATCTGTTGTAATCGCAGAACCTTATAACGCCTAAACAAAACCCGCTGAAAAGCGGGTTTTGTTTTTGTTAGAACACCTTTATAATTGGACTGGACATACTATTTCGGAATGGAGTTTATTAATATGAAAAAAGTTTTAGCGGCCGGCCTGCTGCTTGCAGCTTCCTGGACTGTGCTGCCAACTGTATATGCGCGGACATTTGAGAAAAACATAAAAAAGCGCGGACCCGGGCGTCCGGAAATTGCCCTAACATTTGATGATGGGCCCCACCCTATCTATACACCTCTTCTATTAGATACCTTAAAGCAATATAATGTAAAAGCGACCTTTTTTGTGGTTGGAGAAAAAGCGAAACTTTATCCTTCCTTGATCCGTAGAATAGAAATGGAAGGACATGAAATCGGTATTCACAATCAACAGCATCGTTCAAACTGGCTTTTGACACCTGCCGCTTTAGAAAAGCAGCTCAGCGAAGCGGCGGACAGCGTACGCTCCATTACCGGGAACTCTGTCACTTTTTATCGGCCGCCCTGGGGTCATTTCAACCCGTTTACTTTTTCCAAAGCCGCTTCGTTTCAAACTGTTATGTGGACTTCTATTCCTGGTGACTGGAAAAAAAGCATGACATCCCCAAAGCTGGCCGAGAAATTACGGATGGCAAGGTCAAACGGCGCCATCATTACACTTCATGACAGCGGAGAAACAGCCGGCGCTTATGAAAAAGCACCACTTGTCATGATCGATGCGCTTCACCTGTTTTTATCAGATCAGGTGTCCTCAGCTTTTTCATTTGTCACAGTAGGCACGCTGCTCAGAAATAACTAACCTGCCAGCCCGGTTTGTTTTGGAGTGAAAATTCGAATGGAATCATTAGTTATTGCTTATTTATCAAAGTACGGATATGCCATTTTATTTGTGGCCGGCGTTTTTGGAATTGTGGGCATTCCAGCCCCTGAAGAAAGCCTGTATGTATATGTCGGAATGCTTGCAAAAAACGGGTCAATTTCGTTTACAGGCGCTCTTTTCTCACTGGTGGCAGGCACAATTGTCGGAATGATCATCAGCTATACGCTTGGCCGCATGATTGGACAGCCTCTGCTGGACCGATACGGCAAATACCTGGGTGTTACGAAAAAAAGACTGCGGAAAACCATTTTGCATTGGGACTTATCCCGTGCACTTTTAGCTGGCTTTTTTGTTCCGGGCATCCGTCAATTTAATCCTTACTTTGCTGGCATTGCAAAATTTTCAATACCCGGCTTTCTCGCCCTTTCCGTTTTAGGGGCTTTTATATGGGTATTCATTTATATGTCAGCTGGTTTTTTAATTAGTTCTTATATACGAATTGAGCCGGAATACCTGGCTGCTGCCGGCGCATTCTTTTTTCTTTTATTTGTTGCCCATTTTTTATTTAAATTAAAAAAATCGTCAAATACCCGCCGTTAAAGGAGTCAAATTGATATGAAAATTATTGTGCTTCCTTTATTTCGCCTGTCATCAGGCCATCATAAAGCCGCGGAAGCCATCATCGAACATATTAGTATGATCCGTCCGGATGCCCACATTCAGACTGTTGATATTTTAAGCTACTGTCATGAGTCTGTTGAATCAGTGGTTTCAAAAATGTATATGCAATGGATAAGTAAAAAGCCGGAATCCTACAGCAAATTTTACAAGTCCTTCATTTATACAGCAGATGGCAGGAGAAATGAGCAAATGCCGCTTCATGTATGGGACAAATATTTTGAGTTCCGTCTTGCGCGGCTGATCGAAAAAGAGCAGCCGGACTATATAATATGTACACACAGCTATCCATCAAAGCTGTTAAACCATTTAAAACGCCAGAAAAAAGTAACCGTGCCAGTTATCAATGTTTACACGGACTTTTTTGTTAGTGATGTATGGGGGAAACGCTGCATTGATTATCATTTTGTTCCTCATTTAGAAGCGAAAAAATGGCTGATGCGTCTTGGCGTTCCGGCAGGACAAGTATATGTAACCGGCATTCCCGTCCATCCTTCTTTTGGAGTAGATCATGCCCTTACAAAACACAGGTCTATCCTCGTGGCAGGCGGCAACAGCGGTCTTGGACAATTAGAGAAGCTGCTTCAGCACCTAAATACTCATGCTCTTTCTTACACATATAAGGTGCTGTGCGGCCATAATGAAAAATTAAGAATGCAAATTGAAGAAATGGGGAATCCACGGATTAAAGCCCTTCCTTATATGAGCAGCCGCGAGGAAATGAACCGATTTTACGAAGAAGCATCCGCCATTATTACAAAACCAGGCGGCATTACGGTCAGCGAAGTGCTTGAGAAAGAGCTTCCTGTCTTTATCTCAGGTGCACTTCCCGGGCAAGAGGAATTTAATGCAGATTATTTAAAAAAACGCGAGTTGATTTATGAGCTGACCGATCATATTCCTGTTGAACAGCAAATTACCGCTATTATTGACAGTGATATCGAGCGAAGCAAATGGAAAAAGCGGCTTGACCAATACAGCCTTGAGAAAGAACATACACTTACAAGGACTTTAACGTCCATTTTTGGAAATACCTCTTCTTCTGTCCCGCTTTAAAGCGGGGTTTCTCTTTTTATTGGTGCGCTTTTGCTTGTCCATGCTATAATGTCAACCGAAGCGAAAAATTTTCTTCAAAGAAAGGGAATGTAATGGAAAACTGGATTATTTCAATGATGGAGCAATACGGACTCTGGGGAGTTTTTTTCTTAATTGCGCTTGAAAACCTCTTTCCTCCGATTCCGTCCGAAGTCATTCTCACATTTGGCGGCGTTATGACCGGACAGACAGATTTAACGGTTACAGGCGTCATTTTAGCTTCAACAGCCGGTTCGGTTATCGGTGCTGTCATTTTATATGCTATTGGACTATTAATGGATGTGGAAAATTTAGAAAAAATTATTGAACGGTATGGGAAATTTCTTCGCCTAAAAAAGGAAGATCTTCATCGGGCAGATGCCTGGTTTGATAAGTATGGAGTATGGACGGTTTTTTTATGCCGGATGGTCCCTTTAATCCGGAGCCTCATTTCTATTCCAGCAGGCATGTCCAATATGAACTTTTTTCTGTTCCTCTTGTTTACAACGGCTGGAACATTAATTTGGAATACCATTCTTGTTAACCTGGGAGCGGCTTTTTCTGATTCATGGCATACAGTTGTTGAATATATGGACGTCTATTCAAATATTGTGTATGCAATTTTAGCTATTCTTTTTATCGCTGCGGTTATTTGGTTTATTAAAAAGTTTCGCAGCCGTTCCGTTTAATACCGTTTCTTTCTGCAGCAGGCTTCTCCTTCTCCTGTTAAAAGCGTCCTGGTCCTATGGATCCGGGCGCTTTTATATGGAACAAACAAAGCGGAGATGTTTTTTCTTCACCCGGCAGACAGAGGGTGTAACTGTATATACTTCCCCATCCATATCAATTCGCATCGGCCTGTCTGTTGCAATAGTAAAAGACTGTACCCGGTAATGTTCAAGGTTAACCGCATGTTCACCAGTTGCTTTTATTTTTTCAGTCTGAATCACTTCTTTAATAAGTGGGAATCCTGATTCTTTTACAAGAATAAGATCCAGATAGCCGTCTTCATGGCTTGCTTTAAAAGGCAAATTAACAGTACCGATATGATTCCCATTTAACGCTATTGCCATTACGGCATCTCCTTCAAGTTTCATACCGTCCGCTTCAATCATATAATGAAAAAAAGAAGGATTGCGAATACTCTCCAGGGCACTTAAATAGTAGCTTATTTTTCCCATAAGCTTTTTTTTGCTTTCATCAATATTGTCCGATGTTTGGGTAATCATGCCGATTCCCCAAAAATTCACAAAATAGCGGTCATTCATAAAACCAAGGTCTACCTCACGAATTATTCCTGTATTCAGCAGACGGCAGGCTGCATCAATTTCTTCAGGCACACCAATCGCCCGGCTGAAATCATTGCATGTTCCGCCAGGCAGCACAGCGACAACCGGCCTGTTTTTTAACCGGGCAATGCCATTTACACATTCATGAATGGTTCCATCGCCGCCATAGAGAATAATAACATCATAATTGTGTCCCTGTTCGATGCAAATTTTTTCTCCTTCTCCCGGTACGGAAATAAGCTGTTCCTCTACGTATTCGACTGCTTCTTTTAACACAGGAATGATTTGTTCCGTAATTGGCACTGTTCCTTTGCCTGCTTGCTCATTATATAAGAGAAGCCCTTTTTTAAAATGCATCGTTATACGCCTCCTTCCTTATCCAGAATGGCAGGAAGTCACCACTTTCAGCTGACTTTTCGTTTTTCCGCTGCCCTGCAGCGCGTTCCATAATACTGCTCTTGATTTCGTTACAGTGGCTTTTACGCCCAGCCTGGTGATGTTGTCCACAATCTGCCTTGTCCGCTCCGTATTTTTCATTGTGATCCATCCTTTTTGTTTTTAGTTTTTATACGTTATTTATAAAAAAGTGTTTCATTTTTTTGTCATCCTTTTTTATTTTCCCCATTTTACCGTTTTCAATCCAGATCATTAAGAGTTTTTCGTGTATAGTAAAGATGATCATTTTTTAGAATGGATCGGTGATGAATGTGTTAATTGAATTATATTTTTTTCCATGGGCGGCTTATTTGTTCTTTGCCCTGAATCTTATACTGGCAGCTATCATTATTTTTCTTGAACGGCGTGACCCGGGGGCCACCTGGGCATGGCTGATGGTTCTTTTTTTCATCCCCTTTCTCGGCTTTGTGCTTTATCTTGTTTTCGGGCAAAACTTAAGCAGACAGCGGCTTTTTGATTGGGAGGATAAGAAGAAAGTCGGAATTGAAGAACAAATCGAGCATCAAAAAAGAGCAATTAAAAGCGGCATTTATCCATTTGCGAATCCACACACGAAACAAAATGAAAAGCTGGTGTATATGCTGCTCAGCCATAACGATGCTGTTTTGTCCGAAGACAATAATATATATATTTATACAGACGGTGCCGAAAAATTCGATGCGCTTATGGCCGACATACGCAATGCCAAAAATCATATTCATATTCAGTACTATATTTTTCGCAACGACGAACTTGGAAAAAAGCTTATTGCACTCCTAACTGAAAAAGCTCTTGCAGGCGTAGAGGTCTGTCTCCTGTACGATGATATGGGCTCCAGAACGCTTCGTCGCAAGCATTTTCGAAAGCTTATAGAAGCAGGCGGTGTGGTGGAAACCTTTTTCCCCTCCCGCATCCCGTTTATTAATTTGCGCCTTAATTACCGGAATCACCGGAAAATTGTTGTAATTGATGGGCAGGCAGGCTATGTGGGCGGCTTTAATGTTGGAGACGAGTACCTGGGAAAGGACCCTTCTTTTGGCTACTGGCGTGATACGCATCTCCGCGTTGAAGGAAGTGCTGTCCATGCCCTGCAAACTCGCTTTATCTTAGATTGGAACCAGGCATCAAAACGGCATGACTTTATGTATGAAGAGCGGTTATTCCCTGTTCCACAACATACAGGCGATGCAGCGATGCAGATTGTTACAAGCGGGCCGGATTCTGAATGGGAACAAATCAAAAGCGGCTATATTAAGCTTATTATGACTGCCCAGAAGTCCATTTATATTCAGACACCATATTTTATTCCGGATGCAAGTATTTTAGACGCACTTCGCGTAGCGGCTTTGTCAGGGATTGATGTAAAAATTATGATTCCCAATAAGCCTGACCATCCATTTGTTTACTGGGCCACCTACTCCTATGCAGGTGAATTAATGAAGGCAGGAGCAAAAATTTATATTTACAATGACGGATTCATTCACGCTAAAACGATTGTGGCAGATGAAAAATTAAGCTCAGTAGGAACCGCGAATATTGATGTGCGGAGCTTCCGGTTAAATTTTGAAGTGAATGCTTTTCTATACGATTATGAAACAGGCAGCCGGCTTGCAAAAATTTTCCGCCATGATATGACGGTTTCTTATGAACTGACGCCCACTCTTTACCAGCAGCGATCCAAGTGGATAAAATTCAAAGAGTCTATCTCTCGCCTCTTATCTCCTATTCTTTAAAGAAGCAGACTTTCTCTGCTTCTTTTTTGTTACAATTCCGTAAATTCTTTTTGAACATTTTGTGAACATATGCTATAGTATATTTACAAACTAATCTATGAGGTGATTGATATGGATCATGTATTAATGCAGCGTCTAAACAAACAGGGACTTATTTTCGCAGCGGTCCATACGGTGTTTTTCCTAAACCTCGCCATTGAATTTTTGCTTTCCCGCTAATAATTAAAAGCCGCCTGCCGGATGCAGGCGGCTTTTTTATTTGATAAAATAAAATAAAAAAGGCGGTAATCGCATGAACAAGTCACAAATTGAATATAAAATCCGAGAATTAAAGATGGATTATATGCGTATACAGGGAGACATCGAAAAATTAGAGTCTACTGGACATGGAACATCTAAAGCAGAAGAAATGCTTGTTCAACTGGAGAACGAGCTGAGAGAACTAAACGAACAGCTTATGGCAGCTGAAAAATAATATTATTGTACTGTTCGCAAAATAAGCCGCCTCTTTTTCAAAGGCGGCTTATGTCGTTAAGCAGTTTAGTAATAACGCCACGACTTTTCGTATACTTCGATCAAATTGGGACGAATTAGCGTGTTCGGTTCAAGTGTTGTTCCGTCTTCCATCACCGCGTCTTCGTCTTTTCCGAATTTCGCAAGCGCCGGCAGCATATCGCTCGTTAAATACTTTGTATCCTTTAAAAGCTTCAACTCTTCTACCTTGATTTCATTCCGCGATGCCAGTACGTATCCCCAGCCGCCAAAGCTCGGAATATCAGCATGAAGGTTTTCTGTCTGCAAACCGGCTGCCTGTACAGTCCGGTCAATGGTCCAGTACACTTTCGGAGCGAATACCGGACTTGTTGCCTGTACAATCATGGCTCCGTCCGGATGCAGGTGATTGCGGACGAGAGAATAAAACTCCTGGGTATAAAGCTTGTTTAACGATTCATTATTTGGATCAGGCAGATCAATGATCACCACATCATAAAAGCCCTCCGCCTTTTCCAAAAATTGAAAAGCATCTTCATTTACAATTTTCACGCGTGGATCATCCAGTGCCCCCTCGTTTAAGTCTGTCAGCAAATGGTTCGTTCGAGCTGTTTGAGTCATAGCCGGATCAAGATCTACCAGCGTTACATCTTTCAGATCGTTGTACTTTACCAATTCACGAACAGCAAGGCCGTCCCCGCCGCCCAACACGAGAATGCGATCGCGGCGTGCGGCTGCAGCCATTACGGGATGAACAAGAATTTCGTGATAGCGGTATTCATCGGAAGAGCTGAATTGCAGCTGTCCATCCAAATAAAGTCTTGTATCTCCCTGCTCCCTTGTTAAAATAATCTGCTGATATGCAGTTTGCTCAGAAAAAACAACCGGGTCTTTATACAGCTTTTGTTCAAAATGAAAAGCCGCTTCTTCTCCAAATAAAGCACCGCTGACCAAAATGATTAAAAATATTATGCCGCTCAGAGCATGAACCCAGAAACGCTTTAACTCATGGCGAAACCGGAATACAATCCAGAGAGCTACCGCTACATTGATCAGCGCGACAAGGAACGATGTTTTAACGAGCCCAAAGTATGGCCGAAGAAGAAACAAAAACAATAATCCGCCAATCAGACCGCCGGCATAATCGGAGAACAAAACCTTTGCCGCACTTTTTTCAAGCGTGACCCCGATTTCATTCGCTTTCCGGATTAAGATGGGAAGCTCGACCCCTGTTAACGTTCCAACGAGCAGCGTAACTCCATATAAAAACAATGCATCTGTGCCTTCCGGCAGGTATGCCGTCACCCCAAAGAGCAGCATGGCGGAAAAACCGCCTGCCAGCCCAATTCCATATTCAATCCAAATGAACGAAGCGATCAAATTTCGTGTCATTTTTTCACTTATGTATGCGCCGATGCCCATTCCGGTTAAAAAAAGAGAGATGGTCAGCGTATATTGCTTTACCCCATCTCCTAAAATGTATGACCCGAGTGCACCGAACAGCACTTCAAATATAATTCCGCATATGGAAACAATACCTGATGCATAATAAATCGCCCGGCTTTGCCGAAGAGATTCCTGTTCAGTCATTCTAACACCGCCTTATGTAATTGAGGCGCCAATAACAAACGCCAGACCGACGGATACAGAAAAAGAGACAATACCGACAGCCAGGTTTCCTTTTTTCAGCTGCTCTTCAACAGAAAAGCCTCTTGTAAGCAGTTCAAACAGCAGATACGCAAGAAGCTGAAGAACCATGCCGAACAATCCCCATATAATCGTCTCACTAATCGAATCATTATGGAAAATAGAAAATGTCATAATAACACAAATACCGATTATTTTTCCGCCGATTGACAGTGCAACTGCCGCATTATTTCCTTTGATCTCATCCCAGTCTTTATACTTTCTCGTCATTAATTCAAAAATAACCAGTCCTGCTATAACGACCACAATCGCTGCAGCCCAATATAAAAGAGTAAGCAAAAATGGATTCACCGCTGCATTCCCTCATTTCGTCTTATTATTTTCCTTCTCCTGGCCCGCCGCCGCGGAATGTTGCACCCCGGCCGTAAGAGCCTGATGAAAAAGTTCCAGTTCCATAATAGCCGCCGCCGGAATAACAATCATCATTATTGTTTCTGCATTTATTAGCCTGTGTCCGCTCCCAGTTTGAGCCGAAGCGGCCATTTAACATAGAGCCAAGAAACATTCCGGTAAAAAAGCCAGGATTGTAATGTGTGCGGACAAATTCGTCCTCGGCTACTTCTACAAGGGTCGAGCCGGGATTGTCCGGATCTTCCGTTAAGATAATAAATTCATCATCATAAACAAGCACCTGCCGTCCATCTACTGCTTCCCCAACCTGTTCAGGCTCCTGCACATCAATAAGTTCAGCTGCTGTATCTGCAAGGCTTTGATCAGTCCGGTAAACCATAGCCCGGTCACTGGCATTTGTACTGCTCTGGACAGCATCAATAAATGTATAATTTTCATCAATATAATCGTCCGCTTCCTGCAAGCCGCAGGCAGCCAAAAACAAGACTGCCGCTATCGTCATTGTCAGCCATTTCTTTTTTTTCATTATGAAAACACTCCAAATGAACAGAAACGGCCCGCCGCACCGGGCGGGCCGCGGTTCCTTATTCTTTTCCGAGCTTTTGCTTCAATGCGGCCAGTTCGTCATCCACTGCGCTGTTTTTCTTTAAGGCAGCTAATTCATCGTCCAGGCTTCTTGAACCGGCACGTAAGTCTTCGGATGTTTCGGCTTCTGCTTCATACTGCATTACTTTTTCTTCCATGCGTTCAAAGCCGCGTTTCGATTCATCACTGCCAACCGATGACATAGCCCGGTTCATTTTCGTTCTTGTTTTTGCTGATTCTGCCCGGGCTTTTAATGAATCTTTTTTCAGCTGCATTTCTTCGTATTCCCGCTTCATTTCTGACAGCTTTTCACGAAGGGCTGCTGCATCCGCTGCGGCCTGTGCATGGGCTTCTTTCATGGATTCCGCCTGCTTGGCGTAATTATTCTTATCCTCAAGCGCACGGCGGGCCAGGTCTTCATTTTCCGCTTCAATCGCGTCGACCGCCTGCTGCTGGCGCTTTTCAACCATGCTGTTCGCATCTTCGTACTTCTTTTTCAGCATTTTTTCATTTGCAATCTGCTTTGCCACAGCTGTTTCCGCATCGCGGATATCAGCGGACATCTCCCGCATGAACTGGTCGAGCATTTTTACCGGATCTTCCGCTTTGTCAAGTGCTGCATTTAATTCCGAACCTACATATGTTCTTACACGCTTAAAAAATTGAAACATTTTTTTCTCCTCCAATGTTGTTAGCTTCCCGCTAAAATAGTCACTTCGTATTCCTCAATTTCATACCCATAGCTGACTTCAACATCGCCGCCCCACACTTCCACAGATAAGAAGTGTTCCTCCGAGTCATCGGTGTAATCATAGTAATCCACATTTTTGCCATGGACATTCTCGCTTCGGCCTTCACCTTTTACATAAGCGCGCCCCTGTTCTTCCAGATAATACGTGCGCCCTTCATGAGATACTTTTTTCGTCCCTGGCTCAAGACCCGGCAGGCGAATGGTTTCATACATCCCCACTTCAAGCTCATCATCCAGCTCTACACTTAACCAGTGTGTTTTCCCATCTGCCGCCAGCTGATACGCATCCCACGTGTAGCCGCTGTCATTGTAATGAATTTTTCCTGTTACTTCGTAATCCACCAGATCATACGTAACAAAATCCCCTACACGCAGTGTAAGCAGTGTTCGTTCTTCCGCTTCCGGCACATTTTCTTCGGTCCCGCCAAAAAGCCGCCTCCAAAAACTCATTTGTTTTTCACCTCACTCTATGTACGAGCATTTTAAAGGAAAGTTTCACTTTCGCCAGATAAATTCATAAAATTTTTGCTTCTACAAAAAAACAGCTGCTATCAGCTGTTTTGCGAGGTAAATACGTTAATATGCCCTTTAAGCACCTCAAGCTGGAATGGAACCGGATCGCCCAGGTCGCCGTCTACATTCGCGGTCAGGTTCATCGAAGAGCGGACAGTTGCTTTTTTTGTTCGAAAGTACAATACGTCCGGATCTTCCTGAAACTCACCCCTCAGCAGGTTTGTACCAATCCGCAGCAATTTAGGCAGAGCTACATCCTTTACAATAAAACAGTGAAATAACCCATCTGCCGCTTTCGCATCCGGCGCCAGCTTTTCAAATCCTCCAACGGAATTGGTCAGGGCTGCTAAAAAAAGAAGTGCCTCCTCTTTATATACTGCTTCATTATCCGCTTCAACGGTCAGCGAAAACGGTGTTTTTTCTGTCAGTGTTTTTAACCCTTCTACCACGTAAGCAAACGCCCCGAGTGTTGTTTTTTGTTTAGATGTTACTTCTCCCGTCGCCTCGGCAATCCCGCCAACAGCCAAAATATTTAGAAAATAAGAATCATTAATCTTTCCAATATCAGCGGGTCTCGTCTTTCCTCCCAATGAAGCGATGGCCTCTTCCGGCTCAAGCGGAATATTTAATGCACGCGCAAAGTCATTAACAGTGCCAAGCGGAATAACACCGAGCACAGGACGATGCGGCTGTTCAGCAAGGCCATTAACCGTTTCGTTCATTGTCCCGTCCCCGCCCATAGCAATTACAGTATCAAACTTCAGGCTGCACGCTTCCTTCGCAAAGCGCTCCGCGTCCCCTTCTCCTTCTGTGAAACGCGCTTTTACATTGTATCCGAGCCTCTCAAGCTGTTCTGTAATTTGGCTGACATACTCCCCCGCTTTTTCTTTTCCAGAAGAGGGATTTGCAATAATCATGGCTTTTTTCATGCCGATTGGCCCTCCTTGTTTTCTCGACCGGCGGTTCCGGTAAAACTGGCCGGTGCCCAATTCATCATTTAGTATCAGCTCCATTTGCTCTAAATCGTTTTTGCCAACGGGCGGGTCTTTTTCGGACCAATTCACAATGTAAATAAAATAATACGTATGGATCAGCCGAAAAATAACATTTGAATGCGGGAACTGATCATAAACTGCCTTAATGTTATAACGTTTTGTATACGTCCAGCTGACTAATTTCATGCTTCCTCACCTAGCTTTTGTATACCCGAATTTTGCCGAAAAGAACATGGCAATCTGCCCTTTTTCGCTAAAAACAGTGAAAGGAAAAAAGCAGACTGGCTTGAATGTATTAATTATTAAAGAAAAAAGGAGGGTTACTATGTATACAGCGAAAGAAGCAGCAGCCGCCCTGGGTATTAGTCCATCAACGTTAAGCAAGTACATCATGGCACTTGAAGGAGCAGGATTTCGGTTTGAAACGGGAAAGCGCAACGCAAGACAGTTTAGTGAAAAAGAACTTGCTACGCTGCGCCAGATGATTGAGACTGCCGCCGCTGAAGATCTTCCGCCTGGACAAGCAGCCCATTTGATTGGACAAAACGCCTATTTTTCTTTAATGGAAGAACGGATTTCGGCTATCGAAAAGCGGCAGGAGCAGTTAATGAAATTATATGAGGATTTGTCTGCAAAGATGGATCGTCTTCCTGTTCATCATGTTCCCGACTATTCACCGCCTTCTTTTTTACTTTTACCAAAACGAAAAGCAGGATTTTTGAACTTTTTGTCGAAATGAATAGAAAGTTAAAGGTACATCCTGTTATAGTCAGACTATGTGAAAAAGAAGGAGATCTCTATTTTGAAAAAAGCAATCTTTTTTGACCTCGATGATACATTACTGGATGACAAAAAAAGCATTCAAACGGCTTTTGATGTTACCTGCAAAGAATTAGCAGAAAAGCATAACAAAAGAGCAGCCGATATTGAAAAGCACGTCCGCGCCGCTGCACATGCCCAGTATAAAACATATGATTTTTATCCGATCACTCTTTCGATTGGCATTAACCCTTTTGAAGGATTATGGGGAAACTTTGGCGACGTCCATCATAATGGGTTTCGGTCAATGGGTGACCAGATTGCAGATTATCAGTTGAAAGCATGGGAAAATGGCTTATCGGCGGCAGGAATTCCTTCTTCTGAAGCAGAATGGGCCCGCGAACAGTTCCGGGCTGTCCGCCGCAAGTCCCCTTTTGTTTATGAGGAGACATATGATGTGCTGAATACCCTGCGGGATAAAGGGATCCGTCTTTTGCTTTTAACAAATGGCGCCCCTTCCCTTCAGCTCGAAAAATTAACCATGACACCCGAGCTTGTCCCGTATTTTGAACATATATTGATTTCCGGGCATTTTGGCTTTGGAAAGCCTGAAAAAGCCATTTTTGACCATGCTTTGCGGCTGATGGATTTGCATCCTGAAGAAGTGTTAATGGTTGGAGATAATCAAGGCACGGATATTTTAGGAGCAACCCGGACAGGCATTGAATCCGCCTGGATCGATCATGGCGAAGGAAAAGTGGTTGAAGGCGCAAATCCAATTCACAAATTAAGCCGTCTTAAAGATGTTCTTTCTCTTATTGAATAGGTTTATTTTTTTCAAAATCGGGTAGTTATTATGAAAGAATAGCTGCCTGTTTTTAAGGTAAGAGGAGAGAACCATTTATGGAAAAGCAATTTCAGCCGTCCAAATTGGACATTAAAATTTTTGATAGAAAAAACAGCCGTCCCTTTGAAGAAGCATCACTAAACGATAAAGAAATTTACGAACTTCGTGACGATACAATGCGGACACCGCTTGAAAAAGCAGACGTGTTTGAACAGCTTCTTCAATCAGAGGATGCATGTGAATTATGGATTGTACCGGTAACGGAATCCACCTCGTCATTCACCCAGTCGCTGTCTGAAGAAAAAACAGCTGCTTTATTCGGAATGCTGTCATCCTTTCATGAAAAAGTACAGCGCGACCGGCTTTTTCTCATTTCCGGCTCCGACTGCTCAAGCAGCATGAAGGAAAAAGTGGAACAGCTTGGCTATACCATTCTTCCATGTGAGCTTGAAGAGCTTAAATCGCTTACCGTTGAATATTAAAAAGCGGGCTTCTCTGGACAGCCCAAAGAAAGCAGCCCCGGCAGAAGCCGGGGCTGCTTTTTACTATTCAGGTTAATTGTTAATATACTTTTCAAATACGGCACCAAAGTCTTTTACACGGTATTCTTCACTCGTTTTTTTCAGCCAGTCAAAGGCATACGCGTTCACCTTTTCAAACTCAGCTGCCAGATCAATTTGTGTTTTCGTAATGTTTTTAATTGAATTGGCCGACATATCCAGGCTCTGCTGGGCATAACCAAGATACATTTCATTCTCTCGCTGCATATCCGCAATTTTCAAAAGAGCTTTGTATAGATCTTTTAATTCTTCCAAATGTTTTTTGTGTACATCAATCGAATAGGTTTCATTGCCAAGAGAAAACTTAATTTCCACATCAAGATCAACTGTCCCGGCCGTTTCAAGATACACATTTGAGACACGGTTTGTGGAATAGTTATAGCGGCGGAGCATCCGCTTTTTGCTGACCGCATTGGCCCCGTCTACATGAACAAGCCCTAAATTGGTAAAGCAGTATTCGTCTGCTTTTGACTTGATGAGAAAATAAATTTTCTCGTTGTCTTCATGCATAATATAATCGTCTGCATCTACTTTATCGTAATCTGCCGGCTTAATCACCGCTCCAACATCACTTAACCCTAATACATCTGCTGCTACTTTTCCAAACATCGTCCCATCTCCTTTTTTACGAATCATATTAGTAATTACGGCTTTCCTTTTAAAAAGTTTCAATTTTTATATGGCATAGCCGCTTTCTTTTTTAGAATGCGCGCTGCCGGCCAATTCATTTGCGGTGCATTTTAAATTTTAAAAACAGTTCATTGTAGTGGGCAAGCATTTCCGGACCAAGGTTTTCATATACCTCCAGACGCGCTGTCATGTCAGCAGACGGATAAAAGCGCTCGTCCTTCACGATGTCTTCCGGCATAAGCTCGAGTGCTTTTTTATTCGGCGTTGAGTAGCCGACATACTCTGTATTTTGCGCAGCTACTTCAGGATCAAGCATAAAGTTGATGAAAGAGTAGGCTGCTTCAATATTTTTTGCCGTTTTGGGAATGACCATATTGTCAAACCAGAGATTCGATCCTTCTTCCGGAACAACGTACTCCAGATTATCTTTTTTCCACATTAATTCTGATGCTGTGCCGGACCAGACAAGCCCGATAGCCGCTTCATCATTTTCCATCAGCATGCGAATTTCGTCTCCAACAATCGCTTTAATATTCGGTGTCAGTGTATCGAGTTTGGCTTTCGCTTCCTGCAGATGTTTTTCGTTTGTATCATTCAATGAATAACCAAGGCTGTTCAGGCCCATTCCGATTACTTCGCGGGCCCCGTCAATCATTAAAATATCATTGCGAAATTCAGGCTTCCACAAATCATTCCAGGCAGTAATTTCACTTTTTACTTTATCAGTGTTGTATAAAATCCCAACCGTTCCCCAGAAATAAGGAATAGAATAGCGATTGCCCGGGTCAAATGGCAGATCCATAAACCGCTCATCGATATACATTAAATTCGGCAGCCGGGAATGATCAATCGGATAAAGGAGGTCCTGCTCACGCATTTTTTCAATCATATATTCAGACGGCACCGCTACATCATAGGTTGTGCCGCCCTGTTCAATTTTGGTCATCATTGCTTCATTTGAGTCAAACGTTTCATAAATAACTTTGATGCCGGTTTCTTCTTCGAAACGGTCAATCAGCTCTGCATCAATGTAATCTCCCCAATTGTAAACGGTGAGTGTATTCCCTGCTGTCTGTCCGCTGGATGCATTTAAGTGATCAACGGCATACAGAAGGCCAAATGCCACAAGAAGTACGGCAATGAGTGCCTGCATTAATTTCTTCACTTCCGCACCCCCACAGCTGATTTTTCATTGCGTTTCTGAATAAAGTAATAGCCAATGACGAGAAAGATGGTAAACAAAAATAAAAGCGTAGACAACGCGTTAACATTAAGGGAAATGCCTCTGCGCGCCAATGAATAAATTTCAACGGACAGAGTGGTAAATCCATTGCCGGTTACAAAAAAGGTAACCGCAAAGTCATCAAGTGAATAGGTCAGCGCCATAAAAAACCCTGCAAAAATTCCGGGGGTAATATACGGCAGAATCACTTTTGTTAAAATGTCCAGCCGGCTCGCGCCCAAATCGCGTGCCGCATCGATTAACGTACTGCTCATTTCCTCCAGCTTCGGCAGCACCATAATAACCACAATAGGCACGGAAAAAGCAATATGCGCCAAAAGAACCGAAGCAAACCCGAGCTTAACGCCGATTATTGTAAAAAGAATAAGAAACGATGCACCGATAATAACATCCGGGCTGACAATCAATACATTATTTAATGAAATAAGCGCGTTTTGATAAATCCGTTTCCGCGCATAAATAATTGCAAGGGCGCCGAGCACGCCGATAATAGTGGAAACTGCCGCGGAGAAAAGCGCAATAACCACGGTATTTAAAACAATAATGAGCAGGCGTGTATCAGCAAACAATTCTTTGTACCAATCCAGCGTAAAGCCTTCAAAGCTGCTCATTGTGCCGCCGCTGTTGAAGGAATAAAACATTAAATAAAAAATAGGCGCATATAACAAAATAAAAACAAAAATCAAATACGCGCGCGGCCAAAACCTCGCCATCCTACAGCACTCCTTTCTTCCGCGTGCCGGTCACAATCATCATCACAATCATAATTAAAATTAAAAAGACCGCAATGGTTGCACCCATTCCCCAATCCTGTGTAACAAGGAAATGCTGTTCAATTGCTGTTCCCAGCGTAATGACCCGGTTGCCCGCAATCAGCCTTGTCATCATGAATAAGGACAGGGCGGGAATAAAGACAGCCTGCACTCCCGCTTTTACACCTGATGATGTCAGCGGGAAAATCACTTTAAGGAATGTTGCCCAGAAAGATGCGCCAAGATCGCGCGATGCATAAATAAGAGCTGGATTCAGCTTATCAAGTGCATTAAAAATAGGCAGAATCATAAAAGGAATAAATATGTAAACCGATACAAAAACAAAGCTGAAATCGGTAAACAAAATTTGCCTCGCTCCTATGCCAACTGTTTCCAGAAGGCTGTTCGCGGCACCGTATGTACTGAAAATACCGAGAAATGCATATGCTTTTAGCAGCAGGTTCACCCAGGACGGCAAGATAATTAACAGCAGCAAAAGCTGCTTATATTTTGAATGGGTAATAAAGTAAGCAGCCGGATACGCAATAATCAAGCAAAAAAACGTGATAAGGAACGCATACCAGAATGAGCTGAGTGCCATCGTTAAATACACAGGCGTAAAAAAGTTTTGATAGTTGGCAAAAGTAAAATTGCCATTCAGGTCGAAAAACGAATAGTAAACAATAAGCAAAAGAGGCGCAACGACAAATAGGGCAATCCATAATACGTAAGGAATCCAGTAAAACGTGCGATTATTTGCCTGCATTCTGCCCGCCTCCCGCACTGTAGCTTTCGAGGCGCCTGTTAAACTCTTCCTGCGTCTCATTCAGGCGCATAACATGAATGGCTTCCGGTTCAAAATCAAGACCGACCGTATCTCCGACAACTGCTTTTTTTGTTGAGTGGACGAGCCACTCGTTTCCATCTGCGTCATAGCAGCAAATTTCGTAATGAACACCCCGGAACAGCTGGGAATCTACTTTTGCTTGAATTTTACCTGACTCGGCGGCCGTTACAGCCAGGTCTTCCGGACGGATGATGACCTCAACCGGCTCGTTTGGACGCAGCCCTTTATCGACGCATTCAAAACGGCGGCCGGCAAATTCCACTTCAAAATCCTGAAACATCACCCCGTCAATAATATTTGACTCTCCGATGAAATCCGCGACAAACCGGTTGATTGGCTCATCATAAATGTCAGTCGGCGTCCCGCTCTGCTGGATTATCCCTTCGTTTAACACAATGATTTCGTCACTCATTGCCAGTGCCTCTTCCTGATCGTGTGTAACAAAGATAAACGTAATGCCGAGGCGCTGCTGAAGCTCCCGCAATTCATACTGCATTTCTGTACGCAGCTTTAAATCAAGCGCTGATAATGGCTCATCCAGTAAGATAACCTGCGGTTCATTGACAATGGCACGGGCGATAGCGACACGCTGCTTTTGGCCGCCGGACATTTCCGACAGCTCCCTGCTTTCATACCCCGGCAGATTCACAAATTTCAACGCTTCTTTTACTTTTGCATCAATTTCTGCTTTTCTCATTTTTTTAATGCGCAGCCCAAACGCGATATTTTCATAAACATTTAAATGAGGAAATAAGGCATAATCCTGGAAGACTGTGTTTACCTGCCGTTTATTAGCCGGCACGTGATTTATCCGCTCCCCATTAAAAAACACATCCCCCGAAGTGGGCTCTATAAATCCAGCGATAATCCGCAGTATGGTTGTTTTTCCGCATCCCGACGGACCGAGAAGGGTATAAAATTTTCCTCTTTCCATATCGAAACTGACTTCATTTAACACACGCTCATTCGGTCCATAAGCTTTTGTTACCCGGTCGAACCGGATAATGCTGTCTCTGGTCACACTCATTCCTCCAAATCTGTTTATTCGACATCATTTTCTTTTCTGTCACATTATAGCGGATTTACATCAGATAGACTATTCCTCATTTATTAAACAATTTTTCAACTAAACTATATTGCAGAATTTTGCTTCTATCTTTCTTTGTATTTCTCCGGTTTATAAAAGAAAGCTTCAAAGCCATTGGGCTTTGAAGCTTTCACATTTTAAAAACAGAAAAAGGCTGCCTTTATTTAAAGACAGCCTCCAATATTATTCCCCAACCACAAACTCAAAGTTCGCGCTGAATTTTACATCTTTCCCAACAAGTACCCCGCCTGTTTCAAGAGGCGCATTCCAAGTTAAGCCGTATGCTTCGCGGTTTACTTTTCCTTCCGCATCGAAGCCGGCGATTGTGCTGCCGTCCATCGGGCTTTTGGATGTTCCGTTAAACTCCACGTTAAATGTTTCTGTATTCGTTACGCCTTTAAGCGTTAATTGGCCTGTTACTTCATATTCACCGTCTGAGATTTTTTTAACAGAATCGCTGACAAACGTGATGTGCGGATGAGTTTCTGCATCAAAGAAATCGCCGGAGCGAAGATGATTATCGCGATCCTCATTGTTTGTATCGATGGAAGCCGCATCGATCGTTACCGTCCATTTTGCCGCTTCTAGATTGTTTACGTCGCCATCAATTTTTACATCAAAGCTCGTGAACTCTCCTTTTGTTTTGGAAACCATCATATGTTTCACCTGAAAAGCAATTCCGCTGTGTACTTTGTCCAATGTTAATACTGTCATATTTTATTCCTCCCGTGTTTACAAAAAGTAACTTGATAACGTTAATATACACGAATTTTATTTCGAATTCAAGATATTTTTAAAAGAAAAATGCCCCGATGTATAAACCGGAACATTTATTTAGTGAATATCTCTTTTCTTAAAGCGGCCGCCGCGCACTTCCGCAATATCCGCGACTGCCAAAAACGCTCCTTCGTCCATGTCTTCCACAATGGACTTCAGCTTTGCTTCTTCCAGACGGTTGATCACACAAAAAATAACTTTTTTATTTTCTCCCGTATAAGCTCCTTCTCCATTTAAATAGGTAACACCGCGCCCAAGGCGGGCAATAATCGCTTCCCCGATTTCCTGGTACTGGTCACTGATAATCCAGGCCGACTTGGACTCATCAAGGCCCTGAATGACCACATCGATGGTTTTAAAAGCCACAAAATAAGCCAGCACGGAGTACATTGCCCGGTCCCAGCCAAATACAAAGCCGCCCCACAAGAAAATAAAAATGTTGAAAAACATAACAATTTCTCCAACCGAAAACGGCAGCTTTTTGTTGATTAAAATAGCCAGTATTTCTGTTCCATCAAGGGAGCCCCCGTAACGGATAACAAGGCCTACTCCTGCTCCGAGCGCGATTCCGCCAAATACGGCAGCAAGGATAATATCACTGGTGAAAGCGGCAACGGGGTGTAAAAGCGTCGAGGCAACAGACAAAACCGTGATGCCGAATACCGTTGAAATGGCAAACGTCTTTCCGATTTGCTTGTAGCCGAGGAAAAAGAAAGGAATGTTTAGTAAGAATAAGAAAAGTCCAAGCTTAACGCCTGTCAGATTAGATAAAATAATAGAAATACCAACGATGCCGCCATCCATAATTAAATTCGGTACAAGAAAAATTTCGATGCCGACGGCCATTAAAATAGCTCCGCTAAAAAGAAACATTGTTCGCTTCAGTAATTGCTTTATGCCAATTTTCCTGTGCTGCTTTTGAATTGGCTCAGGCTTTACTGCTTCCAGTTTTTCTTCGCTCACATATTCACACCCTTATTTTCCATTTCTTTTTATTATATCAATTCTGTTTCTATAAAAGAAGCGCCCCTCCGGAGAGAGACGCTTTTGTTTAATTAACACCGCTCATAAATTTGCGGATTTTTGGCGAAATAATAAGCAGCCCGAGGCCAAGCAGGATTGAGACAGCACCAATGACGCCAAAATAGATAATTTCGGTATCCTGGCTGTAAAAACGGACGAGCTGCGCATTAATTGCCTGTGCAGAGGCATTTGTTAAAAACCAGAGGCTCATTGTCTGCGCACTGAACGCAGCCGGGGCAAGCTTTGTTGTCACAGATAACCCAACTGGTGAAAGGCAAAGCTCCCCAAGAACAACGAGGAAAAAGCTGAGTACCAGCCACACAGGACTTACAAGTGCAGTTCCCCCAACTGCAGGAATAATCATTACTAAAAATGACAGGCCGGCAAAAAACAAGCCGAGTGAAAATTTGACAGGAGTCGATGGCTGGCGGCTGCCGATCTTTACCCAGAACCACGCAAAAACCGGTGCCAGCAAAACGACAAACAATGGATTAAGCGATTGGAACCAGGAAGATTGAAGCTCGAATCCCATAAAAGCAAGCTCTGTCCGCTTATCAGCATACTGCGCCAGAATAATGGCTCCCTGCTCCTGGATTGCCCAGAACATTACAGCCGCGATAAAAAGCGGAATATACGCAAGCAGACGTGATTTTTCGACACTCGAAGTTTTGGGGCTGCGGTACATAAAGAAAAAGTAGGCAGCCGGGATTATAATACCGAGCACACTGATAGTCATGGTGAAAACACCCAGTGTCAGGATGCCGGTTACAAGTCCCGCGGCCACAAGGATTGCAATGGCCACAGCACCAAGGCCGATTTGTGTAAATACTTTTTTTCTTTCTTCCAGTGATAGCGGATTTGGCACATATGAGCCTGCAAGGCCAAGATTTTTCTTTCTTGTAGCCAGATAAACAGCCAATCCAAGAAGCATTCCGAATGCGGCAATACTAAACCCAAGGTGGAAGTTGTATTCCTGTCCGATTGTGCCAACGATAAACGGAGCAATAAGCGCTCCCATATTGATGCCCATATAAAAGATACTGAAGCCTGAATCGCGGCGGCCGTCTGTTTCTGCATATAAATCTCCGACTATGCTGGAAACATTCGGTTTTAAAAGACCCGTTCCGATTACGATAAATGCCATCGAGCTAAACAGCCCTGCTGCGCCAAACGGCAATGCCAGCACAATATGGCCAATCATGATTAACACGCCGCCATAAAAAACGGTTTTTGATGTGCCAATTAAGCGGTCGGCAATCCACCCGCCAATAATGCCGGACATATACACAAGAGAACCGTAAATCGCCATAATGGAAGCAGCCGTCGCTTCACTTAAGCCAAGTCCTCCTTTTGACACTTCATAATACATATAGTAAAGAAGAATTGCCCGCATGCCATAGTAAGAGAATCTTTCCCAGAACTCCGTAAAAAACAGCGTAAAAAGCCCTTTCGGATGACCAAAAAAGCCGCGCTGAGGAACACTATCAACAATTGCTTTTTTATCCATTTTTCTGTATCCTTCCTGCCGAAAATTATCTTTAGAAAATTTTCAGAATGATTAAACCCTTTTAAATAAAAGGTGTTTAATAGGATATCAGACTTTTAATTATTATTCAACAAAAGTAAAAAAGTTGTTCTTTTCTGAATTATGATCCTTTTCAATCATCCAATTATTTTGTAATAGAAGGAATTTTCACTTTCAATGAAAATGTTTCTTCTTTATGAATAAAGTCTAAAAACCCATGGTGGGCTTTTACACAGTCTTGAATGATTTTTGTGCCTGTGCCGGTATGTTCACCGCTTTTTGTTGAAACACCGGCCTTAACAAACAGACGGTCTAGGATATGTACAGGAATAGGCAGCGATTCATTTGTACAGGAAAGCAAAAAAAGGCCGCTTCTCTTTGAAAATTGCAATGTAATTGAAGCCGGCCGGCTTCTTTCTTTCTGCCACTCTTCACATGCTTCAATACTGTTAGCCAGCAAATTGCCAGCCAGGCCAATAATGTCTTGATCCGGCACAGGCAAAGAAGATAGCGGAATTTCAAAATCATATACTATGTTAATTCCCGCTTTCCGGGCGCGCTTATACATGTGATGCAGAAGCCCTGCGACTGCTCCCGTTTCCCCTTTGATTGACAAATTGGTTTCTTCATAGCCGCCTACCAGGCCGTCCATATAGCTTATGGCTTCTTCGGTCTGCCCCTTCTCCATCATATATTGAACCGCGGAAATGTGTTTTAAAAAATCATGCCGCTCACTGCGCACTTTTAAAAACGTTTGATTCATTTCTTCGAGCTCCGTTTGAAGCCGGCCAGCCTGGTCCTTAAACTTGTTCATTTGTTTATAAAAATAAAAAGAGGCAGCTGCAGCAGCCGCAAATAAAAGTAAAAACACCCCTGACATTTATATGCCTCCTGGTTAAAAATAATTTTTTTGCAGGAAATCTACTTTCTCTTTTGTAATAATTGCTTTTTCGTTTATCCCTTCAAATGTGACGGTGTACGAGTTTTTCGCATAAAGTGAAAAGTTTTTTACGTAGTGAATATTAATGATAAACGAACGGTGCGACCGGATAAAATCACGTTCCCGCAATTCTCCTTCCAGTTCATTTAACGTCATATAGGTTTTAATCGGGCCTGATTTTGTGTAGATCGTTGTTGAACGGCCCGACCGCTCAATCAATATAATTTCTTTTTTCTGAACAATATGAATATCATTTTTTTGTTTTAAATAAAGCCGGCCGGTCATTTCGGCTGACCGCGATTTCTCAATCAGCCTTTCTATCGACTGTGTCAGCCGTTCTTTTGTGTAGGGCTTCATAATGTAATCATGGACATTCAGCTCAAACGCGTGAACTGCATAGCCGCTTGTTCCCGTTACAAAGATAACCGCTATGCTGAGCGCATGTGAATGGATAATATCCGCCAGCTCATAGCCGGATAAATTCGGCATTTCAATATCCGCAATAAGCAGATCAATGGTTTCTTTTTTTATTTGTTCATATGCTTCTTCGGCAGACAGCGTCGAAAAGACGATTTCCGTATCCGGAATAGCGGTAACGATCGCCTGCAGCTTGTCCAGGTCAATTGCCCGGTCATCTACCAGTCCAATTTTCATACTCTTCCCTCTCCATCCCGTATTGTTTTTAGTTTACCATTTTTATGTATAGCATGGTTCTTTTCGCGACAGAAAACGGACAATTCGCGACAGAAGGGAAGATTCATTCTTTTCTTTTTTGTATGATAATTTCAAGAAACAAAACAGACCGGGAGGGACAATAGATGATTTACATTGATGGTGTCACGAAAAAGTTTCAGGATAAAAAGAAGTCAGTAACTGCTCTTAAGCACATATCTTTTACTGTAAAAGAAGGCCAGGTGGTCGGCCTGCTTGGCGAAAACGGAGCCGGAAAAACAACATTGCTTCGCTCTATCGCCACACTTTTAACACCGACAGAGGGTTCTATTGAGGTAGCCGGCTTCGATACAGTGCACAAGCCGGACGAAATCAAAAAACGAATAGGTGTTCTTTTCGGCGGGGAGACCGGGCTGTACGACCGGCTCACAGCGCGGGAAAACCTGCTGTACTTTGCTTCTTTATACGGCTTAAGCAAGCATAAAACAAAAGTCCGCATAGATGACCTTGCTCTAAAATTCGGCATGCGTGATTACCTGGACCGGAAAGTCGGCGGCTTTTCAAAAGGAATGCGCCAAAAAGTCGCGATTGCACGGACCCTGATTCATAATCCTGATATTATTTTATTCGACGAGCCGACAACCGGCCTTGATATCACCTCTTCTAATGTCTTCCGCCAGCTCGTTCACCAGCTGAAGCGCGAAGGAAAAACAATCGTATTCTCAAGCCATATCATGGAAGAGGTCGCCATGCTTTGTGACTCTGTTGCAATGATGCATAAAGGAGAGCTCGTCTGCCACGAGGATTTAGAAACACTTTACACCCTCGAAGGAAGCCGGGACTTAAATTACATCTTCATGTCGAAGCTAGTAAGGGGAGGAACGTATCATGCTTCTTAATATTTATTTAAAAGAATTGAAGGATTGTTTCAGGGACCGGCGCACACTGTTACTCAGCGTATTTTTGCCTATTATCATGATGACCGGCCTTACACTGTTCTATGAAAAGCTTGTTTCGGATGGAAGTGACAGCACCTACACTTTAGCCGTTGATGAGTCATTTAAAGCAGAATCGGAACAAATTTTTGATACTTACCCGAATATTGAAATCCAGACCTCGGAAAATCCTGAACAGCTGGTCGCAGATGGGGAGGCGCATGCTGCACTTGTTACAGATGGATCGTTTATGAAAAATATCGAAAATGGTACTCCCGCTTCCGTTTCGATTATCGGAAACTCTTACAGCGAGAACTCGGCTTATGTAATCAATGCGGCAGCCGCTGCTTTTTCTGCACTTGAAAAAAACATTGTGCAGGAACGGCTTCAAACGGAAGGAGTCGACGCTTCACTTATTCAGCCATTTACAGTAGAGCAAAAAGAAATTTCTTCTGAAGATGGCACGATTAATTTACTGGCAATGCTGATTCCGCTTATTATGGCCCTGGCAATCGGCGTTGGTGCTGGACCAGCTGCTTCTGATTTATTCGCTGGAGAAAAAGAGCGTAAAACGATGGAAGCTCTGCTGATGACACCAGTGAACCGCACAACCTTGCTTATCGCCAAATGGCTCGTCATTTCCACTATTGGTGTATTGACCGGTTTCGTCACACTGCTTGTTGTTTCGCTGGAAATTGCTTTTCTAACCGAGAATTTAAGAGCTGCAGTTGATTTTGGCAATCAATTTATTGAAATTATCGGCTTTGCTTTACTGGTTACCATTGTATATTCTATGTTTAACGCCGCCCTTCTCATGCTGACAAGCATTGCCGGGAAAACCATTAAGGAATCTCAAAGCTACAGTACGCCTGTTATGATGATTAGTATGTTTCCCATGATGATCGTTTCCAGCCTCGGTGTAAATGAATTAACAGTACAGCATTTTGCTGTTCCGATTTTAAATTTATTCAGTGTTTTAAAAGAGCTGACTGTCGGAATCATTAATTATGAACATTTATTATTAATGATCGGTACCAACCTTCTTTGTGTGATTGCATTTTTGATCATCGGCCGCCTGCTGTTTTTAAAAGACAAATGGGTCATGAACTAATAAAAAAGCTGTCTCTTGACAATGAAGAGACAGCTTTTCACAATGTTGAAAGACAGAGCAGCCAATACATCATCATGCTGGAGGCACAAACGTTTACAAATAAGCTGGATTAATTCAGGGAAAATACAGGCAGCTCTTATTTCAACAAAAATGAAAGCTGCCTCTTCCGGAGAGGCAGCTTTTTTGTTTAACGGTTCTGCAGGATTTCTGTTAGAACAGGAACGATTTGTTTTTTTCGCGAAACAACGCCTTTTAGCAGCGCCTGGTTGTCTTCAAGTTTTACGTTGAATGCTTCTTCAACAGCTGATGTTTCCGCACCAATGGCCAGTCCAACTGAATCGCTGTTTAAGATGTCTGTTACTACAACAAGGAACAGATCAAGCGTTTTTTCTACGATCGCATCCGTTACCGCTTCTTCAAGCTCTGCTTTCAACGCTAAAACGTCTGCCGGATCAATGGCATTGATTTGCGCGATTTCGACTTTTTTGCTGCCCATCGGGAATACTTTTGAATCAATGCCAATTAGTTCCGCTGCTGATTTACCGCTTAAATCCGCACCGGCTTTTAGCATTTCAAGACCGTATTCGTCGGCATCAACGCCGGCAATTTGGGCTAATTCTTTCGCCGCTTTTATATCTTCCTCCGTGCATGTCGGTGATTTAAACAGCAGGGAATCTGAAATGATGGCTGAGAGCATAAGGCCGGCAATATTTTTTTCGATTTCTACACCATGTTCTTTGTAAAGCTTGTTTAAAATTGTCGTTGTGCAGCCCACCGGCTCCGCACGGTAATAAAGCGGATCTGCTGTTTCAAAGTTAGCGATGCGGTGATGATCAATAACTTCTAAAACACGCATATCTTCAATATCGTCAACGCTTTGCTGGCGCTCATTGTGATCTACTAAAATAACTGTATCAACTTCCGGTGACGCTTTTTCAATTAAGCGCGGAGCTTCTGCATTAAATGTTTTTAACGCGAATTCTGTTTCGCCGTTTACATCACCAAGACGAACGGCCTCCACTTCAAAACCAAGCTTTGTTTTCAGATCTGCATATACAATTGCCGAGCAGATTGTATCTGTATCCGGATTTTTGTGGCCAAAAATAAATGTTTTTCCCAATTGGTTTCCCTCACTTTATGTAGAGTATTCCGTTTCATTTTAACGCAAAACAAAAAAAGTTTCCTTACTTATCTTAAAGGATAGCAAAAAATTTATTACCTGCAAAAAGGATGGCATGTCAATGTTAAATTATTGTAAAGAGCAGGAAGAGAAGGCAGGGAATGCGAATTGTTATAGAACGGAGGTGCTTTATGTCAAAAAAACACGGATGGAAATTGTTTTTTACGCTGCCTGTTTTGTCCTGGGCATTGTATGATTTTGCAAATACAATATTTTCGTCGAATATGACGACGATTTTCTTTCCCTTTTATGTACAGGAAATAGCCGGCGGCAGTGAGCGGCTCGATCAGCTGGCCAGTACATTTCTGTCGTATGCCAATGCCGCTTCAAGCTTTTTTCTTGTCGTTTTTTCTCCTTTATTTGGTGTATGGATTGACCGGAGCGGACGCAAAAAACGATATGTTGCCGCCTTTGCGCTGGCTGCCATCGTTCTCACTGCGCTCATGGGTATCGTTGCTCCGCAGAACTTTGGCCAATTCAGCGGACTGCCGGCATCTTTTGCTTTTGTAGTGGTCCTGTTTGTTGCCGCCAAGTTCTTTTATCAATCAAGCTTAATTTTTTACGATGCGATGCTGCCGGATATTGGAACGAAAGAAACAATGTCTGTTCTTTCCGGGTTCGGAGTGGCGGTCGGGTATATGGGCACGCTTGTCGGCTTGACCGTTTACCCGCTTGTCAGCGATGGCAATTATGCCGACGCTTTCCTGCCGACAGCCGTTTTATTTTTTATTTTCACACTGCCTCTCCTGTTTTTCTATAAAGAAACACCAGGCCCCGTACAGGAAAAACGCCCATTTTTCTCCGGTTATCGTGATATTTGGGAGACCTTTAAGGATATGAAGCAGTACCGGCCGATCTTTTTATTTATGATTGTGTATTTTTTTATAAATGACGCGATAGCCACTGCGATTGCGATGATGGCTGTTTACGCTAAAGCGATTGTTGGCTTTACATCCGGCGAATTTATTTTGCTGTATCTTGTGTCGACGGTCTCGAGTATTATCGGTTCTTTTGTTTTCGGTTATGTTACCCGGGCATTTGGAGCCAGACGGGCGGTGTTTTATGTTGGACTTATTTTATTTTTCGCGCTTCTCCTCGGTACGTTTGCTTTGAACCAGCCAATGTTCTGGATAACCGGCAGCTTATTTGGCGTCGCGCTCGGTGCTGTCTGGGTGACGTCGCGTGTTTTTATTATTGAGCTTTCCCCTGAGAATAAGCGCGGCCAATTTTTTGGCTTATTTGCTTTTTCCGGCAAATTATCGGCCATTGCCGGACCGCTTATCTACGGGACAATTACTCTGCTTCTGGCCGATTACGGAGATATCGCCAGCCGGGCTGCTCTTTCTTCTTTAATGATCTTTGTACTGATTGGCCTGGTGGTTCACCGAAAGATTCCTGCGTAGTATGCGCAGCTTTTCCATATCCGAATGAATCAGCTCAAGCACGCTTCGATTATAAAAGATGGCGGCTGGATGAAAGGTAGGAAAAATCCGGTATTCCTTCTCCGTCCATTCATACTGCTCGCCATTGAGCCTTAAGACCGGCTGCATAAGCAGCTCGCCATGGCACTCGGACACTTTCTTGTCGTTTCCAACAAGCCTTTTTAAGCCGATGTTTCCCAGCGCCACAATAATAGGGGCGTGGACATGCTCAATTTCGTAATCAAGCAGCGGCGCATGCGCCAGTATTTCACGGCTTGTCGGCGCCCGGTTATATTTTCTTTTTATTTTTGTGCCATCCGGCCCGTTTTTCTCTCCCCACTTATAAGGACGGCTCCGGACGGCACTTGTAATGTAAACCTCTTCTCTTGTCACGCCTGCTATCTCCAAAAACTTCATTAATTCTTTTCCCGCCCGGCCGCTGAATGGAATGCCGTTCCCAATTTCTGTTTCGCCAGGCGCTTCACCGACAAGCAGCAGTTCAGGATACTGCGGACCGCTTCCGTACACAAATCCTTCTACAGGGAATGGGGCGATACGTTTTTTTCCGAACTCTGCCAGCTCTTCTGGAATTCTCATACAATCGCTTCTTTCTTTTTCTTTATTTTTCCCTCCAAACAAAAGAAAAAACCCCGCTTTTATACGGGGCTGGCTGTTTTGGCCTGTACGCTTGTGAACCTGCTTTAAAGCTGCATTTCCTGCGCGCCGCTTACTACCTCTTCTGGCACAGTGATTGTCTCGACGCCATTATAGTTGCTGTAATCGGCATTCATAACCTGGTTCATTTCCATCTTTTCGCCTTCTATTTCCATCGTCATATCCATCATCATATCAACAGCGGTTGTTTGGAATGATTCTTTATCGATATTGATTGTGTAATCCACTTTTTCAATATTCATTGCTTTCATCATTTCGTCGAGCGCTGCCTGGCTTTCTTCTCCCCCAAGCTCGGGCATAAACTGGGCCATCTGATCCTCGATTAGTGCATTGAATTTTTTACCGGATGCTGACAGCTTTAATACATACTCACTGTCAGTCTGTTCAAATGTAAAATCATCCTTAAATGCCTCAAGCTGTTTTAGCTGCTGGGACGGATCAGACTGCTGCTCACTCATTTGGGCTATTTGCTCATACATTTCAGATGGAAGCTTAACCCATTGTCCCGTGGTTTCATCGTTCATAAAAAAGCCCTGTTCCGTCATATACATTTCTGTATTCATGGCCTGCTCTTCTTCAGATCCCTCCATTTTCATTGTTGTGGTTCCTTTTTGATGAATCGCAAGAGGATCCATTGTAATATCCATATCCATAACAGATGCCGTTTCCATCGCCAGGTCCTGTGAAGGCTGATTCATTGATTGATTCATATCAATTTTCGCACTTAAGCTTTTCGTTTCGCTGGATACTTCCATTGACCTGTCAAATACTTCTTCAAGCGTCATATCGCTTGTCTGTTCCTCAGTCGTTTCCGGTGTTGGTTCCGCTGTTTGTCCGCATGCTGCCAGGCCCATTGTCAGGACACCTGCTGCTGTTAGCTGTGCTAGTTTTTTCATGTGCATTTCTCTCTCCTTTTTCAGTTTCTACCCTTCCATACGGAGGAAAAGAAAGAAAAGTTTCGACAAATTCCCTAATTAGGAAAATTGAACCACAAAGAAAAGGAAGGCGATTTGCCTTCCTTTTCCTAGACACCTGCTCAGATTTTCTGTTAAAGAAGCGATTCTACACCGTCCACGTAAACTACAGAGCCGGTTACATGGCTGGCTGCGTCGCTCGCCAGGTAATGAACGAGATCTGCTACCTGCTCCGGCTGTCCTGAACCGCCGGCAAGGGGCTGATTTCCTTCTGGATACTCAATAGGAATCGTGATCTCTTTTAGCTTGTCTTCTTCTCTATTCGTACTTTCATCTATGTTGGTTTCGATCGCACCCGGGCAGACAATATTAACCCGGATTTTAAACTGGGCCAGCTCCACTGCAGCCATTTTGCCAAGGCCGACCTGTCCTGCTTTTGTTGTGGCATACGCGGAAAAGCCAAAATTTTTAAACGTGCGTGTTCCGTTAATGGATGAAGTGATAATAATGCTTCCGCCCTGTTTTTTCAAATACGGAATTGTATACTTCAAAGTTAAGAAAGTGCCTGTTAAGTTAGTTGTCATAACAGAATTCCAGTCTTCCGGATCTAAGTGCTCAAGTGGCGTAAACGTCCCGTTCTGGCCGGCATTCGCAAAGACAATATCAATTTTGCCAAATTTCTCAGCACCTTCTTGAATGGCTTTTTCCATCTGCTCAGCGTTTGATACATCTGCAGTTACGTGCAATGCCTGGTCTTTCCCGATTTTTTGAACGAGCTCATCGGAATCTTCAGGGCTTCGATCCAACAAAATTATGTTCGCCCCTGCCTCGGCCATTTTTATGACGGCAGCCCGGCCAATCCCTGAACCGCCTCCTGTAATAAGTGCCGTTTTTCCCTTCAGTGATAGATTCATTTATTTATCTCCTTTCTTAATTAAACAAACTGGTTTGCTTACAGATACCCGCTGTCCTGTAAAAACAGGCAGTCCATTTTCTTCGATTTTAAACAAACAAATTTCATTTGAATCTTGAAAAGCGATAATTAAATACGGCTCGGTTTTTAGTGCGTAAAAGCTCCGCGGTGTTTTCCCGTCCAGCTTTACATGGCGGGGACGGGCAAGGCTTCCATCCGGTTCAACATCAAAAACCGCCAGGCCGTCCCATCCGCGAATGGACGCATATAAAAACCTCCTATCAGGATCAAACTGCAAATCCGCCCCTGTATGTTCATCATTATAACCCGGCGGCAGCCCGGCCAGTGTGTCGAGATGTGTGATGGTGCCGTTATCTCCGGTTTTGTAAACAGAAACAGTGGAATCAAGCTCGTTTATCACATAAACAATGGGCTTATCAGGATGAAAAAGTGACATCCGCGGTCCTGCTCCAGGTGCTGTTTGCACTTCTTTTACTTTCTCCATGTTGTTTTTATCATAAACAGCGAGTGTATCAGTACCGAGGTCGCAAACGAGCAAATGCCCTCCGTCTGGAAAAGGAGTAACAGAGTGAACGTGCGGCGCATCCTGCCGCTCTTCATTTGGGCCGCTTCCTTCATGCTTCGAAAAAGCAATTTTTGTTAAAGACTCACCATTTCTCTCATATTTAGTCACAGACCCTCCATAATTCGCTGTCCATGCGTATGTACCCTCCGCGTAAATGTGGCAGGGCGCCATTTCCCCTGAATCGGCTGTTCCTTTCAGCTGAAGCCCTCCCGATTCAATGCGTAAAAGAGCCGCTTTGCCGTCCATTGATTCGGAGGCTGCGTACAAAAATCCATCTGCCTCTGCCAAAAACGATGGATTTTCAACACCGCTGTACCGTTCCCTTACCATAATCGTTTCAGCTTCCGTGTCAACGATCACCTTATAAATACCCGGTTCTTCCTTTTTTGCATAGCTGCCAGCCCAGAGTGTATGCACCCAGACATTCCTCCCTTTGCGTTTCGTTCATTCTTTCTTATTACCCTGTCTTTTTCATTTTCATACCTGTCAATCCTGATTTTGCTGCAGATATTTTTCCGCAAATTTCTTAAATTGGCGGGCCGCCGGTGAAAGCGTTCCTTGCTTCTTTGTACCAATTGCTACTTTTCTTGTGAGGTGGTAGTCATTTATAGCAATAAAAACAAGCGGATCATGAGCGATCTCCGGTTTTCGGGGCAGGACGGAAATTCCATGTCCCGCTGTAACAAATCCGGCAATGGTCGAGACTTCCTCCCCTTCAAATGTTATATCTGGCTCAACCTCTAACTTTTCACATAACAAATCGAATATGAACCGGAGCCCGAAGCCCTTTTTAAACGTAACAAAGGGTTCTGCCGCGGCTTCCCGAAAAGGCATACTGTCCCGTCCGGCAAACCGGTGCCCGATTGGGACTGTAATATACAGCTGTTCTTCCCTGACAATCGTCCATTTAATATCAGAACGTTTGTAGGGAGGACCAGTAATGCACAAATCCGCCTGCCCTTCCTGTACCTTTTTCATATTTACTTCACCGGCTCCCTGGAACAGCTCGAATGCCACATTCGGGTAAAGCCGCTTGTACTCCGCGATTAAATTAGGCAGCACATGAGGTCCAAATGTTGGCAAAAAAGCGATAGATACCCTCCCTTTATCCGGCGAGGCGATTTCTTGAATCTCTTCTTTTGCTTCTTTCATTAACTGAAGCACCTGTTGTGCTCTTTCAATAAAAATCTCCCCTGCCTGTGTAAGCTGAATCTCTTTTTTTCCTCGCAAAAAGAGCGGTGCTCCAAGCTCTTCTTCCAGTTTTATGATGGAACGGCTCAGTGCGGGCTGGGAAACAGCCTGTTTTTTTGCAGCTTTCGTAAAATTTTTCGTTTGCGCTACAGCAGCAGCATTTTCAATTTGATACCATTCCATCCGGTTCCCTCCATAACTAAAACGCATAATAATCATGTTAATTATAAATTGGATTTATCATTTATGGGAGCGTATAGTGAATAATAAGATTTAGCAAGAAGGATGGATGGATATGTCATTTATTGAAAAAGGTACTGCTGAACAAAAAAAAGCCAGCTTTGCGCTGTTTCTAGGCGGATTTGTCACGTTTGCGACATTGTATACTACACAGCCGCTTATGCCCCTGTTTTCCGAACAGTTTGGTGTATCCGCTTCGTCTGCCAGCCTGGCTTTGTCGTTATCCACAGGTATTCTGGCGGTTTCCATGATTGCAGCAGGTGCTCTGGCTGACACTTATGGCAAGAAAAAATTGATGGCAGTCTCCATGTTTGCCGCATCCATTATTGGTGTTTTAACCTCGCTCAGCCCAGATTTTTGGACACTGCTGGCATTTCGGGCGCTGCTTGGCGTTTTTTTAGCCGGCGTTCCTGCTATTGCAATGGCCTATGTGTCTGAAGAATTCAATCCAAAGGTAGTCGGCTCCGCAATGGGCCTCTATATTGGCGGCACAACAATTGGCGGCATGTCAGGCCGTGTATTAACAGGCCTCCTGACAGACTTGTTTAATTGGCGGACTGCCCTGCTGATTATTGGGATCGTTGCGCTGGCGGCCAGCATTGTCTTTTTATTTTCTCTGCCCGCCCCGCGTCACTCCGTAAAGAAACAGCCTTCTTTTAAAGAAATGATGTTTTCGTATCGAATCCACTTATTTAACCGTCCGCTGCTGGCTGTTATTTCACTCGGCTTTTTATTAATGGGCAGCTTTGTCACTTTGTATAACTATATTGGCTTTTTACTTGAGGCTCCGCCCTATTCATTAAGCCAGACGCTTATCGGCCTTATTTTTATTGTTTTTTTAATGGGAACCTTCAGCGCAATATACATGGGCAAAAAAGCAGATATATACGGAAATCCGCTGATGCTTAAATGGTCGATTGGCATTATGGCGGCGGGTGCGCTGCTGACACTCTTCCCCCTTCTTTTTGTGAAAATTATCGGCCTCGCTGTTTTTACATTTGGCTTTTTCGCCTCCCACTCGATTGCCAGCACATGGGTTGGAGAATACGCAGGCTTTAACAAAACGCAGGCTTCGTCCTTATATATGCTGCTTTATTACCTGGGCTCCAGTCTTGTCGGCTCATTTGGCGGCTGGTTTTGGACGCATTTTCACTGGGCCGGTGTTATCGGGTTTATTCTTGTGCTGCTCGCCGCTGCTGTTCCTATTATCTTTTATGCAGAACACCGCAGCCCCGGAATTTATTGCAAGCTTAAAAATAAAACCGCCCAGGCACATTAAAAGTGCCCGGACGGTCCTTTTTTAATTATTTACTGCTTCATATTCGCCGCTTAAATGAATGAGTTCTTCCGTTGACAACTCATAGAGCTGGCGGTCTCCGTACTTAAAAATTCCTTGTGCCATAAGCTTTTCAATCCAAATCATTTGTTCATTTTCTGACGTATGCATGGTGTTTTCCCCTTTTTCCTTGTTACCTTTATTTTATTCCCCGCATGCCAAGATTATGAAACATTTTTGCCGACAAATACTTACAAGAAAAAAAGACAATGTTTTCAGCGGGCATACTCGCCAGATGAAAAATTACCGTGACATCCGATTTTTTTTGTGATAGGCTTAAAAAAACTGAATATTCATCCACTGGAGGTGCCCTTTAAAAGGGCTGAGATCAAAGTGATTGACTTTGGGATTCCTGGAACCTGATCCAGTTTATACTGGCGTAGGGAAGTGGCAGAGACGTTTGTTTCATCAAATCTATGTTTATACAGCGCTGCTTTCCTTTCGGGAAGGCAGCGCTTTTATTTTGCGTTTTTTTGAAAGGGGTGAACTGGATGATTCATGCTGTTACCAATGGCTTCGGTCTGCCGGATTGCATCCAGGAAAAAATATTATCTGCCCTCCCCGTCGTGGACGCTGTTTGTATTCGTGAAAAACAGCTTTCCGACAGGGAGCTTGGCAGTAAAGTCGAAAGCTTACTTTCCAGGGGAGTTACGCCCGAGAAATTAATTCTTCACTCAGCACCCGATCTGGCCTCCTTTCTGCCCGTACGCGGTGTCCACTTCACCGAATTCGATAAGCGGCTTGCTCATTTTAAAGAAGCTTTCCCGGATAAACTTGCCGGCCGCTCGGTTCATTCGGCCGATTCTGCTCAAAGAGCGGAAAAAGACGGAGCCGATTATCTTTATTTTGGCCATGTGTTTGCCACTCCCTCTAAAAAGGGCCTTCCCGGGCGCGGCCTGGATGCTCTCCGTGAAGCAGCGGCGGCTGTTTCCATTCCTGTTATAGCCATTGGCGGCATTCATTACGGAAACATTCCTTCCGTTCGGCAGGCAGGCGCTTCTGGTGCTGCGATGATTTCAGCTTTTTTTAAATGAAAGGTGTGAAGCCAGATATATGAATACGTACGATTATTTACTGGTCGGCGGAGGCGTTATTGGTTGCTCTATTGCTTACCGGCTGGCAAAATCAGGTGCCGCTGTCGCGCTGTTTGATTCTGAGAAAGCAGGAAAAGCATCAATGGCGGCCGGCGGGATGCTCGGGGCGCAAAATGAATTTGAGCGGGAAAACCCGCTGATGGAGATTGCTCTGGAGAGCCGGGATCTATTCCCCGTTTTGCGTGATGAGCTTCTCGAGGAATCAGGAGTTGATATTGAACTGCGTAAAGCGGGCTTGCTGAAAGTGGCTGCCACGGACGAGGACCGCTCCGCCCTTAGCAGACAGTACGAGTTTTTGTTGGATAAAGACCCATCTGTTGTATGGCTTGAGCCAGAGGAAGTGCCGGAAGTGGAACCAGAAATGACAGCTCACACAGCAGGCGCCATTTATTTAGAAAAGGATACTCAAGTGAAAGCCCCTCTGCTCGCTAAAGCTTTTTTAAAAGCGGCTGTCAATGCCGGAGTTCATGTATATGAGCATACCCCGGTCCAGAACCTGCTTATTCAAAATGGACAAGCCATAGGCGTAACATCAAAACTGGGACCTTTTTACGGCGAACGGATTATTAATGCTGCCGGCGCATGGAGTGCAGCCCTCTTTACTGAAACAAGCTTTGCGCCGCCCGTGATTCCGGTTAAAGGAGAATGTGTTTCGGTAAAGCTGGCGGATCAAGCTCCCGCAAAAACCGTGTTTGCAGTCGACGGCTGCTACATCGTTCCTAAACGAAATAATGAAATGCTGATTGGTGCTACCTCAACACCGTATTCATTTGATCCGGCTGTGACCGCCGGAGGAATCCGATCTCTGTTAAACCGGGCTGCGCGCCTTCTTCCTGTCTTAGATGGAGGAATCATTGAACGAACATGGTCAGGCGTCCGCCCTCAGGCAGCCGATCACCTTCCTGTCATCGGTTTTGATCCATTTATCGAGGGTCTTTGCATATGTACCGGCCATTATCGAAACGGTATTTTGCTCAGTCCCCTTACAGGCCTGTTAATGGAAAAGTATTTGAATGGATGCCCCGAAACCGCCGCAAGGCTTGCACCATTTTCACCGGGACGCTTCTTAACAAAAAAGGAGGAATCGCTTGTATGAAGATGATTGTGAATGGACGTGAAGTACAACTGCCGGAAAGCGTCATCACGGTTCGTGATCTGTTGGAACATTTTCAGTTAAATAAAGAGCTGGCTATTGTAGAGCTGAACCAGTCAATTTTAGATAAAGCCGAGCGGGACGGTGCCAAATTGTCAAATGGCGACCGTGTAGAAATTGTACAATTTGTAGGAGGCGGATAATATGTTAACGATTGGACCTTATTCATTCGATTCACGTTTATTGCTGGGTACAGGGAAATTTCCTAATTTTGATACACAAAAAGCGGCAGTCGAAGCTTCAGAAACCGAAATCTTAACGTTTGCCGTACGGCGGATGAACATTTTCGAACCGAATCAGCCTAATTTTCTAGAGAAAATTGACGTGAAGAAGTATACACTGCTGCCAAATACAGCCGGGGCGAAAACAGCGGAAGAAGCGGTACGGATTGCCAGACTCGCGAAAGCGTCCGGCTTATGTGACATGATCAAAGTAGAAGTGATCGGCTGCGATAAAACATTGCTGCCTGATCCGGTTGAAACGCTGCGAGCGTCTGAAATGCTTTTGGAGGAAGGCTTTATCGTCCTGCCTTACACGTCTGACGATGTTCTCCTGGCCAAACGCCTTGAAGATCTTGGCTGTCATGCGATTATGCCGGGAGCCTCTCCAATCGGAACCGGACTTGGCATTGTCAACCCATTAAACATTCATTACATTATCGAACAGGCCAATATACCGGTTATCGTCGATGCCGGCATCGGGGTGCCGTCGGATGCGGCCAGAGCAATGGAACTCGGTGCGGACGGAGTATTGCTGAATACAGCGGTGTCCGGGGCTGATGATCCGGTTAAAATGGCTGAAGCGATGAAGTATGCTGTGCTGGCCGGACGGGGCGGCTTCGAAGCGGGACGCATCCCTAAAAAGCTTCACGCCAATGCATCAAGCCCGCTGGAAGGAATGAGCATCCTTTGACCGAGCGGTATTCAAGACAAATCCTTTTCCCCGGGATTGGCCGAAATGGACAGGATGCCCTGCAGAGCAAGCATGTACTGATTATCGGCGCCGGTGCACTCGGTGCCGCAAACGCGGAAATGATTGTCCGTGCCGGTATGGGGCGGGTAACCATTGTGGACCGGGATTACGTGGATTTTTCCAATTTACAGCGGCAGAATTTATATACAGAGCAGGATGCGGCAGACCGGCTGCCGAAAGCAGAAGCAGCCAGAAAAAGACTGGCTGCTGTCAATTCGAGCACCCGGCTTGCTGCCTTGCTCGAAGATGTAGATGCTTCCTTTTTGAAACGCATCTTATCGTATGAAAAAATCGATTTAATCATCGATGGCACAGACAATTTTGATATTCGTTTTATCATTAATGATGCCGCGCAAAAATACCGGGTGCCATGGGTATACGGAGCCTGTGTTGCCTCGGGCGGCTTATCCATGCTTATTGTGCCGGATCAAACGCCCTGCCTTCATTGCCTGATGGATACAATACCGGGAGCGGGGGCAACCTGCGACACTGCCGGTATCATTTCCCCTGCTGTTCAAATGACGGCTTCTCTGCAAACAGCTGAAGCGCTAAAATGGCTGACAGGCAGCACGGAAGCATTGCGCGGGACTGTTTTTTCATTTGACTTATGGAAAAACCAATTTTCTTCTGTAGATGTACAGCGTATAAAAAAACAGGATTGCCCTTCCTGCGGCTCTCGGCCTGTTTATCCGTTTTTATCTTACGAACACACTACAAAGTTTGCGGTGCTGTGCGGGCGGGACACTGTACAAATTCGTCCCGCCGGCATTTTAAAACGGGATTTACATGAATTGGCTGATTACATAAAAAAAACGGCCGTTATTACCCATCAAAACGGATTTTTGCTTTCGTTTCACCATGCACCTTACACAGTAACCGCATTTAAGGATGGGCGTGTATTTATCCAGGGCTCCTCCTCCGTTGAAGAAAGCAAGAAAGTCTACTATCAGTACTTTCATTAATAGAAACAGCGGCCTTCATTGGCCGCCAGCTTGTGGACAATGTCATTTACTTCATAGTTGAACAAATGATTTTACATATTGTTTCTCAAAAAACATATGAGAACAGGGCTTAGCCCGGGTAAGTGAAACGGCATTTACGGGGAGAAAAAACGGCAGGATTTGTTTTTCTTCTCCTGTTAAAAGGAAGAGAGCTCTATTGTTCATTTATAGCCGTTTTTTCCTGAAACGGAATGGGCGGAGGGATGGCGGCGAAGACTCCCGCAGGACGAGCGGACAAGCTGAAACAGGCAGCACGAATCGGTGGCTGGTTCAGCGTTCGCCCTGCAGAAAAGCGAAGCTGCCAGCCCGCAGCCCACTATGCTGTTTTTCAACTTACTTTTTTCACTTCCATTTGATTTCACCTTCTTCCTCCATTAATTCCTGCGTATGCATAACAAGCGACAAAAGCCGGTTATATTCCTGTTTAACAATTTCTTCTCCCAGGCTCGTCAGTATGTAATACTTTCGGCGGTCTTCTTCATCTGCCTCCGCCTGTTCGATGACGCCCTGCTTTTGAAGCTTGCTCAATGCCCCATAAAGAGTCCCCGGCCCCAATGCCACATTTCCTTTGCTGATTTTCTCAACATCCTGCATGATAGCGTAGCCGTGACGGCACTTTTGCAATGCGAGCAAAATGTAATAGGTTGCCTGCGAAAGCGGCAAAAAATCTTCCGGCTTTTTAGTCATTGTCCACCTCTCTGTTATATCGCCGACTGATATATCGTATGCCGATATATTACTATTTATTTGAAGGCTTTTCAACAAAAAAAGAACCGGCTTCCCTCAGGGAAACGGCTCTCCAGTCTTGCAGGCTACGCCTGCACAGCTTTCTTTTTTTCTTTTAATAAAAACACAAGCGGCAAAGCAATAATAAGCGGGAAAAGAGAATATAAAAACACATCTCCTGCCGCAGCAGCGGAAGAAGCATGAAGGCCTGTTCCCTGCGCAGTATAAACAGAAGAACGGAACGCCATTAATGCGGAAAACAAAGCAATTGACAGGGAGGAAATCGACTGCCGCGCCCAGTTATTCAGTGCCGATGCATAGCCGGCAATCTCGACTGGGACAGCTGACATGCCTGCGTTCGTGATCGGCATGTTGCAAAGCGCGATTCCAAGATAACGGACCGATGTCCAAATCACCACATACAGCATTGTCGTTTCAATGCTTAAATTCCCCATCATGTAAGTGCCGGCTATCATCACAACCAGTCCCGCAAAGATAAGCGGCGCAGGGCCTGTTTTTTCGTACAGCTTCCCTGTCACCGGCGTAAACAGAGCCATAACAAGAGCTCCCGGCATCATAATCAATCCGGTTTCAAGCGCTCCAAAGCCGAGAGAGCTTTGTAAAAAAATAGGCACTAAAAATGCACCGGCATACAAACCAATTGACATAACCGCGTTAAGCAGAAGACTGAACGCATAACGGCGATGCGCCAATACTTCAAAATTAAGAAGCGGAAATTGAACGCGTATTTCCCGCCGGACAAACAAAATAAGCAAAATCACTGCCAGCCCTGCCACCGACAGCGTTTTTATATCGGTAAATCCCCAGGATTCCGCTTCAGCGAAAGCCGTCAGCAGCAAAATACTGCCGCTGAAAGATAAAATAAGTCCCGGCAGGTCAAAGGGCATTTTCGCACCGGCATCCGTTCCTGGAATAAATAGTACCCCTGCTCCGATTGCAGCAGCGGCGATAGGAAGATTCAAATAAAACAATGCCGGCCAGCCGGCGGCATCAATAAAAAAGCCGGCCAGAACAGGACCGAGTGCAGGAGCCAGCACTGCTGATAAACTCCATAAGCTGATGCCGTACGCCTGCTTCTCCCGCTCAATGGTCTTATACACAAGTGTCATGGTTGATGGCATAATCATCCCGCTAAACAGTCCCTGTAAAACACGCAAAATAATCAGGCTCTCGATGTTCCAGGCAAATATACTAATGAATGAACAAATAAAAAACCCTACTAAAGCTGAGAGATACACCCGCTTAAAACCAAAACGCGCTCCAAGCCAGCCCGCTGCCGGGGCTACTGCTCCCGCCGCCAGCATAAAACCAGTGACCGTCCACTGTGCTTCCGGCAAGTCCGCTCCGAATTCGTCCATAAACACCGGAACAGCCACATTAACAGTCGATGTATTCATCACAGCTAAGAAATTGCCGAAAAATACCGCGAAGATAATAGACCAAAAGGCCGTTTTTTCTTTTTCTTTCATTTTCACACCTGATTTCTTTTAAATCTGCTGTATCATTATACCAAAAAATTTCGCATCCCGAAATAATAGCCCGTCTCCTTCACCTGGCAAAGCAAAAAATTGAAAACATTATTTAAAGAGAAGTATGCTACACTAAATTAAATAATAGTGAAAGGAATCAGCAGAATGATCAAGCGGTTTATTTTCGTTATCCCGGTTATGGCTATTGTATTTTCTATTGCAACATGGATGCTGAACAAGGATTACTCAATGATTGAGCGTGATATCCGCCTGCTTATTTCGGCGGGAGCTGCGGTTTTCTCCGGTATTATTACATTTTTCCTGATGAAAGGTGACGCCGAGCATTTAGCAGCAGCCCATCGTGAACGGCAGGAAAATAAAAAGAAATAAAAAATGCCCGTCCAAGTTCATTGGATAGGCATTTTTTATTAACTGAAAAGCTTCATAAGCAATGTTGCCAGTATAACGGTTGAAGCTCCGCCAAGGCGTGTAGCCACCTGCGCAAAAGGCATAAGGGACATCCGGTTTGAAGCGGAAAGAATGGCTACATCGCCTGTTCCGCCCAGGCCGCTGTGGCAGCCGGTTACAATAGCAGCATCAATCGGGTGCATCTTCATGAATTTTCCGACAAAATAACCCGTACCTACCATCGCCATAACGACTGAGATACAAACAATTACGTAAGCTGGAGTTACAATTTTCACAACATCTTCAAGCGGAATATAAAGCATGCCGAGTCCTACCATAAGCGGCCATGTTAAGCTTGTTGAAACAAACTTGTACAAATGATAGGCGCCCTGCTCCATTCGTGCCGGCATTGCCCGAAGTACTTTGACGAGCGTCGCGCCGACGATCATTAATACAGGACCCGGGATACCAAGGAACAAATGGGCGAAGCTTCCAAAAATAAAGAAGCTGCAGGCAATCAATAAGCCGGCGCCCATCAAGGAAAAGTCAACAGGCTTATTAATCGTGGTTTCTGATGAAATCTGGTCGCCTTCTTTTGACTTAACCAGTACACCGTTGCCTGTCAGCTCGGGCTTTTTCTCTCCCAGACGCATCATTAAGCCCGCACATACAACAGCGACGATGTTTCCGATAACCGCTGCCGGAATCATTTGAGATACAAAGGTTTCCGCTGCTCCGCCGGAAATTTGTGCGTAGGCAAGGGATAAAGGTAAAATCCCTTCACCAATACCGCCGCCAATAATCGGCACGATAATGTAAAAGAATGTGTGCTTCACTTCATATCCAAATAATAAGCCGACGGAAATCCCAGCCGCAACAGAAGCCAGAGTACCTGCTACAAGCGGGACAAACATTCGGGTAAACCCTTGAATAAGCACTTTTCGATTCATCCCGAGAATACTTCCCGCAACGAGAACGGAAATATATAAGTAGAGAAAGTTTGATGTTTTCATTAAGGTTGTAACAGCTTCAGCAGCACTTGGATTAATCAGGTCAAAGAAAACCAGGACCGACGGAACAAGAAGCGCCAAAATCGCGGGACCGCCAATATCTTTGAGGATAGGAATTTTCATTCCCAAATCTCCAAGCAGCATACCCATAACCATAATAACGGCAAACCCGCCGATCATATCAGGCGGCAGCTGATTGAAAACGGACGCTGCATAAATAACAGCAGCAAGCACAATATAAAGCGGCAGCGGTATCGGTCCTACTGTTATTTCTTTTAATTTAGCAAAAAAAGATGGAGTTTTTTCATTTATAGGAAACGTTTCCAATTTTCTTTCTGCTCCCATTTTCATAACCTCCTATTCGTTTCTTGCTTTATCTTATCGACAATTAAAGCGTTATCATAGTTTATTTGAATTTTTAAATTCTTTTTTAATTAAAAAAAGTAAGCAGTTCCAAACTGCTTACAAAAAAGGCTTCATTCGATATTCCTTTGATAAATTGCGGGTATGCTGGTATACCGGGCGCCCGACTGTTCCATATACGACTTTTACTTCCAGTACTTCAATATCTGCTAAAAATTTTAAATATTTGCGTGCCGATACACCGGAAATGCCTACTTGCTTTACAATGTCCTCTGTCGAGAACGCCTCCTCCATTTCCTGGATGACCCCCCATATTTGATTAAGTGTAGCTCTGGTTAATCCTTTCGGAATAGCTTCAGGCGCAGATTTTTTTTCTTTTCCAAGAAGCTGCTCATCCAGTTCCTTTTGGCTGATCTGCCGCGGTTCCTTCATAAACGTTTGCCTCTCGCGGTATTGTTTAAGTGCTTCTTGAAACCGGTCGAACTCAAACGGTTTGATCAAATAATCAACTGCACCGTACCGAAGAGCTTTTTGTACCCGTTCCATATCCGAAGCAGCAGAGATGACAATTACGTCTATTTCTTTTTTCTGTTCTCTCAAATAAGTAAGCAGCTCCAGCCCATGCGGTCCCGGCATAAAAATGTCAAGCAGTATGAGGTCGACTTCTCTTTCTTCAATAACGGCAATAGCTTCTGTTACGCTTCCTGCAATGCCTGCAAGCGAGAACCCCCCTGCTTTTTCAATGTAAGCTTTATGAAGAGCAGCAACTCTCGCTTCATCTTCTACTACTAAAACACGTATCATTTTCAGGTCTTTTCCCCTTTTTCTTGAAATGGTATATAAACGGTAAATGTCATTCCTTTACCTGGTTCCGATAAGAAGTCAAACTCTCCAGCCCGCTGTTCAAGAGTGCCCTTTACGAGAGCAAGCCCAATGCCGCGGCCAGTTCCTTTTGTAGAATATCCTTTTTCAAACAAGTGCTGCTGCTTTGATTTCGGGACACCCGGGCCAGAATCAGCGACTTCTATTGTTAAAATATCGTCTCCATAGCTAAACGAAACGTTAATGGTTTTTTTAGAGCTGTTTTCTACTGCATCAATTGCATTATCAATTAAGTTGCCGACGACGGTAATTAAATCATGCGTCAGCGACGGGTCTTCCGGCGGCGGAATGGGGTAATCACTTCTTAAAAAAAGATTGACTCCGGCTTCACGCGCATAGCTTAGCTTTCCAACGAGAAAGCCGGCAAGCACCGGATCTTTTATTTTTTCAGTCATTAATTGAATTTCATTGCTTTTAAAATCAACAGTTTCTCGAATAAAAGAAGCCAGCTCCTCATAAGACTTCATTTGGACCATTCCAAGAATAACATGAAGCTTATTCATAAATTCATGCGTCTGTGCTCGAAGTGCATCTGCATAAAGCCGCACACCGGTCAATTGTTCAGCCAGCTGCTTTACTTCCGTTTTATCACGATACGTTGCAATCGCACCGACAACCGTGCCTCCAACGTGAATGGGTACACTGTTAACGAGCAGTTCAACACCGTTTATCCGCTGCTCTTCATCAATTTTTTCCCGCTCTGTTTCCATAGCTCTTTGCAGGGAACCCAGTGGAACAGGACCGTCCTCTTCTTTCTGAAATAAAGATTTAGCCGCTTTATTCATTAAAGTAATCGTTGAATCCCGATCTACCGCAATAATTCCTTCATGAACAGATTGAAGCATTGCACTGCGCTCCTTCAGCAGCCGGGCAATGGCAAATGGTTCAAGTCCAAGAAGCACCCTTTTTATGTACCGCGCCAGCAGAATAGCACCAATAATTCCTGCGGCAATTCCCGCAAGCGTTCCAATATAAATATCATTCCGGCTGCTGGCAGCTGCTTTTTGAACACTTTCTGTTGAAATACCAACGGCCACAGCACCGATCTGCTCTCCATCTTCACCAAGAACGGGAGTAAAAGAGCGGATAGACGGCCCCAATGTCCCTTCAGCTGTTGAAATGTATTCTTCCCCGTTCAGCACATACTGCTCGTCCCCTCCGGCAAATGGCTTGCCGATTTCGCCTGGATCCGGATGTGATTTACGGATGCCGTTCATATCCATGACGACCACAAATTGAACACCGGTTGCTTCCCTGATGTCGTCTGCGAATAATTGGATGTCGGCTTCGTCCCGCCTGCCTGTGAGCGCTTCTGCCACAAGAGGTGTGCGCGCCATAATCCGTGAGGCATTTTGTGCTTTTTCTATCTGTCCTTCCTCAACAGAATCCGTTACTGTTTTTGTAATTAAAATATCAGTAATAAGGAGCGAGAAAGCAACAACAGCACATACAAACGCAATGATAATGGCCCTTAAGCTCCATCTGCCTTTTTTCATGCCCGCACCTCCCTCGGATATGCTTTTCTCAGCAGGAATCCATGAAAGGCGGCCAGCATTTGCTGAAACAGCATACAAACTACGACCGGGACTGCTGTTTGAGGCGGAAAGAAGTTGACGGCGATAACGGCTCCCGCACTGATATTCCGCATCCCGCCTGTGTAAATAAGCGTAATAATGTTTTCTCTCGTCTGCCTGAATACAATGGCTAATCCCCATGAGAGCATATAACCGCATAATACAACAAATAATATAGTCAATAAAATTTGAATAAGCCTGGCATCAATATCTCGCAAGTAAGGAGCAGCCACTCCACTGTTAACAGCAATCACAATCGGAAGTGACACCCTGGAAAAGGGTGATAGCGTTTGACTGAGCCTGCTTGCTTTTTCTTCTTTCAGCCACTCGTTGGCTATCATGCCAAGAAGCGATGGAAGAACAATCATCCAGAATAACCCGCTCACCATCGCCAGCACGTCCATTTCCACCCTGCTGCCTGCTAACACCGACATGCTGAAGGGAACAATAAGCGGTGAAAGCATGGTATCAATTAAAATAATGACAAGTGCAAGCGGTACGCTTCCTTTATACATCGTTACCCATACTACACTTGTAATGCCGGTTGGAATAACAAGAGCCAATGTAAATCCGGTGACTGTAAGCGGATCGTCCGGAAACATGAGGTGGCCGACTGTCCAGGCAAAAACAGGTGTTATGAGATGAAGAATGGCGAGAGCTAAAAAAATGGGAAATGGGTGTGACATCGTATGACGCAGCATGCCGAAATTTGAATTTAAGCTGCCGACAAACGTCATAAACGCAAAAAGCCATGGCACTATAAAGATCCAGGAATGAATGAATTCTGCCAGTAAAACTCCTGAAAGAACACTAAGGGGAGTTAAAAGAGGCATCCATCTCGCCAGAAAAATATTAATTGCTTTAAGCATACTAAGAACTCCATTCTTTCTTTTTATGCATTTATTGTACCATTATGAAAGGGCTCTTTTGATATTCGCATATTGTTGGTTTAAACTAATTCTGACAGGGTAAACTATATTGCCCAAAATTTTTATTCTACAAGGAGGAATGTATGGACACTGGAAGATTAAAGAATCCTGTTTTTATCATTTCAGCGGCGGTCATTCTGCTGCTGGTGGTGATCGGCGCCATTATGCCTGGCCGGTTTGGTGATGCAGCCGGTACCCTTTTTCTATTTACGACAACAAATTTCGGATGGTTTTATCTGCTTGCCGTTTTTGTTATCATTGTTTTTTTAATTGCACTCGCTATTAGTAAATATGGAAAAATTCGTTTAGGCGCGGATGATTCCACACCTGATTACCCATTTTTCACTTGGATTGGCATGCTGTTTTCAGCCGGTTTTGGTGCCGGGCTTGTCTTCTGGGGAGTTGCAGAACCAATGAGCCACTTTTTCACAACCCCTTTCTCCAATATGGAAGGCCAGACAGAACAGGCGGCCCGTATTGCGATGGGATACTCATTTTTTCACTGGGGCATCAGCCAATGGTCCGTTTTCGCTGTTGTCGGACTGGCGATTGCTTTTCTCCAGTTTAAAAAAGGACGGGATGGACTTGTTTCTACCTCACTTGAATCAATTGTAGGAAAAAAGCCCGTTGTGAAAACGACGATTGATTCCTTCGCTGTTATTGCAACAGTTATGGGAATTGCAACGTCACTTGGTCTTGGAGTTCTCCAGATGAATGGCGGTTTAAAATCCGTCTTTGACCTTCCAAATTCCTTTGGCGTTCAGCTTGTGATCATTTTGATCATGTTTGCCGCTTATATGCTTTCATCAACAACCGGTCTTGATAAAGGCATCCGCTGGCTTAGCAACATTAACCTTGGCCTTTGTTTGCTGCTCCTGGCGGTCGTAATGATTGCCGGCCCGACTGTTTTTATTTTCAACACTTTTACGCTTGCGGTTGGAGACTATATTACGAATTTTGTTGAATATAGTTTGCGGTTAACTCCTTATCAAGGCGGTACGTGGGTACGGGACTGGACTATTTTTTACTGGGCGTGGGCTATTGCCTGGTCGCCATTTGTCGGTGCGTTTGTCGCCCGCGTTTCACGAGGGCGCACGATTCGGGAATTTATTTTCGCTGTCCTGGTTGTTCCCCCGCTTATTGCCTGTATCTGGATTGCCGCTTTTGGCGGAACAGCTCTTTATGCAGACTTAAACAGCAATGCAGGAATTGCGGAAGCAGTAAATGCTGACCTGACCGTTGCTTTATTCGAGCTTTATCAGCATTTGCCTATGACAGGGATTTTATCAGTTTTATCCATCCTGCTTATTTTCACTTTTCTTGTCACCTCGGCTGATTCAGCAACATACATTTTGGCCAGTATGACAACACATGGAAGCCTGACGCCTCCACTGGCGGCAAAAGTAGTCTGGGGCTTTTTAATGTCTGCTATTGCAGCAGTGCTTCTTGCAGCAGGCGGCCTTGAAGCGCTGCAAACCGCGTCGCTCGTTTCAGCTCTGCCTTTTACTATCTTAATGCTTTTTATCATGGCAGCTCTTATCAAAATGCTCCGGAAAGAGCCTATCCCGCTCCGGCCGGCAGATGTGCGAAGATTTAAACGCCTGCAAAAAGAAGTGCGTGAATCAAAAAAATAACCAAAAAGCTGTCTCTTTAAACAGAGACAGCTTTTTGGTTGTATTCCATCAGCCAGCAATTGCGGTATTGCCCTTCATGCCACTCATGCTCAGGAAGCAGCTTTACTTTTTCAAACCCGCACTTTTCGTAACAGCGGATCGCCCGGATATTCCACTCCTGCGGGTCCATCACTACTTTTTGTGCCTGTTTTGCTTTAATAAGATGTTCTACTACTGCTTTAATAAGCACTTTTCCTATGCCTTTATTCCAGTAATCCACTTCTCCAATCAGCTGGTCTGTGCCATAAATAATGTCTTCTTCTTCATATCCGTACTGTTCTTTTTCTTTCTTTCCTAATGGATAGTACTGGATGTAACCGATTTCTTTTTTATCAAACTCAATAATCCCTCTGGTGACGCCTTCTTCTTTGTTGTAAAATTCTTTTTGTACTTTTTCCAGGTCAAACGCATTATCCCGGCCTTCATAAAATTGGAGAACAACAGGATCTGAAAGCCACTTAACAAGCTTTTGTCCATCACTCTCTTCCAACACCCTTATCTTTAATTTTCCTTTTTGAAATAGCATTTGCCTCATCCCCCTGCTTCATTTCTTTACGTTAAAAATACCCAATGTTCTAGAGAAAGTAAATCAATCCATTGATCGAATTTAAAGGAGTTACGCCGGATTTTAGCGAAATAAGTAACCATATCTAATTTTTGGAGGCTTTGAAATGGAAACACCCATTAAATCATCTCAATTTCTTCGTCTATTAAAGGAGCTGCGCCCGCCAAAAAAGCTGCTCATGATCGCTCTGGCGCTCAGTTTATTCGAAACGGCTGCCAGTTTATTTGTTCCTTTATTTACAGGAAACCTTGTCGATCAGCTTGCGATCGATGCGATAAGCCGTACGGTGCTGATTCTTCTTGCGGCAGCTTTTCTTGTTCAAGTGATTGCCGGCGGCTTTTCCTTTTACTTCATGCGGTCGGCAGGAGAACAAATGACCGCCTCCCTTCGTGAAAAGCTCTGGAAACACGTGCTTAACCTGCCTGTGTCGTACTATGATCAGAATGAATCTGGAAATACGATGAGCCGTGTAACACAGGATACCAATACGGTCAAAATGCTGATTACGGATCATCTCGTTACATTTGCTACGGGGATCATCTCCATCACTGGATCCGTCATTATTCTGCTATATATTGACTGGCAGATGACAGTTGTCATGCTGTTATCCGTTCCGGCCGCCATGCTGATTTTGATGCCGCTCGGCCGGAAAATGTACGGTATTTCCAAAGAAACACAAAATGAAATGGCATCCTTTACTGGAACACTAAGCCGGGTACTGTCAGATATTCGGCTCGTTAAATCATACACAGCAAGTGAAGCCGAATATGAAAATGGCCGATCCGGCATTCGCCGCCTGCTGCTGTTTGGATTAAAAGAAGCCAGAATCCAGGCAATCATTTCCCCTTTTATGTCACTGATTATGATGGCGGTGCTTGTTGTTTTAATCGGCTACGGCGGTGTCCGAGTTGCATCCGGCGCCTTGTCTGCCGGTTCACTTACATCGATCATTATCTACATGTTCCAGATTGTGATCCCGGTCAGCCAAATGGCATCTTTTTTTACAGCTTTTCAAAAAGCAGCCGGTGCCACCGAGCGAATTCAAAGCATCCTGCAGACAAAGACGGAAAAGCCGGATGGATTACCTCTTTCGGCTGGCCGGCGTGCAATTCGCTTTGAGCGCGTGTCTTTTCAATACGAAACAGACAAACCGATTTTGCAAGACATCTCATTCTCTGTTCCGGAAGGCACTACAACAGCCATTGTCGGTCCGAGCGGCAGCGGCAAAACCACACTGTTCTCACTTTTAGAACGCTTCTACCTGCCGGCTGAAGGAACCATTTTACTTGGGGCTGATCCGATTGCACAATTTCAATTGTATGACTGGCGCCAGCGGATTGGCTATGTTGCTCAGGAAAGTCCAGTAATGTCTGGCTCTATTCGTGATAATATAACGTATGGAACAAATCGCGAAATAAGTGATGAGGAAATCCGGGCAGCCGCTGTTCAAGCAAATGCTTTTTCATTTATTGAACAGCTGCCCGAACAATTTGACACAAAAGTCGGTGAGCGCGGCGTGAAGCTTTCGGGCGGACAGCGGCAGCGGATTGCGATTGCCCGCGCTATCCTGCGCAATCCAGATATTTTATTGCTTGATGAGGCAACCTCCAGCCTCGACAGCACATCGGAAGCGCTGGTACAGGAAGCGTTAAATGGATTGATGCACGGCCGGACAACACTCGTGATTGCTCACCGGCTCTCTACAGTCGTGCATGCGGACCAAATTGTGATTCTCGAACACGGCAGGGTGACTGGAATGGGCAAACATGCAGAACTGCTTCGCTCCCATGCTGTCTATCGCGAACTTGCGCAGAAACAAGACTTACAGGGACCATCCTAAGTGCTCTGCCGGCTGTTAGCTGCAGCCGGCGCCACCGTTTTGATTTTTTCATGCAATATTTAGATGCAGGAGGTGCTGCTTGATGATTTTTTTTCGCAGACTGTTTTTTAAAGCGATCCATTTAAATAATTGGACGCTGTTTTTCGCTACATGTTTTCTTGTTTCATTTAGCAGTTTTTTTGTACACTATATCGAACCCGAAACATTTACCTCGCCGTTTGAAGGGCTATGGTGGACAATGACCACCGTTGTTACAGTCGGCTATGGAGATGTGTCGCCGGTCACTATGCCAGGCAAGCTGTTCGCGATGCTTCTGTTCATTTTTGGAATAGGCCTGATGACTGTGTTCATTGGCAAGATTATCGATTCATTAAGTATAAGGAAACGGCTGAAGGAGGAAGGAAAGCTGATGGTGACGCGTGAGCAGCATATTATTTTAATTAATTGGACAAACCGTGCACGCATTGCATTAACAGAGCTGCTGGAAACATTTCCTGAGGTGCATGCAGTTATTATTGATGAAACAGCAGAAAAAAATCCTTTTTTGCACGAACGGGTTGAATTTGTAAAAGGGGCTCCTGCTTCTGAGAAACTCTTAATGCAAGCAAATTTTTTAAAAGCAAAGTCAATTATGATTTTCTCCCCTGAGAATGCCGTAAATGCATCAGCCGCTGATGGTCTGACTCTCTTGATTGCGTCAGGCATTGAAGCTTCTGCCCACAAACACGGCCAGAATGTTTATACAATTTGTGAGGTAGCTGATTCTGCCCATTTAAATGCCTTTTCGCATGCCAATGTAGAAGAATTTATAACACCGAATGATACAGCTGCCCACCTGGCTGCCCGTTCTGTTTTATTTAACGGCTCAAGTGAGATTATCAGGCAGCTGACGTGCCACGATGGGTATGATCTCTACCATATTGAAAACAAATCCGGCTGGCGGACATACCGTGATGCAAAACGGGCGCTTGATGAAAAAGGGATTCTCCTCGTCGCCAACCACCATGATTTTTCCATTATAAAAAAATTAGACGATCCTATTCCGAGTAATGCCCGGCTCTTTATCATCTGTAATGAGGAAGCATACAGCAAGCTTTAAGCAAATGGTTCCGCTTGCGGATGATTAATGGGATAAAGGGAAATAATTTGGAGAAAAAAGCCTATGAACGAGGAGATTACAGATGATTTGTTTTGATACATTGAAAAAGGAATGCGAAGAACAGGGACTTGCTCCGGACAGCGTTCCTTCTTTAAAATACACATTAGACGAGCAGGCACTGGCTGAAAAACAATCAAAGAAATCAGATTTTATTAAGGCTGTCACCCATTTCTTTGATAAGTTCGGCTCCGCCTTCCAGAACAGCCCGGTTATGGCGGCGGCAACCGATGAACACGGGTATATTCTTCATATGATCGGTGATAACTCCGTTAAAAAACTGGTTACGGAAATGGGAATTCGCAACGGTGTGCAAATGACTGTTGAATCTCATGGAATTAACTCCCCCTGTCTGGCACTCCAGTATAACGAACCGGTAAGTGTCGTCGGATCGCAGCATTTTCATTATTCCCTGCATAACTCAGCCTGTTACAGCATACCCATTGCGGATACACAGGAGCAAAAGGTAATAGGCACTCTTTCTCTCATGACTGGCGTCGATTTTGCCCATCCCCTTTTAAAGACACTGCTTATCATCATGAAGGAATCGATTGAGCGGGAACTTCGTTTAATGAAACAAAACGAACAGCTGCGTTTATTAAACGATTTGATCATGGATACTACAACAAGTGGAATGGTGGTTTCTGACAGTACTGGACGCATTATAAATACAAACAGGGCATTAGAACGGATGCTGAAGCAGCCCAGAGCAGACCTCCTGAAAAAAAGCGTTCAGGATTTTCCATGCGTCGGCTCTTACATGGATCAAGCTTTGAAAAGCGGCACGCCTCGTTTGGATATCGAAACAACCATTCGCAGTGAAAGCAGCCGGACAGCTACTTATTTACTTGATGCCCTGCCTATTTTCGATGAAAGCGGCACATTAGCTGGCGCGTTTGCCCAGCTTCGTAATATTACCCGCCGAAAAGAAACGGAGCAGTTGCTTTTAAATACTGAAAAACTGGCTGCAGTCGGGCAAATGGCTGCCAGTGCCGCTCATGAAATTCGAAATCCTTTGACTACTATCCGCGGATTTATCCAGCTGCTGGAGCCGTCCTTTCACCAGCAGGAGCATTACAATCTTGTGCTGGAAGAAATTGATCGCATTAATTTAATTGTCAGTGAATTTTTAGTTTTAGCAAAGCCGCAGGCCACTTCTTTCAGCTGGCAAAACATTATACAGATTTTGCGTGATACTGTTGCTCTTTCGCAGCCGCAGGCAAGCATGCACAATATTCAAGTTACAGCCGACTTCACTTCCTCTCCGCTTTTCATACACGGAGATGAAAATCAGCTGAAGCAGGTTTTTATTAATCTTTTTAAAAATGGAATGGAAGCCATGCCAGACGGCGGAATTTTGTCGGTCTCCGCTTCAGCGAACGAGGACAGAGAAGCGGTGCTTCATATTTCCGATACCGGAGCTGGTATGACCGCAGAACAAATCCAGCAGCTGGGCACTCCTTTTTATACAACTAAAAAAGATGGAACAGGGCTTGGATTTATGGTCATTAAGCGCATTTTAAAGCAGCATAAAGGAAAAATTGCTATAAAAAGCGCAGCAGGCAAAGGAACAACTATTACACTTCGCTTTTCACTTCAATCCCGGCCTGTTTCATAAATGATCGAGCCGCCAGCGTGCCTTTTTCTCCCGGTATGCTGGCTTTCTTTTTTTTTACAGGCCAGTGAAAATGAGGATCATTGCTTCCAAACCAATTTCATTTGTTCTTTTGTTAACCTGTATATATCCACAAAGCTGCTTGATTTTAAAAGCAGCTAAACAACCGGTCAGCCACTCCATTCCGGCACCGTTATTTTCACTTGCACCCCTCTTTGCGGTGGCGTGACCCACTCAACATATCCAGAAAGCATAGCGGTCCTTTCCTTTATGCCTAATAGTCCCATCTGATTCTTTTTTTCATCTGCCTGGCTGCTGTCAAATCCAACTCCGTTATCCAGGTAATCTAAAAAGAGTGTTTCGTCTTCCTGCCAAATTGAAATGGACAAGCGCGATGCCTGTGAATGCTTTTGGGCATTAACTAAAAGCTCCTGTACAATCCGGTAAACAGCCAGTTCTTTATCATGGTTAATTTCAGTACTGGCCGGCAAATCAATATCATATTGCAAATCAATATCTGAGGAAAGTTTAAATTTCGAAAACAGTTCCTGCAAGATCCTCTGCAGCCCTTCTTCCTCAAAAAAAGCGGGTCTCAGTTCATGACATGTTTCCTGAATATGCCGGGTTATTTGTTTTATGTCACTCTGGATATTTTTCACCTCTTGTTTAAGCTGAGTTTCAAGATTTTCAGACCGGAAAAGCCGTTCCAGCTTCCGCTGTACGATAAATTGCTCCTGCAGCACGGAATTATGCAAATCAGAGGCCAGGCGTCTTCTTTCTTTTTCGGAAATGGCTAAAAGAAGACGAAGCGTTCCAGGAGAATGATTTATTGCCTGCATCTCCAGCTCCTCTATTTTCCGCTCTACTACCTGCAAATTGTCAGCTACAAGCCGTACATACGGAAGAGCCGCAAGCAGCCAGGCTTTCTCGCTGATATTCCATTTCAGCCCGTTTTTTTTCGGACCAAGCCATATATATATCTTACTGCCCGGCCGTTCAAACAGCTGTATTCCCAGCCACTGCTTATTAAACAGCAATGCCTGGTCACGGTCTCTGTTCATAAGCATTTTTTGCTCGTCAGACAGCAAAGAAGGACCCTTTCCTTTCTGCTGCCGAACAGACCACTTTTCTTCTTTTCGTTCAGCTATAAAAACAGTGGAAGGCTTGAGTGACTGCATTACCTCCAAAATGAACATTTTTTCGAGCTCGCTTGTGTTCATTACAGCCGAAAATCTGCCGGCCAGCAATTCGATTCCCTGCACCAGATTATTCCGGTCTTGAAACAAGCTGCTTCTTATTGAAAAATCGAACTGCTCTTTTAGTAAAAAAGTAAGAGCAAGAATCAAAAGAGCAGCGGCAAAAGAAGCTGTAAATCGACCGGTTATCTCAAGAACAGCGGCAAGAAGAAAAGCAGGAATAATTGATAAAATACTATAGTAAAGAAAGCGGCCAATAACAAAATCAAAATCAAACAGCTGCCGGCTTACCAACAAACGTGTGTATCCATAAGGAAGCGCAAACAGTGAAAGCACTGCAACACGATCAAACCGGCCCAGACCAGCGCCCGATATTACATAAGGAAGCGCATAAAGAAAAATAAAAGGAATAAAGGCGATAGCTGGAACTATCATCATCCATTTTAAAAAGCCTTGATGTTCCACATTTTCTTTTTTTGCGTATTGCCAGCCAATAATTCCCAATGCAGAAATGACTGAAAAGCTGAAATGAACAAGCATGCCGCTGCCCATAATGTACTTTGGCAGCCATAATGTAAAATAGCAGGCTATATTAAGGGCAATAAAAAGAAATGTTGCGTACTTATAAGCATTTAACCAGGAGGATAAGGAATGAAGCTTAAGCTGTTTTTTTAGTAAAATCGATTGAACAAAAAGCAGGAAATATAGCGCAGCTAATTGAAAAGCAATCATGAAAATGACTGCCGCAATAGGATCGCCTTCTCCGGATTTTTGTGAAGCAAACAGGCTTAACGAAACAGCCAGTAAGAATAAAATAAATCGGCGGGCTGATTTTGTTTTTCTTTGAGCTAACGCAAGAACCAAAATAATTGATAGAAGCGACAGCAGCCCCGGTCCATAAAATTGGGCTAGCGCGGAAAAAAACGTGTATTCCCCGTCTGCCATTTGATAAGTAAGGTAAATATGACTCCCTATATAAAGTGCAAAATAAACGCCTAACTGCCAATAGCTTTTTAACATATAGTAATCTCTCCAGGCTATTTAACAAGTAAAATATCAAATTCATATGTAATATATTTCATTATACACTAAAAATAGGAATAAGGGTTATATCATTGCCAGCCGTGCAGCTGATTGTATAGCTTCTCCGTCAGCAGTACAAAAACAAAAACAGACCACTTGATTTAATACAAGGATGAAAACCTGGCCAGGGAGCCTCACACTGCTCAATAGCCAGGCTTTTACTTACCGTGCTGAAGGCGGCAGCATTTCTTCAATTTTCTTCATTTTGTTTTCCCAGCAGGCCGGGCTTAAATCCACTGGATACTGTTCCGGGTTAACTGTCCGTTTGTATTCATCCCATAAAACAGATAAACCTTCTTTAACATGGTTTCTTATCTGTTCAAGCGGCGGTTTGCTGTAAACCAGCTTTCCATCGATAAAAATATCCCTGTGAAGATCAAGAGCGGTAAAGTCCGTTACAAACTTGCTGATATATGTGTGAACAGGATGAAACATTTTCAGCTTTTCCTGCGCCTGAGGATTTTCTTCTTCCAGGGCAATATAGTCTCCCTCTGATTTGCCGTTTGCATTGTTCATAATACGGTAAATTTTCTTTTTCCCGGGAGTCGTCACCTTTTCCGGGTTTCCGGAAATTTTAATAGTATCCACCATTTCTCCCTGCTCATTTTCAATGGCAACGAGCTTAAATACTGCTCCAAGTGCCGGCTGATCAAAGGCGGTAATGAGCTTTGTGCCAATTCCCCAAACTGTAATTTTGGCTCCCTGTGCGTTTAAGCTCATAATGGTTTCTTCGTCAAGGTCATTGGATGCAATAATTTGCGCATCGGGGAAGCCGGCTTCATCCAGCATTGTCCGTGCTTTTTTAGATAAATAAGCAAGGTCTCCGCTGTCAAGACGGATACCGATAAAATTAATTTTGTCACCGAACTCTCTGGCAACCCGTATTGCATTTGGAACACCAGAACGGAGCGTATCGTATGTATCCACAAGAAATACACAGTCTTTATGCGTTTGGGCGTATTTTGTAAACGCCACGTATTCATCCTGATACGCCTGTACCATTGCGTGTGCATGCGTGCCGGATACCGGGATGCCGAATAGTTTTCCTGCCCGGACGTTACTGGTACCCGCAAATCCGGTCAAGTATGCAGCGCGCGCTCCCCAGACAGCTGCCTCTGTTTCCTGGGCCCTCCTTGTTCCAAACTCAAGCGCTGTTCCCTCTCCGACCACCTGCATCATCCGCGCGGCTTTTGTGGCTATTAACGTTTGGTAATTAATTACATTCAATAGGAGCGTTTCAAGCAGCTGCGCCTGAGCCAGCGGCGCTTCCACACGCAAAATCGGCTCGTTTCCAAATACGATTTCCCCTTCCCGCATGGAACGGATAGTGCCTGTAAACGTCATATTCTTTAAAAACGCCAAATAATCTTCTTCATATCCCAATTCACGAAGGTAGTCAATGTCGCTGTCCGTAAAGCCAAACGCTTCAATGAAAGAAATAATCCGCTCCAGCCCCGCGAAAATGCCATAGCCGTTTCCAAATGGAAGACGGCGGAAGTACAAATCAAACACTGCATTGCGGTCGTGAATACCATCCCGCCAGTAGGTTTCCGCCATGTTTATCTGGTATAAGTCCGTGTGCAGCATAAAGCTGTCATCCTGATGCTTTGCCATTTTTCATTCCCCCTTTTTCGCGCCAAGCGTATCAGTAAAATGGCCAAGTGCCCATTCATGGCCTGCCTGGTTAAATGACGCAACTGCCTTTTCATGCACAACAATAGTATAGCCTTTATTGTACGCATCTACTGCCGTATGCAAAATACAGATATCCGTGCAGACACCGACAAGATGCACTTCGGTGATGCCGCGCGCCTTTAATTTCATGTCAAGATCCGTGCCGGCAAATGCTGAATATCGCGTTTTATCCATAAAGTAAACATTGTCCCGGTCTTTATTTTGTTCATAAACTTCCTGAAGCCTTCCATATAAATCGCGTCCTTTTGTGCCGCGAATATTGTGCGGCGGAAAAAGTCTTGTTTCTGGATGATACGGATCCCTTTCATCATGAACATCTATTGCGAAAACAACATAATCATCATTTTCAATAAACTGCTTTGTCAGCTGGATTATTTCATCTTCAAGATCCTGACCCGGCTTTCCGCATGTTAATTTCCCATCATCCGCAACAAAATCATACGTATAGTCTATATTCAGCAATGCTTTCATCGAACCTCCGCCTTTCTTATCCGTAAATAGATTCAATTACTTCAATATCATTAAATTTGTACAATCGGGACGGCCGGTATGAGTGGCGTGTTGTTTTTTTGGGCTGCCCGGCTTCGTCCAGTACAAGCTCCAAAAAAGGAAGCTTTGGAGTCCGGGAAAAAAATACCGGGTCGGAAGCAATTTTTGTATCGTCTGTAACCGTTAGAAGCACTCTCTGCAGCTCCGAAAGAGTAAATTCATCCGGCAGAAAATTCCTGGCTAATGTTGTACGAAGCATATCTGCCTGGATGAGCTTTAAAGCATCTCCTACAATTTGCCGATGGTCGAATGCGAGATCCAGCTTTAATACCTCGTCAATCGCAAACAGCTGTACATCTGCCGCATCATCAGAAGCCGTTCGATCCAAAAGAAAATCTTCCGGTACAATTGCATAAAAAGCATTGGAGATAATCCAGCCCCTCGGATCACGGCCTGGCTTGTCGTAAACACCGAAGTGGCGAATATGAAGCCCTTCCACACCAGTTTCTTCAGCCAGCTCCCTGGCTGCTGCGTCGATTCCCATTTCATCCGGCTGAATAAACCCCCCGGGAATCGCCCATTTTTCCGCTTCAAAATTGGGATTCCCTTCGCTATCTTTTGCAGCACGCTGAATTAGCATCATGTGCAGCTTCATTTCCGGGGGGGCTTTTTCTTCTTTTTTATCCGAAAGAATCGTAAATACCGCAATATCTGCTGTATATCCATCGGGAGTACGATATTTCGAGGAATCATAATGATTCATTTTATCACCCCTTAACTAATTACTAATTTTATAATTACTAATTATAAATGATGAATGTTTATTTTGCAAGAAAAATTCGGCTTGAATCAGCCGAATTTTCCGAGTATTTTTTCTATTCCCTATACCTGCCCGGGCAAAACGGTATTACTTCGGGCGGCTATGTTTACCCTTCGCCTCTATTGCTGCGGCTGCTATTAAAAGCTCTGTAATGCACAAAAAGAATATAAAGAGAATCCCCCACATAGTTGCCACCTCTTTTCTCATTTTTTACAATGTAAAGTATGAAATGCGTTTCAGAACAAGCATTTTTTTAAAGGAGCACTATAAATGGGAAACATTCACGATATTGCCAGGCTTGCCGGTGTGTCAGCTGCAACCGTTTCGAGAGTCATGAATGACTATCCGTATGTAAGCAAAGAAAAAAGGCAGGCTGTTTTAGAAGCGGCTGAGCAGCTTCATTACGAAAAAAATATCAATGCCGTTCACCTCGCCCGTGGCAAAACCGAAACGATTGGCGTGATTTTACCGTTTGTCAGCCACCCCTATTTCGGAATGATTTTAAGCGGTATTGCGGAAGCAGCCGAAAAGCGCGGTTATAAATTGCTGATTATGCAAACGAATTACAACGTTATCCAGGAGATAGAAGCGCTGAATATGTTGAAGCTGAAGCAGGTGGACGGGCTGATTGTTATATCGCGCGAGTGCCCCCTTGAACTTATAGAAGATTACAGCGGGTGCGGGCGGATTGTTTTATGCGAAGCGCTGGCCGGTTCTTCGTTATCCTCTGTTTTTGTAAATCAATATGAAGCTTTTCAATCTACTTTGTCTTTTTTAAAGGAAAAAGGAAAAACAAGGATTGGATACAGCGTGTTAAGAAAGGAAGGAAAAAGCAGTAACGCCAGAAAAAAAGCCTATGAACAACAGTTTGGCAAAGCACCCTGCCACTGGGTTTTTGATCAGGCGTTAACGGTTGAGGATGGAACTCGGATTGCGGGAAAGTGGGCGGCGCTTTCAGACCGTCCCGATTCAATGATTATCACCAATGATTTTGTCGCTGCCGGTTTTCTGCTTGAGTGCCGCCGGCTTGGGTTTTCTATACCAGGAGATGTATCTCTGATCGGCTTCGACAACCACCCCATTTCAGCGGCGCTTAGCCTGTCTACTGTTGAACTGCCATTGCAGCAGCTCGGAACAATTGCCTTTGAACAAGTTCTTTCATCCAAAGTCTCCCACAAAGAAGTACCGTTTCAGCTGATTGAACGCGGAAGTGTCTGAGCCTGCCTATAAAAAAGCGCCGCAGGTTTTCCCTGCGGCAGCTTTCGTTTACTTCCGGTTGAATTCAGCTGGAACCGGACCTGTTCGTTCGCCTTTATCAAGCGATGTAATTTGGTCCATATCTTCCTGCGTTAATTCAAAATCAAAAACGTTAAAGTTTTCCTCGATGCGGGAAGGTGTAACTGATTTTGGAATAACAATAGAGTCATTTTGAAGATGCCAGCGTAAAATGACCTGTGCCGGCGTTTTGCCGTGCTTACCGGCAATTCCCTTGACCGTATCATTTTCAAGGACAACGCCGCCCTGCATAAGCGGGCTCCATGCCTCTACATAAATATCGTTTTCTTTACAGAATGCCTTTAACTCTTTTTGAACAAGATGCGGATGGCATTCGACTTGATTCACGACCGGCTTCACTTCACATTCATCCAGTAAGCGCTGCAAATGCTCAATATCAAAGTTACAAACACCAATTGCTTTTACGCGTCCATCTGCATACAGCTTTTCAAGTGCTTTGTATGTTTCAACATACGTATTTTCTGCCGGCATTGGCCAGTGAATCAAGTAGAGGTCCACGTAATCAAGCCCGAGCTTTTCGATACTTTCATCAAATGCTTTCAGCGTTGACTCATATCCTTGATCAGAGTTCCATACTTTCGTTGTAATAAAAAGCTCTTCGCGCGGTACACCGCACTGTTTAATAGCTTCTCCGACTCCGCGCTCATTGCCGTAAACGGCCGCTGTGTCGATTGAGCGATATCCTGCTTCAATTGCTTTCAGCACAGCCGGTGTTGCCTGCTCGTCTTCAACCTGCCAGACGCCAAAGCCAAGCTGAGGCATTTTCAGCCCATTATTCAGTGTAACAAATTGCATTCTCCCGCTTCCTTTCATCAGTAAATTATTCACGCTGAAAGTATAGCACAGCCTCGACAGACATTTCCTTTTAAACGACTCGCATACCAAGCCACGCACCGAAAAAGCCTGGCAGACATGTAAGAACAGCATAAAAAGCCGCCTTTTTTGCACTCATTTCGTGTATTTCAAACATCCAGGTGGAAAAAGTCGTAAACGCACCAAGAAAGCCGGTACCCCATAATAAAAGGCTGCTTTCTCTTATCCCCCTTTCAATCAAAAGCCCAAGCAAAAAAGCACCGGCAAGGTTAACAAAAAGAGTGCCAAATGGAAAAGCAGCTTTATTGAACAGGCCGCTTATCCAAAAACGGGTGATAGCGCCAAAAAAACCGCCGATTGCTGCAAAGATCATATTGATAACCGTTCTCCTTTCTTAAAACCAAGGCGGGTAAAAAAAAGGCCTCCCACAATACTTAACAGTACATAGCCGAGAGCCGCCGCAGCCTGGCCGGTTTCCCATAGTGAGACCGTTTCAACGCTGAAGGTAGAAAATGTAGTAAATGAACCAATGATACCTGTTGTTACTGCTTTTTGCACCGGCACAGAAAGCCTGCTTTTTAATCGCAGGGTTAAAAGCGGCAGAAAAAAGCAGCCAATATAGTTTACCGCAAGAGTTGCGAGTGGAAATGAGCCGTCCCACCAGGCGGCTATTGCAATAGAAACAATGTACCGTAAAAGCGCACCCGCCATTCCCCCTGCTCCAACCAATATGTAGATCAATCAAAACCCTTCCTTCTGTTTCGAGGATAATCTCTTTTATCATTATTTTTGCTGGCAACTTTGTCAAGGTGCGGCGATAATAAAGGAAAAGGAGGAATACATATGACGATTTCAAAGCTTGAGCATGTAGGTATTCAGGTGAAAAGCCTGGATGCAGCAATTGATTTTTACACCAAGGTTATTGGGCTCGATTTACTTGAAAAACAGGGCCATCCCGATCCAAACCTGAAAATTGCTTTTCTCGGGTTCCGGCAGACAGATGAAACGTTGATTGAATTAATTGAAGGATACAATCCGGCCTTGCCAGCGGAAGGAAAAGTGCACCATATCGCTTTTACTGTCGATAATATTGAAGAAGAAATTGCGCGCATAAAAGAACACAAGGTACCATTTGTCGATGAGTCGATTACAACCCTCCCGAACGGCTCCCGGTATATTTTCTTTTACGGACCGGACGGCGAATGGATTGAATTGTTCGAAAAATAATGGAAAAACGTTCTATCGGGCTGCCTTTGTTCATTTCCATCGTCGCTATTTCTTTCTCAGCCATCTTTGTGAAATGGTCAGATGCGCCCGCTTCTATTCTCAGCATGTACCGAATGCTGCTTGCCAGCCTTTTTTTGACACCAATTGTTTGGAAGAAGAAAAGAGAATTCAAGTATATTAAAAAAAGGGATTGGGTTTTTTTGGTTTTTTCCGGACTGTTCCTTTCCTTTCATTTCGTTCTCTGGTTTGGATCGCTGAAGCTGACGACCGTGGCCAGCTCAACCATTATTCTGGCTTTGCAGCCGCTCGTCTCGCTCGCAGGCGGCTTTTTGCTGTTTAAAGAGCGAACAGCACCGGCTGCCCTGATCACAATGGGGATTGCCATTATCGGCGGAGTCATGATTGGCTGGGGAGATTTTGGTTCGGACAAAGAAGCGCTCCTCGGTGACCTTCTTTCCTTTTTGAGTGTTATTGCCGTGGTTGGGTATTTACTGATCGGCCAGCAGGCTGTCCGAAAAGTTTCACATTGGATTTACAGCTTTTGTGTTTTTGCATTTGCGGCACTTTTTCTATTCCTGTATAACCTGGCAGCGACCGTTGAGATGACTGGCTACAGCGCTCACGAATGGGGGATTTTTCTGCTGCTTGCTATCGTGCCGACAATTTCCCATGTCATTAACAATTGGCTGATGAACTACGTGAATGCGACGACCATTTCAATGAGCATTCTCGGCGAGCCGGTCGGCGCCACTCTTTTGGCTGTTCTATTATTGGGAGAGCGTCTGACCGGCTGGCAGGCCGCGGGAGGTATCCTTGTTTTAGTTGGTGTTTTTTTCTTCCTTGCAAACCAAAGATCTGTACGGGCAAAAGAAAAGAGCGGATCATAGCGATTCCGCTCTTTTCATATTGTTAAAAAACAAACTTGTCAACAGCGTTTCATTCGTTTCGAAAGAATTTCGGACAAAAAATTCATAAATCGGTCATTTATGAAGCGAAACAAACGATAGTACAATCCTTTTTTAAAAAGCGCAGAATAACAGCGCTTGATCCAGGAAAGAAATGGCGGCAGGCGCGGAGGAAAAACAGCAGAATTTGTTTTTCATCTTCCGTCAAAGAAAGAGAACTCTATTATTCATTTATAGCTGTTTTTTCCTGAAACGGAATGAGCGGAGGGCCGGCGCGAAGACTCCTGCAGGACGAAACAGACAGCGCGAAGCGGTGGCTGGTTCAGCGTTCGCCCTGCCGGAAAGCGCAGCCGCCAGCCCGCAGCCCATTACGCTGCTTTTAAAAGAAATGTGTGATCGGAAACAGCGAAAGAAAAGCTTATTCCACTTCTATTGTTCGGAGAATGGCTGTACTCTTATTACATTATTTCGACTAACAATCTCTTTTTTCAACAACATGAAAGAAGCGGATCATAGCGATTCCGCTCCCTTATGCCCGGCGCCGAAATGGCTTTTCTATTAACGGCCTGGCTTCCTTTTCTCCAAGCAGCAGCCAGATAAACAAACTTAGTATAAGTGCCATCCCTTCAAGAGACAGAATGTACCACGGATACGGCCCCAGTACATCAAGCAGGCTGGCGCTGTTCGGTTTATGGCTTAAATAAAGATAATTTCCGCCTGTCCATTTATTGATCCCCATTATAAACGGGATCAATAGATTTAAAAAGACCATTGTTTTTGCAACAGAAACAAGAGTCGGCCTGAATCCTTTTACCCAGGTAAAATAAAGAGGAACCAGCATTAAAAACGCATGTACAATAAAAAAGTGAAAAAAGCGAAAATGCGGGAAATCAAAATTTAAATATGGCGTCAGCAATGCTTGTGATGCGCCAAGCAGCCCGGTAAATACTAAAATTTCATAAATCATTTTCTTTTGGGTCAGCAAAAGAAGCACAGCTAAAAATAAGCTGATGCTGCACAGCTCAAGAGGAATTGCATGCTTGATCTTCCAGCTGTCGGTTGTCATCATCCAGACATGATAAAAAGCTTCGATAAGCAGTAAGAAAAAAGCTGTGCCAATTTCAGCTTTTCTTCCAATATATCTGCCCAAATGGCGGCGAGAGGCATATAATCCAATAATCGCTGCGAAAACAAGTGCCACTACAGTAAAATGGCTTCCTGAAAACATATTGAAGTCATATTCTTGATAGCTTCCGCCAAACCAGCCCATATCCCTGCCCCCTTTTTTCCAGTGTATCATATCCAATCCAATTATATCCTTTTTTTCTATTCCCTGAACCTCTCTTTATCTTTATTCCTATGAAAAAATGTTACTCAACATGATAAGTCTTTAGATACAGGACTAAACATCTTAATTGTTTATATACCGTACGTCATAGAATTTTCTTGATAAATTATCCGATTCTCCTTGTGTCATTTTTTATTACATAAATTTAAAAAATCCATAAAAAGCTATTGACGAATCTTATTTTTCCGCATAATATAAGTACATGTTATAAAACATAACATTAAAAGTTATCAAAAATAACATTCGGGAGGGTTTACACATGGAAGATATGTTGTATTTGATGAACAGCCTCTGGGTCATGGTTAGTGCTATTTTAGTTATTTTCATGATTGCCGGATTTATTATGCTTGAGGCTGGATCAACACGCATGAAAAACGCCGGCCATATCGCCGGGAAAACAGCTTTCACCTTCGGGCTTGCTTCTCTCGTTTTCTGGGCTGTCGGATTTGCTTTCATTTTTGGTGATAACCCAAACTTTTTCGTTGGGATGTCGAACTTTTTCTACTCTGGCGCTAACCTGGATTTAGGACTTTCTTCTACTGTATTCTTCGTATTCCAGCTGGCGTTCGCAGGGATCGCGATTACAATCGCCCTGGGCGGCTTCGCGGAACGTGCAAAGTTATCTGTATACGTTTTGTTTACCATTCTTTTCTCAGCCATTGTTTACCCGGTTGTGGCACACTGGATCTGGGGCGGCGGCTGGCTTGCAGAACATGGCAAACAGGACTTTGCAGGTTCCACCGTTGTTCATTTAACTGGTGCGATGGCTGCTCTTGCCGCAACAATTTTGCTCAAACCCCGTATCGGCCGCTTCAATAAAGACGGCTCCGCTAATGCCATCCACGGCCACAACCAGGTTTTCACATCTCTTGGCGTATTGATTCTCTGGGTAGGCTGGTTCGGGTTTAACGCAGGAAGCACTGTAGCTGTCGATGAAGGATTCTTCGGATTTGTTGCCTTAAATACACAGCTGGCAGCTGGCGCCGGTGCTGTTGCCGCCTTAATCATCTCATGGGTTGTTCTTGGCAAATCAGATATTCCGACTATTTTAAACGGTGCACTGGCCGGACTTGTAGCGATTACTGCTTCTTGTGCTTTTGTTGATACGTGGGCAGCTGTTGTCATTGGCTTAATCGCCGGGGTTCTTGTATTCTACGGCGCAAAATGGATGGAAAAAATGGGGATTGACGATCCTATCTTCGCCCTTTCTGTTCACGGCATTCCTGGTATCTGGGGCACGTTGTCTACCGGATTCTTCGCAACACCTGAGCTCGCATCAGTCGGACAGCCTGGACTTTTCTACGGCGGCGGGTTCGGACAGCTCGGTGTTCAGGCAATGGGCGTATTCGTCAGCGGCGCCTTTGCGTTCATCATATCATTCGCCATTCTGTTCGTCATCAAAAAGCTTCTTGGCGGGCTTCGTGTTTCTGAAGAAGAAGAGATTATGGGTCTTGATATCAGCGAACACGGCACGTACGGTTATCCAGAAGTATTTACAGATACTCACAGCCGCTCAAAAGCAGCAGGAAAATAATTTTAATAATACGCAAAGCGCCTTCGCTTTGCGTATTATTAGTTTAAAAAGGAAGTGTGAATACCGATGACAACACAAGAGCAGACCTATGCGGATATCCGCCATGAAAAAAACAAAACCATCGACCGGCACCTCCACTCAACTCAGCAGTTGAATGCCTTTCATGACGGTATCATGAAGCAGGTGTTTACTATCTCTCTTCAAGTTCATGTAAATCAGTACGGTTCTCCTCCCTGCCCCTATTCTTTGTTTTTACTCGGCAGCGCCGGACGCTTTGAACAGGGAACAATCAGCGACCAGGATCACGGCATCGTGTTTGAACAGGACACAGATGAAGCAGCCAGCTATTTTCTCGGGCTGGGCAAAACATTTTCAGACGGCTTACATGAAGCGGGCTATCCGTATTGCGAAGGAAAGGTTATGAGCTCCAACCCTGTCTGGTGCCGCTCGGCAAAAAGCTGGGCAGAGCAGATCGCTTTATGGATCGAGACAGACACACTTGACACAATCCGCTCTCTTCATATGATTTGCGATGCCCGTGTGCTATGTGGCGAAAAGGACTCTGTTCCTGCTTTTAAAAAGCAGATAACCTCCGCTTTTAAACAGGACCCGCATAAATTAAAACGTTTTTTTGAAAACATTCAATTTATGAAAAAGTCCGTGGGCTTGTTCGGCCAGATTTTCACCGAACAGAATGGCCCTCACGCAGGATCACTGAATTTAAAACAGTCCGCTTTTCTCCCATACGTTAATGCTATCCGGGTGCTGGCGATGAAAGAAGGGATTGAGCCTTCGTCAACATTAACACGCATGAAAGCATTAAAGCGCCTGCCGATTTATAGAAGCCGTATGGAAGAATACGAAGAAGCGTTCCGGACACTGCTTGACTTCAGGCTCCGGGCATTAAAAAACGCACCGGATTATGACAGCTCTCATTATGTAAATATCGATTCACTCGGACCGGTGCGCAAGCGGGAACTGCGCCATATTTTAAAAATGGCGGAATCTCTTCATCATTATGTACAGCGATTTATAGTAAAAGGATGATGCATAATGGGTTTTAATGATTTTATGAAAAATTTGAGCGGCAATCGCTTCACGGGGCTTCAGGGCGGCCGTCAGGACATGGCATTTATGCGCAGCCTTCAAAGGGACTTGAAAACAAAACAAACTACCTCGATTCCGCTTGACGAACTGCAGGTGATTGTGTTCGATCTTGAAACAACAGGATTCCATCCCGAAAAAGGAGATCAGATTTTATCGATTGGCGCTGTTAAGGCAACAGGGCATCAAGTTGAAGATGAATTTTATTCACTTGTCCGCTTCACGAGGGACATACCGGCTCCTGTGAAAGAGCTGACCGGCCTGGAGGAATCAGAGCTGCTAAATGCCCCGGAGCCCGCTGAAGCACTGGAGCAATTTTTTAAATTCAGCGGCGCTTCCCCGCTCGTCGCTCATCATGCCAGCCACGAAAAAGCATTTATGACTTATGCAAGCCGGAAATATTTCCGCACTTCATTTTCACACCGACTGATCGATACGTCATTTATGTATAGAATTGCTGAACCGGACAATCCCTATGTCCGCCTTGAGGACTGCTGTGAACATAACCAGATTCCCATTACCGGGCGCCACCACGCACTTGGCGATGCACGGCTTACCGCAGCTCTCTGGGCTGTATATGTGGAAAAGCTGCAAAAAATAGGTGTAACCACTTTGTCCCAGGTTTACGAAAGACTCGCTGCTATTCGATAAGCGGCGGGTCTTTTGTATTATTTTCCTTTTTTCTGAATCTTTTCTTTTTCTCATCCGTACGAAAAAGAAAGGAGGCTGCAGCAATGAAAAAACAATTGATATTTTTCTTTCTTTTTCTTTTTGTATTTGCCACGCCCGTTATGGCCAGGTCCTATCATATCGACGAAGCACAGATTCGCACCTGGATTAAGCCCAGTGGCAACGTTGTTATAAATGAAATTTTTCATTATACATTTGATGGAAAATACAATCACGTTATACGCTCTATCCACACAGATGGGCACGAGGGCATACAGAACTTTACAGCATATGAACTAAAAAATGCATCGGCAGAACCCGGCTTTGTTCAACAAGAAGATCTACAGCCATTGACAGCCACACAGGACGGGAGTACATACCGCGTTGATCTTCCTTCCGAGAACGAAACAAGGTCGGTTTTGTTTACATATGAACTTCTTAACGCTGTCCGTTCTTACGATACTTACAGCGATTTGACGATTCCTTTTTTCGGCACAGATGAAAATCATGATGAGACGATTCAAAATGTTACCATTGATGTTGTTTTTCCTGAGCCAATCCAGCCTTCTCAATATTACGCATTTATGCATGACCGGTTTGGATCAGTCGAAGAAAAAGGCGAGGAAGTAGTGCGTTTTGAAACACCGGAATCCCCGCTTTATTCTTTAACAGAAGTGCGCGTTCTCTTTCCGTCTTCCATCATGAAAATGACAGAAAAGTCAGCCGCTCCGGCCACTTTGACGGAAACAGTAGAAGAAGAAAACATGTTAGCGCAGGCTTTTTACAAAAAAGAGGACCAAAAGCAGCAGCTGACAACCATTTTAAAAGTACTGTCAGCCACTTCAATCGCGGGCATTCTCGCTGTTTTTTTGCTTCGCTTCCGGGGCCGGAGCCCGGGCACCTTTTCTTCTCTGCTGGATCATGACCCTCTTTATTTGTATATGATTGACCGGAATGGAAAAGCAGATGAATACGCTTTTTTAGCGGGCCTCTATTCACTTGTAGAGAAAGGAATAGCTTCTGTACAGACTATTCAGTCAGGCGGGCGATTTAAAAAAGACCCTGATGCACCGGATGAAACACTTCGTTTCAGGTTAAACAGCCGCGAGACAGCCGCTTCATGCGATCAAAAACTGATCGAGCTGCTTTTTAAAAACCAGTCTGTGTTTACGATCCAGAGTCTGGCCGGTTCAACAAAGCGCGAGAAAGAATCAAAGACTGGCCGCAATTTTCACAGCAAAGTGCGTTATTATCAGGAGCGGCAGCAGGAGTGGGTAGAATGCGCTATGGAAGAAATGAAAAACCAAGGCTTTTTCAGCGCTTTTATTCCTTCTCTTTTGAAAAAATTGATGCTGTTTAGCGTGTTTACTTTTATTTTATACGCATATAAAGCCGACTCCCTTGCCGTTTCAACAAGCATCGTTTACGGCACGATAAGCGCTGTTCTTCTGCTTGCCATCTGGCGCAAGCCAAAAAAACGCTGGCCCGCCTTTCTTTTTTACATCGTCTCTCTCTTTGCCGTGACGATGCTGTATGATATGAATACAGCAGACTGGCTTTTTGTATTTATTTTGCTGAATGCACTGCTTTATACTTTGATGCCGCGCTTTTTGCTTTCCAGTGAAGCTGCCGCCATCAAATCAGCTATTAAAAACTTCAAAAAACAGGAATTAGCATCAGAAAGGGATTTAGAAAAATGGATGATCCGCTCTCTTTTACTGAAAGCCGAACGTCCCGACGCAAAAACAACCACCGCACCGGCGATGGCTGCTACAGCTCCTCTTGCTTATTTGATACTAACGGACCAGGAGCCGATCCGCTATGTCGCGCGCACTTGGAGGTGGAGCGCACCTCCCCGATATTCTTCTTCCTCCAAAAATAATTGGGGAAGCCACAGCTTTTCAAGCGACAGCGGCGGAAGCGGCGGGGATGGCGGCGGTGGAAGCGGCGGGGATGGCGGCGGTGGTGCCGGGGCCGATTAACAGGCCCCGCATTTATCCTTTTTTAAAATCAGTAGCCTCTATAAGTGCTTGTTCTTCTGCTCCAATTCGCACAGCAAGCATTAAGGCATTAAGAAAAGTAAAAATCAGCGCTGTATAATACGCCTGGAATAAAAGCGGAATAATGATTAATTCCATCGTAACAATAATATAATTGGGATGGCGAACCCACCGGTACGGTCCCTTTTTTACTATCTTCGCCCCCGGGAGCACTATAATCTTTGTGTTCCAAAAAGGGCCAAGCGAACGAAGCGTCCATACCCTTCCAAGCTGAGCCAGCAAAAACAAAACAAGCCATACAGGCCACGCCAGACTGATTGATTTTCCCAGCAAAACCACTTCCGCTATTAGGCTGGCAAAAAAACTAACATGAAGAGCGACCATAAAGGGGTAATGGCGCGCTCCCGCTTCATATCCTCCCTGGCTGATCATCCACTTTTCATTCCGCCTGGCGATTACTAATTCCAAAAGCCGCTGGGCACATAAAAATGAAATAAACATCAAAAAAATGGAGTTCATCCTTCTTCCCTCCATTGCAGCAGCACAAGTTCTCCCGAAAAACCCGGCCCCAGTGCTGCCATTAAGCCATAATCCCCGTTTTTTACTTCATCACGCATAAACCGTTCAAGCACATACAAAACGGTCGGCGAAGACATATTGCCAAATGCGGACAGAATAGCACGGGAATGTGCCGTTTTTTCGCCCGGAAGCTGAAGCGTATCCTCATAAGCATCCAGTACTTTTTTGCCCCCCGGGTGGGCGACAAAATGAGCAACGTCTTTCATAGAAAGCTGCTGCTCAGCTAAAAAGTCATTTACGAAATCACCAAGCCAGTCACGAATAATCATAGGAATATCGCGAGAAAAAACAACATGAAGACCATTGTTTTTTATATCCCAGCCCATTACCTCTTCTGAATTTGGAAGCAGCTTTGATTCCGCTTTTAAAACGGAGGGGACAAGTTTTTTTGTATCCGCTTCTGCCTGGTCACCAGCCATTAACACACAGGCAGCTCCATCGGCAAATAAAGAAGTTCCCACTAAATTGCTTTTAGATCGGTCATTGCGCTGAAATGTTAAGCTGCATAATTCAACCGATAAAACCAGGACTTTCGCTTTCGGAAACGCCAGGCAATACTCATAAGCCCTGCTGATGCCAGCAGCCCCTCCGGCGCACCCGAGCCCCCAAACCGGAATCCGTTTTGTATAGTCGGAAAAGGGGAGACGATTCATAATTCTCGCTTCAATACTCGGTGTCGCCATACCCGAGCTTGAAATAAAAAAAATGGCGTCAATTTCACCTGCTGGCTGCGGCTGGTTTAAAAAGCGCTCGTCTTCAAGGCATCTTTTGACAGCTTCCACTCCATATTCAACAGCCTTCTCTATATACAAATCATTCCGTTCCTGCAGGCTGTGGTCTCTTTCGAACCACTCTAACGGCATAGCAAAATGACGCTTTTGAATCTGTCCATTTTGAAAAACAGCTAAAAGCCGCTCAATATCCCGAAAATGGTCTTTAAATAATTCCCTGGCAAACTCAGCCGTTTGATTCTGTTTAATGATATTCGGAGGGTGAAAGGTACTAACGGATACAATACTCGGCATATTCATCCCACTTTTCTTTTTTTTTACTCTTCCCTCTTCTTTTCTCTTTATACCGTTCTTCAAACGTAATTTCCATTATTTCTCACAGCGGCAAATAAAGAACTTCAGGAGGCAGCGTCCTGAAGTTTTTTATACGTTTAAAAGTAAAATGGAGTACGCAGCCGTTCCCGCTGCAAAAGCAGCAAAGCTGCTGTCCCGCTCTTCAGGAAGTTCTTCTTTTAACACATTTAAGATAAGCGCCCCGGATAAAAAAGCTACCAGGGCGGAAACGAGCATTTCCTGGAGCTGTGTAAAGAGGCCTACGCCCCAGCCGATCAGCACCGCAACTGCGAGAATCCAGCGTCCATATTTGTCATAAGTCTGCTGGTGTGTCTCCCTCATGCTTTGATCTATCGTTAAAAAGTGCACAGAAAGAGCCAAAAAATAAAATACCATCTCTCTTGCATGATTGAATTTTTCCTGTATAAGCAAATAACCGATCAGCATATTGTAAAAGAAAAAAACGCCGATATGAATCCAAAAAATACCGGAGCCCGCGTGCGTCCGTCTTTCTTTTGTTTTTCTTGTTACCGCATTTTCAAGTCCGTAAAAAAAGGAAATCCCCAACAGCGCCACAAAATAAGCATGGTTTTCAATAAATTGCAGTAAGTTGCTTTTTGTTTTTTCTAACACTTCCTGATGAGTATGCAGCTCCGGCAGAAGATGGACAAATACATACGAAACAGCTGCGCCGCCTGCAAACGAAAAAAAACGGCTCCGCGGAACACGCTTAATAAATTTCATATACTTTGCCGAAAAATGAATGACCGCAAAGCCAATCGCAAAAAAGAAGCTAAGAACAGCCATAAAACTCCCTTCCTTTCATCAACAAGGAGTTAGTTTCCCACCAGAAAAATGATTTAAACGCTTCTTATCAAAAAACTCTGCCCGCTAAAGCAGACAGAGTAGTTTGGGAGTGTAGACACGCATTTTATCATTTGCGAGACTGATTTTTCTTTACATAAAAGCTAATTCGCCATGTTTAAACAGATGCATGAGAATGAACTTCTTTTCTTGCCTCCCATGCATGCAGCAATCTAAAAATTGGCGGCATTACTAAAATGACCACGATGATCCGCAATACTTGAACAGCTACCACAAATGTTGCATCTGCTTGAAGAACAACTGCAGTAGTGGCCATTTCCGCTACTCCTCCCGGCGCAAAAGCAAGCGCTGCTGTCATAAAAGCAATTCCTGTTGCTTTCGAGACAATAAAGGCGCAGGCAAACATCGCTGCAATAAATAATGCGGTGCTAATAAACGCAATTAAAATTGTTTTTTTCAGCCCGGTAAACATTTCTTTACGGAACCGGGAACCGATTGATGCAGCAATCACAACCTGGGAAAGGATCATCACTTCATGCGGCCAGTACGGTGTGACATCATAACCGGCAGCGGCCGAAGTTCCTGACTGTACAATGGCCGTTAACAGCATACTGCCAAGCAGCCATGGTGCTGGAAACTTCAATTTCTTTCCGACATGATAACCGGCATATGCCGTAACAGAAAGAACGGCGGTCCATATAAGCCCGCTCCATTCGAATGCCGTCGCGGCAGCCTGCTCTGCAGGAACAGCCGATGGATGAAAAACAAGAGCAGAAACCACAATCGGAATAATAAAAATAACAAGAAATACACGCATCGTCTGCAAAATGCTGACAACTGCTGTATTGGCACCGACTTCTTCAGCAATACCCGGCATAGCGGACAGGCCGCCCGGCGCTGTGCTGAAAAAGCTTGTCAGCATATCCGTTTGGCTAAACTTCCATAAAATGAAACCAGAGACAAGTGAAAAAACGATCGACAGAAGCAGCATAATGATAATAACTGCCCAATCTTTTTGAAAAACGGCAAGAACCGATAAGTTTATTTTTTGTCCGAGTTCAATACCCAGAATGCTTTGCCCAGTGTAGAGCCAGTATTTCGGGATTCCTTTCTCCCCTACAAAACCCGGCTTTGCAAAAGACAAAAGCATAGCGGCCAGCAGCGTTCCGAGCATCCACCCGATAGACAGGCCTGTTAAGGAAAGCAGCAAGCCGCCGATTGCACTTATTGCAATAAACAGCCATTTTGTTTCTTTCATTTGTATTCCTTCTTTCTGTTTCCTGTACAACTTACTATAATATATAATAAGAGATAAATAAAATATTGTTTTAATATGATTAACGATAAATTTTCATTATACCTGAAGGGAAGGTTAGCACTTGGACAAAAAAAACTGGCTTGTTTTGCAAACGCTTTACGAACACAAAAATATTACTCATGCCGCTCAGGTTTTGTATATTTCACAGCCAGCTTTAACAAACCGGTTAAAGCAAATGGAAGAAGAGTTCGGGGTTCAAATTGTTACACGGGGCAGACGGGGCATCCAGTTTACCCCTCAGGGAGAATACCTGGCCAGATGTGCTGATGATATGATTCACCGAATGCAGCGAATTAAGGAAAACGTTTTAAATATGGAAAATACCATGACTGGAACACTCCGGCTCGGCGTTTCTACTTTTTTTACCGATTATAAGCTTCCCGGTATTTTAAAGCTTTTTAAGGAAGAATATCCGAACGTTGAATTTAAAGTAACAACCGAATGGAGCAGCCACATTACACATTTAATTTATAACCAGGATGTTCATGTCGGATTTGTAAAAGGAGATTACGGCTGGAAAGACCAGAAAAGGCTTCTTTTCGAGGAAACGATCTGCATCGCCTCAAAGCAGGAGATTGACTTGACTCATTTGCCTGACATGCCGCGGATTGATTACCGCACTGATCAGAACTTAAAAATGGTGGTGGATCACTGGTGGGCCGAAAATTATGCAAAACCCCCGCTCATCAGTATCGATGTCGATAAAGCCGGAACCTGTAAAAACATGGTGGCGAACGGACTTGGGTATGCGATCCTGCCAAGCATGATTTTAGAGGACTTGGAGGGGCTTCATAAAATTGAATTAACAGATAAAACCGGCAAGCCAATTATCCGGAAAAGCTGGATGTTTTTTCACGAAGAGTCGCTTCAGCTAAACATCGTCAAAGCATTTGTTGAATTTATTGAACGAATTGATTTAAAGAACATTCATTAAGCATACAAAACATCCTTTCCGCCAATGGAAAGGATGTTTTCATATTAAATACTTTTCAACGCTTCGCCAATAGATTGTTCCCCGGACACCAGATCAAATGAACGGTTAAAGGTATGGGCTTCTCCCAGCACGCGGAAAATAACCGAAGCAACATCCTCGCGTGGGATTGATCCGCGTTCAAGCTGCTCACCCGCTTTTACTTTTCCGGTTCCCGGCTCATTTACTAATCCGCCCGGCCGGACAATGGTATAGATTAAAGAGCTTTGTTCAACAGCCCGGTCCGCATAATGCTTTGCCGCATAATAAGGGCGAATTTGATCGCTCCAGTTTTCACGGTTGTTCGCCTGCAGTGCGCTGACCATGATAAACCGTTTTACGCCGACTTTTTCTGCAGCTTCTACCGTTTTCACGGCTCCATCCAGGTCAATGAGAAGCGTTTTGTCCAGACCGGTGTGGCCTCCGGAGCCGGCAGTAAAAACAACGGCATCACAGCCGCGCACCGCACCTGCCAGTTCATCAACACTCCCCTCAAGATTGGCAATTACCGTTTCAACGCCTCTCTCTTTAAATGCCTCTGCCTGCTCTTGCTTCCGCACCATAGCACGCGCTTCATGTTTGTCGCTCTCCTGCAAAAGCTCAATAAGTTTTTGTCCGATTTGTCCGTTCGCTCCGACTACTAAAACCTTCATTGTAAATGAGCACCTCTTTCCAAATCATTTCCTGCTCATTATTTCAAAAATGATTTCTTGAATCAAACAAGACGACTTGTGAACCCGATTTGATACCTGTATATTCTCAGGGGAAATTTTGTTCTTGCTGTTTAGAAGCGTTCCGTCCATATCGATGGCAATCAGTTTCATAGCGTTTCATCGAGCAGAGCCGAAAGCCCATCCGCTGCCTGCTTTTGCCCAAACATCATATACGGTCCCGCCTCGGCCATTACCCCGCCTGCTTCAGTAACGAGAAGCTGCCCTGCAGCGATATCGTAAAAGGCCGGGTTCATGTAAAGCGCCGCATCCCATTTTCCGGCTGCAATATAAGCCAGCGTAACAGCCGCTGTTCCAATAATCCGGACCCGGTATACATCATTAACGATTTTCGCCAGCAGCTCCAGCCGCTGTGCATTCGCTTCTTTATTGCCATCTTTGGCAAAATCGCTGTGCGAAATAAAGGATTCGGATAAAGGAACATCCCGGACATGAACCGGCTCGCCATTCCTGAAGGAGCCGCCTTCCTTTGACGCCCAGTATGTTTCATTTAATCCAGGCAGATCAATAACTCCCACAACCGGCTCTCCTTTGTATGTAAGCGCGATGGAAACGCCGTATTGCGGCACGCCGATGCTGTAATTAATCGTGCCGTCAATCGGATCAATAACCCATTCATAGTCACTGTCTGCTTCAATTGTGCCCGCTTCTTCGCTGAAAATACGATGCTTTGGATACTTGACCTGAATACGTTCAATAATGAGCGCTTCTACCTTCACATCCATCTCTGTGACAAAATCCTTCGCTGCCTTCATTGTCTGGTTTCCTGCTTTTCCAGCATACGGCAGCAAAAAAGCACCTGCTTCCCTGCCAAGCTCAATCGCAAACGTTAAGTATTCGTTGTGCATCGAATCTCTCCCATCATTATATGTATAACACCATCATATCAAAAAAAGGGCCGGCTCCCCAGCGCTTCAATGCACCAGAGGGCCGGCTCCCTTTAATAAACACCGCGGATATGCTGCTTAACGTTCTTTTCGTAAAATGATTGAATGCGCTTTTGTTCATCTTCTGTAAAAGAAGGTGTATTAAGTGCATTTAAGTTTTGTTCAACCTGTTTTGTATTCTTAAAGCCAGGAATGATACAGGTTACTTCCGGATGATCTAAAATCCAGCGCAGCGACGCTTCCGCCATGGAGCCGCGCCCCTCGGCAACCCATTTTAACTCATCCGCAAGCTCGACTCCTTTTTGAAAGCCCAGGCCGGCAAAAGTCTCACCAACATTAAAAGCATTGCCGTCATTATTAAAGTTGCGGTGGTCATCTTCTGCAAAGGTGTCCGTTTTCTTGAATTTGCCGGTCAGCAGGCCGCTTGCAAGCGGAAGCCGGACAATAATTCCAACCCCCTGCTCCTTCGCTCTTCGAAAAAGCTCCTCCGCCGGCTTCTGGCGGAATATATTGAAAATCACCTGCAGGCTTTTTACATTGGAATGCTCCAGGCAGATCAGCCCTTCTTCCACGCTTTCCACACTGACCCCGTAATGGCGAATTTTCCCTTCATTTTGCAGGCGGTCAAGCACGTGAAACACTTCGCCGTCTTTTAAAATCTGCGTGGCCGGACAGTGAATTTGATACAAATCAATTCGTTCACGCTCCAGCCGCTTTAAGCTGGCTTCGCAGTAATTGTTTACTTGTTCATACGAATATGTTTCCGGCGCCTCAATATCACCCTGCCGGCAAAACTTGGTAGCTATGTAAACTTCATCTTCTTTTCCTTTTGTTGCTTTTGCCAGCAGCTGCTCACTGTGCCCATCTCCGTAAACATCGGCTGTGTCAAAAAAATTCACACCCTGGCCAATTGCATAATCCAGTGCTTTTAATGATTCTTCATCGGCTGTTTCTCCCCAGGAGCCGCCAATAGCCCATGTACCAAAGCTGATCTCACTAATTTTCAGTCCCGTATTGCCAAGTTCACGATAATTCATTTTATTCCTCCTCTTAAAGAAAACGCATTCACAAAGAAAGTATAATCGATAAACTAAGAAAACAAAAGTATCAGGCCTCAGATAGAGACCTGATACAAGATTAGCCGCCAATATACGACATACCGATTTTTTTGCGGCTTTTCGCGGTTTGCTCTGTTCGTTCGTCTGAATAACGATCGCTTCGTCTTTCCCATACTTCTCTGACAGCCCGGGCCAGCTCTCCGTCCGACGCGCCGGAGCGGAGAATGCTTCTTAAATCAAACCCTTCTGTCGCAAACAGGCACGTGTAAAATTTCCCTTCTGATGAAACTCTGGCCCGCGTGCAGGAGGAACAGAAGGATTCTGAAACGGAAGTGATAAAACCAATTTCCGCATCAGCATTTTTATAGCGGTAGCGGCCAGCCACTTCTCCAAAATACCGGGCTTCAGCCGGCTCAAGTTCTTCAGTTTCCTGAAGAAGACCCAGTATTTCCTTTTTCGTGACAACCTGTTTAAAGCTCCAGCCGTTGTCCGTACCGACATCCATAAATTCAATAAATCGGAGTGTAATACCCCGTTCTTTAAAATAAGCGGCCATCGGGACTACTTCATGGTCATTGACTCCCTTTTGAACCACCATGTTTACTTTTACTTGAAAGCCGATCGACTTCGCATAGTCAATATTTTCAAGTATCCGTTCCGGGCCAAGCCCGCGGCCGTTCATTTTCCCAAACGTTTCTTTGGATAATGAATCCAGGCTCACATTCAGCCGGCGCAGCCCCGCTTCATATAATGCATTTCCATACTGCTTTAAAAGCAGCCCGTTTGTTGTAAGTCCAATATCCTCCAAACCATCAATTGCCGTCAGCATCCGAATCAGATCAGGCAGATCTCGCCGAAGAAGCGGTTCTCCACCGGTCAAACGAATTTTTTTTACCCCAAATGCCACAAACAGCTTTGCAAGACGAGTTATTTCTTCGAATGAAAGCAGCTCGCTTTTTGGCATAAACGCGTAGTCATCCCCAAAAATTTCTTTCGGCATACAGTACGTACAGCGAAAGTTGCATCTGTCTGTTACGGAAATTCGCAGATCACGCAATGGACGCTGAAGAGTATCGGTTATGTTCAAAGCGCTCAGTCCTTTTCAAATAGTTTTAGTCATCCTCCGCTGACCGGGGGAATAAAAGCAATATGGTCACCCGGTTTTATCGGTTCTGTCTCAAGCACATATTCTTCATTAACCGCCATCTGTACGGCAGAAAAGTCAAACGCAGGATATGTGTTTTTCGCCCATTGCAGTACGTCAGCCGCTGTACCAGCCTCCCACGGCAGGCTTTCTTCGGCTTTCCCCGCCGTTTCTTTTAACCCGGCAAAATAATAAAGGTGAATCATTCCTGTCCACTCCCTTGCTCTGGTTTGTACGATTGGCCGCCAATCCACTCTTCTCCATCTTCCCATATTTCCTTTTTCCAAATCGGCACGACTTTTTTTATTTGCTCAATCGCATATTCATTTGCTTCATAAGCCGCTTTTCTATGCGGAGATGATACCGCAATCACGACCGCAATATCCGAGATAGACAGTTCACCAATTCGATGGACAATCGCGACACGCGAGCCCGGCCATTTTTTTGTTATTTCTTCTCCAAGCTGCGCCAACTTTTTTTCAGCCATCGGCACATATGCTTCATACTTTAAATACATGGTCCGTTTCCTATTTGTCCATTCACGGACTGTCCCCGCAAACAGAGTGACTGCTCCCGCTCCCGGATGTGTGACATAGTCCATATATACAGCCGACTCAAGCGGCTCCTCTGTTACATGAAATGGTTTTAATTCAGCTCCCATGATGACACTCCTTCCTCAGAACCGATAATCAGCACATCAACCTCGTCGCCTTTTTGAAAGCCGCGTGTGCCGCCCGGCAGCACAATAAATGCATTTCCTCTCGCTATTGAAGTAACCGAATTCGATTTATTAAAACCAGCCGGACGGACACGCGCTCCCGCCGGCGTTGACTCATACACCGCTCTAATAAACCGGTTAAATGGATTCGGCTTTGTATAATCATCATCAAGCACCGCTTTTTCATATGGCAGAAACGGCTTCCTATTGCCCATCATTGCCAGAATAGCCGGACGTGTAAATAGTTCAAAACCAACAAAGCAGGCAGATGGATTTCCGGATAGCCCGAACAAAAAAGTGTTGTCTGTATGTGCCACTGTTGTTACGCTGCCAGGGCGCATCTGGACTTTGTTAAACAAAACATCCGCTTCGAGCCGTTTATACACAGCGGGCAGAAAATCAAAGTCTCCAACCGAGACACCGCCGGTTGTTATCACGACATCACATTCAGCCGCCGCTTTTTTGACAAGCTCAAAGCAGGCGTCTTCATCATCCGGCAGCGAGCCAAGCAGGCGGCAGCCAATTCCCATTCGTGCCAGCTGTGCTGCAATCATCGGACCATTTGAATTGCGTATTTTCCCGGGCTGAAGCGGCTCACCGGCTTCAACGAGTTCAGTTCCGGTCGCAAGCAGGCCTACGACCGGTTTTTTTGACACAGTTACTTTTGCATATCCAAAAGTGGCGAGCACCGCTACAACTCCCGGATTTATAAACGTTCCCGCTTCTGCAATGATTTCCCCTTCCCGCGCATCTTCTCCCTTTAACGAAACATTTTCAAGCGGTCCAAAGGGCTTACGGATTGTAAAGGCATCTTCATCAATAACAGCCTGCTCCAGCATTACCACAGCATCGGCTCCAGCCGGCAGCGGCGCGCCGGTCATAATCCGGACCGCTTCCTGCTCGCCAACTGTGCATTTCGATACAGCACCGGCTCCAATATGATCAATAACACGAAAAGCCACGCGTGTTTCTCCAGAAGCACCCTGTGTATCTGCTGAACGGACAGCAAAGCCGTCGTAAGGAGAACGATCAAACGGGGGAACATGGTGGCTCGCGCGCACAGGCTCTGCTAAAATCCGCCCGTACGCTTCATGAAGCGGCACAGTTTCCTTTTCCAGCTGTGTCACCCGTTTCATCACTCTCTCTATTGCTTCTTTTACCGGCACTGGCTTTCTTTTTTCAACCATCCTGATTCCCTTCCTTTCTTTTTCCCATGCTATACTGAAGTCATCTATGAATTGAAAGGATGACCAATATGTCTGAACTTACGCATTTTAACGAGCAGGGACGCGCTAAAATGGTTGATGTTTCTGAAAAAGCGGAAACCGTCCGCCTGGCTGCTGCCCGCTCTTCTATCCAGGTTAATCAATCGATCTATACTCAGATCTCAAATGGAACCAATAAAAAAGGGGATGTTTTCGCTGTTGCCCAGGTAGCCGGCATCATGGCCGCCAAACAAACGTCTTCAATTATCCCCATGTGCCATCCGATCCCGCTCACCGGTGTTAACATTCTTTTTGAATGGGATGTGGACGAGAAGGCAGACCGCTATGTTATTTTGATCAAAGCGGAAGCAAAAACCAAAGGTGTAACGGGCGTAGAAATGGAGGCATTAACCGCCGCTTCAGCCGCCGCATTGACCATTTACGATATGTGTAAAGCCTCCGGCAAAGAAATGGTGATCGGGCCGACTTATTTACAGAAAAAATCGGGCGGAAAAAACGGCGATTATGAACGCGGCCAGTCTTAAGTGAGGCTTTCTGCTTTTCATTACCCGAAAATACACCGGGCTACGGCATTAAAGTGATGTTAATCCTATGAGCATCCTATCAGCCTTATGTTTTTCATTTTCTGGCTTCATGAAGCAAGTGCGCGGCCTCCGGTAAAATTAATTTTCGCATAGCGAGATGAACAGCGCCTTTTGATCCAGGCAGCGCGAAAAGCAGTTTTCCGCTGCCCGCTGTTCCAGCCACAGCTCTCGACAGCATAGCCCGGGTGCCGATGTCTTCCGTTAAGCTTAAATAGCGGAAAAACTCTCCAAATCCCGGTATTTCTTTTTGCAAAAATGGTTTTACCGCTTCAACGGTCACATCACGCGGCGCAATTCCCGTGCCCCCGGTTGCGATGATTATGTCCATTGTTTCTTTCTGCAGCCAATTTTGAATGGCTTCACGAATTGCCTTCTTTTCATCCGGTACAATCTTATATCCAGAAATGCGATGTCCGCTTTCTTGAAGCAGCGCCTGAATGTGCAGGCCGCTTTTGTCTGTCTCGGGAGTCCGTGTATCACTCACGGTCAGTACAGCCGCGGAAAACCGGGTTTCATTTGAAAAATCAACTGACATGCTTTCCCTCCTATCAGCCAAACAGCTGATTATATAGTTTCATTGCCTGTTTCACATCCTGAAGGCCATGAAAAAACAAACGGCCATTTTTAAAAAGAACAATCCGGCTTTCCTCTGTCAGGATTTGCAGAAAATAAGGCGTCCGCTTTTGCGGCAGCTCCAATTTACGGGCAATTTTTTCCCCATCGTCAAGCGTCAATTTCCGGCCTGAACCGGGAGTCAGCTGAATCGTATCACGGCCGCACAGAAGCGCCGCCTTTGTCTCTTCTGATTGATTCAAGGCAGGATAGGTCCGCTTTGCACCGCAAGCCGGGCAATCCGGACGCTTCATCTTTCGGATGCCGAAAGAATGCTGCTCATTTGTCCATGAATCGACCCGAAGCATTTCCGTCCGCACCGCCTTCTCATTGCCTGTCAGCCATTTCATTGCTTCCGCACACTGGAAAGCCGCGGTTAGATGCACAGCCGGCGCAATCACTCCTGCCGTGTCACACGTTTCAGCAGATGAGGGGATAACGGGAAGAAGACAGCGGAAGCAGGGGCCTTCTTCTGGCAAAAACGGCATTACCATACTCGTTGAGCCGACACAGGCTCCATAGATCCAGGGAGTTTGATGCTTCATGCTGGCATCATTTATGACGAGCCGCGTTTCAAAATTATCCGTGCCATCAAGAAGGAGATCGCTTTTTTGGGCAAGCTGCTCAATTAACGCGGCATCCGCATGATCCATCCACGTTTCAATCTCCAGACGGCTGTTAACCGACTTCAGCCGCTTTTTCGCCGCTTCAACCTTGGGGACCATCTCCCTGGCGTCTTCTTCTGTATAAAGAGGCTGCCGGTGCAAATTCGATAATTCTACATAGTCACGGTCAACAAGCAAAAGCTTCCCTATGCCCGCGCGCGCCAATGTGTCTGCTGCTGCAGAGCCGAGCGCGCCGCAGCCAATAATGGCTGCAGTGGAATTCGCAAGCTTTCTTTGGCCCTCTATACCAATCGGATAGAAATTTTGCTGCTTTTCAAACCGGTTTTCCATTTCCCCACCTCTTCCTTTTTAAAGCTTATATATATGGAGGCATCCTGCCTGCTTTTCATCAAATCTAAATTCTGTTTTTTCATTTTAACATAATCTAATTATCCCCGCGCTTTTGAAAACTGAAGGGCGCCTCCGAATAATGAGGCGCCCTTTTTTATTATCCTTTTGACAATGTAAATTTATCAATTGTTCTTCTGAGGACTTCCACTACCAGAGAGCTTTGTTCCGAGTCAAAACGTACCTCTTTAATGAGCTCGGCCATTTTCCCGGTTGATTCATCCACCTGCTCCACCGTCCGGGCATTTTGCTCGTTGATTACCGCGATGTTCCCGATGATATCTTTCATCTGGTCCGTGACATCCGGCTGTGAGTCCGAGCTCTGCACCATAGAAAGAAGCACATTTTGAACATTGTGGACCACATCAACTCCGCTCGCTACTTCTTCACTGCTGTCACCAATCGCTGAACGAACCTGCGCGGAGCTTTGTTCAATTTGGTCAAGTGTGTTACTTATTTCTTTGGTTGCGCTGGTTGTTTGGTCAGCAAGTTTACGGATTTCAAGAGCAACCACTCCAAATCCTTTTCCATATTTGCCCGCACGTGCCGCTTCAATTGCAGCATTCAGCGCCAGCAGGTTTGTCTGGTAAGCAATTTCATTAATTGTGCCGACAATACTGCCGATGCTGCCTGATAACTTTTTAAACTGATTAGTGATGAACATTGCTTCATTGACTTTGCCGACAATCACATCCATCTTATTATTAATTCCAGCTACTTCGTGCTGTGCATGTGCAAGCTGGTCCTGGGACTGCTGCTCAAGCTGTGACAGCGTAATGCTCACCTGGTCAACCTGCCCCATTGCCTGCTTTACTTCCCGAACCTGCTGCTGAATGGCTTCAAGCATTTCACCCATTTGTTCAATAACAAGAAGAGAGTCCTCTTCAGCAAATCCCGCTTTTTCACGAAGAGATTGATTGGTTTCCTCCACATCGAGCGCTGCTGCTTTTACTTTCCTCATCAGCTCGTCCTGGCTGTCGATCAAATTGTTTACCCAGCGGCCAAGTGCACCTGTTTCATCATGAAACAACAGCTTTGAATCAAGCCGGCTTGTTAAATCTCCGCCGCCTTCTGCGATAGCCCGCGTAATATCGGTCATTTTTCGAAGTCTTTCAATGATGGGCTGCAGGCTTCTTTTATAGAAAACAGCCGAAACTCCGGCCCCGTATGCAAGTCCGATTAAGACGTCTGCCCACACCGGTATAAAAGGTGTCATTCTTAATGACTGCTGAAGAAGAATGCCGGCAAATAAAAATAACATAAATTGCTTGATGAGACGCCAGCCAATCGACCGTGTACGGTAAACTTCTTCTAAATCCCCTTCACACATCATTCCCCAGACGTCCGGGGAGCCGGGCATTTGAAATGTCACCCCTTTACCAATAACAGGAATATGCCGGTAATCGGAGTAACCGGGAAATTCAACAAATAAATTACTCCCATTCCGTATGGTATTGGCTACACCCGGATGAAGTTCATTTGTGGCAGGGTCTGTAAACCGAATTTCAAATTCGGTATGATTTTGAATACGAACAGTTCCCCATTGCTTTGTATGTATGCCATCTTTTAAATTTTCTCCGTGCGTAAATGTCCGGTCTTCAAAGCGGCTGCGTGACAAAGCCGTGCCGGGGATAATAGAGGAATTAAAGTTAGATTTGGCCATAAATAAATAATTATCGCCGGAATCGGGATAAATGTGGCCCGCTTCACGCTGAATCAAATCACCCAGTACATCGTTTGGAATGCGGGCCGCGATTAATTGCTTTACTTGCCCTTTCTCTGTAACCGGCTGTAAAAAAAACAATGTGACTTCATCATGAAAATGAGAGGATTTCGATCCGATTTTTCCTGTATCCGGATCTATATAAGGGCCCAGAAGAAACGGTTTTTGTCCGCGAAACGCTTCATTCGCTGCTTTACAAATGCCTGAATCCGACTGCTGCCCTCTGCGCCCGGAAAAAGTCGAACAATCAACAGAACCGGCTTCATTTAAAATAAACAGCTCCGTTGCGTAGCGGTTTTTTTGCAGCTTTTTCAGTAAATAAGCATCGCACTCCCGCGGTGAAATATGGGGCCATTCCTGTGCCATCTTTCCAAGAAAATACCATTGTTCTTCTGCCCATTCGGTTAACAGCATCATTCTTGTACGGGCGATACCTTCAAACACTTCTTCTACGGATTCTTTTGTACTCCGGTTTAACCGGTATGACCACCAGAGCGGAAGCCCTTCTTTTATATCCAGCCATCCGAACATGCTCATTTTCATCACCGCCTAATAATGTAAGTAAACATTACATGATTTTGTTATGAAAGTTATTATATTCCTGTTTTCCTTTAAATTCAATACTTTTTTCCTAAAAAAGCGGATGGTTTAACAAATAATTTGTTAAACCATCCGCTTCTTTCTTATTTTACATACCTATTAACCAGTTCTTTTAGAATACCAATACTTCATTACTTATACTCTCCAATTATTTCAACAGCTTTTTCTGTTACTTCCGTGTTAATAGCTTTATCGAAATCCAGTTCTCCCCGGATTGCCCCATTTCTTTTATACATTTCATATTGGCTGCGAATGTCCTCTGTAAACATTTTTCCGTTCGGGTCAAGTCCTGTAACAAATACTTCTTTCCATACATCCGCTTCTTTTAAAGCGGTGTACTCTGTCATAATTTCAATGATTTCCGCTTTATCCTCGCCCTTTTTAAAGGCATCGTTGTAATCGCGGACTCCTTTTAAATAAGCTGCCATAAACCGCAGGGATACGTCCTGTTCTTCATCGATAAATTGCGGTGAGCCAAGCACCATGGCAATTTGTGCTTCGGGTGCAAAATCCGTTGCATCGCCAAAACGGACATGAATGCCTTCTGACACTCCCTGAGTGATAAGCGGTTCAATTTGCAGAGCCGCATCAATTGAGCCGTTTTGAATCGCGGCCAGCATATTGCCAAAATCCGGCATCAATACAAACTCAACGTCACTTTCCTTTAAACCCGCTTCTTTCAGCATCAGCTGAAAAATATAATCATCTACTGCGTGCTCCGTGGAAACCGCAATTTTTCTGCCTTTTAAGTCACTGTACTCCTTAATTTCATTTTGTTTATCTGCCCCGATTACAAAAGTAAAATACGATTTTCCTTTCACGTTGTGCCCTTTATCTGCAATAATTTTCACATCAATCCCCTGGGCAATCGCATTAAAAAAGGATGCAGAGGAAATACCTCCCGCAATATCCACTTCACCGGACGCAAGAGCCGGCAGCATATCATCACTGTTTGCAAATGTCGCAAACTCTACTTCAATATTGTAGTCATCAAAATATCCTTTTTCATTGGCAATGTAAAAGCCGGCGCCTGACGCAGAACCGTCTTCTGCGATAATCACTTTCGTCTCTTTGCTTAAAGGAGCCAGGTCACCGGACGGGTTTTCTTTGCTTACATCGTTGTTGACCTCTACCTTTTCCTCCTCTGCGCAGCCTGCCAGCAAAACCAGCATTCCTAACATTCCCAGCCACTTTTTCATCGGGCTTCCTCCTTTACTTTCTTGATCCCTGCACCTCTTCCTGCAAATGCCCCCATATCTTCAAAAACCTGTCGGCCATTTCAGGGCTGGAGCGGACATCTTCCAATTTTCTCGGGCGCGGCAGATCAACATTTATCTCCTGCACTATTTTGCCGGGCTGTGCACTCATCAGCAGTATCCGGTCACTTAAATACAGTGCTTCATCTATACTATGGGTAATAAACAAAACGGTTTTCTTCGTTTCAGACCAAATGGCTAACAGCTCTTCCTGCAAAATATACCGGTTCTGTTCATCTAAAGCGCCAAACGGCTCATCCATAAGCAGAATTTCCGGGTCATTTGCAAAGGCCCGCGCAATGCTGACCCGCTGCTTCATCCCGCCGGACAGCTCTTTCGGATACATTTTGGCGAATTTAGAAAGCCCCACTTTATTTAGAAAGTAGGCAGTTCGTTCATTCACGTATGCTTTTGGCAAATGGCGCATAGTAAGGCCGAACGCTACATTTTCTTCCACTGTCAGCCATGGCAGGACGCCACGTTCCTGGAAAACCATTGACTGGCTCGGACGGTTTTGGTCGCTTTTTTTTATTTCAAAATGGCCCGAGCTCTGCTTTTCAAGTCCAGCTAGTATGCGAAGAAGTGTCGTTTTCCCACACCCGCTCGGGCCAACGAGGCAAACAAACTCTCCCTCTGCAATATCGAGTGAGATCTTTTCAAGCGCTGTTACACTATTGCGTTTTTTATAAAACACTTTTGTTAAATTCCGGATCAATATTTTCGAATGTGAGTTCATGCTGTCACCTCCATGGAAGTAATTTTCGCTGCAGGCCTCTCAGCAGCAGGGAAAAAATGTACCCGAAAAATGAAATAAGAATCAGCCCGACAAACATTTCTTTTAATAAAAATGCGCCGTAGGATGTCCAAATCAAGTAGCCGATTCCTGATTTTGCTCCCATCATTTCAGCAGCGACAATTGTAAGAAGGGCAATGGCCTGGCCCATCTGAATTCCTTCCAGCATAAAGGGAAGTGCACCGGGCAGCGCAATTTTTAAAAAGAAGTCTTTTTTTCCCGCCTCATAGTTTTTCGCCACGTCCAGATAAATAGACTCAATTGAAATAACACCGGCGACTGTATTGATAACGACTGGGAAAAAGACGCTTCCCGCAATAGTTACGACTTTTGATACTTCCCCAATTCCAAAAATAATTAAAATAATCGGCAGCAATGCAAGTGTGGGAATGGGCATGAGCGCCATAATAAGAGGAGAAAGGAAATGTCTGATCGGCGCATATAGACCCATACATAGACCGAGGATAACTCCGGGAATAACACCGAGTAAGAATCCTGCGAAGATTCGAAATAAGGAAATATTTATGTGGTAGAACAATTCACCGCTCGTGATTAAATCAATAAATGTAGAGATAATGGCTGTAGGAGGCGGAAAAAACCGCGCATCAATCAGCCCGCTTTGTGATAAGAACTGCCACACCAGCAAAAGAAAGATAGGGGAACAAACAGTGAGCCATGTTTTAAACCGCTTCTGTCCCTGCTGCTTACGCCATTCCTGCTTTTCCATTTCAATGGGATTTTTCGGACCCTTCATTTTCACCACCTCTTCTTCAAAATATATGCAGGAAGCTGAAAATGTGTGCCCCGGACAAACACCCGTCACTAAAAGCAGCATAGTAGGCTGCGGGCTGGCGGCTTCGCCCGTTCTTTTTCAGGAAAGAAGAGACGATGAACGATTAATGGCGCTTTGTTCCTTATGAAGAAGGAAGAAAAACAAATTTTGCTGTTTTCCTCCCCACAAAGACGGCAGGCGCGGGGCACAGACTCCAATGGGACTAGCAGGACAGCTGAGATCGGTGGAGACGGCAGGCGGAAAAGAACTCAGCGTGTGCCCGTGGAACGCGAAGGTCTGCGAATGCCGTTTCACTCACCCTGGCTAAGTACTGTTCTCATGTGCTTTTTAAGAAACAATATGTAAAAATCATTTGTTCAATTATGAAGTAAATAACTTTGTCTACAAATTGAAATCAGCCGGCTCCTGCGAGGAGCCGGCTGTTTTATCATTTATTTTTTCCGATGATAGCCTTTTTCCCCGTATGGCTGTGCTTTTTCCAACCATTTTTCTTCGAGCTTCTCAAGAGCCCTTTTTTCATCAAAAAAGCCTGTTTCCGGCTTTTTCAGGATTTCAAGAATCTCAAACTGAAACGCTTCCTTTCCAAATTCATTCCATTCATCCTGAAGAGCTTTATAGGTGCTTGTTCCTGCTTGAAGTTCAAATTTACGCCCTTTTAACGTTTTTATATTACGTGTGCTGCCTATAAACACTTTTCCGTTTACTGTGTTTTTAATTTGATAAATTCCTGCTTCCGACTTTGTTTCTTTGAATTGCCGCTTCAGCTCTTTTTTTCGGTCCATTTTTATTCCTCCCTTATTCACTGATACAGTATTCGCTTCCATCAGGCGTGCGGTTTAAAAATCCGTACTCAATTAAATACCTTCTGACTTTTGCGTAATCATCAAAGACCGTTAACAGGAGCTCATTTGCTTGTTTTTCGTTATAAATTTGTCCTGGATTAAATTTTTTCGCGACTTCCCGCATAATAATCAATCTTTGCTTTTCTCTGGGCGGGAATGCCAGCAGGACGCCTTCAGGCATAAACTTTTTTATTATTTTCTCTTGTTCTTCTTTGGTGATATTGTAGCGGCTGTCGATCATTTTCGCCTGCTTATGCGGCGGAACCAGCGCGGGAGCATGCTTATCTTTTTCTTTTAATAATTCCATTATGGTTAAAAACATTTTCGCCTGCCGTTCTTTTTCTTTTAACACAAAACGATGGTTCCGAATTGTTGAAGAACTGCCAACCCCCATTTCTTCCTGAACCTCTTTATCGCTTTTCCCTTCATAAAAAAGGCGCAGCAGCTTATTTTGATGGTCTGTCAGCCCTGTCAGTTTTTTGTCCATTTCCATAACAGCTTTAAATACCGAGCCATGCTTTTCTTCAATATGAATTTTCATGTAGCGCTCCGCTTCATACAGCGTCTCTTTAAAGGGATAAATAACTCCTTTTTCAAGCTCTATCCCGCATAGCAGGCAATTAAAAGAACGCTCTTCTTCAATGTATCCTTTTTTCAATTCAGCAATCGAAGCATTCCAAAAATCTTCCGATAAACTCATTTACTAAACACAACCTTTTTTAATCTAATTATTAACAAACATTTTATTTAATTGTTTGTAAAAAGTCAATTAAAAAAACCGTCCTTAAAAAAGACGGGAATGAAAATATTTTATTTAGTTTTCTATTTCCCAATTATTTATACAGCTTCATTCAGCCTCAAGCTTGTTTAAGGCTGGCTGCTATTCAGCTTTCCAAATGTCCTTTAACTTCCAGGCAGTAAATGAAATAAGCCTCACTTCACCGTCATCGGCAAACAATTCAATACGCCTGCTTTGCTCTTTCGGATAAATACGGCCGGTCATCACCACTTCACCATTGTTGACAAATAATTCAATGGACGAGCGGTCAATAAAAAGATGCAGTCTGATGACAGCTGATTCGTTAACTTTTGCTTTACGAACGCCCCCTTCTCCTTCTCCTGACTGGCTGCGGTCGAAAACTACCCTTCGGCTGGCAGCTTCATAACGGATAACTGTTTTTTCTCTTCCGTCTTCTGAACAGCGGACATGTAAGCCAAATGACGAGGCATTGCGCGCTTCAAATTCCGCAACAATCTCAAGTTTATCACCCGCTAAATGCAATTTCTGAATCCCCGAAATACTCATCGGGCCGGCGATTGTTTTTTGACCGCGGAGCTTTTCCAATTCTTTAACCGGCCGCATAATCAATTTTCCGGATTCACTGAAAGCAAGCTCACGCGGAAGAGTAAGGGCTCCTGCCCAGCCATGCGCCTGTTCCGGCATCTTTGCTTCCCACATATTCATCCAGCCGAATAAAATTCGCCGGCCCTGGTAATCTTTGAATGTCTGGGCTGCATAAAAGTCAAAGCCTTTATCAAGTTCTTGAAAATCCCCGTATTTAAATGAAGCCGTCTCATAATCGAATTCACCAATAAGCACCCCCGTCTGGTACAGATTTTGAAAGTCATCACCCGACGGCTCCATTCCTTGAGGAGAGAAAACAAGTATATGACGGCCCTCCAATTCAAAAAAATCCGGGCATTCCAGCATAAAACCGAGCTTGCCTTCACTTTTTACAATCGCTCCACGATCCTTCCACGATAATAAATTATCAGATTCATACAAGTGAACATTCCCCTGCTTATTTTTCTGACTGCCGACAACCATGTACCACCCGCCATTATGATTCCACACTTTTGGATCTCGAAAATCGGCACCGGCTCCTTCCGGCGGTTCACTAATAACAGGATTTTGCGGATGCTTTTCAAAATGGACACCGTCTGTGCTTACCGCAATACACTGCACTTCTTTTATTTCATCTCCGCTCTCTGCATGGCCTGTGTAAACAAGCGTCAATACCCCGTTATCATCGACTGCACTGCCAGAAAAGCAGCCGTCTTTGTCATATGCTGCACCGGGTGCAAGAGCAATCGGCAAATGCTCCCAGTGGACCAGGTCTTTGCTTTTTATGTGGCCCCAATGAATCGCTCCTGGTTTTACATCGTATGGATGATGCTGATAAAATACGTGATACTCCCCCTTCCACTGAATCAGCCCGTTTGGATCATTGATCCAGCGGGCTGGCGCCATAATGTGATAGCCAGGCCGATAATGGCTTTCTGCCGCCTGTCCGGCCGCTTCAAAAACTGCTTTCTGTGCTTTCTCAATCGCTTTCTTCATTTACAGCTGCCTCCTTGATCTTGGAAATTCTCTCTTGCCATGCACGCCACTCTGCATCAACCTATCCCCTCTACTATATTACGAGTAAACATTGTATACTCATTTATATCTCTTCAATTTTCAAAACAGCGGGTGTTTGCCTATATAGGCTGAACAAATGATGTTACACACATCAACGGCCAGTGCAAAAAGCATCTTTCAACTCATATAAAAAAATAGATTGTTAATATTGTTTCTGGCGGCCTGGTTTTTCATCAAAATAAACAGTGGATATTATCTTGTTGTATAGTAGAAATATAAAAGAAATGGAGTGAACAACCGTGAAAACTATTGCAGATATTGCAAAGATCGCGGGCGTGGCAAAAAGCACGGTATCACGCTATTTAAATGGCGGTTCAGTAAGCGAAGAAACAAAGAAAAAAATTGAATTGGTAGTCCAAGAGACCGGGTATGCCCCAAATGCCTTTGCACAGAGCTTAAAAGCAAAAAAAACAAATATTATCGGCACCATTATTCCCCGTCTGGATTCTTATGCCACATCCCGTACGCTTATGGGAATTGATGAGCGTCTGCGAGAATTAAATTATCATATGCTTGTATCAAATACCGGTCAGGATTTAAAACGTGAAATTGAAAATATTTATACCCTCGCCAAACAAAAAGTGGCCGGCATTATTTTGCTTGCCACGGAAGTAACCAATGCTCATTTAAAAGCATTTGAGGAAATTGATGTTCCGGTACTGCTTGTCGGCCAGCAGCACGAAAGTGTTTACAGCCTTGTGCATGATGATGAAACGGCCGGTTATGCGATAGGCAAATATATTGCACAGCGGGGACACAAAAAAATCGCTTTTCTTGGTGTTGGTGAATATGATGTGGCTGTAGGTGTAAACCGCAAAAAAGGATTTGCCCAGGCAGTTGGTGAACACGCCGCAGATGTGGAAGCCCGCTTTTTTGAAACAACCTTCAGCATGAGTGATGCTGCTGAGCAGGCATGCCGGATTTTAGATGATTTTTCTCCATCGGCTATTGTATGCGCCACAGACAATATTGCACTCGGCGCTATGAAAGCAGCCTACCAAAAGCAGCTTCAAGTACCAAGAGACCTTTCCATTACTGGCTTTGGCGGCTATGAGGTTACTGCAATGACAAACCCTTCTTTGACGACGGTCCATATACATTTTAAAGAAGCAGGACAAACGGCGGCTGATCACATAGCTAAACTTGTAAAGGGAGAAGAAGTACCAAAGCTGGCTTATTCCCGTTTTGATCTTATTTTGCGAGAAAGTGTTGACATTCGTACAATGCATAATTTATAATCTATTTGAAATCGGTTCCCAAAACCGTTTTCATTTTTTAAAAATCAAATTGGAACCGGTTCCTAAAATCGGTTATATTTTTCGGTTTTTTTGGAACCGGTTCCTATCTATTTGTTAATTATTTTTTAGGGACTAATACGCTTCGCCCACAAAGGAGGAAATAGTGTGAATTACAATGAAATCGCCCGGGATACGCTTGAAGCCATCGGCGGCAAGGAAAATATCGCTGCCGCTGCACATTGTGCTACCCGCCTGCGCCTCGCTCTGCATGATGAGTCTCTTGTTAACCAGGAAAAGCTTGATTCAATGGAGAGCGTCAAAGGCACATTCTCAACCGGCGGCCAGTTCCAAATTATTTTTGGCTCCGGCACTGTCAATAAAGTGTATCAGGAATTTTCAAAAATGACCGGTACAGAGGGAATGTCGACAGCAGACGTAAAAAGTGCAGGTGCCAAAAAGATGAATCCGCTCCAGCAGCTTGTCAAAATGCTGTCTGATATTTTCGTTCCAATTATTCCAGCGATTGTTGCCGGCGGTTTGCTGATGGGCCTCAATAATCTGCTGACAGCCCAGGGATTGTTTATTGATGGAAAATCTTTGATTGAAGCCTATCCAAACATGGCGGATCTTGCCGCTCTTATTAATACCTTTGCCAATGCCGCCTTTGTTTTCCTGCCTATTTTAATCGGCTTTTCTGCTACCCAGCGATTTGGAGGCAATCCCTATTTGGGGGCAACACTCGGTATGCTGATGGTTCACCCGGACCTTCTTAATGCTTATAACCTTGGAGATGCCGTTATCAGCGGCGACATTCCTGTCTGGTCCATTTTCGGTTTTGAAATCGAAAAAGTTGGTTACCAGGGAACTGTTCTGCCTGTACTGGCCGCGTCATTTATTCTGGCTAAAGTAGAAACATTTCTTCGGAAAGTGATTCCATCTATTTTTGATAATTTACTGACACCGCTTTTAACTATTTTTATTACCGGCATTTTAACGTTTACGTTAGTCGGCCCTATTACTCGTTCAGCCGGCAACCTTTTGTCAGATGGTTTAATTTGGATGTATGATACAACTGGTTTTATCGGAGGCGCTTTGTTTGGCCTTCTGTATGCCCCAATTGTTATTACCGGCATGCATCACAGCTTTATTGCGGTAGAAACACAGCTGCTTGCAGATATCGCAAAAACAGGGGGATCGTTTATCTTTGTTGTCGCTACGATGTCCAATGTAGCTCAGGGGGCTGCCACACTTGCCGTCTTTATGATGACAAAAAACAAAAAGCTGAAAGGGACAGCTTCTGCTGCCGGTGTTTCTGCCCTGCTCGGCATTACGGAGCCTGCCCTGTTTGGTGTTAACCTGAAGCTTCGTTATCCATTTATCGGCGCCATTATCGGTTCCGCCGTAGCAACTGCTTTTGTAACATTCTTCAAAGTGAAAGCAATCGCACTGGGTGCTGCGGGGCTTCCGGGCATTATTTCCGTTCAGCATGAAGGGCTCGCCCAATATGTTATCGGTATGGTCATTGCCATTGTCGTTGCTTTTGCTGTTACGATTGTGCTTGGGAAACGAACGGAAAAAAAACAGGCTGTTCAAGAAGCGGCTTAAAACGTTAAAAATGGAGGAGAAATCCTCCATTTTATTTTAATAGAGGAGTGATTTTGTTGCAGTGGACAACAGCGGAACGATACACACGAATTGAAGATGCAACAAAGGAAGACTTAAAGAAACTGACAAATCAAGTAAAGGCCTGCCCATGGCGGCAAACCTATCATATTCAGCCTGAAACAGGCCTGCTGAATGATCCAAATGGCTTTTCCTTCTACAACGGCGAATATCATTTATTTTATCAATGGTTTCCCCTTGGCCCCGTTCATGGAATAAAATACTGGTATCATACAAAATCAAAAGATCTTGTTCACTGGGAGAATGCCGGTATTGCGATTCACCCAAACGATGAAACCGACAGCCATGGAGCGTATTCTGGCAGCGGCATCGAACACAATGGCCAGCTTTATTTAATGTATACCGGCAATACGCGCGATGAAAATTGGGTTCGCCATCCCAAGCAGAATATTGCCGTTATGAATGAACAGGGCATCGTTTCCAAATGGAAAAAGTCCGTTATCAATGACGTGCCTGATGGCTATACCGATCATTTTCGTGACCCGAAGGTATGGGAAGAAAACGGCCTGTTTTATGCCATTATCGGCGCGCAGCGGATCAACAAAACCGGCTGTGTTGTTTTATACAGTTCTCCTGATATGGAGTCATGGACTTTTGAAGGAGAAATTACAACCTCTCTCCCCCGCTTTGGCTATATGTGGGAATGCCCGGATTATTTTACTGTCAACGGACAGGGTGTTCTCGTTTTTTCACCGCAGGGTATTGCGCCGGACGGCGACTGCTATCATAATATTTATCAATCGGGTTACGTGCTCGGCAATTTGGATGTTCACACACACACCATGCAGCACGGCAGCTTTCAGGAGTTGGACCGCGGCTTTGACTTTTATGCACCGCAAACAATGGAAGCGCCGGATGGGCGGCGGATTATGGTCGGCTGGATGGGCCTCCCTGAGATATCTTATCCAACTGATAAACATGGATGGGCCCACTGCCTGACACTCCCGCGTGAAATTACCATTGAAAATGGGCGGCTTATCCAGCGGCCGATCCGAGAGCTTCAAAGTCTGCGCGGCTTGAAAGCAGAAGCTGCCGCCGAGTTACATGATGAGGTAAAATCATTTGATGGTTTCAGCGGAACTGCATTTGAACTAATTTGCTCTTTTGAGCTGCAGGATGCTGATTCATGCGGAATTGAAATCCGTGCCAGTGAAACAGAAAAAACCGTTATCACATATGATGCTCTTCAGCAAAAGGTCATGGTCGACCGAACAAATTCCGGCGCTCTTTCGGATTCTGCATATGGAACGGTTCGTAGCTGCCGCCTGGAAGCTGAACAAGTCACCTTTCATTTATTCGTAGATTCATCCTCGCTGGAATTGTTTGTAAATGATGGAATGGAAGTATTTACAAGCCGCATTTTTCCCGGTGCTGGGAGTACCGATATCCGCTTTTTCGCAAATGGCGGCCAAGCATCGTGCAATGCGGCAAAGTGGACGATAGGAGGATAAAAAATGGGGACACTTTATTCAATTGGAGAAGTACTAATTGACTTTATTCCACTGCAAAAAGGAAAAGCTTTAAAAGATGTTGTTTCCTTTGAACGAGCGCCAGGCGGAGCTCCTGCCAATGTAGCGGCGTCCGTGTCAAAGCTTGGAGGAAGCTCGGCAATGCTGACCAAACTGGGTGAAGACGCCTTTGGAGACTTTTTATTAGAAAAACTTGCCGAAGCCGGTGTGGAAACAAAGCATATTATTCGCACAAGTGAAGCCAATACGGCTCTTGCTTTTGTTTCACTCCGTGAAGATGGCGAGCGTGACTTTTCTTTTTACCGGAAGCCCTGCGCGGATTTGCTTATGACCGCGGATGAAGTGGATGAATCTCTTTTCTCTGCCGGAGATATTTTGCACTTCTGCTCGGTTGATTTAGTAGAAAGTCCGATGAAGCATGCTCACCTGAAAGCAATCGAATCAGCGAAAAGAAACGGAGCTTTTGTCAGCTTTGATCCAAATGTCCGGCTGCCGCTCTGGGACAGTGAGGAGGCGTGCCGCGAAACCATTTTATCCTTTATTCCGAAAGCCCACCTTATAAAAATATCTGATGAAGAGCTTGAGTTTATTACCGGGCTTTCAGATGAACAAGCAGCCATCAAGTCTCTTTTCACTGGCGATGTGAAAGCAGTCATTTACACGCGAGGCGCGGATGGCGCGGCTCTGTATATGAATGATAGGAAAATGGAGTCGGCCGGCTTTTCTGTACAGGTTCAGGATACAACGGGTGCCGGCGATGCCTTTATCGGCAGCTTTTTATTCCAAATGCTTGAGTTAGAGACAGCGCCGGAAAACAGCTTATCCATTCTCGAGCAGCATGGCGAAGAAATGCTGCAGTTTGCCAACGCAGCCGGCGCCATCACCACAACAGGAAAAGGAGCTATCTCTTCCCTCCCTTCCATTCGTCAAATAAACGAAATGCTGACATCCCCCCTTTAATCCAGGGGGGATTATTATATTTATTTTACCCAGGCAGACGAACGGTTTCGTTTCCGTTACATAAGCCAGATAATCAATTTTCTCCTGGTAAAATACCGATCTAGCGAAAGCAGCTTTTCTTGATTTAAGCCTTCGATAATATATAGCTGCAAGTACCGATATGTCATTATTCCCATTGTATCCCGCCATTCCGTGGCAGTTTTACCGCTTTACTTTGATTTACCGTTATCCCGATTGTCTTAAATGGCTTTTTATCTCGTTTCCGCTTCTTTTTTTCAACACAAAAAGCACCGCCCTGTATCAGGGCAGTGCTTTTTTAATTTGCATTCATTGCATTGAAGATAGCTGCTGTAAATGCCTCACGTGTCGCTGTTTTTGATCCATCAAATTTTTCATTTTGGAAGAATCCGATTTTATCAGTAGAAGCGACCGTTAGAATTCCAGCATAAGCCCAGTGGCTGGAATTAACATCCGAATAAATTGGGCCTGCCGCTGCTGCTGGCAGTTCTAATTCAAATGCCCTGTGAATAATAATAGCCATTTCATTGCGGGTCATATTGTTATACGGGCGGAATGTTTGATCATCAAAACCATTAATAATGCCGGCTTCCTGGATCGCTGCGATATCTGCCGCAAAAGCGTTCCCGGCTGGTACATCGGTAAAGCTTGATGAGGCCTGCGCTTGAAGTCCTAACACACGATTTAAAATAGCGGCTGCCTGGCCCCGGGTTACTTGTTCATCTGGACGGAAAGTATAATCATTATATCCATTAATAATATTGCTTTCAGTTAATGTTTTAATAGCCTGATAGGTAATAGATGCTGCAGGAACATCAGTAAACCAATCCGGTGCCGCAATGGAGGATGCAGGCCCGGCTAATACGCGCTTCGCTCCAGCGTATTTTGGACCCCAATAAGAATCATTCATTGAAACCAATGCAATTCCCTTGCTGGATGTTGCGTTTAACACTTGATTGTTTCCAGCATAAATCCCTACATGGGAAATTCCTTTTTTGTATGTGTTTGCATAGAAAATGAGGTCTCCGACCTGTAATTCGCTTTTTGCTACAGCAGTGCCTACAGCATACTGCTCGCCGGTTGTCCGCGGTAAAGAAACATCGGCCACATTTTTATAAATATATTGAACAAAACCAGAGCAATCGAAGCCGCCTGGAGTTGTTCCTCCCCATACGTACGGTACGCCTATGAACTTTTTCCCATAAGCGACAACTGACTCACCAATAGAAGCGGCTTCTGTTTTAACAGCTGTCAGCGGAGACATGCTTAAAAACAAGATGATAGCCAAAAACGAAAAAATTGCTTTTTTGCAACTGTTCACACTGTACCTCCCCGATTCTCTCACTCTTCTTTTTTTATCTTCCTTATAAATCTCATTCTAGCAAAAATAAACATTACAATGTTTTACGTTAAAATTACATTTTTCGACCCTTTTGTAATAATACATCCTTTTATTTTCCATCCATTAATTTTATTTCACTAGGTTTTTTTCTTTTTTGCATGACTATAGTCGGGTTTGTCTCTCAAGAATTCCTTACCCCCTCCTTTTGGCTTATTTTTTTATCAATGTAAAGCAAGGTTGACATCAGCATGTTTGTAAAGTACACTTTACGTAAAGTAAGCTTTACGAATAGAGGGAATTTATGCAAAATAAAATTAAAGAAAAACGCCTTTTTTTTCAAATCACTCAAGAAGACTTATCAACAAAATTAAATGTATCGAGACAGACCATTATTTCACTGGAAAAAGGGAAATACAAACCCTCGCTCGTGCTTGCCCACAAACTCGCTCAAGTCTTTCGCTGTTCAATTGAAGAGCTGTTTATTTTTGAAGGAGATGAAAACATTGATGAATAATTTAATTGGCTTATCCGGACTTGCCGCAGGACTGCTTATTGCCGGGATCGTTTATTTGATTAACCGCCGGATCGGCAGGAAAAAAAGATGGTTTGACGAAAGGCAGAAGGAGTTAAGCAGGAAGGCAAGAGCGGCTTCCTGGAATATTACCTTCGGAGTACTGATTATTGCATGGGCTGTTGTCATTTTTGTTGACGGTATTTCCTTTTCCTTTTTTTTAATGACCGCACTGTATGTTGCTCACTGTATCGGTTTTTTGTTTACCTCTATTTATTACTCGCAGGATCATTAAAAGCTGGCTATCTATTCGCCCGTTTAAATCCAGCATATTTGCATGTGAATAAGATGCCGGCATGATATATTGTCCAAGTATAGAAAAGGCAGCATTTACAAGCTGGCAGAAAGGAAAAATCACAAAAGGAAAACCCGGGTGATTTTCTTTTATACATTAAAAGGGGAATGGCAGAAAAACCTCTTTATATTTCTTTCTTTTTTAGAAAAACAACGGGCGGAGGGCTGCCGGCGGAAACTTCCGCAGGACGAGCGGACAGGTGAAGCAGACGGCAGCCCTTGACATTGCTCTTCAAAAAACGTTTGTTTCTGGCTAGTAGAAAACTACTTTTCGGCTGAGAAATCCCTTCTCTTCTTTTCGTCTTTAAAATATTTTCATAAAAAGATAAAGGTGACATACAGGCCAAAAATAATCATGGTCACGGCAATAATGCCGGTCAGAACCAAAATGCTGTTTTTCTCCGGCTTAAACACTTCGTTATCAATCGTTTTGCTTTTCGCAAAGTAGCTGTATGTTGAAAAGCCAATGACAAAAAGGCCTGAAATGACAGCGATGATCCCAACCACATTGGCCGCCAAATCCGCTTTAGCAGAATGCTGGGGGAGAAAATTAAAATGAAGGTTAATAACAAGAAACCCAATTCCAATAATGGCGATCGCCGTCCGTACCCAGGCAAGGTAGGTTCGTTCATTCGCTAAATGCTGCTGAATAAATTTAGAGCTTTTTGTTTTTTCCATTCTCTCACCTCTTTTAAAAAATACCCCATCATTATTAAATAGAAAGAATCCTGTTTATACTATACTCATTACCCTGAAACATAGGGAACATTTCTCAAAAAAAGAAAGATCATTAACGAATCCCGTCATATCCTTTATAATAGGAATGGATTATGCGAAAAGGAAGGTGAGCAGCTATCGATGCGCTGCAAATTGCAAACGACTTAAAGAAACAGATTGATGAACAATCTGTGTATTCAATGTTTCCACTCTGTAAACATACGTATACAAAAACAGGCGGAACAGCGGATGTTTTTGTGAAGCCTAAACATATAGACGACTTACAAACAGTTATCAAATATGCGAAAGAAAACAAGACACCCCTGACTATTTTAGGCAATGGATCAAATGTGCTTGTTCGGGATAAAGGGCTGCGCGGCATTGTCATTGCCCTGGAATATTTTGACCAAATTCACGTTGACGGAACTTCCATTACAGCCGGAAGCGGCGCAAAGATTATTGATGTTTCCCGCACAGCTCTTGATCATCATTTAACGGGACTTGAATTTGCATGCGGTATTCCCGGCTCAGTCGGTGGAGCCCTTGTTATGAATGCAGGAGCCTATGGGGGAGAAACATCGAATGTCTTAACGAAGGCGGTTGTCCTTTCCTATGAAGGCGAGCTGATAACGTTAAAAGAAGACGACTTTCATTTTGGCTATCGCAAAAGTGTGTTTACAGAAAAAGATTATATTATTTTAGAGGCTGTTTTTGAGCTAAAGCCTGGAAACTATGAGGAAATTAAAGAAGCGATGGACACGTTTACTGCTCTTCGCGAATCTAAACAGCCGCTGGAATACCCTTCATGCGGAAGTGTTTTCAAACGCCCGGCCGGATACTTCGCTGGAAAACTCATCCAGGACAGCGGCCTCCAGGGAACCCGTATCGGCGGCGCTGAAATTTCTACTAAGCATGCGGGCTTTATTGTTAATGTAGATAGCGCTTCTTCAAGCGATTATTTGCATCTGATCCGTCATGCACAAAAAACCGTATATGAAAAATTCGGCGTTCAGCTGGAAACAGAAGTGAAAATTATCGGTGAAGAATAAGCAAAAAAGCCGCTTTCTTTTATAACAAAGCGGCTTTTTTTATAGGAGAAGATACCGGAGTGTTTACAAATGAAATGATTGCTTCTTTCAATGAGCTTGAAACCGCTGTATATCAATACATTTCAAAAAACAGCCATAAAGTGATTTATATGCGTATCCGTGAGCTGGCAGCCGAAACACATGTCTCCACTGCCACCATTTTACGCTTCTGCCGAAAAGCAGGCTGTGATGGATTTTCTGAATTTAAGGTAAGGCTGAAGCTTCATTTACAAGAAGATGGCCAAAAGCATCTGAAAAGCATGAACCATTCGGTCACAGAATTTTTTGAGCGAACGCTGAATGGTCCTATTGAAGAACATATCTCAGAAGCGGCACGTATTATGGAAGCAGCAGACAGTATTATTTTTATTGGCATTGGCAGCTCCGGCATTTTGGCGGAATACGGCGCCCGCTATTTTTCCAGCCTGGGAAAGCTGGCTTTGTACATAAAAGACCCTCACTACCCAATCCATACAGATTTCCTTCAAAACAGCGCAACCGTTGTTTTATCTGTTTCCGGTGAAAATGATTATACAGTCCGGCACGCACACCAGATGCGTGAAGCAGGAAGCGTTGTAATCAGTATTACAAACAATAAGCATTGTACCGTGGCTAAAATTTCCGATTTGAATCTCTCTTATTATGTTTCAGAAGAGCGTTTCGAAGAATCCAATATTACCACCCAGGTACCTGTTGTTTATATTCTTGAATCACTTGCCCGGGAAATATACCGGCTGTCCCGGCAAAAACAATAAAAAACGGATTGCGCCTGAAAGCAATCCGTTTTTTAAAATTATAGTTCTTCTCCATTTGTCGCAATCACATTTTGATACCAGGCAAAGCTGTTCTTTTTGCTTCGAGCCAGGGTTCCCTTTCCATCATCATCAAGGTCAACGTAAATAAACCCGTACCGTTTGGACATTTCAGATGTAGAGAAGCTGACAAGATCAATCGGGCCCCAGGCTGTATAGCCCATTAAGTCAACCCCGTCACCCACCGCTTCTTTCATCGCTGCAATGTGCCGGCCCAAATAATCGATGCGGTATTGATCATGAATTGAACCATCTTCTTCTACTTTATCAAAAGCTCCAAGTCCATTTTCCACTACAAAAAGCGGTTTTTCATACCGTTCATAAAACATGTTCAGCAGAGTGCGAAGGCCAGTCGGATCAATCTGCCAGCCCCAATCCGAGGCTTCCAAATATGGGTTTTTCAAATTGGTTAAAATATTTCCCGCTGCCTGCTCACCGGCAGTTTCCGGCCGCGCAGATACCGTGGACATATAGTAGCTGAGAGAAACAAAGTCAACAAGATTTTCTTTCAGCACCTGGTCATCTTCCGGTGCCATCTCAATCGTAATATTGTTCTCATGGAAGAAGCGGTTCATATAAGCAGGATAGTGCCCGCGCACATGAACATCTGTAAAGAAAAAGGTTTTATGCTGGTCCTGGAGTGCCGCCAGCATGTCGCCGGGATGCGGCGTATTTGAATAATTCAGCATACCCAGCACCATGCAGCCAATTTTCCCGCCAGGCACAAGACGGCGGCATGCTTCAACCGCTCTGGCGCTTGCAACAAGCTGATGATGCGCTGCCTGAAATGATGCCTGCAGTACTTCTTCTTCCTTCACCTGGTCCCGCAGGAATCCGCCGCTGATAAAGGGACTCATTAAAATTGAGTTAATTTCATTAAAGGTGATCCAGTATTTCACTTTATCTTTAAAGCGATTCAAAACCGTTTTTGCATAGCGCGTAAAGAAATCAATCGTTTTCCGATTGGTCCAGCCGCCATACTCCATGGACAGGTGAAGCGGCATTTCATAATGAGACAACGTCACCACCGGCTCGATGCCGTTTTTCAGAAGCTCGTCAAACAGTTCATCGTAATAAGCAAGCCCCGCTTCGTTTGGCTCTGCCTCATCCCCATTCGGAAAAATACGAGTCCAGGCAATCGACAGCCGGAATGCTTTAAATCCTAATTCTTTAAACAACGCGATATCTTCTTTATAGCGATGGTAAAAATCAATGCCGTACCGCTTCGGAAAATGGCGGCTTGCTTCATCACGAAGCGCTTCTTTTACTTCTTCTGTTGAGGGAAATGGCAAATGCAGCTTTTTCCGGTCCTCCGGCTTAATCCGCTCGATCACATCGTTATTTGACAGTCCCTTGCCGGCTTCATTGTAGGCCCCTTCTATCTGGTTAGCCGCTGTTGCGCCGCCCCATAAAAAATTCTCAGGAAACTTTATTTCGTACGCCATAGTGCTCCCGCTCCTTTTCTATATTTTATTCTTATCCTAGCGTGTACCAATTTCCCGGTAAATAAAAGACACTGATTTTGTCCGGTATAACGTGAATTGAAACTTGTTACTCTGTTGTTCCGCCCTGTTACTTCCTTTTTTTTAAATATCAAAAAAGCGGCCTGCCTTAAACACAGCAGACCGCTTTTTTACCCGTACAGCATATTCCCTCATTTTAGCGAAGCATGGGTTTTTATTTTATAATTCGCTTTGCTCCTATATACCGGTCCTGCCAGTACTTATCACTCATTTTTACGGCTTTTACTCCTTTGGAGGTTGCGCCGATAAAGGTCCCGTTTTTATCATAGATACCCACAAACGATACTTTTCCTTTCACGCCGGTTGCATAAAAAACCAGGTCTCCTGCTTTTAATTCTTTTTTGCTAACCGCTTTTCCTATTTTGTACTGTTCTGTGCTTGTACGCGGAATAGCCATTTTGGCTGACGCCGTTTTGTACACATATTGGGTAAAGCCGCTTGCATCAAATCCTTTTGGGGTTGTCCCGCCATATTTATAAGGGGTTCCCACATACCTGCCGGCTGTGGCCGCAGCTTCCTCCCCATAATTAATCGATGCAGACGCATTTGAAACCGGGCCAAACAGAAATGCCGCTGCCAGAGACAAAATTGCAAAAGCCGCTGCTGCCCATTTTACACCTGACAAATTCATAACCACTTTTCTTCCTCCTCGATTTGAAAAATAAACCACAAAGATAAATATATGAGCCTTGCTTTTAAACATTCTTAAAAAATTTTTTTGTTGGCTAATTTAGTGAAGCAAACGCTGGAAGCGCCAGAATATAAAAAAGCATGGACAGCGCCCATGCTTTTTCTTTTATTTATTTGTATTATAAAACTCTGCCGGTATGGAAGCGAAATGCCGCCGGTGATAAAGCATCGGATCTTTATCGGCGTTAATCTGGATATCGTCTACTTCCCCAATCAAAATTGTATGGTCCCCTGCTTCAACTGTTTTGAATGTGTTACACTGCAGCACAGCAAACGCGCCTTCGATAATCGGCAGATTGTATTCTGGTGAAAAAGACCATTTACAGGTGCTGAAGCGGTCCACGCCTTTTGTGGCAAACGTCATACAAAGATCCTGCTGGTCCCCGGCCAGAATATGGACCGCGAATTTTCCGCTTTTTACAAACTCTTGAATGGTTGACACTTTATGATCAATCGACCATAGAATTAAAAGCGGGTCCAGTGAGACGGACGCAAATGAATTAACGGTTAGTCCTACTGGCTCGCCGTTAGCAGCTGCTGTTGTTACAACAGTAACACCTGTCGGGTAATTGCCCATTGCTTCTTTAAATAACTGCTGTTTTTGCTCGCCTGCCATTTTTTCTCCCCCTTTAGTAACTGATCTTCTTTTATCGTATCGCGCCTCTGGATTTTTTACCACTTTTGAACAAAAAAACTGTTTCTTATTAAGAAAACAGCTTTTTGGGGCGGAATATGCTGTTTAGAGGCAAAATTCATGACGCCTCGGGCGGTAAAATATTTTTTCCGCCCCGGCCAGAGAAGAAACCGGCCCAAACACTTCATCTCCCACTTATCTTTTCAGCCTGGCTGTGCATCCAGCACACCCCTTCCTTTTTGTTAGTTATTCAAATTCGAGTTAAATATGATAAGATTCTTCATCGGCGTCAGGGCTTTAATTTAAATCAAATTGAAATGCTTTGAATAGAAAAGCTGTCTCAGCCATTGAGACAGCCCGCTTTAATTATTTTACTTCAATCATAATTGCATCTCCCTGGCCGCTTCCGGAACAGATTGCCGCGATACCAATCCCTCCACCACGGCGCCGAAGTTCATAGGCGAGTGTCAGAATGATGCGTGCGCCGCTTGCACCAATCGGGTGCCCAAACGCGACCGCGCCGCCGTTAACGTTTACTTTTTCAGGGTCAAGACCGGCAATTTTGCTGCTGGCGAGAGCTACTGCCGCAAAAGCCTCATTTATTTCAAACAACTCAATTTCCTCTGCAGTTTTTCCTGTTTTCTTTAAAATTTCATTAATGACAAGTCCGGGAGTCTGCGGAAATCTTTCCGCTTCAACGGCTACTTCAGCATGGGCAAGTATTGTTGCTAAAAACGGTTTTCCTTCCTTTTGGGCCCGTTCATCACTCATTAAGACGAGAGCAGCTGCCCCGTCATTCACACCGGGCGCATTTCCTGCAGTGATCGTCCCGTCTTTGCCAAAGGCAGGGCGCAGCTTTGCGAGAGCTTCCTGTGTAGTATCTCTCCGCGGCGCTTCATCTTGATCAACGATAATCGGATCTCCTTTGCGCTGCGGCACCTGAACCGGCACAATCTCTTCTGCCATCGTTCCGTTTTCAATAGCCATGATGGCACGCTGATGGCTCCTGGCCGCCCAATTGTCCTGGTCTTCACGTGTCAGTTCCAGTTCTTCCGCCGTCGCATTTCCGTACGTGCCCATATGCACACCTGTAAAGCTGCATGACAGCCCATCATGTATCATTAAATCTATCATTGGCACATCCCCCATACGGGCACCCCATCTTGCTTTAGCTGTTCCGTACGGTACATTGGACATTGATTCCATGCCGCCGGCCAGAATAACTTCTTCATCGCCGCTCCGGATAATCTGGTCAGCTATCGTTACACTTCGAAGGCCTGATGCACACACTTTATTGATTGTTTCCGTTTTAATTCCCCAGGAAATACCCGCTTCACGGGCTGCTTGCCGTGAAGGAATCTGTCCCTGGCCAGCCTGAAGAACATTGCCAAAAATGATTTCACCCAGCTGTTCCGGCTTTACGCCCGCCCGCTTCATTGCTTCTTTCATGGCAATGCCGCCCAGCTGTGCGGCTGTTAATGGGGCAAGTGCTCCTCCGAACTTGCCCACCGGTGTGCGTGCTCCTTCAAGAATGACTGTTTTTGCCACTTATTTCACCTCCGCGAATTCTGGTGCCACTGTAAAGGAAGCCGCTGTTTTCTCTTTTACTTCTTCAATCGTAATTCCTTCCATCGTTTCAATAAGCATCATGCCTTTATCGGTGAAATCAAAAACAGCAAGGTCGGTAATCAGGCGGTGCACAACTCCCTGCCCCGTTAACGGCAGCGAGCATTCTTTTTTTATTTTCGATTCGCCGTGTTTGTTTACATGCTCCATAATAACGACGACCCGTTTGGCGCCATTTACTAAATCCATTGCGCCGCCCATGCCTTTCACCATTTTCCCCGGTATCATCCAGTTGGCAAGATCCGCTGTTTCGGACACTTCCATGCCCCCCAAAATAGCGAGGTCAATATGCCCTCCCCGGATCATTGCAAATGATTCTGCACTGTCAAAAAACGAAGAACCCGGCATCGTAGTAATCGTTTCTTTGCCAGCGTTAATCAAGTCTGGGTCCTCTTTGCCTTCAACTGGATACGGACCAATGCCGAGCAGCCCATTTTCCGATTGAAGCAGCACATTAAAGTCAGCTGGAATTTCATTTGCAACCAGGGTCGGCATCCCAATACCAAGGTTGACATTCATGCCGTCCTGAATTTCTTTTACCGCCCGCTTCACAATTGCTATCCGCTTATCCTTCATTAATAATCCGCTCCTTTTTAGCGAGCCGTGACAACCGTCCGGCGTTCGATTCGTTTTTGATAATCAGTCCCTAAAAGCAGCCTTTGAACATAAATGCCTGGTGTATGAATTTCATCCGGGTCCAGTTCGCCCGGCTCGACAATTTCCTCTGCTTCCGCAATCGTAATTTTGCCTGCCATTGCTGCAAGAGGATTGAAATTGCGGGACGTCTTCCGGAAAACAAGATTTCCAAGTGTATCCGCCTTCCATGCCTTTACAAAAGCAAAATCCGCCGTAATTCCTTTTTCAAGCAAATATGTTTTCCCATCAAATTTCTTCGTTTCTTTTCCTTCCGCAATCGGTGTGCCAACCCCCGTCGCCGTATAAAACCCCGGGATTCCCGCCCCTCCTGCACGCATCCGCTCAGCCAGCGTTCCCTGCGGTGTTAATTCCACTTCCAGCTCACCGTTTAAAAACTGCTGTTCAAAAATTTTGTTTTCTCCCACATAGGAGGACACCATTTTTTTGATTTGTTTATTGGCTAGAAGCAGCCCGAGCCCCCAGTTATCCACTCCGCAATTATTGCTGTAAATTGTTAAATCCTTTGTTCCTTGCTCACAGAGCGCTTGAATCGCTTTTTCCGGAATACCGCACAAACCGAACCCCCCGACAGCAATAGAAGCTCCATCCCTAATGTCTGAAACCGCTTTCGGAAATGATGACATCACTTTGCTCATGCCCTGTTCCCCTTTCAGTTATTTTCTTATGTAAGAGTTTACATCCAGAGAATATATAAGTAAAATACATAAATAGAATAAACTTTATTCTGTTAAAGAATAAATTAACATACCCACAAAGTCTTTCGCTTTTTAAGGGGATAAGGAGTGATTGTATTGGAACTTCGCGACCTGCAGTCTTTTTTATATGTAGCAGACTATAAAAGCTTTACAAAAGCGGCAGAGCATTCTTATAGCTCTCAGCCTTCCTTAAGCAAGGCGGTCAAAAAATTAGAAGAAGAACTGCATGTTGAGCTGTTTGACCGTTCTACCCGCCACCTTTATTTAACCGATGCCGGCAAAGTTGTTTATGCTCAGGCATCCAAAGCAATGGCGCCGCTTCGTGAGCTTCCCGTGCTGCTGGATGAGCTGATGGCTGTAGCAGCTGGAACGATCCGAATTGGCGTACCTCCTCTGATCGGTACACTCTTTTTCCCGCAAATAGCGAGAAGATTCCATGAGCGGTATCCGAACGTTGTCCTGGAACTTGTAGAGGACGGGGCGAAGGTTATTGAACAGCTTACCGCTGACGGAAGTGTGGATGTTGGGATTGTTGTGCTGCCGGTCGATGAAGGTATATTCGATATTTATTCATTTATCACAGATGAGTTTGCTCTTTATACGCATAGCGATCACCCGCTGGCTGAACGCCAGGCAGTTGCCCTTTCCGAGCTTCAGGATGAAAAATTCATCGTTTTTTCAAAAAATTTCACCCTGCATGATTATGTATTGAACGCCTGTAAAAAGACAGGGTTTAATCCAGCTGTTTCATACGAAAGCTCGCAATGGGATCTTATCTTTGAACTGGTTGCTTCACGCCTTGGCGTGACCATACTTCCGAAATCTGTATTTCAAAAGCAATCAAACCCATCCATTATCATGATTCCTCTCCATCAGCTGCTCCCCTGGAATCTGGGGATTATTACAAAAAAAGGTGCATACCAGTCATTCGCACTAAAGAAGCTTTTAAAAATGATCAATGAAAAGACCGCTTTTCCTTCATGAAAAGCGGCCTCTTTTTTATTTTTCGAAGCTTTCATAAAGCGTGTTAAGCACTTCGTCCACCACATTTTGAACCTCACTTGCGAAATTAATAAAAATGAACTGCATTGCTTCGGCTTCTTCCATAAAACGTTCGCCCTCCGTTTCGTAAACACTAAAAAACGGGACGTTAAAATACACATCAATTTCTTCTGTTTCGTTTTCGTCTTCAGGGCTTTTCACAATAAAGTAAACATCCAGATCGCCCACGTGCTGCTGCTCCCGGTCTTTAAAGCTGATGGTAATCCGGTGTGTACTGTTGTGTTTCCCTTGTTCGATTGCTGTTTCAATTGCTTCTGTGTCAACAACCGGCTTGATTCCGCTCACTGAAAGCATTGCTTTTTCCTCCTTTTAATAGCCGACAATCTCTAAATAAAAGTCACCTGCTGCGCCTTTTTCATATAAATTAACCGTTGATGTGGAATACTTGTGAATCGTTCCCTTAAACTCTATATTCCGGGCCGGCACGCTGACATGGAAATCATTTTGATAAAGCAGCGTTGTCACATCATGGTATTCCTCATGCGTTACATTAAAATGGAACGCAATTTTTGGCACCTGCTTTTCACCTTTTTGAACAGCTTCCTCTTGAAAATCCAGAGCTTGAAAAAGCCGTTCGTTTAAATAAACCGTCTCGCTCATCATGTCCCTCCTTCGTTCTTCCCATTCAGTATAAGGAAGCAAATCCCTTTCGTCAGCTTGTTTGCCTGCTTGCCCGGCGGATGCAATCCGCCATACACCTCCGGCTAAAAGCTGCTATGTATATCGCCTGGCAGCTTCCCCGTACATTTTCTCTTCATTTCTCATTATTACTATTGTACCCGCCGCCATTCACACAAATGCCCCGGCCCGATTGCTGCTGCTTGAATCCTCATAAAAAAACCTTTCCCCATGTGGCAGGAAAGGCTTTTTTAAACATCAGAAGCTGCCGAACTGAGCTTCATGCAGGCGCCGGTAATGGCCATTTTGTTCCAGCAGCTCATGGTGGCTCCCCTGCTCGTTAATCCCGTCCGGTGTAACAACGATAATCCGGTCCGCATGTTTAATCGTCGCCAGCCTGTGGGCAATAACGAGAGTAGTCCGCCCAACGGCAAGCTCTGCCAGTGCCTGCTGGATCGCAAGCTCTGTTTCTGTATCAAGCGCGGACGTGGCTTCATCTAAAATTAAAATTGGCGGATTTTTCAAGAATATCCTTGCAATGGCGAGACGCTGCTTTTGTCCGCCCGACAGCTTTACACCGCGCTCGCCAATAATTGTTTCCAGCCCCTCCGGAAGAGAGGCTACAAATTCCTCAAGTCGTGCGCGCTTGATTGCATCCATAACAGCTTCATCCGAGGCACCAAGGTCACCATATAAAATATTTTCACGAATCGTTCCCGAGAATAAAAATACATCCTGCTGGACAATTCCAATTTGGCGTCTGAGTGAGGCAAGCGACATATTTTTAATATCAATTCCATCAATCGAAATAAAGCCTTCCTCTGCGTCATAAAAACGCGGCAGCAAGCTGCACATCGTCGTTTTCCCTGCACCGGACGGCCCGACAAATGCCACGGTTTCTCCTGCTTGAATAGAAAGGCTGATATGATTCAGTACCGGTTTTTTTCCTTCATAGCCGAACGTAACGTTATGATATTGAATATTGCCTTTTACTGTCTCCACTTGGATGGCATCTGGCGAATCAGCTACATCCGGTTCCGTATTGAGAAGCTCTACATACCGTTTAAAGCCGGCAATGCCTTTTGGATAGCTTTCAATAATAGCATTTATTTTTTCGATCGGCCGGAAGAAAATATTCGAAAGCAAAATAAATCCGACAAACTCGCCATATGTCAGCTCATTCTGCATAACGAAATACGTTCCGCAAATCAGCACAAAAAGAGTTACAATCCGCATAAGCATATAACTGATTGACATATTTTGCGCCATAATCTTATAAGAGAGAAGCTTCGTGAAGCGGAAGCGGCGGTTGTTTTCTTCAAACTGCTCTCTTTCATGCGGCTCATTGGCAAACGCCTGCACGACCCGGATGCCGCCCATACTGTCTTCAATACGGGCATTGAAATCAGCAATGTCGCCGAATAACCGGTGAAATGCTCCCGTCATTTTTTTATTAAAGAATACGGCCAGCCATAAAACCGCCGGGACAATAATAAAGGTCAGGACCGCAAGCTTCCAGTTAATTGTAAGCATAATGCCAAACGCTCCGGTTAATGTCATAAAAGCAATGAACAGGTCTTCTGGTCCATGATGCGCCATCTCTCCAATTTCCATCAAATCACTGGTCATCCGGGAGATAAGGTGCCCGGTTTTCGTATTATCAAAAAAACGAAATGACAGCTTTTGCACATGCGCAAACAGCCTGCTGCGCATATCGGTTTCAATGTTAATGCCGAGCATATGCCCCCAGTACGTAACAACATACTGTAAGCCCGCATTCACAACATAGATAAACAGCAGGCCGAGGCTGGCGGCTAAAATTAAATTCCAGTTTTCTCCGGGCAAAAGAGTGTCGATAAAATAGTTAACGACAAGCGGGAAAGCGAGCTCCAACAGCCCGGCCAGCACCGCACAAAAAAAGTCCAGAAAGAAAAGCTTCTTATATGGACGATAATAAGAAAAAAATTGCTTAATCACACAGTCACCTGCTTTATTTATTTACATTTAACGGCTCCCTGCCAGTGAAACCTCCGGCACCTCTACCAGGTCATATGTTAAACAAACTGGTTTTTCGACCGCGGATCACGGACAATTTCCGTTTCAGTTTGAAAAACGTTATATAGATTTTCTTTTGTCATAACTGTTTCGGGTGTTCCTCCGCAAACAATAGCACCTTTGCTCATCACAGCAATATAGTCAGCAAAGCGCGCAGCGTGCCCATTGTTTTACCTCATTTATATTTCCTTTATCTGCAAAGAATGCAATTGATAATCAGTATCAGTTAAAAGGTACCATACATCTGATACTTTTGTCCATACATTCATAAGAAAAGCACGGAGAACTGCCGGATGCTAAAGCACGCTGCCCCAAAAAAAAAAAAGCCTTGACCTGGGTCAAAGCATTACTTCCTTTATCCACTTCTCCAGCAAAAAGGGCAGCTGCTCAAAAGCGTGCTGGATATGCAGCCGTTCCGTTCGTTTATGAGCGTCTTTTCCAAACGGACCGATATTTAAAACAGGAGCCTGAAGCCTGGCCATTTCGGAAAACGGAATAGAATAAACTTCCTTCCAGACCGGAGTATTTCGTTCAAACGCCTGCCAGCCTTCTCCTTCACCGCTTCCGTTCACGTAGCTTAAATCACAAATCCCATTAAAGTAATGGACACGCTCAATCGGCATTCCAAACTTCTTTTCTGCAAGATTCTTCAGAAAGTCCACTGTTTTCTCTACCAGCTCGTCACCTGAAGAATTTACTGCTGGATAAAAAGGAGGAGCAAATAATAAGATGACTGCCGGCGCCAGTTCCTGCGACTGGATAATTAATCTGTCGGCTATTCGAATCGACTTTTCACGGTCATCCCATTCCTCATTTGCATAGACATCCGCTTTTACTTCTTCCACAAACTCGTTTCCGAATTTCCCGGCAGAATGCGAGAGCAGCTCTTCATAGCGGAGAACACGCACTTTTCCAATCGCCTGAATCCGGTTCGCCCGGCAAATAGCCTGATATGCTTTGCTGCACTCTTCTGCCGCTATTTGAGCCGTTTGTTCAAATATATTCATAATTTCCCGGGGTGTTTGTTTCAGTGTAAACACATTATAGAGCGCAGAGGACCGGCAGGGTGTCTGGGTTGAATATTCCAGCCGAAGGTCTTTTTGCTGCAACGTCACCGGCAGCGGCGTCGATTCGCCAAACACCGTTTCCTGAAACAGCGGGTTCCATTCCATTTTTCTTGTTAGAAAAGAAGCAATATAAGTGGAGGTCAGCCCGTTAAATGGTTCGCCTGCATGTGTTTCCCTTCCATAAAAAAGCGCTCCGGGCATCATCTTGCCAATCGTGCCTGTGTAAACCTTGCGTGCTGTATCGCCGGGTTTTTGCGTAAATACCGGCTCACTGTTTACGAAAAGGCTGTATGTAAGACCGAATTCTTCTTGAAGCTCCAGCAGCTTCGGTACAGCGGCACGCATCCCGGCTGAATTGACTTCTTCATCCGGAACGGAAAGAAGGAGAAGATTAACCGGCCAGTTTTCCACGCTTGCTTTTTCAAGCAGCTGAAGATGAAGCGCCAGCCCCATTTTCATATCCATTGTCCCGCGCCCAAATAAGTAATGGCCTGACTGCAAATCTTCAAGTGCATCATCAGGCAAATCATTTGGCCGCTCCATCCAATAGGCGGTTAGTTCCTCGGGCTGTGTCGCCAGCGGCTCCAGCTCCCCGTATTCTTCGGTGCTGACCGTATCAAAATGGCTGATAAAGCAAATTGTTTTTACTGCTTCCGGATGCTTGTAGAGTGCTGTAATGAATTTTCTGCGGGAATCAGCTGTATGCAGAGCCAAATGGTCTGGTTTTCTTTGGAAATAGTCCAGCTGTAAAAGCTTTGATTGAAGCTTCATCGGAAACTGCCGCTCATCCTCGGTCAGTGTAATGCTTTTCCAGCTGACAAGCTCAGCGAGCAATCCACGAAGCTTTTCCGGTGAATCCCATAATAATGCTGCCATAGCGGCCACTTCCTTTCTAACTAAAATAAAAAAGATTATTTCTTCATTTTGAAATATACTTTCTGAAAATTCAATCTATATTTTCGCATAACTATTTTTTCAAGTGTTTTTTCTTGGCATAACAGGGAAAGCTGGCAGGTTTTACGTGAAAATCCTTTTGATTCTTTCAATCGCCCAGCACAATTCTTCTATTGAAATAGTTAAAGGCGGTGCAAAGCGGATAACTGTATCATGTGTTTCCTTGCACAGAAGACCCTTCTGCTTCAGCTTTTCACAATAGGGACGGGCTGCTTCTTTTAATTCAACACCGATTAATAAGCCCCTCCCTCGTACTTCTTTGATTGCCGGGTGCGTAAGCTCAGCAAGCTTTTTTTGAAAATACGTGCCCAGTTCAAGCGACCGGGTAACAAGGTTTTCTTCTTCTATTACCTCGAGCGAGGCAATGGACACAGCACAGGCCAGCGGATTTCCGCCGAACGTTGATCCATGTGATCCCGGATTAAATATTTTTAGTATATTTTTATCCGCCACAACGCAGGAAATGGGAAATACCCCCCCTCCAAGCGCTTTTCCAAGAATAAACATATCCGGTTTTACACCTTCCCAGTCACAGGCAAACAGCCTGCCGGTACGGGCGAGCCCTGTTTGAACTTCATCGGCAATAAACAAAACATTATGCTTCCGGCAAAGCACCGATGCGGCTTTTAGAAAGCCCGGCGGCGGAATAATAATTCCCGCTTCTCCCTGAATTGGCTCAACTAAGAAGGCAGCTGTATTCGGGGTGATTGCCGCCTTAAGCGCGTCAATATCGCCATAAGGAATCAGCTTGATGCCTGGCAGCATTGGCCCGAAGCCGCGCTTGTACTGCGCTTCAGATGAAAGGGATACGGCTGTCATCGTCCGTCCGTGAAAATTGCCGGTGCAGACGATGATTTCTGCCTGATTTTCCGCTGCTCCCTTTTCATCGTACGCCCAGCGGCGGGCTGCTTTTACTGCTGTTTCAACTGCTTCGGCTCCCGTATTCATTGGCAGCGCCATGTCTTTGTTTGTCAGCCTGCAAATTTTTTCACACCATGGACCTAGCTGATCGTTATAAAATGCTCTGGATGTTAATGTTACCCGGTCTGCCTGATCTTTCAGCGCCTGAATAATTTTTGGATGGCGGTGCCCCTGATTAACAGCGGAGTAGGCACTGAGCATATCCATATACCGGTTTCCTTCCGGATCTTTTACCCAAACACCCTCTGCTTCCGCTATAACGACAGGCAGCGGCTGGTAGTTATGCGCCCCGAACCGCTCTGCCTGCTTCATTAATTGTGTTGATTTATCGGCTGATTCCATTCTTTTTTCCCCTTTCCACATCAAAACATTTCCAAAATGACTTTTCCCTGCATATGGTGGATTTAATAATTCCCAACTGCCCAATTTCAGCGGTTTCGTTAAAATATATGATTTTTCAGGAACTTCATTTATACTTCTTCATAATGAGACGGCAGAATGCGAATGCATTCAATTATGAAAAAGAAAACATTACCCATAATAAAAAGATATGCGAAATCGAAGCTACATGAATACTTTTAAAAGATGAACAATAAATTTTCCCGTTTATTGTAACTGGTACAGCTTGCCGCTTCTTTTCTAAATACCAACAGCAGGTTTCCGTAAATTGTATGAATATTCGAATTTATGCACGCTTGAACCATTTCTTTTTTACGTTTTTAATGAATAGACAGGACATTTAGGAGAGAAGGAGGTTTTTCTATGAGTAAGAGACATGTATCTATCATCGGTGTGCCGATGGATTTGGGGCAGACCCGCCGTGGAGTTGACATGGGACCGAGTGCCATCCGCTACGGCGGGCTGCATGAACGCCTCGAAAGCCTTGGCTATATTGTGCATGACAAGGGAGATATTGCCGTTGAGATTCCTGAAAATGCGGCCCAGCCTGATAATACCAATTTAAAAAATTTAGATGCCGTTGTGAAAGCAAGTGAACTGCTGGCAGAAAAAGTAGAAGAAACCGTTATGGAAGGCCGCTTTCCGCTTGTGCTGGGCGGCGATCACAGCATTGCTCTTGGAACGCTTGCCGGAATCGCGAGGAAACACAAAAAATTGGGCGTTATCTGGTATGACGCGCATGGAGATTTAAACACTGCTGATACGTCTCCGTCCGGGAATATTCACGGTATGCCGCTTGCCGCCAGTCTTGGTATCGGGCAGCCGTCTTTAACCAGCATAGGCGGCTTTGCTCCGAAAATAAAGCCTGAGCATGTGGTCATTATAGGTGCCCGTGACCTGGATGAGGGAGAACGAAAGCTTATTAAAGAACTGGGCATTAAAGTATATACAATGCATGAAATTGACCGTCTGGGCATGACAACCGTTATGAAAGAAACGATTGATTACCTGCGCGAGCGGACTGATTATGTTCACCTTTCTCTGGATCTTGATGGACTCGATCCGACTGAAGCCCCCGGCGTTGGCACACCGGTCGCGGGCGGCCTCAGCTACCGGGAAAGCCATCTGGCCATGGAAATGCTGGAAGAATCAACTATTGTTACATCAGCAGAGTTTGTAGAAGTAAATCCAATCCTAGATGAAAAAAACAAAACAGGTGATGCAGCAGTTGCTCTGATCGCTTCCCTGCTTGGTGAAAAACTGCTTTAACGATGCTTTTCAATCACTGCCGCCTTAGAGCGGTATTTTTTCTGGCCTTTTATGCAGCCCTCCGCTTTTTACTCAGCTGTCCCCTAAAATATTAAGATTTTGTAAAGGTTAGCCTTTTTATTAACGTATCCAAAATAATGTGCTATCATTGATTACGAAAACCGATATTGACTTTCGTTATGGGGAGGAGACAGCTTATTGGAAGACAAAGTACTGCGCAAGTTATTTCTCGGCTTTATCCATATTCACATTCTTCACCACGCAAAAGAGCACCCTATCTTTGGCGCCTGGATGCTGGAAGAGCTGCGTGAGCATGGATATACAATTAGTCCCGGCACACTGTACCCTATCCTGCACACGATGGAAGAAGACGGCCTTCTGACCCGTGAAGACCGAAATATTGAAGGGAAAATAAGAAAATACTATACGATAACGGACAAGGGAACGGATATCTTAAATGAAGCACGCAAAAAAGCATGTGAGCTGTTTAAAGAAATTAAAGACTAAAGGAGATGACGATGAAAAAAATTAATTTTGGTACACTAATGGAGATTCTGCTTGTTTCAACCCGGCTTGGATTTACCTCTTTTGGAGGCCCGGTTGCCCATTTAGGTTATTTTCATGAAGAATACGTGCGCCGGCGCAAATGGATGGACGAAAAAAGCTATGCTGATTTAGTGGCTCTGTGCCAGTTCCTTCCCGGGCCGGCGAGCAGCCAGGTCGGAATTGGAATCGGAGTTATACGCGGCGGCATTCTCGGGGGGATTATTGCCTTTCTCGGTTTCACCCTGCCATCTGTTATTGCTTTAATTATTTTTGCGCTCTTGCTTCAAGAATTCAATGCGGCCGATGCCGGATGGATTCACGGATTGAAAATTGTGGCGGTGGCAGTTGTGGCTCATGCTATTCTTGGCATGGCCGGAAAACTAGCACCGGACTTAAAGCGAAAAGCAATTGTTCTTGCTGCCCTGGCCATTGTTCTTTTGTGGCAGACTGCTTTTACGCAGGTTAGCGTTATTTTAATCGCTGCAATAGCAGGCTTTCTTCTCTATAAAGAGCATAAGACAGATTCAGCACCATCATTTTCTTTTCCTGTTTCCCGGACGTTTGGCGCAGCTTGCCTCTTTCTCTTTTTTATCCTGCTCGTTCTGCTGCCGATTTTGCGGGATACCGTCTCATTAAGCTGGATAGCTCTGTTTGACAGCTTTTATCGAAGCGGCGCGCTTGTTTTTGGCGGCGGCCATGTTGTGCTTCCGCTTTTAGAGCGTGAATTTGTTCCGGCCGGCTGGCTGACGGCAGAACAGTTTTTAGCCGGCTACGGAGCCGCTCAGGCAGTGCCCGGACCGCTTTTTACATTCGCTGCTTATATCGGTGCTGTCATCGACGGCTGGGCGGGTGGATTATTGGCAGCATTTGCGATTTTCCTCCCTGCATTTCTCCTTATTCTCGGCGCACTTCCTTTTTGGGATGCGCTGCGCCGCAATCCAAACATTCAAGGCGCGCTTATGGGGGTTAATGCAGCCGTTGTCGGCATCCTGATCGCCGCTTTTTATACTCCTATCTGGACGAGCACCGTTACCGCAGCTGTTGATTTTGTTTTTGCAGCGATTTTGTTCAGCATGCTTGTATACTGGAAGGTTCCCCCGTGGGTCGTTGTTGTTACTGGTGCACTGGGCGGCATTCTTCTCAGCTCGTTCAGCTGAAAAAGCTGTTCCGTATAAACGGAACAGCTTCTTTTGATGCTTTACATTCCAGTTCTTATTCATTTTTTGAATCATTGCCTACATACTTTCCATAATCCGGAACGGCTACGCTGTCAAACTCCTGAACTAATCTTTTCAGTCCGCCCGACAGCTCTTCCCCTTCCACTGGCGGTCCATGTCCTGTTACAGCCAGGGCTGGATTAAGATTTGCCAATTTTTGCACCGATGCTTTTGCCGCATCCCAGTCTGTAGTCAAATACCGGGGCGGTCCATTCAATTCCTGCTTTTGTGTCAACACTTTGTAAAGCGCGTCTTGTTTTACTGTGACAAAGGCATCGCCTGCCAGTAAGGTCCTGTCTTTTTCTTTAAATAAAGAAACATGGCCGGGTGAATGCCCTGGAGTATGAATCCAGCGAAAATCAGGCAGATGCGGCACCGTTTGATCGTCAGGAAGTTTTCGTATATTGCCGCCTAAATCAATCGGTTCGTTCGGGAACATGGGAGACATTTTGGCCACGGCGCCTCCCTCGACCGTTGGGTCCGGCTCGGGGTAACTTGTTTGCCCTGTTAAAAAAGGAAGCTCGAGCTCATGGGCATAAACAGGCACATCCCAATGCTGGATTAACTCGATAACAGCGCCAACATGGTCGAAATGGCCATGCGTTAATATGATAGCTCTGGGACGGCTGTCTGGTCCAAAATGTTTTTCAGAAACTGAAATGATCTCATCCGCAGATCCCGGCATTCCCGCGTCAATTAGGACAAATTCGTTCGTTTCCGGATTTCCAGCGAAGCAAATATTAACAATTTGAATCGTATGGCAAAGCAAATCAGGCTGCATTTTAATTGATTGGCCGCTGTTGACGGATGTGGCAGGAATACGTTTATAATCGCTGCCGTATTTCATATTCTGATCCATTTTTTGTCCTCCCTTGTATTAGTGAGTAATCAAGACGTATTATTCCATTGTTTGAAATAAACTATTTGCAGCGGCTTTGCAAAGATTGCTTAAATAACCGGGCGGGTCCGTTCATATCTTGGATTGCAGTAGTAAGGCGGCCTGGAGCCTATTTTAGGCAGCTGATAGCGTGAAGAGTCTGCCGTATAGATAACCTCTTCTTTTTCATGTGACTGGTTTATCAGCAGTAACTTCACTTCGTAATGAATAATAACGGGATTCATCTCTCCGTCTCCCTCCTATTTTGTTCCTTCATACTTTATTCAAGCACTCTTTATCTTGCCTCCCGCCTGCAGGGATTTAAAAGGCAATTTTTATTTTACAGATGAAGGCAGTTGGATATGCACAGCAGAAGCCCACCTTACATAAAGTGATGTTAGCTATTATTTACCAAGAAGGAGGGGATTCCCATTTCGGCCAATGAAAAAAAAGCCGCTGCGAAGCAAGCCAGTCAGACATATCCTCTTTACCCGAACTACGGAAAAATAACCCAGTACCAGGACGTTCCATTAACTGTTCCCGAACAGCGCCAGCTTCGCCAGCCAGGGTTAGAGAAGTGGATGGTTCCTCAGCCTATTATTGAGAATCCAAATTACAAAGGAAGCGGAAAATTAAAGGGGAAAACTGCGCTTATTACAGGCGGAGACAGCGGAATTGGCGCGGCAGTGGCTATTGCATTTGCTAAAGAAGGTGCTGATACAGCCATTTCTTATTTGGATGAGCATGAGGACGCCGAACGGACCCAAAAAAGGATTGAGTCGCTTGGACAGCGCTGTTTGCTGCTGCCCGGTGATGTAAGAGAAAAGCAGCAGTGTGTAAATATAGTTGAAAAAACAGTAGAAACCTTCGGCAAACTGGATACTCTCTGCAACCATGTCGGCATTCAATTCCAGCAATTAAGCTTACTGGATATTACTGATGAACAATTTGATAATACGTTTAAAGTAAATATTTATTCTCATTTCTATACTACCCGGGCCGCGCTCCCTTATTTAAAAGCGGGAAGCTCGATTATTAATACTGCTTCTGTCGTCGCTTACGATGGCTATAAGGAATTAATTGATTATACAGCTACAAAAGCAGCGAATGTCGGGTTTACGCGAGCATTGGCCAATAATCTTATCAGCAAGGGCATCCGCGTGAATGCAGTGGCACCCGGGCGGGTATGGACACCATTAATTCCGGCCAGTTTTTCAGCAGATCAAGTTCCGCTTGTGAACAATCCAATGAACCGCCAGGGCCAGCCGTTTGAACTGGCACCCACTTATGTTTACCTTGCTTCGGACGATTCACGCTTTGTTACCGGGCAGACACTCCACGTAAATGGAGGAGAATGGACTTCTTCTTAACTGTATAAATTGAATAAAGCTTTTTACACGGGCTGTTTACTGTACGGAAAATCATTTGTTCAATTTATTAATCACTGCTTATGGACGGTATCTACTATTTTGGGGCGGTATTTCCTATGTGACGGCCGGTAAACTATTTTTCCGCCCCTGGCACTCGGAAAACCGCCCTAAATTCCTTTATACCGGCCCAGCACAGCGAACCCGGCGGAATTTTTACATTCTTGGGCATTTTCAAACACCCGCTTACTGCTGAGTGATGCCAGCTCGTTCTCACCTTACTCAATTAACCGTTCTTTACAACACAAAACCATTACTATAGTCCTATCAGAAGGTTTTTTCAGAAATATCATTTAAGAAAAGATTTTTATTAATAATTATTATAAATAAATATTGACTTTTGTTTGAGAAGTGTTATCATTGCAATATAAGCTAAACAAATATCTGATGAGGTGATTCATTTGATCGAAAAAAGCAATCGTTTAACGACCAGCTGGGGTGCTCCTGTTGGCGATAATCAAAATTCACAAACGGCTGGCCGGCGCGGCCCTACTTTAATTCAGGATGTTCACTTACTTGAAAAATTGGCGCATTTTAACCGGGAACGTGTCCCTGAGCGTGTAGTTCATGCAAAAGGTGCCGGTGCCCATGGTTATTTTGAAGTAACAAACAATGATATCTCCAAATACACAAAAGCCGGCTTTTTATCTGAAGCAGGCAAACGCACACCGATGTTCATCCGTTTTTCAACGGTTGCCGGTGAGCTTGGCTCAGCTGATACGGTTCGTGACCCGCGCGGCTTCGCAGTGAAATTTTATACAGAGGAAGGCAACTATGACATCGTCGGAAACAACACACCTGTGTTCTTTATTCGCGATGCGATCAAATTTCCTGACTTTATTCATACACAAAAACGCCATCCGCAAACACACTTAAAAAACCCGAACGCGGTTTGGGATTTCTGGTCTCTTTCACCTGAATCACTTCATCAGGTAACGATTTTAATGTCTGACCGTGGTATTCCGGCAACACTTCGCCATATGCACGGATTTGGCAGCCATACATTTAAATGGGTAAACGCAGAAGGACAAGCTGTATGGGTGAAATACCACTTTAAAACAGATCAGGGTGTAAAAAACCTTGATGTTGACCTGGCTGCTAAACTGGCAGGTGAGAATCCGGATTATCATACAGAAGATTTGTTTAATGCAATTGAGAATGGCGACTTCCCTTCCTGGACGCTTTCTGTTCAAATTATGCCAGTTGAAGATGCCAATACGTATAAATGGGATCCGTTTGATGTGACAAAAGTATGGTCACAAAAGGATTATCCATTAATTGAAGTAGGCAAAATGACTCTTAACCGCAATCCTGAAAACTATTTCGCGGAAGTGGAACAGGCAACGTTCTCACCAGGCACCCTGGTTCCTGGTATTGAACCGTCACCGGATAAGATGCTGCAAGGCCGCTTGTTTGCTTATGCAGATGCACATCGCTACCGTGTCGGCGCTAACCATAATACACTGCCAATCAACGCACCAAAGTGCCCTTATCACAACTATCAGCGTGATGGCCAAATGCGCTTTGACGGCAACGGCGGCAGTGCAGTTTATTACGAGCCAAACAGCTTCGACGGTCCTAAAGAATCTCCGGAAGCGAAGCTGACGCCATTTGAAGTAGAAGGACAGGCCGGCCAGCACAACTATAGCCATGATGACCACTATACACAAGCCGGCGACTTGTACCGCTTGCTTTCTGAGGATGAGCGTACTCGTCTTGTTAACAATATTGTTGGTGCAATGAAGCCGGTTGAACGTGAAGATATCAAACTTCGCCAGATCGGCCATTTCTATAAAGCAGATCCGGAATACGGAACACGCATTGCAGAAGGCCTTGGCCTGGCTATTCCGGTGCCAGCCGAATAATAAAAAAGAGGTATACCGCCCCCAGGGCGTATACCTCTTTCATCTTTAAACCAAGGAGTGAAACGAGTGAAAACAGCTCAAATCTGTCCGAACTGCCAGACTGCCGTTAAAAAATTAAAACATAGCACACTGTGCGGCTGCGGAATAAAATTCATCACTATTTCCCGGCAAAAATAAATTAAGCCTGTTTAATGGCACCCATTCCCGTTAAAATTTCTTTTGCATCCTTATTCAGATATACTTCAATATCTTCGCGTACAAACAAAGCGGTGTTGTTTTTTAACAGCATTTTGATTCCCCGCAAATCAAACTGGCGCGAATAATCGTTAATAGCATTAATAATAAGTGTTTCCTTTCTGGTCAATGCTTTGTGCCCCGCTTTTTGCTGATCAATCAAAAAGTTCATAATCTCTTTAGCATTGCTGTTTAATACCCGCCTGTTTTTTTCGAGCTGATCCAGGTTAGCTTCAATATACTTTCTTGCGGAAAAATAATCCAATTCATCTACATGTTTATTAATAACAGTGGCTAATTCAAATAATTCCATTTTTTCTCCTTTTTACATATAATCAAAAAGTCCTATTACTTTTTTAATTATAGAGAAAAACAAACAAATAAAAAAGAGATTTTAAAATACTTCCGGGTAATCTGTAATAATTGCTTCGACAGGTATACCGCTTGCTTTAATCCGCTCCCATTCCTTTATTTCATTGATCGTATATAAACGAAGAAGCATTCCATTTTCTACCGCCTCTTTCCCATACCTGCTGAGTGCAAAAGAAGCCTGCGTATGAAGAGCGGTCAGCCCAAGATCCTTTGCCCTGGCTAGTGCGTCGCGCTTTATTTTCCAGACCAGCCCGGCCACAGCAATATACGGATCCAGTTCAATGACTCGTTTGATACTGTCAAAGTTAAAGGAAGAGATCACGACTCTCCCCCGCATATCAAAGTGCTCAATTAAATCCAGCACCTTTTTTTCAATACCATGGTACGGTACTTTATTTGTTTTTAATTCTATATTAATTTGCAGACTGTTTCCCGAGGCCCAGGTGAAAAATTCGTCAAGCGTCGGTATTTTTTCACCTTTAAACGAAGAGCTGAACCAGCTGCCTGCATCCAGCTCTTTCACTTCTTCAACGGTCATTCGCTCAATCGCTCCCGCTCCGTCTGTTGTCCGGTTTACCAGCTCATCATGGATAATTACAATTTCCCCATCACGGGTCATTTGTACATCCAGCTCGATGCCATCTGCCCCTTTTTCCACCGCTGCGTAAAAAGCAGCCATTGTATTTTCCGGATGCGTACCGCTTGCGCCGCGATGGGCGAAAATGACCGGCTGCATTTCCATATGAATCTCTCCTTTTCTCACATCATCCTTACTATCTTATGCCAGAAAGGAATAAACGCGCTACTCTTACGTAAAGGCAGTTAAAGCGCTATTACCTTTCTGTGCTTCTTGCCTGCTATCCTTCTTCTCTGCTATTTTCTTATTAATAACTCAAAAAAACCGGCTCCAATGCAGGAGCCGGCTTTTACTATTTTGTGATTTTAACGAAAAACACTTTTAAGTAGCTGCCTTCTGGAAAAGCGGAAATCGTACGGAAATCATCCGGGAGTGAATAATGCTCCAAAATATCGTATCCTGCTCCTTTTTCCTTGCAGGCCGCCTTAATAAATTGCTTAAAGGTCTTTACGCTTACAGCACTGCTGTTTGTGGAAGCGACAATCACACCGCCGTTTTTTGTTAAATCAATCGTTTCTTTTAACAATTTTGTGTAGTCCTTTGCCACGCTGAATGTCCGTTTTTTTGTTTTAGCAAAGCTTGGCGGGTCGACAACAACAAGATCAAAGGTCCGCTCTTTACGAGCCGCATATTTAAAATATTGAAATACATCCTCTACAACAATTTCATGAAGAGAGGGATCAAGCTGATTGGCTTCAAACTGCTGGATGGTTTTTGGCTTGCTCCGGTTGGCCACATCCACGCTTGTTGTTTTTGCAGCACCGCCCAGGGCTGAGCAAACAGAAAAAGCACCTGTATACGAAAACATATTCAACATTTTCGCGCCATTTGAATACCGCTCGCGAATCGCTTTTCGCACTTCACGCTGGTCAAGAAAAACCCCTGTCATGGCTCCATCGTTTAAATCAACTGCAAAATTTACTCCGTTTTCTTTTATGATCAGCGGAAAGCTGCCCCGCTCTCCTTCCACAAAATCATCGTCTTCAATATACTGGCCCTTTTTGTCAAACCGCTTTTTCTCATAGATGCCCTTATAAACAAGTTTTTTACGCATTGCCTTTAAAATATCTTCTCTAAATAAATATATGCCCTCGCTGTACCATTGGATTAAATAAAAGCCGTCATAGTAATCGATAGTCAGGCCTCCAAGCCCGTCTCCTTCACCATTCAATATGCGGAACGCCGTTGTATCCGGATCCTCCATTAATTTTTTACGCCTTTGTACAGCCGCTTCAATTTTTCTCGCAAAAAAAGCATCATCAATAGATTCCTCGGGCTCCCGGGAAATGACCCAGCCAACTCCTTTATTCTGTAAACCGTAATATCCTGTCCCAATGTAATTCTTTTTATCGTCTAAAATCCGAAGAATAGTACCTTCTTCTTTTAACGCCTTCAAATTTTGTACGGCTTCTTTTTCAAGAAGCGGATAGCCGCTGCGAAGCTTTGCCGCTGCTTTCTTATTTACTTTTATATCAAGTAGTGTTTTCATTCTTTCCTCCTGAAGCTTTTTTCCTTTATCTTACCAAAAAGAATCAGCAATCGGTATATTTTAGGTGTATGGTACAATTTAAAAAAAGGACTTGAAGGGATTTTTATACAATGTTTAAAATGTTAGCGGGTTCATTGCAATGGGCAGTTTTTTTAATTGCCTCTTCTATCGCCGCTCCCGTAGCAATCGCGGCTCTTTTTCATTTGAATGCGGACGGCACAGCGGATTTTATTCAACGTACGATGCTTGTTCTGGGCGCCGCCGGCATCCTGCAAAGTTTATTCGGTCATAAACTGCCGATTAATGAAGGTCCCGCCGGATTATGGTGGGGTGTTTTCACTATTTACGCCGGATTTGCCGGTGTTTTATATGCCGATGCCTCTTCCACCTTACAGGTGCTTCAAAGCGGCACCCTTTATGCAGGTGTGCTGTTTTTCTTGTTTGCGGCCTCCGGTCTGATGAATAAGATGAAAGGCCTGTTCACACCAACGATTACATTTGTGTATTTGCTGCTGCTTGTCCTGCAGTTAAGCGGCACGTTTGTGAAAGGCATGATGGGGCTCCCGAATGAAGACGGCCATGTAGATGTTATCGTTATTTTCGGAAGCCTGCTCACCCTTGGCTTTACTTTCTGGATCAGCGGACACCCGAGTCCTCTTTTACGGCGCTATTCAGTGTTAATTTCAATCGGAGCCGGCTGGCTTGTTTTTATTCTGCTAGGAAAAGGCGGACTGCCTGCTATGGATAACACTCCAGCTTTTTCACTGCCGGATTTACTCGTATTTGGCCCGCCGGTTTTTGATGGCGGTATGCTGATCACGTCGTTTTTTATTACACTGCTGCTTATTGCAAACATGATGGCGTCCATCCGTGTAATGGAAGGAACACTGCGCCGGGAATTTGAAGAAGAAGCGCCAAACCGCATCCGGCAGGCCGGCTTTTTCGCCGGGATTAACCATTTTATCGCGGGAGCGTTTTCCGCAGTTGGTCCTGTGCCGATTTCCGGTGCAGCCGGGTTTGTTTCCGCCACCAGGATGCGTTCGATCTGGCCTTTTGCTGCCGGCTGCCTGCTAATTGTTATTGTCACCTTTTTTCCCGCCGCTATGCTTTTTCTTTCATCACTGCCCGCTCCGGTTGCTTATGCCGTGACATTTGCCATTTTTACCGGAATGGTGCGGATGGCTTTTCATGAGCTGAGCAGCACAAGTGATTTGGAGCGTTCACTAAAAGTAGCGGCAATCGGGCTGATGAGCGGTGTTGGCTTTATGTTTCTCCCGCCTGAAAGTGTATCGGAGCTTCCGGCAGCGGTTGCAGCAACATTGTCAAACGGCCTCGTTACCGGCACGGTTCTCGCCCTTTTATATGAACAATGGCTGCTCCGGCGCCGTGAAAATTGAGGATGCTCAAAAAGCGGTCATTGCTTTACAAGCAGGACCGCTTTTTTTATCTTTCAATTGGCTTTTGAAGATTTAAATTCGAATTGGACTGTGCCTTCATTTCTATCTTTCCAAATAAGATAAGCGTCAAAAGGGCGCTTTCCTTTAAACCCTTTAATTAAATTAGTTTTCCCTTTCGTAAGAAGCTTTTTAGCATTTGTCACGCTGATGGTTTTTCCCAGCATTTTTTTACCGAGCGTGAAGCTGCATTTTGATGACTGGTAAGCAGAACAGCCGTAAAACTTTCTTTTATCTACAACCGGGCTGCCACATTTCGGGCATGGGCCAAGCGGCTGGTTTTCATCGGGCGCCCGGTCTTTCGCCGGTGCATCAAATGTCCAGTCCTCGGAATGCTGAACGGCATCCCGGACAATTTTTTCCGCAAGCCGTTTGGATTGTTCAATAAATACATTTGCCGGTGCTTCCCCCTGGCCAATTTCTTTTAAGCGCTGCTCCCATCGACCGGTGAGCTCCGGTGAAGCAAGCAGTGTATTTTGAACGGCATCAATTAAAATAAACGCTTTAGCCGTCGGCACAATCCGGTGCTGTTCGATTTTCATGTAATCGAGCTGCTTTAGCCGCTCCATGATATTAGAGCGCGTGCTTTCTTCTCCAAGCCCCGAAACAGCTTTTAATATTTTGCCAAGCTCTTTGTCTTCCATTCCATGCCCGATATTTTTCATGGCTGTAATGAGTTCGCCCTCTGTGTAGCGCTTGGGCGGAACTGTTTTTCCTTCTATTACTTTTACCTCTTCGGCAAGTCCGCTTTGCCCTTCCTGAACATCCGGCAGCAGTACATCTTCTTTTTCATTTTCAAACAGGACAGGCCGCCAGCCTGGCTGGAGCAGCCGTTTTCCATTCGTAATAAACGAATGCGGCCCAATATCCGTTTGAATGCTTGAATGGGCAAAAACCGCGGGTCCATAATGCGCCGCAATCAGTGACCGGGCAATCATGTCATAGATTTTTCGCTCGTCCCCACTTAACGAATGCAGTGAGGGCACTTTCTCTGTTGGAATAATCGCATAATGGTCGCTTACTTTTTTTGAATCAACGTATCTTTTATCCGACATAATGGAGCGGGTTGTCTCAGCCGCCCATTTTTCGTACGGCTCAAGACGGGACAGCTTCGTTAAAATCTCAGGAAAAGCTGCTGCTTCCTCCGGGTTTACGTGATTGCTGTCTGTCCTTGGGTACGTAACGTAAGACTTTTCATACAGTGACTGTGTGATTTCCAGCGTTCTTTTTGGCGAAAAATTAAACCGCTTGTTCGCTAGAGCCTGTAGAGTAGAAAGACTATGAAGAGCAGGCGGCGGTACGGGCTTATTTTCTGTTTTTACTTTCACGACACCGGCTTTCTTTCCAGCACATTCTTCCCGAATCGCTTCCGCGTCTTCTTTCTCATAAAAACGCGTCTCTTTTTCTTTCGTATATTTTCCTTCATAAACCGCTCCGTTTATGTTGAACGAAGCAACAACTTCATAAAAAGGCCTGGATACAAAATCAAGAATTTCTTTTTCGCGTTTCACAACAAGAGCCAGTGTAGGCGTTTGAACGCGGCCGACCGCGTAGACGTCCCGCCCTGCTCCTTTTGTTTTTGATTGAATAAGCAGCGTGTAAGCCCGGCTGGCATTCATGCCAATCAGCCAGTCCGCATAGCTTCGCGCCATAGCCTCATGATATAGAGGCATGGTTTCTTCAATCGGCCGCAGGTTCAAAAAGGCCTGCTCGACCGCTTTCGGTGTCAGGCTGCTGACCCAGAGGCGGCGCATCGGCTTATTGATGCCCGACATGCGGACAACGAGCTGGACAATCAGCTCTCCTTCCCGTGCAGGATCGCCTGCAGCAATGATTTCTGTAACGGCTGGATTTCTAATGATCTCTTTCACCGCTTTAAACCGGCTTGTCTTAGCAGGAATAACTTTATATTTAAACGTTTCCGGAATCATTGGGAGTGTTTCAAGATGCCATCTCTTTAATTTCGGGTCCATTTCGTGGGGCGGTACAATCTCAAACAAGTGGCCGCTGCACCAGGCAAGAAGAGCCCCGTTCCGAAATGTTTCACAAGGTGCAATCTCAATATGTGTCTCTTTTTTCACATGGCGAAACGGAGCTGCCAGCGCCTGTGCCTGTGAAGCCTTTTCGGCAATAATCGCCTGCATTCATTTCCCTCCGATCAATAAAACACGCGTTCGATAACTTCATTATAAGAGCGTACATCTGATTTAGCAAACACAAAAAGCGAAGCAGTACGCTGCTTCACTTATTTCTTCTCCAGCTTCCTTTCTGCTTCTCCAATGGCCTGGCGAATAAGGGCTGCAGGCTCACTTACCATATTGCCGTGACCGACAGCAAGCAATGTGGGATGAACGTCTTGAAGCCGCCTGGCACTCTCGATAGCCGTTTTTTTATCCCAGGTCGCGAGCGCCGGAAACGGAAAAATTGGTTTAACTGTTCCGCTGACCGCAAGCCCGCCTTTTGTTTGAAAAGCATCGCCGGCAGCCAGCTGGCCAGTCCGATGATCGTAAAAAGACATTGAGCCCGGTGTATGGCCCGGCGTGAGAAAAGCCTCCAAAGAACCAATCCGGTCTCCTTCTTTCAGCTGCACATCCGGGCGCGTTTTCATCCTTTTTGGAACGCCGCCTTTAATAGGCTTTTGCGGCTCGTCCGCATCAACTGACAGATCACCTTCAATCAGCCTTGTATCACGCTCGGATAAATAAACGGGTACATCAGGCAAAATATCTTTTAGTGCATCAACTGCTCCAATATGATCTTCATGGGCATGTGTGAGCACAATATGCTCAATTGGCTTTTCGAGCTGTTTTACCATATTCATTATCGCTTTTACACTAAATGGCAGGGCGGCATCTATTAATGTAAGAAAGGTTTTTTCTTCGACAATATAACAATTTACAGGAAAAAAGGACGGCAGAAACGAAAGCTGGTATAATGTGCCTGATTTTTGAATACGAACCATTTTAAAATCCCTCCTTGAGTTTAAAAAAACAGCCTCCATCTTATCCATGGAGGCTGCTTGCTTATCTGTAAAGTGCAGTAATATCGTAACCCTTTGCTTTATAGTAATCAAGGATTCCGTTATAGATAGCGACAGATATTTTAGATAACGCCGCTTCGTTTTTCATTTTTGCTGAATCGCCTGCGTTTGAGATAAAGCCAAGTTCAGCGAGCGCTGCCGGCATGTTATTTTCCCGCAGGACAGAAAGGTTGCCGTTTTTAATTCCGCGGTCTTTTAGTCCCCACGCTTCGAGCATGCGTGCTTGAATTTTTGACGAAAGCAGCTTGCTGTCTGTAACATATGGGTTGCCTGCCGCATAATAAAATGTTTCTGTACCGTTTGCGCTGCTGTTTGTTGATGAATTAACGTGGATGCTGACAAACACATTTCCTTTATTATTTTTTGCAAAAGCAGAGCGGTCAGCCAGCTTAATAAAAGTATCGGTTGATCTTGTCATTTTTACTTTAAACGGTGTCTGCTCAAATAGTTTGTTTACTTTAAGTCCGACATTGAGAACAATATCTTTTTCTCTTAAACTTCCATTTACAGCACCCGGATCAGTCCCGCCATGCCCTGGATCAAGGATAATCGTTTGAGTGGGAATCCGCGAATCGATTTCTGCTGCTGGCGGCGCTGGTGAAGCTGGCGGCGTTGCCGGTTCAGTCACTGTTCCTGATCCAGTGGAACCTGATAAATAGTACGTACTGATAAAGCCTGTTACACTTCCCGTTTTCACAAACATCCAGCCGCCCACCGAAAAGGCACCTGTGACAGATGTACCTGCCGGAATTTTTCCAATTGACGGATAAGCTGTCGACGGACCTGTCCGTATATTTAAATTATTGGCCGTTGATTTCAGTTTAGAAGAAAATGTAACGCTCTGTTTTAAACGAAAATCCGGATTAATAGCCCGGGATAAAAACACAGCGAAATCAGCCCGCGTAATCGTCTGGCTCGAACCGAACGAGCCGTTGCTCATGCCGCTGGCAATCCCAAGGTTCATAAGCGCGGTTTCCGCATTTCCTGTATAGCCAAATGCTTTCGCGATAATGATGGCCATTTCTCCACGCGTAACGAGCTTTTCAGGAGAAAACTTTCCACTTGAATCACCTGACATAATTCCTTTAGCTGCAATGGATTCGATATATCCTGCTGCAAAGCTTCCCGGGTTTACATCATTAAACCGCGTTTGACGCTTTGTGCCATCCAGCTGGATGGCTCGTCCGACAAAAGTCGCTGCCTCGGCCCGTGTAATGGTTTGGTAAGGATTAAATGTAGTCGGTGAAGACCCCTGGACAACCCCGCCCTGGACGAGGTAGTTCACTTCATTTAAAGCCCGCGACGGCACATCCACAAAGCCTGCTGCCTGAACAGGCGTCTGGATGCCCAAAAGGGAAAGGAGCATGCAAAACGCCAAGGCGAAAGTTATCCATTTTTTCACTTTGTTGCCTCCATTCGAAAAATATGCTGCTTCTAACCATTACATCGGTTTCATTGGTATCATTTTAACTTTTTTTTCGAGTCAATTATATTTCATTTGTGTTACAGACCCATTTTTCGACGTTTAAATGAAGCAGCATAAATATTCGGACGGGCATGCAACACAGGGTCAGCCGAACACTCAATTCCTCGCGGGACAATGGTTGGATCAAAAATAACCTGATCGTTCGGCTGCTGTATTTTTTGTCTTATTTTAAGATGGCCGGCCGCGAAGGTGGTTCGCTCCTCCGGCCAGGATGCTGTCGAATCATCAACCGGATCTCCTTCTTCTCCAAGAGTAACATACAATGTAAAACCGACCGGCAGCTGCTCATCCAGTTCTTTCTCCAAATAATCCATCGTGTGGATGGCGGCTTCTTTTTTCGCTTCAAGGCTGAATGTTTCGTCTGGCACCCATTTATATTTCACAGCCTGCCGCTTCCCCTCTTTATTAACAAAATAAAAAGCATGGATAGGATAATAACAGCTTGTTGAATAGCTGAGGAAAGGCTTTGTATTCTTTATAATTCGAAAAGCCGCTTTGCTTTCGGGATATTTTATCAACATTTTCACCAAATCCCGCGGTCCCGGCTTCTCAGCTGCCAGCCGAAGCATTTCAACAAAAGCTTCTGGCGTTTTCGTTAAAAAAACGGGCACTGTGACGCCGACTAAATATGTGACTTCCCCGGCCGGCAAATGAAATTCAACAGACATGCCTTTTACAGGTGACAAACCGTCAATCATTTTTGGATTCGGCGAGCTGTCAGAAAAACGGACAACTGCTTTCACGGCTTTCTGCTGCAGATGAGCCGCTGTAGTGTAGGCGGCTGCCTGTCCATTCGGCGTAAAAATGGCCTCATAATAGCTTCCTTTTGCATGTGCACGGCGATAGCCCGGATGTTTCCCCATTAATGCTTCAATAGATTCAATGGCTGTTTCAGCTAAACTGTTATCATTATTTTCCATATAACCGCCTCCTTTTGTATTCATCCATACCCAAAAAAGCCCTTGCTGATCCATAGAAATCAGCAAAGGCTTTTAGTTGGATGCGGCCGTCCGGCGGTCTGCGGGAAACAGCTTCCTGCCCAGCGATGGAACATAAGCGGCAAGAAATACAGAACGGCCTATTGTAAAGCTTATAAAAGCCAGCCACAGTCCATGGTTTTGGAGATGAGGAATAAAAACAAACTGAACAACAAGATAAACAACAAGGGCCAGCATGATTGAATTGCGAACCGGCGCCACTTCTGAAGCACCGGTAAAAGCACCATACAGGACAAGACCGAATGCTGCGCTTGCCGGGAAGAAAAGAATCCAGAGGCTGTATTGCTCTGCCAGCTGGGCCACTTCAGGCAAGTTTGTAAATAAACCAATAATAGTCTCACTGAAAACGTAATATCCAACAGTCAGCAGCAACGCCATCGTTCCTGCCCATTGGCATGACAGGAGTACTGTTCTTCTGAATAATCTTTCATCCTGCGAGCCGACTGCCTTCCCGGTTAAAATACTTGATGCATTGGCAAAGCCGTCAAAAAAATAAGCCATAATATAATGAATTTGAAGAAGAATGGCATTCGCTGCAAGCACCTCTGTTCCGAATGAGGCTCCTTTAGCGGTAAACAAATTAAAAACGGTTAAAAGACATATTGTCCGGATCATTAAGTCCCGGTTAACAGCCAGCATTTTTAAAAGCGGCGCTCCCTTTATCAAGCCAGCCCCCTTTACATCCTGAAAGCTGATGCCCGAAAACTTCCGAATCATAAACAGGCCGATAATAAAAGCGGATATTTCCGCCGTAAGCGTTGCGGCAGCGACGCCCGGCACGCCAAATGAAAATACTTTAACAAACAAAATGTCCAGCACAATATTCGTTGCATTCATCCAGAGCTGCAGCAAAAGAGTCGCCTTAATAAAAGACATTCCCATCAGCCAGCCGATAATAACGTAATTCATTAAAGCAAATGGCGCGCCCCATATTCGGATACCAAAATAATCGGATGCCAGTGACCGAACCGCTTCATCGGGATTTATAATGGCGAAGGCGAGCTTCACAATGGGCCATTGCAGCAAAATAAACAGGGCGCCAATCACCAGCGCCAGTCCAAATGAGCGAAGAAAAACGCTTTTTTCTTCAAGCGGATCACCTCCGCCGCGTGCCTGGGCCGTAAAGCCTGACGTACTAACGCGCAGAAAACCGAAAAGCCAGTACATAGTATTGAAAATAATGGTTCCAATCGCCACGCCGCCAATATATGACGGATCAGGCAGCCAGCCAACAACCGCTGTATCCACGGCTCCAAGAAGCGGTGTTGTAATAGTGGAAACCGTTAGCGGGAGTGCTAAAGCTAAATACGTTCGATGCTTCACTGCTGATCCTCCTGAGACTCAAATACATGAATTAATTTTTTTGTATATGAATGCCTGTCCTGTGAAAATAAATGCTTTTTATCAAACCGGTCTTCAATTCGGCCGTGCCGCATAACAAGAATATAGTCACTTAAAAACTGCACAGCCGCTAAATCATGGGAAATAAATAAATAAGAAAGTCCTAACTGGAATTTAAGGCTTTTTAGCAGCTGCAAAATATCCGCCTGAGCCAGAACATCAAGGCTTGCAGTCGGCTCATCCAGAATAATAAGGGCCGGCTCCGTGCTGATCGCTCTTGCAATGGCGATACGCTGTTTTTGGCCGCCGCTCAGTTCATGAGGATACACCCGAAGGTACGAGGGCGAAAGTCCGACCATCTCCATTAAACGCACAGCTGCTGCCTCTCTCGTATACTTCTTTTCAGCCGGCAAAAAAGAAGGCCGCTTGTTTTTCTGAACGTCGAGCGGCTCCATTAATGAATCAATTATTTTTATTTTCGGATTTAATGATGCAGCCGGATGCTGAAAAACAGCCTGCATCGCTTTTCTCTCCTGCTGCATGGCTTTTTTCTTCATTTGATGGAGCGGCTGCCCATTCAGCCAGACACCGCCGCTATCCAGTTTCTCAACCATTAAAATACATTTAGCAAGTGTGCTTTTGCCGCTCCCGCTTTCTCCAACAAGCCCGATGCACATTCCTTTTTTTAGAGTAAAAGAAATATCAGACAGCGCTTGATGGCCGCGTGTGTATTGTTTGCTTACAGCGTCTACACGCAATACTTCTTCGATAAAGTTCATCGGTTCACCACACTCCGCGGCTCGATTTCAGCTGCATTACGAAGTGTTGGGACGGCTGCAAGCAGCTGCTTTGTATAAGGATGGAACGGCTGCTTGAAAATCTGCTCTTTAGATCCTGCTTCAATAATCGTTCCTTCATGCATAATGGCGACCCGATCCGCATAGCGGCGAACATGGCGCAAATCATGTGTAACAAATAAAATCGAGCAGTTTACTTTTTTTTGCAAATTCGAAAGCAATTCTAACATTGAAAAAGCTGTTACACTGTCAAGCGCTGTTGTCGGTTCATCTGCAATTAGCAGATCAGGCTTTAACAAAAGAGCCAGGGCAATCGCAGCGCGCTGCAGCTGCCCGCCGCTTAGCTCGGATGGGTACCTGGAATAAAACGACTCGGGCAGGCTGACAGATACCAGTGCTTCCTTCGCCTGTAAAATTCGTTCCTTTTTAGATTTGCTTTCATGTGTGCGCTGATACTCATCAAAATGACGTCCAATCGTCATAAAGGGATTAAAAACTTGTTTGTATTCCTGGAAAACAAATGAGATTTTTTTGCCCCGCAGCTTCCGCATAGCAGCCGGCCGAAGCTCAAGCAGATTTTGTCCTTCATAAAGAATCCGTCCTTCTGCCGTGACATTTGGCGGCAGTATCCGCCCCACGGCAGACGCTGTCATGCTTTTGCCGCTCCCGCTTTGCCCGACCAGCGCCAGCCACTCACCTTTATTCAGATGAAAGGAAAGATTATGAATAATCGGTCGGCTTCCGGCTTTTATCGTTACATTTTCTACAGACAAGGCAGTCATTCTTTCACTTCCTTTTTCACATCAAAATGATCCCTTAAGTAGTCACCCGCTATGTTGGACAATAACACAACGCCGGCAATCGCCAGGCCAGGATAAAGCATAAGAGATGGGGCAGACTGAAAATAGGGTCTTGCGTCATTCAGCATCGCTCCCCATTCCGGCACAGGCGGCTGTGCACCAAGCCCAATATAAGAGAGCGCGGAAATCAGCAAAATAATCTTGCCAAGGTCCAGGCTCGCCAGCACGACCACATGGCCCGCCACATGCGGAAATAAATGCTTTTTCATAATGGACCAGGTGGACAGGCCATTAATAGCCGCGGCCAGCATATAATCCTTATCACGTTCTGTCAGCACGGTGCTGCGGACAATCCGAGCATAGCTGACCCACTTCACCATCACAATGGCGAAAAGCAGCTGTTCAATACCGGCACCGAGTAAACCGCTCAGCACAATGGCAACAATTGTGTCGGGAAACGCCAGGAAAGCGTCTGCTGTCCGCATAAATAAACGGTCTATAATTCCTCCTTTTAAACCAGACAGCAGCCCAAAAGGAATGCCGATGAGGGCTGCAATAGCCAGGGCAAGCACTCCATATCCAATTGTGTACCGGGCGCCAACGATCAGCCGCGTTAGAACATCACGTCCTAAATGATCGGTTCCTAGCGGATGCTCAAGGTTCGCCGGCTGCAGCCGCTCATTTAAATTAACAAGCAGCGGATCATGTTTGAGCACAAAAAACACATATGCCATCATCCCCGCCAGACAAACGAAAAGCCCTGCCGTTAAAGCAATGGCCAGACGATTTTTCGTCTGTTTTTTTATAACCAGTGCGTCCATTTAACCCTCTTTCCTTTCGTTCATTTTCAAGCCCGGGTTAATGAATTGGTATGAGAGATCAACCAGGCTGTTAACGATAAACACAACTGCCGCCATAATGAGCATGTATCCCTGGATCACTGGATAATCCCGCTGCCGGATAGAATCGACTACCAGCTTTCCAATTCCAGGATAAGAAAAAATCACTTCAATAACGACAACACCGCCAATTAAGCTGCCAAGGCTCAATCCAAAAACCGTCACGATCGGCGGCAGACTGTGGCGAAGAGTATAGGTAAAAAAAAGACGCGTTTCCGATAATCCTCTTGCGCGTCCAGCACGGATAAACTCCTGCCCCATTGACTCGAGCAAGCTTGCCCGCAAAAGCCGGACATACACGCCGGACATAGCGAGTCCAAGTGTAAGACAGGGAAGAATCAATGAGTAAAGGCCATTTCTCCCCATCGTCGGAAACCAGCCGGCCCGAACCGCAAGCAGGTCAATAAGAATTAAACCAAGCCAAAAGCTGGGTACCGCCGCACCAATCATTGAGACAATACGGCTGGCGTGGTCTACCCAGCTTCCTTTATAAAGAGCCGCCAGCGAACCGAGCGGAACTGAAAATAAAATGAGGACAAGCAGCGATCCTCCTGCCAGTTCAAGCGTTGCCGGAAGCGCGCTCATCATCATCGACATGACAGGCTGCCCCGATACGTAAGATGTGCCGAAATCAAACTTGATAAAATCAAGCAGCCAGTGCCCATATTGGATAAGCAGCGGATCATTGAACCCAAGCTCTTCACGCATAGCTTCAATTTGTTCTTTTGTCACTGAAACATCATCCACACGCAGAATAGACAACACTGGATCACCAGGTGCCAGGCGGACAAAGACAAAACTGGCAAAAGACAAAATCAGTACAAAAATGATCACTTCCGCCAGTCTTTTTCCAATTACTCCGATCATTTACTTCACATCCAGCTCATTTGTCAGCATATAATATTCACTTTTCGTCGTTATCCAGCTCTCTACTTTATTTGAATAATAGGCAACAAGCGAATTTGGATGAACAATAAAAGAATGATACATTTGTTCATCAATGTAAGAAGCAATTTTTTTGGCTTCAGCCGACCGTTCTTCCTGTCCCACCGTTGCATTTAATTGATCGATCATAGCCGTCAGCTTATCATCATTTAAGCCGCTAAAGTGAAGCGCTCCATCGGGATGATAGGTGGCGTTTAAATAGTAGCCCGCGTCGCCTCGGGGAGCCGTTAAATTGCTGTACATAGAAAGCTGCCAGTCATTGTTGGCTGCCATATAATCTTCCGGTGTTTCAACAAGCTGAATCTCCACCTGAATGCCGATTTTTTTTGCTTCCGACTGGAAAACCTGGGAAATAAGCGGCAATTCGGGACGGCCGTTGTATGTGATAAGCTTCAGCTTTAACGGCTGGCCGTTTTTTGTCATGACGCCATCTTTTTCTGTATAACCGGCTTCTTTTAAATACTGTTTTGCTGCTTCCGTCCCCTGCTTCTTTTCCGGGTAATCAGGAGCAAAAGAGAATGTAGATGGAAAAGGACCTTCTGCAGCCTGTCCAAGTCCAAGCAAAACATTCTCCACGATCGCCTCACGGTCAATAAGCGCATCTATTGCTTTGCGGACATGAATATCAGCAAGCGGACCGGATTCCATGTTCATCGTCAACTGATGGACACGAAACGTCTCCTCTGAATCGACTGTTACACCCGGGAGTGCCCGAAGTGTATCCAGGCTTTCCGCTTCCGGACGAAAAACAATGTCAGCCTCTCCTGATTGAAGTGCAAGCGAACGGGCATTGGCATCTTCATTAAAACGTAAAACCGCTGAATCCAGCTTTGCTGCTCCATCCCAGTAATCGTCATAACGTTCAACCCTTACTTCTGATCCAGGTGTAAAAGAAGCAATTTTAAACGGACCCGTTCCTACTGGTTTATTAACGAAATCTGTTTCAGCCACATCTACAATGGAGGTATTCGGGTGGACGAGCTCGGATGGAAATTCCGCAAACGGGCTGGTTGTCTTTATGTAAAGTGTATTTCCTTCCGCTTTTATTGATTGGATTTTTAATGCTGTCTCCACAGCCGGGTTGTCCTTCATGGCCCGTTCAAGTGATGCTTTTACAGCCGTCCCGTCAACTGCTTTGCCATTTTGAAAGGTTACGCCGTCACGCAGCTGAATTGTCCAATTTTGGCCGTCATCGCTTTTCCAGCTCTCCGCTAGCCATGGTTCAATTTGAAGTGTTTCATCATTTAAGTGAACAAGTGTCTCGGTTATTCCCGCCCGAAGAGGAATATACACAGCATCCACATTTGGATCAAGCGAGTCAGTCGAAAAGTTAAACAGCAGGCTCACTTCTTTTGTTCCGGTTGAATCGGTCTTTCCATCATTCCCTTCTGAGCAGGCTGCCAGAAAAAATAGACTCATTACTATAACCAGCATTCCAAAGAATTGCTTTTTCATCCCATAATCCTCCACTGTTTCTTTTTAATGAAAACAATCGTATCACAGGTTCTGCTGATTGTAAATCGTCATTATTACGATTTAAAAAAGAAATGCCGCTTTATGTAGACGACGCTTATCCGCTTTCCCATAAACATTCAAATTCCTGTATACTGTTAATGGCTTGAACAAAAAAGAAGGTGATTGATATGATTCGAACAGCAGCCATTACAGCTGAGCAAACTATTTTGCATAATGTGCCGCTCGAGCAGTTACACGGCGAGAATATTCTCTGGTACTGGGTGGATCTTGATCAGCCCACAAATGAAGAATCGGCCATTTTACAGGACTTTTTTGCTTTTCACCCGCTGGCTATTGAAGACTGCCTCCAGTTTATTCAAAGGCCAAAGCTTGATTATTATGACAACCATAGCTTCATGATTATTCAATCCATTAATCAAAAAACACTCTCTCCGGAAGAAATTGATATTTTTTGGAGCTCAAATTTTATTGTTACCTTTCACCGCCGGAAATCCGCCGAAGTAGATACCGTCTGGAACAGGCTGTTTGATGCAAAAAAGATAAAGAATTTAAATCCCGTTCAAATTTTATACCATTTGCTGGATAAGGTTGTTGACCGGTTTTTTCCAAGTGTCTATCAAATCGAAGACAGTTTGATCCAGCTTGAGGCGGAAGAATCAGATCAATATCAGGCGGACGACTTATTTGATATCCGAAAAGAGCTGCTAAAGCTGCGCAGGGTCATTTTTCCAATGAGAGAGCTTTTGTACCGGGTTCTTAATTCCGAGCGTATTCAGCTTACCAAAAAAAGCAAAGTATATTTTAAAGATATTTATGACCACTTGCTTATGCTGACAGAAATTGTTGAATCAAACAGGGAGCTTACAAAGGATATACGGGACAGCTATTTGTCCGTTAACTCAAATCGGATGAACAGTATTATGATGACCCTGACTGTCATTACAACCATTTTCATGCCCCTTACGTTTATCGCCGGTATTTATGGAATGAATTTCGATCATATGCCTGAGCTCCACTGGCAGTATGGCTATTTCGCTGTTCTTGGATTAATGGCCGGCATCTCGATTACTATGTTTGTTTTCTTTTGGAAAAAAGGCTGGTTTAAGCAGGATCATTAACCGTACTTCTTTTGATGCGCTTTTTTCATCTTCAAATATTCTGCATCTTCGCGTGCCATTTTCCATTTCACTTCGAAAATGGCCGCAGATTTTGCTTTTTCTTCGTCAATCGCACGCTCATTTACATTTCCATTTTTATCGTATTTCCGTCCGCCTTTATAATTGGTGTAACGGCGCGCACGGGTATAACCCATCTGCAAAAATTTCCGGGCCATGTCCATCCCGACAAAGTCATCCTTCTTTTTGTATTCTAAAAACATTTCGTAAATTTTCTCAGATGATTCCCTGGCAATTGCCGGTGTTTTAAAACGCCAGTGCGGCAAAATTTCACTTTTGTAAGGTTCTACCAGCAATACCCCCTGCTCTCCGCGCCCAACCCGGTATTTTTCCGGTTCCTTTCGAAAGTCAATTTCATTAAAATCAAGTGAATAGTCAAATGCCATTGCCTTTCTCCCCTTTTTTTCTTTTTTCCACCTGCTTTTTTAAGTACCCGGATGATACAAAAATAATGTTTAAAACCACTTCATTTGTAAATAGTAGTAGAAAAAGAATAAAAAGGAGATTCATTATGAAAAAAACTTATTCTATTGCCGCTTCTTTGTTTTTAACAGGAATACTGGCTGCCGGCTGCGGAACAGATGAAAGTGAACAGCCTGTTCTGGATACAGAAACGGATACAGTTGAAGAAAATGCACGTGATCTCCCTAATAAGCTGCAAAATGTACAAAGCATGCTGCTCAGACTAAACACGGATCTTGAGTCTCCTGAAAGCAGTGAAACCATTCAAGAAACCGGTGGAAGTCTCGAAGAACACTGGGACCTGGCAGAAGCTCAAGTTGAAGAACAATATCCAGAAGATTATGCCGCCATTGAAAAAAGCCTTTACCCGCTTATTGATGAAGCCAAAAAAGACAATCCTGATTTAGAAAAAATGAAGCCGCTGGTGGAAGATGCAGATGAAAAAATAACCTCTCTTATAGAAAAAGCAACGGAACCAAAAAAAGAAGAGGATGCAGTAGACCTGGATCTTGATCAGGGCAAGCGGTAAGCAGCTGATAAAAAGCAGAAAGGAGCTTTCCGGATTGCCTTTAGAATTTAAAGAAACGAATCAACGCCCTTTTCCGCCGCCTTCCTATCCATGGATAATGAAACAGCGCTGGGATCACATGCTTTTTATTCACTGGCCAGTCCCTGGAGAATTGTTGAAGAAGCATATTCCAAACGCTTTTTCACTTGATTTGTTTGAAGGGCAGGCCTGGATCAGCATTATTCCTTTTTTAGCCTGTCATACCCGGCTGCGCGGCCTTCCGCGTTTTCCTTTTTATCATACTTATCTTGAATTAAATGTTCGGACGTATATTAAATACGACGGGATTCCCGGTGTTTATTTTTTCCGTCTTGGTACGGATAAATGGCCTGTAATGCTCGGAGCCAAAATGGCTTCTTTTCTGCCGTATTATCATGCCGGCATGAGTATGTCCATACAAAATCAAGTCGTCCATTTTCATTCAGTGCGCACTCAATTTGGAACGATCACAGAGAGTTTTAAAGTATCTTACTCTCCTTCCTCACCGATTTTTGTTCCAGAAGAAGGCAGCCTGGACAGCTGGCTGCTGGAGCGTTACTGCTTTTGGGTACAAAAAGGACGCCATATTTTCCGCGGAGATATCCACCATGACCGCTGGCGCGTAGCGGAGGCCTCTTGTATGATTCACGACCAGGCTATGCCCTCTTTGGTTCCGGATTATATGTTAAGCCAAAAACCGCTCGCCCATTTTTCCCATCAAAAAAACGTGTTCACCTGGCCTTTAAAAAAAGCAAGGTAAACACGTTTTTCTTATTCTGTCTCTGCCGCAAAAACAATATTTGTCTGCTTCCGGGCTTCTTCTGTAATACGGATAACTGTTTCACTAATATCCCTGAAATACTGATATGTGTCCTGATCCTTTGATTGAATGGCGGCTGCAATGGCCTCTGCTTCATACATCATATCGTTTTCTTCTTCCTGTACAGCCAGCTGTTCTTTTTCACCGGTGCGCCGTTCTGTAAATTCAACACTTGAAATGGGAGCAACATGGTCAAGACTAATGGTTCCGTTTTCTCCGCTGATTTCACCCGGCAGGTAAGAATTCGTAATTTTTGAAAACATTGTTGTGCATACATGGCTGCCATAATCGAGAATAACTGACCCGCTCCCGTCTACTCCTGTTGGCAGCATCGTGACATGGGCAGAAATCTTTTCAGGTTTCCCGAATAAGGATACCGCCAGGCTGATCGGGTATACTCCTAAATCAACAAGGGCTCCTCCCGAGAAAACGGGTGAAAAAATATTCGGCTCTTCCCCTGCAAGCACGTTATCATAACGCGATGAATACTTCATATATTGAAAAAACGAATGGCGAAGAGGACCAGCTTTTTCAACAGCCGCTTTTAATCTGTCATGATTTGGCGTATAAAGGTTACGAAAAGCTTCGAATAAAAAAACACCATTTTGATCCGCTATTTTAAAGGCTTCTGTTAATTCATCCGACGTTGAAAACATTGGTTTTTCGCAAATAATATGCTTTTTATGCTTCATCAAAAAAGCTGCCTGTTCAAAGTGAAGGGAATTCGGCGAAGCAATATAAACAATATCAATCGTTTGATCAGCTGCCAGGTCTTTTAAATCTGTGTAAATCTTTGGCGCATCCAGTTTTTCCGCTTTAGGGGCCGTCCGGGAGTAAGCACCGGCAAAGGTGAGCGCATCTGTCCTGCTTAATGCATCAATAAACCGCTCTGTGATAGAACTTGTTCCTATCGTAGCAACATTCATATCCAGTTCCTCTTTTCTGTAAAAATATACAAAGTCCTTTCCTCCTGTCCATTTTCTCAGTAAAGCTTTCCAGAATCAACTGGTCTGTAAGCAGTTTTCTTTTCGTATGTACCTGCTCTCCGTATACTGTTTACCATAGGAGGCGAAGAGATGGGACATGTATGCGCAAGAGACTATAACTGTGAAAAAGAATTAACACTGGCCGTGATCGGCGGCAAATGGAAAATGCTGATTCTCTGGCATTTAGGAAAAGAAGGCACAAAGCGGTTTAATGAGTTGAAATCGCTGATGCCGGGTATTACACAGCGGATGCTTGTGAACCAGCTGCGCGAGCTTGAATCCGATTTTATCGTGCATCGTGAAGTATATCCAGTAGTACCGCCAAAAGTGGAATACTCATTAACGGACCAGGGACGGACGTTAATGCCAATCCTGGAATCCATGTATGACTGGGGCAAGAAATATAAGGAATTTATTGAAGAACAAGTAGATGAACCTTCCATGAAAATTGGACATAATAAGTAACCAAAGGAGCATGCAGCTGCATGCCTTTTTTGATTTTACAGTATACTTTTTCGCACTATATGAGTTTAAAGTGCGTACTTCTTTTTTGGCCCGCATCGCTTTACAATGAACAGACATCAAACAAAAAAGGAGAATTCATCATGAAACTACAGTTAGCACTAGATCTTGTGAACATTCCAGAAGGCATCGAGCTTGTAAAAGAAGTACAGGAGCATGTTGATATCGTTGAAATCGGTACACCTGTTATCATCAATGAAGGGCTTCACGCTGTTAAAGCAATGAAAGACGCGTTCCCTGACCTGGATGTGCTCGCTGACCTTAAAATTATGGACGCAGCCGGCTATGAAGTATCACAGGCATCAGCAGCCGGAGCTGACATCGTAACAATCCTGGCTCAGGCAGAGGATGCTTCCATTAAAGGCGCGGTGGAAGAAGCAAAAAAACAGGGCAAGCAAATTCTTGTTGATATGATCGCCGTAAAAGACATTAAAACACGCGCCCGGGAATTGGATGCGCTTGGCGTTGATTATATTTGTGTTCATACCGGCTATGATTTGCAGGCAGCCGGCAAAAATTCTTTTGAAGATCTTCATACAATCAAAAGCGTTGTGAAAAATGCTAAAACAGCTATTGCAGGCGGCATTAAGCTTGAGACGCTTCCTGAAGTGATCCAGGAGCAGCCGGATCTTGTCATTGTCGGCGGCGGCATTACAAGCAAGGAAGACAAAAAAGCAGCGGCTGCTGAAATGCAAAAATTAATCAAAGAAGCAGTTAATGCTTAATGACGAAGCAGCTTGAACGTATTTTACACGAAATTCAGGCGACAGCCGGCCTGATCCGCGATGAGGATGCTGCCCAGCTTGTAAACCGCATTCTTGAAGCGAAGAAAATCTTCGTTGCCGGTGCCGGACGTTCCGGATTTATGGCAAAATCATTTGCGATGCGGATGATGCATGTTGGCTTAGATCCATACGTTGTCGGCGAAACGATTACGCCGAATTTACAAGAAGAGGATTTATTAATCATCGGTTCTGGTTCCGGTGAAACGAAAAGCCTGGCCGCGATGGCGGAAAAAGCGAAGTCCATCGGGGCATCTGTGGCAGCCGTTACCATTGTGCCAGACTCTTCAATCGGCCGGCTTGCGGATCTTGTCATTGAGCTTCCGGCCCAGACAAAAGCCGACACAAGCAATAAATCGATCCAGCCGATGGGCTCTCTGTTTGAGCAAAGCCTGCTGCTATTTTACGACTCACTCATCTTAGAAATCATGGAAAAACGCGGAATGAACTCCGGCAATATGTACGGACGGCATGCCAATCTGGAATAGACGCAAAAAAGAACTGCCGTTTTGCACGGCAGTTCTCAGGCTGATTGAAAACGCTTGCTTTCGGCGTCACTTGCCGGCTGTGAATGCTCATGACCCCAAAAGGTCACTCCGCTTCCCAGCACGGCGGCGTTCCTGGAAAGCCAAACGTTTTCAATCAGCCTGCTTTCTAACTTTGTCTACACTCTGAGAACTGCCGCTTTGCACGGCAGTTCTCTTTTCCATTATACTGAATCGGGCAGGTTCGCTATTATCTTCTCAGAAAATAAATATAGTCAGTCGGACAGCTTCTGTATCCCGCTTCTCTAAGCATAACCACTATGTTTCCACGATGGGATGTTCCATGGTTTACAATATGCGTAACAAGCTCAGACAAAGTATTTTGAAACGAATTCCCTTCTAAATCCTTATAGCAGATCATCTTATTCCCATGTGGCTCCCGCCTTAAAAAGGAACTTATTTGTTTTGATAAAGAATTAAATGCCTCTTTTGCCTGCTGCACATCGGTAAATTCTGCTCCATCAGCAGGCGGAAGATTTTTTCCCGCCATACGCGAAAACCAAATTTTGTCCACCTCGTATATATGCTCGAATGTCCGGGCAATGGATGAAAAAGGCCCCGTTGCCGGCTTAGTGAAAACATCAGGAAACTGCTGCAGAATATGGCCAAGCATTTGCTCATTGGCCCATGCATGATAATCATATAAATTCTGCATGTTTTTCTCCTCCCTCACTCTTTTAAGTTAACATTGTTATTTTTAACTATAACAGCCCAAAAACACCCTGCGAAGGGAAAAGGTAAAAAGAGCAATTTTTGCTAGAATAATATTTTGTTATGCGGGTAAAGAAAACTATTCAACTATTAGGAGGTTTTTTTATGCGCGCAGTTACGTATCAGGGCGTTAAAAACATGCAGGTAAAGAATGTAGCTGATCCAACGATTCGCGAGAGAGAAGATATCATCGTCCGCATCACCTCTACAGCCATTTGCGGGTCCGACCTACATATTTATAAAGGGGCGCTGCCGCCGGCGGAAGACGACTATGTTATTGGCCATGAACCAATGGGGATTGTAGAAGAAGTCGGTCCGGAAGTTACAAAGGTAAAAAAAGGCGACCGTGTCGTCCTGCCGTTTAATGTTTCCTGCGGACAGTGCTTCTATTGTAATCACGATATGGAGAGTCAGTGTGACAATTCCAACCTTAACCCTCATCTGGATACCGGCGGCTACTTTGGCTTTACTCAGCGTTACGGAAACTTCCCTGGCGGCCAGGCGGAGCTTTTGCGCGTGCCGTACGGGAACTTTATGCCTTTTGTAATCCCCGAATCATGTGAATTAGAAGATGAATCGGTTTTATTTTTGTCAGATGTTCTGCCGACTGCTTATTGGAGCGTTGAAAATTCCGGTGTAAAAGCGGGAGACACTGTGGTTGTCCTCGGCTGCGGCCCGGTTGGCCTGATGACACAGAAGTTTGCATGGATGAAAGGCGCCAAGCGTGTTATTGCGGTTGACCACGTGCCATATCGCCTCGCTCACGCAAAAAAAATGAACAATGTTGAAGTTTTCAACTTCTCCGAGTACAAAAATATGGGCGATCATTTAAAAGAAATTACAAACGGCGGTGCTGATATTGTCATTGACTGTGTCGGCATGGACGGAAAAAAATCTCCGGTCGAAACAATCGAGCAAAAGCTAAAATTGCAGGGCGGAACATTAAGCGCCATCGAGATTGCCTTGAGAGCGGTACGCAAATTCGGAACGATTCAGCTGACTGGCGTATATGGCTCACTGTACAACATGTTCCCGCTTGGCTATTTATTTGAACGAAACATTACCGTTAAAATGGGGCAGGCACCGGTTATCCACTATATGCCGGAACTGTTCGAAAAAATAACAGCCGGTGAAATTGACCCAACGGAAATCATTACTCACAAAGTGCCTCTTGAGCAGGCAGCAGACGCCTACAAAATTTTCGACGAGCATGCGGACGAGTGCATCAAAGTCGTATTAAAGCCATAACCAAGAAATCCGCCCTTTTACAGGGCGGATTGAGAGTGTAGACAAAGTTAGAGGCTGATTGAAAACGCCTGTCTTTCCAGAAACGCCGCCGGCTGGGAAGCGGAGTGACCTTGATGTTCTTGTAAAAGCAACGGACAAGCCGGAAGTCGCTAAGATTATTAAAAATACGCTGCTTATGCTGGGCGCACTTGGAAAAGTCAATATTGAAGATATGAATCCATTTATCGAGAAAATAAACGGCGGCCTGCACGGGGCTGTTCAATCTGAAAACAAGGAAGCCAGCTACGGGTCAATGCTTCGAACTCTGGCAGCACCGGAAACAAAAAAAGCAATGGCGTTTCTTTTGTCTTTCCTAAGTGGAATGGGCATTGAAAAGCCGAAGCTTCCGG
>NZ_LAJB01000012.1 GCF_000970685.1 Domibacillus indicus
AGGCATCTTTTTTATTGATTGAATGAAGGACCTGCGGTACACACATACTTTCTAATGAGATGAATAAAATGAAAGGTCTTTTGAGGAGCAGAGTAAAAGCTGGGACGATTGCAGCTCCAGGGAAACAATGAGGGAGGTGAAGGGATGGAAGTGCTCAGGCAAATGCTGGCCCGCTTTTTCAGCGAGCGCTTTTATGACCAGGCAGCGCAGACTGCATACTATTTGTTATTGTCCGCTGTGCCGTTTATTATCTTTATGCTTTCCTTAATCAGCTTTTTTCCCATTAATCAAGCAGCTATCCTTGAGTTTGTCCGTCCTTATGCACCGGGTGAATCCTTTTCCCTGATTGAAAAAAACGTTAGAGCCGTTCTGTCGGCGGAGAAGGAAGAAATCCTGTCACTGAGCCTGGTGTCAACCTTCTGGCTGTCCTCAATGGCTGTACAGTCGCTTGGAAGATCACTGAATGATGCAAATGGTATTGCGAGGGACCTGCCGTTTTGGAAAGGCCTTTTGCGCGACTTCGGTGTTACGCTTATTTTCATGGTAATTGTACCAATGTCCCTTGTTATTCCGCTGGTAGAGAGGTTTTTAAGAGAGCTGATCGCAAAGTCGGATACAATTGAATATTGGGCCGGCTGGCTTGGCAGCTGGTCAGCTGCCCGCTGGGGGCTTGGAACATTATTTTTAGTGGCATTCTTTATCGCCTTTTATAAAATAGTGCCGAATGAGCGGCAGACTGTTCAATTTGTCCTGCCGGGTGCGCTGTTTGCTTCGCTCGGCTGGCAGGTGGTCTCCTGGCTGTTTGGCACGTATGCCTCCATGTTCAGCTACACCCGCTTATACGGGCAGCTGTCAGGGATTATCGTTCTCGTCCTCTGGTTTTATTTAACAGCGGTTGTGATTTTGCTTGGCGGGCTGCTCAATGCGGAAAATGCCCGCCGCTAGAAGGTTCCTAATAAGTATGGAGTCTTCTTTTTTTACAGTCGATTCAATTTTTCGTTCATTCGGCGAGCTTCTCTTTTAAAGTAAAAGTAAAAGCTGAGCCAGATAATCACGTAAATCAGCAAAAAGACAAGAACAGCGAACAGAGCGCTTTGAAGATTAAAAGGAACCCAGCCAATGGTGAAGGCCAGAACGAAATACGGACAGGCAGCGGCGAAGAAGTGCAGGGCGGTCTGCTGGATAAGCCGAAGAGACTGAATTTCAAAGAAAAGAGGAGTCACAGCAAAAAGCCAGCCGCAAAGCATAAAGCCAATCGCATTTTTTACGAAAAGACTGCCATTTAAGCTTTCCTGTCCCGTCCAAACGGCTGCAAAGACAGCAAGCGTCATCAAGAAGGCTCCGAAAAAAACGCCGGCTGCGCCTTGTAATAGAAATCGTTTCATTTGTTTTTCCCCCTATTCAGGTTAAGCGCTTCTTTAATATGGCTGACGTAATGGCGGGAGACATATTCTTTAGCGCCCGATTTAAAGTAAACACAAAGTGTTCCATTAAAAGAAGCTTCAAAGCGGCTTAGCTCGTGCAAATTGGCAATCACCGATTTTGACAGGCGGACAAATCTTGAAGCCGGCAGCATTTTCTCAAGCTCATACAGCTTTTCTTTTAATTTAAAGGCCCCCTCATCTGTTACTGCGATTACCGATTCTTCCGCGGTGTGAAAATAGTGAATGGACGCCGGCTTTAAAATATGCTGCATGTCGCCATTTCTGCCAACGAGAAACTCTGTTTCCCGTCCTTTCAAAAAATCCAGAATCTCCTTAATATCTTCATCGATTTCCCTGCAGTGAATCGTTACTTTTGTTTGCTCGTGGTCACTGTCAATATCAAGCGATACTTTCACAAACAAAACCTCCTTGCCGAATAGTGTTATACAAGTTGAATAAGTGATTTCACATATTATTTTACACTTTTTTCCGGCCAGGCAGAGACAGAATAATACACGATCCAACAAAAACAAAGCTCAAAAAAGAAACGGCTGTCCAGGTGCTGCTGTTCCAGGCAAGCTGCCCGTTCCAGACATCAATAAATAAATGGTTCATATGATACATTGGGTTTGCCCTGGCTGCAGCCTGCACAAAATCAGGCATCATGTTAACCGGAAAAGAAAAGTCGCCGGTTATCATTACAACTTGAAAACAAATAATGGAAAACACGAGAGCGCTCTTCATATTTTTGAAAAACGAGTAAACAGCAGAAGCAGCAGTCATCATAACAGCGTTGAGCAGCAAAAACAGCGTATATGCAACAGCAAGCTGTACAGGCTTCAAGGATAAGTCATAAAGGAAAAAACCGATCGCATGAATGAACAGAAAGCCAAAGCTTGTAATGATAATCGATTTTAAAACACTGGATATAAGCAGGGTTTTAGACGAAACCGGTGAAAGCAGAATGCGCTTCTCCACTCCCTCCGACCGGCTGGCAACCTGGTCGAATCCAAAAGCGAAAAAAATAACGGTGAATGCAATCAGCAGCACAAAGGATGGCGTGGCCATATCTGCATAAGACAGACCGGAATAAGTGCTTTCTTTAAAGAGCTGGCCTAAAAAAATATAGGTTGCCGGCGGAACGAGCAGTGAAAACACCACATAGAAGATTTCCCGGAAAAACATCAGCAAATCATATTTAAGCTGGGTGGCAATCATGACACACTCTCCTCTGAAGAAGGCACATTTTGAAGGTAATAATCATTCATCGACTGATAACCGGAAGCGATGATCCGCCTCACTGTATCAAATTGCTTTGTCCGTCCATTCTCAATCAGCATCACCTTGTCGCAAAAGCGCTCTACTTCATCCATTGAATGGGTGGTAAGAATAACCGTTCCTCCTGCTTTCTGATTATAATGCTGAATATACGCCCAGAGTGTCTGGCGCATATGCGGATCAAGACCGGTTGTCGGTTCATCAAGAATGAGCAGCTTCGGTTTGGACAAAAAAGCAATGGCGAGGCTTACTTTTTGTTTCCAGCCGCCCGACAATTTTTCAAAATATGTTTTTCGGTGAGAAGCAAGGCTAAAGTCTGCAATCATCTGCTCGATGCTTACATCGGATTGATAATACGCTTTAAATAAGCGGAGCAGCTCTTCTACCTTTAGTGATTTATAAAACTGTGTCGGCTGAAGGACAGCGGAAATATTTCTGCGAAGCTCATCTAAAGCGGCGCCGTGCGCTTCTTCAATATTTTTGCCGAACAGCCGCACTTTCCCCTGATCAAAGGATTTCAACGTCATAATGATTTCAAGAAAAGTTGATTTGCCGGCGCCATTTTTTCCGATCACGCCAATAATTTCCCCGGCGTGTGCCTCAAAATGGATGCCTTTTAATACGTGGCGGTTTCCATACGATTTATGAAGGTTCTGCACTTCCACAACGTTCATTGTTTCTCCCCCGTTTCTCTTGATACGTACAGTATAAAAGAGAAACAAACGGCCGGCATTCAAATCCCGCTAACATGCAAAGGATGAACGGTCACCGGCCGGGAAGAAAAGGTAACCTGCATTACGAATTGTCACTTAAAAAAGACAGGCACGTTAAATAATGCGTATTCAAGTAGTCCTGCTTTGTTAAACCTGCTGCCTGGGAAAATCCTTCGTCAAGCAGCTCTTCAAACTCCTCCTCCGTTTCAAAGAAGTGGACAAGCAGCGCCGAGTTTGCCTCCATTGGCAGTGCCAGGCCAATTACATGGGTATATTCGCTTTGAATGCGAAGCTTATTTCCGTTGCTCCAGCCGGTAAATGTGTTTTCTGCAGTCCGGCTCCCGGCAAAAACAAATGGCTGCTTCCATTGTTCCAGTATGTTTTGAATAACAGGTTTCACTGTAAGAGCGAGCTGTTCTTCGATATAATGGAGCCACAAAGAATAGTCTTGAAGCATCGCGTGCCATTCATCAATGGCTGCTTCCACTGCGTCGTGTGTCACATATGTACTTAAAAGCGGAATCCATGTACGGTAGAGCTGTTCCAGTTTATGCTGGTCTGCGTGCTGTTCAATAAAGCCTGGAAATCCGCCGAGAATCGCAGCCAGCTCACGTTTATGAAGAGAAGCAGCTGTCAATATCAAAACCCCCTTTTTAAACTGATTATACGGGAGAGGATGAGAAAGATGGGCAAAAAAATTCTTTATATTGCGGCGAGTCTGGACGGGTACATTGCAGGAGAAGACGGCTCGGTGGGCTGGCTGGATGAAGTGGAAGGAGACGGAGGAGATAATGGCTATCAGGCTTTCTATGAAACCATTGATTCGCTTCTTATGGGACGCAGCACCTATGAAAAAGTAATGGAGCTGACCGATGATTTTCCTTATTCCGGGAAGAAGTGCTACGTGCTGTCGAAGAAGTTAAAAGGCCAGACCGAGCATGTCACGTTTACGAATGAACCGCTCCAGGAAGTGCTGGCACGGGCAGAGGGAAACGTCTGGATTGTCGGCGGGGGCAAGGTAGTCAAAGACTGTCTTGCCTATAATTTGCTTGATGATGTGTATATTACAGTCATTCCCAAAGTATTGGGCGGCGGTATACCTTTGTTTCCCATAGGAACGAAAGCAGATCTTTCACTCGTCAGTGCAGAAAAAATCGGCGATATGGTATCCATTCACTATAAGCGAAAGGACTGACACAATGGCGAAAAAGTGGCTGGCCGCGCTTGTATTGCTGGCAGGATGCGGAGCGCAGGAATCGGAGCAAAAAGAACAGGCAGCGGAAGAAGAAAGAATTGAGGCAGAAGCGCAGGGTTTACATGTTCCATGGTCGATTGAGCAGGCTCAGGATGTATTTTATATTTCCGAAAGGCCGGGAACGATTGCCCGGGTGGAAAATGGACAAGTAGAGCATCAGCAGGTGAATTTGAATGCGCCGCTATCCGAAACGGCAGAAACCGGCCTGCTCGGGTTTGTGCTGAAGCCTGACTTTAGTGAGTCAAAGGAAGCGTATGCTTACTATACGTATGACAAAGACGGAAAGCCGTATAACCGGATTGTCGTGCTGAAGCTGGAGGGCTCACAGTGGGATGAAACAAAAATTGTTCTTGATGGCATTGAATCCGGAAATGTCCACCACGGCGGCCGTCTGGAATTTGGACCGGACGGAGCGTTATATGCCGCGATTGGCGATGCCTCCAATCCACAAGCTGCCCAGGACCCTGAATCATTAAATGGAAAAATAATTCGAATTGCTGAATCAGGAGAAGCCGCTGTTTACAGTCTGGGCCACCGGAATCCGCAGGGCATTGCCTGGTCGGATGACGGGGTAATGTATGCCTCCGAGCATGGGCAGTCGGCAAATGATGAAATCAATTTTATTGAAGAAGGCAGCAACTACGGCTGGCCGCTGATTGAAGGAACGGAAGAAGCAGAAGGGCTGCAGGCTCCGCTTGTGACATCAGGGAGTGATGAAACGTGGGCCCCGTCCGGCATGGTCTGGCATAAGGGTAAATTGTATGCCGCTTCTCTCCGTGGAGAATCCATTTTGGAAATTGATCCTGAAACAGGTGAGACCGCCCAAAAAGTAGAAGGCCATGGACGTATTCGGGATGTTTTTTCTGATGGCAGGAGCTTATATTTTGTCACCAATAATACAGACGGACGTGGAACCCCTGCAGAACGCGATGACAAGCTGTACCGGATTTTAAATTAAAGCCGCTCTTTGCAAAACAAGCATAATTCAGGCCGCAGGCAGATTAGTTGCGGCTCTTCTTATTTCCTCCTACTCTAAAGAAAAGGAGTGGAGAACGATGAAAGTAGAAATTTGGTCTGACTTTGCATGCCCGTTTTGTTATATAGGCAAGCGCCGGTTTGAGCAGGCGGCTGCACAGTTTGATGGAAATATAAAAGCAGAATTCCGCAGTTTTGAGCTTGATCCACAGGCCCCGCGCAAATCAGAAGAAAACGTGCACAGCGCACTGGCGAAAAAATACGGTATGACACGGGAAAAAGCAAAAGCCATGAATGACCAGCTGGCCGAGCAGGCAAAAGAAGCCGGCTTAGAATACAACATGGACACATTGATTTTAGCGAATACACATGATGCCCACCGCCTGGCTCATTTTGCCAGGGAAACAGGAAAAATGAATGAATTTACCGAGCGGGTCTTCAAAGCCTATTTTACAGAATCCGGGCATATCGCAGATTTTGATTTACTGTCACAGCTGGCAGAAGAAACGGGGCTGGACAAAGAAGAAGCGATGGATGTCTTGAAAAGCAGCAAATACAGCAGCCGCGTCCGGGACGATCAGGAAGAAGCCCGCGAGATTGGAATAGAGGGGGTACCGTTTTTTGTGTTTAACGAAAAATATGCAGTCTCGGGTGCCCAGTCTGTCGAAGCGTTTAAACAAGTACTGGAAAAAGTCGCTGCGGACGAGCGGGTAATCGCTGAAAAAACAGAATGGTGCGATGGAGACGGCTGTTGACAGTGAAGATTGAATATGGTAAAAAAGTAGTAAGCGTTTCCAAAAAGAACGAAAATCAGGATTGTTACTGGTAGGCAGGCAAAACCTGAATTTGTGCTGGATGTGTATTTCCGGTGGACAAATTCGGGTTTTTTTGTTTCCAATAAGGCGGAGGTGTGATGGAAGCAGATGGAGATTAAGAAGGTATTTAATAATAATGTCGTGCTCACTCAAAATAACAAAGGGCAGGAAATGGTCGTCATGGGGCGCGGGCTCGCGTTTCAAAAAAAAGCCGGTGAAATGGTCGAGCCTGATAAAGTAGAAAAAACATTTGTTCTCGACAACCGGGGAGTATCCGACAAAATTGGCGAGCTTTTGCGGGAAGTGCCGGAAGAGTATTTAGCCATTGCAGACCGGATTATTTCAATGGCAAAAAACAAACTCGGCTCCGGCATGGACGATTACGTATACGTAGCGCTGATGGATCACATCAGCTTTGCGGTTACACGCCACAAGCAGGGAATGGTATTGCGTAACGCCCTTATTTGGGAAATAAAAAAATATTATCAAGAAGAATTTCAAATCGGGCTGCGGGCGCTCGATGTAATTGAAGAAGTTGCAGGCATCCGGATGGAAGAAGATGAAGCGGCGTCCATTGCCCTTCATCTCGTCAACAGCCGGGTATCCGGTGAAGGGCTGGATTCAGCCGTTCAAATTGTCAAGGTCGTTAATGATACGCTGAACATTGTAAAATATCATTATAAGATGGAGCTTGACGAAACATCTATCAATTACGAGAGATTCCTAACACATCTGCGCTTCTTTGCTATCCGCCTTGTCCGCCGTGAAAAGACAGAAGCAGTGCCCGGTGATGATTTCATGTTTACGCAGGTACAGGCCCGGTATCCTGAAGCATTCGCCTGCAGTGAAAAAGTGGCAGCCTATGTGGAAAAAACATTTAACTGGCCGGTGTCAAACGATGAAAAAGTATATTTGACGATTCATATCCATCGTGTTACTTCAAGGCAGGAGCTAAACCGGCAGGGCTAGTTTAAAGCTCAAACAAGCCGGGCGCAATGGAGCGTGCACAGTGAATTCCGCTCGCTGTTGCGCCGATTGTGCCGCCGCCGGGAAAAATTGAATCGCCGCACACCCAGAGATTTGGCAGGCCGGTACGGTGCGATAAGGAGCCGAACAGTGCGTGGCCGGCTGTCTGCGGGAAGCCGCCGACAAATCCGCCTGGCCGAAGTGTATACCGTTCCCAAGCTTTTGGTGCACCCGTTTCGGCAGCTAAAATGGCTTTTCGAAAATTCGGGTAAACTGTTTCAATAAGGGAAAGCATTTTTTCTGTTAAAGCAGGCTTATACGCATCATATTGTTTTTTTGATGACCAGCAGTCCGGCGAGGAATGAGTCGAAACAGTCATGGTCCGTTTTCCTTCCGGCGCACGCAGCCGGTCATCCGGCGCGGAGACGGACATAAACAAGTGACTGCCCTCGCTCATCGAATCGGCTGATATTTGCTGGAACAGCGGGAATGATAGAGGGAGATCCGCATTATTAAGCGTCAGGTACAAAGTATGCGTCACCCATGTAGGCGTGCCTGCCATCACCCGATGCTTTCCGGACAGTTCCGGAGTGAGTGATGGAAGCTGCTGAATCGCGCCGTTAAAAATAATATGTTCTGCGTGGTATTCATTGCCGCGCTGATCGACAGCGGTCCAGCCGCTGTTTCTTTTTATGGAAACAATTCTCCGGTTTTTCTTTACAGCACCGCCGTTTTCCCTGATTGATTCGGCCAGCACTTCCGCTGCGCGGTACAAGCCGCCTTCCACGTAATAAGCCCCCTCATGATAAATATCAAGGGCTGTTGCAGCCATTAAATAAGAAACATGGCGCGACGTTGTCTGCATGCTGTCAATCAGCTGGCCGTCAAGCAGGCGGACAAACGCTGTTTCTTTCTCAAGGCCATGGGCACATAGCCGGTCCATCAATGTTTTTCGGCCAAAAGGAGCAAGCTTGATATGTTCAGGGCGGAGAGAAGAGAAAAGATAAGCCCACTCGCCGGCGGTTTTCGGCGGCAGAGCAGGGAGCGGCTTCATCAGCCTGCGGATCGAAGCCGCAATTGCCCGCAGCTCGCTGTAAAAAGCGCGAATTCGGCTCGCTGCGTGCGGAAAGCAGTCACAAAGAGAAGCAAGGTGCTTTTCGCGATCGCGGTAATAAGGAATCGACCCGCTCGGAAAATGAATGGTCATTACCTCATCGAGCAGGCGCACCGGCACTTTTTTGCCAAGAAGCCGGAGTACCCGTTCGTGGAGGCCGCCCCGCTCAAACCCCATACCAAGTGTGGCTCCGACAGGAAACAGTGTGTCCCGGCGCCGGAACTTTCCAGCGCAGCCGCCCCACTCCGAGGATGCCTCCACTAATGTGACGTCATGCCCGGTTTTTGCCAAAAGCGCTGCGGCTGTTAATCCGCCAAAGCCGCCGCCGATAATAAGTGTATGCAAAAAAATCACCTCTTTCTCCATTGTGAAAAAAAGAGAAGACAGATGCAATTTTAAACTTTTTGAGAGGAAGACGATTAGATGAAATATGCGCTGCTGGGAGACCTGCATTCCAGTGTAAAAGATACAAAAGCGGTGCTCGCCCATATCAGCCAATGCGTGCCTGATGCAAAAATAATCGGGCTTGGTGATTTATATGAGTGTAATATTGGAAAGCGAAAAGCGGAGACAATCCGGGATATACCAATGAAAAAAGCAGCGCGTATGCCGAAGGAGTTTGCGCCGCTTCTCACTTTTCCATCAGTGAGAGGCAATCAGGAAGAGCGGATTATGCTTGTGACCGGGCGTGATGACTTTAAACAGCTTCCCGAGAAAATAATTATTGACGGAGCTGTTATTATGCATGGCCATCAATGGAGGTGGACAAAGGACTGGCTGCCGGTTCTGCCCAAAACGGATCCACCGCTTCTGTTTTTCGGACACAGTCATGAGGCAGGACTGTACAGGAAAAAGAAACGGCTGCCATTTGTATATGGCGAGCCGGTTTTCTTAAAGAAGAAGCGATATGGCATTAATGCCGGCGCTGTCTGGGGCTCACGCGAATGGGTCCTGTATGACTCCGATGCAAAAACGGTTACCTTTATGAAGGTGGATTAAACACCGATAAAAAACAAAACGAGCGGGATTGTCGCAATGCTCAAAATGGTGGTAATCAGCGTAGTGAACGAGACAAGATCCGGCTCCGTTCCGAATTGAATGGCAAACATGGTGGTATTGGCGGCTGCCGGCATTGCTGCGAGCAGAATCATAACGTCCCTTAGTAAATCGTTGACCGGGATAAACGAGACAATAAGAACCGCCAGAAGCGGCGATACAGCCATCCGAATAATAGAAACGGCATGAACATATTTGTATTCAACCCGCTTTGTGGCAATGACTGCCAGCTGCATGCCGAGTACAATCATAACCGTTGGAATGGACGCATCCGCAACAAGGCCAATCGCATCCATAAAGGTCGGCGGAATTCGGACATGAAGCAGCTGCAGGGCAATGCCAAGAATGGCGCCATGCAGAACCGGCATCCGGACAACGCGCTGCAGGGACTGCTTGAGAGTTGTTTCTTCCTCACCGCCGAATGACGCCGCAAACAAGCCAATTGTATTCATTAAAAATGCCTGGAATACCATAATAATAACGGCATAGTCAAAACCGGCTGCACCAAAAGCAAAGAGCACGACAGGAGCTCCGTAATTACCGCTGTTCATAAACACGCCGCCGAGAATCATTGCGGCCATTTTCTGCCGGGATGCTTTCATAAATGTGCCGGTAATCAGCACAACAATAATTAAGGCAAGCGATAAAATCAGGCAGAAAAGGGTTATGTATAAATATTCCATTGTTAACTCGTTTGTATAAAATGTGCGAAAGGCAAGAAAAGGCGACATTAAATAAAGGGCGGCCATTGAAATAGATCTGATCTCGAACCCGATCAGTTTTTGTCCTATGTAACCAGTGAAAAAAATAAGAAAGGCCGGCAAAACAATCATTAATAAATCCAAAGAAGTTTCATCTCCATTTCATCTCCTTTCTTATCATATCAAAACTTTTAAAAGCAAAATAGCCGGATTTCCATAGACTGCTGCAGGCGAATCGGCTGTCTTCATGTATAAGACAAAATGCTGTTTTTCATAAGCAGAAATAAAGCAGATGAAAAACCGGCTGGCAAACCGTTTGGCTGCATTCGAAAAGGGTAAAGAAGAACTCGTCAGCAATCGAGCCGGCGGGCTTTTTTTTATGTCCGTAAACGTCTATAATGGGGGCATTGATAACGAATGGGGTGATGCGGATGGATGCCTTGCTTGAAAAACAGTATGACATCATGGACGTCAGCCTGCTCGCGGGAAAAATTATGTTAGAGAGCGGAGCAGAAACCTACCGGGTGGAGGATACGATGATGCGGATTGCGCTGTCGTACGGCATTGAAGAGTCGCACAGCTTTGTGACACCGACAGGCATTATGTTTTCCATTGAAACGGATGAACCGACGAAAACAAAGCTAATGAGAATTTCCAGCCGGACAACAGATTTATATAAAGTAAGTGCAGTTAACGCCATTTCACGAAGAATCAGCGCAGGAGAGCTGACTGTTTCTCAAGCATATAAAGAACTGAAGGCGATTCAAAAAGCGCCCATGTTTTTTTCATTCCTGATGCAGATAGCAGCGGCGGCTTCCACAAGCGGCTGTTTTGTCATTTTACTGAAAGGTTCATGGGACAATGTTCTTCCTGCTATGCTGGCAGGAGCGCTTGCCTACTTTCTCGTTTTAAAAGTAGCAGACATTGTACCCACCATGTTTTTCTCGGATTTTATTGCTGCCCTTGCCGGCGGGGGGGCCGCTTATTTGCTTTTTCGCATGGGCCTTGGCAGTGATCTTGACCGGATCATTGTCGGAACGCTGATCCCGCTTGTACCGGGGTTGCTTATTACCAATGCGGTTCGGGATTTAATGGCCGGCCACTTTCTTTCCGGACTGGCGAAAGGAGCGGAGGCCCTGTTGACGGCGCTGGCTATTGGAACAGGGATTGCCGTTGTGATGACGCTGATTTAAGGAGGTGTGAGCTTGACCATTTTAACCAATATGCTGTTTAGCTTTCTGGCTGCGGCAAGCTTCGGCATTATGTTTAATGTGCCAAAAAGCCTGCTGTTTAAGTGCGGAACGGTCGGAATGGCCGGCTGGATGGTGTACTACTTTTTATCGGAGAACAAAATAGACCCGCTCCCATCAACCGTGGCAGCCGCTTTTACGATTGCCTTGATTGGCCACGTTTACGCAAGGGTGTATAAAACACCAGTCATTATTTTTACAATCGCGGGTATTATTCCGCTTGTTCCCGGAGGTACGGCTTACCGCGCCATGCGCTCATTTGTCCAGAACGATTATAATACCGCGATCAATCTCGCAGCAAAAGCGTTTATGATTTCAGGGTCTATTGCACTCGGGCTGATTTTATCGGACGTTTTTTATCAATTGATTCTCCGAAGAAAACCAGCTGTAACAAAAGCGTCTGCAAGAAAATAAGCAGGCAAAGAAAGAAGGGGCATTTTGCAAAGAATAAAGCCATATATTTTGCTGATTTTCGTGATGATGATCTGGGGCTTTAATGTTCCGCTCATTAAAATGCTGGTCGGCACATTTGAGCCGGTAACAATTACCGCCTTTCGAATTTTTATCGCTTCACTTGTTGTGTTCTTAATTTTAGGGAGAATGGGAAAGGTGCACTGGCCGGCGATTTATCATTGGAAGTTTATTTTAGGCGGGGGCCTGTTTAACGTCTTTTTTCATCATTTATTTTTAGGGCTTGGTGCCGCTGGAACAAGTGCTGTACATACAGGAATCATTCTTGGACTTGGACCTATTTTAACGGCGATAATGTCTGTCATTTTCTTCCGCCGGGGGCTTTCTTTTCTACGGGTTCTCGGGATCGCCACAGGCACTGCCGGTGTGCTTGTGACGGTGCTCGGCGGAGGTGGCGGAGTAAGCGGGTTTGTTCTCGGTGACTTGTATATCTTTTTATCCATTACTGCCCAGGCATTCAGCTTTATCCTCGTAAGCCGGGCAGGCCGGGATATGGACCCGCTGCTGTTAACAGGCTACATGCAGCTGTTTGGCTCACTCGGGCTGCTGGTTACCAGCTTTCTCCTGGAACCGGCAGGGCTTGCCTCGCTTGCAAACGTAAACGTTACGATGATCGTTGTGTTTCTGCTGTCAGCTGTCGGTGCGACCGCTGTCGGCCACTTAGTATACAACAACACGATTACAAAAATCGGGCCTGCGGAAGCGGCAATTTTCTTAAACTTAAACACCTTTTTCTCGATCGTCGGTTCAGCGGTCATTCTCGGTGAACCGATTTATTATTATCACTGGCTGGGCCTTCTGCTCATTGTACCCGGTGTTTTAATGGGATCGGGAGCATTGGAGGAAATGATTCGAAAGCGGCGGAAGTCCGTGGCAGAGGTAAATAAATAAACAACATGAAGCCGGGCTAAAAAAGTCCGGCTTCATGCTGTTGGAAAAGAAATTTATTAATCTGGAGAACTTAAACTTAATAAGAGGCATAAACGCAGTACCATTCCTTGAATAAAAGAATGGGAATGGCGCCGGCTCCACGTAATGGTTGTGCAGAGCGTGGTGAAGCGTTTACAATGAAAGTATTACACTGCCGCTGGAAAACAGGGGCCTCTTATTTTCTAACCGCCGCAGAGTTTAATCTTGACTCTGTGGCAACAGTCCCTTTTGTATCCCGGGGAAAGGAACGGAAACCATGCCCCACAAAAAAAGCGCGAAGAACATGAGCCCGAAGGAACTGGAGAAAGAACTTGAATTCCTCGGGATAGAAAATGTCTGCTGAAAAAAGTTGAATGCCTTAGTTCAGGAACGAGAAGCTGCCGAAAAAAAAAGACAAAGTCCAGGCCGCCACCGCTGCTATGATAACTGTTTATACTTTTTCAGCTTTTTGGCACTCAGCCGCTGTTTCAAGATATGGAAGCCTTGAAAAATGAAAGGGAGCAAATAAGACGTGAGAGGAGCCAGAGCGTTGAGCGGAATACTGATCAATGAAGTTAAAACATCTAAAAAAGCGATTGCCATTACGTTTGATGATGGCCCGAACCCCGTCTACACACCGCAGGTACTTGAGATTTTTTCAGAACATGGAAGCAAAGCGACCTTTTTTATGATCGGAGAGCAAATAAATGCGCATCCGGATATGGCCAGGAGAGCCGCTGAACAAGGACATGAGATCGGGAACCATACCTATTCACATGCAAAGCTGTCCGAATTGAACCGGCAGGATTGTGTCAAGGAAATCGCGAGAAATGAAGTTATTACAGAGAAGATAACCGGGCAAAAGCCGGTTGTGTTCCGGCCTCCCTACCTTGATTATAGCGAAGAAACCGAATCGGTTATTCAAGAAAAGGGCTATCCAATGATTGGTGCGCTTAACCTTGGGGCTCGTGATTGGGAACAGCCTGGAGCTGATTTTATATTCAACGAAACGGTAAAGTGGGCAGGAAATGGCAGCATCCTCATTTTTCACGATGGATACGGGGACCGTTCTCAAACGATCGAAGCTGTCCGGAAGCTGGTTCCCGAGCTGAAAGCGCAAAACTACGAACTTGTTACAGTGAGCGAGCTGCTGCGGCTGTCCGGCTGTTAGCCAGGCTGCAGCAATACCAGAAAAAGAAAAAGACTGCCCTTTAATCAGGCAGTCTTTTTCTGTTATCCGGCTATGAATACAGCCTGTCCTTTTTCAAAGGCTGGTCGGCTCTTGCTTTCATATGGCTGGTCACAGCCGGAATTTTTATCACTGCTCTTCCAATTGTTGAAGCGAGAAGGGCAAAGAAACAATAGTCGCCGATTTGGCGGACTTTTTTGTGTTATTTTAAAAAAACGGGGAAATAAGAAAAGAAAGCGATATTAATGGAAGAAGCCAGGTGTTAAGATTTAATTATCTTTATGCAGGAGGGATCTTTATGAAAAAAGAAATGATTCTGCATTCGTTTGACGGAACCGAGCTGTATGTGCAAAGGGATGCACCTCGGAATCCGCATGCAGTGATCGTTATTGTCCATGGGCTCGGTGAGCATTCAGGCCGGTATGAGTATGTCACAGAAAAACTGAACGGGTATGGATACGCTGTTTACCGCTTTGATAACCGGGGACATGGAAAATCCGGCGGGGCAAGGGGCTATATAGAGGATGCCTCCAAGTTCGTTGATGATGCCCACAAAGTGGTCAGGACAGCCCAGCATAACTATCCGGGTTTGCCGCTTTTTATGCTTGGCCATAGTATGGGCGGCTTTATTGCAGCAGCGTACGGTGTCCAGCATAAAGATACGCTCGCCGGTCAAATTTTTTCCGGCCCGGTCATTCAGGAACTGCCGGCTTTTGAAGATTTGAAGCAGCTTGATATGGAAAAAGAAGCATTGACCCGGATTCCTAATGGACTTTCTCACTTGATCTGCCGAAGCCAGGCTATCGTCGAAGACTATGAAAATGACCCGTACAATTTAAAAGAATTCACAGTGCAGCTGTTAACGTCCGTTTTCCATGAAGGTGTACAGAAGCTGCTGAAAAAACTTCCTCTATACACATATCCTTGTTTCATTCTTCACGGCGAAAATGACCAGATCGTTCCTGCTGATTCAGGAAGGTATTTATACGAGCGCATTTCATCTGAAGACAAATCCATCTGTATAATCCCGCAGCTGTATCACGAAATTCTAAATGAAGAAAAAGAAAAAGACGAAATTTTACAGGAAATCTACGAGTGGATTGAAGAGAGGGCCTAGACATTATGCTTTTGCAGGCGGAATAGCCATTATAAAGCGGAGACTATTCTGCCTACAATGTTTTTGCCGTTCCGCACTGTTTTTCTTTTAAAAGAGGGCAGTATGAACACTTTTCACAGCCAGGCACTTCTTTATATAAACAGCACGTAAGCCGGCTGAAGTTTGCCATTGCTTCTTCAGGCGTCCGATTCTGCAGAAATCGTTCGTACTGCTTTAAAAGCGGCAAATCCCTTGTATCCTTCACTATATGCACATACATCCAAAGTACGTAGCCGAAAATGTTTTCACGTGAAATAACCGCGGGCAGCCTGGCGTTTTTCGCCAGCAGCTTAACAACAGGATCAACAAGCCGCGCTGCTATTTTTTCGGCTCCTTCTTCTCCGCACTTCTCCCATTTTTGATGAGACAGCTGAAACAAAATCGGCCAAGCCTCTCCTTCGCCTATTACAACCTCTATCTCATCGGGCGTTCCTGTCCAAATGCGCCTTTCAGCTGAAAAAACCGCTAAATGGCCGGCGATAAACAAACCATAGCGGCGCATAAACATAGAAGCCGCCACAGGAAGAGAGTCAGTGCCCAGTCCTTTTTTGACGGACGCTGCCAGTATATCAATATCTTTTGTCCAGGAAAAAACCGTTCCGGCCGGGATTTTTCCTTCCGTAAACGTAAACATTGTTAAATCCATTTCAATCACCACCACCTGGTTCCATTATAAGTGAAAATGATTATCACAATCAACATGAGTGCCAGGCCGTGTCTTGCCGGATTTTTTGTGGATATGATGTAAGAGAGAGCGGGGGTGAGAAAAAATGAAAAAGCGTGACTGCGGATGCGGCTGCAAAAAACAGGAGGGCTTTAACCCGGGGCGGAAAAACAGCAAGAAAAAAACAGCCGCAAGCTCGGCACCCCGGCCTTTAAAAAGAAAAGTATAACAAAATCATAGGGTATCAGTTCCCGCCTTTTCCAAGCAGCAGGGGACTGATACCTTTTTTGTCAAGAGCATTAGTCAGGTTAAGTGGAGTTATTTTCCAATGAGCAGATAAAAGTATGCATTTTTAATGGATAGAAAGAATCCGCCCCGGGTCTTTTAAATGGTAATATAGAGGAAAAGAGAGAAACAGGGTGAGCTTGTGGGAAATTTTATTGAAAATCTGCAAGGATCTTTATATAAAGGATTCATCAATCAGCATGAAGCAAAGCCGGGCAATTTTAAGCCACAGCTTTTGATCAATAACGGAAAACAAAGTGAAAATGTTCTTACAACTATTTTAGAAGAATTGGATAAAAGCTATTCCTTTCTGTTTTCCGTTGCTTTTATTACCGAAAGCGGGTTAGCCACGTTAAAGTCAAAGCTGCTTGATTTAAAACAAAAAGGCATACGCGGACGAATTTTAACGTCCACTTTTCTGAATTTCAACCAGCCAAAAGTATTTAGCGAGCTTATGAAAATTGAAAACGTAGAAGTTCGCATGACAAATGTAAAAGGATTTCATGCGAAAGGATATATTTTTGATCACGGAAACTCTTTTTCACTCATTGTCGGCAGCTCGAACTTAACAGCCCATGCATTAAAAGTGAATTATGAATGGAATGTGAAGCTCACTTCTCACGAAAACGGAGAAATTGTCCACCATTTCAAAGATCAATTTGAAGACGTATGGGAAAAAGCTGAGATTTTAACACAGGACTGGATTGATCGTTATGAGGCTGCCTATCGTGCAACAAAAGAACAGCGGATGATGCAGCAAGTCATCGAGCCTCCAACGAATTATGAAACAAATTCTCTTCAAAAGGCTCTGGCAATTACGCCGAACAAAATGCAGGAAACCGCTCTTCAGCAAATCCAGGCGCTTCGTGATGCGGGAAAACAAAAAGGACTGGTTATTTCTGCAACAGGTACAGGGAAAACCTATTTATCAGCATTTGATGTGCGTGCATTTCGTCCAAAGCGTATGTTATTTATCGTACACCGTGAACAAATCCTGCAAAAAGCTATGAATGATTTTAAAAGGGTTTTAGGCGGAAGTGAAGAAGACTTTGGTATTCTATCTGGAACATCCAAACAGGCTGAGGCCCGTTATTTATTCGCAACCATTCAAACAATCTCAAAACAAGAAGTGCTGCCGCAGTTTGCTATAGATGCGTTTGACTATATTTTGATCGATGAAGTACATAAAGCAGGGGCAGAGTCTTATCTGCGTGTGATCCATCACTTTAAACCGGCCTTTTTAATGGGTATGACGGCAACGCCGGAGCGGACAGATGACTTCAATATTTATGAATTGTTTGATTACAACATAGCTTATGAAATTCGACTGCAAGAAGCACTGGAAGAAGATATGCTTTGTCCTTTTCATTACTTTGGAGTAACAGACCTGGAAATTGACGGAGAGCTTATTAATGAAACTGTGGCGTTTACCCGGCTTGTTTCCGATAGTCGAATTGATCATATTCTTGATAAGATTCAATACTATGGATTTTCTGGACAGACGGTAAAAGGACTTATGTTTTGCAGCCGAAAAGATGAAGCAAAAGAGTTATCGGCTAAATTAAATGAGCGCGGATACCGCACAGCCGCTCTAACAGGAGACAATAGCCAGGAGCAGCGTCTTCACCGGGTAGAAGAGCTTGAAAATGGAGAGCTGGACTATCTTCTAACAGTTGATATTTTCAACGAGGGAATTGATATTCCCTGTATCAATCAAGTTGTCATGCTTCGGCAAACCCAATCGAGCATTGTGTTTATTCAGCAGCTTGGCCGCGGTTTGCGCAAGCATAATTCAAAAGATTTTGTGACCAGTATCGATTTTATCGGAAACTATAAAAATAACTATATGATCCCGGTTGCACTCTCCGGAGATCAGTCACAAAATAAAGATAACATTCGACGAAAAACAGCCGAGACAAATTATATTAGCGGCGTTTCAACGATCAACTTTGAGGAAGTTGCAAAAAAACAAATTTTCAAGGCGATCAACAATAGTACGTTAAATACCGCGAAGCTTTTAAAAGATGCCTTTGTAAATTTAAAAAACAAAATTGGACGTATGCCGCTTTTACATGATTTCATCACAAATCATTCAATTGATCCTGTTGTTGTTGCAGAAAAAAGCAATAATTACTATCAATTTTTAATGAACATAAAGGAAAAGGTGCCTGGCCTGACAGGATATGAACAGCAAGTATTAACAATGCTGTCTGCGGAAATACTGGGCGGAAAACGGCGCCATGAAATTATTTTGTTAAAGCAGCTGCTTCAAGAGAACCAAATTCATAAAGAGTCATATATAAATAACCTGAGTGAAAACGGCTGTTTGTTGGATGAGCAAACGACCGAATCGGTTCAACGTATTTTTGATTTATCTTTCTTTAATCAAAATACGCGTAAAAAATACGGAGATGAGCCTATTATTATTTTCGAAAATAATATATACCATTGGAACGAAAAAGTTCGGAATAGCTTTTCACAAAATTTATTTTTTAAAATGCTTGTAGAAGACGTAGTCCAGACGGCAGATGAGAAAAACAAAAACTATCAATGTGACCAATCGCTGACGCTGTATCAAAAATATTCGCGGAAGGATGTGTGCAAGCTGCTAAATTGGAAAAGCGATGAAAGCTCAACGATTTACGGGTACAAAACGAAGTATGAAACGTGTCCGATTTTTATCACGTACCATAAAAATGACCAGGTAGAATCCAGTGTGAATTATGAAGATGAATTGATTAATCCTGAATTGCTGAAATGGTTTACGCGCAGCAAAAGAACGCTGCAGTCTGAAGAAGTCAGAAAGATTATCGAGGCAGAGGCAAACGGCATTGACATTCATATTTTTATGAAAAAAGACAATGATGAAGGAACCGATTTTTATTATTTAGGCAAAGCTCTGCCTGATCAGGAAACGGTTGAACAAGCTTCAATGCAAGATAAAAATCAAAAAGAGATCCCGGTCGTCCATATGAATATGATAATGGAACAGCCGATTGAGCATTCTCTTTATCACTACTTAACCGAAGGAGCCAATTAAGATGAAAAAAACAGTTCGGGTTGTAGGAGCAGTAATTGAGAATAGTAAGAAAGAAATTCTATGTGCCCTGCGTTCTCCAAGCATGACATTGCCGAATTTGTGGGAATTTCCTGGAGGGAAAATTGAAGCCGGTGAAACACCGGAACAAAGCTTAAAAAGAGAAGTTCGGGAAGAGCTAGCCTGTGAAATTGAAGTGGGAAGCAAAATCGAAGAAGTGATCCATGAATATGAAGCCGTTATTGTAAATCTCTTAACATACCGTTCTCAAATTACGGCAGGTACACCGGTAGCAGAAGAGCATGCCGAACTCCGCTGGGTTTCACGCAGTCAACTGGAAAGCTTGGAATGGGCGCCTGCTGATATTCCTACAATTGACCGACTTATCAATGAGTAGGAGATCCATGGAGTTGCCTTTAAGCTGAATTCATTATGTAAAGAAATTGTCGAGCCGGAAGAAGGAAAGCAATAAACCCTGGATAGAGGAAGCGCAGACGATATGCCATATTTATGGATAGTTCTGTGTGTCCTTTATTAAAAAGGTGTAAAACAAACCGTTTTCTTATACTTTTATCTTTTATGAGAGTTCCCTTACGTAAACTCAATTACTAATTTTTTAAGTATTATTTCCCTTTTATAATTATCTGAATATTTACAATTGCATTCTTTAAACCATGTTATAATTAACCCAATAAAAAAGCCAAGAAAGCGTGCAGGCGCTGTTTTCAAGCGGAAGGCTGCACTAGAAGGCATGGTTTGTATTGTCAAAGAAGGAGGGACATCATGGAAGTATTTAAAGAGGAGCCGATTACAGAACATCTATACGCAGACGCGGTTTCGACAGATGAAATGGCGTCTATTCTTAATTTACATACGTGGATGATTAAAACGCTTGCAAGCGGTAATTCTCTGAATGCGACGATGAGAGCATTGACAGTGAAGCTTGAAGAGCATTTTAAGCGAAAAACGTACTGTTCTCTTTTAATGCTGAATGAAGAGAATAGGCTGTCTATAGAATATGCACCGACTCTTCCTCATGAGTATCAGCAGGCGATTCACCTCGTTGAAGCAGGTCCGAAAGCCGGTTCATGCGGAACAGCCGCTTATCGAAAAGAAACCGTTATCTCACCAGATATAGAGAATGATCCGCTCTGGGAGGATTTTGGTGAAGAAGCTCTTCGCTTTGGACTGAAAGCCTGCTGGTCCAGCCCAATTATGATAGAAAACCAGGTTGTCGGCACATTTGCGGTTTACCATTCTGACATTTGCATGCCTGCTGCCCATGAAGTGGAAATGCTGGAAACATGTGCGAGCCTGGCGGGGCTTGCGATTGAGCGGGACCGGCGGATTAAGCTGGAGAAGCAGCTGCAGGAAAGCGAGCAGCGGTTTAAATCACTGTTTGATTATTATCCGGAATCCGTTTGTATATTTTCATTGGATGGACATTTTCTTGATTTTAATCAAGGATCAGGGCCTCTATCTGGAGATAACAGCGAATCACTGATTGGAAAGAGCTTTTTTTCGTTCATTGTTCCCGAAGAAAAAGAAAAAGTGTTAAGTCATTTTAATGAAGCGAAAAAAGGAAATATCCAGCATTTTGAGTGTGGATTAAAGCATAAAAAGGGCAATCCCATAACGATAAGCCAGACCTATGTCCCAATCATGGTGAATGGCAAAGTTTCAGGCATATATGGAATTGGCCGCGATATTACACGTGAGAAAGAATTAGAAGGTAAGCTGATTGCCGCTCATAATGAAATGGAACACCTTTTTAAAAATCATTCAGGCTTTATTTTTAAGTACAAGAAAGAAAATGGCGGCTTTATTCATACATTTGGAGAGGGGCAGCTGATGGAGCGGATAGGCTTCAAAAGAAGGGATGGTGTCGGGAAAACATTATATGAACTTTTGCCGGCCGGGCTCGCTGCCCAAAAAGAGCATTTCTATCAAATGGGGTGGGAGGGAAAAGAAGGGGTTTATGAAATAGAACTGAACGGCTTTCACTACAATGCCATGTTTAGCCCTGTTTTTCAAGACGGGAAAGTCGTTGAAGTTATCGTTACCTGCAATGATATTACGGAATTTAAAAAAACCCATGAAGAACTGCGGGAGACGAAGGAGCTGCTGGAGTCCTTTGTAAATAATACAGCGGATGCCATTGTGACGGTAAATGATCAAGGACGGATCACATATGTGAATCAGGCTTATATAGATTTATTTGGATGGCGGGAAGACGAACTGATAGGCAGTGAGATTCCGAATGTGCCAGACTACGACAGGGAAACATTCGCCCGTCTCACACGACTTGTTTTTTCCGAAAAAAGAGTAAGCCGGTTTGAGACAGAGCGGCTAAGCAAGGATGGAAGAATCATTCCCGTCAGTGTAACACGGTCGCCGTTAAAAGATAAAAACGGTGCAGTAACCGGGGCCTCCTCGATTATGCGGGATATTAGCGAACAGAAAAGAGCCGAACGAGAGCTTGAGGAAAGCAAACAGCGTTACGAGTCTCTTTTTCACCTCAATCCGGACATGGTATTCAGCATGGATGCAAATGGTTCCCTGCTGAATACGAACCTTTCGTTCCATAAAGTACTAGGCTATACGCCTGAGCAGGCGAAACGGAAAGGGTGGAAAATGCTTGTAGAAGAGCAGTCTGTTCACGAAGCGAAGCAGTATTTTAAAAGAGCCCTGCAGGGAACACCTCAAAACTATGAAACAGTCGGTATTCATCAAAACGGCCAGAAAGTGATGGTTCATGTAACGAATATGCCGATTGTGGTAGATGATCAAATTGTCGGTGTTTATGGTATTGCAAAAGATATCACGGAACAGAAGAAAACACAGCAGGAAATTCTTTCGTTAAAGCAAAAAATGGAACTGGTGCTGGATTCGATCGGGGACGGTATTTACGCAGTCGATGTAAATTGGGAACTCACGTTAATCAACCCGGCGGGCAGAAAAATGCTTGGTTATGACATCCAGGAGCTGTTGGGTAAAACGCCAAAAGATACGTTCAAGTATCCGTATGATCTTGAATGCTGTATGTCTTATCAAACATTGCTGGATGGGAAAACCCGCCATGTAACGGACGAAATCTTTTATAGAAAAGACGGTACGTGTTTCCCTGTTGAATACATTGCCTCTCCTATTTTAGAAAATGGAGAAATCAGGGGAGTAGTTATTGCCTTCCGGGATATTTCTGAGAAAAAAATGGCCGAAGAATACCTTTTAAAATCAGCGAAACTGGAGATGGCCGGGCAGCTTGCGGCGGGAGTTGCCCACGAAATCCGCAATCCGCTTACCTGCATTCAAGGATTTGTCCGGCTATTGGAAGAGACGACAAGGAGCGAATCTGACTACTTTCCCATTATAAGGTCGGAGTTTGAACGGGTTGAAGGGATTATCAGTGAGTTTCTGGCCCTGGCTAAACCCCAGGCATTAAACTTTCAAGAGAACAATATCGAGCTTATTTTAAAGCAGACCATTCACCTGATGACTGCCCAGGCTATTATGCATGATATTGAAATCGTTTCGGACATTGAGCCGGGTCTTCCCCTATTTCAAGGAGATAAACACCAGCTTAAACAGGTGTTTATTAATGTCATTAAAAATGCAATCGAGGCTAGTGTCTCGAAAGGAAGGCTGGCTGTTATCTGTAAAAAAACCGGTTCACATCTTCATATCGAATTCCGGGATCAAGGAGAGGGGATACCGCCGGAACGGCTCAAGCACCTTTTTGAACCCTTTTATTCTACCAAGGAAAAAGGAACAGGCCTGGGATTGATGGTCAGCTACAAAATTATTGAAGAACACAAAGGGACGATGAAAATTGAAAGTGAGGAAGGAAAAGGCACAACGGTTCATATTTTTCTTCCTGTTCAAAATCATTTATAACAAGGAGTAAAAGAAGGAATTACAAAGAGCTGCGTTGAAAACTATAATTGATGAAAGTTATATTGCAGGAAACGCTTGTTTTCTGTTTTTATTGATGGTCTTCTTAAGGTGCCCCGTGTTGTGTTATGCAAATGAATATGAAGAATAGGAGTGATTCAAATGGCGGTTCAGCCATACCTGGTCTTTGACGGAAACTGCGGAGAGGCTCTTTCTTTTTATGAAAACGTGTTTGGCGCAGAAGCAAAACGGATGACCTTTGGAGAAGCGCCGCCGCATCCGGAGTATCCGCTTCCGGAAGAAGCGAAAAACCGGATTATGCATGCGAGCCTGGAAGCAGAAGGCACTACTCTGATGTTTTCTGACACGCTTCCAGGCATGCCGTATCAACAGGGAAGCGCAATTACACTGGCGGTAGTCAGTTCGAATGCGGACAAGCTGCGCTCCTGCTTTGAAGAGCTTTCTGAAGGCGGAGAAGTGACGATGGCGCTTCAGGAAACATTCTGGAGCAAAGTGTACGGGCAGGTGCGTGACCGGTTCGGCATTGAATGGCAAATCAGCCATCAGGAATAATGGCAAAAAAGGTGTTCGGGCTTTTCTGGCCGAACACCTTTTTTGAATAGGCAGCCTGCTTTGTTTCACGAAAGCAGGTTGTTTTTTATTTTAAATTGGTAAAAGGGAAAGTCTTTTTTTTACGCAATTCGGTACATGTGGGTGTTAATGGAATGGGAGTTTGTAAATGTATGATGAATTTTTTCACGCTGTGCTTCTTCAACTTCTACGAGTACCAGGATGTTTCCATCTTTTAAATATTTTTCGTACTCTTCGGCATCCTTTTCCGGAATACCGGCTCCAGTTAAAGCGCCGACAAGACCGCCGCCGGTTGCGCCGATTGCTGCGCCGCTTAACGTTGTAGCGAGTGGCCCCGCTGCCGCTAAAACACCGATGCCCGGAATAGTAAGCAGGCCTACTTCGGCAATTAAGCCGACGATACCGCCCAGTACACCGCCAGTGCCGATACCAATGCCGGCGCCTTTTCCAGCGTTGGATGCGCGGCCGGAATCATTATCATTTGTTTCAATGTTTGTTCTGCTTTCGATTTTATCCAGATCGTCGTCATCCTTGGCAAAAACAGAAATATCTTTTTCTTGAAAGCCGAGGTCCTTTAGTGACTGAATCGCATGCAGTGCACGGTCTGCGTTTTCAAATACTCCGCCTACAACTGATTTTTCCATTAATAACGTCCTCCTTTAAAAATAAACAAGCTGTTTTTGATCCTTCTCTTATCCCGTACCCGGCACATTTTCGACTAAACTACTTTTTTGGCTGTATGGACAGCTGCCGTTCAATTGGCTGCAGCTGTCCTGTCGTCCGGATGTTTAAGCGGGAAAGCAGCTCTCTGTTATCCTGTTCCCGGCAAAAAATTGAGTAAACATTCAAGGATGCAGAGCGAAGCTAATTTGCTTTCCGATCGCATTAGGGACGGTTTTATGCTTCAATGAAAGAGGATACATGCCGAGAAAAGGAGAGGATTTTATGAAAAAACTTCCAATTGAAAAACATGGATTGAATACAAGCCGGCTTGTGCTTGGCTGTATGGGGTTTGGAGGCGGCTGGAGCCGTGATGCCATTACAGAGGAGCAGGTTAAACAGGCCCATGAGGCGGTGAATGCGGCGCTCGAATCGGGTATTAATTTTTTTGACCATGCGGATATTTATGCATTTGGAAAAGCAGAAGAAGTATTCGGGCGAGTACTGAAGGAACGTCCCGGACTGCGGGATGAGATTTTTATCCAGTCCAAAACAGGCATCACCTTTCCGGATAAAGAAGCGGGCCTGCCAACGCGCTACAATTTCTCAAAGGAATATATTTTGAATGGGGTAGACGGCACCTTATCCCGGCTGGGCACAGACCATTTAGATACACTGCTTCTGCATCGTCCGGATGCGCTGATGGAGCCGGAGGAAGTAGCGGAAGCATTTCATGCATTAAAGTCATCCGGCAAGGTACGCTATTTTGGCGTATCAAACATGAGTGCAGGACAAATCAAATTATTGCAAAGCGCGATCAGCGACCGGCTGGTTGTTAACCAGCTAGAAATGAGTCTCCATAAAATCGGCTGGCTCGAATCCGGCGTGCATGTAAACCAGCCGGAATTTTGTGAAACTATTTTTCCAGAAGGCACCCTCGAATACTGCAGGATGGAAAACATTCAAATCCAGGCATGGGGACCGCTTGCACAGGGCTTATATTCAGGCGCTTCTCTTGAAGGAAAGCCGGCGGCTGTAAAAGAAACAGCCGGGATTGTGAAAAAGATGGCACAGGAAAAGGAAACAACGACAGAAGCGATTGTACTTGCCTGGCTGATGAGGCATCCAGCCATGATCCAGCCGGTAATTGGCACGACGAGCCCCGAGCGGATTCGTGCTTCCGCAAAAGCGATGAATGTGGTACTAAGCCGGGATGAGTGGTACACCCTTTACGTATCATCACGCGGCGTAAATTTACCGTAAATGAAAACAAAAGGCCTTTTAAAAAAGATTATAGGTTATAAGCTGATTTTTAGGCCTGGCCTTTTTTGATTCCGGCAGTCTCCATTCTGTTGAAATAAGATACTATCTATGTTTTCTCCGGATTAAATCCAACATACTTATGTATGTCCAGGACTTCAATAGGATGGAGAGCGCACCGATCTTGGCCCTGGCGGGGAATTCATCCGGTTACACCCGGTTTATGTCCCGTTCCTGATGAGAAAGGGAAGAATAAATAGGCTTTTTCATGCCGCTTTTTTAGAAATACAACGGGCGGAGGGCTGCCGGCGGAGACTTCCGTGGGACGAGTGGACAGGTGAAACAGACGGCACGCAATGGCGGGTGGTTCACCGTTCGCCCCACAGAAAAGCGCAGCCCGCAGACCGCAGTCCCTGACACTGCTTTTAAAAAAATAACGTGTTTCCAGCCTATAAAAAGAAGACGATTTTAACTCAAAGCTGGAATACCTTCTTGACGACTCTCTTTTTCAACATTGCAAGACTGCTGGCAAAGCCAGCAGTCTTACTCTTTCTAGGGAGGGTTAGCTGGCGGACGGCTCCGTTTGAAGCGTGAGCAATTGCTTAATCAATTTTTTTGTTAAAGAAGCGGATTTGACCTTTAAATGCAGATCGGCTGATATATGAACGGTGAACGCGCTTTGCTGAATGGCTGCTTTTAAATCGGAGATCGTCCGGCAGTCCTGTTGAATATTGTTCATTACAGCCCCATATTGAAGGAATTGATGGGTATCGCTGCCGCCCAATACCGGCAGCCCGATTTTCCGGGCAAATGTGTACACCAGTTCTTTGTTTTCTTCAATTCCAATTGTGTGAAGGTCTTTTCCGTTTAAATCAAATGCATCCAGGCGCTGAAGCTGATAAGGATCATGCTGGGTAAGCGGTGTTCCCGGGCGGAAGGGATGCGCACCGATTTTGATTGTGTTAAACGATTCAGCCAGTGCCATTAAATCCGAGAAAGAAATAAATGTTTCTTTTTCGAGATGGGGCTTTAGTTCATCGTGCATGCTTAAAATATGTTCACGGCGGCTGATCAGTAAAATGTGGCCGGTTTCTTTTACATCTACTTCCATACCAGCAAATACCCTTAACCCATCCACGCTGTAATAATCATCTATATACGGAAAGTGATGATCTAAATATGCGTACACATCTGAAAAATTTAATGTATTAAAATGCTCGGTTAGCGCAATGGCATCCAGTCCCGCTTCTTTTGCTTCACCAACCATTTCTTCAAAATATTCCGGCATAAAATCTGATTTTTTTGCAATTTTAACATGTGTGTGAAAGTCCATGTTCATCAAAATCACTCCTTATTAATAATAATGGCCTAAAAGAAACAGGGCTGTTATAAAGGTGAAACTGATCGCAAGAAAAAAATAATCCTGGCCGCCCATACGCAGGGAAGACAGCTTCAGCTTTTTCACCGCGGGATTTGTAAATGCGTTTTTGCTTCCTTTCGTTTCGAGAGCTTCTACCGTAGTACGGGCACGCTTGGCTGTACTGAGCAAAAGCGGATAAAACGAAATAACGGACAGCTTAACAAAGTAAGCGGCCATTCGCCAGTAAAGCAGCCCTTTTTTTTCAGGAGCTTTTCCGCGCAGCCGGTAACACATAAACACATGATTGTATTCTTCAAGCAGAACCGGAAGCATCCGGTAGCCATATGAAATGGAAAAAGACACCTGTCCGGGAACCCCGATGCTCAGCAGTCCGATGCTTAGCTTCTCGGGACTCATTGAGCAAAAAACCGTAATGCTTGCCAGTGAAATAACAGCAAGTTTAACCGTCAGCAGAAGCAGCGGCTGCAGGACGGCCAGGTCACCGCCGAAAAACAGTGAGGCGATAAGAAGGTAGCCGCCCTGTCCCAGCAGCCCGAGAATTAAAATAAGAAGAATGAGCCGGCTTACTTTCGTCATGATAGTGGTTGTCACTGTAAATGCAAGCAGGCCAGCCAGGATAATTGTGTTATGGATAAACCAGGGGGCAATGCCGAAAAAGGCATACCAGAGAAACAATGTGCGCGGATCGAGTCGGGCAATAGCGGTCCGGTCATTCGCGTAAGCCGTGTTCAGCAGCTCAATTTTCGCCTGCTCGATGCTTAACTTATCCATCATATTTTTTGCGTAATCCATGACTCAGCCTCCCGATACAGGTTAATGAACGAATCGATTGAATATGCCGCAGGGAAAAGGCCCAGCCGGTGGCTCAGCTCGACAATCTGCGGAGGGACCAGTCCCGCTTTTTTCATTAAAAACATATTGGAAAACAATTCTTCTTTACTGCCGTCATAAATAATTCCGCCTTCATGCATGACGATAACTCGTGTGGCCCACTCGCTGACCAGCTGCATATCATGGGTAGCGATCATGACCAGCTCCGTATGCTCTTTTAATTGGTCGATAAATCCGGTCAGCTGCTTGCGGGTAGCAATATCAAGATTCGCGGTTGGCTCATCCAAAAGAATAATAGCGGGATTCATGGCAGCCCCGATGGCAAGAGAAGCACGGCGCTGCTGGCCCCCGCTCATCAGCCTGCTGTCTTTATGCTGCAAATCCGTTAAGTGAAATTGTTCAAGAATGCGGTCTACTCGGGACTCGAAATCTTTAATCCGGCGTGCTTTCAAGAAAAACTCCACATCCTTGCGGACAGAGTCCTCAATAAACATTTGCTCGGGGTTTTGATAAATGTAAGTCACCTTGTCTGCCAGCTGCTCCGGAGTCAAGCCGGCGGTTGTCTGCCCGAGAACCGAGACCGAGCCGCCGGCGGGCTTTCGAAAGCCGGTCAGCAGGCGCAGGAGTGTTGATTTTCCGGCGCCATTATTGCCGACAAGCGCCACTTTTTCTCCTTTATAAAACGTAACAGTGATGTCCTTTAAAACAGGAGTGACGGTGCGGTTGATTGTTTTATAAAAAAACTCTGCGTTCTCAAACCGGGCTGCCGGTTCGCCTTCTATTTCGTTCGGTTTGTTTTCTAAAGGTGCTCTTTTTTCAAGAAAGAGTGCTTTGAAATACTCATCCGCTTCTTCAAGCGTAACCGGAAGCATGCCGCCGAGGCCGAGCTCGCGGGCGGCCTGGGTAACCTGAGGCGGATAAATGCCCCTCTTTGTCAGCTCATCAACAGCCGTTAATGCTTCTTTAACGGGCTTTTTCCAAACGGCTTTTCCTTCATCCACAAGCAGCACGCTTGAACAGTAATCGGCGATAAACTCGGTATGATGCTCAATGACGATAATGGTTTTGCCGTGCTGCTTATTCAAGGTTTCTAAAATTTTATACATTTTTCTGGCGTGATGGGGGTCAAGCTGGGCGATAGGCTCATCCAGTACAAGGATATCCGGCTGGAGTGACAGGCAGCCGGCCAGCGCGAGCAAATGCTTCTGGCCGCCGCTAAGCTGCCAGATAAATTCATCCTCGCACTGGTCGAGCTCCACCAGGCTCAATGCCTGACGGGCCCGTTCCTCGTAATCAGGGAATCCGAAGTGAAGGGGAGCAAAGGCCGCATCTTCTAAAACTCGTGCCTGCACAAGCTGGTTTTCAAAATCCTGATACACGTAACCGACATGGGAAGACAGGTCTGCCACAGAACTGTCCGCAGCCTGGAGGCCGTTTACTATAACGGAGCCTTCAAAGTCCCCGGTATAATAATGGGGAATTAAGCCATTGAACAGCTTGCAGAGAGTGGATTTGCCGCTTCCGTTCCCGCCAATGACAGCCAGAAACTCGCCTTTTTGAACTGAAAAACTCATATTCCGTAAACTCGGCCTGGTTTCTCCCGGATAGGTAAAGGTAACATTCTGAACATCGATCACATTATTCATGGGCGATTCGGTCCTTCGCTTTTTTATTTCGTGAAATGATGGCAAAAAGAATAGAAAGTGAAAGAACGGCTGCAACACCAATGCTGATCCAGATAAGATTTGTTTCAAGCTGTTCGGCAAAAGGTGCTTCCCATTCGAAAATGTTTAAATCTGTTTCCGACAGGAATTCAAACCCAAATGCGGCAAAGGCCAGAAGAACAGCTGCTATCACCAGTTTTGGACGCAGAATCCCACGGGTAGAATGGGTATTTTCACGGGTGCGGGGCTTCATGCCGAGCAACGGCTCAATTTTGCCGTAGAGACGCGGCACAAAATACAGAGTCGGAATGAGAGCAAAGAGAATGCCAGAAAACAAAACATCATTGAAAAAAGCAAATCCTTCGACAACAACGACACTTTCAGCGAGGCCAGGCAGAGTTTCAAAATCGTCGACTCCTATCCATACTTTTCCTATATCAACCATCATGCTGATTAACTGATGAATGATAACACCGGAAAGAGCGGCCATCCCAACCTGCTGTCTGTTTTTTGGATCCGTCACCATAATGCCGGCAATGTACATCGCGAGCGAGAAAGAAATAAACTTTTCAAGCTCACCAAAGCCGCCGAATTGGCCAAGCATAAGCTCGCCGAAAATCACTTCACCGAGAGAAGCGCCAATGGCCGCATAAAGCGGGTGAAACAAGATACATAAAGTAAGTGGAATAAAAGCAAAATACTCAATCGAAAATTCAACAGGACCAACATAAACAGACGGAACAAGCTCGGTAATCATGTTCGATAACCCGTAAAGCGACATTGATAAAATAAAGACCATCATCTTTTGGGACTGCGTCAGTGTGTATCGCTCTTTTACTGTTTGCATAGTTTATTCCCTCCTGGGTTCAGCTTGCTATTTATTGTAAGAGGGGAATATGAATCCGCCACAGCATTTATGTAAATCCCTCGTAAACTTATTATCATTTTTTTTAATGTTGTAATTTTTTTATCAATGCATGATAGGATAAAGAAAAAAAGGATGAATTCTGTGTTTGATATCAATCATTTGTCTCCCAGCCATTTGAAAATTGCCCAGTGGATCCGCCATAATGAGTCAGCGGTCATGATTGCTTCTGAGAAGGATATTGCGGAAGCGACCGGTGTCAGTATAGCATCGGTTTCGCGCTTTTGGAGAATGATCGGCTGCCGGAATTTAAAAGAATACAAGCAAAAGTTAAAAGCAAAGCAGGAAGTAACACCGGCAAAAAAAATGCTGAAAACAATCGGGAATCTTGAATACACAGATGTACAAAGCCATCATCTAAGCCGAAGCATCCGTCACCTGCAGGCTACACTGGACCATTTTCAGCGGGATCCCTTCAATAAGGCGGTAAAGCTGATTCAAGAATCAAGCCGCCTGTATGTTTACGCGCCCGGTCCTTCTATCAGCCTGGGAGAGCTGCTTTGCTACCGTCTCAGGCGATTTGGACAGGATGCCCGCTGTCTGAGATGGATGGGAAGCGAACTATTAGAAGAAATGGTTCATATTGATAAGTCCTGTACGGTTTTGATTTTTGCTTTTGGGCGAATTTTAAAAGAGGGAGAAGTTTTGCTTAAGCATGCCATGGACACCGGTTATAAAACGATTGTTGTCACAGACCAGCTTGTGCTGGACACTTCTTTTCCTTTTGATGTTTTTTTATACGCGGACCGTGGAGACAAGGATGAATTCCACTCTATGATCGCCCCGCTGTTTTTACTTGAGAACCTGATTATGGAAATGGGCAAAGCGGGACAGCCTCATCAAATGGAGCATTTGGAACGGCTCGACAGTCTCCGGAGAAAGTACAGGGACGATTTGCCAAGGTGATGGATAAAAGACAGGTACTGCACGGCGCGGTATTTACCGGCCGGGGCCAAAGCGATTTGCCGCGGCGGCATCGCTCGTATATCATAAAAGGTAGACTGGACAGACAGGAGAGCAGATGAATGTACAAATTGATTGCGATTGATATGGATGGAACGCTTTTAAATGATCATCATGAGGTAACAGATGAAGTGCGGAATGCGCTCGATGAAGCCCGGGCTCAAGGCGTAAAAATAGTGCTTTGCACGGGACGGCCGCTTGCCGGCATCCGCCGTTATTTAAAAGAGCTTCAGCTTGAAGAGGAAGAAGATTATGTGATTGCGTATAACGGTGCAATTGTGCAAAATACGCATACAAATGAAGTTGTGTTTAAGCAGTCACTCGGCTATGAGGATTTCCGCCTGCTGCATAGCTTAAGCATAGAGCTCGATACGCCGATGCACTTTTTTGACACAGACTATTTATACACAACCAATAAGCTGATCAGCCCGTATACGGTGCATGAAGCGTTTATCACGAAAATTCCATTCCGCCACACGTCCGCAGAAGAGGTGCCCGAGGACATTGCGATGCCGAAAGTAATGTATATTGATGAGCCCGAGCAGCTTGACCGGACGATTGCGGCAATCCCGGCCGAGGTCAATGAGAAATATATGATGGTGAAAAGTGCACCGTTTTATTTGGAAATTCTGCCCCGGGAAGTAAGCAAAGGCAATGCCGTAAAGCGTTTGTCTGAGAAGCTGGGCATTAAGCGTGAGGAAGTAATGACCATCGGCGATAACGGCAACGACTTATCCATGATTCAGTTTGCCGGCTGCGGAGTTGCGATGGAAAATGCGATTCCAATGGTAAAAGAAGCAGCTGATTATCATACAAAATCCAATAATGAGCATGGAGTTGCTCATGCAATACGAGAGCTTGTACTCGTTTAAGGAAGAAAAAACAGAACGCCGGATTCCTGCCGCACCAGGCAGGAATCCGGCTTCTTTTTGTCTCAGCTTTCTCCTTTTAACAGCAGGTAAATGGCCTGTGTTCCTTTATCGTCATGACCCTGCTCAGAAAGCTTGTCGTAAAGGGAGCTGGCAAGGGCCAGGCCGGGTGTGTTCATACCCATTGCCCGGGCTGATTCAATGGCAATGCCCATGTCTTTAATAAAGTGTTTGATGTAAAAACCAGGTTCAAAATCCCCTTTAATCATACGCGGTGCCAGGTTTGAGAGTGACCAGCTGCCCGCTGCCCCGCTGCCAATGCTGCCGAGTACCTGTTCCGGATCAAGACCTGCTTTTTCCGCATAAACCATCGCCTCTGCCACCCCCATCATATTGGAGGCAATAGCTATCTGGTTGCACATTTTTGTATGCTGGCCGGCGCCGGCTTTTCCCTGAAGAATAATGTTTTGTCCCATTGCTTCTAAAATCGGCTTAACCGCCTCAAAATCGGCCCTGTCACCGCCGGCCATAATGGTAAGCGTGCCGTTTTTGGCTCCGATATCACCGCCTGAAACAGGCGCATCCAGCACATGGATATTCTTCTTTTTTCCTTCTTCGTATAATCTTTCGGCTAAAATGGGGCTTGAAGTCGTCATGTCAATCGCATAAGAACCCGGTTTGGCATTTGCCAGAATGCCGTCTTCCCCAAGATAAACGGCTTCAACATCTTTTGGATAGCCGACGATTGTAATCATCACGTCTGCTGCCTGTGCGACGGCTGCAGGGGTTTCTTTCCAGACCGCACCTGCTGCAAGCAAATCTTCGGCCCGCGCTTTTGTCCGGTTATAAACGACAACTGGGAAGCCTGCATTCATTAAGTGGCCGGCCATGCTTTTTCCCATTACGCCTGTTCCAATAAATCCAATTGTTTTGCTCATATGTATCCGCTCCTTCCAAAAGTTGCTTGCTGTTTTATTGTACCAAAAAATTCTAGATGGTTGTTTTAGATTTGGCTGGGGGTGGTACAATGCAGATAATGAATAAAAGGAGGAGCACAAATGAAAGAGGTCCAGGCAAAAAGAACGGTGCTCCGTTTTGAAAATGGAAGAGCCGGCCGGGTAACAGATATTATTGTGACTGAACAGCCGGTAACCGTTAAAATCAATGGGGAAGAATTCGTTACGATGGTCTGCACGCCGGAATACATAGAAGACATGGTGATTGGCTATCTGGCTTCAGAAGGTGTTATCCGCCGGTATGAGGATATCCGCTATCTCCGGATTGACGACGAAGGCTTTGCCCACGTTGAGCTTTCGCGCATTAATCCTTTTTTTGAAAAACTGCAAAACAAGCGGTATATAACCTCCTGCTGCGGGATGAGCCGGCAGGGATTTGTGTTTGCGAACGATGCCCTGACAGCCAAAAAAATGCATGATATTCATATTCGGGTAAAGCCGGAGCTCTGTTTTTCACTAATGAAAACGATGCAGAATGAAGCGAAAATGTTCAAGGAAACTGGCGGTGTCCATAATGCTTCTTTAGGAGATGAGTCGGGCATCCTCCTGAGCCGGATGGATATTGGCCGTCATAATGCGCTTGATAAGCTGTATGGCTACTGCTTAAAAAACGGCCTGTCCACAAAAGGGAAAATTCTCGTATTCAGCGGGCGTATTTCCTCGGAAATTTTGCTGAAGGCAGCCAAAATTGGCTGTGAAATTGTTCTTTCGAAATCTGCGCCGACGGAGTTTGCTCTTCAGTCTGCCGAAGAGCTTGGCATTACGACAGTCGGGTTTATCCGCAATGGCTCCATGAATATTTACACGGTGCCGGAAAGGATTATATTGCCTTAGAACTGTTACTCTGATAAAATAGATAGCGCTTACAGTAAACGGTAAGAAAGATGAAGAGAAAACATGGCCTGCTTTCTTTTTATCATGATACTAATGGTGCTCAGCTTTTCTGTTTTTCACGCAGAAGCCGTAGACAGTATTCCAAAAGCCTGGATTAACAAGCTTTTGGAATACTGTCCTTTTTTTGTTTTTTAAAAGAAAGAAGAGGGTATGGGAAAAGAGTATTTACCGGGAAAGCTATATTTAGAAGATTAATTGAGAAAGAGAGAGGAGTTTTGGCGTTGACGGAATACGTGGGGATTAAAGTGAATGGGCAAAACATGAGCATTCCAGGCGATGTATCGGTGATGCAGGCGCTGAAGGAGCAGGCGATTGATATTCCGAGCGTATGCTACCATCCATCACTCGGGGCAATTGAAACGTGTGACACCTGTCTGGTGGAGGTGAACGGGGAATTTGTCCGGTCATGCTCTACACCGATTCAGGATGGCGACGAGATTAACACTGCTTCTGGTGAAGTCAAACGTGTTCAAAACATTGCGATGGACCGGATTTTGCACAATCATGATTTATATTGCACAGTTTGTGACTACAACAATGGCCGCTGTGAAGTACATAACACGGTCAAGCAAATGAAAATTGAACATCAGAGCGAGCCATTTGAAGAAAAGCCTTATGAAAAAGATTTTTCGAACCCTTTTTACCGTTATGACCCCGACCAGTGTATTTTATGCGGACGCTGCGTAGAAGCGTGCCAGGACCTGCAGGTAACAGAAACGTTATCCATTGACTGGAGCTTGGAGCGTCCCCGGGTTGTATGGGACGACGACCGTCCAATCAATGAGTCTTCATGCGTATCTTGCGGCCATTGTTCAACGGTGTGCCCATGTAATGCCATGATGGAAAAAGGCATGGTGGGAGAAGCCGGCTTTTTAACAGGCATCAAACAGGATACGTTACAGTCAATGATTGAATTAACAAAAAATGCTGAAACGGGCTTTAGTTCAATCATGCCGATTTCGGATGCAGAAGCGGCCATGCGGCAGACACGCATCAAGAAAACAAAAACGGTCTGTACGTATTGCGGTGTCGGCTGCAGCTTTGATGTTTGGACCAAAGACCGGCATATTTTAAAAGTAGAACCCCAGGTAGAGGCTCCGGCCAATGGCATTTCCACTTGCGTAAAAGGGAAGTTTGGCTGGGACTTTGTGAACAGCGAAGAACGCCTGACCAAACCATTAATCCGTGAAGGCGATGCGTTCCGCGAAGCAGAATGGGACGAAGCTCTTTCGTTAATCGAAACAAAATTCAAAGAAGCGAAAGATACGTACGGACCGGATTCAATGGCTTTTATTACATCTTCTAAATGCACGAATGAAGAATCATATTTAATGCAAAAGCTGGCCCGCGGCATAATCGGTACAAACAACGTCGATAACTGCTCGCGCTATTGCCAGACACCGGCAACGGTCGGGCTGTTCCGCACGGTCGGCTACGGTGGCGACTCCGGCTCCATTACGGATATCGAGCAGGCGGGACTTGTCATGATTGTCGGAGCCAACAGTGCGGAATCGCATCCCGTTCTCGCTACACGAGTCAAGCGGTCGCATAAATTATTTGGCCAAAAGCTAATTGTTGCTGACTTGCGCAAAAATGAAATGGCTGACCGCTCTGACCTATTCATTCAGCCAAAAGCCGGTACGGATCTTGTCTGGCTGTCAGCGGTCACGAAATATATTGTGGACCAGGGCTGGGCGGACGAAGAATTCCTTCAAAAACGGGTTAACGGCATCGATGAATATATTGCAAGCCTTGAGCCTTACACAATGGAATACGCAGAGCAGGTAACCGGCATTTCAAAACAGGATCTAATCACTATTGCCGAAACGATTCACAATACAAAATCAACATGTATCCTGTGGGCAATGGGTGTTACCCAGCATCTGGGCGGAAGTGACACAAGCACTGCCATTTCCAATTTGCTTTTAATTACCGGCAACTATGGAAAACCGGGTGCCGGAAGCTATCCACTGCGCGGCCACAATAATGTACAGGGCGCAAGTGATTTTGGCAGCATGCCGGACCGTTTCCCGGGCTATCAGCATGTAACGGATGATGCTGTCCGTGCCAAGTATGAAAAAACCTGGGGGACAAAGCTTCCAGCAGAGCCGGGCTTGAATAACCATGAAATGGTATCAGGCATTCATGCAGGCGATGTAAAAGTGATGTATTTAAAAGGCGAAGATATGGGTCTTGTCGATTCAAATTTGAATTACGTCCATTCTGCCTTTGAAAAGCTTGATTTCTTTGTGGTACAGGATATTTTCTTGTCAAAAACAGCCCAATTCGCCGATGTAGTGCTGCCGGCTTCTCCATCGTTTGAAAAAGAAGGAACATTCACAAATACAGAGCGCCGTATTCAGCGCCTGTACCAGGTGTTTGAGCCGATGGGCGATTCCAAGCCGGACTGGCAGATTATTATGGAAGTGGCCAACCGTCTTGGCGCCGGCTGGGAGTACAGCCACCCGGGTGAAATTATGGCAGAAGCCGCAAGCCTCATGCCGCTTTACTCAGGGGTAACCTATGAACGGCTGGAAGGCTACAACAGCCTGCAGTGGCCGGTGGCAGAAGACGGAACGGATTCACCGCTCCTCTTTAAGTCAATGTTCCCGTTTCCGGACGGCAAGGCGCGTCTTTACCCGGTTGAGTGGACGAAGCCGCTTCAATATGAAGAGGAGTATGACCTGCATGTGAACAACGGCCGGCTTCTTGAACATTTCCATGAAGGCAATATGACGTACAAGTCCGCCGGTATTTCCTCAAAAACTCCAGAGGTCTTCCTGGAAGTGTCACCGGAGCTTGCGGCTGAGCGGGGTCTTGAAGATGGTACTCTTGTACGGCTGACGTCTCCGTATGGAAGTGTGAAAGTAAAATGTCTTGTCACTGACCGGGTCAAAGGCAAGGAAGTTTATCTGCCGATGAACAGCCAGGGAGAAGGGGCGATCAACTACTTAACGAGCAGTGAAGCGGACAAGGACACAGATACGCCTGCTTACAAAGAAATCAGCGCGAAAATGGAAATCCTGTCAGGCAAAGGGGAAAGCCCGCTGCCAAGAATCAATCACCGAAACGGCAACCCGCAGCCGCAGATCGGTGTGCAGGTTGAGAAAAAATGGGCACGGCCGGATTACGTGTTCCCGGGCGACTTGTTAACGAAGGGAGTGTCCAAGCGTGGCTAAAGCAATTACGAAGATTCACCATCTGGAATTGAGTGAAGAAGAGCAGCGCCGACGGGATCTTGAAGAGCTGGAAACTATGCTGGTTGAACATAAAGAGGTCATAAAGGATTTCCTTCATATGCTCGATAAAATTCAAAGCCGAAGCGGCCTGGATGTTGTCACCGGGTTATTCGATAAAGGCGATGAAGTACTTGATGTTCTTGTAAAAGCAACGGACAAGCCGGAAGTCGCTAAGATTATTAAAAATACGCTGCTTATGCTGGGCGCACTTGGAAAAGTCAATATTGAAGATATGAATCCATTTATCGAGAAAATAAACGGCGGCCTGCACGGGGCTGTTCAATCTGAAAACAAGGAAGCCAGCTACGGGTCAATGCTTCGAACTCTGGCAGCACCGGAAACAAAAAAAGCAATGGCGTTTCTTTTGTCTTTCCTAAGTGGAATGGGCATTGAAAAGCCGAAGCTTCCGGCTGCGGCTGCTGAGAAAGAACAAAAAAGCAGGAAGAACTGGCTGCTGGCAGCAGGCCTGTCACTTGCAGGAGCAGCGCTGCTCTCGACTCAGTTCAGCAAAAAAGAATCTGCTCAATATGAAATGATGCACCACCAGTAAAAGTGTAAAAGAGGCGCTTTTAAAAGAAAAAAGCTTTTGAAGCGCCTCTTCTTTTGAACGGCGAAATGGATTATCAATGTAAGACATTAACCTATTTTCAAAGATCAGGAGGGCTTCCATTGGCATATTATTCTCCCAAGGAAATCGCACATGTTGCCATAGAAGCAGGCAGCAATAAAGCAAAGCTTCCCCTTCTAAGCATGCTTATCCTGGGTTTTTTGGGCGGCGCTTTTATCGCAATCGGCTATCTTCTCGCAATCCGGGTATCGGCAGATGTTCCCCATGAGTGGGGCTCATTCGCTTCTTTTTTAGGCGCAGCGGTTTTTCCGCTTGGCCTCATTTTGATTATTGTCGCCGGCGGAGAGCTGCTGACCGGCAATATGATGGCACTTCCGATGGCATTTCTGGCTAAAAGAGTGACCATTCGGGGACTGCTGAACAACTGGTTTTGGATTACTATCAGTAATTTTATCGGCGCTCTTTTTGTTGCCTATGTGTTTGGACATCTTGTCGGGCTGACTGAAACCGGCCCTTATTTGGATAAAACCGTTTTAACGGCACAGGCCAAGGTAGATACGGATTTTTGGCCGGCATTCTTCTCTGGCATCGGCTGTAACTGGCTTGTTGGGCTGGCTGTCTGGCTGGCTTATGGTGCTGATGACATAAGCGGAAAAATTTTAGCTATTTGGTTTCCCATTATGGGATTTGTCGCGATTGGCTTTCAGCACGTTGTCGCCAATATGTTTGTTATTCCAGCCGCGATTTTTGCCGGAGAGCTGACATGGGGTGACTACATTCAAAACTTTATCCCAGTTTATTTAGGAAACGCGGTGGGCGGCGCTGTTTTTGTTGCTCTTATCTACTGGACTTCGTATATAAGGAAACATTCAGATGCGCCGGACAGCAAATAGATTACGAGATTGGTAGAAAGATAAAGGGTCTTTAAGCCATTTTGTCTGGCTCGAGGCCCTTTTTTCTTTAGCTGACGAAGCTGAAATAGGAAAAGTACAGATACAGGACAATAATGAGGATGGATGGAATTAAATAGCGAAAAGCAGGCATTCTTTTTCTTCGCAACAGGGCCAGCAGCAGAAGGGATGACAAAATGGCCGTAGAGGCTGAGGTACTTTGGAGAATAGGCGATACTTCGGATAGAATAGGTCCTTGCCGGTAAAAAACATCGGACCCGGTTAAGATAAGAATATTAAAAACATTGCTTCCGAGTATCGATCCGAGAGCCAGATTGACGTTTTTCAGGCGGAGAGCCACAAGGACAGCAATTGCTTCAGGCATGGAGGTAGTGGCTGCTAATAAAAAGCTGCCAACAAAGCTTGCGTCTATTCCTGTTACTCGGGCAATCTCGTCACCGGTGAAAGAAAGCATCGAGCCGGCACCCGTTATAACAACAGCCATCAGTGCAAAAGCTGTAATGGTTTTCTTTAGCGAAAATGCATTCAGACTGCCAGCCGGCTCCTGATTTGTTTCTAATGTTTCGGGGTGAGAAATTCTGCTGACGATGTACATGCCGAGTATACAAGCAAAAGCAATAAATAATGTGTCACTACCTATTCCGTAAACCGTATAAGCTGACTGTCTTGTAAGAGCCAAAAGAAGCATAAGGGACAGAAGCAGGCCAAGTCCGGCCGTATACTTGTGTTCGCTGCTGACGGACTGATACAGGCGAATTTTTCGGTACCATACGTCAAAGCAGGCAATAATAAAAAGATTAAACATATTTGACCCAATCATATTCCCGATGGCAATATCCGGATTCCCAATAAAAACGGCAGAAAGACTGGTTGTGACTTCAGGCAGCGAAGTGGCACCAGCCAGAAAAACAGTACCGACGAGCAGGCCGCCAAGAGATGTTTTCCCACTTAGCTCGTCTGCATAACGGGAAAGCGCAATCGCAGCCAGAATGGTGGAAACAGCGGCCGTGAAAAAAAGGGTAAAAAGAACAAAAAGCATGATGATAAGCCTCCTCCATGCTGCCAGAATAAAATAATAGCTTGTACCATTCATTCTATAAGCGCAATCCCGTATTCATTCCCTGGCAGAGAAAAAAGCGGAACATCAAAAAAGACAGCCATGAAGGTCATGGCTGTCTGTACTATTTACTGGTTAGTCAAGCAGGCCGACCATTTTCAAGCCATTTAAAATGCCGTCTTCATCGACATTCGTTGTTACATGCTTTGCGGCACTTTTGGCTTCTTCATGGCCATTGCCCATTGCCACACTGTTTACAACTGTCTTAAGCATTTCCACATCATTCAGGCCATCGCCGAATGCGTAAATGTTTTCCGGGGAAATGCCGAGCTGGTCAATAATCTTCTGGATGCCTTTTGCTTTTGAACCGCCTGCCGGAACAATATCGACTGACACCGGGTGCCAGCGGACAAAGTCAAATTCAGGGAACTGCTTTTCGTACTCTTTATCTTCGGGGTCCTGGCAGAATAGGAGAGACTGATACAAATCACGCCCCTCGTGGTAGGATGGATCATGGCCCGGGAAGTAATTAATTTTCAATGAATCGATGCCCGCTGTTACATATTCATGTTCCGGCGTATTGGCTTTCATGTCTTCATGATCCATGAACACGACCGGATGATTGTGTTCAACAGCCACGTCGGTTAAACGGAGCAGCGCTTCTTTATTAAGCGGATTACGGTAGAGCGGCTTTCCTTTGAATACAACATATTGCCCGTTATAGCTGACGAATGTTTCGATCCCTAATTCTTTACGCAGGCCCTCAAACATAAATGGTGCGCGGCCAGTCGCAATAGCCACTTCATGCCCGCGTTCCTGCAGCTCCTGAACCGCCTGGCGGGTAGAAGCTGGCAGCTGTTTATCATGGTCGTACAAAGTGCCGTCTATATCAAAGAAAACGATTTTTTGGCTCATACAAATCCCCTTCACGTTTTATTATTCCTTTCTATACTAGCAAATGCCAGATCATTGAACAATTGAAACATTGTGTAAGCGGTTTTAATGATCTGTTGACTCCTGCGTCATATGGTCCCCGGTGTGCCGCCAAAAGAAGCAGCAATGTTTATCCGGCCTGCAGGAGGCATATACTAGAGAAGAAGCAGGGAAATAGGTGTGAAGGAGTGGGGCTTAATGAAAATTTCTGAAATGAAAGCCGGCCTTTATTGCACGCGCTGTCACGATGAAACAATCCACCGGGTTGTATACGTAAACAATAGTATTCAAAGCATTAAATGTGAAGGATGCCATCGAGTGACCGGCATGAAAATTAATGCGAAAAAAGAATTGTATGAGGAAATATATAATCGAATTGCGACAAAACCGTCCCGGGTGACACAGGAATACAAGCAGGACTTAAGCAGGTTTGTCTCCGGTATGCCGCTCAGGATGATCAGCAAGCCTTACCGGCTGATAAAATACGTGAATGAAACAAGAAAAGTATTAAAGGAGTTTAAGCACTCTTAAACACGGCATGCTTTTGAGAAGCGTCCGTTTTTTTTATACGCTAAAAGTAAAAAACGGCCCGCTGTTCAGCGGCCGTCGGGTTCAATGTGAACATGGGTAATATGGATATCGTGTTCCTGCAGCAAGGCTTCTTCAACATATTCAGTGATATCATGGCTTTCAATAACGTTTAAATCTGGATCTACCAGAAGCACAACATCAACAAATGTCACATTGCCGTGCGATCGGGCTTTAATACTTGGTACTCCGCGAACACCAGGCACTTTTTCCACTGTTTTTTGCATGCCTTTCAGCTTATCGAGGTCATAGGCATCTGTTAACGTGAGCGCCGCGTCAGAAAAAATGTCCCAGGCGGTTTTTAAAATAACAACGCCGACAATAAAAGCAGTGAGTGTATCAAGCCAGCCCAATCCCAGCCTCGATCCGATAATTCCAACGAAGGCACCAATGCTGACTAGCGCATCGGAACGGTTGTCCTGAGCAGCTGCCATAATGGAGGAGCTGTTAATTTTTTTGGCAAGGCGCGAATTGTACATATATACACCGTACATAATGGCTGCAGCCGCAAGTGCAGTCCAGGCGGTCATCATGTCGGGTGTTTCATGTTCAGCCTGAAAGAGGGAGGTTCCGGCTGAAATCAGCACCTGGATGGCCACTGAGGTCATGATAAAAGCAGCGAGAAGAGAAGCAACTGTCTCCGCACGAAAATGTCCATAGCGGTGATTTTCATCCGGCGGCTTACGGGCAATTTTTAAACCGATCAAAATGGCCACGGAAGCAATAATATCGGTTGAATTATTTAAGCCGTCAGCTCGCAGTGCTGCCGAAGCACCCAGCCAGCCGATGGTCAATTTTAATGTTGAAAGGAATAAGTAGGCGATGATGCTGATCCAGGCGCCGCGTTCTCCTTTTTTTAAATCCTCATATGCTGTTTCCACCTGTATTTCCTCCAAGAAAGTTAGTGTTTTTACTATACCAGCCCGTATCCGGGTGGGTCTACGGCAACATGATTGCCATTGTCTTAACAAGTTGCCCCCGCGCTAAAGTTATTTCTTTCGACAAAAAAGGAGTCGAATCTAAAAAAACGGGGAAGAGAAAAGATAGGTGGTGAAGATGATGGATACATTCAGCAGTCTGCACCCTGCGCTGCAGGCCCTGATTGGCGGTTTGATCAGCTGGGGCATGACAGCGCTTGGTGCAGCAATTGTTTTTTTCTTTCGTCATATAAAAGAATCGTTAATGAAAATGATGCTGGGATTTGCGGCAGGAGTTATGATCGCTGCCTCGTTTTGGTCGCTGCTGGCTCCGGCAATCCAATTCAGTGAAGAAAATGGGCAGATTGCCTGGCTGCCGCCGGTAATCGGCTTTTTGCTAGGGGGCGTGTTTATACGCCTGCTTGACGTCGTTGTTCCGCATGTACATATTGGAAGGGAAAAAGGGGAAGGCCCGTCTACAAAAATGCAAAAAACCACGCTCTTATTCTTGGCCATTACGCTTCACAATATTCCGGAAGGACTGGCCATCGGGGTTGCCTTTGGAGCGGCGGCGCTGGACATGAACGGGGCAACCGTTGCAGCAGCACTGGCGCTGGCATTTGGGATCGGTATTCAAAATATGCCGGAGGGGGCAGCTGTTTCTGTTCCATTGCGGGGAGAAGGAATGTCGCGGGCAAAAGCGTTTAACTACGGGCAGCTGTCCGCAATTGTTGAACCGATTGCAGCTGTCGTCGGTGCAGCGGCTGTCCTGTTTATCCAGCCAATTCTGCCGTATGCTCTTGCGTTCGCGGCGGGAGCCATGATTTTCGTGGTGGTAGAAGAATTAATCCCGGAATCCCAAACCTCCCATCACACGGACCTTGCCACGGCAGGCGTTATGGTAGGCTTTGCACTGATGATGGTGCTTGATGTTGCCCTTGGATAATAGAGGTATAACATGAAAGCAAAGAATCTACAGACACAAAAAGCAGCCTCAATGTAAAATCGAGGCTGCTTTTTGGGGGATAAAGGCAGTTTGAAGCTCGTAAAAGAAAATGAGACTGAAGCCGGGTAAATAAATAGAAGGTTTTTGTTCCGCAAGTTCATCTATCACTGGCTGTTCCTCCCTTATCCGTTCAGGTTTCTTCATGCAGGTACTTCCATTATGAAAGAACAAATAAGGGATGTCTTTTTTTATGTTAGAAACCCTTACATATTTTTTAAACAGCTTCTTCAATCGCTTCGCTTTTTTTATCTGCAAGCCGCCAGTATAGCTGATGCTCGATATCGCTTACAGTTACATGAATCCGAAATTCATTGGCGTCAAGACGGATCTTGTGCTCGCGGGCCCACGACAAAATAGAGCGAAAGCCGTATTTTACATCCTTTGATTCTCCTGAGAATTCAAGCAGCACATATGAACCGGCAGGAACCGTCAGACTTGACATGCCAGAAGGAATAATATCGATATGATTCACTTCCATCGCAATGCAATGAGTATACAGCTGGCCGCTTCGTTTAAGGCAAATGTCCATTAAGTATCCGTCAGTCTGTCCGGGAATCTGGCTGGCTGCTTCTAAAAAACGCTTTTTCCATTCAGGACGCATCGCTTCGATTTCTTTTTGTGTGCCGCTCATTTCATACCCCACAACTGTGACGGCACGAACATCTACGAGTTTCGGATTCATGTGCTCAGCTCCTTTTTCCTTCTCTTTTCCCTTTTTCCCGTGTTTTCACACCGTCCGGTCAGGGAATAGAAGTTGTAAAAAGAATGAACAAAAGTTGTACAGGGAGGGATCCTTGTGAAAACAAATGTGTTTATTTCAGGCGGCGGCATTTCCGGCCTCCTGCTAGGGCTGATACTTGCACGCAGCAGCATTGATGTAATCGTGGCCGAAAAAGACCCAAAGCCTTCCGTCAAGTACAAAGGGGAGCTGCTGCAGCCCAAAAGTCTGGAAATGATGAACCAGCTAGGGCTGTATGAAGAAGTGAGCGCCTCGGGGTTTCCTATCCATACTACCTCGATTACAGAATATGACAGGGACCGGGTCATGAAGAAAATTGAATACCGCTACGATGTAATCAACCATCAATTTAATAAAGCGCTCATGGTTCCCCATGAAGAGCTGAAAGACATTATCCGGAAGCGGGCGGAACAGTACTCCCACTTTCATTTTTTAAACCCGGCAAAATTTACGGGCTTTCAAGAAGCTGCCGATATTAAAAAAACAGCGCTTGTCGCTCATAAAGAACAGGGAGACCTGGAAATTCAAGCAGATTTTTTTGTCGGTGCGGAAGGCCGGATATCCCCAATTCGAAACAGTCTTGGCATTACATTAAAAGAAACAGAGTATAATCATTATTTTCTTACCGTCACGTTCCCGCGCCCTGCCCATTTAACGGAAGGAGAGATGCTTGTGCGGGGGCATTACTTTTTAGGGCTGTTTCCGCTCCCGAATTCGAAGGTGCGCACTGTACTGCTCATTAAAAAAGAAGAATACAAGGAAATGAAACGAGCAGGGCTTGAGTCCTTTTACCGCTGCTACACAAGCTTAAAGCCGGAGCTTGACGGGTATGTGCAGGAAATTACAACGTGGAAAGATATTCAGCTTATGGTGCCGACTCGCCATAATGCAGATCGGTACATAAAAGGAAATTGCGCACTTATCGGCGATGCTGTGCATACCGTTCACCCAATGGCTGGTGAAGGCATGAATTTAGCGATTCAAGATGCCTGTACACTTGGTGAGATGCTCTCCCATATGTATAAAGACAGTAACCTGGACACAGGGCAATTAACCGAGTATGAGCGGGTCCGCAAGCCGCGGGCTGAATTTTTGTCTTCACTCTCACACTTGTCCGCTCTGGCTTATTCGTACTGGCAGGGGCCATGGCCGAATATAAGGTCGCACGTATTAAAACGGATTGAACATGTCCCGACGCTTCATTACAAGCATATGCTGAATATTTCAGGCCTGGGAATGTGGAAGGACACATTGCTCGACCGATTCGTGCAAATTGGACTTTTGCCCGGCCGTATTTTGCCGAAAGTGAACGGCACGGAGCATCAATATAAAAAGCATGATGATTATCCGTGGATAAATGAGGAGGAATGGAAATGATTGCAGAGTACCGGAAAATATGGGAAGCCCGCAGCTGGCTGAAACGAAATGAACCATTCTTGCCAACATGGCATGCGTATGTCGGCTACCGGCTTGACTTATTTGAAAAGCTCTCCGGCGGTGCGACACTTCAATCGCTGGCTGATGAATATGGATATACAGAAGACCTGCTGCGTTCATGGGCAGATACAGGAGTTGTCCTTGGTCATTTAAAAGAAGAGGGAGACAGGCTGGTTCCTTCAAAGAAAATGCTTAAGTTTTTTTCGCAAAAAAGTGATGATACGGTGGGCGAGCTGTTAAAAGAGCTGTTCGAGATGCACATGCCAGCGCTTATGAACTATCCAGAGATGATGGAATCCAATCAAAGAGGGCGGTTCAAAGAAGATGACTTTGGCAAAACGGTTGCTGCAACCTCCGCGTTAATTGAAAAAAGAGCGTTTGGCCATGTGTTAGCAGAAATAAACGCACAAAAACCAAACTGGGTGCTTGATATTGGCTGCGGAACGGGCGGTTATTTAATGAAATTGGCTAAAAAAATGAATCGCGGCACGTTCGTCGGTGTAGATATAAGCAGGGACTGTATTGAGGAAGCACGTGAAAAAGCAGTGAAAAAACAGTTAGATGAAAAAGTGAAATTTTATTATGCGGATATTAACACCTGGGATGTGCCAGGCGGCTTGTTTGATGTAGTGATGATGAACAACCTTCTTCATTATTACTCGCCGGATGCCCGGGAATCACTGTTCAGCCGCGTCGCGGAGCTTGTCCGTAAAAAGGGAACGGTTATTATTGTTACACCGCTTTATTTGGAAAAAGGAGGCCGGCGTTTTTCAGCCGCGTTTAATTCGTTTATGGAGGCACATGAAAATTTATATCCGCTCCCAAGAAAAGAAGAGCTGATCCGCGATGCAGAGGCGGCGGGCTTTAAACTGAAGGATGTTAAAACCGTTGTTCGGGAAGGAAGCTGGTATTGTATGAGTTTTTCGAAAAAATGAGTATAATGAGGGTAAATAACCGAAGGGAGGCAGGAGTATGTCAATTGGTTATTTAAATGGGAAAATAATCAATCCGGGCGATCCGGTACTGCCGATTGACGAGCGCGGGCATCAGTTCGGAGACGGCGTTTATGAATATATCCGTGTTTATGGCGGCCGGGCTTTTATGATGAAAGAACATATGGAACGGTTTTTTAAAAGCGCTGAAGCGATCAAGCTGAATCTTAGCCATACGCCTGAAGAAATCCAGGCGATTGTAGACGATCTAATAGAGCGAAGCGGTTTATCCGACTGTGATGTTTACATGCAGGCGACCCGTGGGATTGCTCCTCGTAATCATTTGTTTCCGAACGTTCCGGCATCTATTTCCATGACGGTAAAGCCATTCCGGGCAATGGATGAAACACTGCGTGAGCAAGGAGCAAAAGTGAAGTTGCTGCCGGATGAGAGATGGCAAAACTGCTGGATTAAAACGCTGAATCTGCTGCCAAATCTTCTCGCTAAACAAGAAGCTTTTGAAGCAGGTGCTTTTGAAGCGGTTCTTGTCCGCGATGGCATTGTTACAGAAGGCTCCAGCTCAAATATCTTCCTGGTGAAAGACGGAACCCTCGTTACGCCGCCGGCAACGAAGCATATTTTACACGGCATTACTCGAATCGCTGTTCTTGATATCGCAGCGGAGCTCGGTATTTCTGTGGAAGAAAAAGAATTTGCGCCGGAAGCGGTTTTCGAAGCAGAGGAAGTTTTTTTAACAAGTACAGGAATTGAAATTGTGCCGGTTACTTCCGCCGATGATCAAGTGATCGGCAGCGGCAAGCCAGGTGCTGTAACTAAGAAAATTTATGAAGCATTTATGAAGCGTGTTTAAAAAGCACCCATCCTATAAAATGAAGGAAGCATAGAGCGGTTCATTCAAGCGTAAACACTGCTTCTTTTGATACAATAAGAAGAAGACTTATCAAAGGAAGTGGCGTTTAGGATGAAACGAAACATGCTTATATGCATTTTGCTTATAAACAGTATGCTGCTCCCGGCGCAGGCATCCGCCATGAATTACACGGCGATTGGAGACTCGCTGGCGGCCGGCCAGACACCGAACAGGGAAATAGGCGCGGGCTACGCAGATATGCTGGCCCTTGCACTGCAGCCTGACGCTTATTCCAAGCAGCTTTCCGTGCCCGGCTATACCGTAGAGAAGGTTATTGGGCAGGTAGAGAGCGAAGCCGGGCAGAAAGCAATTCAATCAGCTGATTTAATTACCATTTCGGCCGGCGCCAACGATTTGCTGCCGCTTATTCAAAATGATCCAAATCGTGGAATACTGTCCTTTAATGCGGTAACTGCCGCGTTTGCGCTGAATGGAGTGCGGGAAGATTACGCGCTTCTGCTGGAAAAAATAAATAAGCTTAATCCAGATGCAAATGTATATGCGATGGGCTACTATTTTCCGTATCCGCATGTATTTGACCAGCACAAGCCGGCTGTCAGCAGGCAGCTGGATGTGCTGAATGAGATTATTGAGCAGGAAGCTGAAAAAGCAGGCGCCACTTTTGTTCCGGTGGCAGACCGGTTTGGGCTTGATGGAGTCGAGTTTTTGCCGAATCCGGGTGATGTTCATCCGAATGAAGCCGGCTATTTAGAAATGGCCAATGCCTTTTTGGATGTCTACGCACCGGGCATGCAAATTCCGGCCTCGGTTCTTGAAAAACTGCCGGCGCCGGTGTCTCTCTCCAAGCTGATAAGACAGCAGGAAGCAGCCGATACGCCGGAAGAAGATCAGGAGCCGGAAGAGTCCCAAACAGAGGGGGAAACGGCCTCCATTCAAGGCTGCACGCGAGAAGAAGTATATACTGCTGCACGATAAAAAAGTGTTCCCGGATGTCCGGGAACACTTTTTGGATTGGATTTTACACAACACCTTGTGAAATCATGGCATCGGCAACTTTTATAAAGCCGGCAATGTTTGCGCCGACAACAAGGTTGTCTTCATAGCCAAATTCAGCTGCCGCTTGTTTTGACTGCTTGTAGATGTTCTTCATAATGTCATGCAGCTTCGCATCTACCTCTTCAAACGACCACGGAACACGCGCGCTGTTTTGAGCCATTTCAAGCGCAGAAACTGCCACGCCGCCTGCATTCGCCGCTTTCGCCGGTGCGAATAACACGCCATTTTTCAAGAAGATGTCAATCGCTTCAAGTGTTGAAGGCATATTGGCTCCTTCGCCGACTGCTTTAACACCATTGTTTACGAGAATTTGAGCAGATTCTGCATTGATTTCATTTTGAGTGGCACATGGAAGAGCAATTTTACACGGGATGCTCCAGATGCCTTCACAGCCTTCTGTATAGGTTGCGTTCGGATGATAATTTACATACTCACTGATGCGTTTGCGTTCTACTTCTTTTAATTGCTTGACAGTCTCGATATTAATTCCATTTTCGTCGTAAATGTAGCCGCCTGAATCCGAGCAAGCCACAACGGTTGCTCCAAGCTCTGTCGCTTTTTGCATGGCATAAATCGATACATTTCCTGAACCGGATACAACAACCGTGCGTCCTTTAAACGTTTTTCCTTTATCGCGAAGCATTTCATCCACGAAATAAACGGTTCCGAATCCGGTTGCTTCCGTACGTGCAAGGCTTCCGCCGTATGCGATGCCTTTTCCGGTTAAAACCCCTGCTTCATAGCTGCCGCGAAGGCGTTTGTATTGGCCGAACATGTATCCAATTTCACGGGCTCCTACCCCAATATCACCAGCCGGTACATCTACATCAGGACCGATATGACGATACAACTCTGTCATAAAGCTTTGAGTAAAGCGCATTACTTCGTTGTCTGACTTTCCTTTTGGATCAAAGTCAGATCCGCCTTTACCGCCGCCAATCGGCTGGCCAGTCAATGAGTTTTTAAAGATTTGTTCAAATCCAAGAAATTTAATAATGCTTGCATTTACAGAAGGGTGAAAGCGAAGTCCGCCTTTGTAAGGGCCGATTGCACTGCTGAACTGAACGCGGAAGCCGCGGTTCACCTGCACATTGCCATTGTCATCCGTCCAGGGAACACGGAAAGAAATAATACGCTCCGGCTCAACCATCCGTTCTAAAATATTCTGCTTGATATATTTTGGATATTTTGCGAAAACCGGTGTTAATGATTCAAAGATTTCTTGAACTGCTTGGTGAAATTCTGTTTCGCCAGGATTGCGTTTTTTAACAATCTCAAAAACGTGATCTACATATTGTTTAGCTGTCTTCATTTCTTCAGACAATACATTCGTTGTTGTCATCTTTGTTGTCTCCTTTGTGCATAATATACAATTTTCAGATAACAATATCATATTCTGAAAAAATGATGTCATCAATGCTTTAAATAGAACGAAACAATCTCTATAAGAGATGGATTCTCTGTTTAGCTTAAAAAATGATGATTTCTACACCGCATAACGCCGGTTTACTATAAAAATAAATAAAAAGCGTTCACGGATATTTGCCGTGAACGCTTTTTATTTTGCTTATAACTGGAGCATCGTATACACAAACACTACGGCAATAGTCAGCGGAACAACCCAGCGCATAAGAGACACCCATAAGCTGTAAATTGGGCTGAGGCTATGGGCATTTAATTCAAACTGCTCTTTAACGAGAGATCTGTCCATCCGCCAGGAGATAAACAGGGCGATCAGCAGACAGCCGAGCGGGAGCAGAATATTACTGACAAGATAATCAGTTAAATCAAAGATCGACCGGTCAAAATAGGAAATATCCGCCAGGATGCTGAATGAAAGCGCGGCTGGTATACCGGCGAGGAAAACCACTATCCCTGATATAAGTGCTGTTTTTTTGCGTGATGCTTCTTTTCCTTTTGTAAAAGCGGACGTAATAATTTCGAGCAGGCTGAACGATGATGTAAGTGTCGCAAACAAAAACAATAAAAGGAACATAAACAAAAACAGTTCGCCAAATGGCATTTGTGCAAAAACCGCCGGCAGCACAACAAATAAAAGTCCAGGTCCTTCAGCCGGCTCTAAACCAAAGGCGAAAACCGCCGGGAAGATGGCCAGGCCTGCGAGCAAGGAAACGAAAATGTTCATAACCGAAACCCAGCCGGCAGATGCCGGTATGCTGACATCTTTGCCTAAATATGAGCTGTAGGTGACCATGCAGGAAAAACCGACAGCCAGTGAAAAGAATGAATGCCCGAGCGCATAAAGAACGGCTTCGCCGGTAATTTTGGAGAAATCCGGCTGCAGGAAGAAGGATACACCTTCCATAGCGCCCTCCAGCGTCAATGAGCGGATAACCAAAACAATAAAGAAAATAAATAAAATGGGCATCATATACTTGCTGGCACGCTCGATTCCATTTTGAATGCCGGCTGCAATAACAATGATATTCATCAGCATAAAAATGGCGTGGCCGCCAATTGTCAGCCCGGCATTCGTTGTAACAGCGCCAAACAGCGCTCCGGAGTCACCATTGCCAATAATGCCTCCGTACAAGGAGCGGACAGTGTAAATAAGCACCCAGCCGCCAACAACGCTGTAAAAAGACAGCAGCAAAAAGCAGCCGGCCACACCAATTTTGCCGGTTACGGTCCAAAAAGAATCCGGCGCCAACTTTTTATAGGCGCTTACGGCTTCGCGGCCGGAACCACGTCCAATGATAAATTCTGAAATAAGCATAGGCAGCCCGATAAGCAGGGTGAAAAGGATAAATAAAAGCAAAAAGGCCCCGCCGCCGCTTTGCCCGGTTACATACGGGAATTTCCAGATGGCGCCCAGCCCGATTGCTGCTCCGGCTGATGACAAAATAAAGCCGAGTTTAGACGACCATTGTTGCTTCTTTTCCACGTGATTCGCCTCCTATTTACAAGTAATTTTTATTATTTCACTATAACACGAATTGAAAACGGCGGCTGAATATATTTTCAAAGCGAATTGAATCGTTTATAATAAGAAAATTAAATTAATAACTGGAGTGTACATGATGACTGTAAACATAAATACACATGAAAATATACAGAACGGGCAAAGCCGCCTTGAAAACCGCGGCAGGCTGCTTGTAAAATGCCCGGACGGTCCCGGCATTGTCGCTGCACTGTCAAAATTTTTATTTGAGCAGGGTGCGAATATTATCGAATCAAGCCAATACACAAGTGATCCGGAAGGCGGGACGTTTTTTATCCGTTTGGAATTCGACTGCGCTGAATTAGCTGAAAAGCGCAGCAAGATGGAAGAGGATTTTGAAGCGCTCGCGAAGAAATTCGAAATGGAATACCGTTTCGCTTATGGCAGTGACCGGAAAAAAACGGCTATTTTCGTTTCCAAGGAAACACATTGCCTGCTTGAGCTTTTATGGGAGTGGCAAAGCGGGGATTTGCAGACAGATATTGCTTTTGTAGCAGGAAATCACGAAGAAGCCCGCGGCATGGTTGAATCGCTTGGTATTCCGTTTTATCATATCCCTGCCAATAAAGACATCCGCAAGCAGGTGGAAGAAGAGCAGTCGCGCCTTATTGAAAAATACGAGGTTGATGTGATTGTACTGGCGCGGTACATGCAGATTTTAACGCCGGAATTTGTCGAGAAGTATCCGAACAAAATTATTAATATTCACCATTCCTTTCTGCCGGCATTTATCGGTGCACGCCCATATGAACGGGCGCATAACCGCGGAGTAAAACTAATTGGCGCCACATCTCATTATGTAACAAACGACCTGGATGAAGGTCCAATCATTGAGCAGGACATTGAGCGTGTGGATCACCGCGATCATGTAGCGGATTTGAAAAAAATCGGCCGCTTGATTGAACGGAGTGTACTGGCTCGTGCGGTGAAGTGGCATTTAGAAGACCGCGTGATTGTTCACGAAAACAAAACGATTGTATTCCAATAAGAAAAAAAGCCGTTTCTTTCTAGAATGGCTTGAGAGTGAAGACAAAGTTAAAAAGCAGGCTGATTGAAAACGTTTGTCTTTCCAGGAACGCCGCCGGCTGGGAAGCGGAGTGACCTTTTGGGGGTCATGAGCATCCACAGCCGGCAAGTGACGCCGAAAGCAAGCGTTTGTCAACAGCCTGAAGCCGTTTCTTTCTAGAACGGCTTTTTTTCTTATTGGCATGTTTTGCCCGATTATCTGCGTAATTCTCAAGGAAATGGGCGTGATTAGCAGCTCGACAGCGTGTCACATATGGTCCATCAGTTTTTTTGCGACCCATTCAAAATGGTCTGGATTTACACCAGGGGCGAATTCCTGCGGCAGGTCATCCAGGTCGGGAATAGGGGCGCCTTTTGGCGTTCCTTCAATTACCTTCAATGGCTCGTTATTTTCTGGATTTGTACCTTTCCAAATTTGGCGGATGCCTTCATACTCGCCGTTGCTATTCCATGTATACAGCACGTTATTCAATCCTTGTTCTTCAAATTTGCGGGCGGCGTCAAATTTAGAGTTCGATACATCAGGTGTCGGAATCATTTTTGTAACATCCGCACCGGTAATCATTTCAATCGCTTTTGCGTATGCCAGCATGTGAGTACCGCCGCGGACAAGCAGATATCCGATCATTTCCCGTGCTGTCGGATGATCTGTCATTTCATACACACGCATTTTATGCGTTCGGGCACCAGTTTCAAGAAAGAAGTTATGAAGCAGATCAAGGGTCAGGTTGCCGCTTGAAAAAACATAATTCCCATTCCACGGCATGCCCATTGAATCCATTGGCAGCGATGCCTGGGCACTAACAATAAAGTGATGCGTATTTCGTTTGTTTAAGCCGTTTTGCAGCGGCGTACAGTCCGGGTCGGCATTCAAGGTCGTACCTTTTAAAAGCAGGTTAATCGTTGTCGAAACGAGCTCTACATGGCCGACTTCTTCCGCGGTAATGCTTGCGATAAGATCGTAGAAAGGCTTCAACTTCTTTTTTTGCCGGAAATTAAATGACTGAAACAAGTAATTGTTTAATGTAGACATCTCACCGAATTTGCCGCCGAGCAGTTCCTGTACGGCAGCCGCCGAGTTGGCACAGCCATATTCGGGTATAGGGAGTTCCACGGCAAGCCGGTTTAAACGCTTGAACATAAAAAGCCCTCCTTTTTTTACCACGTTTTACTGTATGCATTGTGAAACGGGAAAGTGCCTATATGTAAAGAAATGTACCAGACAGACTGCCCGCAAATAACCATCTCCGCCGGTCAGTTTTGATGTAGGAAAGCAAAGTGCGTTTGTAAAACGTGAAATTTGGGGATAAACACGATAATATGAATTAAAGCGGATTGGGAAGAAAGGAAGATGTGATGTTTGAATCGTTATTATTTTATTTGATGGTTACGCTTGTAATCGGGATTGCTTCCCAATGGACAGCCTGGCGTTTCCGGCTTCCGGCCATTGTCGTTATGTCCGTGTCCGGTTTGTTAATTGGTCCGCTTTTTGGCTGGTTTAATCCAAAAGACGTGTTTGGTGACTTATTTGGCCCAATTATCTCCGCCGCTGTGGCGATTATTTTATTCGAAGGAAGTTTAAATCTTGATTTCCGTGAAATTAAAACGGTCCGGCAGCCGATCCGCCGCATTGTTACGCTGGGTGCGTTTATTGCCTGGATTGCGGGATCGCTTGCTGCTCATTATGTAGCCGGCTTATCGCTCGCTGTGGCATTTGTCATCGGCGGCTTATTTATCGTTACAGGACCGACCGTTATTTTGCCGCTGCTGCGGCAGGCAAAATTAAAGCCTCGCACCTCTGCAATATTAAAATGGGAAGGAATCGTAGTTGACCCTTTTGGCGCACTTCTTGCTTTATTTGCTTTTGAATCAATCAAATTTTTTACCGGGGAAGAAACAGCCGCGACGTTTATTAACTTCCTGCTTGGTTCCGTCTTCGCCGTTATTCTGGGGGTTGCTTTCGGAATTGGGCTGGGCAAGGCGCTTGAAAAAGGCCGAGTGCCCGAGTATTTAAAGTCTCCGGCTGTTTTCGTTGTCGTCATTGCCTGCTTCGTTATTTCGGACGAATTGATGCATGAAACAGGACTGCTGGCTGTTACAGCAATGGGGATGGTAATGGCAAATATGCACATTTCCTCTATCAGGGATATGCGACATTTTAAAGAGAATATTTCCATTTTGCTTATTTCCACGATCTTTATTATGCTGACAGCATCTTTAACGAGAGAAACACTGATGCAGATCTTTGATATCCGCATTATTGCCTTTGTACTGATTATGCTGTTTGTCGTCCGTCCGCTCTCGATTTGGCTGTCAACAGCCGGCACAGATATGTCCAGGCAGGAAAAAACGCTCGTTGGCTGGATTGCGCCGCGCGGAATCGTAGCTTTGACAGTTTCAGGATACTTTGCCCAGTCCTTGTTTGAAGCGGGTTATGAAGATGCTTCCTTATTAACGCCGCTCACATTTGCGCTTGTGTTTTCAACAGTAGTTGCCCATGGTTTTTCAATTGGCTGGCTGGCAAGAAAGCTGAATCTGGCTTCAACCGATAACCCCGGTGTGCTGCTGGTGGGAGGCAACGCGTTCACAGCAAGGCTTGGCAAAACGCTGCAGGATTTGAACATTCCTGTTTTAGTAGCAGATGAATCATGGCCAAGGCTTCACTCGGCGCGCCAGGCAAATCTGCCTGTGTATCATGGTGAAATCCTGTCAGAAAGTACGGAATACCATTTAGAGCTGACACCATATGAATATATGATTGCAGCAACGAACGATGAAGCGTATAATGCGCTCGTCTGCTCGACCTTTGTGCCGGAGATGGGGCGTGTAAATCTCTATCAGATTGCAGCAGGGCCAGAGCGTACCGAAACGGCGAAAGAATTTAACAAAACAGTTGGCGGAAAAGTGCTGTTTGATTCTTCTGCTCACTATCAAGCGCTTGTATCGCGTGCGACTGAATATGTGTTCCGGAAAACAGAACTAACAGAGCGATATGGCTACAGCACTTATTTAAAAGAGCTCGATGAAAACACACTGCTTTTATTTATTGTGAAGCCATCCGGAAAGCTGGAATTTTATACACGCGATGTATCACCAAAAGGGGAACCGGGTGATACGATCGTCAGCCTTATGCCGCCGGTGAAGGAAATGACGAAAGCAAAAGAAAAAATCGCGGAGCAGCGCCGTGAACAATAAAACGAAAAAAGCGGCCTTCAGCAGGCCGCTTTTTTCTGACAGTAAATCAGAGAGAGTATGGAATGTATTTTGTAAGTTAAGCCGATTAAGCCGGCTTCATAGGTAAATTATAAAAGTATGTGAAAGTGCTTTCATCATAAAGTGCACAAAATAACATATAGGTGACATAAAGCAGAAGATTTCAAACACAAAGAACAATTTCAAAAGGCGAAAATAACGGGACAATTTTATCATGAAAATAGCCCGTTTTGTCCCACTTTAAAAGCGGTGCAAGGAGTCAGGAAAAAGAAACTATCGGCTTTTCCAGCATGCTTCCTGTTTCAGCAAGGCGGGTATGCCAGGATAAGGCTTTTTCCAGAATATGAGGAGTCTGGCCGCCCCGTGAAACAGCTTCTTCGTAATAGCTGCGCAACGCTTCTTTGTAAGACGGATGCACGCAGTTCTCAATGATAAGAAGTGCCCGCTCCCGGGGTGCCAGTCCCCGCAGATCCGCATAACCCTGTTCGGTTACGATTACATCTACATCATGTTCGGTATGGTCAACATGGGAAGCAAATGGGACAATACTTGAAACCTTTCCATCTTTCGCAGTAGATTTTGTAACAAAAACAGCCGTCCGGCAGTTGCGGGCAAAGTCACCCGATCCGCCGATTCCATTCATCATTTTTGTGCCGGAAACGTGCGTAGAGTTAACGTTTCCATAAATATCAATCTCTAAAGCTGTGTTAATCGATAACAGGCCAAGCCGGCGAATAAGTTCCGGATGGTTGGAGATTTCCTGGGGACGCAGCACAAGCTTATCCCGGTATTTGCCGAGGTTTGAATACACCTCTTTCATTTTTTCTTCTGAAAGGGTAATAGAGCAGCCAGAAGCAAAACGGATTTTGCCATGGTCAGATAAATCAAAAACAGCATCCTGAAGCACTTCAGAATAAACTTCCAGGTTTTCAAACTCCGAGTCGATCAAGCCATGCATAACAGCATTGGCAATGGAGCCGATACCGGCCTGAAGCGGTGCGAGTTCATTTGAAAGGCGTCCCGCTTGTACTTCTTCACGAAAAAATGCAATTAAATGCTTTGCCATTTGTGCTGTTTCCGCGTCCGGCGGTACAATCGTGGACGGAGAATCCTGGGCGTTTGTCAGTACAATTCCTTTGATCTTAGCGGGATCTACACGAATGCCAATTTCTCCGATACGCTCATCGACAGATGTCAGCATGATCGGGCCGCGTTTTCCTTGATCGTTTGGGCTGTAAATATCGTGAAGCCCCTCCAGTTCCGCCGGCTGGGCAGTGTTTAGCTCGACAATTATATTGTTGGCTTTTTCAACAAAGATTGAGGAATTGCCAACGGAGGTTGCAGGAATAATCATGCCGTCTTCCGTAACGGCAACGGCTTCAACGACCGCATAATCAACCGGGCCAAGTACACCGCTGCGGACAGCTTCTGCAGTGTGGGATAAATGCTGGTCAACGAAAAGCAGGTGGCCGCTGTTTATTTCTTTGCGCATAACTGGATCAGCCTGAAATGGAAGGCGTTTATGAATAATTCCGGCTTCGGCCATCATTTTATCCAGGTCAAATCCCAGAGAGGCACCCGTAAAAATATTCACTTTAAATGATTCGGTTTTCGCCCGTTCTACCAGTGACATTGGAACGGCTTTTGCATCTCCTGCCCGTGTAAAGCCGCTTAATCCGAGTGTCATCCCATCTTTAATCCAGGATGCCGCTTCGTCCGCTGTGACAATGCGGCTTTTTAATGCTTCCATCCGAATACGTTCATTCATTCAATATAATCCTCCCTGTTCATTTTAGCCAGTGTATCAATATTTGAAAGGGGTTTCATTTGGATTCGGATAAAAAGCAGTAAAAAAGACGCGAAGGAGAAATTTCGCGTCATCAAGCAAGTTTGTTAATAATTGAGCGATTTACGAAAAGCACTCGTATACGTCTGGGTAACCGGAATCTTCGTCCGGTCTTTCATGATAAGCAAAAAGGTTGAATGGGAATCCGGCTGTATTTCTTGAATAAAGTTCACATTTACAATATAAGAGCGGTGAACACGGATAAATGCATCATCCGGCAGCATAAATTCCAGCTCGGTCAAATTCAGTTTATGATACCCATTGCCCGTCCGCGCCTGTACACGGGTTTTTCTCCCTTCTGATTCCAGGTATAAAACATCAGAATAAGGAATGGGATACCATCGGTCCTCTGACTTAATCGTCAGGAGGTTGCGGGAGATAGGAGATGGCTTCGCCGGATAAATGGTTGTGACCGCACCGGTAAGCTCATGATCGTCAAAAATGGGCACGCTCATTGCAAAATAGGGAATGCCGTACACATCGCTGTCAATATATGTTGACACTTGATGCTTCTCCGTCAGCGCTTGCTGTGTGACGCTTCCTTCTTTAATGGGATCGCCTGCCCGGATATGTAAATCAATAAGGCGGCTTGGCTGATAATATATAAATTTTTCATGGTTTGAAACGGCGACAGATGTATTGGGCGGAAAAAACTCTTTCATGACTTCCATCAGTCCGGAAACGGTCAGTTGATCCACTTTTTTCACCTCTTTGGAATAGCTGTAGTACAATTATTTTACCATAACCGAAGGAGGAAGCAGGGTGGCAAAAGGAAAAACAAATGCGATGCGGCTGCTGGACGCGGCGGATATTCCTTACCGGATGCATGAATATGAAAGTAAGGATGGGAAAATAGACGGGGTTTCCGTGGCATCAAAAATAGGCGTGCAGTCAAAATATGTTTTTAAAACACTGGTAACCCAAGGAGCAAACGGCCTTTACGTATTTGTAGTGCCGGTAGAAGGTGAGCTTGATTTAAAAAAAGCGGCGCGCGCCGCGGGCGAAAAAAAGGTAGAGATGATCCCGGTCAAAGATATTCAGAAGCAGACTGGCTACATACGCGGCGGCTGCTCGCCGGTCGGCATGAAGAAGCTGTATCCGACATTTATTGATAAGCAGGCGGAGGAGTTAGAGATCATAATTGTAAGTGCCGGCAGGATCGGCGCACAAATTGAATTGAAGCCTCACAGGCTTGCAGATGCAGTAAACGCTTCCTTCTGTGAAGTTGTGAACAAAATTTGAATGAAATGTTACTGAATTGTGGAAAGTGCGATTTTCAGAAAATAGACGGTTCTTTTTAGAAAAAAAGCGGCGTATACTAGATTCATCAAATGAAACAGGAGTTGACCCCCAAACATGATGGTCGTTGAAAATCTTCTTGATGTGAAAAGCTATTTTGCCAGTGAAGTAAAAGAAAACTTTGTAGTTCAGTATGAGAAAATGCTGAAATCAAGCGCATTTTACAAAGAAGGCGGATGGCACGAACTCGAAGAAGAAACAGCGGAATGTGTAAAAGTATTATGCCAGACTGGAGATGCATGCTCCGTCACACGTTTAAAAGAATATCCCGTAAACGCTGAATCAACCGTTGATGCTATCCTGGCACGCATCCGTGAATCTCACAGCGATATTTTTAAAGGGTAATATAAAACTAGCAAACCGGCTTCCTGAAGGAGAGCCGGTTTTTTATTGCTGTATAAGTTGAATGAGACTCGGGCATCTGCCGCTTATTTTTTGAAAGGCAGTACGCAAAGTCACTTGTTAAACGTATGTAAGCGGGTATCTATTTATAGCCGTCCCGGACATAAACTGCTTTTATGATACATAGACTTGAGAAAGTGGACAAAACAAAAGCAGCGGCTGTCCGCTGCTTCAGGCTGTCATCAGCCAGCCTCTTTTTTATTTGTAATTAAAAAACGCACCAATTTTTTCATCTACAGCTGCTGTTTCATGGAGTCCGCTGTGGTTAATCATTTTATCATAAAGGACATCAACCCGATATTGGTTTTCCGGCACAAGGGCTTTTAAGCTGAGCGCGCTTTGCAGCGGAGTTACCTGGTCGCCGGTCCCGGCAATATTCAATACCTGTGTTTCCTGTGGAAAACGATTATGGTTGGCTGCAATGTGAGCAAGTGCTGGAGAGCCGGGCATTAAGTCATAAACGGCAGGGCCATGATTTTGTGTAAACCAGCGCCCGCCGAACACGCCATCAAATGGACTGCCAATTGTCACGAGCTGGTCGGTCACCGGATGAAGTTCAGGATCGTATAAGTCCTGCAGAAATTTCACCGAAACAATGCCGCCCATGGAATGACTGACAATTTTCACATGCTCGATATTATAATCGTTATGCAGCACCTGCATAACCGCCGCCAGGGCAATGGAAGTAGCCTCGAATGAAGACCGGTTGTTTTCAAAAATCACTTGAATAAACGCCGGCCGTCCCGCTGAAAATGCTTCTTCCCGGACAAGCAGCTTTCCTGTTCGGGTTACATTCATAGTTAAAGCGCGTTCACCCCAGCCGCGCTCTTCAAAGCGGGCAATCATTGTATTAAATGAGCGGGCTGTTCCTTTAAAGCCGTGAACAAATAAAACAGGGTCTTTATATTGAGTGTCTGAAACGACAGGATCTCTTTTGCCAAGGACTAAAAAACTCACAAAAACCAAAAGGGCAACAGCCAACAATAAACCATATTTTCGCATGGCCGGTCCGTTCCTCTCCATTAAAAGTAGTATCTTTCATTATACGAAATTTAAGCAAAAAGATACATACCAGGATATAATGAAATGAAAAGGAGGCGGTTTCAGTGAATGAATTTGTTGGTTCGTGTGTATTGTGCGGCAAAGATGTATACTGTCAGGACGGCTTCTTAAATGGAGTAAAGGAAGAAGGGGGGCTGCACTGCTTTGAATGTGCAGAGCAAAACGAATAAGCAGGAGACCACTCTTCAATGTAATGTTACACTTCAACCGACTAGTGCCAAACTACCAAAGAAAAAAGTGCCTCAGCCTGAAGCACTTTTTCATCGTTTCCGATCATGCAAGAATTTCTTTTATCAAAGCAGCGTAATGGGCTGCGGACTGGCGGCTTCGCTTTCCTGCGGGGTGAACGCCGCCAGTCCTCCACCGTTCCCTTTCGAGAAAGAAGCGGTCCTGAATGACAATGGCTTTTGACGATTTTTTATTTATTCATGACGAAGTGAGTCGATTGGATCAAGCTTTGCGGCTTTGCTGGCCGGAAGCATTCCGAAAATAACCCCGATAATCATGGAAAACAGCAGTGCCCCTACAACGACCTGCCAGGAAATAAGCGACGGCCATTCCGCAAAGTATGAAACGGCAGAGGAAGCCCCTGCGCCAAGCAGAATGCCGATAATACCTCCAATGGATGTCAGGGTAAGAGCTTCAATTAAAAACTGGGTGAGAATTTGCCGCTGCGTGGCACCGAGTGCTTTGCGGATTCCGATTTCACGTGTCCGCTCGGTAACAGATACAAGCATAATATTCATAACGCCGATTCCGCCGACCAAAAGCGAAATACCCGCAATGGAGCCGATAATTGTCGTCATAATGGTTGTAACCTGTCCGACGCCTTCCGCCATTTCTTCCAAATTCATAACCTGGTAGGAATCTTCTGTTTGATGAAGCTCGTTTAAAAGGGCGGTTGCTTCTTCACCGACCGTTTGCAAACTGTCTGAGTCAGCAGCCTGCACGTCTACCGAGGTATAATCGAGCGCCCCGAAACTTGTTTTATATGTGTTAGCGGGAATGTAAACATCCATCGTCCCAAAGGCAAACAGGCCATCCGGCTTTTGGGCAATTCCAACGACCTCAATCGGCTGTCCATTTTGCCAGATAATTTCTCCAAGCCCCGATTTTCCTTCAAATAATTCTTTGTTTAGTTCCGCACTGATGACTCCTACACGCGCACCTGAAACAAAATCCGGGCGTCCAAGCGTCCGGCCTTGATCAACAGCCAGTTCATTGACATCCAGGTAAGCTTCGTTAATGCCATAAGTTGTTGTATCCAGAGAGGTTTCACGGTAACGGGTCGTCATCATCGTCATTGTCGAAGCAACTACGTTTTTAACATTGGGCAGCTGCTCCAGCTCATTAATATCCTGTTCCGTGAAAAATGATTCCATGTAAATATTGGGATTCGCTCGAAGCTCTTCATCTGATGGTTCGTAGTACACATTCACTGTATTGCCGGCACCGGTCAGCTGGGATTTGAGCATTTGCTCGCCGCCCTGCCCGATCGCCACAACCGTAATAACAGCGGCCACTCCAATAATAATGCCAAGCATTGTTAAGATTGAGCGCAGCTTATGGGCAAGAACAGAAGAGAGAGCCATCCGGATATTTTCCTGAAGTGTCATGGGCGGCCCTCCTCTAAAATCAATCCGTCGCGAACGGTCACAATGCGTGATGTGTATTCAGCGATTTCCGGCTCATGGGTAATGACAACAATCGTTGATCCGCTTTTATGCAGGGCAGCTAATTCTTCCATAATCGAGATGCTTGTTTTTGTATCAAGTGCACCGGTCGGTTCATCCGCTAAAATAAGTGCCGGATTGTTTACAATTGCCCGCGCAATGGCCACACGCTGCTTTTGTCCGCCGGATAAGGCATTCGGCAAATGGTGCATCCGGTCTTTTAAGCCGACTTTTTCAAGAGCCGCTTCCGCCCGGGCTGTGCGCTCTTTTTTGGACACACCGGCATAAATCATCGGCAGCGCCACATTTTCCAGTGCGTCAAGGCGGGGAAGAAGCTGAAACTGCTGAAAAACAAAGCCGATGTGTTTATTGCGTACATCGGCCAGCGCATCATCCGAGTAGGTGGAAATTTCCTGGCCGTTTAAAAAGTAAGAGCCGCCGCTCGGCTTATCAAGACAGCCGATGATGTTCATAAGCGTTGATTTTCCAGAGCCGGACGGGCCCATAATAGAGGTGAATTCGCCATCTTCAATGGCCAAATTAATTTTTTTTAAAATAGGCACCGTTTCCTTGCCCAGGGTGTAGCTTTTTTCGATCTCGACGAGTTCAATCATTCTACGGTCACATCCATCCCGTCTGAAAGACGCTCATCTGGATTTGTAATCACATCATCTTTTCCGGTCAAGCCTTCGGACACTTCAATCCATTTGTCCGCCTGAATACCGGTTTTCACTGTTTTTTTGATAGCTTGTCCATTTTTGACAACAAATACGTAAGGATTGTCCTCTTCTTGAAAAACAGCTTCGACCGGAAGGACAGAGGCGGTTTTTTGATTGGTTTCAATATCAAGAAGCAGCTTAAATCCAGGCTTAATTGTTGAAATATCGGCTCCGTTTATCTTCACTTCAACTGGATACTGATTGGCGGCATTCGCATCTGCCTGGGCGGCAGCATCCTGTTCGGGCAGCAAGTTTACTTTTGTCACAACACCGGTCCATTGCTGATCGGGCAAAACATCGGAGGTAATCGTAACAGGCTGGCCGTTTTTGACATTAAGCGCGTCGTATTCCGATAGAACACCTTTTGCCAAAAAAGCGCCAGTTTGTCCCACATGAACGAGCGGTTCTTGTATTTCCGCACTTGCTGCCTGCTCACCCTGCTGGACGCTCAGCACGGTTCCATCGATTTTGCTTGTGACGGTAAGAGCCTCACGCTGCTTTTCAAGAGAATCCAGTTCCAGATTGTTTCGTTTGCGCTCAAGCTTTGCCGTATCGAGCTCCAGGTTCAGCTGATCCCGCTCAGCATCAATCTGTTCATCGGCCGCTTTCTTTCCAACTTCTTTTTCCAGCTCATCCTGCTTTTCATCCAGGCGGTTTAATTGCTTATTGAGTGATTCAATCTGCATATTAGTGGATTGTCTTGTTAAATCCGCCTGCTGCTGCTCCAGCTCAATTGTATCGCTTGAATATGTGACAAGAGGTGCTCCGGCTTTAACAGTGTCGCCTTCGCTCACATGAACGGTTTCGACATCTCCTTTTTCCAGATCTTCATAAACTTTTTGTTCATCTGCAAGGGACAGTGTACCGGGAATCATAACAGTCGTTGTTAATTCTTCTTCTTTTATATGCCCCGTTTTTACAACAATTTCGTTTTCAGCCTGAGTCCGGTAAATGCTGAGTCCGATAAAAGCGGCTAAAATCAAAAGAACAAGAGGGATAATCACTTTCTTTTTTTTCAGCATCTTAATAAACCGCCCCGCTGAAAATTCCCATCAGAAGGGTTAACAAGAATAGAATTCCTGCGATAATCCAGCCGGCCCGCCGGGAGATGGAAGTAACGATAGGCAGCCCGATCCCCGTTAAAATAACAGACCAGATAGTAAAAATTTCAAAGGCGCTAAGTGCTCCTCCAAGCTTTCCATCCAGACCAATCAGTCCGTTTAAGCTAGTTACATTTGGATCAGTTCCTGCTGCCAGTGCTACTCCGTAATTTACAATTTGGCCGATGGTTGTAATAAAAAGAATAAAAATTGTAAAAGTAATCAAGTGCTTGAAAGCTGCAGTGCCGCCGGCTATTTTTACAATAAGGTACGTAATTCCTGCACTGATCAAAACAGTAATTGGGAAAATAAACAGGCTCATGCCACCAGTGGAGATAAGAGATATGGTTCTTGCCTGCTCTGTTGAAACACCAACTGCATCGGCTGTCACTTTAAGGGTTTCAGGCAGAAGTCCGCTTAATGAAGCGGCGGCGGCAAAAAGAATTAAAACAATAAGGCCGGGACCCCAAATAGCAGGCCGGTGCTTCATCCGCTCGAACTGCTGAACAGGGCTTGTAATAAAAGCGAACAGCGATGGTTTAGAATGTGCGGTATTACTCGTTTCTTCACTCATTTCATAAACTCCTTTTCCATAAAATATTTATTCAAAAATAGATACGGAGCAACAGGGAAGAAAGTTTCATTTTTTTAGCAGTTTTTACAGATATGGAAAACAAAAAAACCGCTTCATAAGAGGCGGTTTCAGGCTGTTGATAAACGCCCGCTTTCGGCGTCACTTGCCGGCTGTGAATGCTCATGACCCCAAAAGGTCACTCCGCTTCCCAGCCGGCGGCGTTTCTGGAAAGACAGGCGTTTTCAATCAGCCTGCGTTCTAACTTTGTCTACACTCTCAA
>NZ_LAJB01000013.1 GCF_000970685.1 Domibacillus indicus
AGGCTTTGCTTTATAGGAATGAATCTTTCATTTTCTTTCGGTTTTCTATGATCCGCTTCCATACACGCGGGTCAGACTGCATAAAGCCTCCGATGCCCGGTGTAACATTTACTTCGAAAATAAAAGGCTTTAAGTGTTTATCCAGTCCAAGATCAACGCCGGCTTCCCGGGATGGATGCCGGGTCTTTACGATCCTGGCAGCTGCAATTGAAACCTCCTCCAGCTCGGCTATCAAGCCTTGCTGTCTTTCTTTTTCTATATGAAGATAATGGGATAGCAGCTGCTGGGCGGGCACGGCAAAAGCCCCGCGGCGTGTATTGGATATGCCGTTTTTTTCGCGGGCAATTGAACCGTAAATGCCTACTGCTGCTGTTTTGTCAATAAAGTGCTGAACATGGACCCGGATATTAACGGGCTCGCCGGAAACGGAAATACTGCCGATGCCCTCTTGAATAATATAGGGCCAGATACGCCCAAACCGTTCAAAAGGCTGAAGAAATTTATGAATTTCCGGCATATCCATTACATGGTCAATTTTTTTTCCTTGAAGTGTGTATCCTTTCAAAGAATAATGGCAGTCATCCCTTTTCTCCATTTTATATACGCCTCTTCCCTGCCCGGAGGTATCATGCTTAACAAACACAACCGGATGGCGGCTGGTGAAGTCGGAGAGCTTTTCTTTTGTGTAGGGAGCTGTTTCCGGAAGATGCTGCCGGACAAAGGGATCGCTTTGGAGAAGGTGGTATTGCGCAAGCTTTCCTAAAGCTTTGTTCACTTTTTCACTTCCTTTCATGCAGAGATTTTGAAGCTGGAAGCCTGCAGGCGTCAGCTGCAGAATTAACGTAAATGAAAAAATTTCAAAAAAGAAGAAAGAGTACGCGGCTGAAAAAAAGGTGATTCTTTTTTTGTTTCGCCGGCTGAAGCGGACGGATGCCTGGTCGATTCACCTATTTTTTTTCGGTTTTCGATAATTTGCTTCCACATCTGCTTGTCAATGCGTGCAAAATCTTCAATGCCTGGCGTAATATTCACTTCGAAAATATAAGGCTTCATATTTTCATCTAATCCAAGGTCAACACCGCATTCCCGGCACGGATAATGGCTGGCGATGATTTCAGCGGCGGCGGCTGAGACTTCCATCAGTTTATTCAATATAGCAGGCTGGTCTTCTTTTTTTACTTTGAGGAAAATAAAAAATAAGTTTCGCATTGGCATCGCGTAAGCTCCGCGGCAGATGTTTGTAATGCCGTTTTCCTCGTAGGCGATCGAACCATAAATGCCCCCTACAACCGGTTTGCCTTCTACATGCTGGACATGGACACGGATATTCACATGCTGCCCCCGTGCACTGATACTGTTGATGCCCTGCTGGACGATGTAAGGCTGCGTCCGGCCAAATCGTTCAAAAGGCTGCAGCAGCTTATGAATGCTGTGAATGTCGAGTGTCTGGTCTACTTCTTTGCCCTGAAGGGAATAGCCTTTTAGAGAGTACAAATCAGCGGAAGTTTTTGTGAGTTTATAAACGCCTCTTCCTTGTCCGGATGTATTATGTTTTATAAACACCACCGGATAGCGGCCTGCAAAGTCAATTAGACTTTCTTTTGTATAAGGAGCTGTATCAGGAAGATGTTTAGAAACAAGAGGGTGATTTTGAAGCAGAAGGTGCTGCTCAAGCTTTCCAAGATTGATTCTCATAGGGTTCACCTCCTTTTCTAGTTTACTGTTAGATTATGCTTTTTCAGCTTAATCGTGTGGGTTAACTGGCAAGCAGAACATAGAAGAGCTAGATTTTATGCACAAACAACCGCCCGCAGTGCTTCATATAATAAATGAGAAAGGAGGGGAACAATGGAACCAATTCTGTTAAGTGATATTCGTGCTGTACTAGAAGGAGAGCTAATTTCCGGTAAAGAAGATTGGTATGTGAAAAATGCCATCGTATACAATCGCCATGAATTGAACAAAACGCATACACTGATTTTTTTAAACAGAAAAGATTCTATTCACCGGGGCCATTTGGCGTCTGTGAAGCCCTGTACTGTTGTAACGGATAAACCGGTGGAGGAAGTGCGGCACCTGCTCGGCGAAACGGCAGTCATTCGTGTAAAAAGCGTTATTCAGTCTTATTGGACGTTTATCGACTATTACCGGTCGCTTTTTCATATTCCAGTTACAGCTGTTACCGGAACCTGCGGAAAAACAACAGTTAAAGAAATGATTAAGCATATATTAAGTGCTTCCTACAATGTACAGGCGTCAGAAAGCAGCAAAAACGAACCGAGAAGGTCTTTTCACTACCTGCTGGGGATTGACCGCCAGACCGATATGGCTGTGTTTGAAACGGGGCTTGGGAATATAGGGAATATTAAGCACCAATGTCTTATTTATCAGCCCACTATAGGCATTATCACAATGATAGGTGCTCATCATTTAGACGGCTGTAAAACATTGGAAGGGTATATTCAAGCGAAAGGGGAAATTATTGAAGGAATAAAAGAAGGCGGCACGCTTATTTTAAATGCCGATGATGAAAATACTAAAAAGCTGTCGTTAACTTCATTTAAGGGCTGTCTGATTTATTTTGGATTAACTCATCAGGCCGAATTTCAGGCAGCGGATATCTTCTATACAAAAAATGGCATGGCTTTTACTCTTAAGCACCATAAACAAAAGCATCCTGTTTTTATTCCAGGGTACGGAGAGCACCAGGTATACAATGCATTGGCGGCCATTGCTGCTGTTCATCAAATGGGAATGAGCATCACTGAAGCGTCAGAAAGATTGGCATCATTCCGAAATATGGAACGTCATCTTGAGGTGACAGGCGGAATAAACGGGAGTACCATCATTGACGATACATGGACGATCAATCCCGCTTCTGTAGAGGCAGCATTAAAAGTAGTAGATGAACTTGGAAAAAGCAAAAAAACCATTGTACTGCTGGGGGATATTAACCGTCTTGGCGATTACGAAAAGGAGTACCATCAAAAAGTAGGAAGCATGGTAGCCGAAAGAAAATACAACACACTGGTAACAATTGGGGAAAAAGCAAAGGAAATCAGCCGCCAGGCAAAAAAAGACGGATTTACAGGAGATATTTATCAATTTCAAACAGTAGAAGGTGTACTGGAAATGTTAAAAGAAAAAGTAGATAAACAGACACTGCTGCTTATTAAAGGGCCAATGAAAAGCCGTTCAATGATCGAATTGGCAAAGCAGTTAAAAGAGCTTTAGTGCCGGGCCTTTTGTTTCAATAAATAATAAAAAAAGAAAATAAATGAAATACATGGGAAACCCGGAAACAACTACTAAGGGTTTCCCATTCTTTTGGATGTTAGAATAGACATTGTTCATTGAAACAAAACATGTTCAGGAGGCACCAATGAAAAAACAAATTGTTACTACAGCTCTTGCATCGATAGTTGCTTTCTCAGGAATGACTGCCGCAGGCATTGACCAGCCGCAGGTACAAGCTGCTGCCGTTACTCAAAACAATCAGGCGGCTGTTGAAGCCAAAGCAAATCAATTGATCAGCACAGCAAAAGGATTAATGGGAAAAGCGACATACAGCACTGCCGTTTATAAAAAAACAGCACCTTATAAATTTTCATGCGCTACGTTCTTAAACTTTATTTTTGAAAAAGAAGGTGTCGATCTTGCCACATATAATGAAAATTATATGATGAAGCAGGGTACAGCCGTATCAAAAGCAAACTTGCAAAAAGGAGATCTTGTATTTTTCGACAGCAACCGAAACGACAGTGAACCTGCAGACCATGTTGGTATGTACATAGGGGATAACAAGATCATTCACATGGCTGATTCCAAACAAAACATTGTGATCTCGGATTTGGACAGCAAAGCGTATTACCGGGATAACTATTTAACGGCAAGACGCGTACTGCCTACATTAATGTCAGGCAGCCCGGCAACAAAAGGGGATAAAGTGGTTGCTTCTGCGTACAGCCTGATGAGCAGCTCGCAATCTTCTTCTTTAACAAATGCCGGCTTTGTGAATCGTGTGTTCCAGAATAACGGCATTCAGCTTGGAACAACTAGTTTAAAAGAACAAATGAAAAAAGGGACCTTTGTTTCAAAAAGCCAGCTGAAAAAAGGTGATATCGTCTTTTTTAATGGTACGCCAGGATCAAAAACTCCTTCTCTGGCAGCTGTTTATGCCGGTGACCATCGACTCGTTATGAAAACATCAGAAGGTGTTGTTTCCCGTGTTATATTCGTTGATTGGTACGAGCAGCACTATCTAACTGCAAGACGTGTAATCAAATAACGAAAACTGATGCCAATCATTTGAAAAGCAGCATTGTGCTGCTTTTTTTTTTGCTTTAAATAACGGAAGGCAGGTCGAATGACCATGCAAAATTCCAGTGATCTCATACCCTATATAGAAACCTGAATGCTGTTTAAAAATAGGGAGGCATGATTCGTGAAAACCATAGTGTTTATCGGGTTAAATAAATCAGGTTCCAGCAGAGAAGCGGTAAAAGCCGCTGAAAAACTGGGGTATTTCACAGTGGTTTTTACAAACAGAGAACGGCAGCTGGAACAGCGGGAGGAATACCCGGATGTGCATCAACTTGTTTTACTGGACATAGATGATATCGGTGTGTTAAAAACACATATCACTGCACTGCAACACAAAGGACATACGATTTCGGCCGTCACTAGTTTTGTTGACCAGTATGTTCATACAGCCTCGCAGCTTGCTGACGAATTTTATGATAACTGTTTATCAACCGATGCTATTTTTATTATGGAAAATAAGGAGGAAACAAGGGAGTTTCTTTCAAACGAGCCGTATACACCTGCTTTTTTGCTGGTAGACAAAAGCACCCCTGCTTCAGCCATTGCTTTCCCGGATAATCTAACATATCCGGTCATGGTAAAATGCCCTAAATCAACTGGCTCTAAAGATGTTATTTTTGCGGCAGATAAAGAAGAAGTAAGGAAAAGTACATCAAAATTAAAAGACAAGTACCCTGATGAAACGCTCATTATTGAGGAATATATTAGTGGCGAACAATATTTAGTAGAAGTGATTGTATACAAGGGGAAAATTATAACTGCTGCTATTATTGAGCAGGAAATTACAAGAGGGAAGCGGTTTATTGTAACAGGCTATGGCGTGCTGGCCGATGTTGCGCCGGAGATTGAAGAAAGCATTGGAGAAATTACTCAATCCATAGTTACTGCCCTGGATATCGAAAACGGTGCTTTTCATCTGGAATTAAGAAAGACGGAAAACGGGTGGAAGCTGATCGAAATTAACCCGAGAATTTCAGGCGGCGCCATGAATAAAATGATTGAAGCTGCATTCGGCTACAGTTTAGTAGAAGAGACGCTTAAGATGTTAACCGGGGAAGCTCCTTGTTTAGAAAAGAAAAAAAGCCGTTTTGTTTTTACACAGCATGTTATTGTCGGGCAAAAAGGAATATTGGAGAGAGTCACCGGGAAAAACAGGGCGTCAAAATCACCGGGAGTAGAAGAGGTATATGTAAAGCCAAGGAGGGGGACACTGCTTATTCCTCCATTATCAATGGGACACCGCTATGCGTACGTAATTGCAGCAGGGAATACTATGCAGGAGGCGAAGGAATTCGCCAAAACAGCAGCCCGGGAAATTCAATTTTATTTAAGAACAGAACAATAACAGCAAGCCCCCCTCTAGTGGCGGGCTTGTTGTTTTATGCTGCCGAAAAAGAGCCGTCAAGAAAATACTCCGTTTTTGAACTGAAATTGTTTTCTTCTTATGGGCTATAAATGAGCTGTTTTCTTCTGATTTCAACAGAATGAAAAACGACAAGCCCTCCTCAGGGGGCTTGTCGTTTTTAAAGAGTGCGGGGACAATAATTAAAAGATCATTTTGTTTTACATGGGAAGTTCCTATTTTACTCCGTAAGCCGTGTCTAAAAAAGCAACCGTGTCAAACATATTTGTTTTGCTTGCTCCTTTTACAAGAATGGTGTCCTTTTCTTGCAGAATTTCCCGCAGATAGTCATGCATTTCTTCTTTGTTCAAAAAGTGTTTAACGGCTTTCTCTGGAAAAGAAGCATTTATTGCCCCTGCTCCAATAGCGTCTGCTCTATAACCATACGTAATAATCAAATCGATATTTTGCCCGGCGAGGTATTCGCCGACTTTTTTGTACTGTGCATCCCGCAGATCGCCAAGCTCCCTCATCTGGCCCAGTATCGCAATTTTTCTGGCGGGTGCAATATTTTTCAAAACATCGATTGCCGCCATAACTGCCTGGGGATGAGAATGCACAGTGTCATCGATCAGTGTCATGTTATCCTTTAAATGATAAATAGTCATCCGGCGGGGCGGCTTCCGGAACAAAAGCCCGGATTTTATTTCAAGCGGCGAGAATCCTAAATAATCAGCAATCGCCACCGCATTTAATGCATTGTAGACATGATGCTCACCAAAAATCGGAATAAAGAATTGATGATTTTCCCCGCGAATAGTCATTTTAAAATTCATTCCGTTTGAAGTGTATGTTACATCATGCGCCTGGTAATCAGCGGGCCTGCGTATACCGGTAGTTATTATTTTTCCGCGAAACTGGCCGGTTTCCAGATAAGCGGAATTTTCGTCGTCCGCATTTAAAAAAAGGATGCCATCCTGCTTCATTCCGTGAATCAATTCCGACTTCGCATGGGCGATGCCGCGGATATCGCCATCAAAATTGCCGATATGTGCCATGCCGATATTTGTGACAACACTTATGTTTGGCTGAATAATTTCGCAGTGTTCGGTAATAACGCCGGGATACGCCATCCCATATTCAAGAACGACTGCTTCGTGAGCAGAGTCAATTTCCTCCGCATGCTTTTTCGTATGCTCGGTTGTATTCCAGTAATCTTTGGATTCAAACACATTCATTCTTGTTTTTAATATGGAGGACACAAATGCTTTTGTGGTTGTTTTGCCGGCACTCCCTGTTATCGCGATAATCGGAATTTTATTGATATCCAATTCTTTTTTCTTTCTTTGCTGAATTTCTTTTTTAATTTGATCCTGGTTTTTTGCCAGATAAAGGGCGTAGTGAATTGTATTTTTTACTACATCCATTTCCAAATAAAAAGCAGGCGGGCAGCCGGGACGCCAGTTTACTTCATAGATCCAGATCTTTTGATTCTGGTCGAAGCCAATATCAATTCCGAGTTCATCAATAACTTCCTGGTATTCACGCATTTGAAGTTCATCAAGATGGCGGGCCAGTGAAAGAGAAAAATGCTCAAGCCTCCGCTTAACGTTAAATGCCTCATCTTTGCTAAACTCCTGCTTTAAAAAAGGCTCTAAATAGTTTGTATAGCCGCCGTTGTTAATGTTAGTTACAATGGTTCCTTCAGGGGCGACACGCGGGTAAATCGCTGTAATAACCCATTTTCCTTCTCCGTTTTTTTGGACATGAAGCCGGAAATCATAAGCAAGGCCGGCTTTTGTCCGGCTGTTGATATAGGGCTGGATAATAAAAGTATTTTCCTTTAAAAGCGGATCAAAGAAAGAAGCCAGCTCCCCCTGGCTGTAATGAACGTCAGCCGAGTCTTTATTTACTACATAACGGCTGCCGTCCAGGTGGATAAAATAAATGCCCTGTCCTTTTCTTCCATCAATCGGTTTTACAATTACATGATGAAAAGCATTCATAAAGTGAAAAATGTCATTTGAATTTTTTACTGTTTTAGTTGGAATTAAATAGCCCGCAAATTCTTTTCCTTCTTTTAGTCTTTCATTTACATTCCACTTGTTCCCAATTGAATGAGTAGTAAAAGGAATCATCTCTTTCAGCTTTTGAACGACACTTTTTGCTTTTGCTAACTTTTCAGGACTGCCAGCGTTATAAATCACATCCGGAAACGGTACGGTCTGCTCTTTCCAGGTGCCGTTTTCATATACCTGCCCCTTGATGCGCTTCGTGACAAAGTTAACACAGCCAGGCGAGAAATAAACAAAGCCGGCGCCTTCTGCTTGAGCGACAATGGCATAAGCATAGGACTTGATCACGGTTGTCGGATCTTTTCTATGGTGAAGCATACCAATCAGCGTCAAGTGAATTCCCCTCTCCTTAAATAAAAACTCTCTCTTAGTAAATGCAACTCAAAGATGTTATGTGAAAAATCAAAGAAAAAGAACAGCTCAGTCCTAAAATGATCAAGTAGGCTTTTTCACCTCTTTCGGAACGCTGAAATATTCTATAAATAAAAGCAATGCAGGAGGGAAGGCTATGCAGCATCGTCACAGAAGCAGTTTAAAGTATTTCTTACATGCTTTAAAAGAGCAGCAGGACCAGCTGAAAGGGCTGAAAACGGATATTTGCAGCAGCCTTTTGGCAAAGCTTTTTAATGGAGATACCATCCCCATCATGATTAAGGTGGATGGAGAATATTATGAAGCTGCTGTCATGAAAGGCAGCCGTTTGCTTCGCACAAAATATTTCCGTATTGAAACAATTGATGAAGAAAACGATACTGTGACCCTTTTATTGCTGGAGCCTCTCGATATGGGCAATGGGTTCGCGGCTTCTTTTAACGAGCTTTATCGTTTAGAAAAAACCAGCATGTCTATCACATTGTATATAAACCGGATCAGTGCAGTTCAATGCCTCGATATCGAGCTTATGACCAAAAAGATGGTTATTGAGCCAAAATGGTGATTTTCTTTATCTAAGCTGAATGGGCTTTTTACACCGACCTTTACGATCATAAGTCATTTGTTCAGTGCTTAAGGCAGGCAGATTCCTGTATGTAAGCTGAACAGGCCGGGCGAGGCCGCTTCTTGAAACAGGCGATTTTTTTTAATGTTTGCTACACTGTTTATAACAAGAAGCGGAGGAAGGAATTATATGAGTCGTGTTTGGTCGCTGTTAATGCCATACCGGGCCAGAATGGCGTTTGCCTGGGGGCTGATGCTGCTGGAGCTTGCTGTAGAGCTGGCATTGCCGGTGTTAATGGCGAAAATGGTTGATGATGGCATTGTCGCAGGAGAAATGAAAGCTATTTTGTATTGGGGCAGTATTATGATTGGGCTGTCGCTGTTTTCTTTCACAGCTGGCATTACCAATTCGTTTATTGCCGCCCGGATCGGCCAGGATTATGGATTTGATATTCGAAAAGAGCTGATTGAAAAAGTACAGTCTTTTTCATTTGGCCAGTACGGCCATTTCGATACATCCACGCTGATCACCCGGATGACCAACGATGTAACCCAGCTTCAGAATGCGGTTTTTATGAGCCTGCGGATTATGCTGCGTGCTCCTCTTATGATTATTTTTGGTACGGCTATGGCGCTGTTTGTCCACTTTAAGCTGTCGCTTGTTTTGCTTGTGACGGTACCGGTTATGACTTTTTTTATGCTGTTTATGATGAGAAAAGGGGCAGGCATGTTCAGCCTCGTCCAGCTGAAGCTCGATAAAGTAAACAGTGTTATGCGTGAAAACCTGGCTGGTATCCGCTTGATTAAAGCGTTCGTGCGAAGCGGCCGTGAAATATCACGCTTTGGCCATGCGGGAAAAGATCTTATGAACCAGACGATCCAGGTTATTCGCACATTTGAAAGCATTGTCCCCATTTTGCTGCTTGTTATGAACGGCGGCCTTATTTTTATTTTGTGGTTCGGTTTTGTTGAAATGCAAAACGGAACAGCTACAACAGGCGAAATTGTAGCCATTATTAATTATGCAGCACGCATTATTATTTCCCTGTCCATTTTTACCTTTATCACACTTGCTTTTGCGCGCGGAAAAGCGTCTGCTGCCCGGATTGATGAAGTATTAACGGTTGAACCGGAAGAGCTGAAGGCCGTAACAGAAGAATATCCAGCAGACGGTGACATTCTCTTTAATGATGTCACCTTTACATACCCGGGCGGAAAGGCGCCGGTGCTCCAGTCACTGTCGATGAAGGTGAAGCGCGGCAGTATGGCGGCGATTTTAGGGGAGACGGGCTCCGGCAAGTCGGCCTTGCTTTCTCTTATTCCGCGCTTGTATGAGCCGGACAGCGGATCGATTGCAATCGGCGGGCGTGATATAAGCAGAATGGATGTCCGAAGGCTGCGCCATAAAATCGGCTTCGTGCCGCAGGAGTCGCATTTGTTTACAGGCTCCATTACGGACAATATCCGCTGGGGGAAAAAAGACGCCACAGAGGAAGAAATTACAGAAGCAGCAAAAAAAGCGCAAATTCATGAAACCATTGCTGCGCTGCCGGATGGGTACGACACAATAATCGGGCAGAAAGGTGTAACGTTATCAGGAGGACAGAAACAGCGGTTATCCATCGCACGGGCTCTTATCCGAAAGCCGGATATCCTGCTGCTTGACGACAGCACAAGTGCTCTTGATGTAAAAACGGAAGGAAGGCTTATAGAAGCCATTACATCCGAGGAATGCACCATTTTTATCGTGACCCAAAAAATTTCAACCGCAGAACAGGCAGATTGCATTTTTATGATTGAGGAAGGGAAAGCAGCTGTTTCCGGAACACATCGTGAGCTGGCACGCAAACATGATTTGTATAAACGGCTGATGGAGTCTCAGGGCAGAAAGGGCGGGGCATATGAAGCATCCGGGCAGTAATCCAGGCGGCAAAAAGCCGAAAATCAATAATTTGTCCGTTACCTTAAAACGGATTGGCCGTTATTTATTTAAGCGAAAGAGCAAACTGCTTTTAACCATGATGATGGTAGCGCTCAGCTCTGCCCTTGCACTGGCAGGTCCGTTTTTAATCGGAGTGGCAATTGATGATTATATTGCATCCGGCGATGAGCGGGGTTTGAGCTGGCTGCTGGCAGGCCTTGCGCTTGTATACATTGGATATTCACTTGTTTCTTTTTTGCAAAACTACTGGATGGCAGAGGTTGCCCAAAAAACGGTGTATGAATTGCGGGATGACCTGTTCCGGCATTTTCATAAGCTGCCGGTTTCATTTTTTGATAAGCGCCGCCACGGTGAATTGATGAGCCGGGTGACAAATGATATTGATAATATCAGCAGCACACTGAACAGTTCTATTATCCAGGTAGCTTCGGGATTATTAACCCTTCTTGGCTCCATTGCAGTCATGCTTTATTTAAGCCCGGTCCTGACACTGATCACGCTGCTGATTATTCCTCTTATGTTCGGCGGTATGAAATGGATTACCAATCGGACAGGTCCAAGGTTCAAAGAGCAGCAGCGTCATCTTGGTGATTTAAATGGCTTCATTGAAGAAGCCATTTCAAGCCGCCATATCGTCAAAATGTTTTCGCGTGAGGACGAAATGATCGGTGAGTTTATGGAAAAAAATGACCGGCTCCGGGAAGCCGGCTATTTGGCCCAGGCATATTCAGGTTTTATTCCAAAATTAATGAACCTGCTCAATAACACAGGCTTCGCCGTTATTGCGCTGGCCGGCGGGATTCTGGCATTGAATGGACAGGCGTCAGTCGGCACCATTGTCATCTTTACAGAGTACGCCCGCCAGTTTACCCGGCCGCTGAATGATCTTGCCAACCAGTACAATACGATGCTGTCAGCTGTCGCAGGGGCAGAACGTGTTTTTGATATTATGGACACAAGGGAAGCGGTCGACAGAAAAGAGAGCAGGCAGCATCAATTGTCCGGCCATGTTGTGTTTAACAATGTTGCATTTTCTTATGAAGAAGGGAAGCCGACTCTTTCCAACGTGTCATTTCAAGCGGAGGCTGGTGAAACAATTGCGCTAATCGGACCGACCGGATCAGGCAAAACAACAATTATGAATTTGCTCGCCCGGTTTTACGAGCCGGCCGGCGGAGCCATTTTATTTGACGGCGTAGACAGCCGGGAAATAGCCGGTTCCGCGCTGCGCCGCCAGATGGGCTTTGTTCTTCAGGATACCGTTTTGTTTGAAGATACAGTGATGGAAAATATCCGCTACGGCCGGCTTGATGCGACAGACGATGAAGTGATTGAAGCAGCGAGAAAAGCAAATGCCCACACGTTTATTATGCGGATGCCGGATGGATATGCATCAAAGCTGAGCCAGGATGGATCGGGCATCAGCCAGGGGCAGAGGCAGCTTCTTTCCATTGCACGAGCCATTTTAGCTGATCCGGTGATATTGATTTTAGACGAGGCAACAAGCAGCATCGACACGATTACGGAGCTTCATATTCAAGAAGCGCTTGGCCGGCTGATGGAAGGGCGGACCAGTTTCGTTATTGCTCACCGTCTGAATACAATCCAGCATGCCGACCAGGTGATCCGCCTGAGAAATGGTGCCATTGAAGCCATTGGCACCTATGAGAATGTAGTCGAATAGCCGGCTGTGAGCGGCCATAAATCAATTTGAATAAAGCAGCCGCCAGCAAACATATCAGAAAGAGAGAAGTGTGCTGTCAAAACAGATCAAAAAAAGCATCACAGATGGCTCTGTGATGCTTTTTTGTATTACAGCTCAAGTGTTTGCGGCGGCTGTCCTTTTTTGTTCATTAAACGGATTTGTTCGGGATCGATTTTTAAAATAAGCAATTTTGGATCTTCCGGCCCGTCAAACCATGGTTCTAAATGTTCATTCCAAACTTTTTCTTTCATACCTTCATCATCTGATTCGGTCACTTTTCCTTCGATTTCCACATACGTATCCCCGATACCTTCACCTTCATAGCCAAGCAAAATATGCGTATACGGATTTTGCTCTATATCCTCCGTTTTATGGGTGTCTTTGCTTGTTGCGGTATAAAGGGTTAAGTTATCGTTGAAAAAGGTCATATAGCGTGAACGCGGCTTGTTATCATGAATCGTCGCCATCGTCCCGACATAGTTTTCTTTTAAAATAGATAAAATCTGCTCTTTTACTGAACTCATTTTATAATCACTCCTTATACTATGTACTATTCCACTTGTTCCCTTTTTTAAACAAAAAAGAACACCCGCTTAGAGTGTTCCTTTGTCAAAATCTTATTCCGGCTGTGATTTAACTAAAATTTTCACCTGGCTTTTTTCTTTCATTAGCGCTTCAAATCCCTCTGATACAACATCATCAAGATGAATTCGTTTTGTCACCAGTTTTTCCGCCTGAAAATAGCCCTGCTGCATCAGCTTCATTACAGCGGGAAAAATATCACGGTAAGCGATAATGCCTTTAACCGTCCGCTCTTGCAAAACAATATTATTTGGCTGCACAGATGCTTCTGATTCCCAGATAGAAACAATAATCGTTTCACCTTCAAATGAAGTGGAATCAATCGCCTGCGGAAGAACGGCTGGAACACCGGTTACTTCAAACGATACATCAACCCCTCCGCCTGATAGCTCTCGAAGGCGTTCTACAGCCTGCTCTTCTTTTGGGTTGATTACTTCCCGTGCGCCAAGCTCTTTCGCTTTAGCGGCTCGTTCGGGTGACAGTTCGACAGCGTAGATTTCCGATGCGCCAGCTGCCCGAAGAGCTTCGATAACAAGCAGCCCGATCGGTCCTGCTCCAAACACCGCTGCTTTGTCGCCTGGTTTCAGCTTGCTCAAACGGACTGCATGCAGCGCTACTGCGGCTGGTTCTACGAGTGCTCCCTGCTCATAAGACAGGCCCTCGGGCATTTTATGTACCATATGTTCATCAACCATTGTATATTCAGAAAAGCCGCCGCCTCCGCCGGACAATCCGTGGAAGCCGAGGTGCTCACATAAATTGTATTTTCCTTTTTTACAAGCTGGACATTCGCCGCAGGAAAGAATGGGCTCTACCACAACGGGATCACCTGGCTGCACTTTGGTTACGCCTTCGCCCACTTCCGTCACCTGGCCGGAAAATTCATGGCCCATTACAATAGGGGCTTTGTCCTGGCTGACATAGTGAGGTTCTTGGACGGGCACAAAAATCGGTCCTGCCGCATATTCATGCAAATCACTTCCGCAGATGCCGGTCCATTCCACTTTGATTTTTATTTTACCAGGTGCAATGACCGGTTCATCAATCGTTTCCACCCGAATGTCTTTTGCTTCATACCATCGTGCAGCTTTCATCATAAAAACCTCCCGAAATAGTAATCGCTTACGCTATTATTTTATCATGTTAAACAGGGGAGGTCTAAAATTAACTGAATATTTGTATTAATCAAAAGTGTGATTGATAGAAGTCATAAATGTTTTTTCCGATTAATGATACAGTCACCACGATAAAAAGAAGGCGCACATAAGACGTTCCTTTCAGAATCGCAAATTTTGACCCCGCCAGTGCCCCGAGAATCATCGCCCCGCCCATTGCCAGGCCATACGGAATATAAACCATATCCATCATTAAAAAAAGAATAAGGGCAGCAAGGTTGCTGCTGAAGTTTAACAGCTTGGCATTGCCGGCGGATTGAATAAAATCAAAGCCAAGCAGCAAAAATGCAAATAAAATAAAAGAACCTGTACCGGCACCAAGAAAACCGTCATAAAAGCCGATCCCAAAGATAGCTGCTGCAAACAGAAGGGCTTTTGCGGGTGTCGGCTTTTTATAAGTGGATGTGCTGCCCCAGTTTTTCTTAAAGACCGTGTAAATCGCAACAGTAATCAGCAAAACGAGAATTAATGGCTTTAACACATCGGGTGAAACATATCGGACAGTCAGAGCGCCAAACAGCGAACCAATAAATGTAAGCGGGAACAATCTGCCTGTCAGCCGAAAATCAACTTTGCCGGCCCGAATAAAAGCAATGGTGCTTGTCAGCGCTCCCATGGTGCTTGCCAGTTTATTTGTAGCAACCGCAGCAGCGGGCGGGATTCCTGCAGCCAGCAGGGCCGGAATGGAAATCAGGCCGCCTCCTCCCACAACCGCATCAATAAAAGCAGCTAAAAATCCAAAGAAAAACAGTGTAAGAAGAATGGTTCCATCCAAGTTTCATGCTCCTTCTCTATTTAGTTACTATTGAAATAGTAACTAATATTTTTCAGATTGTAAACGTGTTATGATAAAAGGAAGACGCAGTGTGGAGGAAAAAATGGACGAACTTATCCGAAAAATGCAGTCAGTCGGCTTTAATCAGTATGAATCCAAAGCTTACATTACACTGGTTAAGCTTGGAACATCGACCGCTTATCAAATCAGTAAGGAATCCGGCATTCCGAGAGCACGTGTATATGACGTGCTCAAAAGCCTGTCCGCACAGGGAATGGTGATTCAAGAAGCAATAAACAACAGCATTATGTATTCACCGCTCCCTGTGGATGTTTTTTTATCGTCGATTCAATCCAGATGGGAGAAAACCTATACTTCGATCCACGAGTCACTAAAGAAGCTTGAAGCTGTGCAGCCGGAGCCGGATAACCGGGTTGCTTCTGTTCAAGGGCAGGAATCAATTCTTGCTTTTTGTGAAACACTGTTGAAAAGAGCTGAACGAAAAGTCATTGTTTCTTTGTGGAGCGATATGTATAAAATGCTTGAGCCGGTCTTGAAAGAAACGGCCCATCGTTGTAAGATGAAGGGTATTGTTTTTCAGGTGAATAATCCGGTTGCAGGGCTTGATCAGCACCGGCAGACAAGCTTTGTGGAAGGGATCGGACAGAATAAGTGGTTTATTTTGTCAATTGACAGCAGGGAAATGCTGTATGGCCCTTCTGTTGAACAGCGGGATACCGCATTTTACACAGACAATCCCGTGCATATTTATTTGCTGGAAAACTACGTATGGCACGATATATTAGTCAACCGCCTTGTGACGGAAAAAGAAATGGAAAAGTGGATTTCCGCCGAGCGGGATGAATTTTTTAAATAAGAGAAGGAGATGTAATTGTGGCAAAGATTCAAGCTCCGATTAAAAAAGGCGAAGCGGTTCACGTATCGGTCGCTGATTTAACGCACGAAGGAAAAGGGGTAGCAAAAATTGACGGATATCCGTTATTTATAGAAGGCATGCTGCCGGGTGAAACAGGAGAAGTGGAAGTAACAAAGCTGAACAAAGGTTATGGCTTTGCGAAGCTTCTCCGGCTTGAGCAGAAATCGCCGGAGCGGGTGAGCCCATCCTGCTCCGTATATGAAGAATGCGGAGGGTGCCAGCTCCAGCATCTATCGTATGCAGGACAGATGGAAATGAAATACAATCAGGTCCGTAATGTAATGGACCGGATTGCCAAGCTGCCGGACGTGCCGGTTCACTCGGTGCTCGGCATGGAGGAGCCCTGGCGTTACCGGAATAAAGCACAGGTGCCGGTCGGGCTGTCGGGCGGCCGTCTTGTCGCCGGTTTTTACAAAAAACGTTCTCATGAGATTATTGATATGACGGAATGTTTAATTCAGCATGAAGAAAGCGATGTAATGATTCAAAAAGTAAAAGATGTCTGTGCAGCAAACGGCGTTATGTCCTATGATGAACAGAGCCATAAAGGTGTGCTGCGCCATGTAATGGCGCGCATTGGCTATCAAACGGGCGAGAAGATGGCAGTGCTTATTACACGCACAAATGAGCTGCCAAATGAGCAGGCCATCATTGCCGGGATACGCAGAGAAGTGCCGGGCATTACATCTATCGTTCAAAACGTGAACCCTGACAAAACAAATGTGATTTTCGGCAGCAAAACACGGACACTGTTTGGGGAAGACGTTATTTACGATACAATCGGCAGCGTGAAATTCGCGATCTCTGCCCGCTCTTTTTATCAGGTAAATCCGGTCCAGACGGAGGTGCTTTACAACAAGGCTCTTGAGTATGCAGGTTTAACCGGAGAAGAAACGGTGATCGACGCTTATTGCGGCATCGGCACCATTTCACTGTTTTTAGCGCAAAAAGCAAAGCAGGTTTATGGGGTTGAAATCGTGCCTCAGGCAATTGAAGACGCCCGGAAAAACGCCGAATTAAACGGCATCACAAACGCTTATTTTGAAGCGGGAAAAGCAGAAGAAGTCATTCCTGCCTGGTACAAGCAGGGGATCCGCCCGGATGTTATTGTCGTTGACCCGCCGCGCAAAGGCTGCGATGAAGCGCTTTTGGAAACGATCTTAAAAATGAAGCCGAAGCGGGTTGTTTACGTGTCCTGTAATCCCGGCACACTGGCACGGGATTTGCGTGTGCTTGAAGACGGGGGCTACCGGACACGTGAAGTGCAGCCTGTGGATATGTTTCCGCAAACGGTGCATGTCGAGGCGGTAGCAGTGTTAGAGCTGAGATAAGTTTAACGAAAATAAACACCTCCCAGTATAAACATTTTCTAATGAGATCTGGATTTCGGTAAAATAAACATTTCCGATTTCTGGGTCTTTTTCGTGAGCATCCCTGTCTTTACTCGATTTCGTTTGATAAAAAGTGCTTAAGCATGCTATAAGTGTAAAAGAAGCAGCATTTTTGCTTTTTAAGTTTAGGATAAAGGTTTGGCCCGGTATCCATAATGAAAGGATTTTTAATATGATAGATAATTTTTGGCGTGATTTGCCGCGCCCTTTTTTTGTACTGGCACCAATGGAAGATGTGACGGATGTTGTTTTTCGCCATGTAGTGAGTGAAGCAGCCAGACCCGATGTATTCTTTACAGAGTTTACAAACTCGGAGAGCTATTGTCACCCAGAGGGGAGCCACAGCGTGCGTGGCCGTTTAACTTTTACAGAAGATGAACAACCAATGGTCGCTCATATATGGGGAGATAAGGCTGAAAACTTCCGGCAAATGAGTATTGGTATGGCGAAACTGGGCTTTCGGGGATTGGATATTAATATGGGCTGTCCTGTGCCCAATGTGACACAGAATGGGAAGGGAAGCGGCCTTATCCGCCGTCCCGAAGTTGCGGCAGATTTAATACAAGCAGCAAAAGCAGGAGGATTGCCCGTAAGTGTGAAGACAAGGCTTGGTTTCACGGATGTAGACGAATGGCATGATTGGCTGACACACATATTGAAACAAGATATTGCTAATCTTTCCATTCATCTGCGTACAAGAAAGGAAATGAGCAAGGTAGATGCTCATTGGGAATTGATTCCGGAGATTAAAAAGCTTCGTGACGAGGTGGCACCAGATACACTTTTGACGATCAATGGGGATATTCCTGACCGTCAAACTGGCTTAAAGCTCGCCCATCAATATGGTGTTGATGGGGTTATGATTGGGCGTGGTATTTTTAATAATCCATTTGCTTTTGAAAAAGAGCCGAAAGATCACAGCAGCAAGGAATTGCTCGATCTCTTGAGACTGCATCTTGATCTCCATGATAAATATTCAAAATTAGAGCTCCGTTCGTTTAAGGCTCTCCACCGCTTTTTTAAGATATATGTCAAAGGGTTTCGAGGGGCAGGTGAATTAAGAAATCAATTAATGAGCACAGAGTCAACAGATGAAGTGCGTGCATTGCTCGATAACTTTGAGAGAAAGAATCTTATTGGGGCAGAAGAACAGTAAAGGTAAGGCAAAAATGAAGCAGGACGTTAAACTGGCGTGAAAGTGGCATGGACCCGGACTATTCCGCCAATATTCGCTTTTATGAATTTACAAACTATCATAATTCTTTATTCTGCTGCGTCTAACTAACATAAACATCCCTGAATAACTTTTTCTAACCAGGCCTGGATTTCGGTAAAATAAACATTTCCGATTTCCGGGTCTTTTTATACGAAGCCCCGTTTCTGCTTTTTTAAAAAATTTCAACAGGAAATACTGCTGTTTTTGAAGAAAATGGGCAGAATACTAAAAAAGTAAAGAGAAAAAGACTGTATCCGGATTCAATATTAGACATATTTTTTTACAAAAACTATAATGAACCTATTGTGTATAAAAAGTAATAATAAAAAGGGAGGCAAAAATAGATTGGATAAAAATCCCGAAATTAATATAGGCGGGCTTGATTTTGAATGGAGCCTGGAAAGCGGCCAATTTTTATTTGAAGGAGAAGATGCCGTTCTTTTCTGGATTTCGTCTGCAATGAAAACATTTTTTGATACAATTGAAGAAATATCAGGAGAAGAAGCATCAAATCTTGTTTTTGAAACAACCGGTTTCCGCCAGGGCCTGACGGTAGGACAATATTTTGAGAAAATAAAAGATGTCAGCATAGCGGAAGCAGCAGAGTTAATTACCAATACATATGCCTCAGCGGGCTGGGGCCGGACGACTATTAAAAACCTGGATTTTGAAGCGAAAACACTGACGGCTTATATTAAAGACAGCTGGGAATATAAAATTAACCTTGCGCAGGAGAAGGAACAGGGCGGCAATTATCTTCCCGCCCATTACGCGGGAATTTTTACAGGGCTGTTTGGCACAAACATATGGTATAAAGTCACCCAGCATCAATTGGAAGGACATGAGTGCAGCATTATCGAGTATTTTCCATCGGATGTGACTATTTCAAATAATATCCATGAATTGGCAAGAAAAAAGGAAGCGGAAGAAATTCTTCGTTTAGAGACACTTGTGGACGAAAAAACAAGAGAACTAAAAGAGCTTGTGAAACAAATTTCTTCTCCGATTATTCCTGTTCTTGAAGGAATCGCGGTCGTTCCGCTGCTCGGAAAATATGACGAAGAACGTTCAGAAGAGCTGGTTGTAAAAACACTGAATAATCTTCCCGCCCACAAGGCAAACTACCTGGTGCTTGATTTAACGGGACTTGATAAAGATATAAGCGAGCATACAGTCAGCCTGATTGAAAAAATCGGCTCCGCTGCTGCCTTGATCGGAACGAAAACCATTCTTGTTGGCATCTCTGCTGAGCTGAGTATGATTATATCGAAATCAAACATTGATTTATCTGTATTTGATTGTTTTCAAACGCTTCAGCATGGAATTTATTTTGCTTTAGGGCAGCATGGGCGCAAAATTATTTGAAGATAAACGTAACCAGAAGATTCTTTTAAATAAAGCATGAGACTGCAGGCAAAGCCTGCAGTCTTTTCATAGTGCTGAAAAAGAGAGCCGTCAAAATGAGCTGTTTTCTTCTAAAAGCAGAAGCCGGGGCTGCGGGCGGCCATTGTGTTCTTAAAAAAGCGGGCATGAAAAAGCATGTTTGGTCTTTTCTTTCTCATTTAGAAAAGAAAAACAACCGGATTTTATTGGCTGTTCTTCCGCGCTTTTTTTAAACGGTATAAAAACAATATGAACGACTTGAAAGGTAAAGCATAAAAGAAACGGGAACGGGCACAATTTGAATAATGATTTAGTTTGGGGAGGAAGGTCATGTTGAATACTTCAAGTACATTATCGATATTTGCTTTAGGCGGATTGAACGAAGTCGGAAAAAATATGTACGCCGTGCAATATGCAGACGATATTATCATTATTGACTCCGGTTCCAAGTTTCCGGACGAAAGTTTATTAGGCATTGATTTAATTATTCCGGATATTACATATTTGCGTGAAAATGAAGAAAAGATCCGGGCTTTAATTGTTACCCATGGACATGAAGATCATATTGGCGGTATTCCTTACTTGTTAAAGCAGTTAAATGTTCCGATTTATGCAACACGGATGACATTAGGATTAATCGAAATAAAACTGAAGGAGCATGGGCTTTTAAGGGAAACACAGCTTACGCCAATTGACTCTGAATCGGTTCTTGAACTTGGCACCATGCAGCTGTCGTTTTTCAAAACCAATCACAGCATTCCCGACTGCCTTGGAGTGGCTTTTCATACACCGGAAGGTACCGTGGTTCACACCGGTGACTTTAAATTCGATTTAACGCCTGTCAATGATCAGTACCCCGATATTCACAAAATGGCCGAACTCGGTAAAAATGGTGTCCTGGCTTTGTTGTCAGAAAGCACAAACGCGGAACGCCCCGGCTTTACCCCATCGGAAAAGCTTGTCGGCACCCATCTTCAGGAAGCCTTTAACAAAGCGGAAGGCAGGGTGTTTGTGTCTACCTTCGCTTCGAACGTCCACCGCGTTCAGCAGGTGGTTGACGCGGCGGCCAAAACAAACCGAAAGATTGTACTGCTGGGGCGGAGCATGGTGAATGTTGTGTCAGTGGCCATGGAACTTGGCTATTTAACAATCTCCGAGGATATGCTTATTGATGCAACCGAAATAAATGACTGGGCTCCGGAAAAAATAGCTGTTCTTTGTACAGGAAGCCAGGGCGAGCCGATGGCAGCCTTGTCCCGTTTATCGGCCGGGAAATACCGGCAGATCGAAATTTACCCGGGCGACACCGTCATTTTATCATCATCACCCATACCGGGAAATGAACGCAATGTTGCCCGGATCATTGATAACTTATTTCTGCTGGGCGCTAAAGTAATTTACGGATCGGGCGCCTCGACAGGCATGCATGTATCCGGCCACGCCTATCAGGAAGAATTAAAATTAATGCTGACGCTGATGAAGCCAAAATACTTTATACCGATTCACGGTGAATATAGAATGCTGCACCAGCACCGTCTGCTCGCTCAATCCGTTGGTGTAAAAGAAGAAAATATTTATGTGATGAGAAACGGAGAAGTACTGGATATCAGCGAATCAGAAGCACGGCAAACCCGAAATCTCCCGGCGGGGAATATTTTTGTCGATGGACTTGGGATTGGAGATGTCGGAGATATTGTTCTCCGTGACCGAAAACAGCTTTCAGAGGATGGCATGCTTATTATCGTCATTACCCTGAGCAAATCTGAAAACAAAATTATTTCGGGGCCTGATACTATTTCCCGCGGTTTTGTTTATGCGCGCCAGTCTGAAATGCTTTTAAATGATGTGAATGACATTGTCACGTCAGCATTTAACAGGCTTCAGCAGTCAAATGTAACGCAATGGAAAGTCATGAAGCAAACGGTTAAAGAATCGGTCGGAAAATTTTTATATGCCCAGACAAAAAGACGCCCTATGATTGTCCCGATTATCATTGAGGTGTAATTATAAAAAAGCAATCCCGCACTTATGGACCGGGATTGCTTTTTAATGTACTCAAAGCATGTTTTTGTAAAATGGGCGGCAGAAGCAGAATTTCTATTGGAAATCAATCAATATAGCGTCTCGCCCCGGCATATTCTTGTTTATAGGGAGCTGTATCCATCGGTATAATTTCAACTTTTTTCCCGGCTTTGGGCGAGTGGATCATTTTGCCGTTTCCGGCATACATGGCAACGTGGTGAACACGGCCTTTTCCATTATTATAAGCAAAAAATAACAAATCACCCGGCTTCAGTGCTGACTTTGTCACAGCTTTTCCTGCTTTCGCCTGCTCGGATGCATCCCGTGGAATTTGGATTCCGTGGTACCGGTAAACAGATGAGGTAAAGCCTGAACAATCGTAGCCGTAGGCAGACACCCCTGACCATAAGTACGGAAGGCCTAAAAACTGCTTTCCGGTTGTCAGCAAGGCCGTTCCGGCCGGTTTAGGAATAACCGTGCCCGAACCAAGGATGCGGATATCATTTTTTTTCAGCCATTTGGTGCCATTTGACGGTGTCACCACCTGCACCCAGCTTGCTTCTGATTTGATAATGGGCAGCTCTGTGTTAAAGCTCAATTCCATAAAAGCTGTTTTTTTGTCGTGATACAAAACAGCGGTCTTTGATTTGATGCTTGCCGTCTGGCAGGCCTCGTATGCGGCGGCCCGTGACGTTATTTGCGCCTTCGGGAGCCAGCCCGGATATCCTTTGCTGTTTTTAGCAGTGGTTTGGTCTTTGACCGCTACCTGTGCCCAGCTGCCGCTTGTTTTTAAAATGGTAACTTCCTGTCCGTACAGCGCCTGAGTTTCGGCTTTTCCTGTAAGCCAGAGACGGTCTTTGACAGCAGACATTTTAGCTGTCCATGCTTTCATGTTGACAGGAGTGGAAAGAACATATTGGTCCATTTGCCGTTTTGCGCCTGGTTCTTTCCACAAAGTAGCAACAGAAACATTAATATATGTTTTCTTAACAGCTGTCTTTGCAGAACAATCGGAAGAAGCTGCATTTGAATAGGAAGGGACGAGTGAAAGTGCCAGTACGAAAAACATGATTGCGATCATCACCTTTTTAAAGGCCATATCTATTGGAGCTCCTCTATCTATATGGTAATTTCTTTCATGAATATACCATGATTTGAAAGTATTGTTAATAGATTATTTTACTAAATAGAATAGAGAGAGAATCCAACAGCTTGAAACAGCCGTTTTTACTGTTTTCTTTCATTTTTTTGTTAACAGTGTATGTAAGGGAGCGGGTGACATTGAATGGAAATTGACGGATATAAGACTGCATCATGTATAATAAAAAAAGAAAAGGAGGCGTTTGTATGGGCAGAAAATTACCAGTAAAAGAACAGGTGCTTCTCGCGTATTATGTACAGTACTATTTGAATAACAAGCCGGAAGTGATGTATGAGCTGCATGAACGGATGAGTGAAAACATGGAACCCGCTGTTTATGAAATTGCCATGAATGATTTATTTGATCACGAGCTGATCAACGGCCTGGAAAAAATCCGCCGTTACGATGAAACAGGTGGAAGAGTTATTAAGCCGATGATTACGAACAAAGGAATTCTTTATATTAATAGTGTATTGAATATTCAACCTTACGCAAGTGATGGGGATAAGCTTCAATATGTGAAAAACAGCCTGGCTACAAGCGGCCTGGAGCTGTCTGTTCCGGTGATTGCCGAATACGTCAACGAGGCAGCTGAACAAAGATAAAACCTCTGAAAACAGAAGGATGAGAGTGAAGACAAAGTTAGAAATCAGGCTAATCGAAAACGCCTGTCTTTTAAGGGACGCACCCGATGAAAACAGATCTGGCCTTCTGAGGCCATGGGCAATCGAAGCCGGCAGCCTGAAACCTCTTAAAATAAAGAGGTTTTTTCTATTGATACTTTGGATAAGAACAGAAAAGAGGACGTAAATGTGAAAAACTGGCTAAACATCATTTTAGCTGGAGGTGTGGCTGTTTTATTATCAGCCTGCACATTAGAAGATGTAAATGATGTTCTTGAAGTAACAGAAGAAGTTTTGACAGCAATTGAAAAAGAAGAACAGAATAATAGAAATGCCGATAATTCCCGGGATATGGGAGGCGAAGCAGGGAATCTATTAAAGACGAAAGGCGAGATGAACCCCATTCCGGCAGACCTTGTCCGCCCGGTTGACGGTGATACGGCGGTATTTTCGTTTGATGCGGATTTTGACGGTGAAAAAGATGAGTTCAGCGCTCGTTTTTTGCTGATTGATACCCCGGAAACACGCCACCCTCAGCTTGGCAGGCAGCCATTGGGAGAAGAAGCAAAGAAGCGGACAGAGAAGCTGCTGCAAAGCGGAAGCATAACCATTGAATTTGATATCGGCCAGCGGCTTGATAAGTATGACCGGATTCTCGTATATGTGTATGTAGATGGGGAAAGTGTCCAGGAAAAGCTTTTAGAGGAAGGACTGGCCCGGGTTGCTTATGTGTATCCGCCAAACACGCGCTATCTGGATGAATTTGAGGAAAAGCAGCAAACAGCCAAAAAGAAAGAAAGAGGAATCTGGTCCATAGACGGCTATGTGACGGATCGGGGATTTAATTCAAATTAAGGAGTGGGAAGCATGATTCAATTATGGGAAAACGAAGCGCCATTTCAATTAGAAGGGGAAGAAGTACCCTATATGACAGCTTATCCGGCTGGAACGAAACAGGGGCCGGCCGTTCTGGTCTTTCCTGGCGGCGGTTACCAGAGACGGGCGGATCATGAAGGAGAACCTGTTGCAAAATGGCTGAACAGTCTTGGTGTTCATGCTTTTGTGGTTCATTATCGGGTGGCGCCGTATAAACACCCCGTGCCGCTTTTAGATGCATCCCGGGCAATCCGTTTGGTCCGGCACCGGGCTGGACAGTGGAATATAGATGAGAAGAGAGTCGGTGTGCTCGGCTTTTCGGCAGGGGGGCATCTTGCCTCAACACTTGCGACAAAATATGATGATGGCATCAGTGATGCATCCGATCCGGTTGAACAGCAACCCTCCCGCCCGGATTTGCTTATTTTGGGCTATCCGGTTATTACGTTTGGCGAGTACCGTCATGAGGGGTCAATGGAAAACCTGCTTGGTGCCGGATCATCGGGGGAACAGCGGTTATTTTTGTCGAATGAACGGCATATTACAAAGAATACTCCGTCGGCCTTTCTCTGGCATACAGCGGATGATGAGCCGGTACCGGTGGAGAACAGCCTCTTGTTTGCCAATGCTTTAAGCAAGGCAGGCGTCCCGTTCGATATGCATATTTTTGAACACGGACGGCATGGACTTGGACTTGCAGGTGACCATCCTGAAGCTTCTTTATGGACCGCCGCCTGTGAAAAGTGGCTTCGGAAAAGAGGTTTTTAATGTATCCTCTGCCCCGGCGGCAGGAGACAGGCGCGTTTAAAGAAAGGATAAAAACCAGACAGCATGCCGCTGTTCGTCCGCCGATGCCCGGCTGAACGTCTTTTTCACATAGGGAAGGTGGGAAGAGTCGGCAATTTCCCGGTAGAATTCAGATGTCTCCTGTTCATCCTGGAAAGCAAAAACAATGCCCTGTTTAAATGCTTTCGGGCAAGATTTATTCATTTTTGGGGAAGGGGCTGAGCTGGTCAGGGCATAATAAAGAGCAGCGAACTCTTCATAATGGCGCAGCTCCTCGTCACGTATAGCTAAAATCCGCTTTTTTTGAGATGGGACCGGCGCGAGGTTTGCCAGCTGCTCGTAACAATTAACAGCAGTATATTCTCCGTTTATAGCTTTGGCCAGCTGCTCAATCAGCATGTCAGCAACACGTCCTTTTTACAGAATGGTGATGCCATATCGTATGCACGGGAGCGTTTTTTTGTTAATTTGGACGGGTAAAAGGAGGAGAAGTGAAAGACAAAGGGGGAGAAAAATGAAAGCTATTTTGCTGAAAGAAACAGGCGGGCCGGCTGCTGCGGCTTACATAGAAGTAGAGAAGCCGCAGCCGGAAAACTGTGAAATTGTTGTTAAGCTGAAAAATGCAGCTTTAAACCGGCGGGATGTATTTGTTACATATGGCATGTATCCGGGCATGAAGCTGCCATCCATTTTAGGGGCAGATGGTGCGGGGATCGTTGAATCAGTAGGAGATGATGTGGAAAGCTTGCAGGCAGGTGACGAAGTAGTCATTAACCCCGGTCTTCACTGGGGAGATGACATTCGGTTTAACAGCCCTGACTTTCACATTCTCGGCATGCCGGCTGATGGTACATATGCGGAGTATGTAAAAATATCATGTGAAAATGTGTATAAAAAGCCGGCCTATTTAACATGGCCAGAAGCAGCTGCTATTCCGCTTTCCGCGTTGACTGCTTACCGTGCATTGATTACACGGGGAGAGTTAAGGAAAGGAGATACAGTATTTATCCCGGGCATTGGAGGCGGAGTGTCCCTGTTTGCCCTGCAAATCGCCGTGGCAAAAGGAGCCCGCGTATTTATTTCATCAGGCAGTGACGAAAAAATTGAAAGGGCAAAAAAAATGGGTGCAGCCGGCGGTATAAATTACCGGACAAAAGGCTGGGCCAAAGCAGTGAAAAATGAAATGGGCGGCGCTGATATTATTATTGACAGCGTTGGAGGAGAAACATTTAAAGACTTGATCAAGCTTGGGAAGCCAGGCGGGCGGATTGTAAACTTTGGAGCCACAACAGGACCGGTGCCGGAGCTTGTGCTGCCCCATGTTTTTTTCAAGCATCTTGATATACGCGGTACAACAATGGGCAGTCCGCAGGAATTCGCTGAGATGCTGACATTTTTTGAACATCATGAAATCAGGCCGGTTATTGACAGGCATTTTCCGCTTAAAGAAGCTGCTTCGGCACTTAAATATATGGAAGAGGGCGATTCATTCGGAAAGATTGTCCTCGACATCGAAGAATAGCTTTGTTCACCCCTGCAAAAGGACGCAAACAACAAAAAGGCGGACAGCTTCTAATAAGGACTGTCCACTTTTTTGTTGAATACATATAAAACGGGCTCGTGAAGATGGTCTAATACGAATGAGCCTTTTTTAGCGCGGCGCAGCTGCCGGTACATGGAAAAGTCGCCGGCCGCCCCGCCAATTAAAAAAGCCGAAGTAACAATCAAAACAGTACTGTTCAGCCAGATTCCTGCTATAAACGGGAGCATGCCGGTTACCCAAAAAGGCAGGAGCAATGCTTTTTTCATTGCCGAAACAGGCAGCACCTTTTTTGTTCCGGCATAAGCAACCCCGAGTTCCCGATTGATTCCGTAAACAAGATCGTTTTTTTTGCATTTACCCCAGATCATAAAGCCGATTAAATGAAAAGCCTCATGTAAAACAATCAGCAGAATATACAATACCGCCCATAAAAGAATTCCCCGTATAGAAAAAGAGAAGCTGCTTTCCTCATGAACAAGGACGGCAGCAAAAATACCAATTACAACAAAAACGAACGTAAGCAAAATCGCATAAATATGGATTCTTTTTATATTTAACGTAATAACCTGGTCCGGGTTATGCGGAGGATACATAGAATCCGTCCTTCCATTGCAATTTTTATTCGGCTATTTCCAGAAGTGTATGTTTCTTCAGGCCGTTCCTGCTGCATGCTCGCGTTTTGAGCGTTCTTTTACTTTTTTCGTATACCAGCTGTGCAGGATCATTCCGATGATAATCAGCACGATGCCGCCAGATGCAGCTGGTCCTGGAAATGCCGCCTGGAAAAGAAGAACTTCACCAATAACCGTAAACAAAACCTGTGCGGACTGGGTCGCTTCCACAGAAGCAAGCAGGCCGGGATTGTGGCGGGAGCGGTCCGTTGCAATAAAAAAGAGTGTGGTTGCAATGACGCCGGATGATAAGCCGACAATAAAGGTCTGCAAAAGCTGGCTTGAAGATGGAGGGCCGGCTGTTGCCCAGCCAAATGCGCTGACTAAAATCCAAAACGGCAGGCTGGCAAGAATCATGCCCAGAATACGTGAGAACGTATCAAGGCGGCCGCCGCAAAGCTCCATCATTTTCCGGTTGCCAAGCGGGTAAGCAAATGCCGCAATTAATACCGGAAGCACGCCTGTCACAAATCCGGACCACGTTAAGCCGTTTGATTTTTCAAATTGCAGCAGCGCAACGCCGGCTAAAATGATACAGGAAATCGCCAGTGCGCCGAGCGGAATTTTGTGGCGAATGACATGTCCGTTTATTTTTTCTGTAAACAGGGGTGTTAGAAGAACGCCGGCAACAATCGTCAGCTGCCATGTGCCGCCGACAAGCCAGCCTGGTCCGGAGGCCGCGGCATATGTAATCGGGGCATAAAACAGGACGAAGCCGAAAAAGCTCCAGACGACCCATGCAGCAGGGTGGCGTTTCATCTCTTCAAACAGTGGACGCAGCCTGCCGCGCATGGCGACAATCAAAACAAAAAACGGCAGCATAAAGAAAAACCGGAGAGAAGCACTCCACATCCAGCTTCCGCCTGACAGCTCCATCGAACGGTTTAAAATAAACGTTACGGCAAAAAACACAGAAGCTAAAATGCCAATAGCTATTTCTTTCATAGAAGCACCTCTTTCCTGGTGCCTGTCCGCCTTTTTATTTACTTGCTGTTAATGACAGGCGGTGAAAGACAGGCACCGCGTTATGTATGTTAAAATCATACCATATTGACAAATATAAGGGGGAATTTCATTGAAGGCAATTGTACACGAAGGAGCTGCAGGACTTGATGGTGTATCCTGCCGCGATATGCCGGAAGCAGTGCCAAAGCAGGGAGAGATACGGGTCCGGCTAAAGGCAGCCGGATTGAATCATCGTGATTTGTTTGTCCTGCATCGCCATAAGGAAGCCGAGCCGCCGCTTATTATCGGCTCGGACGGCGCAGGAATTGTCGACGCAGTCGGCGAAGGAGTCACGTCCGTCACCAAAGGCGATAAGGTAATCATCAATCCAGGGATAGGCTGGCCGGAAAACAGCGAGGCGCCGCCTGCCGGGTTTGAAATTGTGGGTCTGCCGTTTCACGGCACGTTTGCTGAATCGATTGTGATTTCCGCGGAAAATGCCGTACCGAAACCGGCCCATTTATCATGGGAAGAGGCAGGTGTTTTATCACTTGCGGCTCTGACAGCTTACCGTGCCCTGTTTACGAAAGGAAATATAAAAGCGGGTATGACCGTGTTAATCCCGGGTATTGGCGGCGGAGTGGCCACCTTTTTGCTTCAGTTTGCCAAAGCAGCCGGCGCAGCAGTATACGTTACCTCCCGTTCAGAGCAAAAGCGGCGGGAAGCGCTAAAGCTTGGCGCGGATAAGGCGCTTGACTCTGCTGCTGACTGGGCAGAAGCGCTTGGTGGAGAAAAAGTCGATCTTGTGATTGAATCAGTGGGTGCAGCCACATTTAACCAGTCACTGGAGCAGCTGAAAAAAGGTGGCACTATTGTCACATTTGGCTCTTCAACCGGAGATGAAGTAACGATTAATCTGCGTAATTTCTTTTATGGACAGTTCCATATGCATGGCTCAACATTAGGAAGCGGCGAGGAGCTGAAGGACGCCCTTCAATTTATCGAGAAGCACGAGCTTCGTCCTGTCGTGGACCAAACATATAAGTTGAATCAGTTTAAAGAAGCATTTACAAGAATTGAAAACGCCGAGCAAATTGGAAAAATTGCCTTTGCTATTGAATGAATTGCTTTAGTGTGATAAAACTAGTAACAAGATCAAATTAAATAGGAATCACCGCTGGGGGTGCCCATAACAGGGCTGAGAGAGGCGAGCTGCCTTAACCCTTATAACTTGAACCGGTTCGGACCGGCGTAAGGAAGAGGTGTTTTGACGTGTTTTGCTTATTTGTCATCACAGCCGTTTCTTCCTTGTGGAGAAATGGCTTTTTTATGTTTAAGAGAGGAGTGGAGGAATGGCTGAAATCGCACAAATACATAAACAAATCGATGAGCGGAAAGAGGAACTGGTTGATCTTTTAAAAACATTAATCTCGTTTAAAACACCGGCTCCGCCAGCCCGTAACACAGAAGATGCCCAGCAGTTTACAGCTGATTTTTTGGGTGAAAGAGGCTTTGCGGTTGAAAAGTGGGACGTATATCAGGGCGATCCAAATGTTGTTGGCACATTAAAAGGAACCGAGGCGGACAGCTATAAAAGCCTGATCATTAACGGCCATATCGATGTGGCGGAAGTGAATGCAGATGAGAAATGGGATACTGATCCATTTACACCGTTTGTCAAAGAGAATGCGGTTGTCGGGCGCGGTGCAGCCGATATGAAAGGAGGGCTGGCCGGTGCGCTGTTTGCCATTCAGCTTTTCCATGAAGCGGGGATTCAGCTGCCCGGTGATTTGATTTTTCAGTCGGTTATTGGTGAAGAAGTAGGCGAAGCGGGGACGCTGCAATGCTGTAAAAAAGGGTACAAGGCTGACTTTGCGCTTGTCGTTGACACAAGCGGCCTGCATATTCAAGGCCAGGGCGGCGTGATTACCGGGTGGATTACATTAAAAAGTGACAAAACATTCCATGATGCCACGCGCCGGCAGATGATTCATGCGGGCGGCGGGCTGATGGGGGCAAGCGCGATTGAAAAAATGGCAAAAATCATCCAGGGCCTTCAGGAGCTTGAACGGCATTGGGCAGTTATGAAAAGCTATCCGGGCTTTCCTCCGGGGACAACAACGATCAATCCCGCGGTAATCGAAGGCGGCCGGCATGCTGCTTTTATCGCGGATGAGTGCCGGCTCTGGATTACGGTTCACTTTTATCCGAATGAAACGTACGAGAGTGTGGCAAAGGAAGTCGAAGAATTTATCAGAAACATAGCAAAAGGCGATTTGTGGATGCAGGAAAATCCACCGCAGTTTGAATGGGGCGGCACCTCTATGATTGAAGACCGGGGAGAAATCTTCCCGTCATTTGAAGTGGACCCGGCTCATTCGGCTGTTCAAGCGTTAATGGAGGCGCACCATCATGTCGTAAAGGAAAAGCCCGTGGTGGATGTGTCTCCGTCGGTAACAGACGGCGGCTGGCTGGCTGATGCCGGCATTCCAGCAGCTATTTACGGGCCGGGCCAGCTTCGTCATGCCCATGCGGTCAATGAGCGGCTTGATATCGAAGAGCTTGTTCGCTATACAAAAGTGATGGCATCGTTTATTTATAATTGGGCGCATACAAAGAAAGGGGCAGAATAATAAAATGAAGTTTAGTGAACAGCTGCGTGAAAAATGCCTGCCAATCTGGCAGCAAAATCACCATCACCCATTTGTCAGGGGAATGGCTGACGGGTCTCTGAATCCGGAGAAATTCCGTTTTTATATGGTTCAGGATTATTTGTACCTTATCCAGTACGCAAAAGTATTTGCCCTTGGCGCTGTAAAAGCGGATGATCTTGAGACGATGAGTAAATTCGCGGCGCTTTTGGACGGCACATTAAATGAAGAAATGGCGCTGCACCGGCAGTATGCAGCGCGCTTTGGCATTACCGAAGAAGAGCTGGAGCAGGCGAAACCGTCACCCATTACACTTGCTTACACTCACTATATGCTGCATGCAGCACAAAACGGAACCATTGCCGATGTTGTGGCAGCCGTTCTTCCCTGTGCCTGGAGTTACTGGGAAATCGGCAAAGAACTGAGCCAGCTTCCAGGCGCTGCCGAACACGAGCTGTACGGTGAATGGGTCAGCATGTATGCTTCAGAAGAATTCGGACAGCTGGCCCAGTGGTGCATTGATTTAATGGATGAGCATGCTGAAGGCAAATCAGATAGAGAGCGCGCAAAGCTGGAAGAGATTTTTTTAACTACAACCCGGTTTGAGTACATGTTTTGGGAAATGGCTTATAACGGAGAAATGTGGCCGGGTGATGCGTAAGCCGGTGCTTGAATTTCAAGATGTGTCCTTTTCATACGAAGGAAAAAAACCAATCCTCAATCGCTTTCATTTAACTGTTTATGACCGGGAATTTATTTCAATCATCGGGGCAAGCGGATCGGGAAAAAGCACGCTTTTCCGCTTGGTTACGGGTCTGGAAAAAGAGGAGCACGGCCAGATCAGGCTGAACGGTGAACAGCTCGAAAACCGCCATGGCGAGACCGGCTATATGCCGCAGCGGGATTTGTTAATGCCCTGGCGGACGGTGCTTGAGAATGCAGCCGTTCCGCTTGAGCTGGCGGGAGCGGGGAAGAAAGAAGCGGCAAGCCGGGTACTGCCGCTTTTGAAGGAATTCGGTCTTGACGGTTCAGAATACAAGTATCCATCCGAGCTGTCCGGCGGCATGAGGCAAAGAGTCTCATTCCTGCGGTCCATCCTAACAGGCTCAAATATTTTGCTGCTGGATGAGCCATTTAGCGCGCTTGATGCCATTACAAGGCTGTCTATGCAGGAATGGCTGCTTGCCCAGTGGGAGAAGCGTGAAAAAACCATCTTGTTTATCACACACGATGTGGATGAGGCGCTTTTTTTATCTGACCGTATTTTTGTGTTTCAAGATACGCCGGTACATACGCTTCAAGAAGTAAAAGTGCCGCTCAGCCGCCCCAGAACACTGCGGGATTTAAGTGATCCGGCTGTAATGGAGTTAAAGAATAAACTGATCGGCCAGCTGCGGGGCGGGGTGGAAAAGTAATGATCAGAAAATATGGGCCAGCTGCGTTAGTTGTTGCTTTCCTGTTTGGAGTATGGGAGCTGGCAGCACGGCTGAAAAATCTGCCGTTTATTTTCCCGCCTCCATCAGGAGTAGCGGTTCGGTTATGGGAACTGAGAGAAACGCTCCTGCTTGACCACCTGCCATCTACCCTGGCAATTATTTTAATCGGCCTGGCGATCTCCATCGTGCTGGGTGTGGCGCTTGCCGTCTGGATGGCGGTTAGTGAAACGGCGGAGCGGGCCTTTTATCCGCTTGTTATTTCGTCACAGATGATACCGACCATCGCACTGGCGCCCATTTTTATTATGTTTTTCGGCTATGGTATTTGGAGCAAGGTTATCGTTACAGTACTTATTACGTTTTTTCCCATTACCGTCAATACATTTGACGGACTGAAATCAAGCAGCAAGGAGCTGCGGGAATTAATCCTGACAATGGGAGGCACGAAAAAAGACATTTTTTTAAAGGTGCAGGTACCGTCGGCGAAGCCGCATTTTTATTCGGGCTTAAAGGTAGCTGTGACGCTCAGTGTCATCGGTGCGGCAATTGGGGAATGGCTCGGGGCACAGGCCGGGCTGGGCTACTTCAGCCGCCGGATGATGAACCAGTTTGACGGCGCCGCCGTTTTTGCACCAATTGTTCTGCTGTCGGTTGTGGGCATCGTATTATTTTTAGTTGTAAAAGGGCTTGAAAAGCGGTCACTGAATTGGAGGAATAAAAAATGAAAAAATGGACAGCGGGTATTCTGGCAGCGATGCTGCTTGCAGGCTGCGGATCAAACGCACAGCAGGAAGAAGGAAAAGAAGAAACAGCGGGAGGGAGCAAGGAGCTGCAGGATGTCAGCATTATGCTTGACTGGTACCCGAATGCGGTACACAGCTTTTTATATGTTGCGGAGGAAAAAGGATATTTTGAAGACGAAGGCATTGATCTTGATATCCAGTTTCCGGCAAATGCGACTGACCCGATTGCCATGGCGGCATCTGACCAGGTAACACTTGCAATTACCTACCAGCCGGATGTTATTGTGGCGCGGACAGAGCAAAATGTCGGCGTAAAATCAGTCGGCGCAATTGTGCGTGAGCCGTTAAACCGGGTTGTATCACTTGTGGAAAGCAAGATCCAGTCACCAAAAGACCTCGAAGGAAAAACAGTCGGCTATACAGGCATTCCGCTCAATGAATCGATCGTGAAAACAATGGTGGAGCAGGATGGAGGAGATCCATCCAAAGTTGATCTGATTGATGTGGGCTTTGAATTGAACTCAACCTTGATCAACAAAAAAGCCGATGCTGTTGTCGGCGCATATATTAACCACGAAGTGCCCCTCTTAGAATTTGAAGGGTACAAAACAGCCAATTTTGATTTAACTGAATACGGCGTACCGTCATTTTATGAACTGATTGCCGTAACAAGCGATAAAACATGGGACGAAAACCCGGAATTAATTCAGGCCTTCTGGCGTGCTGCTGAAAAAGGATTTGATGATATGAAAGCAAGTCCAGATGAAGCACTGGATATTTTAATGGAAAACCAGGAAAAAGAAAACTTTCCGCTTGAAGAAGAAGTTGAAAAAGAAAGCATGAGTATTTTGCTGCCGTTAATGGAATCAGAGCAGGGCTTCGGTTACCAGGAAGAAGACACATGGAAAAAAACAGCTGACTGGATGAAAGAAACCGGCTTAATCCAGAAAGAGCCAAACGTTGATGAGCTGTTTGTAAACATGGCTGAATAAAAGGTTTTAGCTGTGTGATTAATCGTGCGGTTTAAGGCTGGCGACAAACTGTATTGGTTTAGCTGTATAATAAATGAAATTGTCTACAAGCTAAGACTGGCGGCTTTGCCGCCAGTTCTTTTATGTTATTAAAATAAAAGGCTGTCTATATTTTCTCCAGGTTAAATCTAGCTTATTGTGGCTTTTTGGTATAGGCCGGATGACAGTGCTCTTCTAACTATTAAAAGAAGGCCGCCAGGCGAAGCGGGCTGTCATAAGGAAAGTTTGTACAGGAAATCTTTTGGAGTTTAGCATATTTTGGGTTCTCGGCAGTATTAGGAGAAGAAAAAAACGGGAATGGATAGGAGGAGAAGCCAAAAAGTTTACAAAAGAACTGCTGGCAAGCAGGGATAAGGAAGTGGATGATTTGAATAATGAACATCAGCCAGCCGGGCTTATAGAGGTAAATGGACTGGAGCTGTATACAGAAGTATGGGGACCTGAAGATGGAGAGCTTCTTTTTTTATTGCATGGATTTCCCGAGTTTTCTTTTGGATGGAAGAAGCAGGCTCAAATGCTTGCTGATCAAGGATACCGCGTTGCAGTGCCAAATTTGCGGGGGTATTATAACAGCAGCAAGCCCGAAAAAATCAACGGATACACACTGGAAGAAATAGCAAAGGATCTTATTGCACTAGTTCACTTTTTTCATAGAGAGCAGGCAATAATGATTGGACATGACTGGGGAGGGATTGCTGGCTGGTTTTTAGCATCTTCTTATCCGGATTATGTTAAAAAACTGATTATTTTAAATGTCCCTCATCCAGCTGTTTTTGCCAGGGTGGCGCCGTTTTATCCTCCGCAGTGGCTGAGAAGTTCCTATATTCTTTTTTTTCAATTGCCTATTTTGCCTGAGATACTCCTAAAACAAAATCATTACCGGTTATTAAAGAAAATGATGAAAACTACCGCCCGCCCTGGAACATTTCCGCCAGAAATTCTGGATGCCTACCAGAAGGCCTGGGAAAAAGAAGGTGCCCTGACAGGAATGCTGAATTGGTACAGAGCAATACGCCGCCAGCCGTTTTTTACTGTTCCGGCTCCGGATCCAGCCGTTCCAGTCCGCATGATCTGGGGGCGGAATGATGCCGCTTTATCACTTAAATTAGCAAAAGAAAGCATGAAGAGCTGCGGGAATGGAGAGCTTGTTTTAATTGATGAAGCTACACACTGGCTCCATCATGAATACCCGGACATAGTGAATTACTGGCTTGTCCGGTTTATCGAAAAAGAATAATAATTTAAAAAAGACGGAAAATTCAAGCGCTAAGAACGATTTTCGTGTAAAATGCAGCTAGAAGAGGCTTGCTTCAAAGGAGGAGACAACAGTGTTAACGAATGATCTTGATTTTCGTCTGGAACCAAGACTGAGAGAATTATATGAGGAACATAAAAAACGTTCTGCTAAAATAGACTGGGGCTACCATGAATTTTTGCCGTGGGATAAAGCGCAGGATTTCCGCCGTGTACCATGGGACCCATCGCAGGTTACCCTGCCGCCAAGTATTGTAACAGCAATTGAAACCGCTCTTTTAACAGAGGTGAACCTGCCCTGGTTTACGTCACACCTTGCACAGACCTTTAAAGGTTCACTAACGATTATCCAGGATTTTGTCCATACATGGACGGCAGAAGAGGACCAGCACTCTAATTTACTGGAAACATACTTGCTTATTACACGCAGTGTTGACCCGAAGCGGCTTCACGAGCTTCATAAAATGACGGTTGAGAACGGCTGGGAGCCGGACTTCCATACACCATTTGAAACGATGGTCTATACATCGCTGCAGGAGCTTGCGACAATGGTGTTTTATAACAATGTGGCCAAAGAAGCAAACAAGCATGATCCGGACCTTGGCAAATTGCTAAGACGCCTTGCTAAAGACGAAACACTTCATTATGCCTTTTACAGGGATGTTATTAAATTCCATCTGCAACTGGAGCCCAATTACTGCTACCATCTCGGATATGTGATTAAAAACTTCCAGATGCCGGGAGCAGTGATGCCTGATTTCGATGACAGAATGTCGATCATTGCAAAAGAAGCCAACTATGGGCCGCTTGAATATTTCGACCAGGTGCTTGACGTTATTATTAAGTACTGGGACATTGAAAATTTGCGTCCGATTGCTCCGGAAGCGGAAAAAGCGCGGCTTGATCTTTTGAAATACCATGCCCGGATGAAGCGTGTTAAAGAGCGGTTTATGCGTTCAGGCAAGTAGTTTTTTCGTGAACAATATGAATAAAAAGAATTAAATGACAACAACCTGTTTCTTGATGGGATGCTGTGTTACGCTAACTGCATCCCCTGATGTGAACGGAAGTGTCTCACATCCCCGGGAAAACGAAGCGCCGCGCTTCGTTTTCTTTTTTTTATAGCAAATGGAGGCGTTTTCAAGGTGTCAGTCTTCACGAGTGTAATGATTCAAATTATTTTACCGATGTTTTTGTTAATTGCGGCCGGGGCTTTTTTACACCGAAAATACGATTTGCATATGCCGACGTTATCAAAGCTTACGATTAATTTCTTTTTGCCTCTGGTTTGTTTCATTAACATATATGAAACGGAATTATCAGGCAGGACAGCGGGAATTGTTTTAATTTATCTGCTGCTGTTTAACGGCCTGTTAATTGCAGCGTCAAAAATGATTTCCAGGCTGGCTGGATTCGACAAAAAACTGTCATCGAGTTTTCAAAACAGCGGTGTTCTAAGCAATTCCGGAAATTATGGTTTGCCGGTAAGCGGGCTTGTATTCGCAGCAAATCCCCTCGGCTTATCAGTTCAAATTATTATTTCAATCTTTCAAAATCTGCTCACCTATACGTGGGGGTTTTACAATTCTGTCTCTGCTTCTGCCGAAGGGGAAAAAGTGCTGAAAAAAATAATAAAGCTTCCTGTGCTTCATGCGCTTGTGCTGGCCGTTTTATTGAAAGCAGCTGGAATAGAGCTTCCCCGTTTTTTATGGCTGCCAATCGAAAATGCTTCAAATGCTTTTTTGGCAGTGGCTCTGATTACTCTCGGCGCCCAGTGTGCCTATATGAAAATTACTTCTCTTTCCAGGCCGCTTGTACTGGCCGTGCTGACAAGGCTGTTTCTTTCGCCTGTAATCGGTTTGGCAGTGATTGTGCTTCTGGATGTGCATGGCACTCTGGCGCAGGCAATGTTTATTGCGAGCGCGTTTCCAACCTCGCGAAACAGTGCGCTTCTGGCGCTTGAATATGATAATTATCCCGAGTTTGCCTCGCAGGCGGTAATTGTTACAACTGTGCTCAGCAGCATTACCGTTGCTTTGGTTATTTATTGTGCAAAAATCTGGTTCCCTTTGTAAGCGCCGTTTTTTTCAAACCGCGCTCTTTTTTGTTGTGGTAAAATGGAAAAGACGAGGGAGGGGATATGGATGATTGAAAATTGGATGGCGGAGGTGCAGAAAACGCGCCGTGCGCTTCGCTGCAGCATGCTGGAAACGGTGCTCGATGAATTTGACTCGCGGATTACCGGCCTGAGTCATGATAAACGAAAACATAAGTATCGTCAAATGGCGGAAAATCCGTTTCGGTTTTTCCGGGGCAGTGCTTATTTATTTTATTATGATGTAACGAAAATCCCTTTTTCATTTCATACACCGGACGATAAGCCTACATGGATTCAAGGTGATATGCATGTGGAAAACTTTGGGGCGTTTCAAAACAGCGAAGGGGATATTGTATATGACGCCAATGATTTTGATGAAGGGTATATGGGCTCATACGTATACGATCTGCTTCGTATGACAGTCAGTATTGCCCTTTATTGTGAACAATATGGATTCAGCGGCGCAGAGGACCGGATGCGTGAATTTTTAAGAGCATACTATAAGCAGCTGAAAAAGTTTGTGAGAGGCAAAGAGGACCCTGTTACTCTGTTTTATACTGAAAACAATACAAAGGGGCCTCTCCGTAAAGTGCTGAAAAAGCTTGAAAAACGTGATTCAACACGGCTGCTGGAAAAATGGACGGCCACCGAAGACGGCGCGCGGGCCTTTGGCCTTTCAGAAGAACTCATAGCTGTTACCTTGAAGGAACAGGAAAAAATTAAAGCCGTCTGGCAGGATTACATAAACAGCCTGGATGAAACAGACCGGAAAAAGAGCGAATTTTATGAAATAAAGCATATTGTACGCAAAAACGGTTCCGGCACGGCTTCAATTGGTCTCGACCGCTACTATATTTTAATAGAAGGAAAACAGGAATGTGCAGAGCAGCTTGACGACTTAATTTTAGAAATGAAAGAAGTCCGTGCACCGGTTCCTGCTTACTTTATGCCGTATAATGAAGAATTTTGGCTGAAATACAGCCATCAGGGAGAGCGTGTTGTCACGACCCAGAAAGCAATGCATCACCATGATGATCCATTTTTAGGATTTGTCACAATAGACAACCGTCATTTTTATGTGCGGGAACGTTCTCCTTATAAAAAGCGTGTGAAGCCGGAAGACATTGAAAATGAAAAAGAGTTTGATAAGGTTCTGGAGGTTTTCGGCAGCGTCGCAGCGAAAATACATGCCCGTGCTGATGTTGACATTGAGCATTCACTGCTGGATTACCACAGTGAAGAAGCCATTTTAAGTGCGATCGGCGAAGAATACGAGGCTTTTGAAACTCAGCTTATTTTTATGTCGATGGCGTATAAAGAACGCGTAAAGCAGGATTATGTCCTGTTCTGCGGCTGGCTGAATGAAAAGTTCATTTAAAAAAACTGCCGTATCCGACAGTTTCTGGCTGTTGACAAACGCTTGCTTTCGGCGTCACTTGCCGGCTGTGAATGCTCATGACCTCCAAAAGGTCACTCCGCTTCCCAGCCGGCGGCGTTTCTTGAAAGACAAACGTTTTCAATCAGCCAGCGTTCTAACTTTGTCTACATTTTCAAAACTGCCGTACCCGGCAGTTTTTTTATGAAACAAGCTTTAAGCCAACAACAGCTGCAATAATTAAGCAAATAAAGAAAATTCGCTTTGCGTCACGCGGTTCTTTATACACAATCATGCCGACGAGCGCACTGCCGACAGTGCCGATGCCTGTCCAAACACTGTAGGCGGTGCCCACAGGCAATGACATCATGGCAATAGATAAAAAAAGAAAGCTAAGCCCAAAGCCGCCGATCAATATTGCCCAGGAACGAATATTTTTTTGTTCGCTGACCATATTCATGCCCGCCACTCCTACGACTTCCAAAAGCCCCGCTGCAATTAATAAAACCCACGTCATGAGGCTGCCACGTCTTTTTCAGCAGTTACTGATTTTAATCCAATAATGCCGACGAGAAGAACAGCAACAAGAATCACCTTAACCCAGCTGAATGGCTCGCCAAACACCGCCATATCGAGCAAAACGGTTCCAGCCGTACCGAGTCCGACAAAGGATGCGTAAACAGTTGCAGCAGGCAGATGGCTGGAACAGTAAATCAACAGGCCGAAGCTGAGCGCAATCGACAATACGGTCAGGAGCCACTCAAAGAGCGAATCGGCATGCTTTAATCCTGCTGCCCACCCGACTTCAAAAAATCCCGCAATCAGCACAAGTAACCATTTTGTATTCATTCATTTTTCTATCCTTTCATAAAGCTTTGTTTATAAATACGCCAGGCCACTTCAAGCCGTTTTTCCGAACGTTCACGAGTTCCGTAGCATAATTCCACAAGCAGGCTGTCCACTATAATTGTGTACATAACCGCAGCGTCTTCAAGGTTTTCAGCAGGCTTTAAAAGCAGCTTTACTTTTCTTTCAAGTGCATGAAGATAAGCCTCATACTGCCTTAAAATACGTTCTTTTAAAAAATCCGGCGGGAAAAATGAGCTTGCTAAAAAACAGCGGAACAGCGGATCCTCGCTATAAAGAAAAAGATAAGATTCCAGCAGGTTATATAAATGGCCTGCTTGCTCGACGCGATTCATCTCTTCATTGAACGCATCCTGAAAGACACACTCAAATAACTGCTCCTTGCTTTTATAATGTGCGTAAATAGACGGCTTTTTTATGCCAACCTTTTCACTTATTTGAGCAAGAGACGTACCGGCATATCCATATTCCGCAAAAAGCGAAGCAGCGGCTTGTTTAATCGTTTCTTTCATCTTTATCCCTTCCTAACGGTCGTTAGTTAATATAGTACCATTGAGTCACTTATAAAGCAAAAATCCCGCCTGAAAAAGGCAGGATCAGCATTATGTTGTATACTCACCGTTAATTTTTACGTAATCATACGATAAATCACAGCCCCAGACGGTGGCCGAGCCTTCTCCATGACCGAGCGAAATATTAATAAGCACTTCATCTGTTTTTAAATAGTCTTCCAATTCTGCCCGTTTGTCTTCGGCAGGCATGCCATCCTTGAAAACATGCACGTCCGCGAAAGAAACCGAGACAGCCGAGGTATCTACCGGATCTTCTGAATTTCCGATCGTTGACATAATGCGTCCCCAGTTGGGATCTTCTCCAAAGATTGCGGTTTTAACAAGCGGTGAATTAATGATAGATTTTCCGATTTTTTTAGCGATTTTGTCCGTTTCAGCACCGGATACCCGTACTTCAACGAGCTTTGTCGCCCCTTCTCCATCGCGGGCAATTTCCTTTGCCAGCTCAATGCAAAGATCCGTCAGCACAAGCTGGAATTCGTCCAGGTCTACCTCGCCTGCCAGGCCATTTGCTAAAATAGCCACTGTATCACTTGTGCTTGTATCCCCATCAACCGATACACTGTTAAACGAAACGTCAACTGCCCTTTTCAGCATTTCTTGCAAATCAGCTGGCTCGATTTTTGCATCCGTTAAAATATAGCTGAGCATGGTGGCCATATTCGGCTCAATCATTCCCGAGCCTTTAGCCATCGCAGCAACCGTTGCGTTCCCAAGCTTGCGCGTGCGAAATTTTGGATAAGTATCCGTTGTCATAATTGCTTTTGCTGACTGTTCAAGTCCATCTGCTCTTAACCGGGCTTTCAGGCCGGGAACGGCAGAAACAATTTTTTCAATCGGAAGCGGCACGCCGATAACGCCGGTCGAGGAAGGAAGAACATCAGCCGCATCAATACCGAGTTCAGCGGCAACTGCTTCTGTCATTGTCCGGGCATCTTCAAGCCCTTTATCGCCAGTGGCAACATTGGCATTTTTACTGTTAACCGCAACCGCCTGCAGGTAGCCGTCTGCTGCATGCTTCTTTCCAATGACAATCGGTGCTCCGCAAAATTGGTTTTTTGTAAACATTGCTGCAGCAGAAGCACGAACGTCTGAATAAATAATAGTAAAGTCAAGTGTATCATCTTTTATTCCTGCATTGATTGAGCAGGATGTAAATCCTTTTGGAAAATAAGTCAAAGAAAATCCTCCTAGTGTTTATTTCGATGCTTTTATTATACAACGAGTGACTGGCAGGGTGAAGAGTATTTGAATAATTATTCAAATTAAATGAATAAGACATATTGACATCTAAAAGAAAACAAGTAAGATAAAAGGATGAGATATAAGCAGAAAGGGTGAGAAATCATGATCGAAGTATGTAAAGCGGTACTGGCTGACGTAGAGCAAGTATTTGAGCTCGTGAATCATTATGCAAATGAGGGGCTGATGCTGCCCCGAACAAAAGATTCACTCGTTTTAAACTTGCAGTCTATTTTTGTCGCTAAAGAAAAGGGAGAAATTCTTGGCGTGGCCAGCCTGGCGATACTTGGTCATGATCTTGCTGAAATTCGTTCGCTCGGTGTGAAAGAAACGGCAAAAGGCCGCGGTGTTGGAAGAATGCTCGTTGAGCGTGTAGTAGAAGAAACAAAGCTAATCGGCATTCCAAAGCTTATTTCGCTTACGTACCAGGTTGAATTTTTTGAAAAATGCGGCTTTGAAGTAATTCAAAAAACAGAAATGCCGCAAAAGGTTTGGACAGACTGCATTCACTGTCCGAAGTTTCCAAGCTGTGATGAAATCGCTATGGCAATTCAAACAGCATAATAAAAATCGGCTGTCTTCATTATGCAGCCGATTTTTATTTTTTATCAACCTGATGATTTCTGTCGAAAGTGGGTATAAAGAGTTTATACAGTTTTTCACAAATAGAAGACAGGAGAGATGAAAATGGAGCGAAATCGTACAATGATGCAGTTTTTCGAGTGGAATTTGCCTGCCGATCACAAGCACTGGAGAAGGCTGGAGGAGCGGGCGAAGGAATTAAAGAAGGCAGGCATCGGTTCCGTCTGGGTTCCGCCGGTTACCAAAGGGCAGTCAGCGGAAGACACTGGTTACGGTGTGTACGATTTATTCGATCTCGGTGAATTTAATCAAAAAGGAACAATACCAACCAAATACGGAACGAAAAAAGAATTGGAAAATGCGATAAAAGCATGCCACGAAGCAGGGGTTCATGTTTATGTGGATGTGGTTATGAATCATAAAGCGGGAGCGGATGAAACGGAAACGTTTGCGGTTGTGGAAGTAGATCAGAACAATCGAAAAAAAGTTATTTCAAAAAAACCATTCGATATTGAAGGATGGACGAAGTTTACGTTTCCGGGGCGAAAAGGTAAATACTCTGATTTTATATGGACATTCGATCATTTTAACGGCACGGATTTTGATGCCAGGGAAGACCGGACAGGAATTTTCCGGATTGAAGGCGAGCATAAAAACTGGAATGAAAATGTAGACGATGAATTTGGGAATTACGATTATCTAATGTTTGCCAATATTGACTATCGCCATCCGGCAGTACGTGAAGAAGTGATCAATTGGGGGAAATGGCTGGCAGACACTCTTAACTGTGACGGATACCGCCTAGATGCTATCAAGCATATCGATCACAAATTTATTGACGAGTTTACAGAACAAGTAAAAGAAGAACGCGGCGATGATTTCTTTTTCGTTGGAGAACTCTGGGTTTCAGAAATCGAGTCCTATGCCAGTATGATTGAAGAAACAGACGGGCGTATTCATTTATTTGATGTGCCGCTTAAATACAATTTATACAGTGCATCGCAAGAAGGAGCGGCATACGATTTATGTAAAATTTTTGAGGGAACAGTCGTTGAGAGCTTCCCGCAAAACGCAGTTACCTTTGTAGACAATCACGATACGCAGCCGGGCGAATCGCTTGAATCTTTTTTGGCTGATTGGTTTAAGCAAAGTGCTTATGCGCTGATCCTGCTTCGCCGGGACGGATATCCATGTGTATTTTACGGCGACTACTACGGAATTGGCGGTGAGCATCCCGTAGAAGCGAAAAAAGAAGCAATTGATCCGCTCCTCTACAGCCGTCTTCATAAAGCGTACGGAAAGCAGGATGACTACTTTGACCATCCGAACACTATCGGCTGGGTGCGCCACGGTTTAAAAGCTATCGAGCGCTCGGGCTGTGCGGTGGTGATTAATAACAGTGAGGAAGGCGGAGAGAAACGGATGTTTGTTGGGGCGGCACGTGCCGGCGAACACTGGGTAGATCTGCTGAATAACCGTCAGGAGATCATTACCATTGAAGAAGACGGCTTTGCAACGTTCCCGGTAAATCCGGGAAGTGTATCGGTATGGGCCCTGCCGGAACAGGATGTAAAGCCAAAAGAATAACGGGAGTGAACGCTGACGCCACAAAAAAGCAGCTCTCCTGCAAAAGGAGGCTGCTTTTTTGATTATAAACGGAACGAGCTTTTTAATGAAACAACACGGTTAAAGACCGGCTTGCCAGGCGTTGAATACTTTGGATCAACATTAAAATAGCCGTGGCGGAAAAACTGGAATTTTTCCTGTGCCTTAACTTCTTGTAAGTTCGGCTCGATAAATCCATTTAGTACTTCAAGTGACTGCTTATTTACATAATCAAGGAATGTTTTTTCCTCCGCTTCTTCTTCGTTGTCCAGAATCAGCGGTTCATATAAACGGAACTCGGCTGGGACCGCATGCGATGCATCGACCCAGTGAATGGTGCCTTTCACTTTTCGTTCGTTAAAGTCCGAGCCGCTTTTTGTGCGTGGATCATATGTGCAATGGATCTCCACTACATTTCCATTCTCATCCTTGATAAAGTTTTCGCATTTTACAAAATAAGCATGCTTTAAGCGGACTTCATTGCCAGGGAAAAGGCGGAAATATTTCTTTGGCGGCTCTTCCATAAAGTCTTCCTGTTCAATGTAAATTTCACGGGAAAACGGAATTTTGCGCGTGCCCATTTCCGGATTTTCCGGATTGATTTCTGCATCAAGCCACTCGACCTGGCCTTCTGGATAGTTTGTAATCACAAGCTTTAATGGACGAAGAACTCCCATTGTACGCGGTGCTTTCAGCTTTAAATCTTCACGGACAAAGTGATCGAGCATCGCTGAATCTACAACACCTGATCCTTTAGAAACCCCGGTTTCTTTTACAAATTCGCGAATCGCTTCAGGTGTAAACCCGCGGCGGCGCATACCGGAAATAGTCGGAAGACGTGGATCATCCCAGCCATCTACATGCTGCTCATCAACCAGCTGCTTTAGCTTTCGTTTACTCATCACAGTATTGGTAAGATTTAAACGGCCAAATTCGATTTGCTGCGGCTGCGCCTCCATTTCACATTCACGGACAACCCATTCATAAAGCGGACGGTGGTCCTCAAATTCTGTTGTGCACAGAGAGTGCGTGACGCCTTCAATCGCATCTTCAAGCGGGTGGGCAAAGTCGTACATTGGATAAATGCACCATGCATCACCTGTATTATGATGAGAAGCGTGGGAAACACGATACAAAACCGGATCGCGTAAATTTAAGTTCGGTGAGGCCATGTCGATTTTCGCACGAAGAACTTTTGTGCCATCTGCAAATTCGCCATTTTTCATTCGCTCAAATAAATCAAGATTTTCCTCAGCCGGGCGGGTCCGATAAGGGCTTTCTTTACCAGGCTCTGTCAGCGTTCCGCGGTATTCACGAATTTCATCTGCCGACAAATCATCCACGTAAGCAAGGCCTTTTTTGATAAGCAAAACGGCCCGTGCGTACATTTCGTCAAAATAATTAGATGCATAGTGAAGAGCGTCCCACTCGTATCCGAGCCAGGAAACATCCTCTTTAATGGAATCAACATATTCCTGATCTTCCTTTAAAGGGTTTGTATCGTCAAAACGCAAATTTGTTTTGCCTCCAAAATCATCGGCAAGCCCGAAGTTGATGACAATTGATTTTGCGTGTCCAATATGAAGATAACCATTTGGCTCAGGCGGGAAGCGGGTAATAACATGATCCCGCTTGCCTGTTTCCAGATCCTGTTTAATAATCGTTCGAATAAAATTGGATGATTGTTCCAAGGTGATACCAGCCTTTCTCTGTTAAGGTCATGTATGTTTATTATATTTCACTGACCGCGTGAAAGAAAGGGCTGGACACTATTCTTTCATTTTCGCGGCAAATTCATCGAACCTTTCCGTTGTTATGCCTTCGGTTTTCGTCAGCAGGCTGACAACGACGATGGCAGCAAGAGAAAGAGCAAAGCCTGGAATTAATTCATATAAAAGATCGGCCAGAGCCGGGATTTTTGACCAGACAATAACAGTCACGGCACCAATAATCATTCCAGCCAGTGCCCCCCATTTGGTCATGCGTTTCCAGTAAAGACTCAGCAAAATCGCCGGTCCAAAGGCAGCGCCAAATCCTGCCCATGCATAGCTGACAAGCTCCAAAATAGTTTCATTTTTCTCCCACGCAAGCGCCAGCCCGATTATGGAAATGATCAGCACCGATAAACGGCCGAGAAAAACAAGTTCTTTGTCAGAAGCATTGCGGCGGAAAAAGGTTTTATATAAATCTTCAGTAAGCGAGCTTGATGTAACCAGAAGCTGTGATGAAATGGTGCTCATGACAGCAGCCAAGATTGCAGAAAGAATAAAGCCGGTAATAATAGGATGGAACAGCACATCACCTAGAGCAATAAAAACGGTCTCCGGATCTTCCAATGTTGAACCGTTCATTGAATAGTAAGCAATGCCGAGAAAACCGGTGAACATTGCGCCAATTGTAGAGAAAATCATCCAGCTCATGCCGATCCGGCGCGCTGTTTTCACATCTTTTCTAGACGTGATCGCCATGAAACGGACGATGATATGCGGCTGACCGAAGTAGCCGAGTCCCCATGCGAACAATGACACAATGCCAAGCAGGCTTTGTCCTTCAAAAATATTGAGCATTTTTGGATCAATTGACCGCACTTCTGAAACTGCCGTATTGAGGCCGCCGATTTCTATTAAAACGACAATAGGCACTAAAATCAGCGCGGTAATCATAATAATCCCCTGTACAAAATCAGTCCAGCTGACAGCAAGAAATCCGCCAAATAATGTGTAAGCAACCACAATTCCTGTAACGACAAATAATCCAGTCCGATACTCTAATCCGAATGTTGTATTAAATAATACACCGCCGGAAACCATACCGGAAGATACATAAAACGTAAAGAACACGAGAATAACAATACCAGACACAAGACGCAGCATTTTTGATCGGTCGTCAAAACGGTTTTCTAAAAAGCCTGGAATGGTAATCGAGTCATTCGCTATCTCTGTATATGTGCGCAGTCTTGGCGCTACATACAGCCAGTTCGCCCATGCACCGAGTGTTAAACCAAACACAATCCAGCTCGAGCTAATCCCGGTTAAATACATGGCACCGGGCAAGCCCATTAAAAGCCAGCTGCTCATGTCTGACGCGCCGGCGGAAAGAGCCGTTACAGCCGGTCCTAACCCACGGCCTCCAAGCATGTAGTCTGTTAAATTGGAGGTTTTTTTATACGCGAACCATCCAATAAACAGCATGCCGGCCATGTAAATCACAATCGAAATCAACAATAAATAATCCATCACGACATCCTCTCTGTTTTTTGCGTAACGGTACCCATTATAACGAACTTAAAGAAAATGTAAAAAAAAATAAGCCCTTCAGCGGAAGGCTGAAAGGCTTTTCATTGTTACTATGTCAGGCTTTTGCCATTTTTTTATTTTTTCCTGGATCAACAGCTGTTTTCGCTAAAAACTTTGCATTTTGCGGAAGCTGTTTTGTTTCATTTACGGTTAATGTAACAGCTTGTTTTGCATGGTCAACATCTGCCATAATATGCTCCTTGTGAACATTTAATTCATCGGTTTCTCCTTTGATTTTATCCGTTTCTTTTTGAATGCGCTGCTGCACTGCTTTTAAGTGATCAATTTTTGGCTTCATTGATTTAAATGCTTTGACAGCTGAGATCGCAAGAAAAATCAATGCAGCGACAAAAACTGCAAGGCTGAGCCAGCCAATCCATTCCATAACATAACCTCCTGAAAATTAGTGCTTTTTTCTACTGTACCCTGAATGCGCGGAAAAGTAACAGAAAATGTTTTGGAAAACGGTGAAAACGGAAAAAAGAAAGGAGAGGTGATCGTATGCTGAAAGAGCGAACCAGGCTGGCATTGTCCAGGCACATATGGATTGTCCCGGGTATATACAGCATTGTGGCGCTGTTGCTGGCAAGCATTGTTATTTGGATAGATATTTCTCATTATGAAACAGTAAAAAAAGTTGTGCCGGACCGGCTGCTGACAAGCACATCGTTAACTGAAACGATTCTTGGCTCGATTGCCGGATCGCTGCTGACTATGACATCGATTACCTTCTCCACATTAATGGTAGTGTTGACCACTTATTCAGGACAATTTTCACCGCGTATTTTACAGAATTTTATCCATGATAAAGTAACATTACGGGTTCTCGGTGTTTTCATGGGCGGCTTTGTTTATTCTATGTTTTCTCTGCTTTTTATTCGCGAAGTCAATAACGATGATCCCGTTATTTCGGCAGCGGTTGGAGTGTGTATTGCCCTTATTTGTCTGGTCTTTTTTGCTCATTTTCTGCAGCATGTAGCTAACTCCATTCAAGTCACAAAGCTAATTGACAGGCTGGCTGATGAAGCGATGGAACTGATCGGGAAATTAGAGCAGGTTGGAGACCGGATAGATATTCGTCCCAATTTGACGGATAAAAAACCAGAACGGCTCATTTCTGGAAAAAGGGGGTATATACAATTGTATGAAGTCGAAAAGCTTCTAGCGTTTGCTGAAAAGCATCAGTGTGTGGTTGAGTTAACAAAGCCAATTGGTGCATTTGTCGTAAAAGATACCCCTATTGCTCAATTGTACTCCACGCAGCCAATTGAAAGTGATATCCGTGAGTATATAAAAACAGGAGAAGAAAGAATTCCTGTTCAGGATCTGGAATTTGCCATTCAAAAACTTTCAGAAATTACACTTCGGGCACTTGCACCGGGCGCCAATGATCCCAATACAGCTATTGACGGCATTCGGCATATTGGTATGGCTCTTGCTGAAGCAAGCCGGCTGGACGGAAAATACATTGTCTGTGAACAGAAGGTTATTATACCGCAGCGTCCGTTTGAAGAGATTTTATATGAAACATTTTATGAAATCTGCTACTCGGGACGGGATCGTGTTTCTGTACTTTTAGCTGTTTTTGATGCGCTGGAAATGATTTCACACGGGAACAACCCGGCTATCCAAGAAAAAGCCCGCCATTTTGGTGATTATGTGCGGGCGAAAGTAGAGGAGGATATTTTAAATGAGACAGACCGGCGAAAAATTACTGAACGGTTCGAGCAGCTATAAGCCGGTTGGCGAGGCGTTTTTTAAATTGCCAACACTCACACTGGCACGAAATCTGCTCGGATGTCTTTTAATTAAGGAAACAGAGGAAGGCACCGCTTCAGGCTATATTGTCGAAACGGAAGCGTACAGAGGGCCGCTGGACCAGGCAGCACACAGCTACAACAACAGGCGGACGAAGCGTACGGAAATCATGTTCGCAGAAGCAGGGCATGTATATACGTATTTAATGCATACGCACTGCCTTGTCAATGTGGTCAGCGGGGAAATAGGGGAACCAGAAGCCGTCCTGATAAGAGCGGTTGAACCGCACGATGGAATTGAGCTGATGACAGAGCGCCGCGGCGGCACAGCAATGAAAAACTTAACAAGCGGTCCTGGAAAATTAACAAAAGCACTCGGTATTCATATGACTGATTACGGGAGACGATTTGATAAGCCGCCTATTTATATAGCGCCGGGATTCGCGCCTGAGAAAATTATGACCGGTCCTAGAATCGGGATTCCAAACAGCGGGGAAGCCAAACACTATCCATGGCGTTTCTGGGTCGCGGGAAATCCATATGTATCAAGATAAAAGCAGCGGCTTCTCGGCCGCTGCTTTTAGTCTGGATATTTTTCTTCACTTGAGGAAGAATTCTTTGTATCATGTTTATTTTTTTCTTCACGCTGTTCCATTTTTAAATCTTCGAGTGGAACAGTATCTACATTTTGCTCTTCTTCAAACTTATCGTATATGCTTTCTTTGTCTGTATTCAAGTTTTCTGGATTGTCCATTTTGCCCCGGTCAAGCTTTTTATCCATTGAGATTCCTCCTAAGAAATCATTTTTTGTCCTTTAACCTTATTTTGTCATTGTTAAACATCTGAAAAAAATGGATAATAGACAAAAATGAAAAAGAAGAAGGAGCTTTTATGTCAACACAACCAGCTTTTTTATCATCATTGCAGCCGTTTCTACAAGAATCATGGGAGAAAGCGGGCTTTAAGCAGGCGATGCCGGTTCAGGAAAAAACCATTCCTTTATTATTGGACGGGCGTGACGTGATCGCGGAGTCGCCGACAGGAACAGGCAAAACCCTGGCATATGTTTTGCCGATGCTTCAAAAAATCGACCCGAAACGCAATCAAGTACAGGCTGTTGTCATGGCATCCTCACGTGAGCTGATTATGCAGATACAGGAAGAAATCCGCACATTCGGCAATGGTGTAATTACCTCTGCCGGTATGATCGGCGGTGCCAATATTAAACGCCAGACGGACCGCTTGAAAAAGCCGCCGCATATTATTTGCGGTACGCCCGGGCGGCTGCTTGAGCTTATACAGATGAAAAAATTGAAAATGCATGAAGTGAAATTCATTGTACTCGACGAGGGAGATGAGTTATTTACAACCGCTCTTTTCGAGCCGGTCCAGTCCATTATTAAAGCAACCCAAAAAGACCGGCAGCTTGCCCTGTTTTCTGCGACGCTTCCGTCTGCTGCAGAGCAAAAAGCAAAGGAGCTTATGAACGATCCAGAAGTTATTCAAATTAAAAAAGAAAGCCTGCCGCAGGAAGGAATAGTGCGCCACCTTTATTTCACATGCACCTGGAAAGAAAAGCAGCAAATGATTGAAAAAGTAATGCGTGCATTTGAGCCGGAGCGGATGCTGGCATTTGTAAAAGACATCACCGATGTAAATGTCATGTCGGAAAAGCTGTTATTCAAAGGCATGAAAAACGGCGTACTGCACAGTGAACTCCGCAAAGAAGAGCGGGTAAAGGCTATTCGTGACTTCCGAAGCGGAAAAGCACCGCTTTTGTTTGCGACAGACGTGGCAGCGCGCGGGCTTGATGTAAAAGGATTAACTCATGTTCTTCATTTTGAAGCCCCGCATAATGTACGGGAGTATACACACCGTTCAGGAAGAACAGGGCGTGCCGGAGAAGATGGAACGGTTATTACATTAATTACAAGCGAGTTTCAGGAAAAAGAATTAAAAAGAATTGCCCGGCAGGCCGGGGTAGAACTGGAGAAATATGAGTTTTTCAAAGGAAAAGCCTTCCCGGCGAAAAAATAAAAAACAAAGGCTGCTCT
>NZ_LAJB01000014.1 GCF_000970685.1 Domibacillus indicus
TAGATTCTTTTTGTTTATTTTTTCGTTTTTTGGGATTTGGTTTTCTTCGTTGAACTGCTTGTTCGTTTGCTTGCTGATTTAGGAGCAGGAGCAATCGCCAGTGCTTTATCTGCTTTTTCCAGGTCATGTGAAACCTGTTCATCCAGGTCATAGGCATGATACATTTCATTGTCAATCATATACTGGGCAATTTTATCATGCGTATCGATTGCATTATCAAGCTCCCGCCGCAGTATTCTTTTTACTTCAGGTGTTGCAGTTTCTGTAATTGCGACTGCCAAGTTTCGAACACCGGCTTTTGCTGTGATCAAAAAGTCGGTCGCAATGGCCAGGTCATCTAAGACATCTTTCTTTTTGTCTTTTTGGGCCACGGCCTATCACCTTCCTATCGCTGATTGTTATTGGTCTTCTTCTAGAACTGCCCGTAAATCTTTTATTGCTTTAGTAGAAAGTTTAATATCATCTTTTAACATTTTTTTTAATGCTGAGTCTTCTACATGTTCAAGCATAGCGGTGCTTTTCGTCACACAAGCCGTTTTAAATAAAAGAACCTCATGAACTTCCAGCTTTTCATGCATTGCCAGTTGGTTTGCCATTGTGTTCTTTCCTTTCTTCAATGTTATTTCTTTAGAAACTTTTTTGCGTCCAAATCATGGTGAATGGTTGTCGGCGGCACTTGCGGATTTGGAACTTGTCCTAGCGGCGCAGGGTTTTGCATATATACATATTCACCTGTTCCATCTGGAGAAGTTCCTTTCGCCCAGCGCCCCTCCGATGACTGCGTTCCTTCTGAAAGATCCCAGAATTCATAAGCATGAGGCTGTGCTTCCTCCTCTGCGGACGGTGGGAAAGAAGCCGGCACTACTACTCCGTTTTTCTCTTCAAGCTCCGCGATGGCTTCCATCCATTGATATTGGTGATAGCGGTCGCGGGCAATCATTTTACGGAGAGTAGCACGTACACCTTCATCCGTCGTCATTTCGTAAAGACGTGCAACCTGCAGGCGTCCTTGAGTTTCCGCATGAAGGTTGGAGCGCATATCAGCAAGCAGGTTTCCGCTGGATACAATGTAAGCGCCGTTCCAAGGCACTCCATTTGAGTTGGTCGGCATGCCGCCCAGTCCGCTTACGATTAAGTGCTGCGGGTCCATGCCGCCCATAATGGCTGCAACCGCCGGGTCTTTCGCAGCTTCTGCCTGATCTTCCGGTGAAGCACCATCCAGCAGCTGACTGATCAAAGAACAAAGCATTTCTACGTGGCCGATTTCCTCTGTTCCAATATCCATTAACATATCTTTATACTTTTCTTCTCCACGGCAGTTGAATCCCTGGAATAAATACTGCATCATAACAGTCATTTCTCCGAATTGACCGCCCAGCACCTCTTGAAGCCGGCGTGCAAACTGTGGATCTGGACGTTCAACTTTTACTTCAAACTGCAATTCTTTTTGGTGACGGAACATAAAAAAAGTCCTCCTTTAGAATAGTAGAGTGGTATCTCTATCTTTTGTACCCGAAAGAGTTTTAAAAAATCTCTTCTAAGGAAAAACAGGAAATATTTCACTTAACAAATTCATGACGTGAATCTATAGTTTCAGGATAGAGAACTAAAGTTTTCGGAATATTTTGTAAATAATTCAACCATGATAAGGTTGAGAAATACATAGGATTGGAGGGAATAGTATGCCATTATTGCGTTTTGATGTGATTGAGGGAAGAACAGAAGAGGAGTTGAAGCAGCTGCTTGACGCCGCTCATCGAGGAATGCTTAAAGCATTTGAAGTGCCGGAACGTGACCGGTATCAAATTATTCATCAGCACCCGGCCCATGAAATGATTATTGAAGATACAGGCCTGGGCTTTGAACGATCAAAGGATGTTGTGCTGATCAGCATTACAAGCAAGCAGAGAACGGAAGAGCAGAAACAGAAGTTATATCAGTACATTGTAGAGGAGCTTCAAGAAAGCTGCGGTATTGACCCAAAAGATGTCATGATTTCTCTTACACTCAATGGGGACGCTGATTGGAGTTTCGGTTTTGGCAGGGCGCAGTTTTTAACAGGAGATCTTTGACTGAACAGGCAGGACTGCCGGCAAAGCCGCCAATTCTTTTTCGAGGCCTCTAGTGCTGAAGACGAACAGTTCCGCTGCCATTTAAGCTCTTGGGTAAAGAAGCAATCCGAGCTAAACTGTTATTTTACCCAAAATGAGGAGCTGTTTCATTTCATAGTGTTAAAAAAGGGAGCCGTCAAGAAGATATTCCGTTTTTGAGCGAAATCGTCTTTTTTTATAGGCTGGAAATGAGCTGTTTTCTTTTAAAAGCAATGTCGGGGGCTGCGGTCTGCCGGCTGCGCTTTCCTGCAGGGCGAACGCTGAACCAGCCATTGCTTTGCACTGTCTGTTTCAATTTCTGCTTCTTATATATGACCAGGAAAGCCTGTTTTCAAAACGGGCTTTTTTATTTTAACTAAAATGGTTTCCACTCCGAACCTTTTCGAGTAAAATAGGAAAAACTAGTGAGACAATTCACAAACACCGGTGAACCAAAAATAGATAAGGGGAGAAACGGCATGACAGATGCGATAAAGAAATTGATTTACACAGCGCAGCATCCAGATGAAGCGGATTTAATTATTCAAAATGGGATGATTGTTGATGTCTTTTCACTCGAAACATTTAAAGCAGATGTGGCGGTTAAGGATGGCGTCATTGTCGGTATTGGCACTTATCCCGAGGGGAAAAAAGTGCTTGATGCCTCGGGAAAATATGTAATACCTGGTTTTATTGACGGCCATATTCATATTGAATCGACTATGGTTACTCCATCCGAGTTTTCACGGGCACTAATTAAGCATGGAGTTACCACTGTTGTAACCGATCCGCATGAAATTGCCAATGTAGCGGGGACAAAAGGTATTGATTATATGCTTAAGGATGCATCTCGCACAGACATTGATATTTTAATGAAGCTCCCTTCCTGTGTGCCGGCTACCCCATTTGAGCAAAACGGAGCAACATTAACGGCCGATGACCTTCGCCCTTACCTTCATAAAGAAAAAGTGATAGGACTGGCAGAAGTGATGGATTATCCGTCTGTTTTGCATGCGGATGATAAGATGATGGCGAAGATTGCAATGACAACTGAAGCTGGATTAACGGTGGACGGCCATGCGGCTGGACTGTCAAATGAAGCGCTGAATGTGTACAGCACGGCGGGCATCCGCAATGATCATGAAGCCGTGACAGCTGAGGAAGCAAGAGCACGTGTGCAAAGAGGCATCCACGTTTTAGTGCGGGAGGGATCAGCCGCAAAAGATCTGCTGTCGATTTTGCCGGCTATTCACGAACGGAACAGCACCCGGTTTTCATTGTGTACGGATGATAAGCATTTAGACGAATTAGCGAAGGAAGGAACCGTTAATTATGCTGCGCGCCTGGCGATTGAGCAGGGGCTCAATCCGCTTATTGCCATTCAAATGGCGACGCTGAATAATGCCGTTTGTCATGGGCTGCAAAATAAAGGAGCCGTCGCGCCGGGCTACCAGGCAGATTTGTTAATTGTGGAAAGCATTGAAGCACTGTTCCCCGAAACAATTATTAAAAACGGGCGCATTATCGATGTGAATCAGGCCGAAAAAGAGCGGGCGGCTGTGCCGGAAGCGGTGAAATCTTCAATTAACCTAAAGAAAATCACAAAAGAAGCCCTGCAGATTCCACTTAACACCGGTCAAGAAGCAATGGTAATCGGCGTGGTGCCCGGCCGGATTATTACAAATAAAATTCAAGCCCGGGTGAAAATAGAAGACGGTTTTTTTGTCCCGGATATTGAACGGGACCAGCTGAAAATTGTTGTTTGTGAGCGGCATCATGCAACGGGAAGTATAGGAGCGGGAATTGTAAGCGGGCTCGGCTTAAAACGGGGTGCCATTGCATCCACGGTTGCTCATGATTCTCATAATCTGGTGGCTGCCGGAACAAACGATGAAGACATTCTGGCGGCGATTGAAGCAGTCGAAAACATGCAGGGCGGGCTTGTTATTGTAGATGGCGGTCGTGTTCTGGCAGCGGTGCCGCTTTGTGTTGGCGGCATTATGTCAGAGAAACCATATGAAGAAGTGATTCAGGAATTGCACCACCTGCATGAACAGCTGGCACTGCTGGCCGAAGAATCGCAGAACATTTTTATGATTTTATCATTCCTGTGCCTGCCGGTTATTCCGAGCTTAAAGCTGACAGACAAGGGCTTGTTTGACGTTGACTCCTTCTGCCATATTGAGGTGGGCATTCCGGAATGACGCCGTTCACGGAAGAAGTCATTCGTATTTTAAAAGACATTCCGCCGGGCGTAGTGGTCACATATGGGCAGGTGGCAAGGCTTGCGGGAAGTCCGCGTTCTGCTCGCCAGGTTGTCCGTATTTTGCATTCGATGAGTGAGAAGCACGGCCTTCCATGGCACCGGGTCGTAAATGCCAGAGGAGAAATAAATGTGCCTGATGAAGCGTCCAGGACGAAGCAGCGCCGGCTTTTAGAAGCTGAAGGTGTATCATTTACAGAGGATGGACGGGTTCATTTTAAAAAGAATTGAAAAGTGCAACTCAGCGGGCTGAAAGCTGAGTTGCACTTTTTTACTGTTCGACAATTTTAGATATAATTGTTATATTTTATAAAAAATGGTTTTTTGTGAAGGTGGCTATAAAATGAGAGCAATTTTGTTTGTTCTTTGCTACAGTACTTTATTTGCGGCTTCTTTATATGTATATACCCAGTTTTATTCCAGACCGGCGGCAGAGGATGCCGGCCGTCTTCTGCCGGCCCGGGTAAAAGAGATTAAACAGGCGGATGGAGAAGAAACGCTAAAAGAGATTGTCAGCGAGACAGGCCGGACAGGAAGCCGCCTTACTATTGCAGGAATGCAGCACAGCCAGGGGGGCCAGACGTACTATCCCGGAGCAGTGATGATTGATATGAAGCCATTTAATAAAGTGCTGGATTTTCAGCCTGAGAAAAAATTAATTACCGTCCAGGCAGGGGCTACGTGGGATGATATTCAGCAGTACATAAATCCAGCCGGACTTGCCGTGAAAGTCATGCAGTCACAAAATATCTTTACAATTGGCGGCTCCTTGAGCGTAAATGTACACGGAAGAGATATCCGTCATGAATCACTGATCGACACGGTGCAATCTTTTCGGCTGTTAAAGCCGGACGGTACAATCATTCAGGTCAGCCGGACGGAAAACGCCGATCTTTTTCCATATGTTATTGGCGGCTACGGTTTATTTGGCATCATTCTTGATGTAACACTTTCTTTGACGGAGGATGAGTTATATGAAAAAGAAACAAGAGAACTCGATTACGGTGAATACAGCCGCTATTTTCAGGAAGAAGTAAAAGAGAACCCGGCGGTAAAAATGCATCTTGCTCGTATTTCAGTTGCTCCTTCGTCTTTTCTGAGGGAAATGTACGCAACAGATTATGTGAAAGCCGGGGATCAGCGGCTGCTCGAAGACTATCAGGCTTTAAAAACAGAAAGGATAGTCGCCCTGCCGAAATTTTTCCTTGGCCTGTCCCGCCACAGCGGACGGGGGAAAGATGCATTCTGGAATATTCAAAAGAAGTATATGCTTGAAGGCAGCGGTTCATATGAATCCAGAAATAATGCCATGCGCTCTGAAACGGATTTTATGACCTATGAAAGCAGTACAAAAACAGAAGTATTACAGGAGTATTTTGTACCGGTTGACGAATTTGCCAGTTACATAGACGATCTGCGCTTTGTTCTGCAGCAAGAAAAAGAGTTTAATTTGTTGAACATCACTGTCCGCTATGTAGAAAAAAGCGACGAGGCCTTTTTATCTTATGCAAAGGAAGATATGTTTGCGCTTGTTCTGCTTATCAATCAGGGAAAATCAGAAAAAGAAGTAGAAAAAGCCGGTTTGGTTATTCGGAAGATGATTGATGTGACCTTGAATCACCGGGGCAGCTATTATCTTCCCTATTACTCCTTTCCTTCAAAAAAACAGCTGGAGACAGCGTATCCGCGTATTGATGAGTTTTTCAGGAAAAAAAAGCAGTTCGATCCAAATGAACGATTTACGAATTATTTTTATGAGGAGTATAAATAATGGGCTATCGTCAGCTTGTGTTGTCTCAAAGCATTGTTTTTATGGCAGGGAGCATGATTTTTCCATTTTATGTCCTGCTGCTTCGGAATGTTGGTGACAGTTATTCGCAATTTGGCTGGGCATACGGACTTTTTGCCCTGGCATCAGCTGTTTCATATCCACTTATCGGGAAATGGGCGGATCGATTCGGGGATAAAAAACTGCTTCTTTTTTATTCACTGGCAATGGCGGCCCTTCTGTTATTTTTTCCGCTTGTCACCGCTGTCTGGCAGGTGTATGTGCTGCAAATAATGATGGGGATATTGGGGGCTGTACAAAAAAATACAGAAAAGGCGGCACTGGCAAGGAGTACTGATAAGAAGCATGCCGGTTCAGATATGGGCCGCTATCATTTTTGGACGTCTGTTGCAGCGGCGGCATCCATTATTATTACCGGCTACCTCGTTGACTTTTTAACAATCGCAGCTATTTTTTATATCGCATCCCTCTTATACGCGGCAAGCGGAATTATTATTTGGCGCAAACACCTATAAATTTCGTGAAAAGGTTTCTACATTGTATAGGAAGCCGAAATGAGAGAGACGCTTTTTCTTTGGGAAACGAGCTTTTATATGTACAGAGCAGCCGCAAGAACAAATAAATGAAAGATTTGGTCAACGACAATCCCGAGCCAGCCTGCTTCCGGTCCGTTTGTTTTCATAATGGTTCGCACCCACCAGCTGACAAATGTACGCCGGTCAAGCAGAATATGGGTGATAAAGATAAAAGCAACGGCCGGTAAAGAAAGCCCGCCAAACGCTATCAAGGCGAATAAAGAAACAGTTAAAGTGTAGACAAAGCAGTGGGTGAGAAGCGGCACCCACCTGGACGCTTTATAGCGCGCCATCCAGCTTGTTTGAAACAAATAATCCCCTGCCAGATGTGCCAATAATAAAAAATCAAATGGTCCCATTGATGCACCTCATTTGCAAAATAGAGCTCTATATCTTCGCAAGAAGTATGATATATTAAAAATATCATACTATTGTTTTAGGTCATAGGAACTTTTTATAGATGAGGTGAAGGTTATGACGGGCAACAAGTCCGTTCAGTATGAGCTTTCGGCAGAAGAAATGCTCGAAATTATATTGAATTACGCGGCGAAAATTTCAGGAGAAAGTGACCTGGAAACGCTGCTCATTTTAATGTCTGAGATGGGCCGCAGGCTTGTGCGGGCTGACCGTTGTACTCTCTGGCTTATCGATCACGAAAAAAAACGCTTGTGGACAAAAGTGGCGCAGGGAATGGAACGGATTGATATGCCGGCTGACAGCGGTTTCGCCGGTTTTTCCGTTCAAACAGGCGAGGCTGTCCTGGTAAAAGATGCCTACCTGGATGAGCGGTTTAATCCGTCCATTGATAAAAAAACAAACTATCGGACACGATCGGTGCTTTGCATACCTATCCGCAGTTTTGGCCAGGAAGTAATCGGTGTGTACCAGGCGATTCATAAAGGGATAGGCTGGTTTTCAGAAAAAGACGCGAAAACATTATCGCTGGCAGCCTCTTATATGGGGAAATCTATTCAAGCGGCTATTTTACACTCAGAGCTTGTAAAAACGCAGCGGGAAATTATTTTTAAAATGGGAGAAGTAAGCGAGAGCCGTTCACAGGAAACCGGACAGCATGTAAAGAGGGTCGCCAAGTATTCACGGATGCTCGCAAAGCTGGCCGGACTGCCGGAAACAGAAGCGCAGATGCTTGAGCTTGCATCACCTATGCATGATATCGGCAAAGTCGCCATCCCGGATCATATTTTGAAAAAACCGGGCAGGCTGACAGCAGAGGAATATTCAATGATGAAGACACATACAACAGAGGGCTATAATATTTTCAGAAGTTCGACCCGCCAAATTTTTAAAACAGCTGCGATTATTGCACATGAGCATCATGAAAAGTGGGATGGAACAGGATACCCGCGCGGATTAAAAGGCGAAGAGATTCATTTATATGCCCGAATTACTGCTATTACGGATGTATTTGACGCTTTGGGGAGCGACCGGGTTTATAAAAAAGCCTGGCCGCTTGATCAGATCATTGAATTTATTGATAAAGAGCGGGGCGGTCACTTTGACCCCAATCTGGTAAATTTGTTCCTGGATAATATTGATGTGTTTATTACCATCAGGAAACAATATGAAGACTCAGTGTAACTGAGTTCAAAAAAAGGCGGAATAACAGTGCCGAAAGAAAAAGTGTACCGATTTCAAAAAACCTATCCGCTGCCGAGGCATGAAGTGTGGCTGCTTTTGGCTGACACAGACCACTTAAATCGGGTGGCAGGGCTTTTTCCAGTCCAGTTTTCGAAAGCACAATTTAAAGACCGGTCTATGTTTCTTTACGCCACAGCAAAAGTTTTAGGGATTGTGCCGATGAAAAGGCGTGAATACCCATTTGAATGGCTGAAGGAAGAGCGGTATTCTGTTGAACGCGTGTATGAAAGCGGACCGCTCAAACGGGTGCTGTGGACGATTGAATTTAAAGATATTTCTGTAGATGGCAGGCAGTGTACAGAAGTCACGGGAACAGCCCGCTTTCTGAAGCGCAATATACTTGGAAAGGCTGCCATTTCACTGGTCGCCCTGCCTTCTTTAAAGAGAATTATTTTAAATTATTTGGACCAGTATATAAAGGAAAATAAAAATCAGCCAATCAAGGGGCAGCCGCAGGAAAAAACATCTTATTCTGTAGACCGCCAGCGTCTGGGCCGCCTGCTTGATCAGCTGAGAGCTGCATACCCGAAGGAAGAACTGATCAGACGTCTTGAGCACCATTTAACGGGAAGCGGTGATGATGAAGTGCTTCATCGGGTATTCAGCAGACTGCTGAACTCGTAAGGATTACTCGTGTTTCAGCGTTAGACAGCCTCACTATTTAACATTATGGGAGGAAGCCATGAATATTTCGCTCAAGGACTATATCAGCATCTTTATCCATCAAACCGATTTGAAAATAACAAACTGCGTAAAAGAGCAGCTCGCTCCCTTCAATCTTGCTCCTGAACAAAACTTGATTATGCTGCTTCTTTGGGAACGAGATGGGCGGACCCAGCAGGAGCTGGCGGAGCAGCTTCAAAAAGATAAAACAACGATTACCCGCATGCTGTCAAGCCTGGAACAAAAAGGCTTTATAAAGCGTGTTACAGAGACATGCGACCGGCGTTCTATGCGAGTATTTTTAACAGAAGGGGGAAAAAAGCTGGAATGTAAAATTATCCCTGTGACGGAAGGCTTCCATAAAGCAGTAACAAGAGGCATTACAGAAGAAGAGCTGGCAGAAGTCCGCCGAATCCTGACAAAAATGCAGAAAAATATTCATTGAAAAAATTAAATTAATTAGTTGCTATAGCAACTAATTATATGTTATACTTTCAATGGTGATAAAAAGTAACTAAATAACTGGAGGAAACAGAAAATGTCAAACGTTTTATTTGTTAAAGCAAACTCACGTCCGGCCGATCAAGCGGTCAGCGTGCAACTATACAATGCGTTTTTAGAAGCATACCGTGCTGAAAACCCATCGGATACTATTACGGAGCTAGATCTTTTTGCCGAAAACCTTCCATATTACGACACGGATAAAATTAACGGTATGTTTAAATTGGCACGCGGCATGGAATTAACGGAAGATGAAAAAGCAGCAGCGGATCTTGTTGCAAAATACTTAAATCAATTTTTAAAAGCGGATAAAGTTGTTTTTGCATTCCCGCTTTGGAACTTTACCGTTCCGGCGCCGCTTCATACGTACCTTGACTATTTAGGCCAGGCAGGCCAAACATTTAAGTACACAGCGGAAGGCCCTGTTGGACTGTTGAAAGATAAAAAGGTAGTTCTTCTCAACGCGCGCGGCGGTGTGTATTCAGAAGGTCCGGCAGAAGCCGTGGAAATGTCTGTGAAGTATGTACAGACTGTCATGGCATTCTGGGGTGTAGAAGATGTAGAAACAATCGTAATTGAGGGGCATAACCAGTTTCCGGACCGTTCGGCGGAAATCATTCAAGAAGGCCTCAACAGAGCAAAAGAAGCAGCACTTACATTTTAAATGCAAAAAAACTGTCCCGCAGCGGGGCGGTTTTTTTGCATTTAAAAATCGACAGAAAATAAGCACTCCGATAAAATGAAAAATAAGACAGAATTAATTTAAGGGCTGAGGGTGTGGACAATGCATAGAAATCCAGAACTGTATAAATATCTATTGGACAAGGCATGGAACTTAACTGAAGAATGGTACGCCGCTTTAAATAAATCAAAAACCGAGGGAGTATATGCATCAAACGATCCAGAGGTAATCCGCAAATTAAAGCAGCAAAACTTTGATTTTCATGAGCATTTGTGTGAAGTTTTCATTAAGGAAGAAGCAGCTTTTTTTGAGAGCTTTACAGAATGGATTAGGGAAATTGCAACGGACGACGAGCATTTAAATACGCCAATCCACATTATTTTAAGTGAATTTTTAAACGTTCAGGAACAGTATCTTGATTACATTGCCCAATTCGTACGCGATCATGAAGGCGCATACACTTTTGAGGAAGTTACCAGGTGGAATCGGGTGCTTGTTAAAACATTTGGAAAAGTAGTACGCAGATTTGTGGAAGAAAACCATAAATTTTCCCAGTTAAAGCTGAAGAGCCAGCAGGAAGTGATTTATGAATTAAGCGCACCCGTTATCGCGCTGCAAAGTCATAAAGGTCTTTTGCCCGTTATTGGAGCAGTAGATACCGAGCGAGCCCGGCACCTGCTTGAAAAAACGATCTCGCAATGTGCAGAAAAAGGCATTAATCATCTATTTATTGATCTGTCAGGTGTAATTGTTGTGGATACGATGGTTGCATTAGAGATTTTCCGTTTAGTTGAAGCCTTAAAATTAATAGGCGTAAAATCTACGCTGTCCGGTATCCGCCCAGAGGTGGCTATGACATCGATTCAACTGGGAATCAATTTTAACGACCTTGATATTACCGGCAATTTAATTCAGGCGATGAAAGATTAAAATGTTTTCGCAAAGCGGCCAGGCTGCAGGCAAATGATAATTGATGGCCATACGTATAAACAGCCGGATCAGGGCAGGCGCCAAGTGGCTTACGATAAGATTGTATGAGGCTGATGCAGCCATATTTTTTCTTTTTAAAAGAAAATGGTGATTCCGTCCCTGGTTATTTAACTTCAAACCCGCCTGTCCGTTCCGCAAAAGCGTTATTTATCAATCGAAAGGGGGAGGTGGAGAGTGAATCGACTGATGTATGGATTTCTCGTTGTGCTGACAACATTTTTAATGGGCTCAACTTTTGCGATCGGCAAAATAGGGCTTGCATATGCATCGCCTCTTTTACTGGCATCGCTCCGCTTTATAATTGCCGGAATCGTTATGGCTCTGGCTGTGAAAATAAGTAAACGTCCACATCCAAAAAGCAGCAGGCAATGGCTGCAAATAGCTGTGGTAGGTTTTTTTCAAACAGCAGCTGTAATGGGCTGTATTTTTGTAAGCCTGAGGACCATTACATCGGGAGAATCAGCCATTTTAACTTTTACAAACCCTCTTCTAGTCGTTTTGTTCGGTACGGTCTTTATGCGGGCAAAGTACCGTCTGATGCAGTGGCTTGGTGTCCTTCTTGGCTTCCTTGGTGTGTTTATCACAATGGGCGGCGAGCTGACGGCGGAGAAAGGAACATTTCTGGGGATTATGTCGGCGGTCGCCTGGGCTTTCGCTACGCTGCTTATTAAAAAGTGGGGCGGCCAGCTGGATACCTGGGTGCTGACCGCTTACCAGATGTTGTTTGGCGGTTTCTTTCTATTGATAGCGAGTTTCTTTTTTGAACATCCGGTTATTCAGTTAACTATCGCTTCAGCAGGAATTCTGGCTTGGCTGGCTTTTATGGGTTCGATTGTTCAATTTGCCGGCTGGTTTTATTTACTTCAAACTGGCGATCCAGGCAAAACGAGCGCTTTTTTATTTTTAGCTCCATTTTTTGGTGTGCTAAGCGGCTGGATCTTATTAGGTGAAAAGCTTCACTTTTATATTTTAGCGGGAGGTGCCTTGATTTTTGCGGGTATTTTTTTAGTGAATTGGCAGAATGATTTTTCCTCAAAAAGGAAATGAAAACATTTTCTTTTTTGAAATCCTTGCTTATTTTTATAAAAGCTGTTAAGATGAAATAGAATTATTTTTGTTCGAAAGGTACAAGTGCTGTAAAAGCTTATTGTCTTGATATTGCTTTGAGCAGGAATAGTATTAATTTGTGCATAAGCACAACGGGAGGCAACATAACATGGAACAAGGTAAAGTAAAATGGTTTAACGCAGAAAAAGGTTTCGGCTTCATCGAGCGCGAAGCTGGAGACGACGTATTCGTTCATTTCTCAGCAATTCAAGGCGAAGGCTACAAAACTCTTGACGAAGGTCAAGAAGTAACATTCGAAGTTGAACAAGGACAACGTGGTCCTCAAGCAACTAACGTACAAAAAGGTTAATCTTATATAACATATAAAAAAGGCAGCCCGGTTTCGGGCTGCCTTTTTTATTGGTTTTGGAGCCGCAGCGGCTAGGACAGTCCGGCTAGTTATCAAAAAAATTCTCTGTAAAATAAGGCTGGTTATCCTCGTTAAATGAGACTCCTACACCTAAATAACCGTAATGGTCACTAACAATATTTTTTCGGTGGCCGGCCGAGTTCATAAGTCCTTCATGTGCAAAAATACTGCTGAACTGACCATAAGCAAGGTTTTCACCAGCAGCAATAAAGCGTGTTCCTCCTTCTTTCATACGGTCAAAAGGAGATTGGCCTTTTAAATTTGTATGATCAAAATAAGAATGTTCGGCCATGTCCCTACTATGGCGACGGGCCGTTTCACTTACCCGGTCATCCCATGCCAGAACGCGCAGTCCATGGTTAACGCGTGCAGCATTAGTCACATCAAAAAGCTGATATTCAAATCCATGCCGAAGTGCTGTGCTGTTTTCTCCATACATGCCACCCTTGTCTGCCTCAAGATCTTCATCTAGAATTTGGATAGCTGTCACCGTATTTTGTTCATGAACATCATAAAAAACGGTAACAAAGCAGTTATCGATATGATAATAGTCATGCTCATCTGTTTCATTTAACATATAATAGGTCAAGCCTTTACGCATTTTGTCCACCGGCTCGCCGAGCTGTCCCCGCACAGTTTCCTTCGGTGTGTTCAGTGCAACGCCAATATTGGATGAAATTAAGTCGTGGTTCGTGTATAAGCCGTTCACATGGTTTTCTTCATCGTAAGAAATCATTAAAAAATTTTGATAATTCTCATGGTAAGCATACCAATCGGTCCCATATTCATTTTGGGACTGCCGTTTCGGTGCGCCAATTTCTTTTTCCACATCAGTGCGGTTATCCCCGATTTGGATATTATAAACTGAAAACGTCTGTGAATCTGGTGAAGTAAGAGCAGGTTTTTCTGCAGGTTCGGTTTTTTCTGGTCCCGCGCCGACCAGGCTTTTTACTTCACCTGTTACTTTTTCAACCGTGCTGGTGACAACAGGGCTTTCACGAATATCCTCCATTTCCTCGCTAATGATATCCATAAACGCTAAATTTACATAAGGTTCGGCATACTCTTCCCAAAGAGGCCGTGTATTGAATGCCAAAACAAGCAGCAAAACAAAATAAAGTAGTTTTTTCAATCACTCACGCTCCGTTCTTTTTTAATTTTAACGGAAATGAACAAGTTTTTCACGTAAAGAGACAGTAAAGCAGCAGGTAAAAAACGAACAGGCAGCCTGATTATTTTGCGTGATTTTGAAGAAGGGACGCAGGGAAATATTTCGTTTAATAAAATGTGAATAAATTCACATAATTTTTTAAGTTTTTTAAGTTTTTTATCCTAAAAAAAGAGCTTGAAAGCGCTATGATATAGAGAGAACATTTAATGGAGGTACATACTTAATGGCATATAACAAATTGATTCGTGCATTGATGATTGAAATTCCATCCGTACCAGGCAGCCTGGGCAAAGTCGCAACTGCGATTGGCCTTTGCGGCGGTGATATCGGGGCAGTTGAAACGATCAAAGTAGGTACTGCTTATACACAGCGGAACATTACCGTTCAAATTGAAAATGAAGAGCAGCTCGACAAGATTATTAAAAGCATTAATGACCTTGAAGGCTTCCGGGTGCGGGCGGTATCGGATGAAGTGCTTCGCGCCCATGAAGGCGGCAAAGTACAGATGAAGAGTAAAATGCCAATTCAATCACTCGCTGATTTAAGCCGCGTTTACACGCCGGGTGTGGCGGATGTGTGCAAAGTAATCGAGGCAGAACCGGAAAAAGCGAAAATTTACACAAATATCGGCAACAGTGTCGCCATTGTAACAGATGGCACGGCGATCTTAGGACTTGGAGACATTGGACCGGTAGCAGGCATGCCGGTTATGGAAGGAAAGTCGGCGCTGTTTGACCAGCTTGTGGGTATTAACGGCATTCCAATTTTGCTCGATACAAAAGATCCGGACGAAATTATTGAAACTGTCAAACACATTGCACTGGGGTTCAGCGGGATTTTGCTGGAGGACATTGGCTCCCCTCACTGTTTTGAAGTAGAAGAGCGCTTAAAAGCTGAGCTTAATATCCCGGTTATGCATGATGATCAGCACGGTACAGCAGTTGTGACGCTGGCAGCCATTATTTCTGCCTGCAAAAGCACAGGAGTGGATTTAAAAGATGCAACGGTGGGCCAAATTGGTCTGGGTGCTGCAGGCCTGGCGATTTGCCGTATGCTTATGGCCTATGGAACAAAATCAGTCCTGGGCGCAGACCGTTCACAGGAAGCAAAAGACCGGCTTGAAAACTACGGCGGTATGCCGGTGGATTCTTTAGAAGACTTAATGAGCCGCTGTGATATTGTTATCGCAACAACCGGAGTTCAAGGATTAATTAAAAAAGAATGGGTGCGGAAAGGGCAGATTATTCTGGCTCTGTCAAATCCGAAGCCGGAAATTGAAGCGAACGAAGCACTCGAGGCGGGGGCGGCATTTGCAGCAGACGGCCGTTCTGTAAATAACGTTCTTGGCTTCCCGGGCATTTTCAGAGGCGTTCTGAATGCACAGTCCGATAAAGTAACACACGCGATGCTTGTTGCGGCAGCGGAAGCGATAGCAGCATGCACAAAACCTGGTGATCTTGTACCTCAGCCGCTTGACCGGTCGGTGCACGAACAGGTTGCGGAAGCGGTTGAAAAAGTTGCAAGGAACGCTAAATAAGAAGCGGATTGACACGGATTGACAATTTGGAAGGTCTGTATTATAATGGTTATACAAAATTAAACGTATGCTCCTAAAGGGGAGTAGCTTTAGCGGTACAGTCGTCATTTCAGAGATTTAACTCTCGGCTGTTCCGGCAGCATATTGCTGTTAGCGAGACCTTTACCTCCTGGTAAAGGTCTCGCTGTTTTTTTAAAAACCTTTGCCAGAGCTGGCAAAGGTTTTTTTTCGTTTTATTGGTCCATACTAAACACAAACAAAAAGGGTGGAGGAAAATGATTATGATGTTGAGAAAATATATGTCACTGCTGGGGATTGGGTCAGCTCAAATTGATCTGATACTGCCAAAAGAAACATACAGACCGGGTGAGCAAATTCAAGCATATTTTTTAATACAGGGCGGAACAGTCGATCAGCGGATTACCCGGATTGAATGTGATCTTATGCTTGAAAACCATATGGACGAAACAAGCAAAACAATAGAAACGCGCACAATCTTGTCAACACGGACAATCGCTGCCGAAGAGTTAAATAAGGTGCCCTTTACCTTCCGGCTGCCGGAAGTGCTGCCGGTTCCGGGGCGTGATGAATCGTATCGCTTCAGGACAAAGCTGACATTTGACCAGGGCACAGAAAGTGTTGATCAGGACTGGATTAAAATTGTTGTATAAAACAGCGCTCTCTTGAATGCGCTGTTTTCAACACCATGAAAACAAACTTGTTAAGCGTCCCTTCATTCGTTTTTAAAGAATGTCTGGCCAAAAGTTTCGTGAGTCAATCGTTTACATAAGTGGAACAAGCAATGTTACATACTCTTTTTTAAAAAAGGTAGAAGAACAGCGGCGCTTGGCCCAAGCAAGAAACAGCGGCATTCGCGGAACTCCGCTTTCCATAAGGCAGGCTGAAACAGGCAGCGCGAGAGCGTCGGCTGGTTCAGCGTTCGCCCTGCAGGAAAGCGAAGCCGCCAGCCCGCAGCCCACTATGCTGCTTTTTATAAGAATAGTTATATAAATGGAAGCGGTAAATGACAAAACAGGTCAATATTTAATTCGAAATGAGCTAAATGATTGAAGGTCGGCAGCTCCTTCTTCAATCTGATGCACTTTTGCAAAGTGATTGCCTTTTTTCAGCGACTCACCAAAAGAGTTTAATTGTTCGGGAGTTCCTTCTGCATGAATGGCAACAGAGCCATTCTCAAGATTTTTTGTCCAGCCGGTAACACCGTGATCGACTGCGGTCATTTGGGCAAAATAACGGAAACCAACCCCTTGTACTTTGCCGGATACTAGTAAATGCCGGGCTTGTTTCATTTTTCCACCCCTTCTTTCACTTTTTTGTTTATAGAGACAGGCTTAGGGAATAAAAAACAAAACTATGTATTTAGGTGGTGCAGGCAAATGGAATCTTTCTTAGAAGCGGTCAGTACGTTTTCCGGCTGGCTATGGGGTTTTCCCCTTATTACGCTGCTGGCGGCAACGGGTATTTATTTAACCATTAAATTAGGATTCTTTCAATTTCGATACCCGCTTTACATGCTGAAGCAAACATTTGGCAGCGTTTTGAAAAAGCCAAAAGGAGAAGGGGATATTACACCGCTCCAGGCTCTTACATCCGCGCTGTCCTCGACCGTCGGGGCTGCAAACATCATCGGAGTTCCCGCTGCGATTATGTTTGGAGGACCGGGAGCAGTGTTTTGGATGTGGGTTATTGCCATAATCGGTATGTCGATTAAATTTGCTGAAAGTGTACTCGCTGTTCATTACCGGGAAAAAAATAAAGCGGGCGAGTATGTGGGCGGTCCTGTTTATTACATGACAAAAGGATTAAATATGAAATGGCTCGGTGCATGGTTTGCTTTCGCCCTCATGATTGAACTGATTCCAAGTATTATGGTACAGGGAAATGCTGTGTCTTCAGCAGTTAGAGAAACATTTAATGGAAATACTCTCGTATCGGGTATTGTTACAGCAGCAATAGTAGGGATGGTGGTATTTGGCGGTTTAAAGCGAATTGCCAGAGTAACCGAGATTGTGGTTCCATTTATGGCGCTTATTTATGTGGGAGCCGGCTTTATTATTGTTGTGATGAATATTACTGAGCTGCCGAATGTATTAAGCCTTATTTTCTCTTATGCGTTCCAGCCGATGGCGGCAGTGGGAGGTTTTGCAGGTGCAGCAGTAGCTGAAACGATTCGTTGGGGATTTGCCCGCGGCTTGTATTCCAATGAAGCCGGTCTTGGGACAGCTCCGATTGCCCATGCAGCGGCAACGACTGATCACCCGGTCAGGCAGGGGTTTTGGGCCGTAATGGGAATTGTTATCGACACGCTTATTATTTGCAGTACCACGGCCTTTGTTGTTTTATCATCAGGTGTTTGGACGAGAGAGAATGCGCTGGAGGACCCGGCAGCGCTGACTACGGCGGCTTTTGAACAGTACTTTGGTTTTGCAGGCAGTGTACTTGTGACTGTTTCGCTTATTTTCTTCGTGCTTTCAACCATTCTTGTTGTTATTTTTTACGGCTCTCGTCAGGCGGAGTTTTTATTTGGCCTGCGGGCGGGCTTTATAATGAAATTTGTTTACCTGGCGTCTATTATAATTGGAGCGATTGGCGGTGCTCAGGTCATTTGGAACTTCCTGGATCTTGCGCTCGCAGCGATTTTGATACCAAACGTAATTGCTGTTTTATTGCTGAGTGGCGAAGTGAAAAAGCTAAAAAAAGAATTTTTTACCTCCGAGCAGTATTATAAAAAAGATATAAAGAAAAAATCTGTCTCGTAACAGGAGGAGAAAGAATGCAAAAAATCGATCCGGCACACCTTGGTGAACGGGAGAATTACAAGTTTCTCACAGGAAGTATTGTTCCGCGCCCGGTTGCGTTTGTTACGACGCTCTCTGAAACAGGCGTGTTAAATGCGGCGCCATTCAGTTATTTTAATATTGTTTCATCCAATCCGCCGATGGTTTCTTTATCCATTCAAAGAAACAAAGGAGAAATGAAGGACACGGCAAGAAATGCAGCGGCACAGTCAGCGTTTGTAGTGCATATTTCTGATGAATCTTATCTGGAGGAGCTGAATAAAACTGCCAAAATGCTGCCGCCTGAGGAAAGTGAACTCGATCTTACCGAGTTAACGCCTGTTAAAAGCGAAAGAATAAACGTACCCGCCGTTCAGGAAGCAAAAATTCGCATGGAATGTGTGCTTGAGCAGCAAATAACGCTTGGAAAAACAGAAGACGGCCCTTCGTGTGATTTGCTGATCGGCCGAATTGTACAGTATCACATTCAGGAAGAACTTTATAAGAACGGCCGGATTGATGCAAAAAAGCTTGCTCCGGTCAGCCGGCTGGCTGGCAATTTTTACGCCGGGCTTGGGGACATATTTGAGCTGAAAAGACCGACATGATCGGTCTTTCATGCTGCTGAAAAAAGAGATTGTCAATCGAAATAACGTAATACAGGTACAGCCATTCTCTGAACGATAGAAGTAGAATGTGGCTCTTCCGCTGCCGTCTCCTCACATGCAGCCATTTCTTTTCAAAAGCAGTGTAACGGACTGCCGGCTGGCGGCTTCGCTTTCCTTTTTAGGAAAAAGAGGCTGCGAATAAATAACGGTGCCTTTTCCTTTTGATAAAAGAAGCAAAACAATTCCTGCTGTTTTTCCTCCCCACAAAAGCGGTATTCGGGGGGACGTAGACTCCTATGGGACAAGCAGGCAGATTAGACCGGCAGAGCCGCGGAGCGGGGAAGACGGGTTTATCGTCTGCCCCGCTCCACGAATACCGCTGTTTCTTACTCGGATAAAGCACTTTTCTTCTGCACTTTTCAAAAAGGATTTGTAATATCGATTGTTTCAATTTATTTCAGGCAGCGGGTTACTTTGCACTTCTGGTTAATAATTTTTTTCTGTGAAGAATCGATAATAAGATCATTTTTTCAAGATGTTCTAATTTATCAAGGGTGTCTACATCCTGTTTTATATACCTCAGCGTTTTTTTTATTGTTTTTGGCAGGTGATCCAGATTGTTCATTTTTCTCCGCTCCTTCTTTGTTTACTACTATCTCATTGTTCATTATAAAGAACAATTGAGATTTTTTTAAGTGAAAAAGCTTAAAAATTAAAAAAATGTTCTTTTTAAAGGACAGATTAATGTTTTCTTCCAGTATAAATCTGCATCTATCACCGTTAAGAGTCGTTTATAAAAGAAAAAACCTTTATACTAATAATAAAGAAAAAAAGGGGGCGCACAGAATGAACGGCCAAAATCGAAGCGACATCCAGCCTGGCATGGATGTTTATGTCATTTTAAAAAAAGATCAGCGGACCGGAGAGAAAACCCGCGGGACAGTGAGAGACATTTTAACGAAATCGAGCTTTCATCCCCATGGCATTAAGGTTAGACTGGAAGACGGCCAGGTCGGGCGGGTCTGTGATATTTTATGAGTTATATTGTTCATTCAATTGTAAATGTGCCCGAGGAAAAAGTAGAAGAAACCATTTCCATTTATCAAAACCGCTCAAGGCTTGTAGATAAGTGCGAAGGCTTTCTTTCATTTCAGCTTCTTCAAAATGAAAAGCGTCCTTCTGAATTAACAGTCCAGCTTGTTTGGAAAACGAAAGAAGCATACATGAACTGGGCTACAAGCGAAGCGTTCCAAAAAGTCCACGAGCTTGAAAAAAATTACCCGGATCAGGAGCTGGCTGCCATCATTCCGAAAGTCCAAAAATATCGTGTGGTGGCGACATGATTTTTGAACAGGTAGAACACTATATTGCAGTAATTATGGACGGCATGTACCGCGACTATCCGGAACTAATGAACCGTTTTGGTGAACGGGGCAGGGAAAAGTGCCGGGAAGATAATCATCATCATTTTAATCATTTAAAGACGGCTCACGAACTTCAAAATGTTCAGCTTTTTGTGGACTACGCACATTGGCTGACCAGCTTACTTGTATCACGAGGAATGAAGGCGGAGCATGTGATCGACAATTTTGAACGAATCCAGCAGGTTCTTGAAGACAATCAGTCAGAAGAAGCAGACAAGTATAAAAGTATGCTTGCAAAAGCAATTGTCTCGATTGAAAGAAGGGAAAAAGCTTGAACACTGAAGCAATAGAGTTGGCGCAAATGCTGCTTGAAGGCGATGTGGATAAAAGTTATGCATTTATGTATGCTCTTCATAACAAGGGCTGGGCCTCAGCAGATCTTTATCAAAAAACTGTAAGCGGAGCAATGCAGCATATTGGCGAATTGTGGGAGCGGGATGAAATTTCAGTGGCGGATGAGCACCTGGCAACAGCTACATGCGATTTTATGATTTCGCGTTTTCATGGCCAGGTGAAAAAACAGCCAGCTGCACAAAAAGCAATGTTTTTATGTGTGGAAGAGGAACAGCATACACTTGGTATGAGAATGGCTTCTTTTTTATTTGAGGAAAACGGGTGGCAAACACGTATGATGGGCGCCAATTTGCCATTAGAGCATGCTCTTTCCGCCGCGGAAAAATGGCAGCCGGATGTTATCTGCTTATCCGTGACAATTCTGTATCATGTACCGCAGCTGCAAGCATATGCAGAGGCGCTGGAAGCACTGCCGTTTCGTCCGCAGCTGATGGTCGGCAGCCGCCTTTTGTCTATGTATGATTTATCACCATATTGTACAGCAAATACGATCTTTATTACGGATTATAAAAAGTTAATCGACTGGATGAATGATCAGAGCGGGAGGAATAAGATTGGGGCTTCTTGATTTTATGCCGCTGCCGACTTTCCGGATAGACCGCCAGTTAAATGTGCTTGAATGCTCCGAGTCTGCCATCCGCCACTTTGGCAAACAGGCACATCTTGAAGCGATTGTAGATGAAGGCAGCCGGCGAAAATTAGCAAAATTGCAGGAACAGTCAGCAATGGTAGAGATGGCACTGCTGACTGCTGCCTTTAAACTCAAGCCGTATTCTATGTCGGTTCAATGGAGCGGCAATGAAGCGGTGATCCAGTGTGTAGAAATAAATCCGCAAGTTGAACGCCTTGAACAATTGGTTCATCAGCAGCAAACGCGCCTGGCGGAGGCAGATTTTCAGCTGATGGAAAAAAAGGAAGAGGCGGAGCAGGCGCTCGTTAAAATGAAAGAAAGGTCCGCACCGCTTATTTCATTAAACAGCAGAACGGCTCTTATTCCCATGTTTGGTGATTTAGATAACGCGCTGATGGAGCAAACAAAGGAAAAGCTTATCAGGCATTTTTATGATGGAGGATTTGAACAGCTTTATATTGACTTTACTGCTGTAGACAGCATTACACTGTCAGGAATTAAACTGTTTAAAGCACTGATCGATACACTGATGATTTTAGATGCGGAAATTCATATTGTTGGTATCAAGCCTGAACATGCACCATTTTTAAAAGACCAGGAGCATGAAGAAGTTACGTATTCCGGTACGATTCAATTAAAAAGCGAAAGCCTTTATTCATAGGGAATAAAGGCTTTCGTTTTTTAATTTATTATTGCCAGAATGGCTCTTGAACCTTTTTCAATGTTTGGACACTATAGTCAAACAATTCTTTTTCACGGTCGCTGAGTGGGATTTCTACTACTTCCCGAATACCCTGGCGGTTAATAACAGCCGGCACGCCGATGTAAACATCATGATGGCCGAATTCACCTTCTAGAAGAGCAGAAACAGTTAATATAACATCCTGGTTTTGCAAAATTGCCCGGGAAATACGGGTAAGCCCCATGGCAATTCCATAATAAGTAGAGCCTTTTGCTTCGATAATTTCATAGGCTGCATCCCTTACCTGCACAGCGATTTCTTTCATTTTTTCTTCCTGATCCTCGTTATCATCCCTGGCCAGATAATCTTTTAACGGAATCCCTGCAATATTAGCACTGCTCCATACGGCTACTTCCGTATCGCCGTGTTCACCAATAATGGAAGCATGCACACTGTGCGGGGCAACCCCGAAGTTTTCACCGAGCAAATAACGGAAGCGGGCTGTATCCAGAATGGTGCCTGAGCCGATAACCCGTTCTTTCGGAAGGCCGGAGAATTTCCATGTTGCATAAGTTAAAATATCAACAGGATTTGTAGCGATTAAAAAGATACCATCAAAGCCGGAATCCATTACCTGGCCGACAATGTTTTTAAAGATGGCCATATTTTTTTCTACCAGCTCAAGGCGTGTTTCTCCTGGTTTTTGATTGGCGCCGGCACAGATCACAACAAGTGCTGCATCAGCACAATCTGTATATTTCCCAAAACTTACTTTTGTAGAAGTGGGAGCATAAAGGACGCCATGATTTAAATCCATTACATCGCCCATTGATTTTTGTTCATTTAAATCAATTAATACAAGTTCATCGCAGACACCTTGATTTAACATAGCAAAAGCATAACTAGATCCAACTGCACCTGTACCGATAAGAACGACTTTGTTGCCTTTAATTCCGATCATCCTAAACACTCCTCTATTTAATAAGTAGGGTAGTCAAGTTAATAATGTGAAATACTTCACAAATTCATTATAGGATGTTCAAGAAGGGATTTCAAGGTAGATTTTTAAAAAAATGTGACAGTATGCGTTTTCTTTTTGACACATTTTTCAAATTCCCTCCAAGCCTTTCCGAAAAACATTGAGAAGACGATTAAACAAAAAAAGCCGGCCTCCTCTGCAAAGTATATACTCTGGAGAGCCAGCCGCTTTTTTTACGTATCGATCAGTCTCCGTCGCCGCCAATAAAGTCAAAAATGCCTCCAAGGCCGCCTTCCCCTTTTGAACCGCCATTTTGTGGCATAGCAGCAAACACACGGCTCGCCAGGCGGCTGAATGGAAGCGACTGCACCCAGACGGTTCCCGGTCCGCGAAGCGTTGCCAAAAACAGGCCTTCACCGCCAAACAGAGCAGTTTTAACGCCGCCCACTGCTTCAATATTGTAATCAACATCTTTCGTCATTGCGACAAGGCAGCCAGTATCCAGACGGATCACTTCACCTGGAGCCAGTTTCTTTTCATGAATGGTTCCGCCGGCATGAATAAAGGCCATGCCATCGCCTTCAAGCTTCTGCATAATAAAACCTTCGCCGCCAAAAAAGCCGGTGCCGAGCTTGCGCTGTAATTCAATACCGACAGATACACCTTTAGCAGCTGCCAGAAATGCGTCTTTTTGGCAGATGATTTTGCCTTCATGCTCACTCAAATCCATTGGAACAATTTTTCCTGGATAGGGAGAAGCGAATGAAACGTGTTTTTTTCCGCTTCCTTCATTCGTAAATGTGGTCATAAATAAGCTTTCGCCAGTTAAAACACGTTTCCCTGCTCCAAGCAGCTTGCCCATTAAACCGCCGCCGCGGTTTGAAGATCCGTCGCCGAAAACCGTTTCCATTTTAATACCGTCATCCATCATCATTAAGCTGCCGGCTTCTGCAATGACTGTTTCCTTCGGATCAAGCTCTACTTGCACAAACTGCATGTCATCCCCGAACAATTGGTAATCAATCTCATGGTTATTCATCTTTTTATCCTCCTTTAATGTCACGTTGAAATACGTGCACTAATACAAAAAGTTTCAAAATGTTTAAAATAAATGTACCGTCAATTTTCTAAAAGGTTCTTCACATATTCCCCGCTTGTTCCGCTTATGATTATATCAGCGGCACCGGCAGGATACTGTTCTTGAATATAGACCTGCTCTCCGGGCATCCAGACATCTTCCCACATCGAACGCAATCCTTCGCCATCTCGTTCAATTCCACGCTGAAGCCTTATTTCTCTTGGACTGTCCACCCAGATTTTAAAATTATAATAAGGCAGAAATCGTTCCAGCATTGTATAGCAGCCTTCTACAATAACAAAGCCGCCTGGCGGAACAGCATGTATTTCAGCAAGCTGGTCGGTTTCCCAGTCGTATCGTTCATAACGAGCCGGCATATTTTGTCTGAGCGGCTTCAATAATTGATTTTCAAGCCGATTCAGATCCCAGCTGCCTCCAATGCTGCTATTGCGCTTGCTTGAAACTTGATAAAAATCATCCGCGTGAACAATAACTGCAGTATTGCCCAGTTCTTTTTGCAGTGCGCCGGCCAGTGTGCTTTTTCCGGCACCGCCGCAGCCATCAATAGCGATGATAAAAGTCTGGCCGCCGTTCTTTGAAAACGAAGCAATCAGTTGTTTTAAACTCATCCAAATCCCCCCTTTGAAAAAATTATACCTTATTCATTGACAGTTTATCGTTCACCCCCTAAACTAAAATATGAAGTTTAGGGGGTGAACGATTGTGGAAAAACAGCTGCAGGAAGCAGTTGAGTTATTTGAAGAAGTAATGGTTTATGGAACGGAGAGAGTACTCAAATCGATCGATGATCCGATTATCCATGAGTTTTCCCCGGAACAAATTCAAATGATGAAAATTATCGGCAAGCACGGTTCCATTACGGCAGGCAGCCTGGCGGTCATGCAGGGTGTCCATAAAAGTGCTATCTCGAATCGGCTGAAAAAGCTGGAGGAAAAAGGACTTATCCAAATCGTGAAATCAGAAGGCGACCAGCGGACGAAATGGATAAAGCTTACGAATGAAGGTATTGCATTCGTTGAAAAAGCAAAAGCAATTTTGTCAGACTTTATTACCGCGCTCCTCTCGGATCATGTTGATGAAAAAGAAGTAGAGCAGTTTGTAAAGACATTTCGCAAGTTAAAAGAAATTTTGAAATTAGGTGAGGAAAATCAATGAGAAAAATTATTCAATGGCGCTGGCCTATTTTCATCGGCCTGATTATTTTAACAGCTGCCCTGTTTGTGCTGGCCCCTAATTTATCAGAGCAGGCGGAAGAAGCCGGCTCGTTCCAGCTCCCGGCTGATACAGATTCTCAGCGGGCAGCCGATATTCTAGAAAAAGCAGGGGCAAGCGAAGAAACCATCTCGCTTGTTTATTCATTGGATAAGCCGCTTGATGACAATGCCCGCCAGTCTATCGCTGACAGCATAGCAGACTTGCAAAAGATCGGTGAGCCGGTAACGGGTGTACTAAATCCATTTGAAAGCGAAGAGATGAAAAGCCAGCTTGTGTCCGAAGATGAAAAAACCGTGCTGGTTCCCGTAACGGTGGAGGGCACACAGGAAGAAATCAATAAGCTTGCGGATGATATTCGTTCAGACATACTGGCGGATAATGATTTGACGGTTTATGTTACAGGGGAAGCTATTATTAATAACGACGTAAATGTCAGTTCGCAGGAAGGCTTGAAAAGAACGGAGCTTATTACAGTTGCATTGATTTTCGTGCTGCTCCTGGCAGTCTTCCGTTCTATTATAACGCCGCTTATTCCTCTTGCGGCAGTTGGGTTTACGTACCTGCTCAGCCAGTCGCTCGTAGCTTTTTTTATTGACTGGTTCGATTTTCCAGTTTCCAATTACACTCAGATCTTTCTTGTAGCTGTACTGTTTGGAATTGGGACGGATTACTGTATATTGCTGCTCAGCCGGTATAAAGAGGAGTTACAGGTCGGGCATTCTGTGGAGGATTCCATTGTCAATACTTATAAAACAGCCGGGCGTACCCTGCTGATCAGTGGTATTGCAGTCTTTATCGGTTTTTCCGCTATTGGCTTTGCTGATTTTCCGATTTTCAAATCAGCAGTGGGTGTGGCGGTAGGAATTGCCGTTTTACTGATCGTGCTGTTTACACTCGTTCCTTTTTTTATGGCGGTATTAAAAGAAAAGCTGTTCTGGCCGTCTAAAAAGTCAGCTTCTCACAATGACAGCAGGCTGTGGGCCTGGTTCAGCCGTTTATCGGTGAAGCGTCCGCTTCTTTCCATGCTTGCTGTCGCTTTAATAACGGTTCCGCTTTTATTTACCTATGAGGGGAAACTATCATTTAATACAGTAGATGAGATTGGCAGCAGCTATGAATCTGTAAAAGGGCTTGACGCAATTTCGGAAGGGTTCGGAAAAGGAGATTCATTGCCTGTCAACGTTATTATCAGTGGAGAAAGTGATCTTGTAACGGAAGAAACGGTGCCGTACGTAGAATCGGTCAGCCAGGAGCTTTTAAAAATAGAGGGAGTAGAAACAGTTCGGACACTTACACGCCCGACAGGAGAAGCAATTGATGATCTTTACGTTGATAAACAGCTTGGCCTGCTGGCAGATGGTCTTGTAGAAGCGCGCGATGGCCTGATTGAAGTGCAGGATGGATTGGCAGATATCCAAAATGGACTGACGCAGGCAGGAGGGCAGCTTCCATCGGGGAGTGAAGCGTCGTCAGGTGCACAGGGGCTGCAGCAGGCAGCTGATGGAATCGGGCAGACCAATGAACAGCTTGGCCTTATCGCAGGCGGCATTCAGCAGTCTGGCAGCACTGAACAGGCAGCTGCTCAGATCAGTGCTGTTCAGCAGCAGCTTACCCAAATCGGCCAGGGAGTCAATACGGCGGCTGAAGAGCTTGAAGGAACAGCCGGACAGGTTGGAGAGCTTGGCGGAGGACTGGAGCAGCTGGCCGGCGGTATTGGCGAAGCGAGCGAGGGTCTTGGTGAGATTGCCGGCGGATTAACAAGCGCGGCACAAACAACACGCGCAATGAGCGAGTCGAAAAGTGTCAGAGATACAGGGATGTATATTCCAGATGGCACACTTGAAAAAGAAGACTTTGCCGATCTGCTGGAGCGCTACACAATCGACGGGCAAAAAGGAATCAAGCTGGAAGTTGTCTTAACAGAAGACCCGTATTCTCCAGAAGCTATTAACATTGTAGAAGAAGTAAAGGAGACGGCAGAAAAAGCAGTGACAGGTACGCCGTTTGAGCAATCAGACCTTTCGTATAGCGGCATTTCAAGTGTAAACAGTGATTTGAAAACAATATCGTCTGATGACTTTACGCGAACTGTAGTCATTATGCTTACCAGCTTATTCGTGGTGCTCGCGCTGTTGTTCCGTTCCCTGGTCATGCCGCTTTACATGATTGGTTCATTACTCTTGACATACTATACATCGGTCGCTGCAGCGGAATTAATTTTCGTGAATGGGCTTGGGTATGACGGCGTAAGCTGGGCGGTTCCGTTCTTTGGTTTTGTTATGCTTGTTGCGCTTGGCATTGATTATTCCATTTTCCTGCTTGACCGTTTCCGGGAAGAAGCAAGTGACGGAGTGAGTGTTCAGCAGGCAATGACAATATCTATGGCAAAAATGGGCACCGTCATTATTACGGCGGCTATTATTCTGGCCGGCACATTTGGCGCGATGATGCCCTCCGGTGTCCTCAGCCTCGTGCAAATCGCAACAATTGTTATCACAGGCCTCCTGTTATATGGCTTGATTGTATTGCCATTGCTTATCCCGGCAATAACAGTTTCGTTTAATCAAGGCGTCTGGTGGCCATTTAAGCGAAAATAAAAAAAGCTGCTTCGCGTTGTGCGAGGCAGCTTTTTTAATTAATAATAATATGCTGAAAGTCGTTCATTTTCTTATCTTTCCGAAAGCTGTCAGCGGACATCCCGATCATTTTTTTAAATACCTTGCTGAAGTAATTCGCATTGTCATACCCTGTTTCAACCGCAATTTCATGGATGGTTTTATTTGTTGTAGAGAGAAGTTCCATCGCTTTTTGCATTCGTATTTTTGCTAAAAATTGAATGGGCGTTGTTTTCATATATTTTTGGAATTTATTTGTAAAATAATGTTTGGACAATCCAGCATGACCCGCAATCTCGTCCAGTGACAGAGGCTCATGATAGTGCGCTGTCATAAACTGGATGGACATGCGGATATCATCCGGCATATCGGTTTTAACATAATCGATCCCCTTTGAAAACCGGTAAAGGCCCATTATAAATTCATATGCATAAGCGGAGGAAGTGAAGGTATCCTCAATCCCTTCTTTAACTGCAAATTGATAAATTTTCTGCAAAAGAAAAATTAACGGCCCCGCATTCTCCAAAGCGATTCTGAAACCAAATTGCTTAATTAAATAATCCCAGCACTCCTCTGCTTTTGTTCCCTCCAGTGTAATGAACAGAAATTCCCACTCCGTACTTTCCTTCGGCAGGTAATAGCGGTGGTTACTTGGCACTTTTGCTATAAAAGCTTCACCAGGACGTACAGGTAATGTTTGTTCGTCTGCTTGAATTTCTCCATAGCCGTTCAGTGTGTACTGGAAGATATACGTATTCAAATCGTTTTTTCGCATTCGGCCATCCCAGCAGTAACTCGTTGATGTCCGTTTTTCAAAGCCGATCGAAACAATCCGGGCGGCTTCAGTGAGCGGTTCTTTAGAATGATGATAAGCAAAACTATGATATGAATCATCTGGCAAAGAAAACAATATTTTACCCTCTTTTCCGCGTTTATTTACCATTGTTGTATTTTTGAAAGCGTTATATTATCAGTTTATTAAAGCTACATTAATTAACTTTTACTAAAAATTCAATACAAAATTCGAATGGAGGCCAGGAAATGAAAAAAATTACGTTTATCGGTGCGGGGAGCACGATTTTTACAAAAAATGTGTTAGGAGACTGCATGCTGTCTCCCGCTCTTCAAGGCTTTGAGTTTGCTCTTTTTGATATTGATGCCGGCCGCTTGTCTGAATCAGAAGTACTGTTAAAAGCATTAAAAAACACCTTGAATGCTTGTGTCACTATTAAGACATATACGGACCGGAGAGAAGCATTAACGGACGCAGAATATGTAATTAACGCCATTCAAGTCGGCGGCTATAAACCAAGTACTGTCATTGATTTTGAGATTCCGAAAAAGTATGGACTCCGCCAGACCATTGCCGATACAGTTGGAATCGGCGGATTATTCCGGGCGCTGCGCACGATCCCGGTGATGCTCGACATTGCAAAGGATATGGAGGAGGTCTGCCCGGACGCCTGGCTTCTTAATTACACCAATCCAATGGCTTCATTAACTGGAGCAGTTTCCCGTTATACAAATGTGAAAATGGTTGGCTTGTGTCATAGCGTGCAGGTATGTACAAAGGATCTTCTGAGAGATCTTGAAATTCCATATGAAAATATTGAAGAGCGGATTGCCGGTATTAACCATATGGCCTGGCTGCTTGAGATCAAATCTGATGGGAAAGACTTATATCCCGAAATTAAAAGAAAAGCGAAAGAAAAGCAGAAAACGGAGCATCATGATATGGTCCGTTATGAGCTGATGGATAAATTCGGCTTTTATGTGACAGAATCCTCTGAGCATAATGCAGAGTACCATCCATTCTTTATTAAAGAGAAATATCCGGAACTGATTGAACGCTTTAATATTCCGCTCGATGAGTATCCGCGCCGCTGCGAGGAGCAAATCAATAACTGGCTGAAAACGAAAGAAGAACTCATGAATGACCAGAACATAACACATGCACGCTCTCATGAATATGGATCTCGCATTATTGAAGCGATGGAAACGAATCAACCGTTTGTATTCGGAGGAAATGTGCTGAATACCGGCGGCCTTATTTCCAACCTGCCGGAGAAAGCCGTTGTTGAAGTGCCGTGCATCGCGAACCGAAATGGGATTACTCCGGCGTACATGGGCGAGCTTCCTGAGCAGCTGGCGGCCTTAAACCGCTCGAATATTAACACTCAGCTACTAACGATTGAAGCGGCAATGACCCGGTCGAGAGAAAAAATTTACCAGGCGGCCATGCTGGATCCGCATACTGCAGCTGAATTGTCGATGGATGATATTATCAGCCTTTGTGATGAATTAATTGAGGCGCATGGAGATATGCTGCCAGAATATAAATCTGAAAAAGAAGCGGCCAGAATTTAAAAAAAGAGAAAGGAGCATACTTGTTGTTGAAAAAGAACAAACGGGTTTTTTACAGACCGTGCATTTACAGCTGGTAAACGGCCTGGAAGCAGATGTTTGCACACAGTTCGGAGCCCTGTTTCAAACAGGGCTTTTCATTTTTAAAATCTCAAAAATTGCTGGAGAGATTCGAGTGTATTAAACTAATTGTATCCGTTTACAGAGAACAGGAGGGGTAGGATGAAATACCGTATACTTGGTAAAACAGGCTTGAATGTATCTGTAGTGGGAATCGGCACATGGCAATATGGAGGAGAATGGGGAAAAGACTTTGAGCAAAAAGAAGTCGATGCCATCTTATACAAAGCAAAAGAGCTGGGCATTAACTTTATTGATACTGCTGAATGCTATGGTGACCACTTGTCTGAGTCACTAATTGGACAAGCGATCCAGAAAGAGCGTGAGGAATGGATTGTTGCTACAAAATTTGGCCATCAATTTCATGGGAATTTTGAGAGAAGCAGCCACTGGTCGGCCGAAGCGGTCGTAAAGCAGCTGGATGCGTCTTTAAAGGCGCTTCAAACAGATTATATAGATCTATATCAATTCCATTCCGGAAGCGACGAAGCCTTTGACAATGATGATCTTTGGACGGAGCTTGACAAGCAGGTAAAAGCGGGCAAGGTACGCCAACCTTGGCATTTCGATTGGCAGCAACGCAAACATTCATCAGACAAGCAGGGCGGGCGATGTGAACGCAGAAGTGATTCAGGTTGTTTACAACCGCCTTGACCGTGTGCCGGAAGAAGAAGTCTTGCCTTCCTGTGAAAAACAAAACCTTGGAGTATTGGCCCGCGTGCCGCTGGCAAGCGGATTTTTAAGCGGCAAATATAAACCGGGTGCTGTATTTGGCGAAAATGACGTCCGTCATAATCGAGATAAACAAGAACAGGAAAGAATCCTGAAGCTGGTTGAACAAATTCAGCAAGAGGAAGTACCTACGGATGTTAATATGGCTGAATGGGCACTTGCCTGGTGTTTAAGGCATCCAGCTGTCACAAGTGTAATTCCTGGCTGTAAAAATATTGAGCAGGTGGAATCAAATGCGAGAGCAGCTGAGCTGGTAAGAGATGATCGCCCGCAGGCTGAATAATAGGCAGGGAAAAAGTAAACACTGCCGCTGAAACATCACCTTTCTAGTGTAAACTTTTTGTTTTTTAACGTTAGTAACAAGCCTTTCCTAAAAGCCATTTCTGCTGGCTTTTAGGAAAGGCTCTGATCAGAAGAACTGCCCTCGCAGACAATTCATTCAGCTATCAGCCTCTTAAAAGAGGTATCCCGCCAATTAACATTAAAATAAACTTACCTTATTGAAACAACCTTTTCTTTTACCCTCTTTCAAATATAGAAGTATTCCCTCTTATTATAAAACACTTGAAAACAAGATGGACAGTTATAGACAGGCCGGACAATGAGATGGTAGTATAAATTCACATTATTTTAAATAACTTTTTATGGAATTGGAATTCATTCGTACATGTTTACTTAACGAAAGGCTGGCGAAGCAAATGAAGCATCATCAATATGCATTGACACCACCAATGGGATGGAACAGCTGGGATTGTTACGGAGCGACAGTAACAGAGGATGAAGTAAAAGGAAACGCGGATTATATGGCCGAGTATTTAAAAGAATATGGCTGGGAGTATGTAGTCGTAGATATTCAGTGGTCGGAGCCAGGAGCTGTTTCGTCTGCTTACCGCCCGTTTGTGCCATTGGAAATGGATGAATATTCGAGGCTCATTCCGGCCGAAAACCGGTTTCCTTCTGCAAAAGGCGGAAAGGGGTTTAAGCCTCTGGCTGCTTACATCCATCAGTTAGGATTGAAGTTTGGCATTCATATTATGCGGGGAATTCCCCGGCAGGCAGTTCACCAAAACACAGCCCTGCTGGGGACGAATGTGCGGGCGCGGGATATTGCCAAGCCAAACTCGATCTGTCCGTGGAATACAGATATGTACGGCGTCGATATTACAAAAGAAGGAGCGCAGGAATACTATAACTCTATATTCCGGCTTTATGCGGAATGGGAAGTGGACTTTGTAAAAGTAGACGATATTGCAGACTCCAGGTTATATGGCGCCCATCTAGATGAAATAAAGATGATTCGGAAAGCGATTGATCAATGCGGGCGTCCAATGGTATTGAGTCTTTCTCCGGGGCCGGCTTCTTTGGAACACGCGAGTTTCCTGGAAGAACATGCAAACATGTGGCGGATGACAGATGATTTTTGGGACATCTGGGATCATTTACACGCCATGTTTGAGCGGTGCTACAAATGGAGCAAAAACAGCGGGCCGGGCTTTTGGCCGGATGCTGATATGCTGCCGCTGGGGCATATCGGCATCCGGTCCGTTGATGGAGGGGCAAACGACCGGTTCACAAGATTTACAAAAGAAGAGCAAAGAACGATGATGACATTATGGGCCATTTCCCGCTCTCCTTTAATGTTTGGCGGTGAACTGCGTGACAACGATGACTGGACACTATCATTAATAACAAACAAAAAGGTGCTTGAAATGCATAAAAGCAGCCATAGTGCACGCCAGGTAATAAGAACGGATGCCGGACAGGTGATATGGAAAGCGGAAGGGAACCATAAAGTGTATGTGGCTCTGTTTAATATCGGGGAAGAAATGCAAAATGTCGGTGTGCACTTAAGTGAGCTGGATTTGAGTGCGGAAAATCATTCACTGGCAGTAACAGATATATGGAAAGATGAACAAATAAAGCTGCAGGATGGTGAAATTTGCTGCAAATTATCCCCTCATTCATGCAAGCTGCTGGAATTCACCCATCAGTAAACGGATCACAAAATAGCTGCTTCTTCCAGGAAAACGTATAAAATAATCTGTTTCCGATGCGCAAGTATGCTAATATATACGTATAAGTCAGCATGGAGAGAAGCAGAATAAACTGGGGTGATCCATTGGAAACAAAACACAGCATGGTTAAAAAGGCGATTCAGTCGCGTATTTTAGACGGCACTTTCTTGCCGCATCAAAAAATAAGCTCGGAAAGTGAACTGATGAAAGAATTCGGTGTAAGCCGCCATACAGTCCGGCTTGCACTGGGTGATTTGGTCAGCAAAGGCTGGCTGTACCGTGAGCAGGGTGCCGGCACATTTTGTGCTGACCGCCAGGCGAATGGAGCTGTGGCTGGTCCAGGCGGGCAAAAAAACATTGCGTTAATTACAACCTATATTTCAGATTATATTTTTCCGTCTATTATTCGGGGGGCGGAATCAATACTTAGTGAACACGGCTACCATGTTACGCTGTTCAGCACAAACAATAATCACGAAACCGAAAAAGAAATCCTGGAGAAAATATTGGCCGGTTCTTTCGAAGGTGTTATTGTGGAGCCGACAAAGAGCGCCTTCAGCAACCCGAATATTAACTATTATTTAAACCTGGAGCGGCAAAACGTCCCGTACGTTATGATTAATGCTTATTATGATGAGCTGGAACCTCTGTATGTGGCCATCGATGACGAAAAAGGCGGCTTTTTGCAGACGGAATTTTTAATCAAACAGGGCTGCCGCAATATTGCCGGCTTTTTTAAGACAGATGACATTCAGGGTGTCAAGCGCATGAAAGGTTTTTTGAAAGCCCACCGAAAGTATCGGATTCCGATTGAGCCCCAAAATATTATCACGTATTACACAGAAGAAAAAGAAAGCAAGCCGGCTCACGAATTGCAGCAGCTGCTGGCGCTTCCGGAAAAAGCTGTGCCTGACTCGCTTGTCTGTTACAACGACCAGCTGGCGCTGAGCCTGCTGAATATTTTGCGTGAAAAAAATCTCCGGGTCCCGGAAGATATAGCAATAGTGGGCTATGATGATTCATTTTTAGCAGATATATCTGAAGTAAAGCTGACAACTGTTAAACATCCGAAAAGTGATCTTGGCCGTGAAGCGGCAAGGCTGGTGATAGAACTTATTGAGGGGCGCAAAGGCGCAGCAGCGAAAAAAGAATCCATGCAGGAGCCCATTATTTTTAAACCGGATCTTCACATAAGATCATCTGTAAAAGCAATAGAAGAAGCTCATAAACAATAACCTGTTTATGAGCTTTTTTTAAGTTATTGAAAAAATATCATAAAATGTATTGATTATGCGTACATATTGTACTATTATTTATTTAAGAAAATAGATATACGTACAAGTTAGATAAGGAGGCTTTTTATGCTGGAGCAATTAAAGCAGGAAGTTCTTGAAGCAAACCTCGCTCTTCCTAAACACGGGCTTGTTACTTTTACTTGGGGTAATGTAAGCGGTTTCGATGAAAATGAAAAGCTGGTAGTCATTAAACCAAGCGGGGTGGCATATGACAAGCTGACAGCGGACGATATGGTTGTGGTTGACCTGGAAGGAAATATCGTGGAGGGACGTTTAAAACCATCTTCTGATACGGCGACTCATTTAATTTTATATAAAAATTTTCCGGGGATTGGCGGAGTTGTTCATACGCATTCACCGTGGGCGACAAGCTGGGCACAGGCTGGGCGTCCAATTCCGGCTCTTGGTACAACACACGCCGACTATTACTACGGAGAAGTGCCATGTACACGCCCATTGACGCAGGACGAAATTGAAAGAGGCTATGAAGCGGAGACGGGGAACGTCATCGTCGAAACGTTTGCCCACACTGATCCTCAGGCGATGCCGGGAGTGCTGGTTTATGGGCATGCACCATTTAACTGGGGGAAGGATCCGAAGGAAGCGGTTCATAATGCCGTTGTCCTGGAAGAAGTCGCTAAAATGGGCTTACATACATTTCAGCTCAATCCTGCTATTCAGCCGATTGACCAGTTCCTGCTGGATAAACATTACTTGCGAAAGCATGGAGCAAACGCTTATTACGGGCAAAAAGGATAAAACGATTATAACGTCGCTGACAAGGGGCTTCAGGGTTAAGGTCAATACTTTATCTTACACGCCCTTCAGCACTGTCGAATTTTAATAAGGGATTATACATTATCGATCAAAAGGAAGTGGCTGAATGACTAACAAGCTGAATTCAATAAAAGCTGATATTACCAGCAGTCGAACGGCTTTAGGTATTGAGTTTGGTTCTACCCGCATCAAGGCAGTTCTGATTGATTCCAACCATTCGCCAATAGCTTCGGGAAGCTATGAGTGGGAGAATCGCCTGGAGAATGGCATATGGACCTATTCTCTTGATGATATTTGGAAGGGTCTTCAAACAAGCTACCAGGAGATGGCTGCTGAAGTAAAAGAAAAGTATGACGTAACCCTTCAGAGAGTAGGCGCTATTGGCTTCAGTGCAATGATGCACGGCTATATGGCATTTAATCAAGAGGGAGAATTACTGGTGCCGTTTCGTACCTGGAGAAACTCGATCACGGAACGAGCAGAAAAAGAATTAACTGCGCTTTTCAATTATAATATTCCGCAAAGGTGGAGCATCGCCCATTTATATCAAGCGATTATAAATGAAGAAAAACATGTGGAAAGCATTGATTTCTTCACAACGCTGGCTGGCTATATCCACTGGAAGCTGACGGGCAGAAAAGTGTTAGGGCTTGGAGATGCTTCCGGTATGTTTCCGATCGATTTGGAAACAAAAAATTACGATACAAAGCTGATTCAAACTTTTGATGATTTGATCCGTGAAAAGAATTACCCGTGGAAATTGGAAGAGATTCTGCCCCAGGCTTTGCCGGCTGGCGATGAGGCCGGCCGATTATCAGAAGAAGGTGCAAAGCTATTAGATGTAAGCGGGAACCTTCAAGCTGGTATTCCGCTTTGTCCTCCAGAAGGCGACGCGGGAACAGGCATGGTCGCAACGAACAGTGTTGCCCGGCGTACTGGAAATGTGTCAGCGGGAACTTCGGTGTTTGCGATGATCGTGCTGGAAAAAGAGTTGAGCAGGGTTTATCCGGAAATCGACCTGGTTACCACGCCTTCTGGAAGCCTCGTTGGTATGGTTCATGCGAACAACTGCTCTTCAGATATTAATGCCTGGGTCAAGCTTTTCCGTGAATTTTCAGAAGTTCTTGGTTTTGAAGTAAATACAGACAAAATGTTTGAAGCTTTATTCAATAAAGCTCTTGAAGGAGACCGGGACTGCGGCGGGCTGTTGTCTTACGGCTATTATTCCGGTGAGAATATCACAGGAATAAAAGAAGGCCGGCCATTATTCGTGCGTTCACCGGAAAGCAATTTCAATCTGGCAAACTTTATGCGTGTACATTTATTTTCGGCACTTGGAACTTTGAAGATTGGAATGGATATTCTATTAAACGAAGAAAATATTCAGATTGATAGAATACTGGGGCATGGAGGCCTGTTTAAGACGAAAGGGGCCGGGCAGAAGATCATGGCCGCAGCTATGAATGCGCCTGTGTCCGTTATGGAAACTGCCGGTGAAGGCGGTGCATGGGGAATTGCCCTGCTTGCAGCCTTTACCGCTAACAAAGAAGGAAATGAATCACTGGAAGAATATCTTGATCAAAAAGTATTCGCCGGAAATGCCGGTGTGGAAGCGGCGCCGGATGAAAAAGACGTTGAAGGCTTTGAAGTCTTTATCGAACGCTATAAACAGGGACTTGCAATCGAGCAGGCAGCGATTGATCATTTAGTCATTCAGAAGAAGGCCGAGCAGCTGGTTTAAAGGGAAACCGGCGGAACAAACACGTTGAAAATAACGCAAGGGAGCGAGAAGGATGTTAACGATAAACAATAAAGAATTTTGGTTTGTAACGGGAAGCCAGCATCTCTACGGAGAAGAAACATTGAAGGAAGTTCAGAAAAACTCCGAGGAGGTTGTAAGCGGATTAAATGAAGGCGATGGGCTTGCTTATCCCATCGTATTTAAAGAAATATTAACAACCTCAGGTGATATTCACCAGCTTATGCAGCAGGCAAACAGTGATGAAAATTGTGCAGGTGTTATTACATGGATGCATACATTTTCACCGGCAAAAATGTGGATTGCCGGCTTAAAAACCTTACAAAAGCCGCTTCTTCATCTTCATACGCAGTTTAACCGTGATATTCCATGGAGCAGTATTGACATGGACTTTATGAACTTAAATCAAGCGGCACACGGGGACCGGGAATATGGATTTATCGGCACACGCATGCAGATCGGCCGCAAAGTAATTGTCGGCCACTGGCAGAATGAATCTGTAAGGAAAGATGTAAGTGACTGGATGAAAATCGCGGCAGCTGTGGCGGAGGGGCCGAATATCCGCGTTGCCCGTTTCGGTGACAATATGAGAAACGTAGCGGTGACAGACGGTGATAAAGTTGAAGCGCAAATTAAATTCGGCTGGGTTGTTGATTATTACGGAATCGGAGACCTTGTCGAAGAAATGAGCGCGATTACAAACGCGCAAATTGATGATGTTTACGAAGAATACAAGCAGCTCTATGATTTTGAAGAAAGTGATGAAACCTGTGCAGCCATCAAGGAACAGGCGCGTATTGAAATTGGACTGCGGTCATTTTTAGAAAAAGGCAATTATACAGCGTTCACAACGAATTTCGAAGACCTTCATGGCATGAAGCAGCTGCCAGGTCTTGCAGTTCAGCGGCTGATGGCAGACGGCTACGGCTTTGCGGGAGAAGGTGACTGGCGGACAGCTGCGCTTCTCCGCATGATGAAAATTGCAGCCGGCAACGAGCAGACATCCTTTATGGAAGACTATACGTATCATTTAGAAGAAGGAAATGAAATGATTCTTGGCTCGCACATGCTTGAAGTGTGCCCGACTGTTGCGGCCACGAAGCCTCGGATTGTTGTTAATCCGCTCTCAATTGGCGGAAAAGAAGATCCGGCACGCCTTGTGTTTGACGGATTAAGTGGACAGGCAGTTAATGCGTCGCTTGTAGAAATGGGCGGACGCTACCGCTTAATCGTCAATGTGGTGGATGCAGTTGAGTCACCGCAGCAAACACCAAACCTTCCAGTCGCAAAAGTGCTCTGGAAGCCGCAGCCATCTTTAAAAACAGCAACGGAATCCTGGATTTATGCGGGCGGCGCCCATCATACAGTTCTTTCTTTTGCGGTGAGCGCTGAGCAGCTGTATGACTTTGCGGAAATGGCTGGCATTGAATGTATCATTATTGACAATGACACAAAAACATCCCAGCTGCGCAATGAGCTAAAGTGGGGAGAAGCAATCTGGAAGTAATTTGTAAAAAGGCTGTCTCATTTATGAGCCGGCCTTTTCTTCTACTAAGGGAGCGGAGAATATGACTGGGAATATAAATGGCAAAAATATTAAAGAGTTTACGCTGAAAAACAAAAATGGCATGGAAGTGTCTTTTATTGATTATGGCTGCATCATTACCAAAATTATTGTGCCAGACCGTGAAGGAAACCGTGAAAACGTCGTACTGGGGTATGGAAGAACCGATCAGTATGCGTACAATCCCTGGTATTTAGGTGCTGTCATTGGCCGCTTTGCCGGCCGGATCGGAGAAGGCTCATTTGAGCTGGGCGGGAAAATGTACACCCTTGAACGCAATGATGGAAACAACCATCTGCACGGCGGACAGGAAGGATTTGACAAAGTCATCTGGCAATCTGAATCCATACCAGGCGGTGTCCGGTTCACCCATGAAAGCCCCGATGGGGAAGGCGGATATCCGGGGAACATAAAGGTTACGGTTACGTACACGCTGAATGATGAAAATGAATTTATTATTCAATATGAAGCTGTATCGGATCAGCCGACTCTTCTAAACCTGACAAACCATACGTATTTTAACTTAAGCGGTAATGTAAAACGGGATATTACCGGTCACCTGCTGCAAATGGACAGCGACCGGTATGCAGAATTAAATGACCAGCTTTTGCCGACCGGCAGGCTCCAGCCAGTTGAAGGCACTGCGTTCGATTTTCGCCGGGGCCAGACTATTCAAGCAGGGGTAAAATCAAATGACCCGCAAAATAAGCTGGCAGGTAAAGGGTACGACCATCCTTTTGTTTTAAACGGGGATGGCGGCATCACTTTATCAGATGAAGAAAGTGGTCGTGTGCTCAGAATAAAAACGGATCAAGAATGTGTTGTATTGTATTCCGGCACGCAGATAACGAATGGCGTACTGCTTGATGGCGGAGAGTCGCGGAAATACGCCGGCCTTTGCCTGGAAACACAGGGACTGCCGGATTCTATTCATCATCCAGGTTTTCCCCAGAATACGATTCAGCCAGGAGAAAACTATGCGTCGCGGACTGTCTACAGGTTCGAAACAAAGTAAGTACTTGCTAAAAAAGCGGATGTCTTTTCGTAAGACATCCGCTTTTTTAATAAAGGTGTTTTAGAGATAATAAAGCTTAAATGCAATATCTTGATTATGATTGCCGAATTTTTTTCCGAAAATAGTTGCGCCTCCTACATGCTCGGCATCCTCTTTCACTTCAAGACAAAAAGTCCATCTGTCGCAGGTTGTGTCCAAATCATCTACTGAGATATCTGACAAAGGATCGCCATCTATATAAGTTCCATGCTTTGTAATGCGAATCGTTTTCAGCAGCCCATACTGGTTTAAATTATGGGGCCACCAGTCAGGCGTGTATTTTCCTCTCGTGTCTGCGAAATCTCCAGGGCTTATCCAGGTGCCTAATTCAATTCCATTCAAGGAGAACGTAATATCCGAAGGCCAGACATCATTAGAAAAAGGAAATTCTGAAGATAATTCCAGGGAAATTTCAAACTGCTGCAATGACTCTCCAGGTTTTAGAAAGTTTGCCGTATTGTATTGAATAAACCCCTGTGTAAACCAGAGAATTTCTGCGTCTACGCGCTGAGGGTCCATAAAATACTGCGGTTCATCTACCGGGCCGATAAAATCTTTTTCCGTTGCGAGGCCGCACGTTGGCTTTACATTAAAGTCTGTATAATGGCCGATTGGTACTGAGGACTCATAGGAAGCAAATGAGTGAAAGATTTTCTTTGGAAAATTGATCTCAATGTGGTCAACCTTTAAGATGGAAATTTTCTGCTGGCCGGACTTTCCGGGGATTTTTTCGGTTCTGATAATCCCTGCAGCTTCTAACTTCTTTATATGCTTGGTCACAATGGGGCTGCTGATTCCCAGTTCTTCCGCTAATTCTTTAATATTCATTTTATTTTTAGACAGCAGCTGGATGATTTTTAAGCGGACCTCGCTTGCCAGTGCTTCATAAACAACAAGCGAGGATTGATCAATTTCTAATTGCATAAGCAATGTCCTTCTTTCTCTGATGTATTTAATTAACATAAATAATAACATAATGATGATTAACTAAAAAATAAAATAATGAAAAAGTTAATTGATTTTAATTAATTATACAATAAAAAAATTAAGTTAACAAATTAATTAATCTTAATAAATAAAAAAAGATTATGTTTATTAAAAAGTTATTGACAGCGTTTTCAGTTGGAATATATAATACTATTAAGTTAACGTATTGTTTTAAAGGATAATTGGTTTGAAAGAAAAAGCTGGTCTACTAAAAACTGGATACACCTTGTAGAGGTTCGGTTGAACAGATAGGAGGAATGGGCAGGGGGCTTATATAGCAGGAAGGGATTTTGATGGAAAGCGTTTTTTCGAAAACCGTGTGGAGCATAAAAAAAGCGCGATTAAATTGATTACCGCGCCAGGTGAAAAAACATTTCTATATACTTTAAAGATTACGTCTCTATTACTCTAGTGAAAGTCTTGTGGCAGATAATGTAGATCAAGTAGGAGCCTGTACTCACGATAAAAAAGAAAGAAAAAGGAACAGCGTACACGGTCAAGGCTGATATAAAAGCAATAGCCAGCAGAGTAACCGTAGTGAAAAGCCGGCCGATCGTGAAGAAAAGAGTGTTTCTAAGCAGCGTTTTTATTGCTCCTTCGTAGTGCGCCATCACCGGAAACAAAAACAAGGTAAAACCTATGAACAAAACAGCGAAGGCGATAAATATAGCAAGGAAAAGCGGCCGCATGTAATGAAAATTCAAAATAGAAAAAAAGTTGAGGTACAGGAAGCCGGCAATAGCGTACAAAAGCAATCCGATAAGGAAACTTTTTTTGAAGTTTTCTTTAAAAAACCGAATGAAAGACCTGTATACTCCAGGGTCTTGATGGATGATCCATTGCCGGATAACACAGTACATGGCAACAGTGGCCGGAACAGCTGTAATGATTGGAAGGCAGAACAAAATCCATAAAATGTTTAGCTGGAAAAGGTTGGTGACTGTTTCTAAGCCATTGAATAATTTGTTTTGATTTTTATTCATTATAATAGACTCCTTTTAGTTGTTCGTATAACTGTTTGTTATTATAGCGCAAAACTATAGTAAAAACATCCTGTTTAAGTATCTTGTCGAGGGAAGCATTGTATATGAACAGCATTAATGTATAAAAAATATTATTGTTTTGATAGGGATGTACGTATAAGTAGAGGCGGATAAGGGGTAAATGCTTCAAGGGCTCATTTATAAAAAAAGAGAAGGAGAGGAAAGTAAATGAAAAACAAGAAGTTCAATATATTGTTTTTAGCTTTGTTCTTAATGATTGGTGCGGTCTTAAGTGGATGCTCGAATGGAGGAAGTGCGAGCGAGGACAGTGGCGGCAAAAAGGAATTAACATTTATGTTCAGAGGACAGCCGCAGGAACAGGCAGCTTATAAGGCGGTTGTAAAGAAATTTGAAGAAGCCAACCCGGACGTTAAAGTAAATATTGTAGTAACAGCTGGTGACCAGTACGATACAAAATTACAGGCGGCGATTGCAGGACGTAAAATTCCAGATGTGTTTTTCTACAATCCAGGACAATTAAAAGCTTATGTGAATTCAAATGTATTAAGAGATATTACAGAATACGTTGAAGGCTCGGAAGGTGTTAATCTAGACGATATTTGGGAAACAGGTGTAGCGAAGTACCAATATGATGGAAAAGAAACTGGAACAGGAGCTATTTACGGTCTTCCAAAAGACCTTGGACCTTTTGCTCTAGGATACAATAAAACAATGTTTGAAAAAGCAGGTATCGCTCTTCCGGATAAAGACAAGCCGATGACATGGGATGAATTTATCAATGTATCAAAACAACTAACGCAAGATACAAATGGTGATGGGAAAATGGATCAGTATGGAACTGGATTCAACGTTAACTGGGCCCTTCAGCCATTTGTTTGGAGTAACGGTGCTGACTTTGTAGATGAAACATACACAAAAGTAACAGTAGATGATCCGAAATTCGTGGAAGCGCTGCAGTACTTTGCAGACATGCAAAATAAATACAAGGTAACACCGTCAATCGGAGAAGCACAATCATTAGACACGTACCAAAGATGGCTTCGTGGACAGCTTGCTTTCTTCCCTGTAGGTCCATGGGATATGGGTACGTTTGAAAAAGAGCTTAAATTTGAATATGATTTAATGCCTTGGCCTGCTGGTTCTACTGGTGAATCTGCTGCATGGATTGGTTCACTTGGAATCGGCGTTTCGAAAACATCTAAAAACCCGGAAGCAGCTGCTGAACTTGCTATGTATCTATCAGCTGACCAGGAAGGCCAGCAAGCCCTTATTGACCAGCGTGTTCAAATTCCAAACTCTGTGAAAGTAGCGGAAGAATGGGCAGCGGATACATCAATTGTTCCGGAAAACAAACAAGAATTCCTTGATATTATTAATGACTACGGCCGCAGCCACTCAACAGACTTTACTTATAACGGTGAATGGCTCGATTACTTCTTCGCCAATGTTCAGCCGGTACTCGATGGCAAGAAAACAGCGGCAGAGTATACAAAAGAAGTACAGCCAAAGATGCAGGAACTGCTTGATAAAGCAGTTAAGCAAGAAGAGCAGTCAAAAAAATAAGGCTTAAAAATTTTAAAAAAGGTGCCAGTTCAGTGCAATCTGTAACAACTGGCACTCTTTTATTCATACGCAGATAAAATCTGCTAAACGGAGGTGCCTAATATGAAAGCAGAAAAATCAAAACTGTATAGAAAAGAAGGACTGTATGGTTATCTTTTTATTGCAGCGCCTGTTATTGGTTTTTTGATATTTTCAATGATTCCGGTAGCGTATTCTTCTTACGCAGCTTTTACAGACTGGGACGGCCTTAGTCAAATGAATTTTATCGGATTGGAAAACTTTAAAGCCTTACTTCACGACGAATATTTTCATAAAGCTATGTTTAACACAATCTTTCTTATGATAGGGATTCCAATTGGTATTATCCTGTCGCTTCTCCTGGCAATGGGATTAAACCGGGGGATATGGGCGACCAGCACATTCCGCGTTATTTATTATATTCCGGTAATCTCCTCCATTGCCGCTATTGCAATTTTGTGGCAGTGGGCATTTAACGGCGATTATGGGCTTATTAATCAATTTCTTGGTTATTTCGGAATTGAAGGACCAAACTGGCTGTCAGATAAAGACACTGTGAAACCGGGTCTTATTCTCATGACTGTGTGGAAAGGCCTTGGCTATACTATGCTCCTGTATTTGGCTGCTATTCAGAGTGTTCCGAAAACCTATTACGAAGCGGCAAAATTGGATGGAGCAAACGCTTTTCAAATTTTCCGCCATATTACTTTGCCAATGGTCAAGCCAGTGACGTTCTTTATCGTTGTTACGTCTATTATTGGGGGTGCGCAAGTATTTACAGAAATCAACATTATGACTCCAACCGGCGGTCCGGAATATTCTTCCGCTACAGTCGTATTTTACATCTGGGAGAAAGCTTTCGGTAATTTCCAGCTGGGCTATGCATCGGCTATGGCAATGGTGCTTGGGATTTTTATTTTCGTAGTTACATTAATTCAATTTAAAATCAATGAAAAAACATCTTATGATATGGATTAATTAACATCAGAGAGGAGAAGTGACAAAGATGGAGGCAACTTTTGCAAAGAACAAGGAAAAAGTAAAACATACCTCTGAAAGAAAAACAAAGCGGATAGCTGACATCGTGATCTTTGCCCTCCTTAGCGTCGGTGCATTTATCATGGTGGCACCGCTTCTATGGATGGTTACAACTTCTTTAAAAGAACGGGAAGATGTTTTTGCTATTCCACCAACGTGGATACCAGATCCGATTCAATTTACAAAGTACTTTGAAATATGGGAAAAGGGTCCTCTCTTAAGCGGGATTACCAACAGTTTAACAGTAGCTCTGTCTGTTACGATCATCGGAACATTTACTTCCAGCCTGGCGGCATTCGCGTTTTCAAAGTTACGGTTTAAATGGAAAAACCAGCTGTTCCTGCTTCTTCTTGCTTCTATGATGATTCCTTATCCTGTGGTGATGATTCCACAGTTTATCATCTTTTCAAACATCGGCTGGGTTGATACATTGCTTCCTTTAATTGTCCCAGGTCTTTTCGGCAATGTTATAATGATTTTCTTTATAAGACAGTACTTAACGAGTATTCCGAACGCTATTATTGAAGCGGCTAAAATTGATGGATGCTCATACTTTCAAATCTACTACCGTATTGTTTTGCCGCTGATCAAGCCGGCGATCGCTGCACAGTTTATCTTATGGTTTATGGCAATTTGGAATGACTACTTGGCGCCTATTCTTTATTTGAATTCGCCTGAAAGACAAACACTCCAGCTTGTAATCGCAAACTTTAATGCGTCGTATGCTATTCAAAGTGATTATCCGCTTATTATGGCTGCGTCTGTAGTAGCTCTTTTGCCAATGCTGATTGTATTTATTATATTCCAGAAACAAATCATCGAATCGGTTGCAATTTCCGGTGTGAAAGGCTAAGTGCGTGTCGGCAGGAAAGAGATGGACAATCCTTGTGGCGATTATCTCGACTGCGGTTGTATTGGGTATCTCCGGATTTTACAAGGAAAAAGCCATAACGTATCCGAAGGCGCCGCCTGAATCAGTCGCAAGCAAAACAGATCCGGATATTGTGATGGATGAATTGAAATGGACAACCAATAATACACATGATCCGGAGATTATAAAAGAAGACGGTGTGTATTACGTGTACTCTACCGATTATATGACTGGTGGAAAGCCGGCTCCGGGTATTCAAGTTCGCAAATCAACAGATTTAGTTAACTGGGAATTCGCAGGCCGTGTTTTTGACCAGGTTCCACTTGAGGCAGCTGAATGGACAATGGGTGGGTCAACGTTTTGGGCTCCAGAAGTCGTGAAAATGAATGACCGTTTTTATCTCTACTATTCTGTTTCTCAAACAGGATCCAGAAACTCTTACATTGGTGCAGCAGTAAGCAGCTCGCTGGAAGGTCCATGGAAAGACCTTGGAGCAGTTGCTGTTTCAAAAGAAGGTGACGGGCACACAGTAAATGCCATTGATCCATCTATCATACAAGCGAAAGACGGAACATACTGGATGAGTTATGGATCGTACTTTGGCGGAATTTTTCTAGTAGAGATAAATGCGGAAACCGGTCTGATGAAGAATCGAAATGAGGAAGGCGTGAAAATAGCCCAGAGAAAGAATATGGACTATGGAATTGAAGCTCCTTCTTTGTTTTATAACGATCAAACTGATATGTATTATTTGATGACATCATATGGCTGGCTTGAAGATACCTACAATGTTAGAGTGGCGCGGTCACAAACGATTGAAGGCCCATATTTAGACTATAACGGCCGTGAAATGATTGATGTAAGCGATGGGTCCTGGGATACAGGAACGAAAATAATTGGTTCTTATTTCTTTGAGAATGACAGTGGCTGGATTGGCACAGGCCACAGCGCCTTCCTGCAGGATAATGGAAAAGACTATATTCTTCATAATGCTAGAGTAGGGGACGATAAATTTTGGTCGCATTTGCATGTTCGAGAGGTTTTTTGGACGGAGGATGGATGGCCGGTTGCTTCGCCTGAACGCTATACAGGTAAAGGAAGTGTTAAAGCAAACAAGAGGGAGATCGCCGGTACGTGGGAATATATTCATCATGAACGGTTCAATGAGGAGCCGGCTTCTTCCACAATCATTACTCTGGGAAAAGACGGTTCAATTCAAGGTGATACTGTATCAGGCCTTTGGTCAACTACGAAAGAAAACATGCTTTTACTTGAATGGGATTTGGGCGGCGAAACAGTGTCAGAAAATGTGATCCTTTCAGCCGCGTGGGATTGGGAAAATGGAAAAGGAACCATTGTATTTACCGGCCTTGGCGAGAATGGGACGGCTGTTTGGGGCAAGAAAGTTGAGAAATGAAGGATGGGATCTGAATGAATGCGAACCTTTTGGATATTCAGTATGAACGGATGAACGAATCAACGGTTAATAACGAGAAAGAATGGGGCACGCTGCACGTTCATGATCCTGCTATTTTAAAGTACGGAGATACATATTATGTATTCTCGACTGATGCTAAAGTGAACGGAGAACCGCGTGGCGGAGTCCAGATTCGCAAATCCAAAGATATGATTAAATGGGAGTGGGTCGGCTACGCGTTCGACGCCATTCCTGAAGAAGCATATCAATGGACAGGAGCTAAAGGATTATGGGCACCGGAGGTTATTCAAAACGGTGATGAATTTTTAATGTATTATTCTGCATCCCAATTCGGTAAAAACCAGTCTTTTATTGGCCTTGCACGCGCTAAACACCCAGAGGGCCCGTGGACAGATTATGGAGAAGTTGTGAAAACAACGCATACAGATGAGCAAAACGCCATTGATGCAAACATTGTTTGGGACGAGAAAAAGCAACCATGGCTTGTTTACGGTTCTTTTTTTGGCGGTATCCGGGTGTTTCCGATTGACCCATTGACCGGGAAGAAAAAAGAAGGAGCAGAAGAAACGGTTATAGCCAGACGGCATAAAAGTGTGGAAGGAGCGATCGAAGGGCCCTATATCGTTTATCACCCCGGTTTTAAAAAATATTATCTATTTGTCTCCTACGACTCCCTATTTTCCACATACCATATTCGAGTGGGCCGCTCCGACTTTGTGACAGGTCCTTATTACGATCGGGACGGAAACAGTTTGACTGATACTTCTCTTCCACCGCACGAAGTAGGCCTTAAAGTTCTTGGCGGTTATAGATTTGGGGAATCACTAGGCTGGATTGCGCCGGGCCACAATTCGATTTTAAAAGAAGATAATGATTATTTCATATGCCATCATGCAAGAGATGAAAAAAATCCAACATGGCATTCACTTCATATTCGCAAAGTTGTTTGGAGCAGCGATGGATGGCCGCTGGTTTCACCCGAGCGCTACAGTGGAGAAATAGAAAAGCCAATAATTCCTGATTCACTTGATGGAACCTGGGATATTATTGAAATGACAAAGGATGACAATAAACAAATTAAGTCCAAGCCTTATGGCTTAAAGGGCTTGGACTTTTTGCAGCTTGATGGCTCGCGGTTTCTCATTTCAGCAGGCCGGGATAAGATAGAAGCTGTTGTGCTAGAAGCCTGGGACTTTGAATATCGTATTCCAACCTATGTATTTACAGGAATCAATCAGGACGGGATAGTCATAGTGGGGAAAAAAGACAGCCGTTAATGAATGCGAAAAGGAGTTTTTTGATATGACAAACCACGTTACATTAAACACTGATGTTATAAAGGGAACGATTAACAAAAATATTTACGGCCATTTCGCAGAGCATCTTGGCCGCTGTATTTACGAAGGAATCTGGGTAGGAGAAGAATCAGATATTCCAAATACAAATGGTATTCGCAATGATGTGCTGCAGGCATTAAAAAATATTAATATCCCGCTGCTGCGCTGGCCGGGCGGCTGCTTTGCGGATGAATACCACTGGCGGGATGGCGTAGGTCCGCGTGAAGGGCGCAAGCATATGGTTAACACGCACTGGGGCGGTGTGGTGGAGAATAACCATTTCGGCACTCATGAATTTATGATGCTGTGCGAAATGCTTGAGTGCGAGCCGTACATTTGCGGCAATGTCGGCAGCGGCAGCATTCAGGAAATGTCGGAGTGGGTTGAATACATGACGTTTGACGGTGAATCCCCAATGGCCAACTGGCGCAGGGAGAATGGCCGGGAAGAGCCATGGGAATTAACCTACTTCGGTGTCGGGAATGAAAACTGGGGCTGCGGCGGAAATATGCGCCCCGAATATTATGCTGATTTATACCGCCGCTTTCAAACCTTCGTCCGCAATTACGGAGAAAATAAAATTTACCGGATTGCCGGAGGAGCGAATGTAGACGATTACAACTGGACAGAAGTACTGATGCGTGAAGCTGCACCGTTTATGGATGGATTAAGCCTTCACTACTACACAATTCCGGGCGATTTTTGGAAAGGAAAAGGCTCTGCGCTTGATTTCCCGGAATCCGAGTGGTTTGTCACCATGAAAAAAGCATTACATATGAACGAGCTGATTACACGCCATTCAACCATTATGGATAAATATGATCCAGAAAAGCGGATTGGCATGATTATTGATGAGTGGGGCACCTGGTTTGATGTAGAGCCCGGCACAAACCCTGGCTTCCTTTATCAGCAGAATACGATTCGTGATGCGCTTGTTGCAGCAGTTCATTTCCATATTTTCCACGAACATGCGGACCGCGTTCACATGACAAACATTGCCCAGACGGTAAATGTACTGCAGGCGATGGTACTCACAGATAATGAAAAAATGATTCTTACACCAACTTATCATGTATTTGAAATGTACAAAGTGCATCAGGATGCACAGCTTTTAGATATCAGCATCAACAGCGGCGCCTATGAAATGGAGGGTGATTCTCTTTCCCAGATAAGCGCTACCGCCTCCAAAAATACGGATGGGGTTATTCACCTCAGCCTGTGCAACATTGACCACCAAAATGGCGCATCTATTTCCGTTGATGTGCGGGGTATCGCCGGCAGCTCCTTGTCTGTAGAAGGACGTGTTTTAACTGCAGATGTAATGAACGCCCACAACACGTTTGAAAACCCTGAGCAGGTGAAGCCGGAAGAGTTTACAAGCTTTACGCTGGAGAACGGCCAGTTAACAGCAGAGCTGCCAAGCATGTCCGTTGTGTTGCTAACAATCTATCCTTAAGGAGGCTTTAAGATGAAAGCAACGATGATTATAGAGAAAGACTTTAAAATTGCAGAAATTGATAAACGGGTATATGGCTCCTTTATTGAGCATCTCGGGCGGGCCGTATATGGCGGCATTTATGAGCCGGGTCATCCGGAAGCGGATGAGCATGGCTTCCGCCGTGATGTTATTGGGATGGTAAATGAATTGCAGGTTCCTCTCGTCCGGTATCCAGGCGGAAACTTTGTTTCCGGCTATAACTGGGAGGATGGGATCGGCCCGAAAGAACAGCGTCCGAAACGACTTGAGCTCGCCTGGCGGGCGCTTGAAACAAACGAAATCGGCACGAATGAATTTATGGAATGGGCAAAGCGGGCCGGCACAGAAGTGAACATGGCGGTGAACTTGGGAACGCGCGGCATCGACGCGGCACGGAACCTGGTTGAGTACTGCAATCATCCGGGCGGATCATATTACAGTGATTTGCGCATTTCCCACGGTGTCAAAGATCCGTATAACATTAAAACATGGTGCCTGGGAAATGAAATGGACGGACCGTGGCAGATTGGTCATAAAACAGCACATGAATATGGGCGTCTTGCGGCGGAAACGGCTAAAGCGATGAAATGGGTGGACCCTTCTATTGAGCTTGTAGCATGCGGCAGCTCCCACCGGAATATGCCGACTTTCGCCGAATGGGAAGCGACTGTTCTGGACCACACATATGAGCATGTTGAATTTATCTCTCTTCACCAGTATTACGGCAACCGGGATAATGACATTAAAAACTATTTAGCTCAGACTGTTGAAATGGATGACTTTATCCGGTCCGTCATCTCGATTGCTGATTATATTAAAGCGAAAAAGCGCAGCAAGAAGCAGATCCATCTTGCCTTTGACGAGTGGAACGTCTGGTATCACTCGAATGAACAGGATAAAAAGCTGGAGCCCTGGACAGTGGCACCGCCCCAGCTTGAAGATATCTATAATTTTGAAGATGCATTGCTTGTCGGCGGCATGCTGATTACGATGCTGAAGCATGCAGACCGCTTAAAGATTGCCTGCCTTGCGCAGCTGGTGAATGTAATTGCTCCGATTATGACCGAGCAGAACGGGGCCGCGTGGAAACAAACGATTTACTATCCGTTTATGCATGCATCTGTGTATGGACGCGGCGTGGCATTAAACCCGATTGTTTCTTCTCCAAAGTACGACAGCAAGGATTTCACTGATGTACCGGTGCTTGAATCGATGGCCGTTTATAATGAAGAAAAAGAACAGCTGACGATTTTTGCCTTAAATCGTGATGTGGATCAGGTGCTTCAGCTGGAATGTGATATCCGAAATTTTGAAGGCTATGCAGTTGCAGAGCATATCGTGCTTGAGAATGGAGGCAATTTAAAGCAAACCAACTCTGTACAGTCTGCACCGGTTGAGCCACATTCCAATGGAAATGCGTCCCATGACAGCGGCAGAGTAACCGCAGTTCTTCCTGCGCTGTCATGGAATGTGATCCGGCTTCAAAAAGGAGCGAAAATCGAATGAGAATTGAAAAAATCGTTGTTGAGAGAGATGCCTTCGCTCAATGCGCCGAGTATCTTCAGTCAAAAAATTGGACAAATGTCCTGCTTATTGCAGACCGTCATACACAGGCGGCCGCTGGAGACGAGTTAATACGGCGGTTAAAGAAAAAGCAGATAAACAGTACCGTATGTTTAATCGATCCTGATCAAAACGGGGATGTAAAAGCGGATGAAGTGTCTCTTATTCAAGCATTAATTGCGATTGACCACAATATAGATGCGCTTTTAGCCGTTGGAGCCGGAACAATTCACGACATTGCCCGGTTCTGCAGCGATAAAACGCGTATCCCATTTGTTTCAATTCCGACTGCCCCATCGGTTGATGGCTTTACCTCGGTAGGGGCTCCGCTCATTATCCGCGGCAGGAAAACGACCCTTAAGGCTGTATGCCCACAGGCGCTTTTTGCGGATGTTGGTGTTTTAACAGCTGCACCGGCCGAGATGATTGCAGCCGGGTTTGGCGATATGCTGGCAAAGTTCACTTCGCTTGCTGACTGGCGCTTCGGACATTTAACAGCAGGTGAACCTTATTCGGAAGAAGCTGCTGCTATAACAGAAACAGCTTTGCGGAAATGTGTGAGTCACGTGGAGCAAATTGCCGCAAAAGAAGAAGAGGGCATTCGTGTTTTAATGGATGCATTGATTGAGTCAGGACAAGCAATGCTGTTGTTCGGACAGTCCCATCCGGCTTCCGGAGCAGAGCATCACTTATCCCATTTTTGGGAGATGGATTTCATTGAAAAAGGGCGGGCGCAAATTTTGCACGGCGCAAAAGTAGCAGCTGCGACTGTTTTAATCGCGAACGTTTACAAGCAATACCGGTCTGAAATTATGAAAGCAGGAATCGTTATCGACACACCGGATCCGGAACGCATTGCTGGATTGCTGAAGCAGGCGGGGGCTCCGGTTTCGCCGGAGGACCTTCAAATTGACGAAGAACTTGTATCAGCCAGCCTGCAGAAGGCGCATACCTTAAGGGATCGCCATACCATGCTTCGTTATTTAAACGAGCAAAAAGCTCAATTGAAAAAGGAGAACCTCCAATGACAGTATATGAAAATCCATTATTATTGAAACAAGCAGATCCATTTATTTACAAACACCAGGACGGCTATTATTATTTTATTGCGTCTGCGCCGGAATTTGACCGAATCGAACTGCGGAGAGCAGAAACAATAAATGGACTCCGGGAGGCGGAGCCGGTTACGGTTTGGCGAAAGCATGAAGAAGGGCCGATGAGCAGCCTGATCTGGGCACCGGAGCTTCATTATATAGAAGGAAAGTGGTTCATCTATTTTGCGGCTGCGCCAAATGAAGAATCACATCCGGAACACAAAACGTTTCAGCACCGTATGTATGTGATTCAAAACAGCAGCAGCAATCCACTTGAAGGCAGCTGGGAAGAAAAAGGACAGGTGAAAACCGACTGGGAGTCCTTCTGCCTGGATGCCACTGTGTTTGAACAAAAAGGCACCTACTATTACGTATGGGCGCAAAAAGATCCGTCCATTTTAGGAAACTCGAATTTATATATCGCTGAAATGGAAAACCCATGGACGTTAAAGTCAAAGCAGGTAATGCTTACGAAGCCGGACTTGGAATGGGAGATGCGGAAAATTCCCGTGAACGAAGGACCGGCCGTTTTAAAAAGAAACGGAAAGATATTTATTACGTATTCAGCCAGTGCTACTGATGAAAACTATGCGATGGGCCTGCTGACTGCGGACGAAAATGCGGATCTGCTGGATGCAGCTTCCTGGGAAAAGTCAAAGCAGCCTGTATTCCAAACAAGCGAAGAAAACAAAAAGTTTGGTCCGGGGCATAACAGCTTTACAGTCGCCGAGGATGAAACAACAGATTTGCTTGTGTATCACGCCCGGGATCAAAAAACGGGAGGCGGAGAAGCGCTCAATGACGCGGGACGGCATGCCTGCATCCAGTCGTTTACCTACGATGAAAAAGGCTATCCGCAATTTGGAGAGCCGCAGCCTAATACGGAGCCTGCCTCTGCTTTATAAAATCATGCATGAAAAGCATACGTGCAGCGGCATATTCTATCAGGCTATAGACAAAGTTTGGCTTCCAGATCTCTGATTTGGAGCCGTTCTGTCTTTTTTTGTGCATTATCATACTTGAATGAATTTAAAGAGTCAGACAATTAAGCTGGACGACAAAAAGGATTGGACCCTGTGTTAAGCAGAGTCCAATCCTTTTTATTTTCTCTTAATTCGTTTGGAAGTATAACAGTCAATGGCCAACATGGTCTCCTTGGTGGGTATACCTTTTTTGCCCGTCAATTAGAATACGATTTATAGGTATGGTGTGATGTTTTCTATTAGTTAATTTATAAGTTGACCGCCCAGGTGAAGTATAATAAAGTATTAGCAATCTTAGTGAGCTTGAGATAAATGGCAGCCAAAGGAGGAATAAAAAATGCGAGTTACCATTAAAGATATCGCGGCCATTTGTGGTGTTTCTGCTGGCACTGTGGATAGAGCGCTTAATAACCGGTCAGGGATTAGTAAAAAAACAAGAAACAAAGTATTAAAAGTGGCAGAAGAGATGAATTACCAGCCGGATTATACTGCAAGAAGCCTTGTGATGGGGAGAACGATGACACTCGGCATTGTGCTGTTTGATTTATACAATCGTTCATTTGCCCAGTTAATGAATGCAATCGAACGGAAAGCGAGGGAGCTTGGTTATTTTGTTTATATTACGCTAACAGATAAAAATCCTGAAAATGAGCGGGTATGCATTGAGTACTTAATTAATCGAAAAGTGGATGGAATTATTTTATTCACAGTAAATGAGGGTGAAAAATTTAACGCTTATTTAAGCAAATTTCATACACCAATCGTAACTATTTTCAATTATATATCAAGAGATTGGGAATATGTCGGAATTCATGAGCGGCAAGCTATGAAAGAGGCAGTCGACTATATTATATCAAACGGTTATAAACGCTTTATTTATATAAGCCCTCCTCTGGCATATGAGGGAAAATCAAACATTTACACACAAAAAGAGCGCTTTATTGGATTTATGGAAGGAATCAGAGAGGGCAGCGCTTCTGAACCGCTTGTAATAAAGGTTCCGAATTATTTAGAGAAATTAGAAGATTATTCGTTTGAACCAGCTAAAAAAACAGCTATAGTGTGTTCTACAGACTTATATGCTTTGGAAGTAATAAATTTTTTAAAAGAAAAAGATATCCCGATCCCGGAATCGGCGGGAGTTATGGGATTTGATGATATTGATATGCTGAAATATATTTCGCCGCGTTTAACAACAGTGAAGTATCCTATCGCGGAAATTGGTGAAAAGGCTGTTGAAAGTATTGTGAATAAAATAGAAAAAGATGCATATATATCTATATCACTGTTAGGATATGAGATTATTAAAGGAGAATCTATCTGATTTTATCGAATATTCAAAAAACAGTTGATCGTACAAGTTAACGGTGATAAAATCTATTTAATCAACAGGGTTGATGGATTATTTGTAAGCGCTATCTCAAGTCACCTTTATAAATGATATAAAGGTGCTATGGCCTGTTTTTCGTGTACGTACACGGAAAAACAACCTGTTATGTTGATGAATAGCAGACATTCAATTTAATCGAGCAAAGGGGGAGAAAGAAATGAAAAAAACCAGTTTGTACACCATGCTTTTTAGTATGCTGCTTGTTCTGCTGGCAGCTTGTGGCGGAGGTAGTGGCGGAGGAGGCGGCGGCTCAGAAAATTCTGAAGGCGCGGACAAAACCGAAGTCATTGGCAGCGATTCTAAAGACGCTACAGAACTAACATTTTGGACATTTCAGGAACTTCATATCAACCTTTTTGAAGACGCGGTCACACGATGGAATGAAGAATTTCCGGATCGCCCAATTAAATTGAAGGCAGAGGCATACCCGTACGACAATATGCACAATAACCTGCTGTTAGCACTGCAGTCCGGTAAAGGGGCACCCGATATTGCTGATATTGAACTGGGCCGCTTTCCAAACTATCTGCAGGGAGAACCGCAGCTTCTTCCGATGAATGAATATGTAGAGCCTGTCCGTGATGAATTTATTGAATCAAGGTTTGATATCTATTCAAAAGATGGACAGAACTATGGACTGCCTACTCACGTTGGCGCAACCGTTGTTTTTTATAACAAAGAAATTATGGACAAAGCAGGCGTAGATATTGATTCAATTGAAACATGGGATGATTATGTAGCGGCTGGAAAACAAGTTGTAGAGAAAACAGACGCGGTCATGACAACGCTGGAAACAGGTGACTACTGGTCTTACTGGCCGTTAATTAAACAGCAAGGTTCGGATTTCTTTGATGAAAACGGCAAGTTGACACTTGCAAACGAGACAAATGTAAAAACGCTTGAATTTATGCATGGTTTAATCCATGATGAAAAAATTGCTGAAATTACACCAGGCGGCACTCATCACGAGGAAGAATACTATGGATTTATGAATGACGGAGGTGCAGCTTCTGTCATTATGCCAATGTGGTATATGGGCCGCTTCACTGATTATATGGAGGATTTAAAAGGAAAAATGGTTATCCGTCCAATGCCGAAATGGACAGAGGATGGAAACCGCTCGGCCGGTGCAGGCGGTACGGGAACAGTCGTCACAAATCAAACAGAGCATCCAGACCTGGCGAAAGAATTCCTGGCTTATGCAAAGCTGTCTGAAGAAGGAAATCTGGCCCTATGGGAAATTATGGGATTTGATCCTCCGCGATGGACTGTTTGGGAGAACCCTGCAATTAAAGAAGACAATAAATATTACCAGTACTTCGGTACCGATATTTTCGATACGCTGCTCAGTATAAAAGACGAAATTGATTCGATCCACATTACAGAGAAAAATCCGCTTGTCCAGGAACAGCTGTCAACAAACGTGTTTAATAACGTTCTTCGAGGTGAAAGTCAGTCGCCGGAGGAAGCATTGAAAGAAGCGGAAGCTGCTATTAACAGCAATTAACATTGATGGGAAGGAAGGATGAATTCCTGCCTTCCCATCTAAATAAGTGAAAAGAAAGGGGATTATGATGATTGAACGCGCTGCTTCATCAACCGAGAGTCGTCGGTCGAAATGGTCCGTGAAAGACTTCTTTCTGTCGAAAAAGGTAGTCCCGTATGTTTTTGTCTCACCTTTTATTATTTCTTTTCTGCTTTTGTTTTTGTATCCGCTGATCAGCGGCGTCGTAATGAGCTTTCAGACGATTTTGCCTGGACAGACGACGTTTATCGGAATGAGTAATTATGAGCGGATTTTCAATCCAACTTTTTTTAAAGCGCTATCCAATACAACTGTTTACGTTATTTTAACCACCGTTATTTTAACAATATTGCCTATGGTTTTAGCGACAATGCTTAATTCAAAGTTTGTCCGTTTTTCCAATATATTTCGGGCCTCTTTGTTTATTCCGGCATTGACTTCAACAATTGTGGCAGGGGTTGTATTCCGGTTGATGTTTGGAGAATCGGAGTCTTCTCTAGCGAATACAGTGGTTGGCTTTTTCGGGGTAGAACCGCTGGAATGGAAGTTTGGCGCCGCAACAGGAATGTTTTTAATGGTGCTGCTTTGTACATGGAAATGGCTTGGTGTAAATATTCTTTACTTTATGGCGGGTCTCGCTAACGTTCCAAAGGAGTTATATGAAGCTGCTGAAATGGATGGGGCAGGAATTCTTAATAAGTTCCGCCATATTACACTCCCAATGTTAAAACCGATTACAGTGTATGTGGTTACCATCACAATCATTGCCGGCTTTCGGATGTACGAGGAATCATACGTATTCTGGCCCGAAGGTTCCCCGGGAAATATCGGCTTGACGATTGTCGGCTACATTTATCAGCAGGGCTTCCGTATGAATGATCTTGGTTTTGGCGCGGCAATTGGAGTCGTATTAATGCTGATTATTTTCATCATCAGTATTCTTCAGCTTTCATTATCCGGCGCATTAAAGAAAGGAGAGTAAAGCATGTTAGCACGAGACAGGCTTTTAACTACTATTGTTACTGCTGCTATCGCACTAATTGCAATTCTGGCCTTGTTCCCGCTATTTTCTCTTATGCTCTCTTCTCTACGGCCATCCTCAGAGCTAATGAGAAATGGAATTACCTTATCGGTACCGTTTGACCAATTGAATCTCAATAACTACACCTATATTTTTACAGAGGCAGGAAACTATTGGAGCTGGTATATGAACAGCATTATGATTTCTGCTGCAACTATCATTCTTTGCTTGTTTTTCTCTTCAATGGTTGGCTATGCGCTGGCTGTTTATGATTTCAAAGGAAACCGCTTTATTTTTATCCTCGTTTTGCTGATTCTTATGGTGCCTTTTGAGATACTCATGCTTCCGCTTTATCAGCTGATGATCGGGCTTCAGATGATTGACACGTACCTGGCGGTTATTTTGCCGATGATGGTAGCTCCTATTGCCGTCTTTTTCTTCCGGCAGTATGCATCAGGCCTGCCAAAGGATTTGATGGAATCAGCCCGGATGGACGGCTGCACTGAGTATGGAATTTTCTTCCGGATTATGGCGCCGCTTATGCTGCCTTCCTTTGCAGCAATGGCAATTTTACAGGGCCTTTCAAGCTGGAATAACTTTCTGTGGCCGCTCGTTGTACTTCGGTCGAACACCATGTTTACCCTTCCGGTCGGCTTAGCGACTCTGTTAACACCGTACGGCAATAACTATGATATCTTGATCGCGGGATCTGTTATGACAATTCTTCCCGTTGTTATCCTGTTCTTATTCTTCCAGCGCTACTTTATTGAAGGATTGACAGTAGGCGGAGTCAAAGGATAAAGCTGACAGACACCGGAGAATTATCGGTCCAAAAAATGGCGTCTTCAATGCTGTGCACAAGGTGAATTTTACAGAACGACATGCGGCCGGTATGCTTGTTTCGCGCCGTGCAGGATTGCCGGATACGAAATGCCTGGACTTGGCAGAAACAAAATGGTGAAAAACGGGAGGGAATGCAATGAAATTCAATTCATTTATGGAAAAGCTGACCTGCGTCTTTTCCTGGGTGGCCAGGCTGGCTTATGCTCATTTTCTCTGGATGCTTTTTAGCGCGGCGGGCCTGTTTGTTTTCGGAGTTTTTCCGGCGACGGCTGCTTTAATGACCATCTGCAGAAAGTGGCTTGACGGTGAAGAAAGCGTGCCGGTATTTCGTTCGTTTTGGGCTTCATACCGCTCATCCTTTTTTTCTGTAAATAAAATTGGTCTTGCTTATATGGCCGGCGCACTCGTTTTATATTTAAACTTTTTAGTGATTGAGGAAAATGGAGCAGGGATTGTAATGGTGGCCGCATTTTATCTGTCTGTTTTCTTTTTAGCTGTCACGGGAACTCATCTGCTGCCGTTGTACGTAGTAAGGAAACAATCGTTTCTTTATACATGGAAAACAGCTTTTGTTATGAGTATTGTAAATCTTCCTATTTCAATAGCTGTTCTTATTAGTCAATCTGCTATTTACTATTTGCTGTTTTCATATCCTTCAGCTGCCCTTTTCTTTCTTAGCAGCACACTGGTCATGATTCAATTGTGGCTTGTGCAGCATTCATTTAACCGTATTGAAAAAAAAGCAGAAGCATTGCGGGCCAGGAAAAGTGCTTCACCTGTACAGGAAACATATACAGCATGAGTGGATTTATACGTATATATTAAAGGAGGAAAATAGTTATGACTCAAAACGCAAAAGTGACAATTGATAAAGAATTTGTAATTGGTGAAATTGACAAGCGGATTTATGGTTCATTTATTGAACATCTAGGACGGGCAGTATATGAAGGGATTTATGAGCCGGATCACCCTTCTGCAGATGAGCAGGGATTTCGCACCGACGTCATTGAGCTGGTCAAGGAGCTGAAAGTGCCCCTTGTCCGTTATCCTGGAGGAAACTTTGTGTCCGGCTACAACTGGGAAGACGGGGTAGGGCCTGTTTCAGAAAGACCGCATAGACTTGAACTTGCATGGCGTGCGACAGAGCCGAATGTGATCGGGACCAATGAATTTATGGATTGGGCAAAAAAAATTAATGCGGAAGTAAATATGGCCGTTAACCTTGGTACACGCGGTATTGATGCAGCTCGGAATCTTGTTGAATATTGCAATCACCCATCCGGTTCCTATTGGAGTGACAAGCGGATTTCTCACGGATATGAAAAGCCACACAACATTAAAACCTGGTGTTTAGGAAACGAAATGGACGGCCCGTGGCAAATCGGCCATAAGACCGCTCATGAATACGGACGCCTCGCCGCTGAAACGGCTAAAGCAATGAAATGGGTAGATCCTTCGATTGAGCTGGTCGCTTGCGGAAGTTCGAACCGGCATATGCCGACATTTGCAGAATGGGAAGCAACCGTGCTGGAGCATACGTATGATCATGTAGAATTTATCTCTCTGCATACATACTATGGAAATCAGGATGAAGATTTAGCCAACTACCTGGCGCAGTCTATGGATATGGATCAGTTTATTTATTCCGTTATTTCTATTGCAGACTATATTAAAGCGAAAAAACGCAGTAACAAAACGATCAATCTATCATTTGATGAATGGAATGTCTGGTTTCATTCCAAAGAGTCGGACAAGCAGCTTGAACCATGGACAGTGGCTCCGCCGCAGCTTGAAGATATTTATACATTTGAGGATGCTCTTCTTGTCGGCAGTATGCTTATTTCTTTACTGCGCCGGGCAGATCGTGTAAAAATTGCCTGTCTTGCCCAGCTTGTTAATGTTATTGCGCCGATTATGACTGAAAAAGGCGGAGAAGCCTGGAAACAGCCGATTTTCTATCCATATATGCATGCTTCAGTATTTGGAAGAGGAACAGCGCTGCAGTCTATTGTGTCATCGCCAAAATACGATTGTAAAGATTTCACGGATGTTCCTTATCTGGACACGATTTCTGTTTACAATGAAGAAGAAGAAACCCTGACTATTTTTGCGGTTAACCGTCACCAGGAAGAAGCACTCAGCTTAAACGGTGATATAAGAAGTTTTGAAGGGTACACAGTGAGGGAGCACATCATTCTTGAAAACAATGATGTAAAAGCCACGAATCAGTTTAACCATTCGAGTGTTGCGCCACATAACAGAGGGGATGCAAGAGTGGATGGAGGACAGTTATCAGCTCAATTGCCGAAACTATCATGGAATGTGATTAGGTTAGTCAAATCCTAAAGTGAGCGAAGGGAGAAACCGATGACGTATTGTAATAATCCGCTTCTTTTAGGGCAGACCGCCCCGTTTATTTACAAACACCAGAGGGGCTATTACTATTTTATTGCATCGGTTCCGGAGTTTGACCGAATCGACCTCGACCCGTGGAAGGTGAGAACAATAAATGGACTCCGGGAGGCGGAGCCGGTTGCGGTCTCGCGAAAGTATGCAGAAGTGCCGATGATCAGTCTGGTCTGAGCATTGAGCTTTATTATTTCAGCGCTTAATGATGAAAAAGGCTGTCCGCAATTTGGAGAGCTGCAGCCCAATATGGGGCCCGGGTGGGATTATGGATGAAAAGAATGTGCGCCTCAGCACATTCTTTTTTTGTATGCAAACGATTATTGTATAAAAATAGGAAAAATGCTATTGTGAAACTATGTTATACGTACAAGTGAAACAAGCTTTTTGGAAAGGGGGATTCGCTTTGAAGAAACTTCTTATTATTTATACAGTGCTGATTGGAGCATTCGGCATTTATTTTTATTACTATCAACTAAGTGAGAAAGCCCTGCAGAAAAGCGGGCCGGCTTTGCTGTCGGCATCATTGGATGAAAAATATGTAATGGTTACCTTTCAGGCAGGTATTGACTATTGGAGGCCGGCCGTTAAAGGATTCGAGGACGCAGCTGAAAAGCTAGGTGTCTCAGTAGAATACAGGGGAGCCCCGCAGGTAGACGTGTATGAACAAATAACGGTGCTTGAACAGGTTATTGCAAGAAAACCGGCGGGCATTGCCGTTTCGGCGGTTGACTCTTCCAGGCTTAATCCAACTATTAAGCAAGCCCTGGAAGCAGGTATTCCAGTTGTTTTGTTTGATGCGGATGCACCCGACAGCGGCGCGGCATCTTTTTTAGGAACCAATAATAAAGAAGCAGGCTCAGCCGCTGCTCACAAACTGGCGGCTCTGATGAACAGGAAAGGCAAAACGGCCGTTATAACAGCGCCGGGCCAGTTAAACCTGCAGGAGCGGACAGAGGGATTTATCCAGACTATTGAACAAAGCTATCCTAATATGTCGGTTGCTGCTATTAAAGACGGACAGCGGGATGAGATGAAAGCAAAACAGGCAGTGATTGACTTGCTCAAAGAGCAGCCGGATATTGGAGGTTTTTTTTCAACAGAAGCAAACGCGGGAACCGGCATTGCGCAGGCGGCAAAGTCATTGCATAAAGATGTTCGGATTATTGGCTTTGACACGCATAAGCAGACACTGGATTTAATCAAAGCAGGAGAAATCGATGCAACAATCGCGCAGGGAACCCGGGAAATGGGTTATCGCTCTCTTCACTTTCTGGTACAGCTTCACCAAAATCCAAAATACGCTGTACCTGAACGTGTAAATACAAATGTAACAGTGGTAACGGAGGAAAACGTAGACGCATACTACGCATGGTAAAACGAGTCAGGAAATGAGAGATCAATATGCAGGCGGAAAAACTTAAATTAAATAATATACCTATTAAACACAAGCTGGTCGTTCTTCTGCTTGTCATTACTATTTTGCCGTCAATTATCATCAGCTCTTTGATTGCTGTGACAGTAGAGAGAGTAATTGAGGAACAAGTGACAGACAATACGCTTCAGCTTATTGGGCAGGTCAATAAAACATTAGAGTATTATGCAGGCAATATGCAGAATGTAAGCTATTTGCTTTCATTTGATCCGAATGTTGAAGCGTTTTTAGAAGCCGGTGGAACCGAGCAGGGAAATTACAATGTCCGCCAATTTATGCAAAGGCTTACAACTCTTTACCCGGAAGTAGCCGGTATTTTAGCGGTAAACAATACGGGAGAATCTATCAGTAATGAGCTTTATGCACAGCCAGGCCAGAATTTAACTCAAGAGGACTGGTATAAGCAGGCTGTCGAAGGAGCGGGTATTTTTAAAATGATCGGCCATCCGAAGGACCGGTCGATTTCAAGTCATGTCCATTACCGGGAGGATGAAGTTGTATCGGTGGTTCGAGCTATTCTCGATCCGGATACGAAACAAGTAAAAGGTGTTATTTTGATCGATTTAAAGCTTCGTGTAATTGCCGAGGCGGCCAGAAACATTAATACTGGAAAAGCCGGATATTTAATGGTGCTTGATGAAAACGGAGAGGCGGTTTATACGCCGGAACCGTCACTCCTGACGGGCATTCCGGCAAGCCGGTTTAAGGAAAAAGCAGCAGGCTCCTTTTCTGCTTTTATCAAAGGAGAAGAGCGTCAGCTGATCTATCAAAATCAGCCGTTTACAAACTGGACGACGGTTGGTGTTTTTTCAACCAAAGAATCAGTTGTCGAAGTGCGCAGAATTAACTTTTTTGTTGTTTGCTTCATTTTCTTAATTTTCTTTGTGGCTATCACAGCGGCATATGTATTATCAAATTCGATGTCACGGCCTATTCTGCGTTTAATTTCGTTCGTTCAAAAAGTGGAAGCCGGGGATTTGGCCGCCCGGTATAAGGATAACCGTAAAGATGAAATCGGTGTGCTCGGCCGCAGCTTAAACCGGATGCTTCTGCAAATTCAAAAATTAATGAGTTTGAACAAAGAACAAGAACAAAAAAAGCGGGAAGCGGAGCTGCGCAGTCTGCAGGCTCATATTAAACCGCACTTTTTATATAACACATTAGATACGATTAACTGGATGGCCCGTAAAAGGGGAGCGGAGGATGTGGCCAGTGTGGTTGATTCTCTGTCAACGCTGTTTCGGATTGGCCTGAGCAAAGGACATGATATTATTTCGATCCAGGATGAAATGACGCATATTAAAAGCTACTTAACGATTCAAAAAGCAAGATATAAAGACAAACTCCATTACGAAATTCAGGTTGAGCCCGAGGTAGAGGAAGCTGCCGTGTTAAAGCTGGTTCTTCAGCCGGTTGTAGAAAACGCGATTTATCATGGCATTAAAGAGCGCCGCGGACCCGGCCGGTTGAAAATTTCAGTGTTTGAACAACAGGGGCAGCTTCGGCTGACCGTAGAAGACGACGGAGCAGGCATGACAGAAGAAAGGCTGGAACAAATCCGGGCCAAGCTGGCATCCGTCCGGGCAGAAAAAACCATGCAGGAAACCGATTTTGGCTATGGCATGATGAACGTACAGGCGAGAATTCAGCTTGCGTTTGGTTCGGAATACGGCATTCGAATCGAAAGCTGTTTGGGCACTGGCACAAAAGTGGAGATTGCCCTGCCGCTGACACGTCATTTAACAGTAGTGGAAGGAGAAAAGTAAATGGAAACCTGGAAAGTGATAATCGCTGACGATGAACCTATGATTCGGGAAGGGCTGGCGGAATCTGTTAACTGGCCGGAGCTTGGCATGGAGGTTGTAGCTGAAGCAGAAGATGGGGAAGAAGCGCTCGAACTTGCGTTAAAGCATGATATCGATTTATTACTGGCTGATTTGAATATGCCGATTATGAACGGCATTGACGTAATTCGCGCATTAAAGGAGCAGAAACCGAATTGCCAGGTAATTATTATTACCGGCCATGATGAATTCGTTTATGCGCAGGAGGCGGTCCGCATGAACGTAACAGATTATATTTTAAAACCGGTCAGGCCCGAGCAGCTGCGTCAAGTCGTCAGGAATGTTCGTGACAAGCTGGAAGAAGCACGGAACCAGGCCTCCCGCGTTGAGCGGATGAATGAACAGCTTGCAAAAAATGAACTTATGCTGAAAGAAGCATTCGGGAGGGACTGGGTGAAGGGCCTGCTGAATGAAAAAGAAGTGGAAATGCAGCTTGAATTTTTTGGGCTTCCGGTCAGGACGCCATCGGAAATTGGCATTATTCGAAGCCAGTCATATCGGTCGGGGAAGCCGCTTTTAACTGAAAAAGACCGCCGTATGATGTTATTTGCCGTGAAAAACATTACAGAAGAGTGGCTGATAGAAACAGAACACCTCTTATTTTCAGATGAAGAGCATGTTATGCTGATTACCTGGAGGCCGCTCGAGGAAAAATTGATCCGTGCAATTGAAGAGACTTTAAAGCAATATATGAACATACACAGCCGGTTTTACCGTGACAAGGTAACCGGACATGCAACCAGTTCATATAAAAGGTGCCTGGAGCGGGCAGAGCAGGATGCCGCCGCTTCACCGATCGTCCGCCGGGCAAAAGAGTATATTAATCAGCATTTTGAGGATGCCTCGCTTTCTCTTGAATCAACAGCGGAATCGCTGCAGGTTTCGCCGGTTTATTTAAGCCGGATCATTAAGCAGGAGCTGGGGGTTTCATTTGTTCAGCTTGTGACCGGGAAACGAATGAACAAAGCGGTTCATCTGCTGGAAACAACCGATTTGACGATCTTAAGCATTGCGGAAGCCGTCGGATATGAATCGCAGCACTATTTCAGTACGGCCTTTAAAAAAGCAACCGGTGTTTCACCGAATCAATATCGAAAGCAGAACGGATAACAAGCCTCCTTTTTATAAAAAAGGAGGCTTCGTGCTGTTGAAAAAAGAAATTGTCAATTGAAATAACATAAAACGTACAGCTGTTCTCTGAACAATAGAAGGGAAATAAGCGTTTCTTCCGCCGTTTCCGATCACATACAGCCATTTCTTTCAAAAAGCAGCGTAATGGGCTGCGGACTGGGGGCTTCGCTTTCCGGCAGGGCGAACGCTGAACCGGCCGCCGCTTCGCGCCGACTGTTTCAGCCGTCCGCTCGTCCTGCGGGAGTCTTCGCCGCCAGCCCTCCGCCCGTTCCTTTTCAGGAAAAAACGTCTATAAATCAACAACGAAGCTCTCTTCTTTTTAACAGGAGAAGAAAACCAACCCTCCTGTTTCTTCTCCCCACAAAGGCGGCAGGCGCAGAGCGCATAGACTGCGGGATTATCGCCTGCCCTATGGAACGCAGAGCCCCCGCAAATGCCGCCGTTTTTTGTCTGGAATTCTTCAAAAGCGGATGAAAGGGCTTTTAACAAGTTAGTTTTTCAAAAATGGGCGCTTTTTATTAAAAAAGCATGTTTTTATTCATCTTTTTTTGAAAGCGTTTTAATAAAAGTTAAATTTTTATAAAAAGCAATAAATTATTGAAAAGACGCGGTCGGGGCACGGTGCTATAGTCAAATTAAGACAGAAAGGAACAAAAAAGGGGGAACTTTGAATGAAAAAGTGGCTTTCCGTTCCAATCCTTCTGCTGTTGGCATTCGTTTTATCAGCCTGTGGGGCGATTGACACGAGCGGCAGCGAGAAGGGGTATATTGGGCTCTCCATGCCGACAAAATCGTCCGAGCGCTGGGTGAATGACGGCGAGAATATGAAAAAGCAGTTTGAAAAGCTTGGCTATAAAACGGATCTTCAATATGCAGAGGATGTCGTGGAAAACCAAACCGCTCAAATTGAGAATATGATTACCAAAGGTGTTGACGTGCTCGTTGTTGCGCCAATTGATGGACAAGCAGCGCTCACTACAGTATTGGAGAGAGCGCATAATGAGGGAATTAAAATTATCTCATACGACCGTCTGATTCAATACAGCGAGTATATTGATTACTATGCAACCTTTGATAACTTCCAGGTGGGCGTGCTTCAAGGCCAGTATATTGAAGAAAAGCTGGGGCTGAAGAATGGGGAAGGACCTTTTAACATTGAAATTTTCGCCGGCTCACCGGACGACAATAACGCTTATTTCTTTTTTGACGGAGCGATGTCGATTATTCAGCCTTATCTCGATAACGGGCAGCTGGTGGTAAAAAGCGGGCAGACAAAATTTAATCAAGGAGCGACCCTCCGATGGGATGGAGCGGTTGCACAGGCTCGCATGGATAATTTGTTAAGCGCTTACTACACGAAAGACCGGATCGATGCAGTGCTTTCACCATATGACGGAATCAGCATCGGGGTCATCTCTTCTCTGAAAGGAATTGGCTACGGATCAGCTGAAAAACCTATGCCAGTTATTACAGGCCAGGATGCAGAGCTTGCTTCTATTAAATCAATTATTAATGGCCAGCAGACACAGACGATCTTCAAGGATACACGCGAATTAGCACAGAAAGCGGTAGATATGGCGGTTGCAGTATTAAACGGTGAACAGGCTGACGTAAATGATACAGAAACATATGATAACGGCGCGAAAGTTGTACCGGCTTATCTTTTAAACCCGGTATCGGTTGATAAGGAAAATTACAAATCTGTTTTAGTGGACAGCGGCTATTATACGGCTGAGCAGCTCGGCCAACAAGAAGAGGTGGCACAATGACAGATATCATTTTGGAAATGCGTGGTATTACAAAAGAGTTTCCCGGGGTGAAAGCATTATCGAACGTTAATTTGAAAGTGAAAAGAGGAGAAATCCATGCGCTTTGCGGTGAAAACGGCGCTGGGAAATCAACCTTAATGAAAGTGCTGAGCGGTGTGTATCCGCATGGCTCCTATACAGGCGACATCTTATTTGACGACGAAGTTTGCGAATTTAAAAATATTCGCCAGAGTGAAGACCGGGGCATTGTCATTATTCATCAGGAACTTGCCCTGATTCCTTACTTATCGATTGCGGAAAATATTTTCCTGGGAAATGAAATCAGCAAAAATGGCGTTATTGACTGGAATGAAACGATGATGCGAACAAAGGAGCTCTTGGCAAAAGTCGGACTAAAAGAGTCGCCGCAAACAAAAGTAGAAGACATCGGGGTCGGGAAGCAGCAGTTAGTTGAAATTGCAAAAGCGCTCGCAAAAGACGTAAAGCTGCTTATTTTAGATGAACCAACAGCTTCGTTAAACGAAAACGACAGCGAAAACCTGCTGAACCTGTTATTGGAATTTAAAGAGTATGGCATGTCGGCCATTATGATTTCGCACAAATTAAATGAAATCGAAAGAGTGGCGGACTCGATGACGATCATTCGGGACGGCCAGTCGATTGAAACACTTGATATGAAAAAAGACAATGTGAACCAGGACCGGATTATTAAAGGCATGGTTGGCCGCGATTTAACAAATCGTTATCCGGAGCGCACTCCAAAAATTGGTGAAACGATTTTTGAAGTGGAAAATTGGACCGTATACCATCCAACGCATGCGGACCGGAAAATAATTGATAACATCAGCCTGCATATCCGGCGCGGTGAAATTGTCGGAGTGGCCGGCTTAATGGGAGCAGGGCGTACAGAACTGGCGATGAGTATTTTCGGCAAGTCATACGGCAAGAAAATCAGCGGCCGGATTGTGAAAAATGGGCAGGAGGTTCAGTTTCCAAATGTAACAAGTGCCATTAAGCAGGGGCTGGCTTATGTATCAGAGGACCGCAAAGGAAACGGCTTAATTCTCATGGACGATATCAAGCAAAATATTACGCTCGCGAGTCTTGATAAAATTTCGAAAAGAACGGTAATTGATGAAAACAGAGAAATGATCGAGGCGGAAAATTACCGCCAAAAGCTGCGGATTAAAACACCGTCCGTTCATCAAAAAGCCGGCAACCTGAGCGGCGGCAACCAGCAAAAAATTGTACTCAGCAAGTGGATTTTCTCGGAGCCGGATATTTTGATTTTAGATGAACCGACACGCGGCATTGATGTCGGGGCCAAGTACGAAATTTATTCCATCATTAACGAGCTGGCGGCTGAAGGAAAAGGAATTTTGCTTATTTCTTCTGAATTGCCGGAGCTGCTTGGGATGTGTGACCGTATTTATGTAATGAATGAAGGGTCAGTGACCGGCGAAGTTCCAAAAGAAGATGCCAGCCAGGAAACATTAATGATGTATATGACAAAGAGAAAGGTGAGGGGATAATTCATGCAGTCACATGCTCAGAAGGAAAGAAAGTATTCATCGCTTCAGCCGGAATCGCCAATCAAGCAATTGTTTAAAAATAATATGCGCCAGTACAGCATGATTTTTGCGCTTATTGTTATTATGCTGCTGTTTCAGGTGCTGACAAGCGGTCTGCTGCTTCAGCCGCTCAATATTACAAATCTAATTTTGCAGAACAGCTATATTTTGATTCTGGCGATCGGTATGATGCTCGTCATTATCACAGGCCATATCGATTTGTCAGTCGGCTCTATCGCAGCATTTGTCGGAGCGATTTCGGCTATTTTAATGGTTAATTATGAAATGCCGACGTTCGTTGCTGTTATTATTTCACTGCTTGTCGGTGCCGCAATTGGGGCGTGGCAGGGCTTCTGGGTCGCTTACGTGAAGATTCCAGCGTTCATCGTAACGCTTGCCGGTATGCTTTTATTCCGTGGTTTGACAATGATTGTTTTAGAGGGAAAATCAATTGCCCCATTCCCAGAAACGTTCCAAAAGATGAGTTCCGGCTTTATTCCAGATGCGAGCGCTGCGAATATCGTAACATTGCTGATTGGCGTGATTTTATCGGTTGTGCTTGTGGTCGCGCAGGTCAGGACACGCCGGACGCAAATGAAGTTTGATTTTGGCGTTCAGTCAAAAGGATTATTCATCTTAAAGCTTGTCGGCATGGTTGTGCTGCTGAATGTGTTTACTTATGTGCTTGCTTCTTACGAAGGCATTCCGAATGTATTAATCTTGCTTGGCATTCTGATTGTTGCCTACACTTACGTAATGAAAAAAACAAAAGCCGGGCGTCATATTTACGCGATTGGCGGCAATGAAAAAGCAGCCCAGCTGTCAGGGATTAAAACAAAACAAATGACGTTTTGGGTTTTTGTTAATATGGGTGTTCTTTCCGCTCTGTCCGGCTTGATTTTCGCAGCGCGTTTGAACGCGGCAACGCCAAAAGCCGGTAACCTGTTTGAGCTTGATGCCATTGCGGCCTGCTTTATCGGGGGTGCATCCGCATATGGCGGTATTGGAACTGTTCCTGGAGCCATTATCGGCGGCCTCGTTATGGGTATTATGAATAACGGCATGTCACTGCTTGGCCTTGGCATCGACTGGCAGCAGGGTATTAAAGGCCTTGTGCTGCTAGCTGCTGTGGCGTTTGATATTTACAACAAAAATAAAGCGAATTAAATTGAGAAACAGCCCTGGCAATCCAGGGCTGTTTGATTATTCTTTTATTCCAACAACACGAATCCGCCAATAATCTGCAATCCAATAATCCGTGAAAAAATATTCTTCTTTTAATTCGTTCACTGCCCCTGTAATGATCCGTTTCTTTTCTTCAGGTGTTTGAGCACCCATCACTACATCACCAAACATTGTAATCCAGTTATGCATGCCATCTGCTCCTTCAAGCCGGGTCGGCCGGTGAAAATGTTCGGCAAAGGCTGTCCGGAAGCCAGCCTGCTCCATCATACAGGTATATTCTCCGACAGATGGAAAAAACCAGGGGAACATTTTTGAATCATAATCATCAATTTGATGAATGATTGTCCGGGAAATAGCCCGAACATTCCCTTTTCCTCCAAACTCCGCTACAAGACGGCCGCCCGGCTTTAAGCTTTTCCAGATGCTCGTTAATACCCGGCCGGGCTGTTTCATCCAATGAATCGCCGCATTGGAAAATACCGCATCAAATTCTTCTTCATATTGTAAATCGTGTGCATCTCGTACGAGAAACGAAACATCAGGGTATTTCTGCTTTGCTTCCTGAATCATTGAAGGTGACTGGTCAACGCCTGCTGCCTGAACTCCCTGGCTGAACAAGGAAGCAGCGAGGTCACCGGTGCCGCAGCCTACATCTAAAATTTTCTCGCCAGCAACTGGTGCCAGCAGCTTGATCACATCCTGTCCGAACTCTGATACAAACCGATGTTTCCCATCATACAATTGTGCATTCCAGTTCATGCTTATCACTCCTTTTCGCTATTGTAGTCTCATTCTTATATAATGAAAATTAACAAAAAATGAAAAAGATGATAACGAAATGGAATAAGGAGAGCGGAATGAATATACACTGGCTTAAAACTTTTTTAAAAGCAGCTGAAACAGAAAATTTTCGGCAGGCATCAGAAGAGCTGTACATTACACAGCCGGCTGTTACGAAGCATATTAAGAGGCTCGAAGAAGAACTCGACATTCAATTATTTGAGCGTACAGGAAAAGCAGTGAAGTTAACGGAGGCAGGCCTGTCTTTTCTCCCGCATGCAAAGGAGATGGCTCGTTCTTTTGAAAGCAATATGTCGGCTTTTAACGCATGGAAACAGGGCTATACCCGAAAGCTTTCTATTGCCTGTGCACCGCAGATCGCTTCTTCCTTCCTCCCAAAACTGCTCAAGCGATTCATTGAAAAGTTCCCTAATATTGATGTTCATGTCGATATTGCCAGATCATATGACATCGGTGAAAAAGTAAGCAGCGGCCTGGTTGACATCGGGCTTGCGCGTATGCCATCTGTTTATGCAAATACATCAAGCGTCATTATTGATCAAGAGCCTATTGTACTTGCAGGTCCTATAGTCGAAGAAGCAGACGAAATATCTCTTCTTGCAGGCTACCGTCTTCTTACGCATAATCACCCGGGCTATTGGGAAGCACTGATAAAAGACTTAAAAAAAGAAAACCCCCATTTAAAAACAATGACGGTCAGCCAAATTGAAGTAACAAAAAGGTTTATTGAAGCAGGACTTGGAATTTCCTATTTGCCAAAATCGATGGTGCAGGATGAGCTTCTTGCCGGCAGGCTGGGCATTTATCCATCGGGATCGGCTGAAAAGCAAACATCCATAACATATTTAATCGAAAAAGTGTTAACGGCTGAAGCTGAACAATTTAAACAATTTCTTCGGCATCAGCTTAAAAAGAGTGAACAGTTATGATGAAGAAAAGAAAGAAAACAAAGGGAAGGAGCCTGTTTATTGGAAACATATCGTAAAAGCGCAGAGGTACTGATGGAAGAACTGAAAACCTCCCGTCAAGGATTAACGAGCTCAGAAGCGCGAAAACGGTTGGAAGAGCATGGACACAATGAACTGGCGGGAAAGAAAAGGGACCCTCTATGGAAGCTTTTTTTGCGACCTTTAAAGATGCAATGGTCATATTTGGGAAAGAAAATGAACGAGTTTCCTCAAAGCCTTAGAAGCAAGTACAGGCGTGAATCGGAATTGCCATTCGACTCTGACCGAAAGCTTATGTCAACCGTTCATACGATTGATGGAGAAAAGCTGATGCTGACAAAAGGCGGGCCGGATGTCATGTTTAATCGATGCAGCTCAATTCTGCTGGATGGCAAGGAACAGCCGATGACAGATGAGTGGCTCAATGCAGTGAAGCAGGCGAACGAAGCTTTTTCGCTTGATGCTCTCCGCGTACTGGCGTATGGATATAAGAAATTTCCAGGTGATAAAACATCTATTGATCCTGAGGATGAAAAGGAGTTTGTGCTTGTAGGCTTGACGGCTATGATTGACCCGCCGCGTGAAGCGGTATATGGATCAATTAAAGAAGCTAAAAGTGCCGGTATACGGACGGTAATGATTACGGGGGACCATAAAACAACAGCCAAAGCAATAGGGCGGGATATCGGCTTGATGGATGAAGATGATATTGCTTTGACCGGACAGGAACTCGACCAGCTGACAGAAGAAGAACTCGACCGAAAATTAGAAAACATTTCAGTATATGCACGTGTTTCACCGGAAAATAAAATACGTATTGTACGGGCATGGCAGAAAAAAGGACATGTTACGGCAATGACGGGAGATGGTGTGAACGACGCACCGGCTTTGAAACAAGCGGATATCGGAATTGCAATGGGGAGCGGAACAGACGTGGCGAAGGATTCAGCTGCTATGGTACTGGCTGATGATAACTTTGTTTCAATTGTCAATGCCGTTGGTGTCGGACGGACGGTATTCGATAACATAAAAAAAGCAATTGGTTATTTGTTCGCAGGGAACCTCGGTGCGATTACGGCCATTTTATTTGCGGTTTTCCTGAACTGGCCGAATCCATTTACCGCTTTGCAGCTGCTGTTCATTAATTTAATCAACGACTCGCTGCCAGCACTGGCTCTTGGAATGGAAAAGAAGAGCTCGGTGTCATGAAACGGCCGCCGCGCGATATCAATGAAGGTATTTTCTCGGGAGGTACATTAAAAGCTGTTTTAACCCGCGGACTGCTGATTGGGGCTGCTGTCATTGTTTCGCATTATATTGGTCTTCAAGTGTCGGGGGATGGGAATCGCCATGGCGTTTACTACACTAATTTTGGCGCGGACACTTCAAACCTTTGCTGCTCGTTCCAGCACGCAGACAGTATTGGGTGCAGGATTCTTTAGTAATAAGTATGTTCTTGGGGCAGTTGCAGTATGTTTTTTGCTATATGGATTGGCTGTACTGCCAGGCATAAGAAACATTTTCTCCATCCCTTCTGAATTTGGGTGGGGCGAATGGCTTATAGCAGCCGGCCTTGCACTGGCATCAGTTATTTTAATGGAAGGAGTTAAGCTTCTTCAGAACAAAAGATAAAAAACAGCCGGGTCAAATATTCAGCCTGGCTGTTTTTTAATGGAAGAAAAATACTTGTTTTAGAAACTGAACGTTTCAGGTCATAGTGAACTTGCAAGCAGAGTCAGTTAGAAAAAAATAAGAAAAACTATTGACTAATATAAAATGAGGTGGTAAAGTATTATTCGTCGCTAAGACATCAAGTAAAGTCGAATTGATTTTTTAAAACGAATTATTTTATTAGTTTTTCTTTAAAAATGTTGACTTACTTTTGAAAAGCGTGATATAGTAAGGCCTGTCATTGAAAAATTCTTCCTTTAAAGTAATAGAGGGAGACAGGGGGCTTTTAAAAACAACCTGAAAAATTTGTTGACAGTAAAGAGAAGTAAGTGTTATAGTTCTTAGGCTGTCGTTAAGATTGAACAGCTGATTGATCTTTGAAAACTGAACAAAATAAACGTCAACGTTTTAAATTTTTACTTCTATTTGAAATGCACCCCGTATTTCAAATAGA
>NZ_LAJB01000015.1 GCF_000970685.1 Domibacillus indicus
ATTTTTTATTGTTCTTTTTTGTTATAATAATCTACGGCAAATTGAGCCCCTTCTTCAACCATTTTATTATCTTCAATATCTTTTGGGTGGGGATTGCCTGCTTTGTGCACAGGGAATTCTTTATCGCCTGACTGCTCAGTGCCATTTAGCTTGTTCTTTGCCTGGGCCATCCAGCCGTCAAATTTTTTTCGGTTTTCTTCTTTGGAAAGCCACCATGCAGCTGCACCGGCTCCGGCTAGAAGATAACCAAGACCGCTGCTTTTTTGTTTTTTATTAACATTATTTTTATACATAGAAAGCCCCTTCCTTTTATGCCAGTTTGGGCACCTGCTTCTTAAAAGTTTACCCGTCTTTTTGGGATCAAAACATTGAAGAACCTGAAAGCAGATGGTTTAAAGACCAATAAAGAATAATTATTTATATGATTCGTTTTTCTTATGAGCAGTGATAATTTACTTGTTATTTACTTATACCAGCGAATGTAATAAGATAAAAGATGTGAGAAATTAGTAAACATAAAAAAAGCCTAATTTTTCGATTACATACTCAACATTAAGAGGGGGAACCGAAATGGCGACTAATAACACTTTTAACGCACGCTCGAGTTTTGACTTGAACGGTAAGCGCTATAATTATTACCGTCTTGCGGCACTTGAAGAAGCGGGTACGGCGAAAGTTTCACGCCTGCCATATTCGATTAAAGTATTACTTGAATCTGTACTGCGTCAATTTGACGGCTACGTTATTAAAAAAGAGCATGTTGAAAACCTGGCAAAATGGGGTGCGGATGCAGATGCTGAAGCGGAAGTTCCATTTAAGCCTTCACGCGTTATTTTGCAGGACTTTACTGGAGTGCCGGTTGTTGTTGATTTAGCGTCACTTCGTAAAGCAATGGCTGATATTGGCGGAGACCCGCAGGTCATCAACCCGGAAATCCCGGTTGATCTTGTTATTGACCACTCTGTTCAGGTAGATGCTTATGGTACACCAGAAGCACTTGAACGTAATATGGAGCTTGAATTTGACCGTAACGCAGAGCGTTATGAATTTTTAAGCTGGGCGCAAAAAGCGTTCGATAACTACCGCGCTGTTCCGCCGGCAACTGGGATCGTGCATCAGGTAAACCTGGAATACCTGGCCAATGTTGTTCATGCAGTTGAAACAGAAAACGGTGAATTTGAAGCTTATCCGGATACGCTGGTTGGAACAGACTCCCATACAACGATGATTAACGGAATCGGTGTGCTTGGCTGGGGTGTTGGCGGTATTGAAGCAGAAGCAGGTATGCTTGGCCAGCCTTCTTATTTCCCAATTCCAGAAGTAGTCGGTGTAAAACTAACAGGCGAGCTTCCAAATGGCGCGACTGCAACAGACCTTGCACTTAAGGTAACACAAGTCCTTCGCCAGACAGGTGTAGTCGGCAAGTTCGTTGAGTTCTTCGGTCCTGGTGTTGCTTCTCTTCCGCTTGCTGATCGTGCAACGATCGCCAATATGGCTCCGGAATACGGTGCAACTTGCGGCTTTTTCCCGGTTGATTCAGAAGCGCTTGATTATATGCGCTTAACTGGGCGTGATGAAGAGCATATTCAAGTCGTTGAACAATATTTGAAAGCAAACGACATGTTCTTTAAACCAGAAAATGAAGATCCTGTTTATACACAGGTGGTTGAACTGGACCTGGCTGAAATTGAGCCGAATTTGTCTGGACCAAAACGTCCACAGGACTTGATTCCGCTTTCTCAAATGCAAAAAGCGTTCCAGGAAGCAGTGAGTGCTCCGCAGGGTAACCATGGTTTTGGCTTAACTGCAGAGGAACTTGACCGCACAGCAACTGTAGCGTTTGAAGACGGTACGACTGCTGAAATGAAAACAGGCGCAATCGGCATTGCAGCGATTACTTCCTGCACAAATACATCTAACCCGTACGTTCTTTTGGCTGCTGGTTTGGTAGCGAAAAAAGCGGTTGAACTTGGTTTGGAAGTTCCAAAATACGTAAAAACATCACTGGCTCCGGGTTCAAAAGTTGTTACAGGCTACCTGCGGGATTCCGGACTGCTTCCGTACATGGAGCAAATCGGCTTTAACGTTGTTGGCTATGGCTGCACCACATGTATTGGAAACTCCGGGCCAATGAAAGAAGAAATTGAAAAAGCAATCATTGATTCCGATCTTCTTGTTACTTCTGTTCTTTCAGGTAACCGTAACTTTGAAGGCCGTATTCACCCGCTTGTAAAAGGCAACTATCTTGCATCTCCACCGCTTGTTGTGGCTTACGCGCTTGCAGGTAATGTAAACGTTGATCTTCAAAATGATCCAATCGGCAAGGGCAAAGACGGACAAGACGTCTTCTTTAAAGATATCTGGCCGGAGACTGAAGAAGTAAAAGAAGCGGTTCAACGCACTGTTACGCCTGAATTGTTCCGTAAAGAATATGAGCAGGTATTCAACAGCAATGCAAAATGGAACCAAATTCAAACTAGCAACGATGCACTTTACAATTGGGACAAGGATTCTACTTATATCCAGAATCCAACATTCTTTGAAAACCTTTCGCCAAATCCAGAACCGATCCAGGCTCTTACTGGCTTGCGCGTAATGGGTAAATTCGGCGACTCTGTAACAACAGACCATATTTCTCCAGCAGGTGCAATCGGAAAAGATACGCCAGCCGGTAAATATCTGCGTGAAAAAGGAGTAGAGCCTCGTGACTTTAACTCTTATGGTTCACGCCGTGGAAACCACGAAGTTATGATGCGCGGCACATTTGCCAACATCCGCATCCGCAACCAGATTGCGCCGGGAACAGAAGGCGGATATACAACATTCTGGCCAACTGGTGAAGTAATGCCGATTTATGATGCATGCATGAAATACCAGGAGCAGGGAACAGGCCTTGTCGTACTGGCTGGCAAAGATTACGGAATGGGCTCTTCACGTGACTGGGCAGCAAAAGGAACAAACCTACTTGGTGTGAAAACAGTTATCGCAGAAAGCTATGAGCGTATTCACCGTTCTAACCTTGTTATGATGGGTGTGCTTCCGCTTCAATTTAAACTGGGCGAAAATGCGACAACACTTGGCTTAACCGGGGAAGAAACATTTGAAGTAGCCATTACAGACAGTGTGAAACCACGTGAAATTGTAAAAGTAACTGCTACGGATAAAGAAGGCAAGAAAACAGAATTTGAAGCGCTTGTTCGTTTCGATTCTGAAGTAGATGTGGACTACTACCGCCATGGTGGTATTCTGCAGATGGTTCTTCGTGGCAAGCTGCAAAGCGTAAACGCGAATAATTAAACAAAAAACCGGCTCTTCCCAATCGGAAGAGCCGGTTTTTTTATTGATCTGCTGCTGGAATGCCGGGACGGGAAGAATCGCTGCCGCCTGCTTTTTCCCCTGTATTCGGATTTAGCAAAATCGCCTGTACATTGCCGATTGAAAGAGCAATCGAGTCAAACTGAAAATTCATGCTTTCTAATTTGCGTTTCGCTTTTTCAGGAATCCCTTCTTCCTGCCAGATAAGCGGCCCGGTGCCATTATAAATGCGGGGCTCTTCAATGGCATCTTTTACATCCATGCCATATTCAAGGATATGAATCATTGTTTGCAGCACAGAGGCTGGAATGGTCGGACCGCCTGGAGAGCCGAGTGTTAAAACCGGCTCGCCGTCTTTAAAAATAATGGTCGGTGTTTTCATGCTGACCGGATATTTGCCAGCCTCGACCGAATTAATGCCAGCCGGGTCTGGGTCAAAGTCCGTCATATCATTATTGAGCAAAAAGCCATAACCGGGCACCATAATGCCAGAGCCGAAAAAATGTTCAAGCGAAGAGGTACAGGCTGCAATATTCCCATTTTTATCAACTGCAATAAAATGGGTGGTATCTGGTCCCGGATCGGTCGTGCTGGGATTTTTATGATGCAGCTGCTTATCGTCATATTTCCATGGGTTTCCTTCCGCCACGTCTTCGTTTCTAAATGCAAAGTTGATCAGCTTTATACGTTCCTCTAAATACTGATCGGTCAACAGGCCATCCATTGGAATATCATAAAAGGCCGGATCGCCCATATAAGCGAGTTTATCAGCTGTCATAATCCGCATCACTTCTGCGAAAAGATAGTATTTTTCCCATGAATGAAGATCATATTGGTTAATCTCCAGCTTTTCAAGCAGCTTTAGCATATAAAGAAGAGCAAAGCCGCCGCCGTTTGGAGGGGCGGGCACAGCAACGGTATACTCTTTATAGGTTCCGCTGATTGCTTCAGAAACCGTTGCTTCATAGGAGGCCAGATCCTCTTTCTCTAGAAACCCGTCAAATGAATGAACAGTTTCAATGATTTTATCGGCAATTTCACCTTTATAAAACACATCTGTTCCATGCTTCTGCAGCAATTCAAGTGTATGAGTTAAATCTTCATTTACAACAGTTTCTCCTTCAGTAAGAGGCACACCGTCCGGATAAAAGAACGCTTTTGCTTCTTCACCGAGGCGGTCGCTAAAACGTTCTAGTCCTGTATTCCAGGTTAAATTCACTCGAACACCTTTTTTGGAGAGCTGAATGGCCGGTTCTATTACATCAGGCCAGGTCATTGTTCCAAATTCATCCAGAGCTTTTTCCATTCCTTTTAAAATTCCCGGCACAGCAACGGCTGTTCCGGGTGTTGAACGTTCCAGAAAAGGAATAACATCCTGATGTTCATCCACGAATATATTTTTATGCGCTTTTTTTGGTGCAAGAGAATGGCCGTTTACCACATAGGTTTTCTGCTTTTTTGCGTCATAATAAATAACAAAGCCACTGGCAGCAAGCCCTGTGTTAAACGGCTCCGCCACGGCGAGTGCGAACTGCATAGCGGCCAGGGCATCCATTGCATTGCCGCCTTTTGATAAAATATCAGCGCCAATAACGGAGGATTCCTCTGTCGCACTGGCAGTCATTCCGTTTTTTCCGTGTGCCCGCTGTTTGTGTAACTCCTTTTTTTGATTTTTCCAAATCTGCTCCATATCCATTTAGTCGTCCTCCTTGTCCTGCTGGGACAGTCTTTCAATTGTTTTAGCGAGTAAAATGGTCCGCTCGGTAAGCGAATCAATAGAAGTGTATTCGTCGGTTTCACTGTGGGAAAACTCACCGACCGGTCCCATTCCATCGATCGTCGGGATGCCTTCCGCAGCCGTAAAAGAAGCATCAGAGGCACCGCCTGTAGCTTCTCCATGTATGTCAAGACCAATGTATTTTCCTGTTTCTTTTACTTCTTTAAGCAATTCCCTGGAGGCGGCTGTTTCCTCCATTGGCGGCCGGGCAATTTTCCCTTCTACTTTTGTGTCGGTTCCATGCACAGTGTCTTCTTCGGCAATCTCATAAATATCTTTCACGACTTCACCAGCCTGCTCTTTATTTTGCACCCGGACGTCAATAACTGCTTCCGCCTCGGGCGAGACAGTATTGGCGGAAGTTCCGCCGTTAATTAAGCCGACGTTTACAGACAGGCCATTTTTGTGATCATTTAATTGCTGCAATTTGATAATCTTATGGGCGATTTCTTCAATGGCACTCCGGCCGATTTCGGGTTCTACACCGGCATGGGCGCTTTTGCCGGATACATGCATTGTAAATCTGCCTACTCCTTTGCGGGAAGTGACGACCCCCTCGTTTGGGCGTCCACATTCAACAACCAGGCTGTATTTCTTTCCTTCCGCTGCTTCTTTAATCAATGGCTTGGAAGAAGGAGATCCCACTTCTTCATCACTGTTAAAAAGAATCTGGACATTATGAAGAGCAGGAGAGTTTGTTTCTTTCAGTGCTTTCATGGCATAAAGCAGCTGAACGTGGCTTGCTTTTTCATCGTTTACTCCCGGCCCATAGACGTTATCGCCAATGATCTCAAGTGGCCGGCTTTCCGCTTCCCCGTCAGGAAAGACCGTATCCATGTGGGCAATAATCAAAATATCCGGTTTTTTCGCTTGCGGGGAAGCAATGCTTAAGTGATTTCCATATTCTTTTTCATGATGAACCGTTACAGACATTCCCAGTGATTCGAATTCCTGCTGAAGAATTGTGCCGATTTTATCGACACCTTGTTTATCATAAGAGTTGCTGTTGGTGTTAACCAGCTTCTCCAGAAGAGCAAGCATATTTTCTTTTTCTTGTTTTACATACGTTTTCAGCGAATATCCCCCCTTGTGATACCTTTATCTGTACCCGAAAAAACAAAATACATAAACGCGGCGGGTAAACATGGTAAAATAAAAGTAGAAATTTGTCTTAATTAAAGGAGTTTTTTATCGTGTTTATTTCGGAAACAAAAGTAGAAGTCCGCTATGCGGAAACAGATGCTATGCAGGTTGTCTACCATGGCCAATATGTTGTCTGGTTTGAAATCGGACGGACCCAGTTAATTAAAGATCTCGGCTTTCATTACGCGGATATGGAAAAGGCGGGATTTGTTTCCCCCGTAACAGACATTCAGCTTTCATATAAGCGCCCCTTCCGGTATGGAGAAACGGCTGTTATCCGAACCTGGATTCAGTCACACAGCGGCATCCGAACGACTTACGGATATGAAATTAGCAACGAGGCAGGGGATGTTTGTGTGACGGGTTCGAGCGTGCATACCGTTGTCAACAAAGAGACATTCCGGCCGGTCAAATTTAAAAAAGAATTCCCTGAGTGGCATGCTGTTTATGAAAAGGAGAAAAAGGAGCAGTAATGGCATTCGGATTAAAACGGGAGGACATTGAGAGATGGAGAAAGGAAATGGAAGAAGGCGAAATCTCCTTTTTAACTCACTATTGGCGTGATGACCGGTTTCCATACTGCAGGACGGTTACAAAAGCGGGGTGCCTTGATGTAGATAAATTAATCAGCTGGGGCCGGCAGTATAATTTAAAGCCGGAATGGATTGATATGCGCAACCCTTCCCGGCCTCATTTTGACTTGCTTGGTGAAAGGCAGCTTTTCATTTTAAAATACGAAAAGCTTCATCATCATATTCAGCGCTTTAACCTTGAGTAGATGCTTCTTTTATGTACTCGTAGGCAGGTTCCTGCAAAGCATCGTCAAATCCCACTTTTAAATCATGGCCATCGAAGTACCACACGTCTTTTTCCTCCACGAAATATGTAATACCATCGTATGAAACAGTGACATCTGGTTCTATCGGCTCATCTTTTGCTGCGCCAAGTGAAAAACCTTCGTGCAGCGGGCTGGAGCCGCCATAACGGACGTAAAAACGAACAAACCCGCCTTTTTTTACCTGCATTTCTTCTTCAAACCATTTTTTCGCTTGATTGGTGATTTCGATTTTCATGCCAGATCACTCCATTCTGTTTTTCATAAGTGTAGCATGGAAATAATCCGGCACAAAATGGTTCGTTATATTTAAATGAAAGAAAGCCTTTCCATAATTTTTTTATAAAAGCAGGAAAAACGACTGGCGCAGGAGAAGCCTATGTAAAGGATCTATTTTAAGCCGCAGAGAAAATGAAGCCGTATAACTAACGAACTAAATACCCCATATATGACAGCCCTCTGTCTGGCATTTGAAAGCAGAGAAAAAATAAAGGGATGTAAATCTGCGTTTTTATAAAAGAAAACGGGGTGAGTGGAGATGGAGCAAATGGAGAGCATGGCTCAAAAAGAAATTTGTACTGTAACCATATCAGCAGATTTTATGAAAGCTGACCTTCACTATCAGCCGGCGAAAAGAGGAGAGGGTGAAACGGCAGAAAGGACGGCTTCCGCTGCTGATATTCAACAGCTTTTAAGAAAGGCCGGGGTAGAGTATGGCATTGATCTGCAGGCGATCGAACGGGTACTGCTTACACAAATGGATACTGTCCAAAAAGTCGCTTCCGGCCAGGCGGCAGTGCCGGGGAAAGACGGAACACTGGAATTTTTTGCTGACTACTCAGGAGGACTGGCCCCTCCAAAGCTTGATTGGGGCGGTACAGCGGATTTTCGGGAAATAAATGTGATTCCGGAAATAGAAGAAGGAAGTCTGATTGCAAAGAAAAATAGTTCTGTGCCCGGAATAGACGGCCGGACGGTCACAGGAAAAATAGTTCCTGCACCGCCGGTAAAAGAAGTGGTTGTGCACTGCGGGACAGGAGTGTATGAACAAGACAATCACTTTTTCGCCGCTTTTTCAGGGAGGCTTTTAGTTGAAAAAAGAGGAAACAAGTATAAGCTCGATGTTTCTAAGCAGTTTATTCATCCGGGCTCTGTCAATCTTTCATCCGGCAATATCCGGTTCCAGGGAGATGTGGAGGTGCGGGGAAATGTTGAAAGCGCTATGAGGGTGGAAGCGGCCGGGAATGCAGCCGTGCATGGCTATTTATCAAGCGCCGTGGTGATTGCCGGCAAGTCAGCTTCTGTCCAGCAAAATGTTTTTTCATCCACCATTTCTTCGGGAAAAATGGTGGACTCTGTGAATGCGCTCACTCAATCGCTTTCCGGGTGCCTGCCTGTTATCATGGAGTTTTCGGTCAAAATAAAACATTTTTTACTGGAATTAAAAAACAGGGGCCGGGAACTTGATGCATACATTGCCGTGCAAAAACTGATAGAAAAAAATTTTCCGGATCTCCCTGAACAAATTAAGAAATTCGCTTATGTAGCTGCGCAGGCAGGGCAATCTGTACAAAAAGAATGGACAGAGCTGGCAAATAAACTGTATCGGCTGATTGTGATGAAATCACCGCAGAGCTTTTCTTTTGAACTTTTGGAAGAAGCAGTGAGTCAAGCTTTGTTTCTTCAGTCCTTCTATCAGGAGGAAGAAGAGGAAGACGAGTTATTTGTTTCTATTCCGTACGCTGTAAACAGTGATATCATGTCAAATAAACACGTATACGTTACTGGCCAGGGAGTTTTTAATTCGACAATTAAAGCGGGCGGACGTGTAGAAGTCGCAGGCTGTGTAAAAGGGGGAACGGTCTGTGCGGGCACTTTGATTAAAGTAAAAGAGGCAGGCTCTGAAAGCGGGGTAAAAACGAAGTTTCAAATTGAAGAGTCCGGAAAAATAGAATTTTTAAAAGTATATCCCGAAGTCACTGTCCAGTTTGGCATGAAGCACCTCACTTTTGATCAAGCAGAAGGACCTGTCTGCTTATTTACTGATGACGAAGGGCGTATAAAAAAAGCCGGTTTAACGGTCACCCGTTAAACCGGCTTTCTTATTTGGCTTTGCGAGAAGGTATCTTCGGCTCCGTGCCATTACGCAGCCGGGTGATATTGGCCCGGTGCCGGTAAACGACGAAAAAGGAGAGGGCGACAACGGCAGCCAGGAACGGATAATCACCTGTGTAAATGGTATGGATAACAGCATAAATAAACGCTGCAGCTGCAGCAACAATAGATGCGAGAGAAACATACTTTGTAATCCATAGAACGCATAGAAAAACGATAACCAAAAGCAGGAAAAACCATGGGCTGTAAGCGAGCAGAACGCCGGCAGAAGTGGCGACAGCTTTCCCGCCCCTGAATCCGGCAAATAGTGGAAACATATGGCCGATAACAGCAAAAAGCCCCGCCAGAAGCTGATGAACGCCTGAATCCATAAAAACTGGAAGCAGCGTGGCGGCTGTTCCCTTTAAAATATCAGCAGCGGTTACAAATGCACCTGCTTTTTTTCCGAGTACACGAAACGAGTTGGTTGCGCCGAGATTTCCGCTGCCATGCTCGCGGATATCAATGCCAAAAAACGCTTTTCCAGCTATTAAACCGGACGGAATGGAACCTAATAAGTAGGCAATGATTAAAATAAGTGCTGGAATCAATTTCTCATTCTCCCTTTTTGTATTGTATAATCATGTGCATGACGTTCACATTCATTTTACCATGGAGACCGGAATGGCGGGAAAATTATTTCGGTTGATTCTCAGGTGAAAGTGGCGTACGCTTTAAAGCGGAATTCATAAACGTATTGGAGAACATTTCATTTTTATGATATGATAGTTGAGAACATACGTTTTATGTACGGGTGTTGGAAAGAGAGGGGACTTAGTTCATGGCGGATGCAACAAAAAAACCAGTTTACAATGAGGATTCCATCCAGGTTCTCGAAGGGCTAGAAGCCGTTCGAAAGCGTCCGGGGATGTATATAGGATCGACAGATGGCCGTGGGCTGCATCATTTAGTGTATGAAATCGTTGACAACTCGGTCGATGAAGCGCTCGGCGGATATGGGACGGAAATTAATGTTACCATTCATAAAGATAATTCAATTAGTGTGCGTGATTACGGGCGTGGCATGCCAACAGGAATGCATCGTACCGGCAAGCCGACAACCGAGGTTATTCTTACCGTTCTGCATGCCGGCGGGAAATTCGGTCAGGGCGGCTACAAAACAAGCGGCGGCCTGCATGGTGTCGGAGCTTCAGTTGTGAATGCCCTGTCTGAATGGCTGACGGTAACCATCTGGCGTGATGGACTTCAATATGAACAGCGCTTTGAACGGGGCGGAAAGCCGGTTACAACGCTTGAGCAAAAAGGCAAAGCGAGGTCAACAGGCACACAAATCCATTTTAAGCCGGACGAAACCATTTTTTCGACGACGGTTTTTCAATTTGATACGCTGAGCGAGCGGCTGAGAGAATCCGCTTTTTTGTTAAAAGGATTAAAAATCACACTGGAAGACAAGCGGGAAGACCGTGAACAAAAAGAAGAATACTTTTTTGAAAACGGCATAGAAGAATTTGTGAAATACTTGAATGAGGAAAAGGATACGCTTCATCCGGTTGCTTCGTTTGAAGGAACACAGAATGAAATAGAAGCAGAATTTGCTTTTCAGTTTAACGATGGGTTTTCCGAGAATGTTTTGTCATTTGTCAACAACGTACGGACAAAAGACGGCGGTACCCATGAAGCGGGGGCGCGGGCAGCGATGACGCGCACATTCAATGAATATGCGCGCAAAAGCAGTTTATTAAAAGACAAAGATAAAAATTTAGAAGGTACGGATATTCGAGAAGGATTAACGGCTATCGTTTCCGTTCGGGTACCGGAGCATATGCTCCAGTTTGAGGGGCAGACAAAAGGAAAGCTTGGAACAGGAGAAGCGAGGTCAGCGGTTGACCAGGTCGTATCTGAACGGCTGCTTTATTTTCTGGAAGAAAATCCGGATTTGAGCGGCCTTCTTATCAAAAAAGCGGTCAAAGCTGCCCAGGCTCGCGAAGCAGCCCGAAAAGCGAGGGAAGATGCCCGTAACGGAAAAAAACGCAAAAAAAGCGAGGCTGTTTTATCAGGGAAGCTTACACCTGCCCAGTCACGCAATCCAGAGCGCAATGAACTGTATTTGGTTGAAGGCGATTCCGCCGGCGGCTCCGCGAAGCAGGGAAGGGACCGGAAATTTCAAGCTGTTTTGCCTTTGCGGGGAAAAGTAATCAATACAGAAAAAGCCAAGCTTGCGGACATTTTTAAAAATGAAGAGATCAACACAATCATTCATGCAATCGGCGCAGGTGTCGGCCCGGACTTTGCCGTTGATGACGCGAATTATGATAAGGTCATTATTATGACAGACGCTGACACAGATGGCGCGCACATTCAGGTGCTGCTGCTTACGTTTTTCTACCGGTATATGAAGCCGCTCATTGACAGCGGAAAAGTATATATCGCCATGCCGCCGCTTTTTAAAGTGTCGAAAGGAGCAGGGAAAAAAGAAGTCGTTGAGTATGTCTGGACAGAACGGGAATTGGAGACCCTGCTAAAAAAAATGGGCAAGGGCACGACAATTCAGCGCTATAAAGGACTTGGCGAGATGAATGCCGACCAATTGTGGGAAACGACCATGAACCCTGAAACAAGAACATTGATCCGTGTAACAATCGACGACGCAGCAAGGGCGGAACGGCGGGTAACTGTTTTGATGGGCGATAAAGTTGAGCCGCGCAGAAAATGGATCGAATCCAATGTAGCGTTTGGGCTGGAAGAAGAAGCAGCTCTCTTAGAAAATGAACAGTTGGCCGGCAGCAGGGAGGAATAATCAGTGGAAAACGAACATATTCAAGATTTGCCGCTTGAGGACGTTATCGGTGACCGATTCGGGCGGTATAGTAAATATATTATTCAAGAGCGGGCGCTTCCCGATGCGCGGGACGGATTAAAGCCGGTACAGCGCCGCATTTTATTTTCTATGCATACAGAAGGCAACACGCATCAGAAGCCATTTCGGAAAGCGGCTAAAACAGTCGGAAATGTTATTGGCAACTATCATCCTCATGGTGATTCATCCGTTTACGATGCAATGGTACGTTTGAGCCAGAGCTGGAAAATGCGGACCCCGCTTATTGAAATGCACGGCAATAACGGCTCAGTCGACGGTGATCCCCCGGCTGCTATGCGTTATACGGAAACAAGGCTTTCAGCTATCGCTGGTGAATTGTTAACGGATATTGAAAAAAGAACAGTCGATTTTATTCCAAATTTTGATGAAACAACGAACGAGCCAGTTGTTCTGCCTGCAAGGTTTCCAAACCTGCTTGTGAATGGCTCCACGGGAATTTCGGCCGGTTATGCTACCGAAATTCCGCCTCACCGGCTTGATGAAGTGATTGACGCTGTTATTATGAGAATGGAAAAGCCATCCTGCACGGTTGAAGACCTGATGAAGGTGCTGCCTGGCCCGGATTTTCCGACAGGTGGTATTATTCAAGGGGTCGACGGTATTGAAAAAGCGTACAAAACCGGCAAAGGAAAAGTAATTATTCGAGGCAAAACAGAGATTGAAGATCTGCGCGGCGGACGCCAGCGGATTGTCATTACAGAAATCCCATACGAAATCAACAAAGCTTCGCTTGTGAGGAAAATCGACGATTTGCGAATCGATCGAAAGCTCGACAGTATTGCTGAAGTTCGTGATGAAACAGACCGGACAGGACTGCGCATCGTCATTGATTTAAAAAAAGAAGCAGACACCGAACTTATTTTAAATTATTTGTTTAAAGCAACGGACCTGCAGGTGTCTTACAATTTCAATATGGTTGCTATTTACAATAAGCGGCCGATTTTAATGGGACTGCACCGGCTGCTTGATGCTTATATTGAGCATCGCAAGGAAGTTGTAACGAACCGTTCTGTATATGATCTGGAAAAAGCAAAAGCCCGGCATCATATCGTAGAAGGACTGATGAAGGCTTTATCCATTTTAGACGAAGTGATTGCCTGCATCCGTTCATCAAAAGATAAACAGGATGCAAAAAACCGCCTGATAAAGCAATTTGATTTTACGGAAGCACAGGCAGAAGCCATTGTAACGCTTCAGCTTTACCGTTTAACGAATACTGATATCACAGCGCTGCAAAAAGAAGCCGCTGAGCTTGAAAAAACAATTCAGCAGCTTGAAGCCATTTTGGGAAGCGTCAAAAAGCTTGAAGCTGTCATTAAGCGTGAATTAAAAGAAATGAAAAAAACATATACAACGGAGCGGCAGACCGTCATTGAAGCGGAAATTCAGGAAATTAAAATTGATCAAAAAGCAATGATACCAAGTGAGGATGTAATGGTTTCTGTTACGCGTGAGGGATATATTAAGCGGACGGGCCTTCGTTCTTATTCGGCTTCGGGAGGCCTGCCTGCTATGAAAGAAACAGACGGCCTTCTTTTTAAGCAGGAAATGAATACAACAGATGTACTGCTTGTTTTTACGAATAAAGGAAGTTATTTGTATTTGCCGGTGCATGAACTGCCGGATATCCGCTGGAAAGACGCGGGGCAGCACGCTTCAGGCATGGTCAGCGGCTTTAAAGAAGAATCGATTGTTGGAGCATTTTCAGTCCGTGACTTTTCCGCGCAGCAGTTTATTTTACTGGCGACCAAAAGCGGCATGATTAAGCGGACTGAGCTTGCCCAGCTTAATGTGCAGCGCTATTCACGTACGTTAACAGCAATGAACGTAAAAGGGGAAGATGAAGTTTGTGCAGCGGCTCTGACAGACGGCAGCAGCGATATTTTAATGATTAGCCATCTTGGCTATGGCCTTCGTTTTGCGGAAGAGGAGGTACCGGTTGTGGGACCCCGGGCAGCGGGAGTAAAAGGCATCAGCTTAAAAGAAAATGATTATACAGTAGCTGCTATTGCTGCAAAAAACGCGGAGGAAGCCCAGTTCTTGGCGGTTACAAGCCGGGGGTCTGCAAAACGCGGCGGGTTTGACCAGTTTGAGCGGACATCCCGCGCAAAACGCGGAGTTGTGCTGGTCCGGGAATTGAAAACAAATCCGCATCGCATTGTCGGAGCGGCTTACCTTGATGAAAACCGCGATTACTATGTGCGCATGAAAAAAGGCGAAGATGTAAAAGTAAATATAAACACTTTGAAGAAAGTGGACCGTTATTCAAACGGGTCGTTTATTGTTGATGAAAAAGAGCAGGGACCGATTCAAGCACTTCTTCTTACAGAAAAAGAAGCAGAATAAGAAGCAAAAAGCTCCACGTACAAAAATGACGTGGAGCTTTTTTTATGGTAAATTGGGTTTTGTGTTGTTTTTCGACAGGGTATTGGCTCTGTAAGCGGCAACAAATATTTTTTAAAAGGAGTGAGAGAATGACTGCATTAGATCAAATTGTAGCAGAATTAAATAAATATATGTATTCATACGTTATGATTGCAATGCTGATTATTCTGGGACTGTTTTTTACAGTCAGGACAGGATTTGTCCAATTTAGAATGCTGCCGGAAATGTTCCGGGTTATTTTTGAGAAATCCACAATTTCAGCAGATGGAAAAAGAGGGATTTCGTCTTTCCAGGCATTTACGATAAGTGCCGCCTCAAGAATTGGGACAGGCAACCTGGCAGGCGTAGCGACAGCGATTGCCGCCGGAGGGCCGGGTGCGATTTTTTGGATGTGGCTTATCGCTTTAATTGGTGCGGGTTCTTCTTTTGTAGAAAGCACACTCGCCCAGGTATATAAGGTGAAAGATGGCGATGTATTCAGAGGCGGCCCCGCTTATTATATGGAAAAAGGACTAAAGAAAAGATGGCTGGGCATTATTTTTGCGGTGTCTATTACAGTATCGTTTGGCCTTGTTTTTAATGCGGTTCAGTCCAATACCATTTCCATTGCGATCAATGAAGGGTTTGGCGTTTCCCGTTATGTAACAGGAGCGGTTTTAACCATATTAACAGGAGTTATTGTTTTTGGCGGACTAAAACGAATTGTTAACGTAACACAGGTTCTTGTACCTGTTATGGCTATTCTTTACGTACTGCTGGCTGTTGTGATCCTGGCAATGAATATTACAGAAATTCCGGCAATGTTTAAACTCATTATCAATTCTGCATTTGGCCTGCAGGAAGCAGCAGGCGGTGCACTTGGCGCAGCGGTTATGAACGGAATTAAACGAGGGCTGTTTTCAAATGAAGCAGGTATGGGTTCTGCTCCAAACGCTGCTGCCACAGCAGCAGTCAGCCATCCGGTGAAGCAGGGGCTCATTCAAACACTGGGTGTTTTCATTGACACGATTGTTATCTGCTCGGCGACCGCTTTTATTATTTTGCTAAGCGGCCAGTATTTGCGCGCAGATGCGGAATCCATTAATTTAACCCAATCTGCTTTATCGGTTCACATTGGCGACTGGGCTGTTATTTTCCTTGCAGTGGCTATTTTTATGTTTGCTTTCAGTTCAGTGGTCGGAAACTATTATTATGGTGAAACGAACATTGAATTTATTAAAGAATCAAAAACAACTCTTCTTATCTATAGACTTGCCGTTATGGCAATGGTTTTCTTCGGTTCAATAGCAAAGATCAGCCTTGTCTGGAATTTAGCCGATTTGTTTATGGCGATAATGGCTTTTATCAACTTAATTGCGATTACTATGCTGTCTAAGATTGCAGTCAAAGTATTGGGTGATTACCAGAAGCAGCGAAAGCAGGGGAAAGATCCTGTTTTTTACTCTGATTCTGTTGAAAACATTGGGGAAACTGACACCTGGAACCGCCAGTAAAACAAACAAAATAAACCGGCTGTGCCGGTTTATTTTGTTTACTTTCATTATGTGCAAAATTCAAAACTGTATCATTAATCTAAATGAACTTTTATAATGAAAAAGACGTGTTACACCATGCAAAGGGGGCGAAAGCATGCAATGGATAGCCGGACTGCTGTATATGTTTATTTACGCAGTGCCTGTTTTTTTTATTACGCTGTTTATTAAGCTGTTTAAAGCCGAACAAAAATGGAACCGTCAAGCAAGAAAGAAAAAAGAATCCTCGCACAGGAAATAATGGGAGAAGGGTGATCATGCCGGCAGCAGAAAGCCGGGAAAGGAAGTAAAAAGGAAGTGGAACAGTGTTAAAAGAGTTTAAGGAATTTGCCATGCGCGGCAATGTTCTCGACCTGGCTGTCGGAGTCATTCTTGGTACAGCGTTTGGGAAAATTGTTTCTTCACTCGTTGCGGATATTATTATGCCATTGATTGGCTTGCTGATTGGCGGAATTGATTTTTCCGGTTTGTCCATTACAGTCGGCAATGAAAGAATTAAATATGGAGTGTTTATTCAGACCGTTGTTGATTTTGTCATTATTGCTTTTTCTATTTTCCTGTTTACCAGGCTTATTAATCAAATATATAAGAAAGAAAAGAAAAAGAACGAGACGGCTCTGGTATTAACGAAAGAAGAAGAGTTATTAACGGAAATTCGTGATCTGCTGAAATCGAATAAAAATTAAGCTTATGCCCGGACATTTGTCCGGGCATATTTTTATTTCGGTAGACGAAACAATTTTCGTGCTTCTTCAATAAGCATGTGCTATGATGGATTCCGCAGTAAATTGTCGACAGATGGAGAACGAGAAAGAAGTTCTGTCATCGGGAAAAATTTCAATTAATAAAGCGGCTTGAAAAGCGGATGATAAACTTGACGAGCTGTTTTTTTAAAAAGGTTTAAGGCTATTTTGTTTACGGGAAACCACTGGAAGGGAAGGGGACTGCTCGCACTGGTGCCGCAGAGTTATTTGAAAAAGAACAAAAAGCATCTGTAAATAAATATGCAAATGGTATCATTCCAACAAGAAAGAAGGAGTTACATGTCGAAACAGTCTATACACCAGTTTCCTCTGCTGCTTTTAATGATGAATATGTTTATTGTAATGACCGGTATTGGGCTTGTTATCCCCATTATGCCGACGATTATTCAGGAGTTTGGCGCAGGTGGTAAAACCTTTGGGTTTCTTATCGCAACGTTTGCATTTGCCCAGTTTTTATTTTCGCCGCTTGCAGGGGATTTATCGGACCGTTATGGCCGAAAAAAGGCAATTGTATTTGGTCTTATTTTATTTTCAGCCGCCCAGTTTTTATTCGCGTTTTCGAATTATTTAGCGTTCTTATATGTCTCGCGTATAATCGGAGGAATTGGCGGCGCTTTTATGATTCCTTCTATGATGGCGTTTGTGGCAGATATTACAACTGTGGAAACGCGTGCAAAAGGAATGGGCCGTCTCGGTGCATCCATGTCTTTTGGTTTTGTTGTCGGTCCCGGAGTTGGCGGATTTCTGGCAGAGCTGGGGCTGCGTGCTCCTTTTCTTATCGCCGGAACAGTTGCAGCCGCCGCTGCGGTTCTTTCATGGTTTTTTTTAAGGGAACCCGAAAAAGAAAAAGCAGATGTGCTAGTAAAGCAGCGCGAATCTCTTGTCAAGCAGCTGGCTCTTTCCGTAAAAAAGCCTTACTTTATTTTGCTGGTCATGATGTTTACCTTATCCTTCGGCCTTGCTAACTATCAGTCGACTATCAGCTTGTTTACGGACCGAAAATTTGGGTTCAGCCCTTCAGATATTTCTATTTTGATGGTAGTGGGCGGCTTGATCGGTGTTATTGTCCAGGCTTTTGTACTTGACCGGGTACTTGAGCGTTTTGGAGAAGTGCGTATTATGAATGTTATGCTGGTGGTAGCAGCTTTATCGATGGTCAGCATTTTGTTTGCGGCAGGATTTACGTCAGTGCTGTTGATTTCAGCGGTGTTTTTTACCGCCGCTTCTCTTCTGCGCCCTTCCATTAACACGACCATTTCCAAAATGGCCGGCGATGAACAGGGATTCGCAGCCGGCATGAATAATGCTTACATGAGCATCGGCAATATGATTGGTCCTGCGCTTGCAGGGACATTGTTTGATATTAATATGGGCCTTCCTTATATATTTGGTTCGATTATTATTGTGGTTACTTTAGTGATATGCATTCGCTGGGCAAGAGGGAGAAGCCGGCAGAAAGCCGTCCGTTCGGCAGAATAAATACAAAAAGCCCGCCTTTTTTAAAAGGCGGGCACAGCCAGCCAGCAAACGGCGTCACCTGCCGGCTGTAAATGCTCATGGTCCAGGGAGACAGGCAGTTTTAATCAGCCTGTTTTTTCACTTTGTTTATACTTTCTGCCTGCCTTTTAAAACTCAGGCTTTTAAAGCAAAATCTACAATATCGTCCGGCACCGCTGCTTTTGAGGTTTCGCCCGAGATAAGAGATTCATGATCGTATCCCCAGGAAGCCCAAACGGCCCGGAGTCCTGTTTTGGCGCAGGCATCTATGTCGCGCTGTTCGTCACCAACATAAAACACTTCTTCCCGGGAATAGTCATACTGCTTTAATAACTTTTTAATCATTTTATCTTTGCTGAAAATGTATTTAGATGAAAAAATGTCGTGAATATAGTCAACTCCATTGGATTTTAAGCACTGCTCGATAATATCGGCGGCATTAGATGAAATAATGGCAATATGAATACCGCGGCTGCTTAGTTCATCAAGCATCTGCTTAACGCCCGGAAACAATGGAAGAGAGGCCTTTGATTCGCGTATAAAGCGATAGAGCTTGGGAGCGGCAAAGGGAATACTGCGCATCGGAAAATTTAAATGGCGGCAGCGCTCAGGAATGCTCATTTTCTTTAAGTCATCAAGCTCTTCAAGGGCAACCTGGTTGTAGCCTTCTTTTTGGGCAAAATCGTTGTATGCCTTGATAAATACTTGAAGAGAATCGGAGATCGTGCCATCGAAATCAAATATGACACATTTTGTCATTGAAATCACTCCTTCAGTCGGGACTGCGTTGTCCGCAATATATTCTTAGTTTAACACTAGAGTGAGTGAGCAAACATGAAAAAACATAATTTCAACACATTCTTAACATTCTGCTATAATAAGTAATGGAAAATGAAAAGTGAGGGACTGTACATTTATGATTGTAAAAACTGATGAAGAGTTAGCAGCGTTAAAAAAAATCGGCAGAATCGTGGCTTTCATTCGTGATGAAATGCGCAGCTTTACAAAACCGGGAATAACCACAAAAGAAATTGATGAGCTTGGCGGCCGTTTGTTTGCTGAACATGAAGCAATTTCGGGGCCGAAAGGTGAATATGACTTTCCAGGCTATACATGTATAAGTGTAAACAATGAAGTGGCCCATGGTATTCCAGGGAGCAGGATAATCAATGAAGGAGATCTTGTCAACATTGATGTATCGGGCTCATTGGATGGGTACTTTGCCGATACAGGCATTTCCTTTGTTGTGGGAAATGGAGAGCCTGTTTTGACCAAGCTGTGTGAAGCAGCAGAGCAGGCTTTTGAGCGTGGCTTATTAAAAATTAAAGCGGGGGCAAAGCAAAATCAGATTGGGAAAGCAGTTGCCAATGAAGCACGCCGCCACGGTTTTACAGTAATTAAAAATTTAACCGGGCACGGGATTGGCAAGTCGCTTCATGAGGCACCGGATCATATTTTAAATTACTTTGATCCCTGGGATAATGCTTTATTAAAAGACGGCATGGTTATTGCGTTTGAACCTTTCGTTTCAGAAAAAGCGGACATGATTAAGGAATCAGGCGACGGCTGGACCTTTAAAACACCGGACGGAAGCCGGGTAGCTCAAATTGAACATACCATTGTGGTAACAAGAGGAGAGCCAATTATTTTAACAAAATAACGCTGAGCACAGGCTGTTGACAAACGTCCGCTTTCAGCATCACTTGCCGGCTGTGAAGGATCAGGATCCCCAAAAAGGTCACTCCGCTTCCCAGCCGGCCGCGTTCCTGGAAAGACAGGCGCCTTCAATCAGCCTGAGTTCTAACTTTGTCTACACTCTCGAGCGTTCACCTTTTTGGTGGATGCTTTTTTAAATCGTAATAATTACTGTTTACAAATCGTAATCATTACTATATTATAAAGACACACTTAATTATGGAGGAACGAAACGTGAAAAAATGGATATTAGCAGCTGCAGGCTTGACACTGGCCCTTGCGGCTTGCGGGAATGAAGAAAGCGCAACAAAGGATAAGCAGGAAACAACAGGTGCTGGCGGGGATTTAACCGTTTATACAACGATTTATCCACTCGAATATTTTACTGAACGAATTGGCGGTGACACGGTTAAAGTGGAAAGCATGCTTCCGGCAGGAGCTGATGAGCATACGTATGAACCGACATCAAAAACTATTCTTAATATTGCGGAAGCCGACTTGTTTTTATATAACGGGCTGGGGCTTGAGCCATTCGCAGAAAAAGTAGAAGAAACACTTTCAGGAGAAGATGTATCGATTATAGGCGTTGGAGAGCAGGTTGAAATTGAAGAAGGGCACGAACACAGCGAAGAAGAACACAGCCACGAAGAGGAACATGCAGATGAAGCGGGCCATGGGGACGGACATAACCATAGCGGTACAGACCCTCATATTTGGATTGATCCGCTATTAGCTGAACAGATGGCAGCAGTGGTGAAAGAGGAACTGATAAAGCTGAACCCAGATGAAGAAGCGCTGTATGATGAAAACTACAATGCGCTGGCAGCTGAGCTTGAGCAGCTTGATAAAAACTTTCATGCAGCAGTCGATGGAGCAGCCAAAAAAGAAATTCTTGTTTCCCACGCGGCTTATGGATACTGGGAAAAATCCTACGGCATTGAACAGCTTAGCATTGCCGGCCTGTCTCCTACAGATGAACCGTCCCAAAAAGAATTGAAAGAGCTGGCTGACACGGCGGAGGCTCACAATATCCGCTATGTGATTTTTGAGCAGAATGTGACGCCGAAAATTGCGGAAGTTCTTCAAAAAGAAATTGGGGCAGAATCTCTCCGGCTTCATAACCTGGCTGTATTAACGGAGGAGGATATAGAAGCGAAGAAAGACTATATGTCGATTATGAAACAAAATATAGAGACTTTGAAAACCGCAATGGGTGAATAAAAAAGCCGCTTCCTGAAGCTACTGCTTATTAGGAAGCGGCTTTTTGCGCATAGCCTCTATGGAGAAGGACTGAATTATATCAATGATGCGGGAAGCCAGCCACTGGCAGACAACCGCATAAAGAATAGTTCTTACATCAACGACAAGCCCCGTTGCAATTAAGATGGCCGTATTAATATAAAAAAGAGAGCGTCCTGGCGGCCAATTGCGCCATTTTGACAAAATAAGAGCAGCAATATCCATTCCTCCGGAAGAAGCGCCTGATTTAAATAAAATGCCGAGACCAATCCCAAAAAGAAGGGCGCCGGCAGGAAGGTCCATCCAGATGGTTCCTGGCGGGACGGGGAAAAATGGCGTTAAAAAATCAATGGCCGCTGCGGTAACCGTCACACAATACATGGTAGCGGCCGCCGTTTTTAAGCCAAGCCATTTTACTGCGAGCACAATCATTACCGCATTTACTCCCCAAATCGATGCTGCATAAGGAACCTCGAATAAATAATGCATTAAAATACTGATGCCGGCTGCACCCCCCGATGAAACGGCATGAGGGAATAAAAACACCGACATTGCCGCAGCCTGAATAGCAGCTCCGGCTGTCCAAAACAATACTTTCACAACTGTCACCTCTGCTTGTGATCATAACGCATTCAACGAAAAAAATGAAGGGGTATTTTTGACGCTCTAAAAAGGCATTGATAAAATAAAGAAAATACATAAATGGAGATGGTGCGTGTGAATATTGCTGAAATGATCAGAGCACAACAGGAATTTTTTGATTCAGAAACGACAAGGAATGTTCAATGGCGGATCAGCCGTTTAAAAGAATTAAAACAGGTAATAAAAAAATACGAAGATGACATAATGAAAGCACTGTATTTAGATTTGCGCAAAAATAAGTTTGAAGCTTACACAACAGAAATCGGATTTTTATATGAAAGCATTCGTTTTATGATTCGCCATCTGCCGGAATGGGCTGCTGCTCAAAAAGTAAAAACACCTATCCACCAGCAGCCGGCGGAAAGCTATATTATTCCGGAGCCATACGGGAGTGTTTTAATTATTGGGCCGTTTAATTATCCCTTCCAGCTGGTTATGGAACCTCTTATTGGCGCGATTGCAGCAGGGAATACAGCTGTTGTAAAACCGTCAGAAAGCACTCCTCATACAGCAGCCGTGATAAAAACCCTCCTTGAAGAAGTGTTTGATCCAGCGTTTATCGGTGTACAGGAAGGCGGGAAGGAAATGGTCACTGCTTTATTGGAGGAACCGTTTGATTATATTTTTTTTACGGGGAGTCCCAGGACGGCAAAAGTGATTATGGGAGCAGCTGCCAGGCAGCTTATTCCGGTTACACTGGAGCTTGGTGGGAAAAGCCCGGCATTTGTTGATTATTCAGCCGACTTAAAGCAGGCAGCAAGGCGCATTGCCTGGGGGAAATTTTCGAACGCAGGCCAGACATGTGTAGCGCCGGATTACGTACTGGTTCATGAAAATGTAAAAGAGCCCTTTTTACATGAACTGGCGCTTGCTTTGTTTGACTTTTATGGAAAAGAGCCGCAGCAGAGCCAAGACTTTGGCCGGGTCGTGAATAAAAGTCAGTTTGACCGCCTGGCTAAAATGCTTTCCCGGACAGACGGAACTATTCTCTATGGAGGCAAAACAGATCAAAAGGATTTATTTATTGAGCCGACTATTGTCGAAGCGGCCTGGGATGATGCGTTGATGGAAGAAGAAATATTTGGACCCATACTGCCGGTTCTTTCTTATAATGAACTGAACAGAGCCGTTAAACAGGTGAAGAAGCTGCCTAAGCCGCTGGCGCTTTATGTCTTTTCTAAAGAAAAATCAGTGGAAGAAAAAGTGTTAACGGCCATTCCATTTGGAGGTGCAAGCGTCAACGACACACTCGTTCACGTATCAAGCCCCTATCTGCCGTTTGGAGGAGTGGGGTCATCGGGAATGAATGCTTACCATGGAAAATCAAGCTTTGATCTTTTTTCACATAAAAAAAGTATTATGCGGAAGAAAACGACGCTTCCAATAGACCTGCTTTATCCACCTTACGAAAATCGTGTTAGTACAATTCGGAAAATCTTGCGCTAGCAGGGAAATAAAAATAAAAAGTAGAATATATATTAATAGAAAGAAGAGTGGGAGGGAAGACGTGTGCCGATCAGCCTCGACCGATTAAAAGTGCCGGATGAGTTTGTTTTAACGCAGGAAGAAGTGATAACCGCAGTGTCGGAGTATTTAACAGCCCAGGGCTGGACTGTTCAAGTAGAAACACAGGCGGGAGGCCATGACCTGGCTGCATCCAAGGAAGAATGGAAAGCATATATAAAATGCAAAGGATCACGCGGAAAGCGCCAGCAGGAAGGCATGGTATATGATAATAACCAGCTGCGCGGAAATACCGGGGATCAAATTGAAAAACTGATTCGGGTACAGGGAGAAGCTGAAAGCCCAAGCTTATTTATTATGGCGAACCCTGGCCTTGACCGTATGAAATGGATTGTCTCAAAGCTTGAAGGAGGCCTTGATAAATTGGATATTATCCGTATATGGGTTTATCCAGACCGAACGATTAAATGGGATTTTCCCGCCCACCTTTTGTATATTTCAAGATCACTGGGAATTGAGAAAAATTGAAAGATTGCGGTTGCATGCCTCGGAAAAAGATGATATAGTAAGGATAGTTGTTCGTTCGTTTCAAAAGGAATCACATTATGTGTTTCATCTTGAAATAGCAGCAAACAGCAAGAAAAGATTTGCGTATTTAGCGCGAGGAGGACATAACATGCTAGAAGGTAAAGTAAAATGGTTTAATGCAGAAAAAGGCTTCGGTTTTATCGAAGTTGAAGGACAGGACGATGTATTCGTTCATTTCTCAGCTATTCAAGGTGAAGGTTACAAATCCCTTGAAGAAGGCCAAAACGTGACATTTGAAGTAGTTGAAGGACCACGTGGGCCGCAAGCTGCTAACGTAGAAAAACACTAATTCTGATTAAAACCATAACAGGTGGAGCTAACGCTTCACCTGTTTTTCATTTCTTTTTCAAATTTTGAAAACGCATACTTTGCAAACGTTGTCAATACAATGAAGCGAATTTGTCACAAAAATGCTATATTTCCAGTTTGAAAACAGGGGTTTTTTTAATAAAAACGAGTAAAATAAGGAGGGCGGAAAATGACCAAAAAGCAATCAGGAGGTTAAGGATGATTTATATTGCAGCAGCGGCAGCGGTTATCGTCGGGATTATGCTGGGAAGCCGGCTTCTTTCTGGCTACAAAATAAAAGAAGGAAGGCTGGTTGTAAAAACAGGCAGCCAGGAAACATCTATTCTGTTAAAAGAGATAGTTGAAGTATTTGAAATGGACGAAGTGTCAGAAGATGCGTCCTTTTTTGAAAAATATATTGTACGTGCATATATGAAAAAAAAGCGGGTAGCCGTTTATACACGATCCAATGTTTCTTATTTTTTTATCCTGCGCAATCCAGGCCGGCTTGTTAAATCAGTAAAAGTGCAAAATCCAAACGTCCATATTAAAGCAAAAGTGATTTAAAACGGATAAAGATCCGTTTTTCTTTTTGATCTAAAATAAGTATACAATAATTTTATTATGTAAACATAAAATCACTGTTTACAAATGAGAGAGAAGCTGTTATTTTATAGTAGTTATGGCGAACAAAAAAGGGGTTATCGATAAGGATGGCAATCTTTACAGAAAGTCAGGAAGAAGCAGTAATTACAGAAACGTCGTATTGCTGGAAGAAAAATAGCATCAAAATTGAAAATGGATATTTAAAAAGCACTGGAATGGTAACGAATACCCGCATACCAATTAACCATGTGGATACAATTGTATATTCATATAATCCAAAAAAACCAGCTATTGTGCCGGTGCTGAAAATTATCGGAAGAGGCGCTGTTTTATGTGAAATGGAGATTTCAGCTGAACATATTGAAGGGGTACAAGATTGGCTTCTTCGAGTGATTGGACATTCATAATACTTTACAGCCGCCTCATTCCAGGCGGCTTTTTGCATGATGAAAGGGTGAGGAAATGAAAGGATCGTCACATATGATCATTGGGGCAGCAACAGGCTTTGGAGTGGGTGTCTGGATGCAGTCTTCGCTGGTGGAAGCGGCACTTTTCACTGGTGTGGGTGCCGTTTCTGCATTAGTGCCGGATCTTGATGTAAATGGAAAACTCGCGAACAAAATAACTGTTGAAAAAAAATGGCTTATTTTATTTTTTGCGGCGGCCGGCCTGCTGCTTGCTCTTTACAGCTATTTTCTGCTTTTTGGTGTCAAACAGGCGGCCGGCTTCACAGCAAGCGTCGCACTTTTGATGCTGCCCAGGCTGTTTATTAAACAAAGAATGATGCTTTTTTTTACAGGAGCACTTGTTGTATATGTCGGCTGGTATATAAATGAAGTCTGGATTATGTACATAGGGCTGTTTATTTTATTTGCTTCAGTTGTTTCACATCGAACCTGGACTCATTCTATTATCGGCATTATCCTGTTTTATTTTGTTGCTGCTGAAATTACGCGGGCTTACCCGATCAACGGACTGCTTGCTGCTCTCGTGCTAAGCTATATTTCGCACTTGCTGGCAGATATGAAAATGCTGCCGGCTAATAAAAAAGGAACCAAGTTTTTTTACCCGTTATGGAAAAAAGAATTTTAATTTTTATAATTACACTATGTGTTAAATTCAAATAAAAATAAAACATAAAAAGATTATTAAAACAATAAAATGTGGGAATAAAAATAAAAAGCAAGCGGGGGATTTAATTATGTGGAAAGAATTTTTCTCAAGTATTGGAATCGACAGTGTAAAAGTAGATACTGTTTTGGAAAAACAAATAGCTGCACCGGGTGAAACAGTAAAGGGAAACATCCTTATTAAAGGCGGCCAGGCAGATGAGCCAGTTGAAAAAATTCAAGTATTGCTTTACATGCAGTATGAAGAAGTAAAAGAGGATAGTGATTTCTCCTGGCATGATAAAGATATTGAAGAGATAAATATTCAAATAAACCGCAATATAGCAGCAGGTGAATCCGAGACAATTCCATTTTTGATAAAAATCCCTGATAATGGCCCTCTAACAGATGGGTCACATAAATGGTATATCAAGACAAAAGTATTTATTGACCAGGCTGTTGACCCGGAAGATGAAGATCAGATTATTGTTCAATAAAAAATAAGAAATGTTTTCGCTTTTCTATTGCAGTTTTAAAAAAGTACAGAATAACAGCGTCTGTTCCAGGCAAGAACTGCAGCATTTCCTAAATAAGAACGGGTGAAGAAGGACTGGCAGTGAAGGCTCCAGCAGAAAAGCAAAGCTGCCAGTTCACAGCCCGCTAAGCTGCTGGATTCTTGCAGGATCGGAGCCAGCTGAAGAAAAGAAGCAGGCAACTTCTTTTGTATAAACAAAAAACAGAATGAATTTTCTGATTTTTGTTTGACAACACCACTCGTGTGTTATATATTAGTTTTAATAAAATTAATTTGTTATATAACAGAAAGGGGAGAATTTTATGGAATTGTATCAGGAAGCATATCGATATTATGAGAAAAAATGTGAAAACTATGGAATAAAAAGTATTCCATTTTATCGATTTATGCACAATTTAACCGAAGACCAGATCAAGTTATTTGTTCAAAAAGCCATTTAAAAAAGAAAGGAATGAGGAATACGCAAACTGCCAGCGAAGATGCCGTCTAAAAAACCCCGTCAGCAAAAAAAGCTCAGACGGGGTTATTCATGCTTTAATTTAAATGGGCGGCGCAGTATTCACGGACAAGTTCTATTTCATCTTCTTCCAGTTCAAAATCCAGTACACTGTCATCCGCACGGTTGTGCAAAAACAATCCGGCGATTTTTTGCGCGGGTTCTGTTACAGCATACAGTACACGAATGTAGAAGCCTTCTGGTGAGTACAGCTCGTCTTCCTCATCAACTGCTGCGAAAAGATGAAATTCATAACGATCCCCTTCTAAAATACCAAATGGATCATCGATTTTTTCAACCGTATGGTTTGTAATGATCATGCTGTGTTTCCTCCTCAGTTTATTTGGATAATGCGATAATCCATTTTCTCATTCGTTTAACTCCCTCTTCAAATTGCCCGGGGCTTGCGTAGCCAAAAGACAGCCGGATCGCGCGTGATGAACCCTCTGTATAAATACTGCCCGGATGAAACAAAATTCCTTCATTCAATGCTTCTGTGTATAATTCCTTTAATGAAATATTTTGATTCAGGCGAAGCCAGATAAAAAAACCGCCGTCCGGTATAGTCCACTCTGCTAAATCCGACAAATGCCGCTCCAGGGAGGCAGAAGCTGCCTGGCGCCGCTTTTTCAATTCTTTGCGCACATATTCAAGGTGATGTTCATAAAGGCCTTCACCGAGCCATTCAGCGGCCACCCGCTGCGATAATGAGCTCGTTCCATAATCCGCCTGCATTTTTACACCGGCCAGGCGTTCTATGACGGAATCCGATCCTGCAATCCAGCCTATACGAAGCCCGGGGCTTAATGTTTTGGACAAGCTGCCAATATAAAGAACATTTCCTGCGCTGTCCTGTGATTTAAGAGAAGGGGGGGGAGGCGTATCCAGCCACAGGTCCCGATAAATATCATCCTCAATAATCGGCAGCCTGTTCGCACTGCAGTACGAAAGTATTTCTTTTCTTCTCGCCTCACTCATTAAAACGCCGGTGGGATTATGAAAGCATGGAATTGTGTAAAGAGCTCCCTTTTGCCCGGACGCCCACACAGATTGCAATGAGTTCGGCAAAAGACCTTCGTGATCCATAGGAATTCCTTTTAATGTCATACCAAGCGATTGAAAGGTATGAATGGAGTATAAATAAGAAGGCTCTTCAAGCAGGATAGAGGAACCCTGTTCAAGCAGACCGGATGCAATCAGCTGAAATCCCTGCATGGCTCCAGAAACAACCAGAATCGATGAAGGAGAAACAGGAGTCCCCTGCCGGCTCATATAGCTGGCAATAGCTTCGCGCAGCGGCTCATACCCGGCTCGTTCCTCGTAGCCGAGCGTGTTGATTTTTCCTGTCAGGCGTCCAAGCACATCATTCAAATAATTTTCCGGAAATACGTCTTCCGCCAGTTCCCCACGGCTCAAGTCAATAATGCCCGAGTGTGCTGCTTGAGAAGCACGCTGGTTGTCAGAAGGAAGGGAAGCAAGCAAAGACCAGGTATTGTTTGCTACTATAGTTCCTTTCCCCATAATTCCCTGGATAATGCCGTCTGTTTTTAGCTGTTCCAGCGCGGCAACTACCGTACTTCGATTAACAGACAATTCTTCAGCCAAAACCCGCTGGCTCGGGATTTTCGTGCCGAGAGACCATCTGCCCCCTTCAATCTGTTCTTTAATCCAGCCGGCAACTGCATCCGATTTAATACTTCGCTTCATGTTCAGGCCAATGTTCCTTTAAAAATTCATCCCGCCCGGACTGCTTCCGATCTGCTTCGTATTCGTCCTTGTGAGTTTTATAAAAATTTTGATGATCGTTTTCTGCCGGATAGAAAGCGGAGGCCGGCAAAATAGGCGTTACGATCGGCTTTTTAAATAACCCGCTTTCTGACAGTTTCTGCTTTGAGCGCTCCGCTGCCGCTTTTTGCTCTTCGGTTGTGTAAAAGATAACCGCACGATACGATTCGCCGCGATCCTGGAACTGGCCTTCATCATCGGTCGGATCGATTTGCTGCCAGTAAATGTCGAGAAGTTGATCGTATGAAAAAATATCAGCATCATATGTTATTTCGACCGCTTCTTTATGGCCGGTGTCGCCCGATTTTACCTGTTCATATGTTGGATTGGCAGCGTGGCCGCCCGTATAGCCGGATATGACCGATTCAATCCCTTCCCATTGATCAAACGGCTTGACCATACACCAGAAACAGCCGCCGGCAAAAATAGCTTTTTCTTTTTTCATTGCTGCACTTCCTTTCTTTCTTGATAAGCTTTTCGAGTCAAAAAGTCTGCATCGGGGTAATAAGCTTTTTTCACAAGCAGATTCGGACCAAGGCATCGAACGGAGGCGCAATGGCAGCTAATCTCTTTTGCTAGTGCCGAGCCGGACCAGGCATCAAAAGCCTGCTGCAGCGTGTGGCTTTGAATGTTGCCAAGAGAAGGCGCATCTGCGAAATCAGTCACAATCACTTCACCTGTGAAAATATTAACATTTAACCTTGAACGGCCGTCCGGATCATTCCGGACTGTGACAAGCGGCTCATTTTGCAGCCGGTAAACTAAATGACGATTCTCTTCATCCGGGCTGCATGCAAAGAATGGAAGTGTACCGAACAGCATCCAAACGTCAGGGTTTCGAACATCAAGCAGCCTGTGGATTGCTTCGCGTGTTTCAGTTAGTGTCAATGATTCTAATGCACTCGCAAAGTCACTTGGATACATCGGATGTATTTCATGCCGGGTGCACTTCATTTCATCAGTAATTTGCCGATGAATGGAGGCAAGGTGAGGGAGAGTCCTTTTATTCAGCATCGTTTCCGCAGATACCGTAACACCTGCTTCGGATAAAATGCGGCTGTTTTCTATCATTCGGTTAAACAATTTTTCACGCTGGCTGTAGGATGGCTTTCGTTCCATATTAGCGAACCCTGCTTCTACAAAATCATCCACAGTCCCCCAATTATGCGAAATATGAAGAACATCAAGGTAAGGCGCAATGTTTTCATAACGTTCAGCATCAATGGTTAAATTAGAATTCATTTGCGTATAAACGCCACGGTTATGGGCGTATTGCAAAAGTGGAAGAACATACTCATTAACCGACTTTTTGGAAAGCATGGGCTCGCCGCCGGTGATGCTTAATGAGCGAAGGTCCGGAATTTCTTCAAGGCGGGACAGCAGCAGAGAAAGTGGCAATGCCTCCGGGTCTTTTGTTTGAAGTGTGTAGCCTACCGCACAATGTTCACATCTCATATTGCAAAGTGTGGTCGTCGTAAATTCAATATTAGACAGCCGGGCAGCTCCTGCCTGATCAATATCTATATAGCTTTCCCATGGATCAAAAGCAGGGGAAATCTTTTTTTTCATGTTCAAACACCTCGTTTTCTTTCAACATGTAATTATACCGCTTTTTGATGGAAATGAAAAAAGAAAGGTGAATTTACAATTCTTTAGAAAATATTCACATATTATTCATATCCAGTTCGTATGATAAAGAAAGTAGCAGAATTATCATTTTATCAAATAAAAGAGGTGCTTGAATGGGCAAAAGAAGAGGGACAATCCTGCTTTATCAACCTGAACAAATCAGTGCATGGCGGTATAGCAACGACACAAACGCAACAGGCATACAACTGTTCAGCTTCAAATGGCAGAGACATTCTATCTTTGGTCCCTTTAAAAAAACATACCGGTCCGATCCGCCTTGACTGGCAGAATCAGCACAATAGGATAAAGCGTTCATTTCCTGCATGTTATTGCCATATTACTTTTCTTTAATAGAAAAAACAGGTATCATGTGTGGTAACAACATGTAAGGAGGAATACATAATGAATAAGGTAACAGGATTTATGGGAGCTGCACTGCTTGCCGGAGGAATGCTTGCAGGCTGCTCAGCGGATTCTGAGAATGCCACGCCAGAAGAAGAGACAGTAGAGGAAACAGCCGCACCGGAAGAACAGCCGGAAGTGACGGAAGTAGAAGAAACAGAGACAGGACAAGCAGACGAGACGGCTGAAAACACAGCTGAAGATACAGCAGGCACTGCATCTGATGCAGCAGATAATGCAGCTGAAGAAGTGGATGGAGCGGTAGAGCAAGCGGAGGACAGCCTAGGAGACGCAGCAGATGCAGTTGAAGAAGGAGCAGCCGATATGGGTGAAGCAGTCGAAGATGGTGCTAATGAGGTAAAAGAAAATGTGGAAAATGCAGGAGAAGAATCTTCTGAAGCAACAGAAGCAACAGGCACATTTAACGGACTTGCTGATCCTCATACTGTCGAGATTGAGGTCGATGGCGTGCCGGCTGCCTATCAAGTAGAAGCTGACAGTGACATGATGGCCAAGTTTGAGGCAATGGAACCGGGTGAAAATGTCACATTTGTTTATGTAGAAAACGGAGAACAGCTTGTTATTAATGAAGTAAAATAAAAGATTGAAAAAGCGCATCGAATTCGATGCGCTTTTTCGTTTAAATAAAGAAAAAAGGGGAATAAATAACTATACGATACATAAGGGTAATAGGGGGCTGCAATATATGAATACATCAGGAATGCTGCGCGGATATTTGGCAAAAGTAATGGATCAGGAAAGTTTCTTTTTTCATGTTATCAACTGTATGGAAAAACAGCTGATTGACTGGGGAAACGAGCCTATCCTTTTATTTAACTGGGAAAAGCACTCAAAGGATGTAGGCGGTTTTTTTCTTGTTGATGGCTTTTCTTATTTCTTTACTTTCGAAAAACAAGCATTAAAACAGCTGCAGAATCAGTCACCTTATGCTGTTGACCGTGCATTATGGGAGTCACTGGTAGAAAACGGCTTCGTTTTAAAAGAAAGCAATTATATCGATAAAGCATTTATGTAAAAACAGCCGGGAGTCCCGGCTGTTTTTATTTATTAATTTCGCACCTGTCCTGAGCCGCGAACAAGTGATTTTACGGTTGTAATGGCTTTTAACCCCATTGGCCCGCGGGCATGAAGCTTTTGTGTGCTGATGCCAATTTCTGCTCCATAGCCGAATTGCTCGCCGTCTGTAAACCGTGTCGAAGCGTTACGGTACAGAACAGCAGCATCAATGCCCCGGAAAAAGAAATCGGCATTTTCCTCGTTTTCGGTAACAATGGCTTCTGAATGCTTTGTTCCATACTGGTTAATATGCTGAACTGCTTCCTGTGTATCATTAACCATTTTTGCAGAGAGCGTCATAGCCAGATATTCCTGCCCCCAGTCTTCTTCTGAAGCTTGTTTAACATAGCCATAGGTGTCAGTCAAATCCTTATCGCCGCGGACTTCCACACCTGCATGCTTAAGGGCTTCAAACAATTCTCTCTGATACGGCCAATTGCGGTGAACGAGCAGGCTTTCCGCAGCATTACATACTGATGGACGGTGCGTTTTTGCGTTTAAAGCAATATTAATAGCCATCTCTTTTTCCGCTGATTCATCAATGAACACATGGCAGTTGCCAACGCCGGTTTCTAAAACAGGAACCGTAGACTGCGCAATAACAGATTGAATCAATCCGGCTCCGCCGCGTGGAATTAATACGTCCAGGTAATTATTCAATTTAAACATTTCTGCTGCAGTCTCGCGGCTTGTATCTTCCAAAAGCTGAAGGGCGTCAGATGGAAGGGGGGATTTTTTCAGTGCCTGTTTCATGACAGACACCAGCGCTTTGTTAGACTGAAGAGCAGATGTACTTCCACGCAGCAGCACCGCATTTCCAGCTTTTAAACAAAGAGTCGCAGCATCCACCGTAACATTTGGACGGGCCTCGTAAACCATTCCTACAACTCCGAGCGGCACCCGAATCGTTTCGATATAAAGACCGTGTTCAGTTGTCCATGATTCCACCACTTCGCCAATTGGATCTTCTAATTTCGTTAACTGGCGCACAGCCTCGGCAATTGCGTGGATTCGCTCTTCTGTCAGCTGAAGACGGTCCAGCAAAGAATCCGTAAAACCTGCTTTGCGGCCGGCGGCCATATCCTGTTCATTTGCGGCTAAAATTGCCGGTGTCTCATCGATCAATGCCTCTGCAATCAGCAAAAGCGCTTCATCTTTTTCCGCTGTTGATTTTGTCGCCATTTGAAAGGAAGCTTGTTTTAAAAGCTCTGCTTTTTGTAAAAGTTCACTCATTTCTCCCACTCCTATCCTTCATTTTTTAAGGTAACCCAGTTATCACGGTGAATGACTTCGGCCCGTTCGTTAATGGAATAAGCTTTTGCTTCTGGGCCGGGCAGCCCTTTTACCTTCTCAAGGTCAACGGAAGAATAAAAGACTTGTCCCCGCCCGAGAAGATCTTTGTTTTGATTGCGGACATCCACCACATCCAGGGCGTCGAATAAGCCTTCAATAGAGGTAATGCCCACTGGAAGAAGGCTTTTTCCGCCTTTTATCACCGCTTTTTCTGCTCCTGAGTCCACAATAATGGTTCCCGAGGGCTTCGCGTGGTGGGCAAGCCATTGTTTTTTCCGCTGCATATGCGGCTGCATCGGCGACCCGATATAAGTTCCAGAGCCTTTTCCTTCCATAATATCAAGCAGCTTTCGCTCGCCCGCGCCATTGCCGATAAAGACGGATACGCCAAGAGATTGGGCTTTATCAGCAGCCAGGAGCTTTGATTTCATACCGCCTGTGCCGACGGATGATCCGCTTCCGCCCGCTGCCTGCAGCATTTCTTCGGAAATCTCCGGCACAAAATTAAACCGCTTTGCATTTGGATTGGTTTTGGGGTTGCTGTCATAAAGGCCGTCAATATCAGTTAAAATGACGAGCCCATCCGCCTGCAAAAATCCGCTGACCAGTGCTGAGAGCATGTCGTTATCTCCATACGTCAGCTCTTCAATAGAAATAGAATCATTTTCATTAATAATCGGAACAGCGCCGCGGTTTAACAGCTCTGTCATTGCTGTGTAAAAATTTTGAAAACGACCTTTGGAGTAAAAGTCTCCTTTTGTTAACAGCATCTGGGCAGCGGTTATACCTTTTGGTGACAGGTGAGAAATATACCGCTGGATTAATAGGCTTTGCCCGACGGCGGCAGATGCCTGGCGGGCAGCCATTACTTTCGGGCGGGCGGCATAGCCGAGCGCCCGAAAGCCGGCAGCAACAGCGCCGGAAGAAACGACAATAACTTCGTGGCCTGCCTGCTTCATAGCCGCAATGGCAGCCGTATGATCGGCCACTTTTTCTTCAACAATATTTCCGCTGTTATCCGTTAGCGAGCTGCTGCCGATTTTTACGACAATACGTTGTTTTTTCATAACAATTCATTCCTTTTCAATAAAAAAAGCACACCAAATCGTCCATAAAGGACGGGTATGCTTTCCGTGGTACCACCTTTTTTGACGCGACTTTAGCGCCCACTTTGCATCTGTAACGGAGAAGGCCGGCTTATGTTTTCATAAGCAATGTGTAAGCAGGGCAGGTTCAATAGTGCCTTTCCGCAGGAGTCTTTCAGCCGGTGAACTCCTTCTCTGGTCCGGGGGCGGTCCATTTACTAATCCCGTCATTTTTGCTCTATTCTTTTTTATTATCGTATATTCTGACTATTTGTCAAGCACTTGAGGAGCAGAACGAAGAATATCAAGAAAGTGTTTTAATACTTTTGCCGTTAATCCCCAAATAATCCGATTCTCATAAACATAAAAATACTCTTCCATCTTTTTAGCCTGCCAGTTGTACTCTTTTCCATGAGTAATCAAATGATAAGGGAAATTCTCTTCCGGTTCCGGCCGAAGCTGAATGTAATGAAGATCGGGTTTTGTTTGAAGCAGGAAATCAAGCGGAACCGTAAATACTTCACCGACTTCTGCTTCATTTAAGCGAAGATCAGTCAAATCAAGCAGACCGGCATAGCTGTAAATAATCATACCAAATGGAGACAGCATAAAATCGAGCGGAAACAAAATCTCAATGTTCTCAATCGGAACACCCAGTTCCTCCTGGGTTTCCCGAACGGCTGCGTTTTCCGGAGAGTGATCACTTTCGTCAATTTTGCCTCCGGGAAAGCAGATTTCTCCCGGCTGGCGCCGCATTGATAAAGCCCGTACTTCAAACAGGACATGAAGGCCATCTTCTTTTTGAACAAGCGGCAGCAGCAATGAAAACTTGGCGAAGGCTTCACTGCCGAGAATCTCGGGTGTACGGCTGGCAAGCCGCTCTTTTAATTCCTTGATGTTCATCAGACCAGCTCCATTTTTACTCATTCATCTTTTGTTTTTTGAAAAGGTTCTTGATTCTTTCATTATAATAGAAAGATGGAGATAATGAAAAAATTTGATTTTTTAGTGTGAAAATATTCAAAAAAATTGTATGATAGAAGAAGTACATACCTCAGCAGCATGCTGACGAATTTTTACACATGAGGAGTCCTAAAGATGACACAAGAATTAACCGTACAATTAGCTGACAAAAAAAGAGAAAAACCCGACCAGGCAAATCTCGGGTTTGGCCGTGTTTTTACCGATCATATGTTTATGATGGATTATACGGAAGGCAAAGGATGGCATGATGCACGCATCGTTCCGTATCAGCCGATTGCCCTTGATCCGTCGGCTATGGTGTTCCATTACGGGCAGACGGTATTCGAAGGAATGAAAGCTTATTTAACGGAAGAGGGAAAAGTATTTTTATTCCGTCCTGAAAAAAACATGGAGCGTTTAAATCGCTCCAATGAGCGCCTTTGCATCCCGCAAATTGACGGTGAGTTTGTTATTGAAGGGTTAAAACAGCTTATTGCCGTTGACCGGGAGTGGATTCCGACAGCGGAAGGAACATCTTTATACGTCCGGCCGTTTATCATCGCGACAGAACCGTTTTTAGGTGTTGCCCCGGCTAAAAATTATACATTGATGATTATTATGTCACCGGTCGGCTCGTACTATAAGGAAGGTATTGCACCGGTTAAAATTTTAGTAGAGAATGACTTTGTCCGCGCTGTAAAAGGCGGCACTGGCGAAGCGAAAACAGGCGGCAACTATGCGTCAAGCTTAAAAGCGCAGGAAGCAGCAGCCGGCAAAAACTATTCACAGGTGCTCTGGCTGGATGGCCTGGAGAAAAAATACATTGAAGAAGTCGGCAGCATGAATGTATTTTTTAAAATTGACGGCGAGGTTGTTACTCCGGCACTGAACGGCAGTATTTTGCATGGCGTTACACGCGATTCAGTAATTCAGCTTTTGAAGCACTGGAACGTTCCTGTATCTGAACGCCGCATTTCAATGGAAGAAGTAGCGGAAGCATACCGGAATGGGAAACTAGAAGAAGCTTTTGGCACCGGGACAGCGGCTATCATTTCCCCGATCGGAGAATTCTTGTGGGAAGAAGAAAAAATGGTGCTCAATGGAGGCGAAACGGGTGAACTGTCCAAGCGTATTTATGATACAATCACCGGTATCCAAAAAGGTGCGCTGAAAGACGAGTTTGGCTGGATTACAGAAGTGCCGGTTTCAAAATAAAATTTATTTTACAATAGCGCTCTCCTTCAGGCGCATAACGGTCCATATACACGTATGGGCCGTTCTTTCTTATTTATTCATTTAAAGAGGTGGAAAAATGACAGCGGTTTCTATTGGCAGTAATCTTTTTTTGCTTGATTTACATGATTCTGGATTTGAAAGAAGAACGGGCTCCTATGTTTTTCAGGAAGCGAAAAAAGCCATTATTGAAACAAGCGCCAGCCCTTCTGTTCCGTACCTGCTTAAAGGACTGCAAGAACTGTGCATACAGCCTGAAGAAATTGACTATATTATTGTTACTCACATTCATCTTGACCATTCTGGCGGCGCCGGTTTGTTTTTGCGGTCATGCCCGAATGCAAAGCTGATCGTCCATCCAAAAGGAGCCCGGCATCTGGCGGCGCCGGATAAACTGATTGCCAGTGCGAAAATGGTATACGGGGAACAGTTTGGCCATTTGTTTGATCCGATTGTGCCAGTTCCAGAGGAGCGGATTATGGAAATGGAAGACGGAGGAAAAATCAATCTTGGGGAACGGGAACTGACATTTATTCATACGCCGGGCCATGCCAATCATCATTTTACGATTTATGATCAAAAATCGAACGGCATTTTTACAGGCGATACAGCGGGAATTCAATATGCGCATCTGACGGATGAAGGAATTCCCCTTTATATGCCGACCACTTCCCCAAATCAGTTTGATCCGGAAGCGATGAAGCGGTCAATCGAAAAAATCATGGCTTTTGAGCCGGAGCGGATTTACTTCGGCCACTATGGAATGACCGGGCACCCGAAGCAGGCTGTTGATTTGGTTTTGCGCTGGCTTGATGTGTATATGGAAGAGTTGCAAAAAGCGGAAACGGCAGAAGGGCTGGAAAAAAACCTCATGAAAAAAGTAAATCATTATTTAAGTGAAAAAGGAGTACCAGCCAGCCATCCTGTTTATCAATTGTTGAAAATAGATTTACAGGTCAGTGCGCAGGGGATGATCCATTATAAGGAAAAACAGCACTCGAAATGAGTGCTGCTTTTTTTGCGTTGAGGTGGACGGTTATCCGAAAATTAATTTCTCGATGCGCGAGAGAACGAATCTGAAGCATCCTAAAATTTAACATTCTTAAGTGGTTATGTAGCCGTTCTTCCTGAATTCGTTTTGAATAAAGGTGGGTGAACCTTTATTTTCGGAGGTAAGGGACTTCGGAAAAGCTGGCAACACGAAAAAAGTTAAATTATGATTGGTGAGGTAAGGCAGCGGTGTCTTCGCATGCTTCGATAGGTTTTGATCGCATGAAGCGAAAAGGGCGGTTTTCTTTTAAAACGCCGACTGCAAAAAAACATTTTAAGATGTTAAAACCGCCGGCGCATTTCTCTTTCTTTTTTATTTACCATAAAAATATTATGTAAAGTAAAGATAATTTATACTTATCTATACATAAAAATAAAAACCCTTATATATTAAGGGTTCACAGCAGTTTTTAGTGCTGATTTGTAATTCAGGTGACTAAAAGGGGACCGAATAATAATAATTTAAAAGATGCTTGTTAATTTCGCAACAGCTTCCCGCTCGTTTTCTCTGGTTAAGTGCGAATACGTATCCATGGTCAGTGTAATCGTGCTGTGACCCAGTCGTTCTTGAATCACTTTGATATTCACGCCGTTCGATAATAAAAGGGAAGCGTGAGTATGGCGCAGGTCATGGAACCGAATTCGCTTTAAGCCATGTTTCTCCGTAAACTCGATAAAGTATTTTAAAAAAGTCTGCGGAAGATGCGGGTAGCCGTCCGGACGGCAAAAGATCAAATCCATTCCTTCAATGCCTTTCCATTTGGAACCGTAAGCCATTCGAGTTTTCTTTCCTTCAGTAATATACTTGCGTAATTCTTTCATATAATTATCCGGCATAGGGATAATGCGTGTTTTCTTGTTTTTCGGATCGCCCAGATAATACGTATCTTTTTTCGTGTCGTGAACCAGCGTGTGCTTCACTGTAATAGTATTGTCCGCAAAATTTACATTCTCTATCGTCAAGCCCAGAATTTCCCCGAGGCGCATACCGGAAAGAACAGCCATTTTGATAACCATTCGATGCTTTGGCATGGCCTTCTCCAAAACCTCAAATAGTTGCTTTACTTCATTTATATCGTAAAACAGCATTTCTTTTCTTTGTTGTTTTGTTCTTTTAACCGTCTTTGCCACATTCTCCGGCATCAGATCCCACTCAACCATTTTTTGCAGCATCAGCCGGTTTACCCGCAGCTTATAATCCGCCGATTTCACATCTTCTTCGATTAAATGGTTGTTAAATTCGACCATATGGAATTTCTTTAAGTCTTTTAGCTTCATTTCTCCGAAAAAATCTAATGCTGCCTGGATATTTTGCTCATACGCTTTTTGTGATTGGAAGGAAAGATGTGAGACATGATTTTTAAGCCATAAGGCAGCAGCTTCCCTGTATGTAAGATTATTCGTATCAATCGGGCCGCTGGTGGCTGCTTCAATTTCAAACTCGGTGATTGCCTTTTTAATGGCGCGAGAGGAGAGCGTTTTGAGAGAAACCGTTTTTTTGCGCCGGATCCGTTTGCCGCGCTCATCATAGCCTAACTCAACAGTAATCTTTATACGGGGAAGCTCGGTTTTGTCGCCGGGTTTTTTTTTATTCAAAACAATGTAACTCGACATAAGGATATCTCCTTTCACTCCGTTTGTGCTTATTCTTATAGAAACCCTACAACACTTTTTAGGGTTCTGTCAAAAGAATTTCAAGCAATTCAGTGCAGGCGTACCAGTGATTAAGTTCTCTGGACTAAAAAATATCATTCATATAAACTATTATTACATGTATTTGGCAGCGGCATTCTCTTTTTAAGGAGGCAGCCGGAAAGGAAGCTCCTAATCCCTGCCTGTTTTTTTATAGGAGAAAGTGAAAGGATGGAGGCTGTTTATATGAAAATGTCTGTTACCCGCGCTCTGGCAGAATTGAAGCTGCTGGACAAGCGGATCAATTCTGTTATGAGTTCCGCAAAATTTGTTACCTTTGCTGTCGGCAGTAAGCCGGTTAGCGGTTATGCGTCTACAAAAGAATACGAGGAAAAAGTAACATCCGCCTATCAGTCTGTTACAGATTTGATCCAGCGGCGCAATGATATTAAATCCGCAATTGTTCTTTCCAACGCAGCGACGAAAGTGAGTATTGCGGATAAAGAGTATACAGTGGCAGAAGCGATTGAACGCAAAACATCGATTCAGTACGAAATGCAGCTGATGAGGAAAATGAAAAGCGAATACACGGCGGTTACAGATGAAATCCAGCGTATTAACGAAGCTGTAAAAGAAGAGCTGGACAGGAAGCTGGATGCTCTCTACGGCCGCGAAGCGAAAACAAAAGTAGATGAAAACAATGAGCTTGTGAAAAGCTACCGTAATGACAATGAAGCAAAAATGGTCGATCCGCTTAAGATTCGCGGAGAATACGAAAAGCTGGAGCAGGAAATTGACGAATTTCTATCAGAAGTCGATTTTGTTCTTTCCACTTCCAATACCTTGACAGAAATCGAAGTGCCGGAATAAGATTAAGCTGTTAGTCAATCGAAAATCAGCAAAACTGAACAGGTGCCGGCGGCTTTGACCATACAGCCGCCATTTTTAATCAATCCATTTGAGGGATAGTGAATAGAAACGCGAGCGAGCGTAATCAGGCTGAAAGCTCAAAGTTGAACGTTCAAGCCTCAAAGGTCAGGAATTAAACTTCTTATAAATGGAAAAGTTCAGGGATCAGAAATGATAAGTTCGATGAAATCCGTGAGCACGGCTTATGCGGCGGTTGTTTATCGGCCGCGCTGATTGCCGCATGGCTGGTTGGCTAACATATACATAAAGCGGCTGCTGTTCATTCGGCAGTCGTTTTCTTATGCCGGTCCGCGTTTGAGAAAACGTTCCTTCTCGCTTTAATTAAAGCGGTTCATTCTTTTCCGTATAGGGAACAGATAAAGAAGAGCGGAAAAGGAAAGGAGACTGCCGCATGAAAATCGGATATGCCTGCATCAACATGACGATGCCTTCAAAATTTAAAACATGCCGGCTGAAAACAGCCGAGACAGAAGGGATGGCAAAAATAAAAGAGCTTGCCCTTCATAATTTTAATGAAACGCTTGAGATAATAAAATGGAATATTGAGCATGATATTTATTTTTACCGGATGAGCAGCAATCTTGTACCGCTTGCCACACATCCGGTAATGACCTGGGCGTGGGAAAAAGACGAGGATGTTCTTCGCATTACCGATCAAATCAAAGAACTCGTTGATTTTTATTCGCTGCGCCTTTCGGTCCATCCAGGCCAGTACACACTGATTAACTCGCCCAATGAAGAAATAGTGCAGAAGTCAATTATCGACCTGGAGCATCACCGGCAATTGCTGGCTCTTACCGGAGGGACGGATATGATCCTGCATGTAGGCGGTGCCTACGGCGATAAAGAAGCGGCGAAGAAGCGGTTTGTTTCCGCGTTTCACGAGCTGCCGGACTCCATTAAAAGCGTAATGCGGATTGAAAATGATGATAAAATTTTTACCGCTGAAGATGTTCTGGACATATGCGGAAAAACAGGAGCGTCCGCCTGTTTTGATATTCATCACCATACCTGTAAGCATGAAGAAAACAGCACAAATGTCGATGAGCTTATGCGGAGGGTGATCGCGACGTGGGAGGGCGCCGGCATTCCGCCTAAAATGCACATCAGCTCGGGACGGAATGGAAAAACAGACCGGGCGCACCATTCTTATATTTTACAAGAAGACTGGGACTACTTTATGGAGCATCTTCCGGATTATTCGGTAGATGTAATGGTCGAGGCGAAAATGAAGGAGCAGGCGGTGCTGAGAGTAAGGGAGATGCTTTGAAAAATGCACTTTCTTCCGAAAGTGCATTTTTCAGCTCAGCAAAGGAATCCGCTTCTGGTATTGCCGGATCAGCGACTGATTGTATTCATCAGCATCCGGCCGGTTGCCGCTTAAAAAAACCGGCGGTGTAAAGCCGGACTTCATCATTTTTTCAATGGCTGATGCCATAATGCCGTTTAAGAGTGCGGCGCCCATGACAGTGGAAACCGGTGAAAAAGGGGCAGGACACTGTTCGGGCGTGAACAGGGCATCTCCGTAAGGAGCGCCGTTGTCAATCACCAGACCGGCAGCCTCATGCAGTTTTATTTTTTTCGTGTGTCTGGAGCGGGCGTTTTTTGCGTACGCTTCCGAGGTAATGGCAATGGTTTTGGCGCCCGCTTTTTGTCCGTGAAGCGCCACATCAACCGGAACAGGATTAATGCCCGAAGTCGAGACGACAATTAATACATCTTCGGGACGAATATCGAGTTCTTCTATATAGGGGGCCAGTCTTCCGTTTTGGCGTTCGAGCATGGAAGAACGGACTGCGCCTTTGTGCAGCATCAGCTCTTCAACCAGGATGGGACGGATGCAGGCGAGCCCTCCTGCCCGGTAAAAAAGCTCCTCTGCCAGCATATGCGAATGCCCGCAGCCAAACACATGAATAATGCCGCCTTTTTGAACACAGCCTGATATCCATTCCGCTGCTATGTCTGCCTTCTTTGTCTGCTTTTGAGCTGTTTCAACCAGCATATCAGCTGCCTGGCGAACATATTGTAAATACATAGGATCACTTCCTTACCGGTTAATATCGATCGTAAATTTGTAGCGGTCGGCCCGGTAGGATGACTTTACGTACTCAAGCGGTTTGCCGTCTTTTAAAAAGGTATTCCGCTCAATCAGTAAAACAGGCGCGCCTTTTGAAACGAGGAGATGCGTCCGTTCCGTTTCGTTTGCAACAGCTGCTTCCATCGACTGAACAGCATGTCCGATCGCAAGGCCGAGTTCCTCCTCGATATAACGGTAAAGAGAGGAGGCGACCACTTTTTCTGTCAGCCCTTTTACTAAGTTAGCTGAAATGTAAACGGTTTCTAAAGCCATTGGCACCTCGTCAGCCAGGCGAATCCGCTTCATTTCGTAAACCGGTGTATGTTTTTTTAAGGCAAGCCGCTCCGCTATTTTCTTATCCGCGGGAATAATTTCGAAGGAAAGCAGGGTACTCCGGGGCGTCATCCCGCGCGCTTTCATGTCTTCTGTGAAACTCGTTAACCCGGAAAGCTTCTGTTCTAGTTTTTGTTCTGCCACAAAGGTTCCGCGTCCTTTTTGCCGGACTAAAAGGCCGGCATTTACAAGGTTCGTAATGGCCTGCCGGACTGTCATCCGGCTGATAGTAAGCTGTTCAGCATATTCCCGCTCAGACGGGAGCGGGTCACCCGGCGCCAATTCGCCGTTTTCAATCTGCCCCCGGAGAAAATGCTCCAGCTGAAAATAAATTGGCAGAGGGGACTGTTTATCAATCATACGATTTCTATCCTTTCACGTAGCAGACGAAAGTGCTTCGTCGTCTGCTAGTATTGTAACATGTGGATGATGATGGAGCACAGAAGCAGGAAATGCTTCTGATATTTCACCTGAAAATAACCGCTTGATGGCTTCGGCTTTTTTAAAGCCGGATGCAAGCAGCAAAATATTCCGGCTTTTCATAATCGACGCAATTCCCATTGTGATAGCCTGCTTCGGCACATCTTCAATTGAAGGGAAAAACCGGGCATTTGCCTGCCGGGTAGAAGAAGTGAGTGCCGTAATATGAGTCGTCCGGCCAAACGGTGTGCCGGGTTCGTTAAAGCCGATATGCCCGTTTTGTCCGATGCCGAGCACCTGAATGTCTATCGGATGCTGATCAATCAACGCTTCATAACGATCGCATTCTTTTTTTACATCTGCCGTTTCTCCATTAGGAAGGTGGGTATTGGACGGCAGGACGTCAAGGTGGCAAAAAAGATGCTGTTCCATAAACGAATGATAGCTGTTTGGATCGGAAACGGGCAGCCCGATATATTCATCCAGATTAATCGTCGTCACCTGCTTGTAGGAAGTGCCGTTTTTTTGATGATCCAAAATTAATTCGGCATATAACCCTTTTGGAGTAGAGCCTGTCGCCAGGCCCAGGACCGGGCTGCCAGCCTGGTTCAATACAGACAGTATACATTCGGCGGCTTTTCTGCTCATTTGTTCATAGCCGGGCACCCGGATTATGTTCATCCTTTTTCCTCCTTATTATAAGCTGCAGCTCCGCGGCAGATTGTTTTTTGGACGCGGAACCGGGCATCGTAAATCACAAGATCTGCATCCTTCCCGACCGCAATACTGCCTTTTCGGTCGAATAAGCCTGCTTGCCTGGCCGGGTTTTCCGCGGTCATCCGGATAATATCGCGGACCGTGCAGTTAGTGTATTCCCGCATATTTTGAATAGCTTTTTGCATGGATAAAGTGCTTCCGGCAAGTGTTCCGTCATGCAGAACCGCCCTGCCGCCTGTTACGCTGACCGGCTGTCCTCCTAATTCATATTCTCCGTCCGGAAGGCCTTTGGCGCGCATGGAATCGGTAATTAATATGGCACGGTCCGCTGTTTTATAAAAAAACGCAAGCCGGACCATCTGCGGGTGGATATGAATGCCGTCGACAATCATTTCTGTATAAAGCCTGTTTTGAAGAAGGGCGCCGCCGGCCGTGCCGGGCTCCCGGTGATGCATGCCGCGCATTCCGTTGTACAGGTGAGTGATATGAGTCAATCCCATTTCGGCCGCTCGCTCAAGCTGCTCAAAGGTCGAATCGGTATGGCCGGCTGAAGCGGTAATACCGGCTTTTGCTAAAAATGCTACAAGCTCAAGTCCGTTTGGCTCTTCAGGTGCCAGCGTCACAAGGCGGATTTTTCTGCCTGAAAGGGCATTCCACTTTTTAAAAAGCGGCACGTCCGGCTGTAAAACAGCGGCAAGCGGCTGGGCGCCGGGGTGTCTGGGGGAGATGAACGGGCCTTCTAAATGAATGCCGGCCATTTCTGCTGCACCGGGCTGCTGGCTATAGGAGGCAAGGCAGCCGAGTGCTTTTTCAATTGCTTCTTTTTTCTGTGTCATTGTGGTGGCCAAGAAAGCAGTGGTGCCTTCAGAGGGGAGATAGCCCGCTATCTGGTCCAGGGATTCCCGGGAAGCATCCATAACATCTGCACCTGCAGCGCCATGAATATGGATATCAATTGCACCCGGAACGACCATGGAGTCAGGAGGGATCGTTATGTGCCCCGTTGATTTATGCACCGGCACTTGTTCAATCGGGCCAAACGAGGCGATTTTTCCGCCGGTTACCCGGATAAAGCCGGGAGTAAATACCTCTTCTTCTGTATAAACCGATCCGCCTTGAATAATATAATCATTCATACTGTGACACCCCGACTTTTCTTTTTCATTAGCTTCAGTTTAACGAAGTATCAGCTGGTTGTCTATACCAATATCGTGAAATTCAATAGAAAACAACTTGATTTACTCGTAAATTGGTATAGACAACTATATTTATTTCGTGGTAAGGTTTGTTAATAAAAGCGTTTTCTTTTTTTGTCTGCAATTTATTTTAAGGGGGAATGGCAGGGATGATGAAATATCTGCAGAACATTGGCCGGTCGCTTATGCTTCCAGTAGCGGTGCTGCCGGCAGCCGCGATTTTGATGGGAATTGGTTACTGGATCGATCCGTCAGGCTGGGGAGCGGATAACGCACTGGCTGCTTTTTTAATTAAAGCGGGCTCCTCCATCATTGACAATATGGCCTTCCTGTTTGCTGTTGGTGTCGCGCTTGGCATGTCAAAGGACAGGGATGGATCTGCAGCATTAAGCGGGCTTGTTGCTTTTCTTGTCGTAACGACGATTTTATCCACCGATTCTGTTGCCATGCTGCAGGGAACGGAGCCTGAAAACGTGAATGCAGCCTTTGAGAAAATTAACAATCAATTTATTGGTATTTTATCCGGTTTAATTGCTGCTATTATGTATAACCGGTTCAGCCATGTGCAGCTGCCTGATGCCCTTGCTTTTTTCAGCGGTAAGCGGCTTGTACCTATTATGACGGCAGTATCCATGCTGGCAATCTCGGGTATTTTGTTTTTCATCTGGCCGGTCATTTTTAGCGGACTTGTGTCATTTGGTACAGCTATAAGCAAGCTTGATTTTATCGGAGCGGGTCTGTACGGCTTTTTCAACCGGCTGCTTATTCCGACCGGCCTGCATCATGCCCTCAATTCCGTGTTCTGGTTTGATGTGGCGGGCATTAACGACATCGGCAATTTCTGGGCCGGGACGGGAGAAAAAGGCGTAACCGGCATGTATCAGGCAGGCTTTTTCCCCGTTATGATGTTTGGCCTGCCGGCAGCCGCTCTTGCGATGTATCATACAGCAAAAACAAAACGGAAAAAGCAGGCCGCTTCTCTTTTGCTGGCCGCCGGATTTGCTTCCTTTTTCACAGGCGTTACAGAACCTTTGGAATTTTCCTTTATGTTTTTAGCTCCTGCGCTTTATGTAGTGCATGCTGCATTAACGGGCCTTTCGCTCGCTGCGGCCGCTTTCTTTCACTGGACAGCGGGCTTTGGCTTCAGCGCCGGCTTTGTTGATTTCGTGCTGAGTTCACGGCTTCCGCTTGCGAATATGCCGTATATGCTTCTTCTTCAAGGATTAATTGTTGCTGTTATTTATTACGTGCTGTTCCGGACCCTGATTGTGAAGTTCAACTTGAAAACGCCTGGCAGAGAGGAAGAGCAGCTTCAAGCAGACGGGCCTTCTCTTAATTCAGGAAGCCGCTTTGAACACACAGCCGCCGTTATTTATGACGGACTCGGGGGCGGTGCCAATGTTATTTCTGTAGATAACTGTGTGACCCGGCTGCGCGTGGAGGTAAGAGATATGGAAAGTGTGGATCAGGAAAAAATCAAATCAACCGGCGTGCCGGGCATTCACATTGTCGGCCCCCACAGCATCCAGGTGATTGTCGGCACAAATGTACAGTTTGTAGCCGATGAAATTGCCCGCCTCCGAAAAAAACACGCGTAACAAGAAGCCGGCATCCGACGCATCCAATTTTATCATTATAAGAAGGGCACCGTTCATTGAGATGAACAGTGCCTTTGTAATTACTAATTACTCATCAGTTGTGTCATCGGAGGAATGGTCTTCCTCATCTGCATGGGGAAGCTGGACAGGATGTGCATCTTTTATAATCCGAATCGGCCTCATCATGTCATGGTCTTCGTGTTCAAGAAAATGGCAGTGCCAGATGTAATTGCCTGTATGCTCTTTAAAATGCATGATGATTTTGGTTACCATTCCTACGTCGGCTTTTACTGTATCTTTCCAGCCCCGTTCGTAATCCCGTGGCTCCTCTGCCGGCCCCGTAAATTCAAGTACACCTTCATTTTCATAGCGTTCTGCATTAAACGGACGGCGCTCTATAATCTTAAACTGCACAAGGTGAACATGAATGGGATGCGGAATCTGTGTAACATTAATTAAGTTCCAGATCTCAATACTGTCAAATGACGGCTTTTCTGTTGCGGGATCATGATACATCCGGTCATTCAGCATCAGCATCGGCCGTCCGTATTCGTCCGTGGAAACGGTCAAAGGCAGGTCTCTGGAAATATGTGCATGATGCTCATGCAGCTCCATTGCCGGAGCGAGCTCATCCGGGATTGCACTGGTGTCCGTGCCTAGCAATGGAAGATCGACCCGGAACTGCATGATGACACTTGTGTGCTCATCCAGAAATTCCGTATCACTGTTTTGCAGGGTGATTTCTTTCCCTTCCATTCCTGTAAAATCAATGATTACATCGGTACGTTCAGAAGGAAGCAATTCAACCGACGACAGCTCGGCCGGCGTGTTGAGAAAGCCCCCGTCCGTGCCGATTTGATAAAAAGTCTTTTCGTCTGACAGGCTTATTACATAACCTCTACGGTTTGAAGCATTTAAAATCCGGAACCGGTATTTGCGCGGTTCCACTTTAAGGTGCGGCCATACTTTCCCATTTACCACAATGGTATTTCCTAGAACCCCCGGCGTAATAGATGGGTGGACGGGCACGGGAAAAGGCGGGGCATCTGGATAAAAAAGAGAACCATCTTCATTAAAAGATCTGTCCTGAATCATTAACGGAATTTCGTATCGCCCTTTTGGCAGCTGAAGCCTTTCCTCGAGCGAATCACGAAGCAGATAAAAGCCTGCGAGTCCTGCATATACATTCAATCTCGTTAACCCCATTGAGTGGTCGTGATACCAGAGCGTTGTTCCCGGCTGGTGGTTTGTATAGGCATGCACTTTCCGGCGGAACAGCGGGCCGGTCTTTTCGTAATTTTGCGTATACCAGGCTTCGGGATGACCGTCACTCTTCCAATCTACATTGGCTCCATGAAGATGAACAACCGACCGGACTTCAGGCGAATCGGAAGCGCTGTGCAGCGTATAATCAACAGGGAGAAAATGGGTTTCGGGCAGCTTGTTTTCATACTTTATATACATTGTTTTGTTTTTCTCTGCTTCAATGGTAGGCCCTGGGCTGATTCCGTTATATCCCCAAATCCGTGTTCTCGGAAAATCTTTGTGGAAACGGTGGCGTGATTCTTTCATGGCAATTTTGTAGAAGGAACCTTTCGGATAACGGTCGTCCTCGAAAGGCTGGAGTACAGGCGGCTTTCTCAATTCATCCGCGAATTTTGGAATCGTAGCTGGATTCGAGGGATTTACATTTTGACTCAAAAGACCACACCTTCCTGATAATTTCAGGCTGTTTATGCCCAAATTATCCATATGCGGCGGGCTTCTGCTATAGCACTTTTATATGAAAGCTGGAGGGGGGGCCTTAAAAAGAAAAGCGAAAAGCGGCCTGGAAGAGTTCAAGCCGCTTTCTTCTTTTTCGTTTATGCCTGCCGGTACACCCGCCTGTTTAAATAAAAAAACAGGGTAGGCAGGCCGCCGAGACGAATAAATTGTTTGGCCATTCTTTTTAAATGCTTATCCTCCTGAACTTTTCTGTCAGCCAGATAAATGGCGATAAGACCTTTGTTGATGAGCCGGTGGAATTTGGGATTCGGCAGATGGCGGATACTTACTCCGGCTTTTTCTTTAAAATGCCGGATTCTTTTTATCATTTCTTTTTCATCTTTATAGTAAAAAACAAAGTTTAAATCATTTTCTTTTCGGTCTTCTTCCTGGTCAATAAAATAATCAAGCATAATATGAAGCCCCTGAACCCAGGGGAAGTAGCCGTTTTTAACAGCGGCCGCTTCTTCGGTTTTTAAAGGGCCGGAAGCATAGGCGGCCAGGCAGAAAATTCCCAGGGTGGACCCGGCACAGGCAGAAAATTCATACCAGGCCATCGGAGGGACATTATGCCTGTGATGGGAAAACCAATTTTCGAGCAGAATAGTCCGTCTGCTTGTTTCGACATGTTTAAAGACCTGCAGATCACAATAATACCCTGCGAGCTCAAGCATAAAAGCCTGGGCGCTTTGAAAACCGGGCAGCTCATCTAACACATCCTGGCAGGCTGATACGAGAGAAGCCAGGTATCCGCCATCGTCCTGGTTCTGCCGGTGCCGGTAATAATTGACCGGCTTTGCTCCGGGAGTCAGGGCATGAAGCATAGACTGATGAAGAAGCCTGAAATCTTTTTCTTCCAGTGATATACTTCTGTCACAAAGATTATCCAAATAATCACTGAGCGTTTGATACGCGACAATAAAACGAATAATATTTTTCAAGTTTCGGCCTGCGAGCAATCCATACACAGCGCCCCCTTCACAGTGAAACGCTTTTTCTTGAATGCTGGCAAGCGCCTGCTTCCTCAATTCGCCATCAGGGATTTTATCTGCTTTTTCCTTCCATTCACTTAAACAGCGGCGGCTTGCCGGAAGGACGTCCTGCTGTATTTTAAACAAAAGGGTCCATGGTTTCTCCGGTATTTTCACCTGTATGCCCTCCTCAGTAACAGAATCAACATATTCGAATTGCTGGCGTGCTTTTAAATAAAGAAAGCTTACAAGTTATGACCACGCTGCAATAAAATCAGAAACTGCCTGTCCTTCTTGATAAGATGGCCATTTAGCGTTTTCTTTATACGATTTTTTACAAAACAACGGAGCAGCCGTTTGCCCTTTGCTTTTTGCACCGGCGATAGTTGAGAGAAGAAAAACGCATATGAAAAGCGGTAAAAGGGTAATAGTGGAGAGAAATGGAGGGTGATATGGATGATTGAATTTGACCAGGTGGAAAAAAGATACCGGGACGGCACGCAGGCCGTTCAAAAGCTGGACGTAACCATTGAAAAAGGAGAGTTTTTCGTATTAATCGGACCCAGCGGCTGCGGAAAAACGACCATGCTGAAAATGATTAACCGCCTGATTCCCGTTTCGGGTGGAACACTGCGGATTAACGGCAAAAATATTAACGAGTTTGATATTCACGAGCTGCGCTGGAATATCGGGTACGTGCTTCAGCAAATCGCTTTGTTTCCGCATATGACCATTGCTGAAAATATCGCTGTTGTGCCGGAAATGAAAAAATGGGACCGGTCCAAAGTTAATCGCCGTGTCGATGAGCTGCTTGAGATGACCGGTCTTGACCCCGCCATTTATCGAAATCGGAAGCCAGCAGAGCTCTCCGGCGGCCAGCAGCAGCGAATTGGCGTGATTCGTGCGCTTGCAGCGGACCCGGATATTATTTTAATGGATGAGCCATTCAGCGCCCTTGATCCAATCAGCCGGGAAAAGCTGCAGGACGATATATTGGAATTGCAGCAGAAAATTCAAAAAACCATTGTGTTTGTCACCCATGACATGAAAGAAGCAGTAAAGCTTGGAGACCGCATCTGCTTGATGCAGAATGGGCAGGTTGTTCAAATTGGAAACCCAGACGAGATCATCAGCAGCCCGGCAAATGAGTTTGTCCGTAACTTTATCGGCATACATTCACAAAAAGAACGCACACCAATAAAAGAAGTGGCCGCAGCGTTTCCGGTTCATGCAGTAGAAGGGCAGAGAATAGAAAGCCATGAAACGGCCGCAAAAGCTCTTCAGCTTCTGGCCAATACAGATGTGTTAACGGTTTATGAAAACGGACAGCCGACTGGAGCGGTTACCCGCCGGACGATCATTCAGTTTCTGGCTGAGGGGGTGCAGGCATGAACGAGCTGAAATCTGTTTTTTTCGAGCGGAAAGAAGAGCTGCTGGAGGCTCTTTTGGAACATATCCAAATTTCGTTTATTGCTCTTTTTTTCGCAGTGCTTATCGCCATTCCCCTGGGCATTTATTTAACACGCAGCCAAAAAGCGGCAGAAAGCATCATTGGCGCTGCTGCTGTTATGCAGACGATTCCGTCGCTGGCTCTGCTCGGCCTGCTTATTCCGCTGTTTGGCATTGGGAGAATCCCGGCCATCATTGCTCTTGTTGTATATGCACTTCTCCCGATACTGCGCAATACATACACAGGCATTAAAGAAGTGGATCCTTCTTTAATTGAAGCGGCCCGGGGAATGGGAATGAACTCGAAACGGCGGCTTATAAAAGTAGAACTGCCGCTGGCCATGCCGGTTATCATGGCCGGTATCCGCACGGCGATGGTGCTGATTGTCGGCACAGCGACACTGGCTGCTTTAATCGGTGCCGGCGGTCTTGGGGACATTATTTTGCTGGGGATCGACCGTAACAATACAGCATTAATTATTCTGGGGGCTATTCCGGCTGCGCTGTTAGCCCTTTTATTTGATGTGCTGCTGCGCCGCTTTGAAAAGCTTTCTTTTCGAAGAGCCGGCGTTGTGCTTGGTGTGCTGCTGGCCGTTTCGCTTTTCGTTCTTGCCCTCCCGCTGTTAGAGAAGGAAGAGGATAAAATAGTCATTGGAGCAAAGCTCGGCGCGGAGCCGGAAATTTTAATTAATATGTACAGGCTGCTGATTGAGCAGGATACGGATCTTTCGGTTGAATTAAAGCCCGGGCTTGGCAAAACCTCTTTTGTTTTTAATGCGCTTGATTCCGGAAGCATTGACCTCTATCCTGAATTCACAGGAACCGCCCTGTCCGAATTTTTAAAAGAGCCGGCTGAAAGCACAGATTCGCACGCGGTGTATGAACAGGCAAGGGACGGAATGAATGAACAGTTTGATATGAGGCTGCTTGAGCCGATGCAATACAACAACACCTATGCGCTGGCCATCCCATCTTCGTTAGCCGAGCAGTACGGCATTGAAACGATTACAGATGTTAAAAAAATTGAAAGCCAGGTGAAAGCGGGCTTTACCCTCGAATTTTCAGACCGGGAAGATGGCTATCTCGGCATTCAAAGGCTTTATGGCATTGATTTCCCTTCTGTTGTGACCATGGAACCAAAGCTGCGCTATCAGGCATTGCAAAACGGGGAAATTAATTTACTGGACGCTTATTCAACCGACAGTGAGCTGCAGGTATATGAGTTAACCGTGCTCGAAGATGACCGGAATTTGTTTCCGCCCTATCAGGGAGCGCCGCTTTTAACAAATGAAACCGCAGATGAGCACCCGGAGCTGGTTGAATCATTGACTAAACTTGCCGGCATAATTACAGACGAGGAAATGAGGGAAATGAATTACGAAGTAAATGTAAACAATCAGTCTGCCGAAGAAACAGCCCGGGCGTTTTTGCAAAAGAAAGGGCTTCTGAAAAAGTAAGCAAAACCCGGGCGGTTATACTGCCCGGGCTTTTGGCTTTATATCCACTTCCTTGATCAGGGCCCGCAGGCGGTTTTGCCACTTTTTCTTTAGAAGTAACGTCTCTTTTTTCGATACGTTCAATTTCCTTTCATAGCGCTCCAGCTTTTCGATCCAGTCCTGTACATCATTTATTTCGCCGAACTGGCTCTGAATGGCTTTATAATCATTTTCTTTCGAAGAATAGTCCTGGCCGGTCCGCTCGCTGAGATCTGCGTACATATAGCGGAGTAATTTCGCCTGGATACGGACCCGGTGCAGCGCTTTTACGGCTTTCGCTGACTGCTTTCCATGGGAGGCGGCCAGATGGTGGAAACGGACCGCTTTATCAGCAAACCGGTTTTCAAAGGACTGGATTTGCTGTTCCTGATCTACTACAGCAAGGAGAGAAGGCAGCTCATCTGATAAAAAAGCCGCCGACAGCTGCTTTACGTTTTTCAGCAGTTTCGGCATTTTTTGTTCCATCTTTTTCTGAAGCTTATTCCGTTTTCTCGCCACTTTTTTCAGCAGCTCCTGGTGAACGGCTCCTGACCGCCCTTCAAATGTCTGTAGAAATACATCCGCTTCCCGGATCGGGCTGAGGAGAGAATGAATTTCCTTAAGAGCAGACCTCAGGGGGTGGCGTTTTTTGACCTTAAGGAACTGCAGAAGAGAAGCAATCTTCCGGCCTGTTACCCGCGCCTGATGAATCGTCTCCAAGTCTCCGTTTTTGCAGCACTGCCTGCATAATTGGCGGAAACGATCGAATCTTTTTTTAAATAATACTGTCCATTGATTGGCCCGCTGGCGATTTCCTTCATTCAGGCATTCATCACAAAGAAAGCCGTCTTGAAGAGAAAGAAGTGAAAATTCCTTTTGACAAAGAACACAGGATTCCAGCTTATTATTCATAACCGTATCACCTGCTTTTTGTATTGGCTGCTTTTCTTTTCCCGCTTTTTCCAAAAAGATAACCTTTGTCATAAATACGAATATTTTTTAAAAATATTATTTTTATGTTCGTTTATGTGGTGATATAATAAAGGTGACATTTAAAATGCGCCACAAATAGAAAGAAAAAACGGATGTTTAGGAGAATGCTTTTATGAATGGATTACAGTCGAAAACGATTATGATGCTTGGTTCAGGAGAGCTCGGCAAAGAAGTTGTCTTAGAAGCGCAGCGGCTCGGTGTGAAAACGATCGCCGTAGACCGCTATGAGGACGCGCCGGCCATGCAGGCGGCTCATTCTTCGCATGTGGTGAATATGCTCGATGGCACAGCGCTTCGTGCACTGATTGAACAGGAAAAGCCGGATTTCATCATCCCTGAAATCGAAGCCATTGCAACAGAAACATTAATAGAGATTGAGAAAGAAGGCTTTCAGGTTGTGCCGACTGCAAATGCAGCGAACCTTACAATGGACCGGGAAGGCATCCGCCGCCTTGCCAGTGAAACGCTCGGGCTGCCGACAGCAAAATACGAATTTGCCGATACGCTTGATGAGCTGAAAGCAGCGATAAAAACGATAGGCACTCCGTGTGTGATCAAGCCGATTATGAGTTCATCGGGCAAAGGCCAGAGTATCTGCCGTTCACTGGATGACGCGGAATTCTGCTGGAATGCCGCGATGGAAGGCGGCCGTGCCCAAAAAACGCGGGTGATCATTGAAGAGTTTATTACCTTTGAATCCGAGATTACGCTGCTGACTGTACGTTCGGTTTCAGGCACGGCTTACTGTGCACCGATCGGCCATATTCAGCAGGATGGAGATTATATTGAATCATGGCAGCCGCATAATATGACAACAGGCCAGGTTGAACAGGCAAAGAACATTGCCAAAAAAATTACTGATGCGCTCGGCGGCTTTGGCTTGTTTGGTGTCGAGCTGTTTATAACAAAGAAGGGGGTTTATTTCAGCGAAGTATCGCCGCGGCCGCATGATACCGGCATGGTAACGATGGCAACGCAGGATTTATCTGAGTTCGCTATTCATATACGTGCTGTCCTTGGCTATCCGGTTCCGGAGATCCGCCTTCTTTCACCCGGAGCAAGCCGGACAGTAAAAGCATGGGAAGAGAAGTCTTCTTATGAGATCAGCGGCGTTGAAAAAGCGCTGGAAACACCGGGGACTCAGGTGCGGATTTTTGGCAAGCCGGAAACAAAAACAGGCCGCCGGATGGCGGTCGTCTTAAATGCTGCGCCATCTGTTCAGGAAGCACGGGAGCTGGCAGAAAAAGCGGCTTCTGCGATTTCGGTAACATACAGCTAAAAGAGCAGGCCGCCTGGATTTTCAGGCGGCCTGTTTTATGAAGCATCGGAGGTAAGTGAAGCTAAGATAGCTTTTGTTTCTTCGATTTTTTCTGTGTTGCCCTGTTTTATATATTCATGAAGCTCGCTTAAATAATAATCAAGTGTCTGATAATGTATTTCTTTAGAAAGGGCTGCTTTTCTTTTTTCGTGCTGCTCGGCGAGAGCGGTAAATTGAATAGACCGATTGAGCCGGTCCAAAACATCCTCATCCACAATTTTAGCGTAAATTAATTCCATTGTGCTGCGATGGCGGATGAAAGAAAATTGATTATTCGCAGCGGCATGATAAACATTTAAAATCATGGTGCCGCGGTCAAAGCCCCAGAAAATTAAATAATGCTGCTGTGCCAGCTCATGAACAATGCTTTTTAACTGCTCCTTTGACAAATGAAGAGACAAATTTTTATGTTCAATCATGCTCGGAGCCCCCTTGTTTAGTAAGCGTTTTCATTTATCCTATTATATGCGAAAAGAGGGATCGGGTTCAAGCGAGCGAACCGGGGAATTACCAGTTCGGCCGCTCTTTTTCCTCCAGTTCTTCCGCTGCTGCCTGCAAGTCGTACATAGTGACCATAAAAACAGGGTATTCGGCCGTTTCAGCCCGCTTGTCCGCTGCTGCTTTTAAAAATTTCGGGGAGCCTTCTCTTTCTTCGTCATAAATGAGCAAAAGAGCATCAGTATGATCAAGGGAAAACTCATCCCGCGCTCGAAACTGCCAGGGTCCCGAATACGGCTTTTTGGATACAGCGTCCGCGAAGTCCGCCTGGTTCATAATCTGATTGTAATGATCCTGACGTTCTTCTTTCCAGTTTTTTTCCTGTTCCAGAAAAGGCATAAGCACACCGAGCTTCAAGGCGGGGTATTCTTCTTTTAACAACAGGATCACCTCTGCGCCCCATAATTCAACACCCGGCTGCCCGCCGATGATCACCCACTCAAGCCCCTCCTCAATCAAGGCTCTCAGCCGCTGTTCAAGGGCGTATTTAATAACCGAAATTCCCGGGTGCTTTTGATCCCATATGCCAAGCTCGTGGCTTTTATAGCCGGAAAGTAAAATCGTTTTAAGCAATTCAACCACCTCGCGTTCATTATACATGGAACAATGGTAAAATAGAAAAAGATCAGCAGGAGAAGGGGAAACGAATGAAAGTTTTAACAATAGAAAGCTTAACAAAAACATTAGGTGAAAAAACACTATTTAACGATCTGTCATTTTCGATCGCAGAAGGAGATAAAGTGGGAGTGCTCGGTATCAATGGCACCGGCAAATCAACGCTGCTCAATGTAATCGCCGGGCTTGATGATTATGATTCAGGCAAAAAAGATCATCCAAATGACTATTCTATTTCCTATTTATCTCAAAACCCGAATTTCGATGAAAGCCTGACCATCATGGAATATATGTACGCAAGCCAATCAGCCGTATTTAATGCGATTCAAGAATACGAGGAGGCCCTGCTCCGCCTGCAGGAAAAGCCGGCAGATGAAGCAGGGCAGCAGGAGCTGATGAAACAGCAGCAAAAAATGGATGATCTCGGCGCCTGGGATACAAGCGCCGAGGCGAAAACCATTTTAACAAAGCTTGGCCTGCCCGAGTTTACCCGCAGGCTGTCCGAGCTCTCCGGCGGTCAGAAAAAGCGGGCTGCCCTGGCAAAAACGCTTATTGAAGCAGCCGATTTGCTTATTCTGGATGAGCCGACCAACCACCTTGACTATGACAGCATTAAATGGCTGCAGGAATACTTGAAAAAATCGCCAAAAGCTGTTTTGTTTGTGACACATGACCGTTATTTTCTAGATGAAGTGGCGAATAAAGTCTGGGAGCTCGAGCGCGGCAGGCTCCATGAATACAAAGGAAACTATGCAGATTTCCTGGAATCAAAAGCCATCCGCGAAGAAAATGAAGCACTTGAACAAAGCAAAAAAGAAAGCCTGTTTAAAAAAGAGCTTGCCTGGATGCGCAAAGGCGCCAAAGCGCGGACAACCAAACAAAAAGCCCGTATTCAGCGGTTTGAAGCGCTCGATGCGGATGTGAAAAACAAAACGCAGAGCGCGTCACTTGAAATGGACCTGGGAGGGGCACGCCTTGGCAAAAAGGTGCTGGAGGTAAAGCATCTTCAAAAATCCTTTGGCAGCCAGGTCATTCTGTTCGATTTTTCATTTCTGTTTAAGCGTGGTGACCGGGTCGGCATCGTCGGACGCAACGGCAGCGGAAAATCAACGCTCCTAAATATGATTGCCGGCCGCGAGCCTGTGGATGCGGGAGAGCTGGATCTGGGGCAGACGGTAAGGGTCGGCTATTATACGCAGGAAAATGAAGATATGGACGAAAGCAAGCGCATGATTGAGTACATCCGGGAAACAGCGGAATCGATTGAGCTGAAAGACGGCAGCTTTATTTCAGCCGCGCAGATGCTGGAGAAGTTTTTATTCCCAATGCACACTCATGGAACGCTGATCCGCAAACTGTCCGGCGGGGAAAAGCGGCGCCTTTATCTGCTGAATATTTTAATGTCGTCTCCAAATGTTTTACTTTTGGATGAACCGACCAATGATCTGGACACGCAAACACTGACCATTCTGGAAGACTATCTGGAACACTTTCCAGGTGTTGTGATCACAGTGTCCCATGACCGTTATTTTCTTGACAAAGTGTGCAGCCAGCTTTTTGTTTTTAAAGGGAACGGTGCGGTAGATCACTACTATGGCATTTATTCCGATTTTCTGGAAGAACAGCAGGAAGAGGCTTCTGCGTTAGAGGCGAAGCCAAAAGCCCCGGCTGCTCCGCCGCGCCCTGAGCGGAAAAAGAAAATGTCGTATTCAGAAACACGGGAATGGGAAACCATTGAGGATGACATGGAAGCGGTCGAACAGCGGATCGCTGCCATAACGGAGGAAATGGGAACAGCCGGCAGCGATTTTGAAAAATTAAACAGCCTGATGGCAGAAGAGACTGCTTTAAAAGAGAAACTTGAGTATATGCTGGAGCGGTGGGAGTATCTCGCCGAAAAAGCGGAAGGGTAAAAAAAAGAGCTTCTGACTTTTCAGAAGCTCCAAGAGTAGAGACAAAGTTAGAAAGCAGGCTGAATGAAAACGCCTGTCTTTCCAAGAACGCGGCCGGCCTTTTTGGGGCCATGATCATTCACAGCCGGTAAGTGACGCCGAAAGCGGACGTTTGCCAACAGCCTGAGAGCTTCTGATTTTTCAGAAGCTCCTTTTTTGTAGAGAGATTACCTGACAATCGTCGCCCGCCAGCTGCCGCCGCCCCGGTCACAGGTGAATTGTCCAGAGACTGTTCTGCCGTCACCGGACAGTGTGCCTCGATAATCACAATTGTTTCCGTCGCTGCTGTTCCGCCGTGCCACCCGTACAGTATTGCCATCAATAGAAATGCTCAGCACCGCTGTTACATCCTGCTGCCCGGGCTGAGTCCAGCGGGCATCAAAAATATTGCTGTTTCCGCGCCTCGTCCATACCCCCGTCCAGCCGCCTTCCTGTTCGTTCCATCTTCTGCCCAGGCGGTCTTCAGGCTGATCACGCCGCTCAATAACCGCACTCCATGAGCCGCCGCCGCGATTGCAGATGTTTTGGCCGCTTGCTGTTCTTCCATTTGAACCGAATATTCCTGTGTAATTGCAATTATTTCCATCGCTGCTGTTTCGGCGCAAAATAAAAATATAAGGGCCGGATGTGTAGATTGTCAATACCGCCGTAATGTCGGGCTGTCCTGCCTGTGACCACCTTCCATCAAATACATTGCTGTTTCCTCTGCGTGTCCATACGCCGCGCCAGCTGCCTTCCTGCACAATCCAGCGCCGCCCCAGGCCGTAGGGCTGCTGCTGTACAGGCACCACATTGGCAGGGACAGCATCAAAGGGAACAACATTGAATCCGGGGTAAAATGAATGCCAGTATGGATACATGCTTTTTTCCTCCATTTTCAAAATGAAATCCTTCCTCCTTATGATATGCCGGGAAGCGGAAACGGGAACAAAACGAGCAGCCCGCAGTGGCGGGGAGATTAACAGGGAGAAGGAGAGATAGAAAAAGTCGACAAAACTTGCTAAAAAAATCGGTTTTCGTTTGACATGTTTTTCTTTTTTGGCACGGTATGATAAAAGAAAAAAAGGTGAGTGGGAGAATGAACCGGAAGATAAACTGGTGCTGCAGCAAATGTCAAAAGCCAATACTTGCAAACGATTTGATTGCCTGGACTAAAAAAGAAACGCTCGTTCATTTAATTTGCGACGCTTCACAATTGATGGAAGGTGTCCACTATATCGGACGTGCAGAAGAAGTAATGAACGAAAAAGAGGCGCCCGGCCGGCACCACGCTTGAATAGAAATATAACTGTACCGCTTCGCTTCATATCAACAAGGAATCAGCCGCACTCAGACATGTATGCGTTTAAAACGACCGGTGTTGCTGCCGGCTGATAAGTCTTGTTCTTCAAACCTATCCAAATCTTTTTGTATCCGCTTACAAACCATCATTTTTGATGGTTTTTTCCGCTTATCCGGCACACCTCAAAACGGCACTATTCCCTTTGTTTTTCGTAAAAAATAATTTACTTTTTATTCCAATAATATAGACTTAATTGATTATTTGCTTATCCAATAAACCGGCCAAAAGATTCGTGTTTCCAGCAGAAAGGCCGTTCTGCATTTATCTTTTCTTACGTTCCCTCTATAATAGGAAAATATATGAAAAAATGTATTGGATGGAAACGAGGGACTTAGGATGACAACCATCGGAATTGATTTAGGGACATCAAACAGCCTTGTGGCTTACTGGGGAGAAAAGGGGCCGGTCATTATCCCCAATATATTGGGCGAACGGCTGACGCCTTCTGTAGTGAGCCTGGGCGAGAATGGGGAAATGCTTGTCGGGGAAATTGCAAAAGAGCGGCTTATTACACACCCGGCTAATACGGCGGCGGTTTTTAAGCGCCACATGGGAACAGAGAAGCATTATTCGTTGGGCTCCTATCATTTTTCTCCCGAAGAACTTTCTTCCTTTGTGTTAAAGGCACTTAAACAAGATGCGGAAGCTTTCCTGGGGGAGGAAGTGACAGAGGCGGTTATCAGTGTACCTGCTTATTTCAATGACCGGCAGCGAAAAGCAACCCGGAAGGCAGCCGAGCTTGCCGGCCTCCAGGTGGAACGGTTAATCAGCGAGCCGACAGCGGCAGCGATTGCTTACGGGCTTCATGAAGCACAGAGTGAAACAAAGTTTCTCGTATTTGATTTAGGCGGCGGTACATTTGATGTGTCCATTCTTGAATTATTTGAAGGAATCATGGAAGTAAAGTCCATTGCGGGTGACAACTTTTTAGGAGGAGAAGACTTTACGGCTCTTCTTTCGGACTGGTTTATGGAAGTGAACGGGCTAAAGCGGGAAGAGCTGCTGCCAGCACAGCTTGCTTCCATATGGAAGCAGGCGGAAGAATGCAAAAAGAAGCTTGGCGGCCAGCAGTCTGCTGTTATTCGACTGCAGATAGAAGGAGAGATGATTCAGTCTTCCATTACCCGCACCCAATTTGAAAAGCTTGCACAGCCGCTTTTATTGCGGCTTCGCCAGCCGATCGAGCGGGCGCTGCATGACGCGGGCATTCATCCAACAGAAATTGATTCGGTTGTTTTAATTGGCGGCGCTACCAGAATGCCTATTATTAAAAATGTGACTGGAAAATTATTCGGCCGGCTCCCACTGGGAATCATTCATCCGGATGAAGCGGTGGCACTGGGCACTGCCGTACAGGCCGCCTTAAAAGAGCGGAACGAAACGGTGGAAGAGCTGATCCTGACAGATGTCTGCCCTTATTCACTGGGAACCAGTGTTGCCAAACAGATTAAGCCGGATGAGTATGAGCCGGGACATTATTTGCCAATTATTGAAAGAAATACACCCATTCCAGTCAGCAAGGTGGAAAGGCTGTACACAGTGTCTGATTTCCAGACCGCGCTCAAGATTGATATTTATCAGGGTGAAAGCCGGCATGTAAAAAACAATTTAAAGCTTGGCGAGATTTCTGTGGAGGTAGAACGGGCTCCTGCGGGCGAGCAGTTCATTGATGTCCGCTATACATATGATATAAACGGGCTTCTGGAAGTGGAAGTCACCATTGTAAAAACGGGCGAGAAAAAAAGAGTGCTGGTAGAACAAAATCCCGGCAGCCAGACACAGGAAGAAATAGAGGCACGCATGAAAGAGCTGCAGGCAATCAAAATTCATCCGCGGGAACGGACAGAAAACCGGCTGCTTCTGGCAAAAGGAGAGCGTTTCTATGAAGAATCATTAGGCGAAAAAAGACAAAGAGCCGCAGCTGTACTGGACTGGTTTGAGCGGATACTCGCAAGCCAGGACGAGCAGGATATCCGGCATGCTGCCGAGCGTTTCAAGCAGGAGCTGTCACTGCTTGAAAGGTGGGACGGCTTCGAATGACATATTGGGATATTCTTGGCATTGAACCGGTAGATGACCCCTCCACCGTCAAAAAAGCATATGCAAAAAAGCTGAAGCTTCATCATCCTGAAGATGACCCGGAAGGCTATCAGCGGCTCCGGGAAGCTTATGATGCCATTAGAAAACAATTAAAAAAGGGGCTTAGCCGGATCCCGGAAAAACAACAGGCCGCACCGGCGCAGACGGAGCAGGCACCAGTGATGACTGCCATACTTGAGCCGGAGAAGGCCGGGGGTCGTGAAGACAGCGAAGAAACGGTCAATGCTTTTATATCTAAAGTATTGGAGCTGTATAGGGATGTGCCGCAGCGGCTTCAGCTGGACAGCTGGATCAATCTCCTGAACGAGCCGGCTTTATGGGATTGGTCTTTTAAAAAGAAAGCCGGCACTCAGCTGTTTGTATTTTTAAAAGAGCACCCGCTGCTGCCAAAGGATGTCTGGCTGCTGCTTGAAGAAAGCTTTCAGTGGCGCGAGTCCATTCCTGAATATATGCTGGATAACGACCCAGATCTTTTTAGGTTTTGGACAAGCTATCAAAAATATTTTGGTCCTTATCCGTCCTTTTCCTTTGAAGAGATTGCCCGGCAGGAAGGAGTGGACGCAGATGCGTTTCTTCAAAAACGTGAATACGCCCTGGATGCGTTTCTTGCCGGCCGCCTGACAGAAGCCAGACTCGCTGCAGAAGAAGCTTTTTCTCTTTTTTCGGAAGATCCTGACCTGCTGAGGCTTCATGGAGAAATCTACATACAGCTGGGCGAATATGAACAAGGTGCTTTGCTTTATGAGCAGTATCTTAAATCGAGGCCGGAAGACAAAGAAGCAGTGCTGGCACTGGCTCGTACGGAGTATGCCAGAGGGAACTGGAAAAAGACGGCTTCTTTATGCGAGGAATTAACCAATTTTTCGCAGCACCCCGGTGTATTGAGCCTGCAGGCCAAATGCCAGCTGAAAGAAAAAGAAGCAGAAAAAACGCTTTGTATCTGGAAGGACATTCAGAAAAAGTGTTCTTATGATGCGGAAAGCTTTGTTTATTTAACGAAACTTCACGCGTATATACGGGATCACCGGCTCAAGCTTAAACGAACACCCGGACTGCCCGCCCGGCGTGAGACGAAAGCGGCGCTTATGAAAACCTCTCCTGCTGCACGTGCCGGCCTTTTTTGCCGGTTTGTTTTTGAAGGCTTTAACTCCTTCCTCGCTATTTTAATGATTGTCAGCTGGATTGGGGTGTTAAAAACCGCATATGGAAGCAACCCGTTCGAGTTTATGCTGCTTATTATAGGCTCCCTGCTGTTTCCCAATGTTTCACTCAGCTTTATCGATTCAAAAGCCCCTTTTATTTGGCTGGCCCTATTCAGCTGGGGTTTCTATTATTTAGCCCGTTCGATATTCCGTGCTCTCAGGGCGGTACGATATTAGAAAGAGGAGGGAAAACATGATCAGCTTATATCCCCCTGCCAGGAAAACAGGCCGCTTTTTTCATGCGATGAGTACGCTATGCTATTCTGGAACGTTCGCTTACTATGATGCGGTAAACTGGAAAGCGAAGCTGTCTATGCAGGACAGGGAAATCCTGCTGAATGACTGGTCCATTCAGGGCGAAGAGTCTATGAAAAAAGCAGCCAGCTGGCTGCTAGAGGAAGGAAAGCGGGCTGAGTTCCGCCGATTTCAAAATCAGATGCGTTTTTTAAACAATAAAGACAGGCAGAGTGTGATAGAGTCCACGAAAGATAAGGAAGCAAAGCATAAAATGAATGTCGCCCTTCATTATATGGACCGCCTGCCGGCAGAAACGATTGCTGCACTGGATTACAGCCTTTGTGTTGCACTCTGCCTGCAGGCGGAGCGTAACGGATTTATCGGCAGGATAAATTCCCTGCCCTTTAAAACGGAAGCTGCCGTAAGGGCGCAGCAGGCATATTCAAGCTGGGCGGATTATACTGCTGCTTTTCTGGCGGGCCTTCAGTTTACAAAGCATACAGGTGAGGAGGCACAGAAAATGATGGAGGAAGAAGAACGGTTTCTCGCCAAATTACTCGTATCCGGCCAGAGCCCTTTTCAGAATGTGAGCTGGAATACAAAGATTTTCAGGCTGTAAAAACATAAGGGCCAGGAGAAAGGATGTTTTTTTGCGGGATTTTCACTCGGAAAGGATGACTGCAAAATGGAATGCGCAGGGAGAAAGGCTGGCCGTTTGCCCGGCTCTTCTTTCTTCTGTGAACAATTAAAGGTCGGCGGGACTGCGCATTCGCCGGGACGGACACTGAACCAGCCGCCATTTCATGCAGTCTGCTCCTGCGTTCGATCAAGCACTGCTGCATGTGACTTTGTGAACGGCTATGTGAAAAGTTAATAAAATCACATTCTAACAAAGTAAAAAACGCCTCCTTCTTTAAAAGGAGGCGTTTTTTACAGCCTGGCTTTATCTTCGTTATTTTGTGTGCAGCGTTGTCTCAGCCATGTGGGCCAAGTCAATAGTGTTTTTGCTGATTTCCTGAATAGTCGCGGAAAATTCCTGCACTGTTGCCGACTGTGTGTCTGTCAGTTTGTGGATTTCGGAAAAGGCTTCGTTTAAATCCAGAAGCAGATTCTGGATATTTTTTGTGATGCTGTCGATTTGAGAGACATTTTCTTTTGAGTTTGTGGCCAGTTTTCTGATTTCATTCGCTACCACTGAAAACCCTTTGCCTGCTTCGCCGGCTCTCGCAGCTTCAATCGCCGCATTTAAACCAAGTAAATTGCTTTGATCGGAAATGCTTCTGACCACAGTGGAAATTTTGCCAATTTGTTCGGCACTAGAGCTGACATCTTTCATTTGATCCGATATCTTGGTTACCCGGTCTGTCAGAACGGTCAACGATTCACTGATTTCTTCGATTGACGCGGCTGTTTCTTCCACAGTAGCGGATAAATTATCAGCTACTTCAAACAATTGGTTGGCTTTTTGCATGCTTGTTCCAAGACCCACGCCGCCGATCACTTTCCCGTTTTCATCATGCAGGGGGATCGCCCGGGCAATAAGCGGAAACCCAAATAATTCTTTTGGAACGACAGCGGTTTTTTTCGTATTTTTCCGGATCGCTTCTGTGATAATGTCACCTTCCGTGAGCGGATCACCTGGAGAGACGTTTAAAGAAAATGTTTCCCCTGGAATATTTATGATCAGTTTTTCGGTATCATATATTCCAATTGTAATATCATCCTGAACTAACTTATTTAAAAAGGGAGCTACTTTGACGAATGCTTCCAGCAGTTCCGATTCGTGTTTTGTTTTGTGGTCGATTTGAGCCATGCCCTGTCTGCACTCCTTTGATTAGTAAGGGAAAGTCCGCTGTCCGAAGTTTACTGAAATCCATTGGAGAGTTGTAAACTCGTCCAGACTCCATTCTCCATTCATCCGGCCAAGACCCGATTGTTTTTCGCCGCCAAAAGCAACAATTGGTTCGTCATTAATGGTCACATCATTCACATGTATCATTCCTGTATGAATTCTTTTCGCCATTTGAACACCTTTTTCAAGATTCGCTGTATGAATCGCGCCGCTTAAGCCAAAACGTGTGTTATTGGCGATCTCAACTGCTTCTTCTTCCGTTTCAAAAGGCATGAGGCAGACAACCGGGCCAAATAATTCGTCCTGGGCGGCAGCCATATCTGCAGTTACATCTGCCAAAATCGTCGGCTCAACCATTTTTCCTGAAATTGCTCCTTTTAAAATAGGAACAGCGCCGGCATCAATGCCTTTTTGAACCATCGCCTGGAGGTTTTCTGCTTGTCTTATGTTAATGACCGGGCCAATAATCGTTTCCGGATCACGCGGATCTCCTACTTTCAGCGAAGAAACTTTCTCTGCATATTTTGCCATGAATTCTTTGTAAATCGACTTTTGCACAAGAATCCGGTTGGCAGACATGCAGATTTGCCCCTGGTGGGTAAAACGGCTGAAGGCGGCTGCATTGACTGCATAATCGATATCGGCGTCCTCCAGAATAATAAATGCACTGTTTCCGCCCAGTTCAAGCAGCGGCTTTTTAAAATGCTTAACGGCAAGCTGTCCGATATGGCTTCCGACGCTGGTTGAGCCTGTAAAAGAGATAATACGCGGAATTGGATGCTCAACAAATGCATCGCCAATTTCTTGAATATCGGTTACGACAACATTAAGCAGCCCTTTTGGAATCCCGGCTTCTTCAAAGATTTTTCCGATTAGCGTCCCACCCGTTACCGGTGAATCTTCGTGCGGTTTTAATACAACGCCGTTTCCTGCTCCCAGGGCAGGAGCAACCGATTTAACGGAAAGGAAAAAAGGGAAGTTAAACGGGCTGATGACCCCGACAACCCCGGCTGGTATGCGGTATAAGCGATTTTCCTTTCCATCTTCTGTTGAAGGCAGGATTTTTCCTTCCATGCGGAGAGGAAAGGTAGCTGCTTCTTTAATAATATTTTTGACCAGCCCGATTTCAAAGGCCGCTTTCAGGCGGGTGCCTCCCAGTTCATCAATAATCATATCGGTGATCGCTTCTTCATGATTTTCTATGTAGTGGACAGCACGTTCAAGAATATCGCGTTTTTTGTACGGGTTTACCCTGTCCCATTCTTCTTTCGCGCGCAGTGCTGCTTTATAAGCGGAATCCACATCTGAAACATCCGCCATTTTAAAGGAAACCAGCAATTCATCGTTATATGGATTAAGATTGTCGAGGGTGCGGCTGCTCTGTCCGTCTCTCCATTCTCCATTGATAAATTGCTTTCCAAGCGATTGAATATCCACGTTTTATTCCTCCCTAAATTTCACAAAACTTATATACTCCTTACGTATCGGTTAATTGCCTGGTATATTTAGCAGATTGTTCATTTTTTCTAATAAAAAAGAAAGAGAATAACGGGAAATTGTGCAGCGAATGGGGGATAGACTGAAAAAAAATCCAGGCATTCGGCGGAGCAATCACCGAATGCCTGGATTGATTAAGTTACATGGGCTGCTGCCGTACCCTCCCGGCTGCAAAGTAAACTGCGCGCGGCGGGAAAAACCGGCTGTATTCAAACGAAAAGCCGTCTTAAGGAACAGCGGGTGCCATTTTTTAAGCCGGCTTTTTCGTTAAGCGGATTTGATTCGGTCCGCCGTTTTGTTTTTTGGCTGGAATGATTTTTTATAAGCAGCAAAATAGAGGCAGGCTACTAACACGGAACCGCCGACAACATTGCCAAGAAACACAGCAATAAAATTAGGTGCATATTCCGCCCAGGAGGCCTCACCTGCAAAAATAGCTGCCGGAATAACAAACATGTTTGCGACAACGTGCTGGAAGCCAATGGCGACAAACGCCATAATGGGAAACCAGATGCCGAGAATTTTACCGGCAAAATCCTTGCTTCCAAGTGACAGCCAGATGGCAAGGCAGACGAGCCAGTTGCAGCCGATCGCTGAAACAAATGCTTTCAGGAAAGGCTCCTCTAATTTAGCGTGGGCAATCGCTGTTGTTTTGGCCAGAAATGGTCCTTCCGCTGTTAATCCGACAAAATGGCCGAAGAAATAAGCAACAAAAACCGCGCCGGCGAAGTTGGCAATTGTCACGACAAACCAATTTCGCAATACCTTTAAAAACGTGGTTTTTTTCGCAAGCCAGGCCATGGACACGGTCATCATATTCCCGGTGACAAGCTCCGCGCCGCCTAATATAACTAGCATAAGGCCCACCGGAAACACAGCTGCCCCGATAAGGCTTGAGAAGGATCCCCATTGTTCCGGGAGATTTGCAATGATCCGGATATCTAACAAAAATCCCAGCGCAATAAAAGCTCCGCCTAAAAATCCAAGAATAAGAAGTGCAGAAAGAGGGGAATTTGCTTTTGTCTCCCCTGATTCAGAAGCCAGTACAGCAATTTCTGGCGGCGAATAAATAGACATACAGAATAACCTCCATATTAATATAAAAAAACCAGCACAAAGCAGCACCCTCTATAAGGGTGGTGATTTGCGCTGGTTAATTTTTCTACACATATGCTATAGAATCATCAATCGTGCAAAGAGCGGTGTTCTCGTAAACAAAATGCAGCTCCTACATTTTCTTCAGATGAAACCCGCAAAGCCAGAAAATATCCTATCATTCTCGTTTGAACCTTGTCAAGATAATATCGGAAATTATGAAATCGCTTTTATTAAGTTCCCTGGCTGAACAAGCTCATTTTCTCGAAGCAGGACAGGGAAATAATTTTTTCATCTTGCCTTTTTAATTTCGAGGAGTATAATGGTCTCTGGAATAATAATAATGGAATTCTTAATAATTTTTTGTTAGGGCTCTATTGAATGATTTTATGGCGGAATGACAGGTTAGTAGGCGTATGCTAATTGGTTAATCCAGCACGTGGACACCTTTTGGGTGTTTGTTGTGCTGGATTTTTTTATTCCCAATTAAAAAGGAGAACGCTGGAATGAATCAGGAATACATAAAGATTTATTTAAATGGCCAAGAGTACAACGTACCATCTGGCGCCACCATTTTAGAAGCGGTGAACGGGGCAGGTCTTGCACTTCCGCAGGTATGCTACGTGCCGGAAGTAGACCCGATCCAGACATGTGATACCTGTATTGTAGAAGTGGACGGGAAGCTTATGCGCTCTTGTTCAACAAAGGTATCAGAGGGAATGGCTGTTTCTCTTTCCTCTGAACGGGCAAAAGCCGCGCAGACAGAAGGAATGGACCGTCTGCTGGAAAATCACATGCTGTACTGCACAGTATGCGACAACAATAACGGAAACTGCACACTGCACAACACAGTGGACATGATGGGAATTGAACATCAAAAGTATCCATATACACCAAAGGCAGATCCAACGGAAGTGGATATGTCACACCCCTTCTACCGGTATGACCCAAACCAGTGTATCGCCTGCGGACAGTGCGTGGAAGTATGCCAGAATCTTCAGGTGAACGAAACTCTTTCGATTGACTGGGAAGCGGAACGCCCGCGCGTTCTTTGGGACCAGGGCACCTCCATTAATGATTCTTCCTGTGTCAGCTGCGGCCAGTGTGTAACGGTTTGCCCTTGTAATGCCTTAATGGAAAAATCGATGCTTGGCGAGGCTGGATTTATGACCAAGATCGAGCCGAATCTAATGGACCCAATGATTGACCTGGTCAAGGATGTAGAGCCTGGATACAGCGGAATCCTGGCTGTGTCTGAAATAGAATCGGCTATGCGCGAAACAAGAACGAAAAAAACCAAAACAGTCTGCACATTCTGCGGTGTCGGCTGCTCGTTTGAAGTATGGACAAAAGGCCGCAAAATTTTAAAAGTACAGCCAACATCAAAAGCGCCGGTTAATGCCATTTCAACCTGTGTTAAAGGGAAATTTGGCTGGGATTTCGTCAACAGCGAAGAGCGTATTACCACTCCGTTAATCCGCCAGGGCGATGAATTTGTGGAAGTAACATGGGAAGAAGCGCTGGATGTCGTGGCATCGAGACTTGGTTCTCTTAAAGACCAGTATGGAAGCGATGCGCTTGGCTTCATTTCTTCTTCCAAAATGACTAATGAAGAAAATTACTTGATGCAGAAAATGGCGCGCCAGGTATTTGAAACGAATAATGTTGACAACTGCTCACGGTACTGCCAGTCACCGGCTTCGTGGGGACTTCAGCAAACAGGAGGCATCGGCGGTGACTCCGGCACGATTAAGGATATTGCGTCCGCAGGTCTTGTTATTTTAGTCGGCTGTGCTCCAGCGGAAGGCCACCCGGTGCTTGCGACACGGATTAAGCGTGCTCACAAGCTGCATGGCCAGAAGTTAATCACGGTTGACCTGCGCAGACATGAAATGGCGGACCGAGCTGATTTATTTATCCGCCCGAAACAAGGAACGGACTATGTATGGCTTGCCGCTGTAGCGAAATACATGATTGACCAGGGCTGGCATGACCAGGCATTTATTGAGGAAAAAGTGAACTTCTTCGATGATTATGTGAAAATACTCGAACGCTTTACGCTTGAATTTGCAGAAAAAGAAACAAATATTCCAAAAGAAACATTAATTCAAATAGCAGAAATGATCCGCGATGCAGACGGAACTGCAATTTGCTGGGGAATGGGTGTTACTCAAAACGTAGCCGGGTCTCACACATCGGCGGCGATTGCGAACCTGCTGCTTATCACCGGCAATATGGGACGTCCTGGTGCGGGTGCGTATCCGCTTCGCGGCCACAATAACGTTCAGGGAGCAGCAGATATGGGCACGATGCCAAATATCTTCCCTGGGTACCAGTCTGTTACAAATGATGAAGCACGCGCCAAGTTTGAACAGGCATATGGCGTTGATATTTCACCGAAGCCGGGGCTTGATAATATTGAAATGCTCGCGGCTATTGATAAAGGTGATTTAAAAGGCATGTATATCGCGGGAGAAGATATGGCATGGGTTGATGCCGATTCCAATCATACCCAGGAGATGCTGGCGAAATTGGACTTCCTTGTCGTACAGGAAATTTTCTTTACCACAACCGCCCAATTCGCGGATGTGATCTTGCCGGGTGCGCCATCTTTAGAAAAAGATGGTACGTTCACGAATACAGAACGCCGTGTTCAGCGTCTTTATCAATCGCTGGACACACTTGGAGACAGCAAGCCGGACTGGTGGATTTTTATGCAGATCGCGAAGCGGTTTGGCTACCAGTGGAACTATTCTCACCCAAGTGAAATTTTTGCGGAAATGGCAGGATTAACACCATTCTTCAGCCAGTGTAATTATGATGTGCTGGAAGGCTGGAACAGCTTTAACTGGGGTTCTCCGGACGGAACAGATACTCCGGTTCTTTTCCTGGACGGATTTAATTTCCCGGACAAAAAAGCGCGTCTGGCCCTGCTGGATTACGTGCCGCCGGTAGAATATCCGGAAGAATTTGATTTAACACTTAATAACGGCCGGCTTTTGGAGCAGTTCCATGAAGGCAATATGACCAACAAATCAAACGGCATGAACAAAAAGCTTCCAAAGGTATTCGTAGAAGTGTCACCGGAGCTGGCAAAAGAACGCGGCGTGGAAAGCGGCTCACTCGTCCGGCTTTTATCTCCGTATGGCTCTATTAAGCTCAATGTACTTGTGACGGACCGTGTTCAGGGAACGGAAGTATACGTGCCTATGCACTCGGTCAGCCATGAAAATGCGGTCAACCTTCTTACCGGGAACGGTTTTGACGTGGTGACGCATACACCGGCTTATAAACAAACAAAAGTGCGGATGGAAGTGCTGAGCGTCACTGGAGAAAATCCGCTGCCAAAGACAAGTCCAAGAAACAAAAAGCGCCATCCTCAAAATGGAGTGGAAGCTGAGCGCAAGTGGAAGCGCCCTGGATATGTTTCATTGGTTGACTAATTGAAGGAGGAAAGAGGATGGCAAGTCCGATCAGCGCGTTAAAAAAACGTGAGTGGAATGAAGAAGAAAAAAAGCAGCAGTCACTTACCAAGCTGGCAGATGGTTTATCGGAAAATGAAGAAGCTCTTCAAAAAACACTCGCTGTTGTCCGCGAGCTTCATGACAGCGGAATTCTTGAAGCGGCGGAGTCCATGCTGAAAGCAAAAGAACATATTGCGGAAATCGCATTGGGACAGGTTGGCCGAAAAGAAGTAACATCTTTACTGAACAATTTGATGGCAGCGGCGGGCGTTTTAACCGCAATTGACCCGGAGCAAACGAAAAAGCTCCTGTCCGGCGTGACGACAGGGCTTGAAGATGCCAGAGAAAACAACAGCCAGAAAGTCGGCGTGCTTGATTTAATGAAAGCCTTGAAAGACCCGGATATTAACCGGGCCGTCAACTTCGGCCTGAACTTTCTCAGAGGCGTTGGAAAAGAATTAAAAGAATAAAAGCAACCGCGGGAAGGCAGCAAACAGCGCTGCCTTCCCGTTCATGTATGGCTAAACAGGAGTGGGAATTTTATGAATAAAGAACAAGTGCTGCAGGCATTAGAGCATGTACAGGATCCCGAGCTGCATCGGTCTCTCGTTGAGCTGAATATGATCCGGAATATTAAAATAGACGGGGCATCCATCAGCCTTGATGTGATTTTAACGATAGCAGGGTGTCCATTGAAAGCAAAAATCAAGCAGGATGTCGAAGAGGCTCTTTTAAAAGCCGGCTTTCAAAATATCCAGCTTTCTTTTGGAAGTATGACCGATGAAGAAAGAAAATTACTATCCGCTTCTCTTCGCCAGGCGTCGGCTGCCGAGAGCGGAATGCCGGCACTGTTAAAGCCGGATTCCGGCGTGACCTTTCTTGCGGTAACCAGCGGAAAAGGCGGAGTGGGCAAATCAACCGTAACGATTAATCTGGCGGTTGCTCTGGCCAGGCTCGGCAAAAAAGTCGGTATTTTAGATGCGGATATTTATGGCTTCAGCATTCCTGTGATGATGGGCATTACAGACAAGCCGGTCATGATTGACCAGACAGCTGTGCCGGTCATGAGCCATGGCGTTGCCGTTATGTCGATGGGCTTTTTTTCGCCTGACAACGGGCCTGTTATGTGGCGGGGGCCGATGCTGAACAAATGGATCCGCAACTTTTTAGTGAATACACACTGGGGAGAGCTTGATTACTTGCTGCTCGACCTGCCTCCGGGTACCGGAGACGTCGCTATTGATGTAGCAGCCATGATTCCTCAGGCGAAAGAATTGGTCGTGACAACTCCCCATCAGGCAGCTTCTTATGTCGCTGCACGGGCAGGCATGATGGCCAAGCATACGAAGCATGAAATTGCCGGTGTAGTAGAGAACATGGCTTATATGGAAGAAAAAGACGGCACAAAAGTATATTTATTTGGAAAAGGAGGCGGCGATCAGCTGGCAGAGCGTTTGCAGACGAGTGTGATAGCCCGTATCCCTCTCCAGCCGGCAGGGGAGGCCGCGGCGTCATCTGTTGCCGATGAAGAAACAGAAGCAGGGGAAGCGTTTGAGCTTCTTGCAGAAACCATTGATTTTACGTACAAACAGCTGTAACAGAAGCCGTTCGTACGGGGAGGAAAAACGATGATCATACAAAAAGAAGCACTTATTCCTTTGCAGCAAGTACCGGACCGTCTGCGTGAACGGTTTCCGGCGCTTTCGTTTCCAGGTGGGCAAATGGTTCAGGAGGCTGCAGATTATTTAAACGTTTCTCCTTCGGATTTGTTTTTTAATCCAAAGAAAGACAGTGCACCGTTCGTTTATTATAAAGACGTGGTATTCATTGAGCTGCCGGAAGTGCTGACTGTTGATGAGCTGGAATTAACAAAAATGAAAATGAAAATCAAACAGACACACATCAGCTTAAAGCGGTTTGTTAAACAAAAAGAATGGAAACGGCTGTTTTTGTTTATGGACCCCCGCATTTTGCTGCCGGCTTACGACGAGCTGGTTAACGAGATTCCAGAAGACCAGAAAGAAGAAGTCCTGCAGGCCATCCGCAGACGGCTGGGAACAGGAAGATAGACCACCAAAAATAAAATAGGCGCTCTTTTAAGCCGCTGGTTATCGGCTGCTAATACATTAAAACAGGACTGCTCTCGGTGCAGCCCTGTTATTTTTTTAGCTCAAATCCTATATGGCTGAGTGCCGGAATGGCATCTAGTGCTGGCTGCTTTTATGGCAAGATCCGGATGAAAATCGGTTAAAATCGGCGTTACGCCCATCAGCTTCAAAATCGTAACAACTTTTAAAATAGTATCAAGACTCGATCCCAATAAGGCGAGAAAGCTGCTGATTTCGCTTTCCCGTTTTCTGAGGAAAAATTTATGCGCCACTACGGCGGACTGGACTACTCTTTCAGAAGAACTGGATTATGTAAAAGCGTATTTATCGATTGAAGAAACGAGATTTGAAGAGAAACTCCATATCCATTATAAGATCGATGAGTCAGTTCTTCATCAGCGCATTCCGCCCCTGACACTCCAGCCGCTTGTGGAGAATGCTGTAAAGTACAGTATGGCTGGATCTGGCAGCCATAACGTTTTCATTTCGATTCAATCCCATTATGAAAATCGTGTTCTGATTGTCGATGATGAGCCATACAGCCAAAAAGAGCATCGGAGCATCCGGCTGTGCAGGTAGCTGGTGAAGCAGATTCCGGTGAACAGGCAGTCATCAAAAGCATCCTCCTTCAGCCGGATGCCGTATTGCTCGATATTGAAATGCCAGGGATAACCGGTCTTGAAGCAGCGGAAGCCCTGCGTGAATTAAAGAGGGTGCCGGAATTTGTGTTTGCGACGGCCTATCCGCAGTTCGCTGCTGAGGCGTTCTGCTATGAGGCTGTTGCCCGGCTCAAAAAAAAATCCTGCCAGAATCGAAAAAAAGTGTGAAGCACTCAAGCAAACTTGCTGTAGAACATGAAGGAGATATTTTTTACATAAACCCTGGTGACATCTTATATATTACACGCGAAGAAAAAACAAGCAAAATCGTGACGATGGAGTATGCCTATGAAATAAAGACGCCGATAAAAGAGCTGCAGGCGCGTTTTAGCAGCTATCCTTTTTTTCGCATTCATAAAAGCTTTCTTATGCATCTTGATTATGTAAGAAAGCTGACCCCCTGGTTTAACGGTGCGTATCAGCTTGAGCTGAAAGAGCGGGACGAGGTGCTTCCTGTCAGCCGCAACTATGTGAAAGAACTGAGGCAGCGGCTGGAGCTTTAACTGACATGTCAGCATGCTGTTTCAACATGACGGCCGCTTTTTTTAACATGATAGGGGTTTTTTTATCAGTTTGTGCTTTATTCCTCTATACTTGTTATAAGCGATTACAACAAGTGAAGGAGGAATGAAATAATGATTACTTTTTTAGTTTCACTCGCTTTGCTCGTTTTGGGCTATTTTACGTACGGGAAATTCATTGAACGAATGTTTGGCGTAAAGGAAGGCCGGTCCACGCCGGCGTATACGCACCGGGATGGTGTGGATTACCTGCCGATGAGTGAGAGAAAAAATTCGTTAATCCAGCTGCTGAATATTGCGGGTGTGGGTCCTATATTCGGCCCGATCATGGGGGCGCTGTACGGTCCTGTCGCGTTTATCTGGATTGTGGCCGGCTGTATTTTTGCCGGTGCGGTTCATGATTACTTAACCGGGATGATTTCCATTCGCAATCGCGGCGCTCATCTGCCGGAGCTTGCGGGCAGATTTTTAGGCAAAGCGATGAAGCATGTGGTGAACGCTTTTGCTATTTTGCTGCTGGTGCTTGTCGGAACGGTTTTTGTAACGTCACCAGCAGATCTTCTGTTTAATCTGATGGATGGCTGGATGGGCATTGGTGTTATTACAGGACTTATTTTTGCTTATTATATTTTAGCCACACTTTTGCCGATTGATAAAATCATCGGGCGCTTTTACCCGATTTTCGGTGCACTGCTTATTATCAGCGCGGTTGGTGTCGGCATATCTCTTGTTGTGACAGGAGCGCCGATTCCAGAATTAACTCTGACCAATATGCATCCGGACAATCTGCCTATCTTCCCGCTGCTGTTTTTAACAATTTCCTGCGGCGCTCTGTCTGGATTTCACGCAACACAAACGCCGATTATTTCCCGCACGACGGAAAATGAAAAGCAGGGAAGAAGAATTTTTTATGGCATGATGATCGCAGAAGGTATGATCGCCATGATCTGGGCGGCTGCAGCGATGAGTTTATTCCAGGGGCCTGCCGGCTTAAATGAGCTGCTGGCGAACGGGGGGCCGGCGGCTGTTGTCAGTGAAGCATCTGTCCTGTCATTGGGCGCAATCGGCGGCACACTGACGATTCTCGGGGTAATCGTTCTTCCAATTACATCGGGAGACACGGCTTTCAGAAGTGCCAGAATGATTATTGCGGATTATTTAAATGTGGGACAGGCTAAAATTTCCAGCCGCCTCTGGATTGCCCTGCCGCTTTTTGTGATTTCTTATGCACTAACAAAAATTGATTTTAATATCTTATGGCGCTACTTTTCGTGGGCGAATCAGTCCACGGCTGTCATCGCGCTGTGGGTGGCTTCAGTTTATTTATTCGTCGCCGGCAAAAATTACTTTGTGGCGATGATTCCGGCTGTTTTTATGACTATGGCCACAATGACGTATATATTGAATGCGCAGATTGGCTTTAATCTGCCGCTCAACACGTCTTATTATGCAGGAGCGGTGATCACGGCTGTTCTTACTGTCCTGTTTTTCAAACGCGCCAGAAGAGCGAAAAGAAACAAGCTTCCGCTTGAAGAAGTGCCGGGCCGGCCGGCTGCATAAAAACCAGACAAAAGAGGCAATCTTTTCATGATTGTCTCTTTTTTGCGTGTAGTAAGACGGCCGGGCGGGTAGAGGGAAATAAATATTTACATAAGAGGAGGCTGCCAATCGCATGATTGAACTATTAAAAAAAGGAAATACATCCTCCGGTGTTGCCGCACTGGGCAATACGGTTCTTGCTGTGTTGAAATTTTTCGCTTCTGCTTTCAGCGGCAGCGGAACGATGTTTGCCTCGGCTATGCATTCACTGGCGGATGCCATTAATCAGGGATTTGTTTATTTTGGCAGTTCGCTTGCTGAAATGAGGCCTTCGAAGCGGTTTCCAGCCGGGTTCGGACGTCTTGTCAATATTTTTTGTATGATCGCAGTGATTGTCGTGTCTATTATGGCATATGAAACCATACTAAAAGGCTGGAAGCTTCTACAGCATCCGGAAGAATCAACAGACTTTTTATTAAACGCACTGGTTCTGCTGGCCGCTTTTATTATTGATGGATTTATTCTTTTTAAAGCCATGAAAGAGATCCTTCACGAAGCACGTGTGGAGAGAAAAGGAAACATCATTGCACAGGCATTTAAAAATGTTGGAAAGGCGTCTCCAGCGACCCGGCTTGTTTTTTACGAAGACCTGGTAGCAACGTCCGGTGCTGTGCTTGCGTTTATCGGAATCAGCCTGGCGCAGGCCGGTATTTTAGCAGCCGATGGAGCGATTACTATTTTAATCGGCCTGCTTATGGTATTTGTGGCATTCCGGGTCGGGTATGATAATATGGTCGGGCTGATTGGAGTGGCAGCTCCTGTTGAAATTGAAACAAAGGTAGCCGAGACGATTTTAGCGGATACGGATACTGTTGATATCCATTCACTGCGTGTGTTACAGGAAGGGCGCTCTTATCATGTGGAAGGAATTGTAGAGCTCCGCAAAGGAATGACGCTTGCTGAAGCAGATGATATTAAATTCCGTGTGAAAAACCGCCTGCTGAATGAACCGGAAATCAGCGATGTTACGCTCGGGATTATTGAAGACGATGGAACAGCAAGCTGGTCCTCTTCTCCAAAAACTGTCTAAAAGCCGGATGAGGATTTTCCTCATCCGGTTTTTCTGCTTTTTTACTTGCTTTGCGCGCAAAAATTGCCTGTTCTGTTCCCGAATAAAATAAGAGCCCTGCCGCACACTATGCAGGCAACACAATTTATTCAGGAGGCGATATTGTATGACTTCCCCACAATTTAACCATGGCGCGCATGAAATACTTGATGTTCATGAGGTCTTATCCAGTGCAGTTGGCACGTTAAGCAAATTTACGATGCTTCGTCCGCAAATCAAGGATACGGAACTTTTAGACATTGCAAACCGCCAGTATGAATTTATGCAGCAGGGATATAATACGCTTCTCGACTGCTTTAAGTCCGGGAAGGATCCGGCTGTTCCGACAAAAGTTTATAAGATGAAGCAGGACAATGATTGTGTATACGGCCTTCAAACAAAAGAGCCGAAAAAGCCGATTGAAGATCCTGCGCAAATTAATGATGAATTGATTTCAGGATTTATGCTTGATGCACATAAGTTCAGTACAAGTGTAAAATCAAAAGCAGCCCTTGAATCAACAAACCCGGTTGTCCGCCGCGTTCTGGCAGATTCAATTCCAAACTGCATTGAAATGGCATATGAAATTTCTCTTTATCAAAACAAGCATGGCTACTACCAGGTGCCGCAGCTTGCGGAAGCAGACATGAAAATTATGCAGCAAAGCTACGGCCCGGCCCTTCAGCCGGTGCATTCATAAAAATGGAAGCCGCCCTTGCACCCGGGGGCGGTTTTTTTGTACGATAAAAAGAAAGGGGGTGGAAATATGCGGCTGCGTGAAGCATATCCAGAAGAAATGCCTCATTTATATAAGCTCGGGCACAGGGAATGGCCAAAGGGACGGACGCTTGGCCAATACATAAAAGACAACCAGAAAGAAGAAGCGTACGGAACCCGTTATGTACTGGCAGATGAAAACGGCCGGATTGCCGCTTCGCTCATGCTGCTGCGGCTGCGTCCTTATTTATTTGGAATTGGCTCTCTTGTGACAGAGCCGGGTTACCGCGGTCAAGGGTTCGGCACAGCGTTGCTCACCGAATGTATAAGCAAGCATCCGGAAGCCGCATTTATGCTGTACAGTGAAATCGGCACGGAATACTATGAGCGGTTCGGCTTCCAGGCGCTTCCCGGTGCGCTTCAGCGCTATTCAAGCGGCATATGCATGGTAAAAGCAGATGGCGTGCTTTATAACCGGATTTTAAATGAGCCGATACCGGATTACTTTTAGGGAGTGAACAGCAGGAATGAAACTAATTTCATTAAATACCGGCAGGCCGTCTGAGCTGCCGTACAAAAAGAAAACCGTTTCCTCGGGCATTAAAAAAAGCCCTGTTGAAGCGCCGATTTATTTATCCAGAACGGGGTTTGAAGGAGACGGGCAGGCGGATCTCGTCCATCATGGCGGAGCGGACAAGGCGGTTTGTGTATACCCGTTTGAGCACTATACATACTGGGAAAAAGAGTTCAAAGAGGCGCTTCCGGTACCCGCTTTTGGAGAAAATGTGACGGCAGCCGGCCTGCTTGAAACGGACATGCATATTGGCGATACATTTCAGCTTGGAGAAGCCATCGTACAAATCAGCCAGCCGCGCCAGCCCTGCTTTAAGCTGGCAGCTTTGCACAATACGCCAAAGCTTGCTTTCTTTGTAGAGCAAACCGGCTATACCGGCTTTTATTTCCGGGTTACAGCAGAAGGGACGGTCAGCCCAAAAAGTGAGCTCAAACGGTTAACCGTTCACCCGTCACGTATAACCGTGAGCGAGGCAAACCGGATAATGAATGACAAAAATGTGGAGCCGGCGGATATCGGCCGGCTGCTTGAGATAAACGAGTTAGCTGAAAGCTGGAAGAAACCGCTTCGGAACCGCTTATCCTCCTGAACAGGAACAGAGGAAATCTTTTTCCTCTGTTTTTTTTGTGAGCATTTCGTGAAAAAAATATGGCGAATTCGCGAAAAAAGTTTGACAAATTTGTGAATGTGGGTAGAATAGAAAGTAAGAAGGAGCTGATAAAAAATGACAACAGAACAAATGAAAGTGCTATCATTTATTCGGTATTTTTCGGGTGCAGGCTGTGCGATTGGCGCAGGGATCTTTTTGGTTAGTTTGTTTGCAGGCAGTCTTAATGATGGGTTCATGATGTCGATTGTTGGAGCAACCATTTTAGTCAGCTCCATGTGGGTGTTCGGTATCTGGTTAGTTTTTGTACTTATCGAAAAAGTCGGTTCAAGATACGAAAACGAAGAAATATAAAAAAACCGGAGCATCACGCTCCGGTTTTTTCTTACTATTGATCGTCTCAGATCATAGCATTTGATAGCCCCAGATCATTGTGAACAATGTTCCAAGGATAGTTACCACGCCGACAAACAGGGCGTAGATAATATTTGTATAAAGTGTTTTTTTGTCTTCTGATTCTCCAATATGCATAAAGAGAAGAAGCTGAACAAGTGCCTGCGCAATGGCTGTCACAAGCAGGATCGCCATTCCCATCTTGTATGACATATCAAATACAAGAACAGCAAGGGCAACAACTGAAAGGACCATGGAAAACACAAAGCCCATTACGTGCTGCTTCGGGAACAATTGCTTCATCATCTTACATCATTCCTTTCAAATAAACGAAGCTGAAGATAAAGATCCAGACAACGTCTAGGAAGTGCCAGTAAAGCGAGAAGATAAACGATTTGTTCGCTGTTTCCGGTGTCAGGCCGCGTTTTGCTACCTGGATAAGGATGGCCGTCCCCCAGAAAAGACCGAACGTAACGTGCGCACCGTGAGTGCCAAGCAGTGTCATTAAGCTTGATGTAAAGGCGCTTGTTTGAATCGTTGCACCTTCATGAATATATTCTACAAACTCATAGATTTCAGTGCCAAGGAATCCAAGGCCGAGTACAAGTGTGATAACAAAGAATGTCATCATCGCTTTTTTCAGGCCAAGGCGCATGGCGTGAATACCAAGACCGATTGTAAAGCTGCTTGTTAAAAGCAAAACTGTTTCAATCATTACTGGCGTAATTTTAAAAAGTTCCTCGGCGCTCGGTCCATTGCCGTGGCCGTTATGAAGCGTAAAGTATACCGCGAACAGCGTTGAGAAAAGGGCGATCTCGGCGCCAAGGAAAATCCAGAAGCCGAGAATCTTCAGCCGGTTTTCTTCTGTGCTGTACTCAAGCGGAAGTGATTCATCAATTTTCATTATTTGTCACCTCCAAGTTCCCGTTCTATCCGTTCAACTTCTTCGACAGAAACGTAGTAGCCGTGATCCTGTTCAAATGAACGAAGAGCCATAAACACAAAGATTAAGATTGTGAAAATAATCGTCGGAATCCACCAGCTGAATACGAGGCAGAAGCCGGCTGCAAAGAACGCACCGCTCATCAAAAACGGCATGCCGCTGTTGCTTGGCATATGAATTTTTTCAATCGGGCCGCTCCAAAGCTGTTTGTTGTGTTTCTTCGCGTGCCAGAATGCATCAAGCTCGTTCACCTGCGGAATGCGGGCAAAGTTATAAAATGGCACAGGACCGTGTGTCGCCCATTCAAGAGAGCGGGCATCCCATGGATCTCCTGTTTCATCACGCGGGCTGTAACGGATACTCCAGTACAAGTTATAGACAAGGATAATAAAGCCGATTCCAAGTCCAACTGCACCGACAAACGAAAGCATATTCAGCGGGCCGTAGCCTGTGCTTTCAGAGTATGTGTACATACGGCGTGTCATCCCGTTTAAGCCAAGAATAAACAGCGGGAAAAATGCGACATTAAAGCTGATCGTAATAAACCAGAAAGCAAGTTTGCCAAGCTTTTCGTTTAAACGGAAGCCGAATACTTTCGGGAACCAGAAATGGAATCCGGCGATAACCGCAAATACTGTACCTGGAATTAATACATAGTGGAAATGCGCTACCAGGAACATCGTATTGTGGTACTGGTAATCGGCACTTGCCATCGCAAGCATAACTCCTGTTACGCCGCCGATTGTGAAAATCGGAATAAACGCAAGAGAGTAAAGCATCGGTGTCGTAAACGATATTTTCCCTTTATGCAGGGTAAGCAGCCAGTTGAATATTTTTACACCGGTCGGAACGGCAATCAGCATCGTTGTAATCGAGAATACGCTGTTGACCATAACGCCGTGGCCCATTGTGTAAAAATGGTGCGCCCATACGACGAATGAAAGAAGGGAAATCGCGACCATACTGACAACCATTGATTTATAGCCGTATAAGTTTTTCCGGGCAAACGTTGAAATAATTTCACTGTAAATCCCGAAAGCAGGAAGGATAACGATATATACTTCAGGATGTCCCCAAACCCAGAAAAGGTTGGCCCAGAGCATATCCATTCCGCCGTCCTGCATGGCGAAAAATTTCGTGCCAAACTGGCGGTCCATTGTCATCAATGCAAGTGCTACCGTTAAAACAGGGAACGCAAACACGATGATAACGTTTGTGATTAAGATCGACCAGGTAAACATCGGCATTTTCATTAATGTCATGCCCGGTGCGCGCATTTTTAAAATCGTAACCAGGAAGTTAATCCCTGTCATCAATGTACCAAGACCTGCAATTTGCAGGGAAATTGCGTAATAGTTATTTCCGACTGTCGGGCTGAACTCCAGGCTCGCAAGCGGGAAGTAAGCGGACCAGCCGGCATCCGGCGATCCTCCGATAATAAACGAGATATTAAACAGTCCCGCACCGACCGCAAACAGCCAGAAGCTGACGGAGTTTAAGCGTGGGAATGCCACATCGCGTGCACCGATTTGAAGCGGTGTTACCACGTTCATTAATCCGATAATAAATGGCATCGCCATAAACAGGATCATGATAACGCCGTGTGTCGTAAAGATTTCATTGTAATGCTGGGCATCCAGCAGGCCGTTCTCCGGCATTGCTGTCTGGCCGCGCATGAGGAGGGCATCAACGCCTCCGCGGAATAGCATTACGAGCGCGACTAAGATGTACATAACGCCGATTTTTTTATGGTCAACAGTTGTGATCCACTCACGCCACAGGTAGCCCCACTTCTTAAAGTAGGTAACTCCAATAACGAGGGATAACGCACCGACCACAATACTAATCATTGCTGCAACGATCATTGGTTCGTTGAGAATGAGAAATTGCTGCTCATGCGATTCCATGAAGTATATCTCCTTTCATTCTTTCATTCATTATTCTTCTGCCTCTTGATGATGGAAGTGATCAGCGTCTGATGAAGGAGCAGTTTCCATTTCTTCTTCTGCTGAATCTTCTTCTGCTGCAGTTGGTGTTCCATGATGATGTCCTTCAGGCGCCGGCTTGAACTCAAGGTGTGTTGATGAATATGATTGACGGCCTACAAAGTCTGTTTCAAGCAGCTCATCGAACTCGCTTTCAGTCAGCTCAGGCGCTGTGTTTTTTACATCATTCACCCATTCGTCATAATCAGCCGCTGTCATTGCCTGGGCTTCAAATTCCATCTGTGCATAGCCTGCGCCGTTAAAGTTTGAGTTCCGGCCCATATAAGATCCAGGCACATCTGCGGCCAGGTGGATTTTCGTCACGTGGGCACTCATCGCGTACTTTTGTCCGGCAAGCTGCGGAATCCAGAAGCTTGTAATTGGCCCATACGAGTAAAGGCGGAATTCAACCGGACGGTCAACTGGCATATTAACGTAGTTAACAGTTTCAATTCCTTCTTCCGGATAGCTGAAATGCCACTTCCAGTTAGATGACGCTGCATAGATAACAAGCGGCTCCTGATCCTCATATCCCAGTGGCTTGCTTTCCACTTCTTTTGTTGATTGAACGGTGATTACGGACAAAAATACAACAATGATAATCGGAATAATCGTCCAAATAATTTCTAGTTTTGTGCTGCCATGTACGTGAGGAGGCTCATAATCCTCTCCCATTTTTGAAGCCCGATACTTTACAAGCATGTACGCATATAACACGTAAACAACGAATAATATACCGCACATCACAATGATGGACATAATAATGGTGTCAGATAACGTTTCGGCATTCGGTCCTTTCGGATCGAGTACCATAAGCGGATTTTCACATCCTGCAAGTACTGCAGCCATAGCAAAAAACGCTGACAGTAACAGCCATTTCTTTTTCATGCTATACCCCTTTCTTATAAGTTGCCTAGTAAAAAGCGAACAGATTGTTAATAACTTCACATTTGAACATTTTAAGGCAGACAAACGAGAGTAGTAACGATCCATCGCCTCTTCCTATGCTAATCCTATTGACCAGAAAAAACAATTGTTAAACGGCAGTGTCACAAAAAATTCAACGTTTTGCATTTCCTTTACCGGAAAAGGAAAATTGCGGCTAGACCTTTTTCGGAAAATATGTCTATACGCCATATCAAACAGTACCTGCTTTTCATTATCAGCAAATAGAAAACAGGCCGCGAAAGAAAATCGGCATTAAAAAGAAAGCATAGCGGGATGTGTGAATTCATGTCTTTATATAAAAAAGCATCCTTCTATGAAAAAGGATGCTTTTTTACATTTTTCACGCAAAAAATCTCGAACTTACATTCGGGAGTGTGTTATAATGAAGGAACAATAGCCATGGTTTCTCAAGGGTGGTCGGCTCACTCCACTGTCAAAGTACATCTTTGCAGGAATGGAGGTGAGGCCGTATGACTGTATTTGAATCGCTTATGTTTACCGTAGCATTTACGGGGCTGGTTATTTCAATTCTGTCATTCCAGAAAAAAGATTAAAACCGCCCTTGAGGTTTTAGCGAGCCCGGGCGGTTTTAGCCTGTGTGACGCCGATCCCTTCAAAAGGGCCGGCTATTGTAATCGCTGATTCGGTGCTGGACACATCGAATCAGCTTTTTTAATATATGATATTCTATTGATATTATACCCGATTCAAGCGGTTTTGAAAACGAAAAGAATTTTGCTATCATAATGGCCAGCGAAAACGGAAAATGAGGTGATTTGCATGGATTCATTCCGTATTGCGGAGGAAAAAATTAAAAAAGCGATGGAAGAAGGGTTGTTTGACAATTTGCCCGGTGCCGGCAAGCCGCTTCCAGAAGATGAATTTGCCTCTCTGCCGCCGGAGCTGCGGATGGCGTACCGCATGATGAAAAATGCCGGATTTACCCCCGAAGATGCCAGTCTGCGCCGAGAAATGCGCAGCCTTGAACAACTGGTCCATGACTGCATCGATCCAGAGGAAAAGCGTGAACTGAAACGGCAGCTGGATGAAAAAATGCTTCGCTATAACCAGATGCTGTCCAAAAGGAAAATCAATACAAATTCGAGCATCTTTAAAAACTACGAGCAGAAAATTGAGAAAAAGCTGTTTGAAAAATAAGTCTTAACGATTCTGCCAAAAAAGCACTCCTGCAAAAGAAAGGAGTGCTTTTTTGGTATTTCTCTGTTTTGCTTCCTTATTATAAGGAATATGGAAAAGGAGATTAAAAAAGAGAAAGAATTTAAACCAGATCGAACATACTAAGGCTGTTTCCATACAGGAAGGAGATGTGGCAATGAGCACCAAAAAACATTTATTTGAAAAAGCTGCATTAGGGAGCACGGTTCTAGAAAACCGGGTGAGTGTAGCCCCCATGACACGAACAAGCGCAACACCTGAAGGGCTTGCCACGGACCAAATGCTCTCTTATTATACTTCATTCGCCCGGGGCGGCTTTGGGCTTGTGATCACAGAGGGCATCTACCCCGATAAAAAATACAGCCAGGGATATCTGAATCAGCCGGGAATGACAGATGACGAGCAGGAAAAAGCCTAGAAAGAAGTTGTTGAATCCGTTCATCAGGCCGGTGCAAAGATTTTTGCCCAGCTTATGTATGCAGGAGCTCTTTCACAGGGAAACCGTTTTGTGAACAGCACGATTGCCCCTTCTGCCGCCCAGCCAAAAGGGGAGCAAATGGAGTTCTACGGAGGGAAAGGCCCTTTTCCTATGCCTAAAGAAGCGTCCGAAGAAGATATTGCGGATGTTATTAAAGGTTTTGCAGAAGCCTCGGCACGCGCTAAAGCAGCCGGATTTGACGGAGTGGAAATCCACGGGGCGAACGGCTACATTCTCGATCAGTTTTTAACCGGCTATACAAATAAGCGTACCGGTGAATTTGGCGGTTCTGCCGAAAATTGGACAAGACTGCTTACAGAGGTATCCCGTGCGGTGCGGGAGGCCGTCGGTGCAGAATTCACAGTCGGCATCCGGATTTCTCAGGGAAAAGTAAATGATTACGAGCATAAATGGGCGGGGAAAGAAAAAGAGGCGGAAATTATTTTCAGCCAATTAAGCGAAGCGGGCCTTGATTTTATCCATGTTACCGAATATGAAGCGTGGCAGCCGGCTTTTCCAGAAGGCGAAGGAACAGCCGCCACTGACTCCGCTTTTGGTGACGGAGGGGCTTCTCTGGCCGCTCTGGCAAAAAAATACGGCGGGCTGCCTGTCATTGCAAATGGACACCTGAAAAAACCTGATTTGGTACAGGCCATTATTGCAAAAGGCGAAGCAGATGTGATATCACTGGGGAAAGGCGCTCTTGCAAATCATGACTGGTAAACAGAGTGAAAAAAGAAGAGCCGTTACAGGACTTTCAGCCGGAAAAAGTGTTAAGCCCTACCGCAAAAATCAAGGAATTTGAAGTAAAACAATAAAAGCCGCACGATGCAGGAATTTTTCAGCTTAAATGGAAGAACAGCGCTGGTAACTACCTAAAATACTGCAGCGGCGGGTGAAGATCATTCAGAGGTTGAGCAAATAACCGGGGGAATTCCTGCCCGGTTATTTGCTTTTCGTATTTCATTAAAATAAACGCGGCATCCCCATATAAAGAAGTAACCATTTATCTTAAGCATAAAAAGAACTTATTCTATTAAAAGTGATTTATTTATTTTATGAATATACCAAACTTGTACGGTTAAGTTTTGGCTGGTTTTTTAAAATTTATGATTTTTCTGTATTGTATAATAAGGTTTAAGTTGATAAAATTGTAATGTAAGCGGTTAACAATGGTTAGTATACGTTTTCATGATCGGAGGTGTGAAAAAGATAGATTTATATAAATGTTAATATTGGTACGTACATTTATCCAGCTACTTACCGGTGCACTTTTATGAGAACATGTTAAAGTATTTCCTTTTTCTCGTTTTTTATATAAGAATATCTTATTTATTCGGAAGATTCCGATTTTTTATCAGCAAAAGCTGATGACCGCTGTTCTTAACGCAAAGATGCCGTGATAAATGTATGCGTTTTCCCAACCGTTCATAAAGGAGGAGACAAATTGAAAACAAAAGGCCAGTTTAAAAGGCTCTTGTCTGCTTTTCTAGTAATGCCATTATTAATACCGGGCAGTGCTCTCGCGGATGAGAAACCAAATGATTCTGAACCGATTAAGTTCAGAAATGCTTCCGTTCATGACCCGTCTGTTATTAAAGATCCGAAAACAGGAACGTATTATGTATTTGGTTCACATATTGATGGGGCTAAATCAACGGATTTAATCAATTGGGACAGATTCACAAACGGGTATACAACACCAGATAATAAAGTATATGGTGATTTATCCGCAAATCTTGCCGAGTCATTTGAATGGGCAGGAGAAAATGACGCGGACAGCAAAGGCGGCTATGCCGTCTGGGCCCCGGATATTTTTTGGAATAAGCATTATGTAAATGAGGACGGGACTAAGGGTGCTTATATGATCTACTACAGCGTGTCTTCCACGTATATCCGCTCTGCCATCGGCATCGCGGTGTCGAAGAACATTGAAGGACCGTTTAAATATGTTGATACGATTATGTATTCCGGGTTTACGAATAAAGAAGCATATGACCAGAACAGCGATGTTAATAAGCACTGGAAAAACACAAATATCGACGAGCTTGTTCAAGACGGCGATATTAATAAAGTGAATCCAAATTGGTTCACAGAAAACGGGGAATATAATAATAAACTTTATACCAATGCCATTGATGCGAATATCCTCCAGGCTCAAAATAACAAGTTGTATATGACGTACGGCTCCTGGTCCGGCGGAACCTTTATTTTAGAATTGGATAAGAAAACCGGGCTGCCCAAGCATCCAGGGAAAGACGGCAAAACAAAAGATGGAAGAATGATTGACCGTTACTTCGGCACAAAGATTGCTTCCGGCTACGGACGGTCTGCAGAAGGAACATACGCCGTTTATGACAAAGAAACGGATTATTATTACCTTTACATCACGTATGGCGGACTGGCGTCTGATGGCGGCTATCAAATGAGACAGTTCCGCTCAAAGAATCCTGACGGACCGTATGTTGATGCAAAAGGAAATCCGGCTGTTTTCCCGGAATCCTTTGACATAGGAGTTGGAAACTTCCCGGGCAATGATGACCATAAGGACATCGGCAATAAAATGATCGGGAACTTCCTGTTTAAAAGAGACCTCGGGGAACCGGGAACAGGAAGCGGTGTTGGATACCTTTCTCCGGGCCATAACTCGTATTTGATTGATAAAAAGCTGGACAAGGAATTTATCGTGACTCATACCCGCTTCCCGGAGCAGGGGGAAATGCACGAAGTACGGGTACACCAGACATTTAAAAACAGGGATAAATGGCCGGTGCCGACACCGTACCGCTATGCCGGCGAAACGATTGAAAAAGTTTCAAAAGCAGATGTCACCGGTGACTATAAATACATTAACCACGGAAAAGAAATTACCGGCGACCTGACAGAGTCAACGTGGATCAAATTCAATAAAGATCAGACGATTTCAGGGGCTGTAACGGGTACATGGAAGCTTTACGATGATTACCGGGCAAAAGTAACAATTGATAACGAAGGAACGTATGATGGTGTATTTATCCGCCAGTATGATCCTGTCTCCCAGAGCTGGGTAATGACCTTCAGCGCTATGTCAGGTGAAGGAGTGGTTATCTGGGGAAGCCATGTAAAAGCGTCTTCTGATAAAGATTTAGTCAAAGCAATCAAACAAGAATTAAGCACAAGCCTGCCATCAACGGCCATTAGCGATATTACACTGCCAAAAACAGCAGCAAGAGGAGCAGAAATTACCTGGGAATCTTCTCATCCGGAGATCATTTCTGCTGAAGGCTCCGTAACACGGCCAGCCCCTGGTTCCGAAGATGCTGTAGTAGACCTGACTGCTGCGATTAAACTGGGGAATGCAACGGAAACAGTGACAATTAGCGTCACTGTCGCCGCAAAGTCTGAAGGGGGCTTATCTGCTTTCTACGACTTTAATAACGGTTTGGAGAATCGTACAGGTACGAAAGAGGAAGCGGCTGTGACAGGTAATCGCCTTAACAACACAGGCGGTGAGATTACCTTTGCTGAAGGAATTGCCGGACAGGCCGCCAAATTTGATGGGAATTCCGGCTTGCGATTAGCCAACGGCTTAATTACCGGTGACACGTACACAGTGTCGTTATGGCTCAAGCCCGAGCAAATCACTGAATTTACTACTGCTTTCTTTGGTGCAAGAACATCGAATAACTGGATCAGCATCGTACCGAAAACGTCCTGGGGCAATACGATGGTCTGGGCACACGACGGCGATGCCTGGTACGATGCCGTGACGGATAAAACAATTCCGGCAGGCGAGTGGACACATCTTGCTTTTTCTGTCAATGAAGGGAAAGCTGTTTTTTACATGAACGGCGAAGCAAAATACACAGGTGAAAACTTTCCAAACGTATTCACTACCGTGGATGCTGCCTTTGGTTTAGGCGTTAACTACTGGGACACTCCTTACAAAGGATTAATGGATGAAGTGCGTGTTTATGATGGAGTATCGCTTCAGGCTGAAGAAATACAGTCGCTTTACGAAAACCCAAATAAATGAACGGCCAGCGATGGCTTGAAAAAGTAAAATTGCTAACATACATGCAGGGTCCGTTATAAATCATTTTATTTTGCCTGCAGCAGCAAAGAAAAAGTCCGTGCGGCACAGGAATTTGCCGCGCGGACTTTTTGGTAAAAAGAATTTTCATATGGTATGGACAAAAACGAAGGTTAATCTCAGATTTAACAAAATCATTTTCTTTGAATAATATTTTCTTTGTAAAAACCCGTGATTTTTTTCATTTATGGATCAAAAAGATATTTCGGAAAAGTAATCATGGAGTGGTGGATACGAAATTGAAATTATTAAAGGCAGTATGAAATTAAACAGGCGGAAATGAAGAAAACACCGGATGAGGGAATGGGAAAAGGGACAAATTTAAAATGCAGCTTTTTCATTTTTCATTTTAAAGTTAACATAATATTTAGTACAGCATGTAATTTTAAACAATAAGAGGTTGTTTACATAAATTATGTTGAAAATTTATGATTATTGTTTATTTTTAACATGTTATTGTTAAATAATAGGCTTCCTATCTTTAAGCTATTTTAGCATATATAAAAACATAAAACCAATGATTATTTTAAAGAAGAAAGTATTAGTTCAGAGGGGATTATAGCCTCTAATTTTGTACTATCTCTGATATAGTTAGAAACGAATGAAAACTTCTATATCATACTCTTTTTAATTTATAAAGGTGTAGGTATGGCTGTCGTAGTATGTAGCAATTGACCAGCTGTACGGGCCGGGCTTTTTTGGTGCTCTTGCCGGCATTCCATTTTTTAATACCGCTTCAGTGACAGGTTCTGAAAAAACGGGTTGTGAAGCAACAGAATAAGTAAAATTGATCTTCTTCTGTGCAACACTGCTCGTTACCTTTATATTGGGAAACAGCTTTGTGATCATACCATTGTATTTCCTTTAACAACCGTTACCGCTTGAGGAATCGTGAGTTTTTTTCGTTTAAATCGGCTGTGGCAGAACCCTGTGTAACTGTCAGCACATCTGATCCATTCTTTACGAGAATTTTCTTTCCGTTCGTTGAAACACTTCCGCCTACCTTCTCAAATACACCACGAAGCGGGACCATGAAACCTTTGTTTGTTCTTTGTGCCGCCCTCCCAAATGAATCTCTTTACTGTTAAATAGCGTTTTATAGGGAACCGGTGCAGGAGCCATGATTCTAGAGAACAAAACCCCGCCGGTCAAGACAGGAAATAATATAATATTATCGTAACTAAAAAAAGACCTAAAGAGGTCTTATAAAGCGTTTAAGCTTCTTACTTTATCTATTTGATAAAAAACGCTGTTAACTTCATTGTCAGTTAGATAGGAGTTGTAACGGAATTGAATATTCGTTAATTCAAGAGGATCTAAAGTTTGTCCACCGTCCATTACTTTATTAACTAAATCCGGAAAATACTCTATCACATACAAAGAATCTAATTTAACAAAACTTTTCAAATAGAAAGGTGGTTTGAATTTAACTACATTTAAATTAGAAGAGTATAACAATTTATGTTCTTTTTTCTTCACTGAAGAAATATTTAACAATGATATTTGGTTTGATTGTACATCTGTATCCAAGACAAGAAAAGTTCTTGGGTACGTGCATTCCGCTCCGTCGGCAAAATCTAAACACATCATTAAACCTTGTCCTTGAACTATATTCATTAGAAAATAATATGTCCGTGTTTTTCGTCGTAACAGATCGAATAAACGGAATCTTCTCCTCTGAAGTTTTCTAACGTTTCCAATAAATCTGTATTCATTGTAATCGTGTTAGGATCATAATAAAATGTAGTTCCATTTACAATTTCATATTTTTCGTCATCATCTTCTTCTGCCGTAGCAAGATCAATCACTTCTTTAATTTTATCTAGATCATGTGTACGTATTAGTTCTTCCTCAATAAAAGCGCGTTCCTTATTATGGTAGCCATTGCTTTCTTTTGAGTTTTCATAAGACTCGATCCAGCTATACTGTTGATGATTTAAATCTGATAAAGTTTGGGCGTCCAGACCACCGAAAATTCTTTCGGCAATTTCTAAGGACCGTTTTTCTTCTTCAGTTAATTCAGGCTCGTCTGACAAGGCCTCCTGAACTGTTTCATAATGATTGTGTTGATACTGTTGTCGGACGCTTTCAATCACTGTTCCATTTTTAAAAGCATACATGCTATCTGCAAAAAGTTTTTTATCTTGCAGGGCTAAATGGATCAACTGAGAAAAGTAAAGCATTTTTTGCAACTTCATGTTACCATCAAACGTATTACGCGGATAATCATACTCTTTTTTTATGAAGTAGTTAGCAAAATTTTTAGCCTCTTTTGCCATTGTAGTTCCTCCTCGTGAAACTAGTCCCTCTTTCTCTCTCTAATAAGTAGTTTATCATAGAAACATCCGTTTGTGTAAAATATTACTTGATTTCTATAATTATGAAACAACATTGTTGGTATTTATATATACCATTTATTTAATCTTCAAAATCCTGTTTTTTGTTACTTGCCAATCAAAGTGGGAAATTAAAAAACCTAGCCGGTGAAAGTTAGGGTGTAGATAGGTTTGTCCTTCAACACTTTCATACAGAAGAACCTCTATTTGAAGAAATCCTAGTAATGGAAGCAGAATTACCTTTAGATTATACAACGAAATGGAAAATCCAAGCTGAAGTCAATGAAGGTTAACTTCTTAAACACCAATATCATAATTACGGATTTTCATTTCGCGTACAATTTATCAAGTGCAATGAATAACTCTACTTCCACCCGACGAACCCAAAAAAGGCCCTAGTTTTTATATATCCAAGACTTTTCCAATACGATATAATTGCATTTGAGTTATATTTAATCTTTAACAGGCTACTATAAAGTCGGATTAAGTTTGGAGAACAAGGGAGGGATAAAATGACGGGAGTTAGAAGAACTACTTCAAAGCGGATTAAGTTTATTGGTCTAGGTCTGATACCTCTAGTGGTGGCCGGGTTAATCACATGGCAGTTGGTTGACAGGCACAAGGAAGTTCAACAAATCGAGTCGAAATTAGGTTTTGGTATCACAGTGGTAGATAGACAATCACACGATGCATGGTGGGCAGCAACAAGAACGTATGTAGTGAAACCATTGAAAGATGATAAGGAAAATACCATGGAATATATATTTTACTTAAATAAAGAAAATAAGATTGAACAATGGGCGAAGTTCAAGGATGGAAAGGCGATCAAACCAATAAATTATGAAGATATGTAACTACTAAAAGCCCCGGCTGAATTTGATAGCCAAGGCTTTTCCGACACTATACAACATCATTAAACTGTGGTTTAACGGAGATTTCTTGACGTTTATATATTTACCATATAGAAATACGTTTAAAGAGCCTGTGGTTCATTTTAGAAAGGATTCTATAATCCAGATAATACAAAATCAAAATTAAATTACCCTTTTATTAGCGTCAAGACTTAATAAGTATGGTATGGATAATTCCAAAAAAGAGATAACTTTTTTTGGCTGTACAACAATTATCAAAATAGCTAACAGGACATTCATGATAAACTAGGTTGTTTCTGAAAACTAAAAAAATGAAATAAGCCTTGCCCCATCTCGACGTTTCGCCTACAACCATACCCATCAGATTAAAGGGAGATGGGAAGATGACAGGGAAACGGTATGAGATAGAAGATTATCAATGGAAAAAATCAGCGTGTTCTTTCCGCGGGCAAAAACCGGCCGGGAAAGAACAACCGTGATATGACCAATGCCATTTTATGAATCTTCAGAAGCGGCGCTGCCTGGTGGTACCTGCCGGAACGATACGGCCCATGGAAAACGGTGTACAGCCTGTTCTGCAAATGGCAGGATGATGGAACCCTCAAAGCTATTTTTCATGCACTACATGTCGAGATCGACGCTGAACATATCATGATTGATTTACCTCTGTCAAAGCCCACCAACATAGCATAGGGGCTAAAAAGGGGCTGTAAATGCCGAGTCGAACCAACATATCGGCGTAAGCGGCGGCGGGCATACCACGAAAATCCATGCGGTTGTAGATGGATTAGGAAATCCCCTTTACTTTCAGCTATCTGCTGGCAGCGTTCACGATTCGAAAGTGGCCACAGAAGTTCTTTCCCATGTCCCGCTAGAACAGAACAGCGTCGTGGCCGACAAAGCCTACGGAACAAACGAAATCCGCTCTTTTCTCACTTCTCATCAGGCAGCTTACGCCATTCCACCTAAATCAAACACAGTCGATCCATGGGCATGCGATTGGTGGACCTATAAAGAGCGCCATTCAGTCGAGTGTTTTTTCAATAAATTAAAGCATTTTTGCCGGGTCGCTACTCGTTATGACAAGCTGGCTGCTTCTTTTTAGCCTTTGTTTATGTCGCTTCTATTTTTATGTTGTCTAAATAAGGGAGAAGTATGGAGTTTTCAGACACACCCTAGTTATTTACGTTCTCTCTCTTTCTCTTTATTAGATAACCTTGCGTAAGGTACTAAAGGAGGAATGAAAATTGGCTAGTGTAGAAGTATCAATTATGATATTTATTAAGAATCACGACTGGGTAAATCTTTTAGGAAGTGATGCGGATTACGCAGATCACGGGATGCAATTTAATGGGAATGATCGCGAATTCAGCTCATATGGACCAGATTCAACAAATTCAAAAACATATCAATATTTAGAAATGGACCGTTTGACTAAGGCTTCGGAGTATCGCGAATATATAGGCCAGACGGTGCGACGAGTATGGGACTCTAACTCATGCCAGTATTCATATGATTATGCACCGCTATCTGACTTAGACTATATCCAGGATGGATCGGTACAACATACAAACGGTTTAAACTCACTATTAATGCTATAAACCTATTACAGTACGGGTCCCCAGCAATTAGTTATACTCTGTATGTAACTATGTACACCAATGGAAGTGTACCTGTTAAAGAAAAATACGATGGATACCCAAGTTATGAAATTTGTAAGCGAGTGGACGGTGGACCATTGAAAACGGTATGTCGGTTTACTCAGCAAACAACGAGTTCTCTTCCATACTCGGAAGAACATTCCGTTAACAAAACGGTAAGTTAAGTATCGTTTAAAAGAAAAACTCTCAAAGAATATTAGTAAATTCTTTGAGAGTTTTATATATATTTATCTACATACGAATAACGGTTTTTATGGACAGACACTTGCAGAGCCTTCCGCTGGAATAAATGACTGAATGAAACTTTCCTTCTCTGCTTGCTCGTCTTCGGAAGAACCAGCTGCGCCACCTTGTCCGATCTGCTCCTTAGTTAGCTCATCACCGCGTTTATCACAATAGGCCTCTATATCATGCCACTCTACGCTACCGTCATCTGTTCGCTCTTGAATGCCGCTCTTGAATGCTTGAATCTGAAGATGTAGTTAAAACTCCACTCTCTGGGATCGTATACACGATTTTATTCTCCTTAACCTCTAATGGCGGAGCACCGTCAACATTAAAATTAACTACAACTGACTCTTTATTAAACCCATCTGGTAATAGATATACCTTATCAATACCTTTTTCATCTTCGTTATCGGTACACGCATACGCACCAATAACCACAGCAATAATTCCAAGCAATAAGAATAAAACTTTCTTATTCAAGGAACCCCTCCTAACATTTAATAATGGATAAAAATCAAAACATACTGTAGCCACCTGATGAATTGAATACACTGCATTAGTGAAGGTGGTACACCTTTCATTTGATGAAATCTCCTCATGCTGCTAAATCATCGAAGTGACCCAGTGTATTTTCTACAATTATACATTATATGGAGTAGGAGCAAGAGGTGGGGAAGTACAATGAAAAGTTATCTTAGTGTTGACAATTCAAATCATCCACTACATATTTATTTGTTATTGACAAAAGAGAAAATTCGCAAAATCTTTAGAATAGTTAACCATTTTATGTTAAATTCTTAATGAAAGGATAAACTAAAAAAGAGGTGGTATTTATTAAAAAGAAACTGCTCATCCCAATTTTAGTTGTTGTAGTATCAACTGTAATAGCTACTCCATTTATAACAAACTCCTTCGCAAAGGATATTTCTTCTCCGGAAGAATTTGTAAAAGAATATTTGGAGATCGGTAAAGATGGGGATTACGAAAAATTCACTGATCTGGTTATTGATGACCGCTTCGGGACAGACAAACAAGAGCTGATTGATGGATATAAACAGCTTTCAAACATTACACCCGCACTAGTTCATTACGAGATTAAGAAAGTAAAGGAAATTAAGGACGATAAAGCTATTGTCATTACCCGTTTAGAATTTGAAGATGGCAGCGTTGAGCAAGCACCCGTCCACCTAGTCAAACAAAACGGTGAATGGAAAGTAAAAATCGAACTTAAAGATGCAAAAAAAGATCCTGACTATAAGGTAATAAAGGAACCAGTCAGGTAGTAAATTTAGTAACACTTTATTAGTTATACGAGTATGAATAGAATTACTATTTGTAAAAGTGAAGAGATGCATACCAAACAATTAGCCCTATTTAATTAAAACTTCCTTATAATGGCGCTTCAATGCGTTCAATCCAGCACTCGCTTTTTCGAGTGGAGGATAAGCAAGTTCTTCTCTATACTAGAAAACGATTTGACTAAAGAAACAAATCCTTTTGGGGAGTAAATACCTCGTTTTTAAATGAAGCTGAAGAAGTAGTATGTGTAGTTGAGGAAGAGCAAATTGCGTTAAAATTCCCTCTAAATTGCTCATTAGTTTGAATCTGTCCGGCATGACTACTAACCGGGCTGTCTTTAATATTGCTTGGAAAGAAAAAGAGAAAACCTATGTACTTATCTTTAATGAGGATACAGAGGAAAGGACCGAATTAGATCTAAGTGAATATTATGTTACCCTTTTAAGTAAAGATGAGATTAAAACAACAGCAGTAGGGCTATATCACATTCTTTGCCAATAGCATAAATAATATGCTCCCCGGGCTATTCCGAGTGAAATCTTCGACGTGGGAGTCCAAACCTATACTAAAAAGGCTTAATAAAAAATCCAATGTAGGAGTATTTCCTACATTGGATTTTTTGCTTGTTGAGGCAATAATATTGTTATGATAACCAGCCGTAAATTAGAGCTGTTGGGTTTTTACTTTAATCTTTTTTTTAAGGGCAATTCGTTTTTTTTCTACTTTTTTTATCTTTCTAAGGGTTAAGAGGGAAAGAAGGCTAAGTATAACGTAAACAAATGCATGATCAGGTTCAGTATGCTCATTATTGATTATTTTCATAAGCTTCACCTTCTCCCTTTTTTATACGTAGACTCCTTTAGGAAAGCAATCTACCAAACACTCTTCCATGGAGTAGGTGCAACGAACACAGATGCTTTTTTTAACTAGCACAGTACATGCAGCCAGACAGCCCCAGTTGATCTTAGCTACTTTTTTGCAATTATATTTTCTTAATTCATAGCCAGAAGGACAGGAGGCTAGTGATGTCATTGTATCATTATTTCCGTTTAAAATCATTTCTGGATTTTCTGCATTAGGGATAGGTATTGGAGCGACTACTTATCCGGACAGAAAAATTAAGGTCACGTACACTTGACCTAAAACAGATGAGGAGTTCCAACTATGACAAAGTGAGAACGCCGCACATTCACGCCCGAGTTTAAAAAGCAAATGGTGCAGTTGTACCAGAATGGAAAAACGAAACGAGCGATTATTGATGAATGTGATCTGACTCCGTCATCTCTTGACCGATGAATCAACCAGGCTGAAACCTTAAAGAGAAAGACAATCATTCTCCTGAACAGCAGGAGCTTTTGGAACTTCGCAAGGAACTAAAGCAGCTCAAAGTCGAATTGCATAAGCATGGATTTACGGTTTCTAGGAGACGTATTGGCCGCATCATGAAGGAACAAGGGCTTGTTACAGTGGCACAGTTCAAGCCGCAGAAAACTCCCTGTAATGAGTCAGCTCAGGCGAATGAATTGAAACGCAGTTTCATCAGACAAAAGCGAAAAAAGTAGTCGTCAGTGATTTAACATTCATCAAAGTCAAAAACAAATGGCATTACGTATGTATCTTTGTCGATCTCTTTAATCGCGAAATCATTGGCTTCAGCACAGGACCCAACAAAGATGCAGGCCTTGTCGCACGGACTTTTTCTTCTATTCAAGGTGATCTGCGGGATATCCAGCTGTTCCATACCGACCGTGGCAGCGAATTTAAAAACCAGCTCATTGACGAAACGTTACCAGCCTTCCAGATTGGCCGCTCCTTAAAACTGTCCAAATGATAATTGCCGTGGCGGAAGCCACATTTAAAATCGTTAAAACAGAGTTTATCAGCCAGATGAAGTTTGATAGTTTAGAGCATCTTACGCTTGCTCTTTCACTTCTTCAACTAATGGGGTGCAAGAGTTTAAAAACCGGCTGCTGTTCCAACCGGTCTTTTTTCCTCCTCAACTAACAAAGCAGTTTAGTTTAATAACGATAAATAAAAACTTCCTAATGCAACATAAAAAACACTATGTACTCTTGCTAACAATATGAAGAAACAAGGGATTGTTTCTTCATATAATACGTAATGCGGCCAATATGCCCTCTGGAAACCGTAAATCCACGCTTGTGCAGTTCGACTTTGATCTTGTGTGTACCCGTAGGCACTTCTGTTTTGTTTGAAAATCTCTATGACAGCACCTGTTATATCGTCTTCTTACTGACATTCATCGGCCTCATAGAGTAGGTAGGTACTACATGTGATTTGCAGGACGCCGTACATTGCTAATACCGAGTATTCATCTCTATTTCGCTTAATGACATTTACTTTCATTCCATGATCGGCGCGGCTTACTTTAAGATATCGTTCTTTATTCTAAACTGTTTCATTCAGTTCCTTGCGAGGTTCCAAAAGCTCCTGCTGTTGAGGAGAACGATTATCTTTCTCTTTAGTTCTATTAAAGAAAAATGTTGATTTTCTTATTGAAATAACAGAGCACTTTAATTCCATAAGAAAACTAAGTATACCCTACCTAGATTCTAATCTTGTGTTATGCTTTTATTAAAAAACAGGAGGACGCTAATGTTTCAAAGGTTAACTTGGCTTGAATTTGCAATTGATTTAGAGAACGAAAACTTTAAAAATTATATTGATTTTATGGAAGAAAATATTTACAAAGAACAGTCACAATTAGAACGGTCTTATAACGAACATATAAAGAACTATCCACCCGAGGATCACGAACAAATTTTTGAATATATGTATGAGGACCAATTTTATAACATAGAAAAGGTTTTCCCTAAAATAATGAGAACGTCAGCTTTAATATCGCAGTACTCATATCTAGAAAAAACACTTAATACAATTTCAAATGAATGTGAAAGAAAATATAATTTATCATTAAACCCTGAAGATATCAGGCATAATGGTGTAAAGAAATATCTTTTTTACTTAAAGAAAGTTGTTGGATTAAATATCAATGATACCGAAATATTATGGCAAAAGATATATGCTTATAATCAAATAAGAAATCGTTTTGTTCATTCACCAGATGAAAAATTTACGGCAAAAGAAAAGGCTAACTTTGAACAAAAAGTCAAGGGACTGTCATTCGAACAACACCCGCTTGACCCGAATATTTTTGAGCTGAAGAGTATAGACAAAGAAATTAATACTGATTTTTTTGAATTGCTTACTCAAGCACTAAAAATTGTTAGTAATGAAATAAAAAAGAAAGATAAAGAACTGGATCAATAAGTTCCCTTTCGGCTTGTCGAACTGACTGAGCAGCATTCCTCTAATAATTGAAAACGCCATTAATATCGAGTACAAAGCTTGTGGCAAATCGTACTTAAACAAAAGAAAGAGGAC
>NZ_LAJB01000016.1 GCF_000970685.1 Domibacillus indicus
AGAGAAGTTTTGGTTTTTTATTTGAAAGAAAATTCAGAAAGGGTTTGTAAAATGAAACAAAAATATTAGGAAAGAGTAAATTTTTTAAATAAGCTTGTCGAAAAAATAAAAATTAAACAATGTTCTTTTCTTCTATTAACTTTTGATAATAGCCGGATTATTAGAGACTACTTTTCTCAGAAATCTTTGATAATCTTCTTCTGAAAATTGGCTTTTCTTATCAATTGCCATAATTTTATTTAAGTCTTGCCAATTAAAAACAGGAGATACTTCTCCTTGAAAAGATTTTTTTCCTAACCGATGCCATTTCTCAATGGCAGTACCCTTTCTTACCTTAGAACTTGAACTGTTCTCAGTATTGAATTTACTTTTAATTTGTAACAAAACAGTAGTTCCATCAGATTGTATTTTGCAAAAATCGATTGCTCGAAGAATATTTCCAGCACACCATATCCATCCGAAATTTTTTGCCTTAGTGTTGATATACTCTTCCAATAAATTTCCCTGTACATTTTCGGCACTCATAAATAAATTATGGTATTTTTCCGCTTCATCAGCTTTGGAATTACTAAGGGATAATAAGGTTTGCACCATTTCTTTTAAGCCTGGGTCAGATGGTGTTTGTTTTTTAGAGGCCAATCGCATACTTGGTAAATTTTTAATTGAATTAACGTAAGAATCAATCCATCTTGTAAGATAGCTATCTATATTACTATTGTTAGCAGGTAAATTGTATGTAGGGAACAATTCAAGTTTAGGCTTATTTATTGCTATTTGAAAGACTAAGTCTAAATTAGAAAAATCAAATTTATAATGATTTTTACATGATGAGTACTTGTTTTTGTACTCTTTATTGGTAGCTTCGAAATCAAACAGATTAACGTTAGCCATGATTTCCTCTCCTTTTTACAATTGAACATACAGAAATTGCATCTATAAAATGCAGGAAGTGTAACTTTATCAGTAAAGATAAGCCCTCGCTGTCTTTATTATTTACATATGTTTCCACTATGAAGCCTCCCAATCATTAATAATATACAGGATTATTACCCCATTTACACTTTATCATACTTTATTCACAATTAATTCTGTTATTTAGGACTTATTAATTAAAATTTAAATAAATACATAGGAATTAAGCAATCTTTAGCGGTATATTATATGGTCTTTCTGGCATTTTATAATTAGTTTCTACATATGGAAAAGAATTATCTCGTTTTAAAAATTTTGATTTATGGGTTTGAAAATAAATGAATTTTATAGGAAGTGTAAAAAGAATGGTATATACTTGAACCACAAGAAAACAGAACTATCGAACGAGGCTTCTCCTACACTGGGTGAAAGAAGTTCTATTTTTTTATCTTTTTAATAAATTTCCAAAAATGATTCGCAAAGACTTAATCTAATTTTACGGGGGATTTGCAAAATGGAGCAAAAATATAGGGGAAGAGTAAAGTTTTTTAAAGATGGTTGGGTATTCATTTCCAGCCAAAATGACCAAATCGGCGCTGTCTTTGTATCCTGGAGTGAAATTCAAAAAACTCGAAGCAAACGACACTGTAGAATTTAGTATAAAAGAAGGAGCCAGAGGGTGGGCAGCAACCAATGTAGTTGTTATCCAAAGAAATGCAGTAAAGCATCATACAGAAGACAAATTTGCATGGTGTCGAGAAGGAGAACAATTGGAAGAGGCATTTGTAAGGGAAATCGTGCCGAAGATTGGGCGGAATTTAATTATTCATCCTGACAAGATATCCAATCCCACTTCTATAGATTTATTTAACCCGCAAACTCAAGAAATTTCTGATCTGAAAACTCAAAAGACTCCTTTTTTCACAGCGAATAAATATAATTACGAGCCAACCTACACTGTTACCTTTAACAGAAAAGATTATACAAGATATAAGCAAATGTATCCTCGTGCAATTATTTATTGGTATGTAAAATGGGAACAGACAGAATGGAACGGTCTTTCTGTCGAGCCACTTGAAGGAGTATGGGAAGTTACATTCCACAATTTGGCACTGGAAATTGAAAAAGGGAAGGTTCCCTTGCACCCATATCAAAATAGGGTAAATGATGACCAAAATGCCAAGGATAGTTATTTGTTTGACTTAAGGAATTTCACTAGATTGTTATAAGAGTTATTTTTGGAGGTTAGACCATGAATGCAGAAACCAAGGAAAGAGTACGTGTACATATTCAAGGCGTGATGGATCGTTTAATTGAAAGAAGGACGGTTACAGAACCTTTCTTAGAAGCTGAAGTTGCTCAGCGAAATCCTTTCGGGCTTGCTGTAGTACCGATTGAAGTATGGAAAGGAGCTAAATTTGAGCGTTCTTTCGTCACTACACTTGGCCAGGGTATTTTCGAACAACTAGGTAAAATCATTGCCGAGGGATCAGGGGCTTTTGCACAGAATCAGTATGATAAAGCATTAACTATTAACACTTTTAAAACTGAATCGATTGATACAATTATCAAGAGTCAACGAGCCCGGGCTAAAAAAGGGGAACGCCCGGCACCTAACTTAACTGAAGAAATTGGAAAGCTTGCTGCTTTGGAAAATCCAAGATATGAAGATGTTTCAGTGAAATCGGATCTTTATATTCGTCGTCCAGATGGGGGGGAAGAGTATTATTCATTTAAAACAGTGAAGCCAAATTTGGATCAGACAGCAGAAGCCAAACGTAACCTCTTGCTTTTAAGATTGGGCGATCCAGATTGTAAGGCTTATTTTGCCCTTCCTTACAATCCTGGTGGTGAAGGATACCCTTACAGCGCAGCTGGTCACAGCATTCCAAATAAATTATTTAATATGGCAGACGACGAATATGTTTTAATCGGTGCAACGCTTTGGAATAAGATCGGAAATGATGAAAATACATATTCTGAACTTTTAGATGTGTTTCGGCAAGTCGGCCAGCGTTCGTCTCAAAGAATTCGCCAAGAATATTTTGATTTGTAAACAAATTTCTTGTATGATTTTTTGATTTAAGCTAGCGGTAAGAAGGCCCGATCTCTTTGGGTTTTCTTACTTTTTTAGGTTGTACAAGTTCCAATTTAACTGTTTATGAAGGGCTTGGTGCGTTAACTTTCCCAAGGGTTACTGCCGTTAACAAAAGTGCTATTGGTAGCCGTTTTTTTCTTTTGAAACATTGATAAAATCTAAGATCTTGTCGATTGCTGAATCAAAATCTTGATTTAATTCGTGCTCCCAAATTCTTAGCAGGCACCATCCCTCTTCTTGGTAATAGCGGTTCACATCAAGATCTCGTTTCATATTTCTTCCTAATTTTTTAACCCAAAAGTCTTCATTAGTTTTTGGGATCTTCCCGTGTACGGGGCAACTATGCCAGAAACAAGAATCAATAAAAATTACAGTCTTGTACTTACTGATGGAAATATCAGGTGTGCCGAAAAGTTTAGCGTTTTTTCGGAATCTGACACCCTTTTGCCACAAAGCTTTCGACACTTTATTTTCGAGTTTAGATTGCGAACGAATATTTTTCATATGATTGGTGTTTTTAGTAGAAGTGTTTTTCTCCATTTTTTTCACCCATCCTTTTTATAATTATCTATACCCGTTAAACATAAGGAAGAAGATTAAATTGCTCTCAAATTGGTTAAGGAAATGAAATGAACATTATTAAGTTAGTGATTCCTTTGGAAGATATTTTGAATGGATTGTCTACACTTATCTGGACAGACAGATTAAGGTCACGTACACTAGGTCTAAAATAGATGAAGAATCTCGATATGACGAAGCGAGAACTCCGTATCTTTACGTCCGATTTCAAAAAGTAAATGGTGCAGCTGTGCCAGAATGGAAAAACGAGGCGATTGATTATTATGAAAAAAGAGGATTGACACTAATGAACATTTTTACCCCTCAAATGCGAATCTACACAGTTGGCTTTAACACAAAAAGGATGGAATACGAAGCTGAAATATTAGAAATCCCAAGTGAACGCGGTTCAAATCAATCCGAAGCTCTCAATAAAATACTTGAGTGTGAAGGCATCGATATTGTTGATTATAATGACGATATTGCTGTGATAGTAGATGATCACGGAATGTTGAAATCCGGAAATCCCGTATTTGAGATAATTACGGAAGACGGATATAAGCTTAAACTTTGCGGAAAGCTTATTTTCGCTCGCAATGATTACAAAGAGGATAGTGTAGATTTAGCGGGCTTAAGTTTAGGTGACATTGAAAAACTAAAAAATTCATTGAATATTAAATTGACTGGGCTATTGAAATAATGATATTAAGAGAAAACTAATTTCTGAAGTTGTAAATAGAAGTAGGTTAAACAGAGAGGAAGGCCTTTTTTATAATACACAGCTGGATGAGTTGATAATACGTGTACAAATTAAAAATTTTTAAAATGAATTATACAGATAATTCTTTTTTTCGTATGCTAAAAAAATTCAACCTTGAAATTATAAATGTTTTGATGAAATAGATACCTATTTATGAATAATGTATGGCGGCACCTGCACAGTTTATGAATAGGTATTTTAACCGGGACTGGCGACCTCTGAAACTACCGGAGAACGGAAAGGATTATGATCCCTCCAAGATTTCCAGCAGAGCTCGTGCTTCCTATAAATGACCGGCAAAACAGTTTAAGAGCTTCCTCTGCTTTCGTTTGCTTATTATTCTTGTTTCCGTCCATTTCAATAACTCCACATAGCAGGAAAGTTCAATTGCAATAATATCCGGGTCGTTGAACTTGTACACTTCGGAAACTGTTTCATAATTTTTATTCGGATCATCACTTTTATTTGAAGGACTTACCACTTTTTTTTGATATTTTGAATTTGCATTCGATTTAGCTTCCTCAAAAACCCCGGTGACATACTCCATAACAAAGCCATATGTGCTGAGCTGCGCCGCTGCTTCTGCTGTGTACTTTGTATAGTGGTTATATAGAACAGTTAGGCGAGTCTCAAGATCTGCAGGTTTTCTTTTGAATTGAAGAAAAAACAATTGCTGAACAAATTTTTCCTTCAATGTGTTATCGTTCATTCCTCTTAAAACATCATCGAAAAAACGCTTGGAAAAGTATCTCGAGGTATCGTGTGTTTTTGGGGTTAATTGGAAAAATGATCGATATTGGTCATCGTGTTTTGGAGATGCCGTGTTGCTGGTATTCCGAAACAAATGCGGCTACAGTTTGTGTGTATCTCTGGTCGAACCATTCTTCATCCAAATACTTCTTATCAACGCTGGCAAAATCCCAATCCAAATGTTCATCATACATAAAAAAACCTCCTACTTATTTTGAGTAAACAAACTCTTTACATGATTCAGCAGTATTAAAATAGTACCAATATTCCGGTTTTAATTTACATAATATTCTGCATTCTTAACATTTTTTTAATATAGCACCACATGCACCTCAAAATGGCCATTGAGGATGTGTATGTCACTGGAAAACTGTCAAAAAAGAGCTGATTGCCATCATTAAAAGCTTGGTCTTGGTCATTGAACAGCTGACAGACCGCGTAGAAGAACGCTTTACTTTAAAGTAAAAGAAAGGTCACAGAATAAGGCCTTTCTGACATGGGCTGATTAGTTTCTACGTTCGGGAAAAGAATTGTCTTATTTTGAACACTTCGGTTTATGGGTTTATCTATAAAGAATTGAATTTTACAGGAAAACAGAAAAATAATGGTATATAATTGAATCACAGGAAAATAGAGCTATTGGATAAGAATTGAGGGACGCAAATGAATTTATATAATTTGAAGATCTGGAATGCAGAAAAACCTGATTCTCTTCCAACTTGGATTAAGCTTGCCTTTACTCTAGGAGCTTATCTAGTCAAAGCAAATACCGAAAAGGGAAAAAGGGTTAATATTGCTATTACAGTCCCACGTGATGAATATTTTTCTTTATTTGCAGCGATGGGAATTACTGACGGTATTTATTCATCCAATGACAACAATGATTCATTACGAGACCACGTACTGAAATTGAAAAAAGGAGACAGGATCATTTATAAAAACGGTGATTTGGAAAGAAAGGTATCCGTGGTATCAGTTGGCAAAAGCCCAATGGATAAAACTGAAATGATGTTGTACATTCAAGACCGAAATTTTCATCAAGGAATCCCAGAGCGTCAATGGCAGCAGAGAATTTTTCTTTTAAATGAAAAGTATGAAAAAATAAAACGTACCAGGGTCTTAGGAGAAAGTGAAAAAATAGGAGTAGACAGCCCTTTACTTAGCCTTCTATATACGACAGAGAAGTTAAATAAAACGGCTTTTTCGCCAATAGAAGCATTCTACTTAGTGGGGAAAAAAAATCAATTAATTAGCCAAATGAACGAAACTATTTTTTGTTCTGGTGAGGTTAAGGGTTCTATTAGCAATTTTCTTTTTGTAGAAGGGCTTAACAACAATAGCAGCTACAGTAATGGAAAATTTATGTCTTCCCTAACAAGAAAAGCGGAGGACAACCTTTCATCGAACACACCCGTGCTATATTCAGATGCCACCAGTTTCAAAAAACAGGAGAGAAACTTTAAGAAAAACCCATTCCTGAGTATAATCAGTCGTTCTGACCATGAAGACCGATTGCATGAAGTCACATTTGAGATCACTAAGTCGATCATACAAGGTAGGAATATTGATTATCTTACCGAAAACCTTGTGGATTTTATAAATAATGAATGCGATTGCATAATTCCAGATGGGGTGGAGCTGATTGCATGGAGGGAAGGAATAGGATGAATGACATCACGTTTTTATATAACCTCGAAGAAAAAAAAAATACTTATCGGCATATTGAACATAAAACAATAACTGAATTAGCGGAACAATTACAGAATTTCAAATTAAGCTTGGCAAGTGATTTTGCTGAAGAAGAAACCTTGTTAGATTTACACAGTTATATTAACAGAATCCTTTTCAATCTCTGCCAAAGTACTAGGCCTTATTCCGATTCACTCGATCAGGATACCTCTGATCTATTGCTAAATAAGTTTCGACAAACGAAAATGGGTTATCCTGATGTATTTAATAATTTCCTAAAGCCCCTTGCAAAAACGATGCATGCTTTGATGGAAAACAAAGATAACGCTTTGTTTGATTTTATCTGCGCCCACCTAAATGCTAACCCTAACAATAGTAAGAATTTTTCAATTGTGACGAAACGATCTTTGCCATACTCAGAAAGGGATCTCATCTTGGTCAAGGTAAATCCTGTATTGGATGTGAGCTTTTACACAGAAAATGGCTATAGAAAAACAAAGAGAACATTTGATGAAGCGCTGTTTTTAGGTAGCAGTAATTTCTTTGGATCTTATTCCAGTCGGGTACTTAAGGCTTTTCAAACCACCTTTGTTGCTTATGATTTCTTTCTGAATAAAAACCAAGTGACAAGCAATTTTTCTCAATTGCCACAAAAACAGGTGGTAAATACTATTCAAAAAGGAATCATTTTTGAAAACACACTAGTTGACAAAAAAATCCTTGAGATAAAAGAAGAAAATGCTGCCCAACAAGTGGTTGAAAGAATAATACAGGAGCAAAAAAATATGGGCAAAGAGGAAGAACATCCACATATAATGGCTAGCATCGTATTTATAGAGGATGATCGTTTCTTGTTCATTTCCAGAGAATCCAATGTTCGTATTTTATCACCCCACGATAAGAATGATTTTGTAAAACAAATCAATTTCAAAGATTTAGAAGAAGATGATTATCTTATTATCCGAAACGATCGGGATACAAAACTGATTGCAGAAGTTGCAGACAAAGAGCTACTGAAAGACAAGGCTGTCCAATACCGGAAGCTACAGGAACATTGGAAAAAAAGGTTGCGCACCCATGTTGGAAAATTAGGCCCCCAACGTGTAAGCGACATTCTCAGCCAGAAATATAAAATGAAAACAGCTTCCAGCGTATCTGTCCGCAATTGGTGTACGGAGGAAAGCATTTGCCCAAAAGAGCTACCTTTATTATTAGAGGCATTAAAGTATAAAAAAAACGAAATTGGGAAAATACATCAAGCTATGAAGAAAACTCAGAATGCCCATAGGCAAGCAGGGAGGATTATTACACGTAGCTTAATGGATGAATTGAAAGAGGACGTATTCGAAAGGTTGAATGAACAAGGATATTATACATTTAACTCCAAGACCTTTAATGGAGCATCTTTCAATATTGAAAGAGTCGTCTCCATTGACAATAGAAAGTATTCTATCTTTTATCATGATTTGATGAAGCCTATTAATGCCACTAACTAGAAGGAGGGAACCAATATGGCAACTAAAAGTTCAATACTAGAAGAATCGCTTAAGAATCGTGACCATGTAATAGCCTCGGTAAAAGAGGAGATGATAGGTCCTATGCGGATTAAAGAAAACTTTATGGAATTTAAGATTCAAGGGCACACTGTTTTTGAAAAGAAAGAAGAGCTTTACCAGCCTTACTATTGGAGGGTTGGAAATGAGAAAGAAGAAATTCTTCAACGCCAAACACCATCTCAGCGTTATGTGAGCGGCCAGCTTTTTCCTATTACATTTGATGGTGAAGAAGGAAGTGAGCCAGAGATCTTAGAAGTGTTGCCTTCTATCCTAGAAACAGAAGAAACAGAGCGAACTGTGCCAGTAGATGCAGATGGGGATACAGATTTACTTCCTCAAGGAGATGATCGCAAAACCTCCACAATGGGATTAACCTTTTGTTTAGATGAGACAGTTCCAAGCTTAAACGTCACGGTTCGCGGCGGTATTTATACTCCCCACAAAGTAAGGCTTAAATTGGAAGAACATTCAAAAACATGGTGGATGCGGGAATCCATAGAGGGCTGTATAACGATTAAAGTAAGCGATTTGCTTTCAGAGAAAAACTTTGCAACAAACCTAGACTTCAAAAACTCGAAAAATGAAAAAATCAGCCACCTTTCCATACAATTACAGGCTCGAATCCGCAAGATACAAGGATTTCATATCATTACAATCAGTATTACAAACCGCTCTTCTGACCTTTCATTTCCAAAGAACCAATTGACACTTTTTCAATCAGAACTTGAAATAGAAACAGGAGAAGGTTACGAGTTTTCAACTTATCCGAAACCCTACCAACTCAAACGAAAGCTCAGCCTGAAAGAAGCTTCTACAGAACTGCTGTATCGAAATCAAGGGACGTTTGCATTTGGCCATAATTGTGCTGCAACTTGGGCGCAGCATTCAGCCGTCCAATCGATCAGATCTACTTTTCTTCCAGAATTTGAAACGCAAAGCATGACTCCTGACATTCATTTAGAAGATGGCTGCCCCTTACAAATTAAAATGAGCGATCTTGCCGGCCTATCATCTCAAAACAATCCAAAGGAAATTCTTCAACCCTTGTTAGAAGGATACAAAAAGTGGATAGACAAAAAAGAAAGTGAAATCGAACAACTGCCTATTGCCCTTCAGCCAGCTGCGGAGAAACATATTTCTTTATGCCGGTCTAGCCTAACTAGAATGAAACATGGTCTTTTATTATTAGATAAAGAAAAAACAATGCGGGCATTCCGTTTAGCAAATTTGGCTATTTTGCTTCAACAAGAAAATGGAACAACCAAAAGGTCTGGAATCATTCATGAAAAAGGAGGAAAAGTTGAAATTTCGTTTGACCAAAAATATAAAGAAATAATAAAGACAGAAGAAAACATTAGGGGCTCAAAAAATACTTGGCGTGGATTCCAAATCGCTTTTTTTCTAATGTCTATTAGTTCTTTTGTAGAGGAAACGGACGATTCAAGAGAGATTGTCGATTTAATTTTTTTCCCGACAGGTGGAGGAAAAACCGAAGCTTATTTAGGGGTAGCAGCCTTTCAAATGTTGCTACGGAGACTAAATGATCCTTCAGACGCTGGCGTAGACGTCATTATGCGTTACACATTAAGGCTGTTGACTGCTGATCAATTTCAGCGATCATCAAGGTTAATCTGCGCATTAGAATACCTTCGCAAGAATAATGAAACAGAATTAGGCTCAGTTCCCTATTCCATTGGCATATGGGTAGGCGGAAAAACAACACCAAACAAGAATTCAGAAGCTAATATACAGCTTCTTCACTTAACAAAAAACAAACGTGATGCCAAGAACTTTGTAATCAGCAACTGCCCTTGGTGTGGCGCCAAACTAGGACATTATTCTAGTGAAAACGGCCAGAGGAAGAATAATAAAATTCACCTTGGTTATAAAAATGAAAAAAACAGCTTGAAAATCTACTGTCCTGACATACAGTGTACCTTTCACGACGAACTTCCTATTTATATAGTAGATGAAACTATCTACAAGAAAAGGCCAACTTTTTTAATTGGAACAGTTGATAAGTTTGTCCAGCTTGTGTGGCAACCCGAAGCTCGTAAGCTTTTTGGAATTGATACGGAGGGAGAACGCTTCGCAAGCCCCCCGACATTAATCATTCAAGATGAACTTCATCTCATATCAGGTCCGCTGGGGTCTTTATCAGGCCTTTTTGAGATTTTAATCGAAGAGCTGTGCACAAAGGAAAGAGGCAAACAAAGAATAAAACCTAAAATTATCGCAGCAACAGCAACCATTTCCCAATTTGAAGAACAAATTTTAGCCCTATTCGGGAGAGAAGAAGATAAAGCACGCCTTTTTCCTAGTCCAGGCCTGGATCATGACGATTCTTATTTCGCTAAACCTGCACGGGATGAAAAAGACGGAGAGCTTATGCCGGGAAGAAAATACGTTGGTGTTTATACAAATTCTATTAAAATTATGATGAGCCAAGTTATAACATTTTCAGCCATTATTCAATCCGCAGCTGAAATTGAAAGGAAAGAACGTGATCCGTTTTGGACCCTTTTGGCATTTTATAATAGCCTTCGTGATTTAGGAGCAGCCTTGACATTAACGCAGACGGATATTCCACAATATATGACTTCTATGACCCAGAGGAAAGGGACACAAAACTCTGTCCGCAATGTTGGCAGGGTTCTCGAGTTGACTTCAAGAAAGCAAAGCGATGAAATTTCTAAAACAATCGATGATTTGAAAGTGAAATTTGATCCTAATCAAAATAAGCAGGAAGCATTGGACTTGTGCTTGGCTTCAAACATTATTGAAGTAGGCATCGACATTGACAGGCTCTCTGCCATGGCTATTGTCGGCCAGCCAAAAATGACTGCCCAATATATCCAGGTCAGCGGGCGTGTAGGCAGAAGATGGTGGGAACGGCCGGGAGTCATCTTTACTTTATACTCAAATACAAGGTCACGAGATAAATCCCATTTCGAGCATTTTCAAGAATACCATCAAAAACTATATGCTCAAGTAGAGCCAACCAGTGTTACCCCTTTTTCCGATTCTTGCCTAGACAGAGGACTCAAAGCAATAATAGTGGGGTTTTTGCGGCAAGCACTAACGTCAGATGTTGCCCGCTCCCCGGATCCTGCATACATTAAAAAACATTTGGTTCCAAGAATCGTTCCTTTCTATGAGAGGATCATCCAACGTACCGAATTGATAGATCCAGAACAAGTAGAGTCGGTTAAAACTCATTTCAAGGGGCTGATGGAAAGCTTGAAGCATGGCAACTACACCACTTGGCAAGTAGAGGGGGACGCAGCTGGCTTCATGTACCCTGCAGGATCGCATATCCCGCAATATACGCATCCAAAACCGGAAGCCATGATAAATACGATGAGGAATGTGGATGTCGAGTGCCGAGGCATGATTTCAATGCTTTACGAAGGTGAAGACAAAAAAGAAGACGCAGGCAGCTGGGAAGGGTTATTTATATGAGAGATATACCGCTTAGAAGAAGCCAATTGATTACCACATTCGGGCCAGGGTCTCTTGTCGTCAGTCAAGATGGGGAGACGGCTTTGGTTGGGTCTTTAGACAAATGGTACCATGATAAGGATGGTGTTCCTTTAAACTCGTTTGGAGAATACTTGGTTTTTGAGCCGAGGTTGCAATCTCTACTCGGGGTCAATAAACTGCTAGCCCCCCCAGATTTCAGGGCTAGTTACAGCGCGCAATATAAAGGAAGCAGTGCGCCCCAAGATTATATGAATCTCTATATCCCTTTACTGAGGTATCCAACCTGGCATTACTGCCCGCATTGCCGCAATTTATATCAACGGTCATTATCATTAAAAACAAATAAAATTGACTGCAAAAAGTGTCAAAGAGCCATTAAAATGATCCAAGTTCCATTTGTAATCATCTGTGAACAGGGGCACATCTCAGATTTCCCTTGGAGAGAATGGGTTCACCGAAATGAGCACGCAACCTGTGAGAAGGATATGTCATTAAGATCCACAGGTGGCTCCACGCTCGATTCGCTTAAAGTGGTTTGTGAATGCAAGGCAGAGCGAAGCTTGAAGGGCATTATGAGCAGGCGTCATACCAGTGGAGACGATAATGGAGTCAGCGAATTAAGCCGTTCATTAAACCAGCCTAAAGGAGGAACAGCAGAGAATTACTATACATGCCCAGGTACACGGCCATGGATGGGATCTCTGGAAGAAAAAGAAAATTGCAACGTTTATCCAATAGCAGCTCTTAAGAATTCAATAAACGTCTACTATTCAAACACCATAAGCGCTATTTATTTGCCTGGTGAAAACAAGGAGGTAGACGAAATCATCAACATGTTCGAAAAATACAAAATCACTAATGAGATTCTTGATACCCATGATACGTTGAAGGGAAAAATAAAATTAATTAGGTTAATTGCCCCTCCGAAAATTGTAGATTATACAGATGAGGATATCGAACAAGCCATCTTGTATTTAAAGTCAGGATCCGATTACAAGGAAAGTCAAGAAAAGAATCAAAGCGTGGAGCTGGAACTTCGAAAAAAAGAATACGATACCCTGATTCATGAAATTGATAGAGAGGACTTGAAAGTTTTAAAAGAATGGGACCAAGTAAATGGGGCAAGGGAAGAAGTTGAAGAAATTATTTCTTCTTATTTTGGCCTGTTGCACCGCGTTACTAAATTAAAAGAAACAATAGTTCTAGCAGGCTTCACCCGTTCCAAGCCTTTTTCTACTGATGCTAAGCATATCCAAGCACTGAGAAATGGGCGAGAGCTGCTTTTTAAGTCTTATGAATCTCCTGAAAACAACTGGCTTCCAGCTTTTAAAGTGTTTGGCGAGGGGATCTTTTTCACGCTGGATATAGAAAAATTAAACGATTGGGAAAACCGGGCAGCAGTCCGAAATTATTTTAAGAAATACCTTAAAAGGTATAAAAAAGCAACAAATGACCAAGGTATGGAGTTAAAGCCGCGGTCTATCCTACTTCACACCCTGTCACACCTTTTAATTGATCAATTAGCCTTAAAATGTGGTTATAATACAACGTCACTTAAAGAAAGGTTATACTTAGACCCTGAACAGTCCGGGGTGCTTATATATACGTCCTCTGGGGATTCCGAAGGAACGTTTGGCGGAGTCGTGCGAATGGGAAGGATGAAAAACTTTGTGCCGAATTTGTACGCAGCCCTTAACAAAGCGTTATGGTGCAGCTCGGATCCAGTATGCACTGAAATTGGCACAAAAGAAGGACAAGGCTTGGATAAGTTAAATGGAGCAGCCTGCCATAGTTGTTCGCATTTGCCCGAAACCTCCTGTGAGCATAACAACTTATTGTTGGATCGTACATTTTTAATGGACGAAGAAATAGGTTTTTTTAAAGATTTGAATGTTATTCTCAGGTCAGAAGCATAATGTGAATAGAATAAGATACTGTCTAGCCTGTAAGCCTCATCTTATTTTTAAGTATGTTCTTACAATGTTTATGTGAAGCAGTTATACCAGTTGCTGTTTGAATTTAGGATTGAATTATAATGTGATATTATAGGAGAAATCTATATAAGTAATATTTAAAAAGAGAGCATCTAAAATTTAAAAAGTTTTAGATGCTCTTCATATTTTAAAGAAAACCTACAATTTGTCTGAAATATACAGTCTAAAAATCAGTCTAAAAACAATGTCTAGAATATCGTTAAAATAAAGATTTTTGGTGGTATAATATGGATGTTAAGAATGGTTGAAACACCTTTGTATTTCAAGAATAGTTTCCAGTTAAGAACTGAATTAAATTTGAATGCGATTAACAAAAAGGAGTTGAAACTTAGAATGGCCAAATTTAAAAGTGGATATACTCTAGGGGATCAAAATAAGAAGGTAGCTGCTTTTTATAAAAGCTGAAAATTTTCATTCTGAATTTGGTAAAAGACTAAGAGCTGTTAGGAAAGAAAAAGGTTTATCTCAGACCGCAGTTTGCAAAGTGTTGAAATTACCTACATCTGTTTTATCAGGGTATGAAACAGGACAAAGAAATCCTACCATAACAAGACTTAAAATATTAGCAGACTTTTATGGTGTAACTACAGACTGGCTTATAGGACGGGATCGATATATGTATCATAAGAGTGACTTAATTATTCAAGAGCCAAGAACCAATTATTTTTTAAACGATCTTTTGGATGCGAGTGAAGAGGATCTGCAAAAGCTCCAGCAGCTTTGGGAAATCATTAACGAATAATAGTGTTCATACTCTAAAAAGAAAGGGTGTAAAAGGTGGAGCTTGGTTACGCAAGAGTGAGTACAATTGGTCAGGATTTAGACACTCAAGTTGAACGGCTAGAGGCAGCTGGAGTACAAAAAGATCACTTATTTATTGAAAAAGTAACCGGAACAAAAATGGCAGCGCGAGAACAAATCCAAGCACTTTTAAAGCATGCCCGTTCTGGTGATCATATTTATGTAACCAAGATTGATCGTTTGGCCAGAAGCATTTTGGATTTGAATAAGATTGTCAGTGGGTTAATAGAGAAGGAAATCAGTATTACTTTCATCGATCACAATATGACATTTAAAGCCGATGCAAAAGATGATCCGTTTCAGATGCTGCTGTTTAATACTCTTGGCAGCTTTGCGCAGTTTGAACGAGATATGATCGTTTCTCGAACAGGAGAAGGGAGAAAACGGGCTATAAAAAACGGTAAAAAGATGGGACGTAAAGGACAGCCTGAACAGAACATTAAGCAAGCCATAAAACTATTTGAGGCCAGAGAAGAAAAGGGAATGACTATTTCCGATATTTCAAAATTAACTGGTGTTCCTCGGTCTACAATTTATGCGGAATATAAAAAACTAAAGAACCAGATGATTAAAACTTGATTCTGACTCGATAGCAATGTTTAGGATTAATTAAGGTGAACCGTATCACAAGTGATAGTAAAGCGGAAATATGAATTAGTGGTATAAAAGAAGATATTGAAATACAAATATCTTTTTGAATAAAATAAAGTAAGCTGGGCTAGGGGGCTTATTTTGATATAATAGGTTGTGGGGAGTTTATTTCCGAGACTGAAAAGATAAACAACTCACCCTGGAATAAACATTAAATAAAGTGGTGAATTTATGAATTATAACGCGATTTCTCTATTTTCAGGAGCTATGGGGCTGGATTTAGGAATAGAGAAAGCTGGAATAGAAATAAAGGTTTGTGTTGAAAAGGATAAATGGGCTAAAAGTACAATAGAAAGAAATACAAATATTCCAGTTATCCATAAGGACATAACGGCAGTTACTTCAGAGGAGATATTAGAGAAAGCGAACTTAAAAAAAGGAGAAGTTTTTTTAATTGCTGGTGGCCCGCCATGCCAATCTTTTAGCTCTGCAGGTAAACAACGAGGACTAGCTGATTTTAGAGGAAATACTATCATCAGGTATTTAAATATCGTAGAGGAGATCGAACCTCAATACTTTATTATGGAAAATGTTAGAGGATTGATTTCTGCAAAACTAAATGAAGTGCCAGTAGAATTTAAAGAGTATGAGGATATAAAAGATGTTAAAGGAAGTGTAATGTACTTTTTGCAAAATGAATTTAAAAAGTATGGATACACGATAAGTTTTACTTTATTTAACGCTGCTAACTATGGAGTACCTCAAAAACGAGAAAGAATGATAATTTTCGGTTATAAAGGTAAGGAAAGAATCCCGTTACCAAGACCTACTCATAGTGAAAATGGAACTATAAGGGACACTCTTCCATGGGTTTCCATAGATAAAGTTATAGGAGATTTAGAACCGGCAACGGAAAAAGATTATATTCCTTTAGGAGAAAAGGCTAAAAAATACCTAAGTATGCTAAAACAAGGGCAGTATTGGAAGGATCTTCCTGAAGGGGTAGCGAAGGAAGCTATGGGTAATTCATACGAATTGGGTGGAGGAAAGACAGGTTTCTTTAGAAGGTTGAATATGAGTGAACCATCACCTACCTTAGTTACTTCTCCGTCCATGCCTGCTACAATGTTATGTCATCCAACCGATCTTAGACCTTTATCAATAAAAGAGTATGCAAGAATTCAACAATTTCCTGATCATTGGATTTTTGAAGGCGGAATAAGAGAAGTTTATAAGCAAATAGGAAATGCGGTTCCGGTAGGATTAGGATATATAGCGGCAAAAAATATTCTTAATTTCCATGAAGAAAGAAACTTATTAGTGCCCTATTCAAGATATAAAAATACAACTGATTTTGAATTTAATAACTTTTTTTTAACACAATTAGGAAAATCATCAATAGTTAAAAAACAGCAGAAAAAAGAGGAAGTTATTAATTTTGAAAGTAAAGATTTTGAAGAACAAGTAATATTAGATTTAGAAATTTAATATGGAGAGAATAGGGACAATTATCTTCCCTATTCTCTCTTTTTTTTAGTCTTCTATTAAAAACTCTTCAACATTATCTAGTAGAACTTTTAAATGGGCTAGGATATCGTTATAAGCCACATCTGTTAAACTCCAATAGTCATGACCAACAACACGTTTAATTGGACCACTATATGTCCAACCACAATTTGTTTCTATACATGCGGCTAATAATGAATTTTCATAACGTGATAATTCTATTGTAAGACGAGGAGCTTGAGAGCCAGTTAAAGTATTTTTCTGTGTTTTCAATTGTGTAAAGTAAAGATTGTTATTTACATATGTAATGACATCTACACCTTGTAGCTTAATACCTAGTTCTTTTTCCAAAGAAAAAACATTAGAAGACAAATTAGCTATTTCTTCCCAAAACAGCCCTAACTTTGTATTAATTCCACGAGTGATAGCATTAGATGCACTAAGAGTAGGCGCTCCAAGCAACTCATAGAGATTATTTCTTCGAGATAGTGCAGTAAGCTTTATATTCTCTAAGTAAGGATAGAGATTCCTTTCAAATTCTTCAAATTTATCCTTAAGAAGATGCGCATTGTTAGGCTTGCTGGCTAAGTAATCAGGAAGTTCGATCTCTAAGGCTTTTTCCCATAATTTATACTCGTCTAGTGTAGGATCTTGAACCCGTAGTTTACTAATTGTTTCATAAAGGTCTGCTTGAAAGTTGGAAATATTAATCACTCCTTATTTTTATTTAGCTAAATTTTACACCGAAGGAGTAATTTAGTGAATAACTAATTAAAAGAAGTCTAGAAAGTAACTTAATAAGCGGAGTCATTGGTTATCTGTTAAGTTACGTTGTCATAGAAAAAATTCAAATTTCTTAGTATTAATGATGTTTTGGATTATTTTCTTTTTTTTATTTTTAATAAGAGTATGGAGTTCTCTCGGTAAAAAAAGAAGATTAATAAAATATTAATTGGGCGAAACCCATCTCATCTACTTCGTAGATGTGGAGTTAGTATAGTTTCATGGACACAGTTTAATTAAGTCCTTACAATTATTTTTGAGAGGATGTGTCCGAATTGGAACGTAAACCTGCAGGCAAAAAATACAACCTTGATTTTAAGAAAACGATTGTGGATTTGTATCATTCTGGCAGCTCAGTTAAAGAATTAAACAGCGAATATGGCGTATCAGAAGTAACGATTTATAAATGGGTGAAAGACTTTACCCCTATCGGTTCAGAGAAAGAGGCACTGACACCAAAAGAGTTAGCCGAGATTCAGAAAGAAAACCTTCGGTTAAAACAGGAGGTAGAAATCCTAAAAAAGGCTATGGCCATATTCGCGAAAAAGTAACTGAAGCAGAGCTAACCCATTTTATCGAAGAACACAAGGATCAATACCCTGTTCAGAAGATGTGCGAAGTACTGGCCGTGCCAAGAAGCAGCTACTATGATTCCCTTGAAAAAACGATGTCAAAGCGTGAACATGAAAACCAGGAACTCACGAAGGAGATCCAACGGATTCACCTGGAAAGTAAGGCGCGTTACGGCGCTCCGAAAATTCATAAAATCTTATTAAACAACGGGTTTTATTTAAGCCTAAAGCGTGTCCAGCGCCTAATGAGAAAGGCAGGCCATTCGTTCGATTATCAAGAGAAAATACCGTCCCTGCCCCTCAAAAGAAAAGGTTGTGCAGCTGGATAATCTTTTAAAACGAGACTTCTCTACCTGCACGGTCAATGAGAAATGGGTGGCGGATATTACGTATATTCCTACGTTAAAAGACGGCTGGTGCTATCTGGCCTCTGTATTGGATCTGCATTCGAAAAAAATCGTTGGCTATTCTTTTTCTCGTTCTATGACATCAGAATTGGTGATTGAAGCACTTCAAAACACCTGTTTTTCTCAAAAGCCCCAAAAGGGCTTAATTCTCCATACTGATCTTGGCTTACAATATACCAGCAGTGAGTTTACTCAGTATGTTCAAAAACACGATATTCAGCAGTCTTTCAGCCAGAAAGGCTGTCCTTATGACAATGCCTGTATAGAATCATTTCACGCCATACTAAAGAAAGAAGAAGTATATCATACGCAATACACAGACTATCGAGCTGCAAATCTGGCTATATTCCAGTTTATAGAAGGCTGGTATAACCGAAACAGAATCCATAGCAGTATTGGTTATCAGACACCTCAAGCCATTGAGGATGAAATTAGAAAAGCAGCTTAAGGCTTAATTTTTTTGTGTCCAAATTATTGACTCAAATCCAAGATTTTGTTGGTCAAAAATCCGGTCAAGAAATTTAAATTTTTTATTTAACAGTTTTTCAGAGGGTATGAGTATTTAAGTGTTTAATGCCTTGGAGTAACTGATTTTTAAAAGGGGAAACAGACCTTCTCAGAATGAGGACACCATCTTGACAGGGTAGAGGTCGCTAAACCGAGCTAGTTTATAATTAAGGTAGGAAGGAATTTGAAAATATTCCGAAGGTTTGTTATTCTAATTTCATAGCTTTACTTATTCGTCACAGTAATGTGAAAGTCGATATACCCTTCCTCTTGCCAAGGGAGAATCGACCTAAAGTATTTGCCGCTATTCTTACTATGCACTGCATAGATCAGGGAAATAGCAGGCCGGTGGCTCAGCCATCCTAAAGCGATTATTGGATTTTTTAAAAGCAGGCATATGACCTTACTTCACTATGCCTTTATAGAGCAGACCTTAAAACCGGTGGATTCCGCATGAATCAAACCGGTTTTTTTTGCGTTTACATGCTCATGATCCCGTTAAAAGAAGCGTATTTGCTCAAAGAGAGCAGTGCGCTTTTTTTATATAAAAATTTCTTGGAAAGGGTGTTTATCAAAATGGAAAAAGGAATCGTTTTTTCTCAAGAACAGAAGTCATTGATCTGGAGCCGGCTTGTTGGGCCAAACGGCGGAACAAAAGAAGAAGCCAGGCATTTCATGGAAGTCTGCGAAACATTCGGGCTGAATCCGCTGCTTGGTGATGTTCTGTTTCAAAAATACGAAACAAGAGAGGGAACGCGTACCGATTTTATTACCACGCATGACGGACTGCTTCGTACAGCCGCCCAGCATCCTGATTATATCGGGCCGCCTTGTGCAGCAGAAGTAAGAGAAAGGGATGAGTTTGAAATCATTCCGTCTGAAGGGTACGTGCGGCATGTATTTGGCCAGAAGCGGGGCAAGATTATCGGCGCTTATGCGGTTATAAATCATAAGCGGTTCTGTCCCTGTGCTGTATTTGTGAATTTTGAAGAATGTCTGAAAGCCAACACATGCGCCCAACAGAGGAGTGAAAAGGAAAGTTCATCTGACTGGGATGAGTTCCCCGCTGCCATGATTATTAAAGCCGCAGAAGTGTTGGTTTTAAGAAAACAGTTTCCGCTGGGCGGCCTTCACACAGCCGGGGAAGCAGAGTTGAAAAGTGAAAAAGCAGATACTGTGCTGGACCATCAAAAGGATCATGAAATGAATTTGCTTGCATCCGGGCAGCACGTTCATGGTCAAGTAACAGCGGAAAATCCGCCGCCAGGTAAAGAATCCAAAAGCAGTTCAAAAGAGGAAAGCTGTTCAAGCTCTTCTGAAGAAACAGATTCAAAAGGCTTTGTGCTAAAACACTACAATTCCGGTATCTCACCAAGCGGCATCCCGTATGTCAAACTGCAGGTAGTGGATCAGGGGTCGAAAGAAGAGAAGCTGGTTCTCGCAAAAGGAGAACAATCGGTTGAACTGACCCGGCAGATTCCAGAAGAAGAACCTTTTCTTATGGATACCCGGGAGGAAAACGGCTATCTCTTTTTAACATCAGTGAACCAGGTAAAAGCCGGATCAGCATCATGATTACCGCTGCATTTACAGACGGTGAGATGCTGATATGCGCAATGCCATCTGAACGGAAGAACGGCCTGTATCTCGCAATGGTTCGTCCTGAAAGAGACGGCCTTCTTGTGACGCATTCAGTTTCCGGCAGTACAAAACAGCAGAGAACCTGTATTAAAGAAGCAGTCGCTTGTTATTACATGTGGCGGTGGTGGAAGCAGCGCACGAAGGTCACTGTAAAATCTGCATCCATTGTACTTCAGCCGCATTGGATTCAAATTCCGGTGCCGGGTACGGTCCCAGACATCATACAGCAGATAGGAGAGGATGAGTGGCATGCTGCCGAATATTTTGGATGTCGCTTCTGAACATAAACTGACATTCCAGCCCCGGTCACTCGGTAAAAAGCAGACACTCGCCAAGTGTCCGTTCTGCCGCGAAGACGACCAGCCCAGGAAGCGGAAAAAGTATTACCTTTCCTTAAACACACAGGAGCAAATTTTTAAATGCTGGTATTGTGGCGAGTCAGGCGGTGTTTTCCGGTTCATGGCTCTTCTGGAAGGTGTATCGGAAAATGAAGTCATCGACCGGTACCGTAAAAAAAGCCGCAGCACCTACAAACTGCATCCCGCTGAGAAACTAACCAGCAGCCAGTGTAGAATGATGGGTCTGGATAAAAAACCGGATTGGATGGGTATCCGCAAGTTCGACTATCCATCCTATAAAAAACTGAGGGAACTCGTCTGGAAAGCATGGAATCAGTTTCTGCAGAATGAAAAGCGGTTTGCCTATCAGCTGCTCGTAATAAGCATTGCTGGCAGAACCTATGGGAAAGCGGTAGAAGCGATTGGGAAAAGGGAGAAAGAGATTGGTGCACCGTTCCTGAAAGAAGTGCTGGATATCTATTCTCTCTCTGAACGGCCCAGGCAAATTAACCGCCTGGAAGCATTGGCGCTCCATATAGGCGATCCATTGAAATATCCCTATTCACCAATGGAGAAAGAATAATATGCAGCCGCTATGATTGGTGTGCAAAAGAGTGCTAAAAAAATGGGATGCTGCCGGCATTCTCTCAAAGGAGGAATCATTGTGTTAGCAAGCATTAACAGGAAATTTTATCAATCACCCAAAACGGCCTGTTTCTTATTAAGCTTGAAGAAAAAACGCGCTGAGAAGGCATTTATCTGCTTTCAAGATGCAGCGGAAAGCGGCAAAAGCCTGATAGGCGGGGATGGTGGAAGGTTATGCTGATGGCTGTCCCGAAAATCAGGTCCAGGCAGGAAGCTTCAGAGCTGGCTATGGAAATTGAGCGCATGGAAGCCTCTTTAAAGACCCTGAAAGCGGAGTTAAAACGGTTTGTGGACCAGAATGGCGCCATTGAAACGGGCGAAAAAGTATGGAACTACAATACAGCGGTTTCATGGGAATTTCATGAATCCGGCCTGAAAGAAATGGCCACTCAGCTGGCGCTTGAAGGAATCAACCCATGGGCAGTGATGACGATTTCAGCAGCGAATTTGAAGAAAATCGGCTGGAATGAAGACGTGCTGCGCCAATTTGGGCAAAAAAAAGAGACGAAGCGCTTTTCGTCTAAACAGAAAAAATCTTAAGTTAAACACAGTATACCATATCTAAAATAAGCCTTCCACCCCGGTCATAAAAAGCGGTGGCATGATTCCTCGTGCCGCTGCGGCGCGGGGACTCATGGAAAGGATAAAACATTGAGAAAAACATATATTGAAACAGCGCGTGAAGTTCTTTCCATGTATGGTTCTGGACAGGGAGTGGACTTGCAGCATCTGCTGGCGGTCTTAATCGGTCCGAAAGCCACCCCGGAGCTGTGCGGCCGCCTTTCGGCTAAAGGAATTCAGGATCTGGCGGATCTGACAGAGCGGGAATGGTGTGCAGAAGGGCTGACCCTTACGCAGGCTCAACGGGTCATGGCCGGATTTCAGGTCGGCCGGAAGTGGAGCTTTGTATCGGCTGAGCAGCGTTTTACGGTTCGCAGTCCGGAAGATGCCTACAGCTACCTGCGCACAAAAATCGGGTATGAAAAGCAGGAAGTCTTCTATGTGCTGTATTTAAATACAAAAAATCAGGTCATTTACGAGCGGGCTGTCTTCAAAGGAAGCCTGAACGCATCGATCGTGCATTCAAGGGAGGTCTTTCGCTTTGCGATACAGCATTCAGCTGCAAGCATTGTATGTTCGCACAATCACCCTTCCTTTGATCCTTCGCCAAGCCGTGAAGACATTGATGTCACCAGGCGTCTGGCGGAAGGCGGCAAAATGATCGGGATCGACCTGCTGGACCATATCGTGGTCTGCCCGCAAAAGTACTTTTCGATGAAAGAAAAAGGCTATCTGTAAACAGCCTTCTCGTTATAAAAATCCAAAGAGTGTTTCATAAAAGCCAAATCCATTTTCGGATTTGGCTTTTTGTGTTTTAAAATCTCGAACAGAGGAGCGTTTAAAATGAGCGAAACGATTTACCGGATGGTTACCGACCGAATTATTGAACAGCTGGAAAAAGGAGTTGTGCCCTGGCGTCGTCCATGGAAAAACGGTGCGACGGTCAACTGGGTGAGCCAAAAACCGTACCGGGGCATTAATTCTCTTCTTTTGGAGCCGGGCGAATATGCAACATTTAAGCAGATCAGGGAAGCTGGGGGCAAAGTCCGTAAAGGTGAAAAAGGACATATCGTCGTGTTCTGGAAATGGACAGAGCGTGAAAATGAAGAGACCGGCGAGAAAGAACAGATTCCGCTTCTTCGCTATTACAAAGTGTTTCATGTGATCAAGCAGGCAGAGGGCCTTCAAAGCAAACGGGATAAGGAAACATTTGACCATAATCCAATTGAATCGGCCCAGCAGATCGTGGATGGATACGCCGATTCACCTGTTATCCACCATCAATCGGGACGTGCTGTTTACTTCCCCAAATTGGATCGTGTAAGCGTGCCGCCGCTGGAAGACTACAGGGAAGCAGAAGAGTATTATTCTGTCCTGCTTCACGAATTAATTCACAGCACCGGCCATCAAAAGCGGCTTGCCCGCAAAGGGATCACTCAAAGCAGCGTATCATTTGGAGATGAGGTTTATTCCAAAGAAGAGCTGGTTGCGGAAATCGGCGCGGCCATGCTGTGCGGAGTAGCAGGTATTGAAAATGCGACGATCGAAAACAGTGCCAGCTATATACAGTCCTGGCTTCGGGCATTGAAGGAAGATTCCAAGCTGATTGTTTATGCGGCAGCCCAGGCTCAAAAAGCAGCAGATTATATCCAATCCGGCCTTGGAAAAGGTCTTTACAAAGAAGGATAAAGAAAAAGTATTTTAAATTGGTTATGTGCCGTTCTGCGAGTTGGCTGTAGATTCTTAAACTTGCGGAGCGGCAAGAACAATATATTATTGTTATAACAGTAGTGGTATATAACTTATTAATTCAGTTTTTGATCTCTAATTAGAGGTGAAGAATAAAATATAAACGGTGGTGAAAGAAGTGGAACGGTAAATCATTAAGATCGGAAACAGCTTAGGTGTTACGTTGCCACAGGAAGTAGTGGAGCATTTAAAAGTAAAACAAGGGGAATCTGTTGTATTCAATCTCAGCGAAAATAGAAAAGTGATCTTTAAAAAGCGGCCGCCTGTCAATATAGAAGGGTTTGATAACGATATCGATCAAGATTTCCTTGAGGGAATGAAAGAGATGTTTAATCAGTACGATAACACGCTTCGCAATCTGGCTGATAGGTAATCAAAAGGCCAAACAGTCGATCAAATCAATAGAAGACTTTCATAAAGTTGTTGATAAGTATACTTAGTCAAAAGTGTATATGAGCAAAAGTATACTTTTGCTCATATACACTTTTGTTGTTCCTAAATATTCGTCCTTAAAAGACAGAAATGTGCCTCGTACAACCCTGTATATACTGACTAATAAACATACGTTTCACACAATGAGATAGAATGAAAGTAGAGAGGAGGCGGCTGTGGTGTTTCAAGCAATTAACGAAAAAAAGCAACAGTTAGATGCGAAAAGCCCTTTGCCTGCTTATACACTAAAGAGCTTAAAAGAAAAATTGCTGCTTGAATGGATATATCATTCCAATGCAATTGAAGGAAACACACTTACATTAAAGGAAACAAAGGTCGTTCTTGAAGGCATTGCGGTAGGCGGCAAAACCATACGGGAACATCTTGAAGTCATTAATCACCGGGAAGCCATCAAGTACGTTGAGGAAATTGTCACTAAGGATGAGCCACTGTCTGAATGGCAAATTAAAAATATTCACCGTCTTGTTTCAAAGGGAATTGATGAGGAGTACGCAGGTGTGTACCGTAATCAGCAAGTGTTTATTTCAGGGGCAGAACACACTCCGCCTGAGCCGTTTTCTTTAAAAGAGAAGATGAAGCAGCTTACTGCATGGCATGAAGGAGAAGCACAGCAGCTTCATCCGGTCGAACGGGCTGCCAAATTGCATGCCATCTTTGTCGGGATTCACCCATTTATTGATGGGAATGGCCGCACGTCAAGGCTGTTGTTAAACCTGGATTTAATGAAGTCAGGATTTCCTCCAATCGTCATTAAAGCGGAGAATCGCCTAGCTTACTATAGCGCATTAGACAAGGCGCACACTACAAACGATTTTCAAGACTTTATCCAATTGGTAGAGCAGGAAGTGAATCACACGCTAGATTTGTATTTGTCTGCGGTAAATTAATCTTGGGGAAACAGCTGTTCAGATGCACAGAAACAATATGACGTTCCAAAAGACAAAAAAGCGCTGCTTTGTTTTGAAAGCAGGGCTTTTTTTGTATTATGTTAGATGGAAAGAGGATCAGTCTTCTAAAATCTCCAACAAAGTACGCGCTTCATATAAATGACTGGCGAACTTATTTAGGAAATCTCGCCGCTTTTGTTTGCTTATGCTGCCTGCTGCTGATGTGTCTAATAATTCAATATAATAGGAAAGCTCAACCGCAATAATGTCCGGCTCATTAAACTTGTATTCTGCTGCTGCTTGTTCATGGTCTTTGTCCAAATCATCACCTTTATTAGCCGCAATTAATACTTTATGAACCGTCCCTGCAACTGCATTTTCCTTGGCATCCTCAAACACTGCGGATACACATTCTATGACGGGTTCATAATGGCTAAGCTGAGCGGCTGCTTCCGCTATATATTTGGTAAAGGGCTTGTACAAAACAGCCAGTCTATCCTTAAAGTCTTGAGATTCTCCAGTGAACTGCAGCGCAAACGTTTCCTGAACAAATTTTCTTTTCCGAGTGATAGGACGGAGGTCTTTTAAGACATCATTGAAAAATCGCTTTTCAAAGTATTCAGATGCCCCAAGTGTTGTTGTTGCTTTTGTTAAAGACTCTTTAATCACGCCTGACGTATGATCAGTTAGGTTATGCTGCTGGTATTCAGATACAAATACGGCTATAGACTGTCTGTAGTTCTGATCAAAATATTCCTCATCCAGGTACTTTTTTTGTGCAATGTCAGAACTCCAATCTGAATGCTTATTCAACATAAAAAAAGCCTCCTTTGATCTTTTTGGAGAAACAGTTTTTTCCAATACGCTGCAACCTCTGAATAGTACCATCTAAGTGCCCTCATTTCCATAATTTTCTGTATTCTTAATATTTCTTTAATATAAATAATAAATATTGGGGAGTTTGTTGAAAGGAAAAGCAACTGACTTCTATACATCAAGTTGGTCCTCATAGAAAAACACCTCCGATTTGTTCTTAAGTATTACAAAATGGTTAATGAATAAATTAAATTTATATAAGAGGCAATCAATAATAAGCAAAAGTATACCTATGCAAAAGTGTATGTTTGTATAGGTATACTTTTATATAGGTGTACTTATATAAATATACACTTTTGTTAGGTTATTAAGAGAAGAGTCAACCGCTTATCTGCTTTTCTGGATTCTTTTAATAATGAGCTGCAGTAACTTCTTGATAAACAACTTCCATGCACCTTCATGACACGTGCGGCATGGCCTTTGCTAATGCAGTTGCGGCCTTGCAGCAGGGAGTAGTGATTCACTTTGACAGCTCCGTTGCAGTGTTTGGCGGCTGTCCGTATGCACTAGGGGCAACCGGTAACATTGCGACAGAAGGTCTTGTACACGGATTTGAGAAAATGAGTATAGAAACCGGTATAGATCTAAAAAAAATCATTGCTGTGGCGAAGGAAGTCCACCACATGCTTAGAAAAACAAATCAGAAAAGCAGTTACATGCTTCAGATGGGGCTATGTTCTTCATTCAGCCCCAAATCAGAAAAACAAAAAACCTCGGATAAAACGCTTATGAAAGATATATCATGCTTTCAAATTTCCACCTGCGAACAGATAATCATAGGTGGAAATTTGATTAGGTATACTTTTGTGATAAGCACTTTTTAAGTAAGGCATTTAAGAACCTCATTAAAGAAATAATGTTTAAGCGGCCAATCTAAATCAAAAACAACAATAATCACTATATGCAGAATTCAAATATAAACAATATAATAAACCACCTACTAATAAAAAACCAGAAAAGGTTTGCCGATTGTACTAATAGGTGCCTTGAGCTGAGCAGCAGAATTCAGGAAAAAGTTATGTTAGAGTCCGTATTAATGGATATCATAAAACAGGGCTTTCTTACAGGTATTCCATATTTGTCAGTCCTGGTTAGAAAAGATAGCTGTAGTTAATAAAAATTGGAATAATTAAATATGATTAACTACAAAGCTTATTTCTAAATGAAAACGATGATATTTAGAGGAAGCGGACACTCAATATATAGATTAATTAGAAATAAACTTTGCGCCAAATTTTCATTTTGCGAAAAGTTTATAAGGTTGAATAATTTGGTATTATAATGAAATAAAAATTTGAAGTAATTGCTTTGATTGTGGTACAGTCGCTTATTATTTTTTATATAGAGGATGATTTTATATGGAAGGTTTTTTTAAGGTGGAATTTATAGATGGATCGTCACAATATCTAGCACATGATTTTTTGCTTCTGCAAGCTCGATTGAGAAAAAAAAGGTACTTCAGCCTCTTCGAGAACAGTACCGGGCAAAACAACTACGTGTAGGATGTGGGTGCTCTGAGCCAAAAGTAAGAATGAAATTGTGTTTCGAGAAGAAACAGATACATATTTTATACAATCATTCCCTGGTGAAGCAGAAACACATAATTCAGATTGTTACTTTAGAAGAGAGACGTCACTATCTATGGGTGGCAGTTCAACAAATGGTTTTCAGGAGAAGGAAGATGGAACAATTGATTTGAAAATGGATAGTTTAGATTATAAAAGTCTCAATCAAAAGAATAATCGTTTAAAAACTAATAATATAAATAAACCTAGCAATTATAATAACAGTGATGCAAGTTTAAGTATTTCAACAAAGAAAGTCACAATGAATCGGCTTCTAAAGCGTATAGTAACTGAAGCTTGGAATAACTCAATTATTTATAGTGGGAAAACAAATTATCCATCATACAATGCAAGTACTGTATACAAACAACTAATCCGTTTTGTTTTAAAAAATATAAAAACAAAAATATACGTTTAGATCACTTGCTGTATCAGGGTGCTTCCCCGGGACAGGTTTATATGATTGAAAAGAAGCATAGTTTTCAGAGTGCAGCGTTTACTATCCTCTATTTAGATACGGATGGTATTGATCGGCAAGATGATAAAGTTTTGCTGACTCTATTAAATCCAGAGAAAAATCGCGAATGTCAAATCCAAGTTCAATCCATGTGGTTTGATCGTGCTTTTGAAATGGTGAACAAGGTTTCTGGTCCATATTTCGCGGGCGGATTCGTTACAAGAGATGGATATAATGCTATGCCTGAGTTTACTAGTTTTGCATTGGTTCCAATTAGTAACTATGGGGCACCTGTAGAAAGTACTTATGAAAGAATACTCTATAATCATCTTTCTACACACCAGCGCCGAGTAACTCGTCCCTTTCATAAAGATGTTGACCACCGATGGAATGGTTTCATTCCAGATGGCCTTTTTATAGATACGTATCCTAAAACAATTCTTGAGGTATTCGGTATATCTGAAAGCGATACTACCTATCATGAGAGAAGAAAAGCAAAAATCGTCCAATTTTCATCACTGAAACCCAATTACTTATTTTGGTATTGGGATACATATTTAAAGACTAAGGTCCCTTCTCTGCCTCCTTCCTTTAAATAATAAAATACACAAGTAGTATAAATATTTTGCTTTATTAGATACCAAGACTAAGATTTAGTCTAAATTAAAATTTTATTGATCTTACTTATCATTCGTTATGATCATTATCTAAACCAGGAATATTAAAAATTGCAGTGTATGAATAAATAGCTAAGGAAAGAACAAATACATGAAGGGCATAAGGATCACTTATTACATCTACAATATTTTTGATTTTAGTGTTTACTAACCCAGATAAAATCGCATAGAAAAACAAAGTAAAGGTGGCTATTTTTTCAAGCAATGATCGCGCTTTTTGAAGATCAGATATTTCTTTAGAGCCACGCGTTTTCGGATCTAATAAATACTTTATTGGTCCTTGGTCTGTACGATTATTTAGAATATTATTAAAACGAAAATATACTTTTTTCATCAGAGTTCTAAGTACAATTTGAATAACTATGATATAGATAACCATACAGATCACTGAGGAAACGGCTAATAAAGAAAGCTGAGCTAATGTGTTTGTCTGCTTATTACCAAAAAATACTGTAATTAGCCATTGTGCTGCTATCAAAGACCATACGATCCAAAACATGAGCTGAGCAATACTAATAAATGCACTTCCAAGAACTGCAAAGGCATGTGTCAATGTAGTGTAAAGTGAAATTCTTATCATCTCTAAAAGAAAGCTTGCTAAAAGAACAATTAATAAAAAAACTAAAAATCCACTAATAAGGTTAAGATATTTTAAAAGGTTATAAATTAAAAAGCTGATAGAGGGAATACCCAATAAAAAAATGATAGTCCACATAATTGCGCTAAAATTAGGATGTTCTTCTAAGTATTTTTTTACACTTGCTATCAGGACCGACCTCTTTTCTATAATGGAAACCCAGACTTTGGAAATATAATGATACTTAATTGGTTTGATAAGTTTATAATTCATATTTTAAAAAAACCAAGGAAGGGATTTCCTTGGCATACTCTATTGATATATTATGCTATTGTTGAAAAATTACCATTTGTGTGTTGTGGTATTAAAAGATTGTGAGTTCTTAAAAACTGTGATTTAAAGTTAAAATTACAAAAGTAGTTATGATACTCTGCAGCCCATTGATATTTAGAAAAAATTCGTTGATTACCTTGATATTTTGCCAAATTGTCTGTTATAGCTTTTTTATGTTTACTTAATCCAGATAGCGCTATAGCGTAATCACCATAATCCCGAACGTCAGACATAAAAGATTCCAGGTAATTTATAAACCATTCTCCATCTGTAGAATCAATTAAAACATCTTTAGATTGGGGTGAATGGCGGGGATCTGCATAGTATTGTAAATGAGATTTAACCATTCGCACTGCATCAGCGCTTAATATTATTCGTGGATGAATTGCTCTATTTGCTTCTAAATCATGTGCTTCAATGATTGATGGTCCATAGGCAAATTCATCATCACCATAGTAGTCACCAATTGACACGCCTCCACGGACAAAAAAACCATTTAAAGATAAGGCAGTTTGGAAATCAGCAAACCCTAAAAAAATGCTGCCTAATTGTGACTCTCCATCGTCATATATAGGAAAACCAATTACAATATTATCTGTAAATGATTTAAGGATTCCTACGTAATCCTTGTCGGGTTTTAGCTTTTTATATTCAGTCGTCAAAATACGGTGAAGTTGCTTTAAAAGGGCATTTCCTTTTCCCTGTGCTTGAGCTTCAAGGACTAATTGAGAGAAGCCTAAAATATCTGCGAAACACACAGCAGATTTTAGTAGTTCTGGGTTTGCGGGATCATATCTCTTTAGCAAAATTTATTCTCCTTTTTCTTCAAAGTTAAAAATGCCCTTATTTGGTTGGACGAGACAATGACTAGTATACTTTATTACCATTAACTTCACAATCTTTGCTTTTTAAATGGTTTTCTTAAGGCAAATAATTTTAAATTTTCTTGATAAAGTTACGCCAAAATTTGATTTGGCGCAAAGTTTGTTTGTTTTTGACTAATTGAAAAACTGCCTTTCCGATAAATGTCTCTAAAGAGCGTCTTGTAACAAAGCAGGTTATAGTTTTACCGCTGGTATTGCTCGTCTGCAGTTATATACACGCCGAAAATGTAGTAGAGTTTTAAAAATTATTTTCTATAAAAAAAGCGCAACTAGGAAAGCTGCGCTTTCTTATTCTGCAATTTTCTCTAAGTTTCCGTTCCGGTCCATCTTGAAGGAACTTCTTTTCTCTTCTTCCCCGCCGAATATCACCATTTTTCTTGCTCGGTCCATAATTTTCACTAGTGCTTTATAGTCTTGCTCAATGGTAAGCGTTCTTTTTTCAAGTTCTTCATATTTTACTTCCAAATCTGTTTTCGCATGTTTGACAGCTTCCAGTTCTTTTTGAAGACTTTCAACATCCTGGCTAGACGTATGAAGGTTTTCCAAGAAGGCAATTATGCTGCTCATTGTGAGGTTTTCTTTTCCAGTATCTTCATTCGTATTTTTTGATAGCTCATTACTTTTTAACAGAATATGCAGCTCTTTTGGTTTTTCTTTGTTTTGAAGAAGGCGGAACGACTGCTTTCGATGTTTGCGGGCCAGCCTAAGTGCCTGCTCATACTGTTTTCGTATAACGGCATTCCAGCGGAAGCCGCATGCTGCTGACGTTCGATCAAGGCTGTCTCCTACTTCTTCGAATGCTTTCAACTGTGTACTACCCTCCCGAACATGCCGCAGTACTGTTTCCGCAAGTAACAAATCATTTTCCTCTGACCAGGCATCCTGTCTTACTTTCATCTAAAAATCACTCCCTGTATTTAGTTTAGCTTTCTATAACATAACCTCTACCTCTCTCTTTTATACAAAAGAGTAAAAAGTGTGATGCATACTATTTATATTCTGGTTAACTTCATATTATTAAAAGAAAGTAAAAAGGTGGTTTAGCGATTCTGAATAGGCATTGATTGTCGCTCATAATAGCTACCTATCATTCACCGTCACTCCATAAAAGCCCTTTTAAAAAGCAAAAGAAAAAAGGAACAGCCCAGCTATAAAGCAAAGCCGATTCCTTCCTCCAGATAGCCTTGTTAACGAGATTATCAAAGATAATAAATACAGAGAGATTCTACTAACATTATTTGTGGTAGAAGCGAAGAGAAATCAGATGCATAAACTTTCACTCCAGGCAGGTTACACACCTTCAGCAACCAGGGATTTTTTTTGCTGCATCATATCACGAACTTCTTGGAGGTATTCTTCATTTGTAAAGATCTCCTTAGTCGTTGCATTATGCTGTCTGGCGTGCCTTGCAAAGTTACTGGAGCCGACCCAAGAACCGCAAATCGGACATGGCAGTTCTCCCTCAACCTCCCACTGTTTTACGGTGAATCGCTTTGTATTCACGGTTCCTCTACCTGTATGCTTTATGATAGGGTCTGTGTTTTTTACAACCGCATGATTGTTTTTCATATATTCATCATTGTATTCGGGAGAACCTTCTGTAAACTTCATATTTTCGGTTATTTCCCGCTGAACAAGAAGGTAAATGGCTTCGCTAATAGAAAGACCTAACTCATCACAGTGCTCTTTAAATTGCTCATAAAGGCTTTCTGGAAGACGGGCAGTCAGGACCGTGGAAGGCTCTTTTCTTCTTTTGTTTCTTGCGAATTTTTCCAAATAACTCATTTTATTACCTCACCCTTTTCCATTTTGTATACTTACTGTATACATATGAAGGTAGCTAATCGTTTATGTATGCGAAAATAATCACTAGCAAATACATCATCATCATTGAACATCAATTAGGACTAAAATTGGCACTGAACAAACTCTGTGTTTGGTTAGACGTGTAGTATTAAATAAAGTATCGTTTAATTGTGAATTCGAAACCTTTTACAATATGTATGGAATGGTATCTGACAAGTTACCTGAAAGTGAAAATAGGTTGTGAATGACTTAGGGCGGACAAATAGAAAGTGAAACTGGATTTCTTTTTATACCTAGGCAATGGTCTTTCTTATAAGGAGGCAAAACCATGAGCATAAATAAGACGATAAATTCAAGCGAGTTTAAGCATATGACGAGTTATTCAGTCTATACCAAGGATGAAAAGGAGTTAAATAAAATTAAACAAAATCTAGTAAAAGGGATAAAAAACACGTATGGGGAAGACACTTATGTGCGGCTAAAAGAAGGTACACGCAATGCCATAGAGAGAATGTGTAGAGTGGCTGCTTAGCGCGGTTTCTTTTACATCAAGCGAAGTGATTTTGCTGATCGAAATAATATTTCTGAGAAGACTTTTAGAAACCTGCTTTCTCATCTTCGCAGGGAAAGAATAATAGTGACTGTTTATCAAAAAATGGAAACGCAAAATGGGCTTGGCAAACCGGTTCATCTCTTTGTCGATCATCCTTATTTTCCTTATTGGTCAGACACGTTAAATTTAAGGGACTTGAATAAGACATAAAAGGACTGCTAAACAAATAAAAATGACCAAAAAAGGTAACATTTTACTATATACCATTTCATCTTTTTTATGACTTGTTGAAAGACATACCTGTTTCAAACTTGCTCTCATCCCACTTCTAAAGGAGTGAGCTTTCCCGATCGGAAAGTCTGTAATGGTATATATGCTTTCTTCGCACCTTGAAAAGTTGGCGGCACTGGATTATGAACCGGGTACACGGCAGATCCCTGTCCACTTCCCATTGTTTGATGGTGAATCGTTTTGTAGCACCTTTGCTTTGACTGTATGTTTGATAGCAGTTTTTGTATTCAATACGACTACATCTTCTTCTTTGGCGTATTCACTTATGTATGCTATGCTGCAAGCTCTTTTGTCGCTTTTAAATTAACAGTAATTTCAAGATCCGCAAGAGGATAAATGGGCTTGGCCTAAGGTGGTAAAATTATTGCACAGGCTGTTTATAAGGCGGGCAGTCAAGAACGTTGAAGATTATTTCTTTTTTTGTTTCTTGCGAGTTGGCTCAAGCAGTTCAGGTTATCGCCTTTTCATTCTTCTTTTTATATTCGTTTATCATACATTCGAAGACAAGCGAAGCTTTCTGTATACAAGCACAGTTAGGGCGAATACAACAGAAGAAAAAAGCGAATACACAGGTAAGTGAAATGATTCAAGAATGCTTTTTTGTGTATCAGGCTGTTTTATGATCCGATTCTGTATTTTGACGCAGCTGTGATTCTTCCAAATAAACTAAATCATTTCTATTGGTTCCAGCAGCTGTTCATCTGTGTCGCAATAGGCTGCACCCACTCCATGGATGGTCCACGTCCTGGTGTGTTGATTGAACATCAGCGTCCACTGCCCGTTCCGCTGCCTGTCTTCAAAACAAAGTAATTTTTGTTTCCTTGTTCATCGTAAAAAGCAATCTGAGGAAAATCCATTAGAAATTGTTCAATATCTTTTTTTTGATTTTAATACTTTAGACATGATGACCTCTCCTTTAAAAATGATTTGAAAAACATAAGAAATATTTTGTTTTTTAGACAGTTATTTTTATCATAATACATAATTTGGTAAAATGATGTATGATCTCCTCTTTTTTCATATCCCTGTTCCTGTTAACCATCCATACTGCATTTATAAAACCAAACTGAAATAAAAAGAATGGCACTCCTAGCAGCTTTCAATGCATACTGCTTAATAACTCTTCAAATTTTATCGGAGATTAGGAAGAAGCGCCTTTATGCCCGGCTCGTTGAAGATACATATGGCCCTTCATCAGACTTTACGCATGAAAAATTGCTTTTTTCTAAAATGGTCAGGTATTAAATCCATTTGTTCATGTGTGGCAAGCTGTAAAAGTGGATCTGGCGCACCAGCTGTCCATCCCAATACTGTTTAAACAGCCGCACAAAGTGTTCATACAGCTCAACTGTCTTATTTGTGTTCCTCAGAAGGAGTATTTGATGCCTGAAGCCGCGATCCTTAATGTCCCGGCTGTGCGAGAAGTTAGACCTTATTCTCCATTTTCTCTGTAGTAATTTACAAATTTTCGAAAAAAGGGGGGACAACTGATATTAACCTGCTTTGTATTTTCTTAAAATGTCGCCTTCCTCTCTAAATAAATCAGGACAGCTTGTAATTTCAACTTAAATGAATACTTTTCCATTAAAGAACTGCACCCCAATTGTTAAGTGTGACTAACAATTGGGGTGCAGTTCGAATCGAGAGGCCTTTTTCTTTTATGAATACTTCCTGCCTGCCTTATCCTCTTATTACTGATTTTGTTCCTGCATTCCCCGTCCCTGAGGCATTTCCACTCCCAGATCTGCCAACTGTTGTTGGGCTTCCTCACTGGTAATAGTGCCGCTTCTTTCTTTTTCCATGATACTTTGAACTTTCTCTCTTGTTTCTTCATTCAAATCGGCAAACATACCGCCTTTTCCTTCGCCTCTGCCAACCCCAGGTTCAACACCAGGACCTCCACCAGTGCTTCCCGCTTCTGTAACCCCTGATTCATTGACCCATGTAACAGCATCGGAAATCGTAAATTCGACTACTTTTGTTCCGTCTTGGTAGTCTCCATCTTCAAAAAGGCCATCACTTTCCGTCCCAGTCGATGTTCCTCCAGTATAAAGAGTATAAGAAGCATCTTTTGTGAGTTCAGGTGAACTGATCACGACCGACTGATAATCTTTTTCCGGTGCAACGGTCGCAACTGTATTTCCTTCGCTGTCTTCAAGATGAAGGAGAGTGCCTGCCGATTGTGTTTCCGAATAAGTCATCATGATGCCATTTTGTGTAGATTCTTCAGAAATGGCCTGAGCCATTCCTGAGCTTCCAGCACCGATCAAGAAGCCACCGCTCATTTCAAAACTTTGGTCATAATCCAGTGTTCCGTTTCCACCATTGGTTGGTCCGCTAACAATAACCGTCCCATCTGTCATCGAGATAGAACCATTGGAATCCAGTCCATCGCCATCGCTGTCAACATACACATAGCCGCCATTGATGGAAAGGAGGTTATCTTCAGCATCTGTCTGTGCCATATCCATGCCTGAACCATCATTGCCGCCGCCGATGTTGATACCGTCATCACTCGCTTTTACGTGAATTTTGCCATCTGCAATCGTAATGGTTTTACTTTCCATTCCCTCGTAGCTTTTTGTAATATTGATGTTTCCGCCCTTCGTGAGAATGGAGGTATCCGCATGGATTCCATCGTCACCCGAGGCTACTTTTATGTCTCCACCTGTAATGGTAATGGAATTATTGCTGTGAATGGCATCATCAGATGAATTCAGGTTAAAGCTTCCACCTCCGATGGCCACTTCCACAGCCGCTTTCAATCCTTTCGTGCTTTCTGTCTCAGTTGCAGAGCTAGCTGTGCTTGTACTTGTTTCTCCCGGAGCCTGCTTACTTTCTTCCTTGGTGGCTATGCTTTCCGGGCTTCCTCCGCCGGATGAAACAGTAAAATTTCCATCTGCGACCAATAGCGAAGTCTCCGCCTGGATTCCGTCGTTAGCTGCCGTGATGTTGAAGGTCCCTCCTTCAATGGCAATGACTGCCTTTGAAGTATCTTCGTCATTTGTGGATTTCATACCGTCTCCGCCCGCTTTAATGCTGATATTTCCTTCTTTAACGGCTAGAAGGTCCCGGCCTATCACTCCATCATCAACAGCTTCAATCTCGATCGTTCCGCCTGTAATTTTCAGTTCGTCTTTAGAGGCAATCCCGTCATTATAATTACCGCGAATCACTAACTTCCCGCTGCCGTTGATCGTCAGGTTGCCTTTACTGAACAAGGCAGCACTCGGTTCATCTTCCTCTGAATCCTCATAAACATATTTTTCTCCATCTGTTAAAAGGTTTTCTGTACCTTCCTCAAGAGACACAATTGTTTTTTCAGCTTTCTTTACATAGACAGGTGAACTGGAAGAAGAGTTAATTTCTGCTCCATTCAAAATGAGCCTGACAGCCCCTTCATCTTCTGCATCTACGATAATTTGTCCATCATCCAGTTTCCCGCTGATCGTGTACACACCAGAAGTTCTGATCGTGATGATATTTCCATCAATCACCACACCGCCATCGCCCTCAAAGCTTGCGCTGCTCCCATCTAATTTAATGGATGTGGCATTGTCCCATTTGCTGTAAAGATCCTCATCAGAGTAGGTTACCTTCTCACTGATTACACTGGCTATATCCTGATTGCCAATCGTACTTAAGCTCTCGGCTTTTGCGAGTGAGTCATTGGTTGGAGTCGCCTTGTCTTCTCCATTGCTGCAGGCAAATAAAATTGCCGTACACATAAGAGAAGCTGTTACTTTTATAAATTTAGAATCACGTTTCTTCATGGGTAGCTCCTTTTTTAAATAAACATTTTGGCTAATGTTTTTTAAGTTTGTAATGGTCTTGTGAGTCCCATTATTGAGAATGAACCTTAAACAAACCTTAAAAAAGGGCAGAAAAAGAAATAGTTGCTTTTGTTTGAATTGACTCTATAATCTAACGTATCTGTTTAACAGGAGATAGATAAAAAGGAGAACAGAATATGAAATTATTAATTATTGAAGATGACAAGTATCTCTCCCAGTCCATTTGTGAAACAACGAAAGAAATATTCGAAACGGAGCAGGCATTTGATGGCGAAGAAGGGTTATTTCTTGCAGAGCAGAATATCTTCGATGTCATTATTTTAGATATCATGCTGCCACATATGAACGGCTATGACGTACTGAAGGCATTAAGAAAACAAAACATTACGACTCCTGTCATTATGCTGACAGCAAAGGATGGGATTGATGATAAAATTCAGGGCTTTAAAGTTGGTGCCGATGACTATTTAGTAAAGCCGTTCCACCGGGAAGAGCTGCTGCTGCGTCTCGAGGCCATGGTGAGGAGATCCGGCGGGTTTCTGAAAGAGAATGTTATTACTTTTAAAGACTTAAAATTAAATATTAAAAACAAGAAGGCAGAATTGGGCGGGGAACCAATTAAGTTAAACGGAAAACAATTCGACCTGCTGGAGTATTTGATCAACAATAAAAATACAATTTTAACAAAAGAGCAGATTTTTGATAGGATTTGGGGCTTTGAATCCGATACTTCTACCACCGTGGTCGAAGTGTATGCCAGCAATTTACGAAAAAGCCTTAAAACGTTTGGATATGATCAATATATCAAAACATTTCGCGGCCTGGGGTATATGCTGACCGACACTGGTGAAGGAAATGTTTAATAAAACCATTTTCAAAAAACAGCAGCTAAAATTCATGCTATTCAACTTGATGGCTTTTACTGTTATTTTTACGATTTTTAGCATTATCATTTTCAGCGAGGTTCAAAGCACCTTATTCTCTAAAACAGACGAAGAGCTGTTGTTGCTTAAAGAAAGGATGACGGACGATACTGTTACCGGCTTTAAGCCTGCTGTGAGAAAAGAAGAGCCCGGCTTCAATGAAAGACAAAGAGGTAATCTCAATCCCAGAATCATCACGATTCATTGGGATCGTGATGGAAATATTCTAAATGAAAATGAACTCGGAACATTGTTTTATGAAAACTATCTTCAAGACTATACATTAGACAAAACAACAATAGACAACATCACGATGACGACCATTCATAACCTTTATCCTTTCCGGTATCTTCTTTTTAAGGATAACAATGAGGGGGATGACATTGCTTATACACAGCTTATGATCAATGTGGACGCCGAACAGACCATCATTTCTAATTTCGAAAGATTGATCACGATCTGCTCAATCGTCTTTATTGTTCTCTCTATCTTAGCCAGTTTTATTTTATCAGGGAAGATGATAAAGCCAATCATTCAATCATGGAATAAGCAGGCAGAATTTGTTGAAAATGCTTCGCATGAACTGAGGACTCCGCTCACAATCATTCAAAATAAGCTGGAACTGCTGCTGACTGCCCCGCAGGAAAGAATCGCAGACAAATTTGAAAATATCGCCTTAAGCCTGTCTGAAACAAGGCGATTGTCAAAACTTACTTCAGACCTGTTAACCCTGGCACGAGCTGATTCAGCGGAAACGCAGCTTGTGAAGCAGCCGGTTGAAGTGGATTCTTTTGTGGAGAAGGTATGTGCTCCTTATAGGGAAATTGCCGAGTCTCAGGACAAGCATTTTTGGCTGAATTTAAATTGCCCTTCTACTATAGAAGCTGATGAAACACGGCTTCATCAGCTGCTGGTTATTTTACTGGATAATGCTTTAAAATACACAAGTGAAAGCGACAGTATTGGTGTGAAGACATACAGAGAAGATCATAAGGTTATCGTTGAAGTCAGTGATACAGGAATGGGAATCAAAGAAGAGAATATTCCCTATATTTTTGAACGGTTTTACCGTGAAGACAAGGCCAGATCCAGAGAAACCGGCGGTATGGGGCTGGGATTATCGATTGCCCAATGGATTGTAACCAAGCACAACGGGAGTATTAAAGTGATAAAGAATCAAAACAAGGGAACCACCTTTAAAGTTAAGCTTCCAAAGTAGGAGATCACCGATGTGTGATCTCTTTTTTTATTTTAATTAACTATTTTAAGGTTTGTTTAAGGTTCTTCTCGAATAATAGGCTTCAAGGAAGTTGAACAGCAAAGGAGAACAGGCATATGGAAGCGATGAGTTTGAACAATGTAAAGGGACGAAGGGAATTAAAGCATGAGATGTCAAAAGCAGACTGCTACCTTCTTCGCAATAAATTAAAGCATTACATGGAAGTGGATCCTCACGCCGGGGAAAATGGGACCTATTTAATCCGCAGTGTGTATTTTGACAACCTTGATAATAAAGTGTTGATCCAAAAAAAAGAAGGATTATTTGAACGTGATAAATTCCGGGTCAGGCTGTATGACTTCAATACGGATTACTTAAATTTAGAAAAAAAGAGCAAGCGCAATAACCTGACGTACAAACAAAAATGCCCAATCACCGCCGAAGAGTATGAGCAAATCAGGCATGGGGACATCTCCTGGATGGAAAATGACGCAAGATCTTTGATCCGCGACCTTTACTGGCAAATGAACCTGCTTCAATTAAAGCCCATTACCGTCGTAGATTATGAGAGAGAAGTATTTATATACAAATACGGCAACGTCCGGGTCACTTTTGACAGTTCCATTAAAACGAGCCTTCGGAATAACGATGTTTTAAATTCGGATATTGTGATGGTGGAAACCAATCCAGACGTTGTGGTCCTTGAAGTCAAATTTGATGAGTTTCTGCCCACTGTCATTAAGCAGCTGCTGCAAGTAAGCGACATGAAAGCAGGCGCTTATTCAAAATATCAAATCAGCAGAATGTACGGGTAACCTGCCCGATCAAGCAATTTACATTATTGGAGGAATAAAAAATGGAAACCACTAATTTTAGTGATATTTTTAAATCTAAGTTTTTGGAGAATACAAGCAGCTTTTCCCTTGTCGATTCACTGATCGGCTTGCTGGCAGCATTCAGCATTGGGCTGTTTATTTACTTTGTTTACAAAAAAACCTTCTCGGGTGTTATTTACTCACATACATTTAATATTTCACTGATTGTCATGTCCATGGCCACAGCTTTAATTATTATCGGGATTTCTTCAAATGTTCTTCTGTCGCTTGGTATGGTTGGCGCATTATCGATTGTACGGTTTCGGACGCCTATTAAAGACCCTATGGATATTGTGTATCTTTTTTGGACAATCGTTGCGGGGATATTATGCGGAGCAGGCTTTATTCTTCTAGCCGTATTCGGTTCTCTTTTAATTGGATTGGTATTAGTTATCTTTATTAATCGGATCAAGATTGAGAATCCTTATTTATTAATCGTAAAGTATCAAGACAATGCCATTGAAAAATCACTGGATCATGTTATTTCTGCCAGTGTAAAAAAATATTTTGTTAAGTCAAAATCCGTCATCAACGGATATGATTATGAAATTACTTATGAAGTGCGCGTAAAGGAAACCGATATGAATTTTATTACCAGCATCTCAGACATGGCTGGAGTAAAGTCCGCCGTGATGTTAAGTTATGATGGAAACTTTACAGCGTAATCAAAGAGAAAAATAAGTGTTTCAAAAAAGGTGTGTATTTGAGTCAATAATTTGGACACGAAAAATTATTGACTCAAATCTACTTTACTCTAAAAACACCTTGGATTTTCAGCTTTCCTTATTTTATTAAACTTTATTCTGATTGTTAGAGGCCCAAACAACAATTGGAATGAGCAGTAATGAAAGAGCAGCGCCAGTAATCGAGAGGATTGCATAACTAGAATGTGCTACAACCATGCCAGATAAGCCGCCTCCCAATGCTCCTGACAAAGCAATCCAAACATCTACAGAACCCTGTGTTTTAGCCCGGGTAGATAGCGGGGTTGCGTCTACAAGAATGGCTGTGCCACTAATTAAACCAAAATTCCAGCCAAGACCAAGCAAAGCAAGTGCTGCAATGAGTACTGCTATCGAATCAGCAGGGCCCATAGCGGCTAGAATGCCAGAAACAAGCAGTGTAATGGCAGAAGCAACAGCCATAACAACACGGCCAATTTTATCAACAAGATAACCCGTTACTAACGAAGGTAAAAACATGGCCCCTATATGAAATCCAATGACAAGTCCTGCTTCATTCAAACCATGTCCATGGTGCCTCATATGTATAGGTGTCATCGTCATAATGGCAGTCATCACAAATTGAGTTAGAATCATGACTGCAGCTCCTGCAAAAATGCCTCGCTTGTTTATCGATGCCAAATGAGAGTTTTCCTCTGAAAGTACATTACGGGTTATTCTTTGAGCATCTGCTATAGCTTTTGCTACTATATAGGGATCAGGACGAAGGAAAATGAATAGAACCAAACCAGCAAGTATATAAGCTGCAGCAGCTAATATAAATGGACCCGCTAAAGCAGGAATTCCTATGGATACAGCAAACTCACCCATTACACCCACCAGGTTTGGCCCTGCAACAGCACCGAATGTAGTGGAAACCATGGCTATACTCACAGCCTTTGCCCTTTGTGTGGAGCTGGCCAAGTCAGTTCCTGCATATCGTGCTTGTAAGTTTGTAGCCGATCCAGCCCCATAGATAAGAAGTGAAATAAATAAAAGCAAAATGCTATTTGTTAATGCTGAAACGACTACTCCAATGGCACCGATCCCTCCAGCCAAAAATCCAGCCGCAAGTCCAGAACGGCGTCCAAATCGCTGAGAAAGTCTTCCCACAATCAGTGCGGCCGCTGCAGATCCTAAAGTAAACAACGCCGTTGGAATACCGGTTACACTATCTGTCCCTAACATGTCCTGGGCTAGAAGTGCTCCCACTGTTATTCCTGCTGCGAGTCCTGCTCCTCCAAAAATTTGGGATATGATCACAACCATTAATGTTCTTTTATATAATTGTTGTTGTTTTTCTGAAGAGCCAATGTAGCTTTGTAGCCAAGCTGATTGAGCGTCTACTGCTTTTACATTCTCTTTATGCAACATCATTTAACCTCCCTTTTTAAAAGCTAATCCTATTTCTTATACTCCTTCAACTAGATTTGAATCATCATAACACGCACAAAAAAGCCATACAATATTATAATTGTATGGCAAACAATATCAGGTAAGATCGTTCAGCAAACGTTTAAGGATCATCAGTCCCTGCTCAAGCTCTTCGAGCGTTTTTGGTGCACAGACAGCAACCCTTACCGCCCGCTCTGGACAACTATTTCCAACTACAAAACGTTCAGCTGCGTAAACTTGCACCCCCTGCTGTGCAGCTAACCTTTCAAATTCAGCACCTGTAATCCTGCCCGGTAATAACAGCCAGCGAAAGATACCTGTTTCAATACCTAAACACGTATAGTCACCCAAATATCGATTTACGACTTGGTTTCTGCGAATGGTTTGTTCCCGATGACCCTTAATTAAGGCTTCAAATTGATTTGATACAATCGTGCGCGCTGTCAGTTCAGCTAATAATGGAGACACTGTTATATTTAAGTTATAAAGTGCCTTTGAAATGGGCTCCTTGAATTGACTCGGCACTACTACATAGGCTAGTCGTAAGCCCGGCGCTAATGATTTAGATAAACTTGCGATGTAGATAACCTGTTCCGGTGCAAACGATGCGACTGCTGGCATTGGTTTTTCGCTCAGAAGGTGGTACGACCCATCTTCAATAATGAACTGATTATACTTTTTGGCAATGGCTGCCACCATCTTGCGATTCTCGACCGACATAAAGGAAGCTGTCGGATTATGATAATCTGGAATCAAGTAAATACCTTTAATATTTTCATTTTTACACGCATATTCAAAAGACGTTGGACTCATTTCATAGTTCTCTGATTTTATCGGTACTATTTGAACATTAAGCATCGCCGCAACAGTTTTCAGGCCTGGATACGTATGCTGGTCAACAACAATGCGGTCTCCAGGCTTACAAAGACTTGCCAGTGTGGCAGCAATCGCATTTTGACCCCCATTTGCAAATAAAATGTGATCAACAGTTGTTTCAAATCCACCTCTTCGGATTAGCTTTATCGCTGCATCCTTTTGCCAAAGGCTTTCGCCTGCCCGGTCATAACCAAACCATTTTTCATAATCTGTCTCCTGCAGCATACTTTTTAGCTGGAGTAATAGTGGCTCGTAAGAACCATTATCTGGCAGTGTGGCTCCCATTTCAATTAAATGCTTCGGCTTTGTATCTTCAAGTAAATACGCATTCGATAGCGCATCATACGATACAAATGTGCCACTTCCAACAGTTGCACTTAATAAGCCCTTTAACTCACACACTTTAAACGCTTTTGAAATGGTACTCAAATTTAAATCTAAATAATCGGCCAATTCTCGCTGTGGAGGAAGTTTTGTTCCAGGTAATAAAACCCCGTTTATAATATCTTGTTCCAAATGCCTTGCGAGTACTTGATAAATTGGCTTTTTGGTTTTATCAATGGATGGCTTCCAGCTCATCGGATAGTTTTCAAAAGAATTAATCGGCATAGATAACACCTTTTTTAAACAAATTATATGATTACTTTATTTATAAAAGCAATTATGATTCTCGCGTAGTATATAGATGTTGCTAATTACTCTTATTGAACAAACCCGCCCGTTCGTTTAAGTGTATTTCTTCACAAGTTTTTCACTCTTTAGTACAAAATCCCTCAGTTTCTTTAAAGACTAGTAAAAAAGTGTCTCGGCTACTTAATAACGATACATCATTTTTTCTAGGAATTGTTTTTTTATCAATAAATTTTTAACAAGGCGTTTAAACAGCAAATGTAAGTATATATGTAACGACCAAAAGAAGGTGCTAGCTAAATGCTAGTACCCTTATGTGGAATTAAGTAGAAACTCCTTTATGCCCTCCAATATGCCCGGCTCGCTGAAGATACGTACCGCCTTTCATCAGGCTGTACGCATGAAAAATCGCTTTTTTGCCAAAACGGCCACGTATTTGATCGATGGTTTCATCTAGAATGTAGCGCCTTTCATCGAGTTCAGGGCGTGTAAATAAATCCATTTGTTCATGTGCGGCAGGCTGCAATTTACTGCACACGACATGGATTTGGCGCACCGGCTGCCCGTCCCAATACCGTTTAAACAGCCGCACAAAGTGTTCACACAGCTCAGCTGTCTTATTTGTGCTCCTCGGAAGGAGTATTTGATGCCTGAAGCCACGTTCCTCGATATCCCGGCTATACGATATGTCAAGCGCAATCCCCGCTGCAGCAGTCCCATGCTGGCGCAGACGCATCGCTACATCCTCTGTCATTTCTTTAATGACAATGATAAGCTCCTCTTCCCTTTCGTAATCCCGCAGCAGAATCTGCCCCTTGGAAAAGGATTTTTCACGTGCTCCCACTTTTTCAGAAATAATACTGTAATCAATTCCCCAGGCATGATAATAGAGCTGCTCCCCAAGCACACCAAATTTCCGCTTGAGTTTCCACTTGTCTGCGTGGGCAAGGTCTTTTACCGATTCAATTCCGATATTGTAAAGGGCCCTGGCGTAGCCGTTGGAAATTCCCCACATATCTGTTATCGGGTCAATCGCCCACACCTTCGTTGAGACATCATCATACGATCAGTACGAAATCCCATTAGGGGCATTTTTCCCTTCGTTATCAAGAGCCAGCTTCGCAAGCAGGGGATTGTCACCAATCCCTATGGTGACAACCAGGCGCAGCTCCTGCCAGACTGTACGCTGAATGGTTCGGGCAATCGTGAATTTGTCTCCAAAGAGCCTTTTTGAAGCCGTTACATCTAGAAACGCTTCATCGATGGAATAGCAATGCAGATCTTCTTCGGCTACAAAGCGGCGAAAAATATCCAGGATCATTTTATTTACTTTTAGATAAAGCGCCATTGAAGGTTCGACAATGAGTAAGCGTGGATCTTTGGGTATTTCATAATTCCGTGATCCCGTCTGAATGCCGAATTCTTTTTTTACCCGCGGTGAGGCAGCCAATACAACAGAGCCGGACCGTTCTTTATGGGCGATCACAATGACATAGGCATGCAGCGGGTGGATCCTGCGGCGCACCGCCTCTACACTGTAGGGTAAGCACCCAGCGCCTTACTAAATTTCGTTAGCAGGTTTCTGTGAACTCCCCTCCAAACCGTACGTACACTTTTCAATGTATACGGCTTTCCAGCTATTTATTTGGGAAACTTTTTTTTCAAAGTGCCATTGTGTATTTTCTTATGGCATTCTTCACAAACTACAAGAGTTTTTCTATTAATAACGCTCATGAGCAATACCCAATCCGGTACTCTTTTCCCATGTTTTGAATACTTACGCTTTATATCTTTTAACTTCTTAATATGGTGCACTTCTAACCTTTCGGTTTTTGTTCCGCATAATTCACAACAATCACTTGCAAGCTTCTGTAATAATTGCCCGCTTTTAAAATGGTTCCCAAAGGTGTCAGACATATCGGAGATAGGCCGGTCAACTTTTTTTAATCCACCATTGTAATAGGTGATAGTACGTTTACCTTTGTAAGTAGGGTACGTGTATCCAATGATTTTCCTTGTTCCGGTTCTGTCTTTTCGTTCTATCTCGACGCCATATTTATCATGTACCTTTTTTACGCTAATATTTTCCTTGCCAGCTATCGTTTTGGCCAAGCTATAGTAGTGATAATATTGAAATCTGGCAAGCTCCCTAGATACATTTGTCGCGAGACAGTAGTATTGATATAGACCTCTAATTTCCGCATTATAGGTTTGTATGATATCAAGGACAGGTAAATTTCTTCTGGCTGGAAATCCTATGGCTTTTTTTCCTTTTTTGAAGGGCTTTAATTTATCTGTAATTACTTGCCATGGAACCAGAAGTTGTATAGACCCGTTTATATGTCTCTTTTTCCGACCTGTAACATCACGTGTTTGCAAGGAATTTTCCTGACTTTTAGTTATCTCGTATCCAAGGAATTTAACTTTTTCGTTTTTAAGGTTCGTAATAAACGTTTTTTGTTGGTTTAACTCCAGTTTTAGATTATTTTTTAGGTATTCTGTGATTCTGAGCTTAATCTCTTCTGCTAGTTTCTTGCTTCCTATGATACATACCAAAAAATCATCGGCATAACGAACATACTTTACCCGGATGTAGTTAGTATCAAAGCTGTCAGCAGGATTGGTCTGGAGTATCTTTCTATGCAATCTTTTTGCTTCTTTCTTCTTACCTCGTTTGAGGTAATTGTGTCTATTACAAACCATCCTATGGTATTCGAGACTTTGTTTTCGCCTTGCTCCCTTGTTATATTGTGTGCACACTTTATTCATATATATATCTAGTTCGTTAAGATAGATATTAGCCAATAATGGGCTGAGTATTCCGCCTTGTGGGGTTCCAGATATTGAATTTCTTTTTTTCTGAAACTCAAAATAACCTGCTTTTAAGAATCGTCGTATTAATTCCAAAAACCTGCCATCCTTGATTCTTTTTGAAAGGATTTTCATGAGTATTTCATGGTCGATATTATCAAAGCAGCCTGTGATGTCACCTTCTATAATCCAGTTTGTACCTTTACATGATTTTTTAATTTGGTAAAGGGCTGTATGGCAACTACGTTTTGGTCGAAAACCATGAGAATTAGCATCGAAAGTCGGCTCATAAATTTTTTCAAGTATCATGCGCAGTACTTCTTGTACTAATTTATCCATGAAGGTAGGAATACCTAACGGTCTTTTTCCACCATTCTTTTTTGGAATATATACTCTTCTAGCAGGCAACGGATAGTATTTTTCTTCTTTGAGGAGATTTATTGTATCTTCTATCCATTGCATTTTGAACCCATCTATAGTCTTGTTATCTACCCCAGGTGTCATATTTCCTGGTTTAGATTGAATATTGCCATAGGCACTAACAAAAAGGTCTGCATTAAATAAGTTTCGATATAAGCGTTTGTATTCAAAATCCTTGTTATTAATTGTTTGTTTCTCCAATATCGATAAAATTGTATCGGCGTTCTGCATTTCGCATACCTCCATTCTTTTATCAATCAAATAGCCTGTTATCCTTCACCATGTACAAGGCTTTCCCTTGCTCAGATTACTACGATAACTCCGTTACCATACTGGATATTCAGTGCCATCTTTCTTGGGAGTCCTTCCCTTGAAATTTCTCACCTTGCGGCATTGCACATAGCTTATTAAGCATTCCAGCTTAGGTAATCCCCATTTAGTTAAATTAGTACTATTATTGTGATTTAGGTTTCCGTTCGTTTCTTTAACGTACTATCTAGTACGCAGGAAAGTTATAAAGAGTAGAAAAGTCTTCGCCTCTAACTTTTCTAATACCTTTCGTATACGCGTCAATTAGCCTTTAATCACATAATTTCTGCAATTCCGTATACCTCACCTTATCAAGCTAAGAAACTGGATTTAAAGCAGTTTAGCCTTGACCATGTCACAAATGACCTTGCTGGTCTGTAACCGTCAAGTGAAA
>NZ_LAJB01000017.1 GCF_000970685.1 Domibacillus indicus
GTACTGGCTCGTGCGGTGAAGTGGCATTTAGAAGACCGCGTGATTGTTCACGAAAACAAAACGATTGTATTCCAATAAGAAAAAAAGCCGTTTCTTTCTAGAATGGCTTGAGAATGTAGACAAAGTTAGAAAGCAGGCTGATTGAAAACGTTTGTTCTTCCAGGAACGCCGCCGGCTGGGAAGCGGAGTGACCGTTTGGGGGTCATGAGCATTCACAGCCGGCAAGTGACGCCGAAAGCAAGCGTTTGTCAACAGCCTGAGACTGCCCTTTAAAGCAGCCTGCTTATCAGGAAATCAATCCTGAGCCTGTCTGTACCATATAATACAGACCGTATACAATACTGATGGCCGATGTCAGCCGAATAAAAAAAACAGGGAGCGACTTACGGGTGGAGACAAGAAACGGCAAGCCCAGCACTGCTGTAAACAGAAACATCCCTGCAACTGTTCCTGCCCCGAAAATAAGAATAAATTGAAACGCCTCTAAGCCGGTGTCAGCTGTTGATGCCGTCAGCAGTACCATAGCCGCACTTCCGGCAAGCCCGTGAATAACACCAATTGCAAATGACCTTTTATGAAAATGCTGCTGTTCTCTTTCTTTAAAGTCAGCCCTGGCTTTGCGAATTCCGTTTAGGCCCAAATAAACGAGCATCACGCCGACAAAAAACTCAAGCAGTGAAGCTACAGTTTCTGGAATATGGCGGCCAAGCGCCACGGCTGTCACTCCGATTACCAAAAGAGTTGCCGTATGTCCAAGTCCCCAGAATACACCGGCCAGCGAAGAGTGGGACCATTTTTTTGTCCGGCTTGCAATTGTAGAAACGGCAATGACGTGATCCGGTTCTGTTGCATGCTTGATGCCCAGTGTAAATCCGAGGAACAAAATCGATAGAAGTCCGCCCTGGATCATTTTTCTTCTCCCCTTAATACTTTCTTAACAGCACTGGCTTCTGATCAAGCTTGGCGCGCAGCCAATTGGTACACTTCAAAATGATCTCCTCGATAACATGGGAGGCATTGGCTAAAATCCGAATGGTGCATCCGCTGTTTTTCAATTCGGAAAATCCAATGCGGGCCTGATTATCGTATAGTTCCAGAAGCGGTCCCAGCTCTTCCTGCCAGTTTTGCCCAAGCTGTGGCGAGACAATAAACAGCGAACCGGCATGCGTGTAATTTTCCATCTGCATTAACGAAAACAAGCCATGCTCATCCGGCTTTAAAAAAAGATGATCATACGCCTGAAGAACACCCTGTTCATAAATTTTGAGCTTTGAGCGAATCCATTCGTATCGAAAAGGCCGGCCGCTTTCAGACCAGCCCGGCGTCATACTGTCACTGTAAAGCAGCGTGGCTCCTTTTTCCATGTGTATAATGGTTTCCTGCTGAAAACGTGCTCGTTCATAGGCAATCAGCGGGTCGGGCACATACATAAACGCGCTGCCCTGTGCGAGTGAAACATTCATCGATTGAAAAACCGGTGCGTTCGGTGTTTTGTAGACCTTCGCTGCTGACTGTGTGGTCAAAGTCATTTTGGCGCCCTGCTCAAGAACCACATCTGTATGGTAGCGGTCGCCGCCGACATAGCCGCCGCCGACATGCAGGCTGTAAACAGTCGGTTCACTTTCTTCAAAATAAATGGGCCGTGCCACTTTAAACGCTCCGTCAAAATACGTATCTGCCACGACCGTTTTATCGCCCCGGCAGACCGCTTTCATGCGCAGTGTGCCGGTTATGCTCATGCTTCGAGCCCCATCAGGAGCGCATTTTCTTTAATCCACTTTACTACGTCATCAAGCCCGGCTTCTTCTTTTAAGTTTGTGAAGAAAAACGGCTTGTCCGCCCCCCGTGATTTTTTGGTGTCTTCTGCCATGATATCCAGGTTGGCACCGACATAAGGCGCCAGATCGGTTTTGTTAATAATGAACAGATCTGACTTTATCATTCCCTGTCCGCCTTTACGCGGAATTTTTTCTCCCTGCGCGACATCAATAATATAGATTGAAAAGTCTACAAGCTCCGGGCTGAAGGTGGCTGCGAGATTATCCCCGCCGCTTTCTACAAAAATAATATCCAGGTCAGGATGTGCTTCGTTTAACTCATCAATGGCTGCAAAGTTCATGGATGCATCTTCGCGGATGGCTGTATGCGGGCATCCGCCTGTTTCCACACCGATAATCCGGTCCTGCGGCAGCACTCCGTTTTTCATTAAAAACTGCGCGTCTTCTTTTGTGTAAATGTCATTCGTTACAACAGCCATGCTGAATTCATTATTCATTGCACGCGTTACTTTTTCAACAAGCATTGTTTTGCCAGCGCCAACCGGGCCGCCGATGCCAATCCGTACTGGTTCCATTTTTTTCAGCTCCTTTTATAAGTTACGACATAAACAGCCGAACCGGCAGCTGCTCATGCCGCATCTGGGCAATTTCAAGGCCCGGCATATTCATGCCAAGCTCCTCTTCTGTCATCGTTTCTGTTCGTTCCGCAATCTCCTGAATCAACGGCTGAAGCGCCAGAAGAATCCGCTGTCCATCCGTTTGTCCAAGCGGAACCGCGCGAACCGCATTTTGGATAAGTGAATGAACGCCTGAAAAAAGGTGCGCGGCAATGGCATCCTTTTTGTCCGCCTGCAAATGGTGTGCCGCCAGTGCAAACACTATGGACGGGTGGCCGTTCACTTTTTTCTGGCGAATTTGTTTAACGTACGTGTCAATAAATGGACTTTTATATAAATCAGCACAAAGCTTTGCCATTCGTTCTCCAATCCGCCGCGTTCCTTCCCGCGTTTCTTTTGGCAGCGCCAGTGCGGAAAGCATATGGTCAAGCTCTCTTAAATGATCAAACCGGCCGCTTTCAATATCTTCATAGGCGAGCCGGCAGGCAAGTGCATCTGTATAAGCCATTTGGTTCGTCATATACATGCGCATGGCGGCCTCAAAGGTGGCCGAGTCATGGATGGCGCCTTCATAAATGTATGTCTCCAATCCGAAAGAATGCGAAAAAGCACCTGACGGAAAATTGGAATCACACAGCTGCATGAAGGACAGCATCGGATTAATCATGGCTGTGCCCGATATGGCGGAACGCTTTTTTTACCTGGCGCTCCTCACGGCGAAATGGGATTTCCAGCTTCTGGAGCAGCTCTTCTACTAAATAGTCATACTGTACAATCATTTCATCGCCTTCAAACTGGGCGGGCAGGTGGCGGTTTCCGAGCTGGTGGGCAATGTCTCCCATCTGCCCGATGGATTCCGGCATAATCGTCAGTACATCGTCTGCTAATACACTAATAACGATCATGTTTTTTTCATCACGGTATAAAATGTCCCCGTTTTGCAGATCTTTCGGCTCCCGCAGCCGGATGCCAAGCTCCCGGCCATGGTCTGTTTTGACCCGCTGAATCCGCTTGACCAGTTCATCACTCGCCAGAAAAACCCGTTCTGTATGCGGAGCGCGGATATTATCTGTTTCAACATTTCCAATTACTTTTTCAATAATCATGTTTTCCCCACCTTAAAATAAGAAATAGCGCTGTGCCATTGGAACGGTTTCCGCTGGCTCGCACGTAATCAGTTCGTCGTCTACTTTTACTTCATAGGTTTGCGGGTCCACGTTAATGTCCGGCGTTTCTCCGTTGTATTTCATATCGCTTTTTTGCAATGTGCGGATGCCGCTGACCGGGCGGATCATTTTCTCGAGCCCCAGCTTTTCAGGAACACCGCGCTCGATCGCCGCCCTGGACATAAATGTCATTGACGTCTGGTACAGCGCTTTGCCAAAGCTTGCAAACATCGGCCGGTACAATGCCGGCTGCGGTGTTGGAATGGAAGCATTCGGGTCTCCCATTACGCTGTGCGCGATCAGCCCGCCTTTTAAAACAAGCTCGGGCTTCACTCCAAAGAAAGCAGGCTCCCATAAAACCAGGTCGGCAAGCTTTCCTTTTTCAACCGAGCCGACGTATTCTGAAATTCCATGGGTAATGGCCGGGTTAATGGTGTATTTTGCTACATAGCGCTTTGCCCGAAAGTTGTCTCCTTCGCCTGATTCCTCTTTCATTTTTCCAAGCTGCTTTTTCATTTTATCCGCTGTCTGCCAGGTGCGCAGAATCACTTCGCCAATCCGGCCCATAGCCTGAGAGTCCGAGCTGATCATGCTGAACACACCCATATCATGCAAGATATCTTCTGCTGCAATCGTTTCTTTCCGGATTCGTGAATCGGCAAAAGCGATATCTTCCGGCACGGATGGATCAAGGTGATGGCAAACCATCAGCATATCCAGGTGCTCATCCAGTGTGTTGACGGTGTATGGCCGCGTCGGATTTGTCGAAGAAGGGAGGATGTTTGGATAGCCTGCCGCTTTAATAATATCCGGCGCGTGCCCCCCGCCTGCTCCTTCTGTATGATATGTATGAATGACCCGTCCGCCGATTGCCGCGATAGTATCTTCCACAAAGCCGCCTTCGTTTAACGTGTCTGTATGAATCGCCACCTGAATGTCATGCTTGTCGGCTGCTTTCAAAGCCGTGTCAATCGCCGCGGCCGTTGTGCCCCAGTCCTCATGGAGTTTTAAGCCAATGGCGCCTGCCTCAATCTGCTCTTCAAGCGGCTGGAGCCCCGACGCATTTCCTTTGCCAAGAAAGCCAATATTCATCGGAAACGCTTCTGCCGCTTCAAGCATGCGGAAAATATTCCATTCACCCGGTGTACAGGTTGTCGCGTTCGTACCGGTAGCCGGTCCCGTCCCGCCGCCAATCATTGTTGTAATACCCGAGGCGAGAGCTGTTTCAATTTGCTGCGGGCAAATAAAATGAATATGCGCATCAATGCCGCCTGCTGTGACGATTTTTCCTTCTGCCGCAATCACTTCCGTAGAAGCGCCGATGACAATATCTACATTGTCCATCAAAAGCGGGTTTCCGGCTTTTCCAATTGCCGCAATCATTCCATCCTTGATGCCGATATCCGCTTTATAGATGCCTGTATAATCCAGCACAATGGCATTTGTCAGCACAAGATCGGCGGCATCTGCACGTCCGGCAAGCGGATGCTGTCCCATGCCGTCCCGAATGACTTTTCCACCGCCGAATTTCACCTCGTCGCCATAGACGGTGTAATCTTTTTCAATTTCGATAAAAAGCTCTGTATCTGCCAGGCGGACACAGTCACCAGTTGTCGGCCCGAACATATCCGCATACTGGCGTCGTGGCATATGAAAGCTCATGCATCTTCCTCCTTATCAAGCGCACCGTTCACGCGGTTATTTAGCCCGTAGACATGGCGTGTTCCGGAAAATGATACAAGGCCAACCGGCTTTCCATCGCCTGGTTCAAAACGAACCGCTGTACCTGCCGGAATATTTAGCCGCATCCCGAATGACTGCTTCCGGTCAAATTCGAGCGATGCATTTACTTCAGCAAAGTGAAAATGAGATCCAACCTGTACGGGCCGGTCGCCTCTGTTTGTAACAAAAACCGTTACTTCTTTTTTTCCTTCGTTGCATACAACAGCACTGCTTTGCAGCCTGTATTCACCAGGTATCATCTTTGCTCCCCCTTGCTTATCGTATCGGATCATGAACGGTTACAAGCTTTGTACCGTCCGGGAATGTCGCTTCTACTTGAATGTCTTCAATCATTTCCGGGATGCCTTCCATCACATCATCCCTTGTTAAAATCGTCGTGCCGAACTGCATAAGTTCCGGAACCGATTTTCCGTCACGCGCTCCTTCCATTACTTCGTAAGTGATAAGCGCGATCGACTCTGGATAATTTAACTTGACGCCTCTGTTCTTACGCCGGCGTGCCAGGTCCGCCGCCACTACAATCATCAACTTTTCCTGCTCACGTGCTGTCAGCTTCACGAAAGACCCCTTCTTTCTTCTTAATTCACCACTCATGTTATATTTTATAACATCATTATAGCTGGTTTTATCCAAAAAAGGAATCAATCTTTTCTGAAAATTGTTTTTTCAATAAAAAAAGAAGGATTTTATCCTTCTTAGAGAGAGTGTAGACAAAGTTAGAAAGCAGGCTGATTGAAAACGTTTGGCTTTCTAGGAACGCGGCCGGCTGGGAAGCGGAGTGACCTTTTGGGGTCATGAGCATTCACAGACGGCAAGTGACGCCGAAAGCAAGCGTTTGTCAACAGCTTGAAAGAAGGATTTTATCCTTCTTACTTATTTCCCCTATACAACCAGATGTTTTTTCACCATGTCTTTGTGCACATTGTCCGTTATCCCTTCACTTACAATTGTTCCGTGATCCAGAATGTAATAGTAGTCCGCACAGGCAAAAGCGAGATCAAGGCTGTGCTCGACAAGAATGATGCCCATTTCCCCCGTTGAAGCAATGTCCACAATCACATCCTGTATCAGCTGCACAATCGATGGCTGAATGCCTTCCATCGGCTCATCCAAAAGAAGCATTTTCGGCCTGCCGACAATGGCTCTTGCAATTGCCAGCTGCTGCTGCTGACCGCCGCTTAAGTCACCGCCCTTGCGGTGCAGCATTTCACCTAAAACCGGAAACCACTCAAATATCTGGTCTGGCAGGCCCTTTCTTTCTTTACTTGGCAGTGCTTCAAGACCAAGCAAAAGATTTTCTTCCACTGTTAAAGAAGGAAATATTTCTCTTCCCTGCGGCACATACGCAATACCGCTTCTTGCCCGAAGCTCCGGCGCTTTTTTTTGAATTTTCTCTCCCATCCATTCGACCGATCCCGCAGCCGGTTTCAGGAGGCCGGCAATTGTCTTGATAAGGGTGGACTTGCCGACGCCATTGCGTCCAAGCAGTGCGGTTACTTTTCCTATCTCCGCTTGAATGGACACGTTATTTAACACCATGCTTTCATCGTATCCGGCCCGGATTGATTCCACTGTCAGCATGCGCTTTCTCTCCTTCCGAGGTATACTTCCGCCACCTGCTCATTCTGCTGGATTTCGGCCATTGTTCCCTCACAAAGCACCCTGCCTTCATGCATAACGGTTACCTGCTTTGAAAAATTCCGAACAAATTCCATATCATGCTCTACAATTAAGACCGAGCAATTTTGCGAAATTTCATGAATAAGCTCTCCAGTTTTATACCGCTCTGTTTCACTCATTCCGGCAATCGGCTCATCAAGAAGCAAAATCTCCGGCTCCTGCATCAGCTGCATGCCAATTTCAAGCCACTGCTTTTGTCCATGGGCAAGCATTCCCGCCTGCTGATGCCGCTGATGCGCCAGCCCAATGCGGCCGAGCATGGCCTCCATTTTTTCTTTGTCTTCTTTTATTAATCTGGCGCGCATTACTGCCCAGAGGCTGCGTTTTTGTTTAAGTGAAAGCTCCAGGTTTTCCCACACAGTCAAATTGGCGAAAATAGAAGGAGCCTGAAACTTGCGGGTAATGCCCAGATGCACAATTTGATGCTCCTGCAGCCTGCGGATATTTTCCGTTTCCCGGTATACTACTTCACCATCGCTTGCTTTTGTTTTTCCGCAAATCACATCAAGCAGTGTTGTTTTTCCGGCTCCATTCGGCCCAATTAAAAAGCGGACTTCCTGCGGATAAACCGTTAAATCGACTCCTTGAAGAGCTTGAAACCCGTTAAACGAAACTTTCACATCACGACACGACAGAATCGGCTGCATCGGCAGTTCCTCCTTTTTGCCTGGATTTCTTTCTGCTTTTTTTCCATGACTCTATTGCTCCTACAAGACCGTTTGGCAAAAACATTACTACAATAATAAATAGAAGACCCAGGAAGATTGACCATATGTCAGGATACGACTCACTAAAAAAGCTTTTGGCACTGTTAACGATAACAGCTCCTAAAATAGCGCCTATCAATGAATGCCGGCCGCCGACTGCTACCCATAGCACCATTTCAATCGACGGAATAATTCCCATCATAGCCGGGGAAATAAGTCCGACCTGAAGAACAAACAATGTTCCGGCCAGTCCAGCCAGTGCCGCAGACAGGCTGTAAACAAACACTTTATAAGACGTTGGGTTAAACCCTAAAAAGCGCACCCTGTTTTCTCCATCCCGCACTGCTGACAATACCCGTCCTGCCCGGCTTTTCGTCAGAGCAGCGGCAAGCGCGAAGGAAGCGCCCAGAATCAAAACGGTAATCAAGTAAAGGGCGATCTGCACAAGCGGAGAGGCAAGTGAAAATCCGAGAAATGTCGTGAAGTTCGTCAGGCCGTTTGTGCCGCCGGTCCAATCCTGTTTTGCTACAAAAAGCGTCACAAACACAACGACCACAGCCTGGCTGATCAATGAAAAATAAACGCCCTTAATTCGGTTTTTAAATGTTAAAAACCCGAGCACTGCTGCAAGCAGTGCGGGAACAAGCAAAGAGGCACCAAGCGCGAAAGCGGGATTAGCAAATGGCCGCCAAAATGCGGGGATTCCTGTTACGCCGCTCCATTCCATAAAGTCCGGAAGACCTCCGCCCGCTGCTTCAAGCTTTAAATACATCGCTGTACAATAAGCGCCGAGACCGAAATAAACACCGTGCCCGAGGCTTAAAATGCCGGTGTATCCCCAGATAAGGCAGATGCCGAGTGCCACAAGGGCAAAACATAAAAACTTACCCAGGAGCGCCAGGCGGAATTCAGTTAAATAAAGAGGGCCTAAAAACAGCGCGATAAAAAAAAGCCAATAGCCCAGTTTTTTCTTATCCATTTTGTTCCCTCCTATTCCAATGACCGCGTGCGTGCTGACAGCAGCCCGGCCGGTTTAAATTGTAAAAAGGCAATAATCGCCGCAAACACGATAACCTTCGCCATAGAAGCACCCGTCCAGAACTCGGCCACTGTTCCAAGCATGCCGATACTCAGCGCACCAAACACGGTGCCGACGAGGCTTCCGATTCCGCCTAAAATAACGATCATAAATGCATCTACAATATAGTACATACCAATGGTTGAGCCGATGGGTCCCAGAATGGTCAGTGCACATCCGGCGATTCCGGCAAGTCCCGAGCCGATGGCAAACGCCGCCGCATCTACTTTTTTGGTTGAAACCCCCAGGCTTGACGCCATGCTGCGGTTCAAAGTAACTGCACGCATTTTCCGGCCTGCTGCCGTTTTATCAAGGTATAAGTAAAGAGCAATCATGCAAACGGCAGCAAGCGCGATAATAAATAAACGCTTATAAGGAAAAACTGCTCCTGCGATTGTTAATCCGCCGTCAAGCCAGGACGGCGCCGTAACCGCCACATTTGGCGCACCGAAGATAGAACGTGCCGCCTGCTGTAAAATCAAGCTGACTCCCCATGTGGCCAGCAGGCTGTCAAGCGGCCGGTGATACAAAAAACGAATAAGTGTTTTTTCAAGAATAAAGCCAAGCAGGGCACCAATTAAAAATGAGAGCGGAATTGCAGCGATATAATAATAATCAAACAGCGCCGCCGGAACATAATGTGAAAATGCCTGCTGAACCACATATGTTGTATACGCGCCGGCCATAATGAACTCGCCGTGAGCCATATTGATCACATTCATCAGGCCAAATGTAATTGCCAGTCCAAGGGCAATTAAAAGCAAAATAGATCCAAGACTAATCCCGTTAAACAGCTGCGTGAAAACGACTGCCATGCAGTTCACTCCTTTTTTAAAAAACAAATAAGGGAGAAGTCCCCTCCCTTATTTGCAGCGATTAATTTAATCCTTCCGCCCATGGGTACGTTTCTAAGTATGGATCTGGCTTGACAGGCTCTCCGGAGTTCCACACTTCTTTAAACTGGCCGTCCGCTTGAATTTCACCAATACGGGCGGTTTTGTACGTATGCTGGTTGTCTCCATCAATCGTGACTGTTCCACCCGGCGCTTTAAATTCAATGCCGCCCGCTGCTGCTTTTACTGCGTCAACTTCAAAAGACCCGGCTTTTTCAACAGCTGCCGCCCACAGGTAAACGGCGTTGTAGGCTGCTTCAATTGGATCCCCGGTTACGCGGTCATCTCCATACGCTTCTTTGTAAGACGCAACAAACTTTTCATTTTCCGGCGTGTCGGTTGTTTGGAAATAATTCCACGCCGCATAATGGCCCGTTAAAATATCTGTGCCAATGCCGCGAATTTCTTCCTCGGCAATACTAACAGAAAGAACTGTAATATCATCCGCTGTAATTCCTGCATCCTTCAGCTGCTTAAAAAATGCAACATTGCTGTCGCCATTGAGCGTGTTATAGATAACTTCCGGTTTTTTCTCTTTGATTTTACTGATCAGCGTGCTGTAATCAGTGTGGCCAAGCGGTGTATATTCCTCGCCTGCGAGTGTGCCGCCTTCCGCCTCAAGCTGCGCTTTAATTTCTTTATTCGCTGTGCGCGGGAATACATAGTCAGAACCAATCAAGAAAAAGGATTTTCCTTTGTTTTCAAGAAGCCATGTTACAGACGGTACAATTTGCTGGTTTGTGGTGGCTCCTGTGTAGAAAATATTCGGCGATGATTCCATTCCTTCGTACTGAACCGGATACCAGAGCAGGCCGTTATTCTGTTCAAATACCGGCAGCATTGCTTTTCGGCTCGCAGAGGTCCAGCCCCCAAAAACAGCTGCTGCCTCGTCTTTTTGAAGAAGCTTTTTCGCTTTTTCTGCAAATGTCGGCCAGTCCGAGGCACCATCTTCTACGATTGGCTCAATCTGCTTGCCAAGAACACCGCCGTCTGCATTAATCTCTTCGATTGCCATCAATTCTGCATCACGCAGCGATACTTCACTGATTGCCATCGTTCCGCTTAATGAATGCAGAACACCGACTTTAACCGTGTCTCCTCCTGTATCGGCAGCTGGCTTTTCTTCTCCTTCATTTAAAGCACTTGATGCCGCACAGCCGCTTAGTGCAAGTGCGGCAGCTGAAACGGCTGCGATGATTGTTTGTCTGCCCCAAAACTTTTTTATCCCTGTCATATAAACACCCCTTCAAAATGATTGACGGCCATTGCAGCGAGAACCGCATTCAACCGAATTGGCCTCTGCTTTCGAAGCAATCTTTTTATCCGCGCGAAATAATGATAATTTTTCAAATATTTATCACGGTATGTAAGAAGACCTTACTAAAAAAGAATTTCTCTCTTCCCTCCTTTTAAAATGAAGCTTTTCAAGATAAAAAACATGAAAAAAACGGATAATACCAAAAAATATCTAACAATATATTCGTACTTTTCTGCTTGTTTGTATGGATTTTTGTCACATAATCTGACAAACAAAAAAAAGACCTTCAAAGGTGAAGGTCTTCTCAGGCTCTTTCCAGTTTCAAGTTATAACGGTATGTTTCTTCGGCCGAGGTCAGCTTGTAGCCCATTGCTGGATTGAAGTCGAGTGAAATATGTTCATGTAAATTGTTCTGGCTTTCTTTTGAGATGATCAGCGGAATTCCTTCCACAACAAATAAATCATCGTCTTCTTTTTTTCGGTCAATTTTCAAATGATATTCGGAAGCAATAGAACAGCTGCCGATAAAAATCGACTCGATCCGTACGCCCTCATTTTCCTGATAGTCGTATTTTTTTAATTCCGCAGCCGCGGCGGGCTTAAGTTCAATATTCATTGTTATCACCTCACTGTTCTTTTCCCCAAACCGTATAAAAAAAATCACCGAACTTTGTCCGGTGATTTCTCGATATTACTCGCCAAGTCCTTGAGACTTGATTGTTTCAGCTACGCCTTCAATTGCCTGGTCTTCATCGGAGCCGGAAGCCGTTACTTTGATAGACGCGCCTTTTGGAATACCAAGAGACATAACGCCCATGATTGATTTTAAGTTCACTGTTTTGCCATTATACTCAAGGTTTACATCTGAGCTGAATTTTGAAGCAGTTTGAACAAGCACTGTAGCCGGACGTGCATGGATACCTGTTTCATCAGTAATTGTAAATGTTTTTTCTGCCATGGTATGAAAGCTCCTTTATCATTAAAATTAGACATCGTCCTTATTATAAAATAAAGCACACGCAAATACTACTATAGTTCTCCATCCCATTCAATTAAAAAAGACTGCCCTGGCCCAATATGCGTCAAAAGCGGTACATCTTCTTCCCCCACATGGAGCATAACGTATACTTTCTCGTCAGCCGGCAGGCCGCGAAGGATAATTTGCAGCTCACCCGCACAGCGCAAATAGCACTCATTATCGACCGTTATGGTTCCGTTCTTCCGTATGCAAGGGCACTGGCGGCATTCCGTTCATTTTTCTTAATTCGACAGAACGGATGCAGTCACGGGCCGTATCCAGGCGATTCGTCTGAATTCCTTTATAGCGGGAAATATCTGTACCAGCAGAATTCACCCTTACTAAAATATACCCTTCCTTGTAAAAAGAAAACTATTTCATTGCTTTACACAACAGGTCCGGGTCTCCAGCAAATACCTTTATCACCCGGGACAAACCGGCCGCAGCCTGGTCATACAGTATGTAATGGAACGGATATTTTCTTTTTCACCGGCATGCTCCAGGATGCTGACTGCCATTCGCTTTTCTTTGTTCATGCCGGTTCACTCCGCCCTGGTAAAATGCGCTCCTTACAATCCCGCTTGATTGCTCAAGCTTTTTCTCTGCTGTTGACAAATCGCACTGCAGAAGTGCCATGGCAATCGCTTTTTTTACATGCCCATTTGCTGTTTGATAATACTGTTCGGCTGCTGCCGGATCAATTTCCGCCGCTTGAGCAATAATTCTTTTAGAACGTTCAATCAGTTTTTCATTCGACTGCTGCACATCGGCCAGTAGATTTTTATACACTTTTCCAATACCAATCATCGATGCGGTAGAGATCATATTTAAGATCATTTTTTGTGCAGTCCTTGCTTTTAAGGGGGTCGTTCCGGTTAATACTTCTGGCCCTGCATCCACTTCAATGGCCAGGTCCGCAAAACGGCTCATAACTGCCCGCTTGTTACAGGAAATGCCGGCGGTCATTGCGCCGTGCCGCTTCGCGTACTTCAATCCGGTTATAACATAAGGTGTGCGGCCGCTTGCTGAAATTCCAATGATCATATCCCTCGGGCCGATTTCCAGCCGGCTTAAGTCTGCTTTTGCGAGCAGTTCGTTGTCTCCCGTGCCTTCTACAACTGAAAAAACGGCTTTTTGGCCTCCTGCAATCATGCCTTTAACCATTTCAGACGGCGCACCAAATTTCGGTATGCATTCTGCTGCATCAAGCACCCCGAGGCGTCCGCTTGTTCCCGCTCCAATGTAAATAAGCCGGCCTTTTTGCCGGAATGTATTCACTGCTGCAATGACTACTTTTCTAATCGCAGAAAGCTCCTGCTTTACCGCTTCTGCCACCCTGGCATCTTCCGCATTCATAACGGCTAAAAATTCAGCAGCCGGCTTATTGTCCAGCTGCATAGTGGCGCAATTTCTCGATTCGGTTATTAGATTGCTTGTATTCAGCATCTTTCTCACTCTTTCTTCTCAGATCAGTTTACTGAAGCCTGAATATACCCGCAGCGGCACCAGAATTTTATACAACTGCCAGGAAATTAGGAAATAAACCTTTGACCCTTTCATTATAATACGCCTGCGAAATAAAAAAACAATTTTTTTATTGGATTAAATGAAATAAAGTTTCTTTTCCGCATACAAAAAAACAGGCCGATTACCTTTTTAACCGGTCTGCCGTTTCGCCTGCCTTCTTGCAGGGCTCTTCTAAAGACAAACCAATTCGATGGAAAACAGCTACATAAAGCGCATCAATCATATTCATCTGAACCATTTTAGAAGCAATACTGCCAATACGGTTTTCATGCTCCACCATCGGGGTGCCGAGTACAATGTCCGCTTCTTTGTACAGCGGAGATTTGCCGACATTAGTGATGGCTATTACTGTTGCTCCTCTTACCTGCGCGAATCGGGCAAGCTCCAATACGTCTTTTGTTTTGCCAGACGTACTAATGCCAACAAATACATCGCCTTTTTTTAAATGGGCGGCAACGGAAAGCATAAAATGAAAATCCGGCGTCATTGTTGTACGGAAGCCAAGCTTTGCAAACTTATAATGTCCATCAGCTGCCGCCGCTCCTGAACCGCCTACTCCGTAGAACAGTATCGAGTCAGCTTCCAAAAAAACATCAATCGCCTTATCTAACTCGCGCCGGTCCAGGGCTGAAACTGCTGCTTCAAGTGCTCCGCGGTTTACATGAGTCACTTTATTAAATAACTCGTACGGCGAATCTTTTGACTGGAGCAGTGAAAAATCATTTACGTCAATAGAGGTATTTGACAGCTCTTTTACAAGCATCAGCTTAAAAGATTTATAGCTTCCAATTCCGATGGTTTTGCAAAATCGAATCACTGTCGCTTCGCTTGCACCTGCTTTTTCGGATAAATCCTTCGTTGTCATATTTGGAACGAGATGGGCATTATTCAAAATAAAGGAGGCCACTTTCCGCTCAGCCTCACTCATTTCGCTTTTTTGCCGGTCTATTTTTTTTAAAATTGTTGCGTCACTCATGCTGCTCCTCCCGCCTCTGTCCCTTTTATCTTATCTGAGGAGTCTAAAAAGCGTCAATCGCCAAAGAGGCCTGGTTGAAAAGACTGAAAAAGCAGGACTGCTTTTCTGCAGTCCTGCCCAATTTTATTCATTTCCCTGGTTTGTTGTATGAAGCGGCGGTACGACAAGCCAGCCTTTTTCTTTTAATAATTTTAAATTGCTTAAGCCAATTTTGGCTTTCGCAGCATGAAACTGTCCAAATAAAGCAGCGACATCTTCACGAATACACTGCGCCATGGCCTGGCTGTGAGCGACCAGCCCCATTCCTATATCTTTTGACAAAGCGGAAGCAATCTCAGGGTCCTGAAAGCGGGCGCCTGCCGGAATTTCATCAAGGCTCGCTTTTGGCCTTTCAGGCGGCGCCGGCGGAATCGCAATGCCATTTTCTCTTAAGATTTCATCAAGCCCTTCAATTTCCGCTTGTCCAAGCGAGATAGCTTCCTCGATCAGATTTTTTAAATCCTTGTCTCCCGCGTGATTTAAAAGCGTACTGTATGCTGCTGCCATGGCTTTGGCTGCAAGAGACGCCGCCCAGACAGCTGACACTTCACCATAATGAAGCGGTTCATCCTTTGGATTTCCACTTAAAATACCCATCTTTTCCCTCCATAGAAAATAAATTTTGTGCGCTTACCTGCACAAGAGTAGTATTTTTAAATGGAGGGAATCCTATTCAGAAAGTTCAGCTTCGCCGTTTTTTAAAGCAGTATCGGATCAAAGCGTTACACCGGTTTTAAAAATAGCGAGCTCGCGGAAATTGTTTTTCTCATTGTTCACCCATTCTCCGCTTGCAACACGGATAATATACTGAATAAAGTCTTCAAGCACCAGATCTTCTGATATGTCTTCGATCAGGGCACCGGCATTGTAATCGATCCAATGCCGTTTTTTTTCGTATAGCGGTGTATTCGTGGCAATTTTAACAGTCGGAACAAATGACCCGAATGGTGTACCCCGTCCGGTTGTAAAAAGCACCATCTGGCAGCCTGCCGCAGCAAGTGCGGAAGACGCGACAAGATCATTACCGGGGGCACTCAGCAAATTGAGCCCTGGCTTCTTCAGGGTCCCGCCGTACGGCAGCACATCCACAATTGTCGATGTTCCCGCTTTCTGCGTACAGCCGAGCGACTTGTCTTCCAGGGTGGTAATTCCGCCGTCTTTATTGCCGGGAGACGGGTTCTCGTAAACCGGCTGTTGATGATCCATAAAATACTGTTTAAATTCATTAATCAGCCGGACAATTTTTTGGAACACTTCTTCATTTTCGGCACGCTCCATCAAAATGGTTTCAGCACCAAACATTTCCGGCACTTCCGTCAGCACAGTAGTCCCGCCCTGCGCAGTTAAAAAGTCCGAGAACCGGCCGAGCAGCGGATTAGCCGTTATACCTGAAAACCCATCCGATCCGCCGCATTTTAAACCAATTTTCAGCTTAGAAAGCGGCACATCCTCACGTTTGTCATACTTTGCTGCTTCATAAATCTCATGCAGGCACTGAACTCCGGCTTCAACCTCGTTTTCTACATCCTGAGAAAGCAAAAAGCGGACACGGCTTTTATCATAGTCACCGAGTGAATCCCGCAGTTCATAAATATTGTTATTCTCACAGCCAAGCCCCAGTACAAGCACTCCTCCCGCATTCGGGTGGTTGATCGCATCGGCTAAAATCTGCTTTGTTTGATCATGGTCATCACCAAGCTGGGAGCATCCGTAATTATGCTTTAAAACAAGCACATTTTCAAAAGGGGCAATGTCTCCGCCCCGTTCATTTTTAAACTGCTGGATCATTAAATCGGCGATGCCGTTTACGCAGCCAACGGTCGGCACAATCCAGAGTTCATTACGGATGCCGGCATCTCCATTGGCACGCTTGAAGCCTTTGAACGTTACATTCTTCTTTTTGTATCGGTTTTCATTTAATTTTTGGGTAAATGAATATGATTGAATGTCGCTCAAGTTTGTTTTCACATTATGGGTATGAACTACACTTCCCTGCTTAATCAATGTGGTTGCATGGCCGATTGGAAACCCATATTTAACAACGTTGTTATTCTCCGGTATATCGACAAGTGCAATTTTATGTCCTCTGCCCACTTTTTCCAAAAGCTCAATTCCCGGCTGAATTTGCGTGCCCTTCTCCAGGTCCCGCAGCGCGACTGCCACATTGTCACCCCTATTGATGATCAGCGTATCTTTCATGGACGCCACCTACTTTGCTTAACGTTTCCATTACACCATTCTGTTCAATGGCTGCTGTAAAATCAAACACAGACTCTGTCAAACCTCGGATATCATTTAAATTTTGATCCCAGAGCGCTTCATACCCAAGTACATTCTCAACCATCTGCCGGAGCGACTTCTCTGTTCCATCATACTCTCTCCACTGCTCTCGAAAAAAAATAACAATATGCGCTTCATCCGTTTCGCTTTCCTTGTAAACGTGAATCCAGGCGGCAAGCGCAAGTGCGATCCGTTCCGGCACTTCACCGAATTTCTCGACATGCTTAACTAAAACGGGCACATTTCTTGTTTTAAACTTCGGCATTGCATTTAAAGCAATGCTTTTTACATAGTGATGAATAAACGGGTTGGCAAACCGGCTCAACACCTCGTTCGCAAAGGAAACCGCTGCTTCCTCCGGCAGGCCGCTTGCCGGGATGATTTCTTTAAAAATAAGGTCTTCTACAAATGCTTTTGTTTCATGCTTCGTGACGGTTTCTCTGACGGTGCCAATGCCGGCCAGCAGCGCCACCGGTGTCAGCGCGGTGTGAGCCCCATTTAAAATGTACACTTTGCTCAGCCGGTATGAAGCCAGGTCATTGACAACTTTCACATTTAGTCCTGCCAGATGCGTTGGAAGTTCTTCTTTAAGCCATTCCGGCCCTTCAATTGCCCACAGGTGATAGTGCTCGCCCGCCACCATGAGTTCATCCCTATATCCAAGCTCTTTTTCCAGTTCTTCCGCTTCATCTTTCGGATAACCGGGGACAATCCGGTCTACAAGACTGTTGCAGAATGTGTTCGCTTTTTCTATCCATTCACTAAATGCGGTATCCAGCTCCCATGCTTTTGCATAGCGAAGAATGATTTCTTTTAAAGCCTCGCCATTTTGCTCGATTAATTCACACGGGATAATGATAAGCCCCTTTTCTTTATTTCCATTAAAATGAACAAAGCGTTCGTACAATAAGGCCGTTAATTTCCCCGGAAAACTGTTTTGCGGCCGGCTGTCAAGCCGGTCCTGCTCATCAAACACAATTCCGGTTTCTGTGGTATTGGAAACTACAAAGCGCAAATCCGGGCTTTTTGCAATGGCCATGTATTCATCATATTGGTCGTGTACGTTTATTGCCCGGCTGATCGACTCAACCACTTCATGGCGGCGAACCGGACGGCCTTCCAGCATCCCCTGCGAGAAAAGAGTATACAACCCGTTCTGCCGGTTAATCGCGTCAGCCGCCCCGCGTTTTGTAGACTGCACAACAACAACGCTTCCGCTAAAGCCGGCCTCCTTATTCATCCGATGAATCATCCAGTCGGTAAATGCGCGCAGAAAATTGCCCGTTCCAAATTGAAGCACTTTTTCTGGATAGGCCTGCTGCTTATTGTGCGCTATTCGGTTTAGCTGCTGCAAGAACGCCGCCTCCTTCTTCCTGAAGTCCAAAATCAAAGTAAGCAGCTGCATTCTCGTAGCAAATTCCTTTGACAATCCCGCCAAGCAGGTCCATATCATTTGGCACTTCACCCTGCTCCACCCATGAGCCAATCAGGTCACAAACAAGGCGCCTGAAGTATTCATGCCGTGTGTAGGATAAAAAGCTGCGTGAATCTGTCAGCATGCCGATAAACTGGCTGAAAAGCCCGAGATTTGCCAGCGCTTTCATTTGATCAAGCATGCCGTCTTTTTGGTCGTTAAACCACCAGGCTGTTCCAAACTGGATTTTGCCCGGCACGCCGCCGCCCTGAAAGCTCCCTGTTACGCTTGCAATTGTATAGTTGTCTTTCGGATTTAATGAATACAAAACCGTTTTCGGCAAATTCCCCGCATGATTAAGGGCATCCAGCAGGCCGACAAGCGGTTTGGCAAGCGGCTCGTCGTTCATGCTGTCATAGCCTGTATCAGGGCCAAGACGTTCAAACATATATTTATTGTTGTTCCGGTGCGCATGCATATGATACTGCATCACCCAGCCGCGCTTTGCATATTGCTCACCGAGAAATGTCAATGTGAATGTTTTATATTTCGCTTCTTCCTCAAGAGATACACGTTCACCTTTTAATGCTTTTGCAAAAATACCGGCTGCTTCTTCTTTTGTTGTTTCTGCAAACATAACTTGATCAAGCGCATGATCTGAAACACGGCCGCCTGTTTCATGGAAAAAGTCGATTCTTGATTCAAGTGCACCTAAAAATGAATCATAGCTGTCGATTGTTATCTGTGCCGCTTCTGCCAGCTTCCCAACCCACCCGGCAAAGCCGCTGCGGTTGATTTCAAGTCCTTTATCCGGACGGAATCCCGGCACGACTTTCACTTCAAAATCGCCTTCCTGAAGAAGTTTTTGATGGTACCCCAATGAATCTGCAGGGTCATCCGTTGTGCAGACTACCTTTACATTCGAATTTTGGATTAAGTCCCGCGCCCCCATCTGACCGCTTGTCAGCTGTTCATTTACTTTTTCCCAGATGGCCGGCGCACTTTCTTCATTTAAAATCTCTTTTACTCCAAAGAATCGCTGCAGCTCTAAATGCGTCCAGTTATAAAGCGGATTGCCGATCGTCATTGGAACCGTTTTGGCCCAGGCCAGAAACTTTTCATAATCATCGGCATTCCCTGTAATATAGGCCTCCTCTATCCCGTTTGCTCTCATTAAACGCCATTTGTAATGATCTCCATACAGCCATGCTTCGGTTATATTCGCAAACTGCTTGTTTTCATAAATTTCCTTCGGGCTTAAATGGCAGTGATAATCAATGATCGGCATGTCTTTCGCGTATTCCTCATATAATGTAACCGCTGTCTTATTTGTCAATAAAAACTGGCCATCCATGAATGCTTTCACTTGTTCTGCCTCCTTTTTCTTAATAACAACGTTGTTATTATAATAATTGATATGGTTAAATAATGCAATATTTTATTGATAACAACGTTTTTTTATTGTACCATGAAGAAAAAATACAATAGGTGATTTGAATGGCCGTTACAATAAAAGATATCGCAAAAGCCGCAGGTGTCAGTTATTCCACTGTTTCAAAAGCATTAAATGACAGCCCGCTCGTCCAGCCGAAAACAAAGGAAAAAATTCATCTGGTCGCGCGTGAAATGGGGTACGAACCGAATTTTGCTGCCAAGCAGCTGGTCACAAAACAATCGAAGACAATTGGGTTAATATGGCCGACCCTTGAGCGGGCCGCTCACTCAACACTTGTTACCCAGTTAAACAATGAAATTAAAAAAAGAGGCTTTTCCATGATTCTATCGGTCAGCCCGGTTGAATCTTCCCTGGACTTATTCAAACGATTCCACGTAGACGGGGCCATCGTTTTTGACGAAGAAAACAGTTCTCCTTCTCTGACTGCTCCCTTTCCGGTTGTTTCCTATGGCGCCGGGCAGAGCAGCGGTTTTTCATTTATTAATGTAAATTATCAGCAGGCAATGTTCCTCGCGGTTGAGTATTTGCAGAAGCTTGGCCATCAGCTTATTTCGTTTATCGGCGACTTTTCCCCTGTTGATTCCCGGCAGCAGGAAAAGTATCTGGGCTTTCAAAAGGCAATGAACCATTTTAACCTGCCGATCCGCCAGCAGTCTTTTATTAATTCGGCTGGATTAGAATGGTTCGACGGCTACCAGGCGACGAAGCGGATGCTGCAGGGACCCTCGCGGCCAACCGCGGTAATTGGCGCAAGCTATGATATCAGTGCCGGTATTATCCGGGCGGTCCGGGAAACCGATTTGATTATCCCAAAGGATATTTCTATCATTGGCTATGATAATATTCCCCAAATGGCCACACTCGAAGTGCCGCTGACCAGCGTCGGCGTTCCGGTTGAACTAATTGCCGGACAGATTGTCGGCCTGCTTTTTGAACAATTGGGAACGTCTCCTTTTGATCAGCTGACCAGAAGGCTGGAACCTGTTTTAGCCGAACGAAACTCCTGCGCGCATGCAAATATTTAATTGAGAAGGAGCTGTTCTTTTGAACAGCTCCTTCTGGACTGTCGACAAACTATATAAGTTGAATGAAGCTTTTCACATGGCGGTTTGCTGTCCTGTAAGAATTTTTTTTAAAACAGCATAATGGGCTGGCGGCTTCGCCCGTTCCGTTTCAAAAAAAAAGGATATACATGAACGAGAAAGCTCTCTTTCTTTTGAACAGAGAAAAAACCAATCCTGTTGTTTTTCCTCCCCACAAAGACGGCAGGCGCGGGGCGCAGACTTCTATGGGACCAGCGGGCAGCTAAGAGACGAGCTCAGCGCCTGCCCCATAGAACGCGCACTCACCCGGGTCAAGCTCTGTTCTCGTACGCTTTTTCTGAGAAACAATAGGTAAAATCATTTGTTCAATTATGAAGTGAATGACATTGTCTACAAGCTGAAAGAGGCTGGGACAAAAGTATTTTAGCCAAATAAAAACCCGAACTATCAAGCGGAATTCTAATTTAGAGTTTCGCAATAGTTTGGGTTTTTATTTAATATCGCTTCATTAAACTAAAGGTTCTTCGGCTTTAAGAATGGTCAATTTAGTTATGGCCCAGCCTCTTCTTTGTGTTTAAACTGCGGCGTGATTCTGCAGCCGGGCGGTTTTTTCTTAGGAGGTATTGGGCCTCTATGCGTGTTAATCACGCCCGCTTCCTTCGCTTCTTACAATTTTACATATAGATATTCTACTAAACATAAAATCGCCATCGACTGGCCATATGGCATGGCCGTAACCGGAATTTGCTTGTAAAACTCAAGCGTTTCGCCCATAGCGGTGCCGGCAGACACATGCTGCAGCGCGCCGGTTTCATCAATGTTTTCAATAACAGCTTCGACCGCTTTTAAGCCCATTTCTTTATACTTTTTCCCGACATACCGCTTACGGACGGCTTTTAATGTGCCAAAACCGAAGCCGGCTGTACAGGAAGCCTCCACGTATGAAGTCGGATCAAGCAGCAGTGTGTGCCAGAGCCCGTTTTCATTCTGGCACGTCTGCAAGGCTTCCAGCTGCCGTTCCAGTGTGTCAATCAGCACCTGGCGGACCGGATCATTAGCCGGAAGCTCGACCAGGTCAAGGAATTCCGGAATCGCGATCGTAATCCAGGAGTTGCCGCGTCCCCATAGCGCTTCCGCGAAGTTATGATTTCCTTCAAACGTCCAGCCGTGGAACCAGAGGCCGGTTTTTTTATCAAATAAGTACTTGATGTGCACAAGAAATTGCTTTTTCGCTTCTTCCACATATTCGGGCTTGTCCAGCAGCAGGCCAATTTTTGTCAGCGGAAGCACACTCATCATCAGTGTATCATCCCAGAGCTGCTGGTTGTTTTCCGAACCGAAGACAACATGCTGAATGCCGCCGTCTTTTGTCCGCGGCATATCATGATACAGCCAGTCACCCCATGACTCCAGATACGGCAGGTATGTTGGGTTTCCTGTTTCTTCATACAAATAAGCCATCGTTAACAGCTGCACCATTGTGTTCACGTTTTTCTCAACAGGCTGCTCTTTAAACTGATCCTCAAACCACTTGACGACAATATCAAGAACATGCTGCTTTTTTGTCAGCTTATAATATTTCATCATGCCGTACAGGCCAACGCCTGCCGTCCATTCCCAGTAGTTAAAGCTCTTGTTATCAATCTTCCGGCCATCCGCAAGCGGAATCGCGTATTTACCGTCCGGATCGTTTAAATTTACCAGATTATCAATAAGCAGCTCAATGGTTTGTTCAATGTCATGACGATGCGTATGCGTTGCGATCACGAACAAAACCTCCTCCAACATGTGATTTTGTATTCTCAATCATTTCCTCAAATAACGCTTCCGCCTGCTCCAGCCCAATTGGTGCAACAAGTGGATCATTCACAAAAGCATTAAAAGCCAGCTGTCTGTTTTCTTCAAAAGCTGCTTTCAAAACGGCTTCCTGGTTTGCCACGTGACGGCTGATCATTCCCTGCAAATCAACCGGAAGGCTGCCGGCCAAAACAGGCTGTACACTGTTGAAGCGAAGAACCGCATTGGTTTCTACGACTGCGCCATGCGGCAAGTTCGCAATCTGCCCGTTGTTTGGCATATTCACATTCGTCACCAGCTCTTCAAGACCGAGAAGAGCGGCAATAATAGCTACTCCTTCTTCTCCCGATGGTGCAAGCTCGAAATTCTCTTCCCCGGCTGCCACTTTTTGATTCCGCTCAACTTTCATTTGTTGATCTTTAACACGAAAGTCAACCGGTGTTAAATGAAACTTCCACTCTTTTACTTTTTCCGGGCTTTCCAAATAAACGGGCGGCATAAATTCTGCCAGATGGCGGTCACCGGCTGCGGCAATTAAGCCATAGCGGTTAAACAGGTCAAATTTCACCCGGTTCGCCGATGAAAATACGCTGTTCACCCAGCTGCCCGGCTCCTTTTCGTAGCCCGTTTCTGCATACTTTTGTACGAATTCTTTATAAAGCGGCATCAGGTCGATATTTTGATAGCTGGCCCGGTCAATCCAGGTGAAGTGATTAATGCCGAGCACATTTACATGAATGTCCTGCCGGCGTTCAACTGCTCTTCCTGTCATTTCTTGCACCATGTCAGCGAGCAGGTGCTGCACTTCAAACACTTCGTGGCAGCAGCCAAATGCTTTTATTTCAGGAAAGACTTCATATAGTGTTCGGGTGCATAACGTCATTGGATTTGTATAGTTAATCACCCACGCATCGGGAGCATATGCTTTAATATTTTGGGCGATCTCTTTGTAAATCGGAATGGTCCGCAAAGCGCGAATCATTCCGCCCGGGCCCACTGTATCCCCAACGGACTGGTAAATGCCATACTTCTCGGGGGCATGAACATCTGAAGCCATTTCATCGAATGAGCCTGGCAAAATCGAGATAATAACAAAGTCCGCATCGGCCAGTGCTTCTTTTATGTCACCGGTTGCTTCGTATTTCCATTTGCCAGCAGCTTCTGGGCGTTCTGATACGCGGTTGCCGATTTCCGCATTTTTTCGGGCCGCTTCTGGATGAATATCGTATAACGAGACCATGCCGCTTATTCGCGGCTCAAGTGCCAGATCGTTCATTAGCCGCTTTGCCCAGCCCTGTGAACCGCCTCCTATGTAAGCAATTTTCACATTCTCGACTTTATGATTCATGCAAAACACCTTCTTTTTTGAATTCGATGACTTTATATTCGTACGGCTCAAACGTTATCGTTCCTTCTGAGGGAACTGTGACCCTGCCGCCTTTTCCGTCCATATTGACGACCACCCAGAAAGTCTGCCCGTCTTCTGTTTCGCGCGGTGCTGCAATCGTGCCAGGGGATACGTCTGTTTTAACAGTCACTCCCGCTTCACTGGCATAGTGGCGAATGATCTGCGCCATCAATTCTTTTCCTTCTTCACCTCTTGGCAGAGATCCAAGCATGATGACTTTGCCTTTGCCCGCTTTATACTCGGTTAAAAAGGCTTTGCCCGATGTTACGCCTTTTGTGACGGTGCCCACTGCCTCTGCTCCCTCCGGCTCAAAAACCGCGCTCCATAATCCAAGCGGCGCTTCCTTGCCAAACGCTTCGCCTGCTGTTGTTTTCTCATCCATGGGGAATGTAAATAATGTTTTGACGCCGGCCCATTGCTCCAGTTTTCCCAGAGCCCGATCCGTGTGAATGGTATGCTCCTTTGTCCGCCCGCCTGTCATCGGGCCGGCAATCCAAATGCCGCCGGCTTCCACAAAGGCTTTCGCTTTTTCCAAATAGTCGTCTGACGTGTAGGGAAGAAGCGGTGTAAACAGCAGTTTATAACCCGTGAGGTCCCCTCCTTCAGGCAATACATCACGATGAAAACCTTCTGTTACAAAGACGTTATACAGCTCAGTCATCAAGTCTTTATAATGAATACCGTTATGAGGCTCAGTCAGATGGTACATACGGGCGCGGTCGGAATACGTAATGGCGATGTCGGCTTGAACCGGTTTGGTCCGAAGCATGATCGGCTCAAGTTCTTTTCGAATTTCTTCGACCTGCAATACATTCCGGTAGCCGACAGACGGCTCGCCCCAGGCACTGATGACCGCACTGTGCGGCTGCTCAGAACCAGAGCGCTGCTGGCGCCACAGCCAGTAGCAGAACCCCTGGCCGCCGAGTGCGTAAGCGGCCACAGCTTCTGCCTGCAGGTAGCCATTCGCATGCGGATTCGCGTAACTTTCAAGTGATGCTGCGTAGGACGTACTCGTTTCCATTACCCAGTAAGGCGTGTTTTTCTTTAATCCCCGCCATACATCGCAGTTTAATAGGTATGATTCCATTTTTTCCTGCGGGGTGTACGTATCGAAGGAGGCGAAATCCAAATGCTGAAACAGCCGTTCATTATCGACAGAAAAAAAGAGTGTACTGTTATGCGTAATAGGTGCATCCGAATACTGCCGAATAATTTCGGCCTGCTCATCTGCAAACTCGGCGATTTTTTCTGATGAAAAAATCCGGTACATCGTCTGCAGAGATGAATGATGAAGAAAAGGTGTCGCAACCGGCTGAGGAATTTGTTCAAATGACTGATAATACTCACTCCAAATGTGCGTGCCCCATTCTTCATTTAACTGCTCAATTGTTCCGTAACGTGCCCGCAGCCAGTCATGCCACAATGTTTTGCATGTGCCGCACATGCATTCCGCAATATGGCACTTAAACTCATTATCCAGCTGCCAGGCAATCAGGCCCGGCAGCCGTCCTGCTTCTTTCGCCAGCTCTGCCGTAATAAGAGCTGACTTTTCCCGAAAATACGCATTATTTGTACAGGCGTGCTGCCTTGAGCCGTGGCTCATGACACGCCCTTCCTGATCAATATGCATACGTTCCGGATGGCCGTGCGAAAACCAGATCGGAGGTGTTGGTGTTGGCGTGCAGAGGACGGTTTCAATTCCGTTTTCATATAGCCGGGTAATCATGTTTTTGAAAAAGCTGACGTCGATTTCCCCTTCTTCCGGCTCCATTTTCGACCAGGCAAATTCACCGATGCGGACAACGTTAATGCCCGTTTTTTTCATTAATTCGATATCTTCAGCAATCGTTTTTTCATCCCATAATTCCGGGTAAAAGCAAGCACCATGATACAGCTTTTCAGCCATTGGGAATGGCCTCCTTTATATATGCCTTCAGCGGCAAATTCAACTCTTTAATTCCTTCTGCAACAAGCGCCGCGACTTTACGTGCACCCGTCTCGCAAAAGTGGGTATTGTCTTGAATGCCCTCGGGGTAATTATCATTTTCACCCGGCTCAAACCAGGTGAACAGTTCTTTGGAGCGTTCAGGTCCGTATGCCTCGTACAGTTCCTTTGTTTTCACCCACATATCAATAAGCGGCACATCTTTTTCATCGGCCAGCCTGCGCATGGAATCCGGATAATCACCGAGCGAATTTTGAATTGACCCATCTTCCCCAAACGTACGGCGCTGCACAGATGTTAAGAGCACCGGCAGCGCTCCTCTTTCCCTGGCTCCGTCGATGTACTGGGCCAGGGAATGAGGGTATGTGGTCCATGGCTCCGTTCCATAGTCCTTTTGATCGTTATGGCCGAATTGAATAAACAAATAATCTCCCGCTCCAATGGTTTCCCAAATTTCTTCAAGCAGCCCTTCTTCAATAAAGCTATTAGAGCTGCGGCCGCCTTTAGCGGCATTAACAACCTTAGCTTTATCAGTGAAAAACTCGGCTGCCACCTGGCCCCACCCCGCCATTGGAGCTTCATGGGGCGGGCAACTGGCTGCGGTAGAATCGCCGGCAATAAATAAACAAATCTGTTTTTCCATCTGGCCGCTCCTTTTTGTTTCTTATTTCAACCCGCTTGTACTGATACCTTCAACAATATATTTTTGGAACAGGAAGAAAATCAAGATAACCGGCAGAAGCGATACAACAGACATTGCGAACATCGCACCCCAGTTAGAAGCAGTTTCTGAATCAAGGAACAGCTTTAACGCAAGAGAGACTGGATATTTGTCCGGACTGTTTAAGTAAAGAACCGGGTTGATCAAGTCCTCCCATTTCCAGTAGAACGAGAAGATGGCAGCCGTAGCCATGGCCGGTACAATCAATGGCACAATAACTTTGTAGAAGATACCGAACCGGCCGCATCCATCAATACGTGCAGCTTCATCCAGCTCAATTGGAATGTTGCGGATAAACTGAACCATTAAAAAGATAAAGAACGCATGACCGAAAAACTGCGGAACAATGATTGGCAAGAACGAATTCAGCCAGCCAATCTTGGCAAAAATGATGTACTGCGGGATCATGACGACTTCATGCGGCAGCATCATAGATACCATCATACAGGCGAACCAAAAGGCTTTTCCTTTAAATGAAATCCGTGCAAACCCGTATGCGATCAGTGCTGAAGAAATGACCGCGCCGATGGTGGAAAACCCAACAATGATCAGTGAGTTTTTAATAAAAGTGCCAAATGACTGGCCGGCAATCCCTTCCCATCCCTGTGTATAATTGCTTAAAATGAATGGGTCCGGGATTAATGAGTGTGCTGTGACAAACACCTGTGAACTTTCTTTAAACGAACTCATTAACAGCCAGATAATCGGATACAGCATCAGCAGGGCAAATGCGCCAGTAACAAGGTGATACAGCCATTTTCCCCATTTAAATTTTGGTTTTTGCACTTGAAGTTGCCGGGGCTCCGCCTGCGGTGATTCCTGTAATGCTTTCATTTGTTACCCCTCCTTCGACTCGTAATGCACCCAGTACTTGGATGTTTTAAATAAAATTAAGGTCAAGATTCCAACGATCAGCAGCATGACCCATGCCATTGCAGATGCATAGCCCATTTGGAAGAAGTTAAACGCTTTTTGGAACAAATAAAGTGAGTAAAGCAGCGTTCCATCAAGAGGGCCGCCTTCCCCTTTTGAAATGATATAAGCCGGTGTAAAAGTCATAAACGCTGAAATCGTCTGCATAACCAGGTTAAAGAAAATAATCGGGCTTAGCAGCGGCAGTGTAATTTTGAAAAACTTTTGAAATGGATTGGCTCCATCTACGCTGGCTGCTTCGTAATATTCCGGTGAAATATTCTTCAAGCCGGCAAGGAAGATCAGCATCGATGAACCGAACTGCCAGACCGACAGCAGAATAAGTGTCCAAAGAGCAGATGTCGGCTCCTGGTACCAGTAGATTTTTTGATCGATTCCCATAAAGAAAAGCAGCTGGTTGATCGTCCCTTCATTCCCGAAAATGTTGCGCCACATAATCGCAACCGCAACACTTCCGCCAATGATGGACGGCAGATAAAACAGTGTCCGGTATATACCAACCATGCGGGAAGCACGGTTCAAAAGCATTGCAACAATCAATGCAAATGTCAAACGAAGCGGCACTCCAGCAAGAACATATGTGAAGGTAACTTTAATTGTTGTCCAGTACTTTTCGTCTCCTGTAAACATTTCAATATAGTTGCCGAGCCCAACCCATTGAGGAGTCGAAAACAGGTCATAGTTTGTGAAAGACAAATAAAGTGAAACAACCATTGGGATAATAGTGAAGGCTAGAAATCCAATAATGAATGGAGAGATAAATGCATAACCGGCCAGATTATCTCCTGACGGGCGTAATTTCATTGGGGTCACGTCCTTTCGTGTTTTAAAGAAGCAGGAGTACGACCAATTCGTACTCCCGCCCGGCTCTTAACCATTTCTACTTAAAATCTCATCAGCCTGCTCGCGGAATTTCTTCGCTCCTTCTTCAGGCGTGATTTTTTCAAACAAAATTTGGTCCGAGATATCTTTTAAAGCTTTCATCACTTCTGCACTGCCAAGCGGATCTGGCGGATCAGCAGGGCTTGCGTTTTGTGACGCGCGTTCTACATATTCGAAGATTTTCACTTCATCTTCTGACAACTCAGGCTTTAATGCTTCAAGTATTTCAGAAGAAACCGGTACACCGCGGTCGCCTTTGATCAATTTGTTTGCTTCTACATCATTTGTCCAGAAATCAATAAATTTGGCAGCTTCTTCTTTATGCTCAGAGCTTTTTGGAACAGAAAAGAACATACTTGGACGCAGGAACAGCGCTTTGTTTTCTGTTTGTTCAGGCGGCAGATTGATCGTAAGCGGCGCATCTGTTAATTGAGCAAAGCCAAGGTACTGATTGGAGTAGTTCCATGTCATGGCTGCTTCGCCTTTTACGATAAAGTCATCCTCAAGCCCCTTAATTTGTGCTGAAACATCCGGCGTTGGGAACGCTTTCGCTTTAATCAAACGTACCTGGCGCTCAAAGAAATCAACGAATAGCTGATCGTCTTTGTAAGCAAGGCCTGTTCCGTCTTCATTGTAAAAACGCTCACCCTGTGTACGTAAATAATACGGGAAGAAAACATCCGGCGGATTCATTGGGTTTGTGCCGTATTTGCCCGTTGCTTTTTGTACATCAATGGCTGCTTTCTCAAAGTCATCCCATGTCCAGTTTTCTTCGTTCAATTCAACCCCGGCTTCTTTTAGCATGTCATCATTTGTAATAACGGATAATACGTTGGAACCAAGGTTAAACCCATACATCTTGTCACCGATATTGCCGCCCGCAAGCGTTGTTTCATCGATGTTGTCAACATTGATCGTGCCGTCTTTTGTATAAGACGTTAAATCTTCCAGCTGGCCTTTCTCGCCGTATTGCGATAAATAAGCTGTATCCATTTGAATAATGTCAGGAAGCTGATTCGCTGCGGCCATTGGCGCTAGCTTTTTCCAGTAATCATCCCAGTTTGCAAATTCCGCTTCAATGTTTACATGCGGATTTGCTTCTTCATACATTTCGATAACTTTCATCGTATAATCATGACGCGGCTGTCCGCCCCACCAGGCAACCCGAAGCGTAATATCTTCTTTTGCTCCATCCTCTTTTACTTCACCGCTCGTCCCGCCGCTGCTTTCATCTCCACAGCCGGCAAGTCCCGCAGCCAGCATAAGGCTGCTCAGTGACAGCATTAATTTTTTCATCCCAATCCCCCGCTTTCGCTTCTTTATTGAAAGTGCTTACAACCTTTATTTTATTGATTTCTCGGATAATTTAAATACAAAAACCCGATAACAATGTTTAAAAAACAGTGATTACCAAAATAAGAAAAAAAATAACCTGACCAGAGTCAGGATGGGTTAAATCGCTTTTCGGTATTCTGTTGGTGTAACGCCTGTATACTTTTTGAATACCTGGCTGAAATACTGCGGATTGTCTCCAAATCCGGTCCGTTCCGCTAAATCGGCAACCCGGACATCATCCATCTGGCCGATTTGCTTCATCGCTTCTTCTATACGCACCTTTGTTAAATAACCAGAAAAACGCTCACCTGTTTCTTGCTTAAACAGCTTGCCAAGATAATCCGCATTCATATAAAGCATTTCCCCTGCAACCCATTTCAATGACAGGTGTTTATCACTAAAATGTTCATAAATAATATTAACTACCTCATTGATAATAGACGAATACTGCTTACATGGTTTTCTGGCTGTGTCAATGGTCTGTTCATACCTTATTTCTTCAAACAGCTGCCGTTCCTGCTCTCTTTGCTTAAGCTCGTTGACAGCGTCAGTGACTGTTTCGATAATATCTGCTTCATTACACGGCTTTAATAAATAGTTTTTCACACCGTGCTGCATGGCACACCTTGCATATTCAAACTCTCCAAATCCTGACAGCACAATAAACTGGGTGTCCGGAAAGTCAGCCCGGACCTTTCCTGCCAGTTCCAGGCCATCCATTCCCGGCATTTTAATGTCACTGATCACAATATGCGGATGATGTTCCACAATTTTGTCGTACGCTTCGATCCCATTGCGCGCTGTTGCTACAAGCTCTGTTTCAAGCGATCCCCAATCGATCACGCTTGAAATCCCTTCCAAAATAATGCGCTCGTCATCCGCCAGCAACACTTTGTACATGGTTTTCATCCCCCGTTTCGTAAGGTAAAAAAACTGTTACAGCTGTTCCGCTTTCCGGTGCACTGTGAATAGAAAGTCCATACTTTTCCCCAAAAAACAGCTTTGTCCTCTCGTCAATGTTTTTTAACCCAATCCCCGTACCGCGTGTTTTCACTTCACCTTTTTGCAGCTTTTCAAGAAATTGCGCATCCATGCCGGGTCCATTATCCTCAACTGTTACAAAAACAGCTCCCTGTTTTCTATATGCTTTAATTGTAATTGTACATGGATCAATAATTTTTTCCAGCGCATAATGAATCGCATTTTCAATCAGCGGCTGGATCGTCAGCTTGGGAATACGGCACTCATATACTTCCTTTTCCACTTTAATATGAAAATCCAGCCGTTCCTCAAAGCGAAACTTCTGAATAGTCACGTAATGGCTGACCAAATCTACTTCCTGCCGGATTGTCACGATATCTTCTTTTAAATTAATAGAGTTTCGCAGCAAATAGGCGAGTGATTCAACCATTTTAGAGATCTGGGTCTGCTTGTTTGCTTTTGCCAGCCAATTTACCGATTCCAGTGTGTTATACAAAAAGTGCGGATTAATCTGGGCCTGAAGCGCTTTGAACTCTGTTTCCTTTAACAGAAGCTGCTTTTCATAATTTTCCTTAATAAGCTCATTAATGCGCTGTACCATAAATGTAAAATCGCGGTGCAGTATCCCAATCTCATCATGATGCCTGGGAGGAGGGGGCAGTGTTTCCGCGATTGCAAAATCCCCTTTCTGTATGTGATGCATTGTTTCCACCAGCTCTTCAATCGGCGTTGTAATTTTCCTCGTAAAATGAGCAACCGTCGCAATAACTGCCAGCAATAAAACAATTGAAGCTGCGATAATAGAATATTTGACTTTTGTAATACTTGAAAACACCGCATCGAATGGAATAAAGTGCCAGTAAGTCCAGCCTGCAAACGATGTTTTTACATATGTTACAAAATATCGTTTTTTATCCAGCTCCGTAATGGTATATCCCTGGCCCGTCTGTCCGGAAAATGAAAAGTCCCGAAACGGCTTTATGCTTTCTTCTGAAAAAAAGACATGATCGCCATTGGAAATCATCATGTTGCCTTTTGTGTCTTCCCATTCTTCGGGCAATGAGGCGACAATCTTGGCAAGATCTACACGGATCACAATTGTTCCGAGGTTTTCCATACTTAAATTTTCATAGGAACGAATTTGCCGGGCGGCGGTTAAAAAACGGTTCATACCGTCTGCCGTCACCCATACATTCGAGCCTTTCGCCTGCTCTGCACGCCGGATCAGCATCGCTTTTTCTTCCTCTGACGCCGGGGCCAGCGAATTGCCGGCCGAGTACATTTTTCCGTTTGAATCGATTAAGTAAATAGAGTGGATGTACTTCTCTGAACTGATATAATCGCCCAGCCTGTCGCTGATGGCTGTCTGAATACCGTATTGCTCATAGCGGTTTGTTTCTTTCTTTGTATTGGCGGTCTGTTTAATAAGAGAAGGGTCGGTCACAATTTCAAAGGAAATGTCTTGAATGCGCTGCAATTCATTTTCCACACTGTCAGACGACATGCTGAGCACCTGAGAGGACTTTCGATAAATTTGCTGATCATATGTTTTAAACGTATACTGCAGGCCGACTATCGTAAATACCAAGAAAATAAACATGATGCCTGAAACAAAAACAATAAATTTATACTTAATTTTTAAGTTTTCAAACGTGTTGACAAGAAACTGCCATACCCACTTCAATAATATGCACCCTCCCCGGCGCACTGGTTACGTTTGCTGCAGAGACGCTTCTCCCTGCTTCTCGGTGACTTTGCTAAAAGCTTTCATGGCAAACCACATAAGCACGAATCCGAAAGCGCTTCCACTGAAAAATAAAACAAACGTAATATGCTGCACGATAATATACGTCATTCCGATTAAGCTGGCGATCATTATGACCGTTTGAATCGGCCGCAATAGGCCTATCGCAAGGGCGTACTTGACCGTCTGTTTCAGCGTGACGTTATAGTGAACATACACTGGAAAGAGAAATAATGCAACTACCCCATAAAGCAGAAAAAAACTTGTTAGCAGAAATGGCATAAATGGAAGCGGTGCTCCATATTGCTCAAAAATCATAAAGTTTGCCAGGAACAAAACGGCCGGCAGCACAATGATTAATCCAAGCCGGTTCGCCCGCCAGAATTCTGTTTTATACGTTGTCCAGAAAGTCCGAAAAACAGGTATATCCCATTCTCCCATTGTCCAGCGCCGGGTAACGGAAAACAGTGCAGCCGTGGCGGGGAAAAATCCAAAAAGAAGCAAACCGGCCATCGAGAAAGTGATCCATAGAATATTTAAATAGGCGAGACGGGTCACCCATTCACAAAAACGATACACGCCATTGGTCATCATTTGAACCATCTGATCATCCCCTTTTTCTTCAGTTTATAAGAATCAGCCAAAAATTCGAATAGAATTTTACCGGGGATTTTGTTTAAAAATCAGTGATTTTGATTAACAAGAAACTGGCGGCTTTCTTCAATGAATGGATCACGTACATCCTCAAGCAAAACCGGAATGGACCTTCCCGTTTCCTTTATCAGGCTGAACACCTTTTTATAGTCGATCAAGCCTTTGCCTACTGGCACTGCTTGAAGCTTTCCATTCTGGAGTTCCACATCTTTGGCATGGAGAACCGCAATTTTATCGCCAAACAACTCAAATGCTTCCTCATAAATTTCCCCTTGCTTTTCCCATGTATCAGCCGTCAGCAGATTTACTGGATCAAAAATCACCCGCACGTATTCGGAATCTACAAGATCAAGAAGGCGCTTCATCGTTTGCGGAGAATAAATCGGATGGTTTACACCCGCCTCCACTCCAATAAAGGCTTCATGCTTTTCCGCTTCTGCAGCCAGTTCTTTCATGCTGTCCACTACTGCTAAAAAAGGCTCTTCCTCGAAGTTATCCGTTGTATAAGCGATTTCGGCGTTCACATTGCCGGTTTCGGTGCCGACAAACAGGCAGCCGAAGTCCCCGGCAGCCGCCAGATGCTCTTTAAAGCGCTCCAGCTCTTTCCGGCGGATATCCGGGTCAGGATGGATCATTTGAATATAGCAGCCGAGCACCGTGATTTGCACATCATGCTTTTGAAATATTCCACCTATTTCCCGGGAAATTTCTTTCGTTAAACTGCCGGGACCGGTGTAGAAATCGAATGATTTTCCGACCGCCAGCTGAACGGCGTTAAAGCCTTTTTCCGATATTGTTTTTGCCAGCTGCTCCGCCGGCATTTTTTCTAAATCATGTCCTCGAATTCCGATTTTCATGCTTTTTCCTCCCTCATATTCAAAATGAAAAACGGACCGAAATAGCTGCCCCTGCGTCCGAAACAGTGAAAAATTCGGTCATTGGGCTGGATTTTCCGGTCCCTGTTTTATTATCTGGCTTCAGCCCATTACTCTGTTTCCGCTTACTGCAGCAAGCCATTGCTCGGTTTCTTTTTTGAGGCCTTCCCAATCCTCAGAAGCAATCAGCTCTTTTTTTAGCAGGGCACTGCCCGTTCCAACGGCTGCCGCACCTGCTTGAATATAGTCCGCTGCTGTTTCCAGCGTGATTCCGCCTGTTGTCATGATGGGAATATGGCCAAGCGGTCCTTTCACATCTTTAATAAATGCCGGGCCAAGCACGGATGCTGGAAATAACTTAATCGCTTCTGCGCCAAGCTTCACCGCCCGCATCATTTCGGCCGGTGTAAATACACCTGGAATAATAGGAACCCCTTTTTCAACCGCATAGGAAACGACTTCTTCATCAAGCGCGGGTGTCACGATAAACTGGGCCCCTGCTTCAATCGCACGGCGGCAGTCATCAACATTTAACACAGTGCCGGCGCCTACCAGAACCTGCGCCCCATACGCATCAATCGCTTCTGCTATAATATCTTCTGCCCGCTCCGTTTCCATTGTCACTTCAATCGATGCAACACCGCCATCGATAAGAGCTTTCACAATCTGGGCACTTTTTTCATAAGGCACTTTCCGTAGAATCGGCACAATCGGTGCTGCTGCTAACTGATCAACTATCATTCTATTCCCTACCTTTCAATGGTCTCCCGCTGTCCTAAAAATCCTTCGACTTCTTCTAAGTAAGGCAAGCCCTCATTATCACCGTTCACCTGCACAACCATGGCTCCAATCGCATTGGCGAATTCGAGCGAGCGCTCTACCGGCCAGCCCTGCAGTGTGCCGTATAAAAATCCGGAATCAAACCCGTCTCCCGCACCGACTGTATCGACCACTTTTGAAACCGGAAAGCCGGCAACGTGCTTCCATGAGCCATTTTGAAGAACGGCTGCTCCTTTTTCTCCATCTTTCATAATGACCTGCTCAAAGGAAAACCCGCCGAGCGCATGACGCAAAAAGCTATCATCCTCGGAATCAAATACTATTTCCAGCTCCTCGCGGCCGGTCAATAAATAATCTACATAAGGCAAGTAAGATAAAATTGTTTCCCGCGCTTCTTCTTTTGACCACAGGCGAAGGCGGATGTTTGGATCAAAGGATACTTTCACGCCATTTTCCTTCGCAATTTGAACTGCTCGAAGGATCACCTGCCGATTTTGCGGCTGAATGGCCGGAAAAACGCCTGTTACATGAAGGATTTTCGCCTGTTTAATATATTCTTCCGGAAGTGCATCCGGTGTCAGCGTTTCTGTTGGAGACGGCAGGCGGTAATAAAAGGTCCGCCCTGCTCCTGATTCCTGTACTTCTTTGAAATTCAGCGACGTCGCATATTTCTCTTCAAGCTTTACTTCAGAAATATCGACGCCTTCCCCCCGGACGGTATTTAAAATATGCCGGCCAAATTCATCTTTGCCGAGCCGGCTGATCCAGCCGGAACGAAGACCGAGCCGGGCACAGCCAAGCATCACATTCAGTTCAGCTCCGCCGATTTTTCTTTGAAACTGGCTGACAAAGCGAAGCGGCCCTTTTGAAGCCGGATCAAACGTAATCATACCGTCACCAATTGTAATAACATCCATCCCTTTTGCCCCCTTTTATCGGCCCATCCAGCCGCCGTCTACCACTAGAACATGACCATTTACATAATCAGCCGCTTTTGAAGAAAGAAACACGGCAGCTCCTGCAATATCATCAGGCGACCCCCATCTTCCTGCTGGAATCCGGTCCAAAATGGACTTGCTCCGATCCGGGTCATTGCGAAGCGCCTCCGTATTATTGGTTTCAATGTAGCCCGGTGCAATTGCATTGACCTGCACCCCTTTTGCAGCCCATTCATTCGCAAGTGCTTTTGTCAGGCCGGCCACTGCATGCTTGCTTGCTGTGTAAGCCGGGACGAACACACCGCCCTGGAAAGAAAGAAGAGAAGCAATATTAACGATTTTCCCGGCACCCCGTTCGACCATGCCGCGCCCGACTTCCTGCGACAAAATAAAGACGGCATTAATGTTAACATCCATTACCCTGTTCCATTCTGTCTCGCTAAACGCCACAGCCGGCTCACGGTAAATAACGCCTGCATTGTTTACCAGAATATCAATCTGGTGATCCTCGAGCACCGGCTTTATTTGCTCCCGGATGCTGTCCGTCTGGCTTAAATCGATTAAAACGGTTTCACATGTGCCGTCAACTTCTGCAATTTTCGCTTTCGTTTCATCTAAATTATCACGATGCCCAAGCAGCAGGACGTGCGCGCCGGAAGCGGCAAGCCCGACAGAGATCGCCTGCCCGATTCCCGTTCTTGCTCCTGTCACAAGAGCGGTTTTTCCTTTCAATGAAAAGAAACCTTGTTGAAATCCCATTTTTTATTTCCTCCTTTGTTATCGTCCAAGCCATCCGCCATCAACGGCTATGGTATAACCGTTAACGTAATCTGATGCTTTCGATGCCAGAAAAATGGCAGCTCCCTGTATATCCTGGCCTGTTCCCCACCGGCCAGCAGGTATTCGCTCTAGAATTTGTCTTGACCGCTGTGGATCAGCTATTAAGGCTTCATTCATTTCAGTAGCCATATAGCCAGGCGCTATCGCATTCACATTTACACCAAGCGGAGCCCATTCATTGGCCAATGATTTCGTAAACTGCATAACGGCTCCTTTACTGGCCGCATAAGCCGGCACGGTAAGACCTCCTTGAAATGATAAAAGAGAAGCCAGATTAATAATTTTCCCAGATCCTTGAGCCAGCATTTTTTCCCCCGCAGCCTGGCAGAGAAAAAAAGCAGCATTCACATTAACATCCATAACAAAATCCCAATCTTCTTTGGGAAAATGGACAGATGGATGACGCCTTTGAACACCCGCGTTATTTACCAGGATGTCCACACTGCCCATTTCCCCGTCAATATGCTCAAGCAATTGTTTATACCCGTTTATATCTTGAAGATCATAGGAAAGACCCAGAATACGGGTACCTTCTTTGCTCAGTTCTGTTAAAACTTCTTCGGAAATAGAGCGGGCAATTACTACAACGTTCGCTCCTGCCGAGGCAAGCCCTTTCGCTATTTCCTTCCCGAGTCCCCGGGTCCCGCCTGTGACAACGGCCGTTTTTCCCGTTAAGTCAAACAAATCGTTCATTGTCCACCGCACCTTTTAGTTAAATTGAAACATAACTTTTACTGCGTCAGAAGGGGTAGTTAATAACTGAAACCCTCCCTGGGCTTCTTCAGGCTCAAGCACATGTGTAATAATTTTTTCAAAGTCTGGGTCGGAGTGAATGATTCCCACAGCCAATTCAAAATCTTTCGCGGTGTAAACCCGGACAAATTGGAAAGACAATTCTTTAAACATTCCCTGAAGCAAGTTCACTTCGGCCGGCTTTTTGTAGGCAGCAACAATTACTATATGCCCCCGTACTTTAACTACGTCCGTTACTTGCTGAATAACAGCTGGATGCCCGGCACAATCAAATACTATATCTGCGTTATACTTCATGGAATCCTGCATTGGATTGACTGTTTGAAAGCCAAGTTCCTCAGCTTTTTTTATCCGTTCCCCGTTTGTTTCCACAACCGTTACGTCATCTGCACCGAACTTACGAAGAACCATCGCAGTACAAAGACCAATAGTGCCGGCTCCAAATACGACCACCTGATCACCAGGTTTGTATTTTCCCTGTCTTACCGCGTGCACCGCAACAGCAATCGGCTCAACTAACGCTCCTGCCGCAAGCGAGGTGCCCTCGCGAAGCGGAATAATGCTTTCTGTCGGAACGGATACATACTCAGCCATGCCACCATCCGTATCAATCCCGATAAGCTTCAACTGTTCGCATACATGGCTTTCCCCGTTTAAGCACGGCCGGCATGTGCCGCATGTAAGAAGCGGATTAACTGTGACAGGTGTTCCTTCAGGTAATTTTGGATGCTTGGATGCAATAACACCGGAAAACTCATGACCCATTACTAGTGGCGCTTGAGCTCTTGGGTGAGTACCGGCAAAAATATTTAAGTCTGTTCCGCAAATCCCTGCATGCGCCACTTGGATAAGTGTTTCTCCATCTTTAGGAATAGGGCTTTCTTTTTCAACGGCTTTTACGTTTTCCGCTCCCTGGTAAACAATAGCTTTCATTCTAATACCGCCCCTTCCTTCATTAGTATTTTAATTGCCCATCAAACCAAACAACTCAGGAATGTACAATGACAAAGATGGGATATACGTCACAAGCATTAAAACCGCCACTGTTACCACAAAGAAAGGCAAAAGCGGTTTGACTACCTGTTCAATCCGCAGCTTAGCCACTTTCGTTCCAACGAATAAAACAGGACCTACTGGCGGTGTGATAGTTCCAATACTCAAGTTAAAAACAACCATAATGCCGAAATGAACAGGATCAATACCAAAGCTTTGAGCAATCGGCAGGAAAATCGGTGTAAAAATCAACACAGCTGGAGTTGGATCCATGAATGTCCCCACAATTAGCAAAACGATGTTCATAATCAGCAAAATCAGAAACATATTGTCTGTTAAACCGAGCAATGCATCAGCAATAATGCCTGGAATATTTGTAAAAGCCATTACCCAGGACATAATAGAAGAAACACCGATCAGAAAGATAACAATAGCCGTTGTCCGGGTGGATTCAAGTAAAATACGGGGCAGGTCTTTTATTTTAATGGTGCGGTAAATAAACGAAAGAAGAAGCGAATAAACGACTGCAATCGCTGATCCTTCTGTTGCTGTAAATACACCTCCGATAATCCCGCCGATGACAATAACAATGAGCAGAAGGCTTGGAATAGCATCTAAAAATACTTTTAAAGCAAGTTTAAATGTGACTCCATCATCATGTTTATATCCATATTTTTTGGCCAAAATGAAAGCAACAGCCATACAGCCTAATCCCCAGAGAATACCTGGCAAGTAACCCGCCATAAACAAAGCGGCAATAGACGTTCCTCCACTGACGAGAGAGTAAACAATTAATGTATTGCTGGGTGGAATCAGCATACCTGTTGGAGCGGAAGCAATATTAACCGCTGCACTGAAAGTCCGATCATATCCTTCTTTTTCCTGAAGCGGTGCCATCGTTCCGCCAACCGCTGCTGCAGCGGCAACTGCCGAGCCGCTAATTGAACCAAACATCATGTTTGCTACCACGTTCGTATGGGCAAGTGAACCAGGAAGCCTGCCGCTCAACACTTTGGCACAATTAACAAGACGAATGGCAATCCCGCCATTATTCATAATGACTCCGGCCAAAATAAAGAATGGAATGGCCAAAAGAGCAAAGGAATTCATACCTGTGAACATACGCTGTGCAGCCGTAAGCAGCCCATTATCAAAATCAAGAATAGAAAAAACGGCCAGAACCGAAGCAAATCCTACGCTTACACTAATAGGGGCCCCGATAATTAATAGAACAGCAACCCCCAAAAATAAAATTAATGCGGCTAATAACGCTGGATCCATATTATTCTCCCTCCGCTTTCAAGTGCATTTCTTCAAGCGGTTTTTTTCTTTTTAAAACAAGGTAAATATTATTTAAACAGTAATAGACAATAAACAAGCCGCTTAAAGGCATGGCTGAGTAAAGATACCCGACAGGAATTTGCAGGGCAGCTGACATTTGGGTCCACGCTAAGCTTGTTGCGGATAACCCGCCTTTGATGAGAACCAGTGCAGCAAAGGCGATAATAATCAATTCAATTAAAATCTCTACACCCATTGTCATCTTTTTCGGAAACCGTTCTTTAATAAACTCGATTGACATATGACCGTTCTCGCCAAAAACAAAGGCGGCGCCGAATAAAACCAGCCAGACAAAACAATATTTGGCTAACTCTTCGGAAATCATACTCGGTTCGTTGAAAACGAACCGAGTAACAACCTGCCATGTGACGAGTACAACAAGGAAGCCAAACAGTATCATACAAATCGTGCCAAGTATTTTATCCAATAATGTTTTGATTAAATTCATCGGATATCACTCCAGTAGTTATTCGGCAGCTTCGCGCACTTTTTCATAAAGCGCTTTTGCGTTATCTGTCGTTAATTTTTCATCAATCACAGGCTGCACTGCTTCCTGGAATACCTTTACATCAGGCTCATTGAATTTTGCTCCTGCCGCTTCCGCTGCTTCAATCGCTGCCTTCACATCTTCATCCCAGAGCTCAACTTCCGTATCAATAGCCGCTGCCAGCTCTTCTTTAAAGATGTTTTGATGCTCTTCTGACATGCCATTCATCAAATCATTATTGATAATTAAGTAATCTGGAATCATCAAATGCTTTGTATAAGAATAGTAGGGAGCAATTTCAGCATGCTTAAGGTTAGAATAAATCAGCTCATTGTTTTCTCCGCCATCAATAACACCGGACTGAATCGCCGTATACACTTCACCCTGTCCCATTGGAGTGCCGACGCCGCCCATTGCTTCCATCATTTTAATGTTTGTGTCACTTTCGATAATGCGAATTTTCATACCTTCCAGATCTTCTGGTGTTTCAATTGCTTTTTCCTTGTTATATACGTTACGAACGCCGCTGTGGAAAGCTCCAAGCACTTTCATGCCCTGACCTTCAACAGACTTGTATAAGTCTCCAACTACTTCTTCGTCATTTAAAATACTCATCTGGTGCTCCCTTGAATCAAAAACATATGGAAGATTGAAAACGGAAAAATCTTCATTAAAGTTTTCCATTAAGCTTCCCGCTACAATTGACATCGCGATAGTTCCGGATTGAACCAGCTCAATTGTTTCACGCTGCGCACCTAATAGCTCATTTGGGTAAATTTCAACTTCATAAGCTCCATCTGTACGCTCAGAAAGCTTCTTGCCGAACTCTTCCATTGCCTTGTACTGCGGATGGTTTTCTGGCTGGTTAAATGCGACTTTCAAGGTTGTTGTTTTTCCAGAGGAGGACTCTCCTCCTGACTCATTTCCCTCTCCGCTTCCGCCGCCGCAGGCAGCCAGCAGCGACATCACGAGGAAAACGGTTACAGCAATAGATAATGATTTGAATGATTTTTTCATTTTTTTACTCCCTTATTACTTAATTGATTGACCGGATAGTAAACTGGCTCATTCCGCAGAAAACGAATCGCTTCCTCGGCTGCTTTCCTTTTTAATTCCAAAGCGGCCTGCTCTGAATACCAGCCCATATGCGGTGTGCATAAAAAGTTTTCATGCTGCAGCAAAGGTGTATCCGGAGAAAGCGGCTCCTGTTCTGCTACATCTGAAGCAGCCCCGGCAATCCACTTTTCTTGAAGCGCTTCATGTAATGCCTGCTCATCAATAATCCCGCCTCTGGATACATTTATGAGATAAGCAGTTTCTTTCATCTTTCTCAGCTCGGCAATACCTATTAAGTGGTACGCTGTATCAAGCGGACAGTGGATGGAGATAACATCTGATTGATCAAGGATGTTATCCATTGTAACTTTTTCAATAAAGTCAGGGATTTCCCTTGATTCTTCTTTTAAATCATAGCCAATTACGCGGCATCCAAGCGCATGGGCTTTATGGGCAAAAGATAATCCAATTCTCCCAAGACCGATAATGCCAACCGTCTGATCTCCATGCCTGAAAATTGGAATGCTTTTTTGATAATCCCATACACCTTTTTTCACATAACTATTCATGAGTGGAATTTTCCTTGTCAATGACAGCATTAACGCTAATGCATGGTCTGCCACTTCATTCGTACCGTAATCAGGCACATTGCAAATTTGCACTCCATATTCTTCCGCTGCCTTAAGATCTACATTATTGACTCCTACTCCGTAACGTACAACCAGCTTTAATTCTGGCAGCGCCTTCATAACTTTCTCTGTAATAGGAGCATACTGATTAAGAAAAACAGAAGCATGCTGGCCATGCTGTATTACCTCATCTTCTGTTTTGCATTGCTTCAGCTTAAAAGGAATGGATTCCGTATTAAAAAGGGATGATTCGATTTCAATGTCTTTATGGTCGCAATCGGTAATAATAACTGTCATTTCTACTACCATCCTTTAATTAGCGCAAATCTTTCATATCAACGAACTGCATATCATCAAAATCAATATTTTCGCCGCACATTCCCCAAATGAATGTATAGTTGTTTGTTCCGGCTCCAGCGTGAATAGACCAGCTCGGGGATAGAACCGCCTGCTCATTTGCCATTAAAATGTGGCGCGTTTCCTGCGGCTGCCCCATCATATGAAATACGCGTGTATCTTCTTCCATATCAAAGTAGAAATAAACCTCCATGCGGCGTTCATGTGTGTGGCATGGCATCGTGTTCCAGCCGCTTCCTTTTTCCAGCATGGTCATTCCCATGCTCAGCTGGCATGATTCTAAAACATCCGGATGAATAAATTGATAGATTGTCCGTTTATTCATCGATTCATCTGCACCAAGCGGCCGTGCAATCGCATTATCAAGGCCGACTTTCACTGTTGGATAAGAATGATGGGCCGGGCAGGAGTTAATATAAAACTTGGCCGGGTTCCCCGAGTCGTTTGATTCGAAGACAATTTCTTTTGTTCCTTTTCCAACGTAAAGGCCGTCACGGCTGTTGATTTCATATACCTTTCCATCAAGGGTTACCTTGCCATCTCCTCCGACATTAATAACTCCCATTTCACGGCGTTCAAGAAAGTACTCTGCTGCCAATTCTTCGCCCGCCTCCATTGTCAGCGCTTTCTCAACAGGCATGGCACCACCGTAAATAATCCGATCAACATGGCTGTATGTTAATTCAATGCTGTCCTGGACGAAAACTTTTTCCATTAAAAATTGTTCACGCAGCTTGTCAGTTGTGTAATTTTTTACATCTTCCGGATGATGGGCGTAAAGCGTTTTCATATTAATATGCACTCCTTTTTATTTTGTTCCACAATGCGGAACATTGTTCTGTTTTTCATAACTTTATTATAAAACGCTTTTTTATTTTTGCAACCCCTATTCAGAAAAATATAGAAAATACATTGGTTTACAAAAAAAATTTCATTCCCTATGATAGATAGAAAAAGCATTTCTTTGAAGGAGAGCAAATATGTCCAATGTCCAATCACTTGAGCGCGCACTAACCCTTTTAAATATCATGTCAGACTATCCGGACGGCATCCAGATCAGCCGCCTTGCGGAGCAAGCCGGCCTTTCGAAAAGCACCATTCACCGGCTGCTCAGCACATTGATCAATATGAAATACGTCACACAGGATAAAAAAACGGAAAAATACCTGCTTGGCTATCAGATTTTATACTTGTCGCGTAATATGACGACTAACAGCGGTATTATTTCCGCTGCCCGTCCATTGTTGGAGAAATTATGCGAGGATATTAATGAAACTATTCACTTGTGCATTGAAGATAACGGAGAGGTTGTTTATATTGATAAAATTGAAAGCAACCAGACGATTCGAATGTATTCCAGGGTTGGCAGCCGGAATCCAATGTACTGCACAGGAGTAGGAAAGGTTTTGCTTTCAGGAATGTTGGAAAAGGAGTATGAACAGGCTGTTTCTTCCATCGAATTTGTAAGACGAACAGCCAAAACAATTGGGTCACTGGAAGAGTTAAACGAAGAAATTGCTATTGTAAAAAAGCAGGGCTATGCACTGGATAATATTGAAAATGAAGAAGGCATCCGCTGTATTGCCGCGCCAATCCGTGATTTTCAGGGTAACATTGTTGCCAGTTTCAGTGTCTCCGGCCCGGTTCACCGTATCACCATGGAGCGGGTCAACGATGAGCTCGTCCGGAAGGTGCGTGAAACATCAAACGAGATTTCCCGGGAGCTTGGATACCGAATGTAAAAAAAGCACTTCCTGACCACTAAATGCGGCTTCAGGAAGTGCTTTTTTTACTTGTGAGTCCGACCTGTTCCCCGCCTCTTACTTCTACAATTTTTTCATCTACAGAAAGCCAGACAGAAATAGCAGACGGATTGTAAACAAAGCTGCTGTCTGCGGAAAATTTCAACGCCCGGAATGCGTTCATATAGTCAACAATTTCAATATTTGTCGCATACCAAATATCCTCGCGCCCTCCGATAAATTTACAAAACCCCTCCATCATTCCCCAGTTGTTATCGTGATCAAATTCATAGCTGTGGCCCCACACATACATCATGTATAAATACTGTGTTTTATGAAGGCCCGCAAACATTTCTGCTTTGCCCATCAAATTATGTTTGTGATGGCAGGTTGGGTTCCATTCATGAAAATCATCCGGCATTGAAAACAAACCTGTGCTATTTACTGTTCTCGCATATTCTATTCCGAGAAAAGGCAGCATGGATTTAATGAATGAATTGTATGAGCCATTCGGGTAAGACATGCCTCTCACTGTATAGCCGGCGATCTGCTCTAACTGCTTTCGATCCTCCATCACTTCACTGGCCAGCTGCTCTTTTGGAGAACGCTCAATCGTTGGATGCGTGCATGTATGAGCGGAAATCTCATGCCCTTTATACAGCGCGGAAATTTCTTTTTCCGGAATCCGGTCTCCTGTCCCAAGCAGTCCTGAATTCAAATGAAATGTGCCCTTAAGCCCGCACCGGTTAAACAGTTCTACTAACCGGCGGTCGGCTGCTTTTCCATCATCGTAGCTTAGGGTCAGCACTTTGTGTTTTCCTTTCGGGAACGTTACGATTACTTTCGCCACTTTTCCACTTCCTTTTATTTTTTATCAGGCTGCTGCTTTTTGTTTTTCTTCCGCTTTCGCAAAAGCAAGCAGTGCCGCCCACATTAAAACAAAAGCCATTCCGCTTACACTAAAAAATGGGATCAGCCCCGGAATTGTGACAAGCAGAAAAAAAAGCGTCACCGTTCCGGCTATCATTAAAATCGTTGAAAGCGGATGAAGCACCATGATCCAGAAAGCATTTTTCACAGCTTGAAAAACCGTTATTTCATAATGAACAAAAATGGGAAACAAATAAAAAAGCGTTAAAATGAATCCACATAATACTATTAAAATAGGATAATAAATAAATCCTAAAATACCTTCAGCCCCTCTTAAATACATTACATCGAAATAAAGCATATAACCTGCCACAGAAACAATGATTCCTAATCGATTGCTTCTTATAAACTCCTTTTTATACATCTGCCAGAACATCTTGAAAATCGGCTGTTCTTCGTTTCCCATGATCAATTTTCGAATGACGCCAAACATGGATGTAGTTGCCGGAAAGAAACCGAGAACAAATCCTCCTGCCAGTGTAAACAGCAGCCACAACAGGTTTAAATAAGCGAGCTTCATTAGCCATTCCGCTATCCGGTACATACCGCCCAGCATACTGTTCATCTTTTTCCGTTCCTTTCATCGTTCTTTAAAAGGGCTTCATGTATAGTTAAATTCGAATAGGCCGCTTTCATCGGGGCCATTTGCCGAAAGCCAATTTTCCCTCCTCTGAATACAGGCCCTGCTGCCTGGCCGTCATCGGTCCATGACAGTACAGGAAAATCATTGATGTAAAACTCGATAAAAGCATCGTATTTAATGACTTTCATTCGATAAGCTTCCAGTGCATCTTCTGCGGGTGGAAGCGGGTCAGCTGCTTGAGCCGCCAGGTGAAATCCATAGCTTTTGCGCAAGTTGCACGTTCTGAAAGCACGCTCTTCTGCATGCTTATGACGAAAGTAAGAAAGATGAAGAGCATTGACAGCGCCTGAATGATACTCTGGATACCTTCCAGTACGAACCGGGAGAGCGGGGTCGAACAAATCTTCACCATGCCTGCCTGTTGCCGCGAAAAAAACCATGCATAAACCAGGCTCCCTTACCGGATAAAAATCCCACTCGATGATAATTTGATCAGGAAAATTTTCTGGGCACCAGTAAACAAAATGGGCATCATCTCCGTACTCGTCTGCATCCAATGCATTTTCAAGAATAAGCCCTTTTTCTTCGAAGGAAATAACAGCCTCCCCTTCCATCCGCCATCCTGCCAGCTGCTTTTCAGATTGCAGGGAATTTTCATACAAGCAACGCCCCTGTTCAAATAATTTACTGCTCACACGCAGTCCTCCTTTAAACCAATTTCCATGTGACTAGCTTCCATCCGCTGCTTCCCTTTGCTTTCGAAATTGACTGGGCGGAATCCCCATCTGTTTTTTGAAAATCCGGTTAAAATAACTGTGGCGATATCCGACGCTTTCTGCCACATCATTAATTTTCATATCTGTATTTGCGAGCAGCTCTTTTGCTTTCTCCATTCGCAGGTCCGTTAAGTAATCGATAAAATTGATGCCCGCTACTTGTTTAAACGCTTTACTTAATGAATAAGGGTTTGTTCCCACTTCATCGGCACAGCTTTCAAGTGAAATATCCTGCATATATTCTTTTTGTATCTTTACTATGACGGATTCGACGAGCCTTTTTAGCTCTACATTCATGCGTCCTTTTATTTGTTCTAAATACGGCATAATCACCTGATTCATAAACCACTCAGCAGTACGGTTTAATTCGCGGATTTGTGAGAGTTCTTCAATCATGTTTTTTCCATTGAATAATTCATGAGGGTGAATGCCTGAATACAATATTTCATGTTGAATGCTGCTGTACAGCTGAATAATACCCTGCTGTACATAAATTCCGTTGGCGCTTTTCTCTTTCAGCTCCATTAAAAATTGATAAATCAATTCATGTATCTCTTCTACTTCACCCATTCGTATTGCTTGAATAATCTCTTTTTCAATCGGGAATGGGTAGCGAACTTCTTTTACAGCATTTTCTTCCGTTGTATGCAGCAGGTCAATAATCTGATTTTGGTTATCAACTGCCCGAAGCCGGCTTCCCATCCTTATCTCTTCAAACAATTGGGGAATCTGTTTAATCGTTTCAGCCGGTTTGCTTAACGTAACCGTTACTTGCACATTCATAATCTCATTGACTGCGTTTGTCACCTGCTCAGAAAAGTGGAGCAGTTCGCTGCGGATATTTGTTTCCGCGGGATAGATAACGAGTACACCTGCTGAAAGATCCGAGAATCGTATAACCGTATAGGAATTAAAAAAATTCTCGCCAAGCTCCTCCAGTATATTCGCGGTCATAAACGCAAGAAGACTCTCATCCTGATTAGAAAAATTCCCGGCTGAATCATGAATGCCGGTCAGCTGTACACCCAGGGCGGTGAATGACTGTCCCCTTACCTCCCATCCGTAACTTTCCATTCTTTTTTGTAAATCCTGTTCATTGTAATAATAAAAGGAACCCTGCATGAGCTGTAAAAGAAAGCTTGTTTTAATATCATCGACTTGTTCCGAAAGGCGGTTCTGCAGAAGGGCACTTTTTTCCGAGAGAGCTTCCCACTGCTGTTCAATCATAAGAAATTCATCTTTTCCATCTACATTCAGCTTTCGGTCCTGTTCTCCTAGTAGATTTTGAATTAAACGGTTAACGGGTGAATAAATTCTCCTGGATGCGATCCACGAAAGGATCCAGGCAAGCAATAAAGCACTTGCACTAATAAAAATAATCAGCCTTGAAACGAATAGCAGCGGTGCCGTAATCGAAGACATCGGGGCAGCAGAAACATACGTCCACTGGTCATTGATTCGTGAAAACGCTCCTAATGAAACAGAATACGTATTTCCGTTGTACTCATATAAAAAAGCTTTCTCGTTCTTCTGGTTTTCCTCTAAATACCCTTTTAAAGCGCTTACAAATTGATCATTATGTGTGCTGTTGGATGCCAGTATGATCTCTCGCTCTTCATTCATAATAAAAGTAGCACCTTTATCATACGGGGTTAATGTTTTCAGCAATTCGAGTGATTTTTGGCGGTCTACTGTCACAATAATAGAGCCAAATGGCCGGCTGCTTGCAGCAGGAATATTCTGCACAAGCGCCAGTGTGCCATTGCTGTCTGGCAGCTGTACCCACTGAATCGATTTTCCTTTTTCTAAATTTTTCTCGTAAAAAGAGCTTCTCTCATCAGTTAATACATTGTACTCATTGCTGAATAAAATCGGCTTGTCTGTGTTTAAATATAAACTCACTTTGTTTATCAGCACATGATTGCTTTGCAGCAACAGAAGTGTTTTGGTTATATCATAAGTTTCTTCAAAGTCTTTTACAAAGTCAATTTCCTGCAAGCTATCGCCAAAGCGAGGTTCAAACGCCCAGCGGGAGGTTGAATATTCAATGTAATTAAACTGTTCATCCATGTTTTTCGCCCGCTGGTCAATTTGGTTTTCATGGAGTGTTTGAAGCTCTTTCTCTACATTTTGAATCACAAACCAGTACATACTCAGTCCGGTAATTAATCCAGGTATGCTGGCGATGAGCAGAATGAGAATAAAACTTTTCCGCTGAAAGCTTCCTTTCAATCGGAGTTTATTTATTTTTTTCAAAATAAAGTTATTATTCTTCATAACGCCGCCCTCCCCTGACATAATTTTCATATGCTTTACAAATATTATGTCATAATCACACCTTTTTATGAAAGCGCTTCAAAATTAAGACCTATTTTTTTCACTGAATTTTAAACAATTTCAAGAAAAAACACTGTTTATTTATCATCCTTTTACGGAGCCAAGCAGCATTCCTTTTGCGAAGTGCTTTTGCAGAAATGGATAAATAATTAAAATAGGCAGTGTGGCAATAACAACTACTGCCAGTTTTAATGACTGATCCGGCGGGGTCACATACTCTGCACCCGTTGCAGCCGTATCACCTATTGTGGACTGGGACAGTAAAATAATCTGCTGAAGCAGTACCTGTACCGGCCACTTCGAGCTATCACTAATATACAGGAGCGCACTGAAGAAATCGTTCCAGATGGCAACAGCGTAAAACAAAGCAAATGTTGCAATCACTGGCTTGGATAGCGGAAGCATGATACGCCAGAAAATACCCAATTCCGTGCATCCATCCACCTTTGCTGATTCTTCTAACTCAATCGGAATGTTTTGGAAAAATGTTTTTACAATAATTAAGTTAAACGGATTAATTGCAATTGGCAGAATTAACGCCCAGTAAGAATCAAGCAGGCCAAGTGATTTAACAACGATGTAAGTCGGAATCATTCCTCCGCTGAACATCATCGAAAAAACAACCATGTTCATAAACAAATTGCGCCCTGCTAAATTCCTTCTCGATAATGGATACGCCATAGAGAAAGTAAAGAATAAGCAGACAATCGTACCAACAACTGTTACACCAATTGAAACCAAAATACTGCGTATAAATCTGTCAGTTGAAAAAATATACTCATAGGCTTCCAGGGTGAATGTCTCCGGGAAGATAAAAAAGCTTCGGCTCGTTAGTTCCGCTTCCGTTGCAAAAGATCCTGCAATCACATAAAGAAAAGGAATAATCATTAAGATGCCGATCACGCCGAGAACAACAAAATTGACGACATCAAATATTCTTCCGCCCGGCGTATTATGCATTTTAGGCATTCCCATTTCTCTGCACCTCCTGTTTTGTTAAAAAATTCCCTCTTGACCCATTTTCTTCGCTAATTTGTTGGCACCAAGAACGAGAATAATCCCAACAACAGACTTAAACAGCCCCACCGCCGTACTGTAACTGAATGCTCCCTGTGTAATTCCGACAAAATAAACATACGTATCAAATACATCCGCTACATCACGATTTAATGAATTAGTCATTAAGAAAATTTGCTGAAATCCCGTGTCTAAAAAGTTGCCAAGCCGCAAAATAAGCAAAACAATAATTGTACTTCTAACTGCTGGAAGGGTCACATGCCAGAGCCGTCTGAACCGGCCGGCACCATCTACAATTGCTGCTTCGTACTGCTCCTGGTCAACTGTCGCAAGTGCTGCCAGGAAAATAACTGTTCCCCAGCCTGTTTCCTTCCAAATTATCTGGCCCATGATAAGCGGCCGAAACCAGTCGGGAGAAGACAAAAAGTTAATTTCTTTTCCATAAAAATGGGCAACAATTTCATTCGCCACACCACCGCTTGTTGTAAAGAAAATATACGTAATACTGGCAATGATGACCCAGGACATAAAATGCGGTACATAAATAAGTGTCTGGACCGTCCGTTTATACAAATTAATTCTAAGCTCATTTAAAAGCAATGCTAAAATGATCGGTGCTGGAAAGAAAAATACTAAATCCAATACCGCCAGGATAAATGTGTTTCGCAAAAGCCGGAAGAAATCCGGGTTTTGAAAAAAGTTTTTAAAATGGTCAAACCCAACCCATTCGCTTCCAAGAACTCCTTTGAACGGCGAATAGTCCTGAAAAGCAATAATAAGCCCCCACATCGGCGCATACTTGAAAACAATAAAATACAGCAGCCCGGGAATCAGCAGCAAATACAGCCATTTATCTTTTTTTAAGCGTTTCAGAAATGTTTTCATAGATGAATCTGCGGGCTTTGCCTGCGGCACATCAACAGCCAGTTCAGTTTGAGAAGAATTTGATTTAAATAAAGACATGAAATCCCTCCTTTTCTTTTAACTCAATCGGGCAGGCAGCTCATCACCCCCTGCCCGATTGTATACTTACTTTTGTGCTTCTTTATAAAGTTTGTTAATCTCTTCAATATAGTCATTTCCGCCTGATGTTTTCCAAAGCTCAATGGCCTCTTTGAAGCCTGCTTCATCAATTTGGCCGACGATAAATTTAATTCGGGCATCATTGATAATATTGTCAAGCTGCTGTCCTTTTTGAGCATACACTTCAGATAAAAGAGCTTCTGCCGGATTTGGTACGACAATCTCTTCGTTTTCCACTTTTACCTGTTCTTCTTTTTCAATAAGAGGTGTTAGTTCCTCTGTATAAAAACGATTTTCAGGGATTCCTGTCTGGAATTGATTCAAATCAACAAATTCATTGGCACGCGGGTCCGTTAACTCAACAAGCGGCTTATACTGATCTCCTTCAAGCTCATAATGAGTCCCTTCCACACCGTTATAGGCAAGGACTTGTGCTTCCTTTTCACTTAACTTATCGATAAATGCAAGTACTTCTTTCAGCTCTTCCTCGGTTTCAACACTTGCTTTCGGAATAGCCAGCATTCCTGAATAGCCCGATGTCGGCAGATTAAACAAGCCATTTGGCCCTTCCACCGCTCCGAATACATCAAGCGGCTCTTTCAACTCCGGTTTCGCCTGCAGCATTGTTTCCTCTGCCCGGTGAGCACGGTCCAGTACATCCACAATCGTTCCTGCCTGGCCGTTTAAAAGCGGGTCTCCCCATTTCTGTGGGTCCATCACAGCAAAGTCTTCATTGATCAGCCCTTCATCATAAAGCTTTTTAAAGAATTTTTGCGCTTCAAAGTATTCATCCGTCATAAAATCCGGCTGAAGCTTTCCATCTTTATCTTCACCCCATTTGTTTGGAGCGCCGAACCATGTCTGCATAACATCAAAAGGACCCGTATATTTAGAAATAACCATTCCATATGTGTCATTCTTGCCGTTTCCATCCGGATCTTTCTCTGTAAAGGCTTTCATAGTGTTGTAAAATTCATCAATTGTTTTTGGGTTTTCCATTCCTAAATTTGTAAGCCAGTCTTTTCGAATGATTACACCATTTCTGCCAAGCGGCCTTGCACGGTAGATGCCGTAAATCTTTCCATCGATTGAACTGTTTTGCAAGGTAATTTCGTTTGCCTGGCTTAAATTAGGATAGTCCTTTAAATACGGACCTAATTCCCAGAATGCATCATCTCGGACAGCGCTTACAAAACTAGGCAGCTTTGTTGGGATCATAATAATTTCAGGAAGGTTCCCCGATGCAAGCGTAATGTTTAATTTATCTGCATAAGCACTATCAAGCACCCAGTTCATTGTAATGTCTTTTCCGGTAAATTCTTCCAGTTCTTTCAAAGCCGGACTGTCCTCCGCCGGCGGTTCAGTTGTGTAAGCAGTTGTCATGATGGTAATAGAATCTTCTGATCCTTCGCCTGAAGCATTATTTTCTTCATTACCGCCACAGGCAGCTAAAGAAGCGACCAGCATAGACGAGAGAATGGGAAAAGCAATTTTGTTTCTTGACCATTTCTTGGATTGTTTCATAACCTGTGCCCCCTATTTTATTGTTTAGTCCATCGTGCAGCTCCCATGCCGAAGCGGGTTGATGTCTAACCTAAACGTACTCGGAAAAATATTTTCTGACAATTATCATTTTTTGTAACGCCTAAAACATTGATTTAACAAGGTTTTTAAGCTTTTTTCACTTTATTGCCGGCATTGTCTTTTCTTGCAACTGGACTTCCGGGAGCGAATCTCCGATCCATTCAAGAGCCATAATTGTGTTTAGTGCCCACTGTGATGCAGTATTTGTAGTGATGGAAGGAATCTCCTCCATCTCCCTCCACGCCTTCACTTTATTTGATATAATTGGAAGCTGCATCTCACTGATAGCCGGTGTAAGCAGCAGCTCCCATGCTTTCGCAGCAAGCTGTTCATCTTGTTTATAAGCTGCCGCATATGCAACCATTCCGGCAGCGAGCATAGGCAAAGGGAAGAAATCATTATGCAGTACTCCATTTGTGCGGTTTCTTTTTTCTTCATCGCTTAGCACATAAAAAGCACCGAACTCTGCCAGCATGGCTTCCCACTCTTTATCTTCAAAAGTATCTGCCATCTCCATCCATACTTGCGGTGCACCGAATGCGATCGTCATATGATAGCTGCCTGCCGTCCCGTCGCCTTTATGATGAAGCACGGAGGTTTTTGGATCGTAACCGAATGTTGGCCCTGACAAAAGCCGAAGCGGCAGGCTTTTCAACTTATTCATTCCTGTTTTTATTTTTTCTTCGTACATTTCATTCTCGGTATGTTCCCATTCAAACAGCCAGTTCGAACAAAAAGCAGCCCAGTCCGGCCCGGTTCTGGCGTGTGTTTTATATTCATCGTCCGGATAAAACTCCCTCATCGGATCCAGTGAAGCAATCGCTTCATCGGCATCTTTTACACTTTCCAGCAAATCGCGGGTCCGCTCGTCAGTTGTTAAAAAATAATAATATTTATGAAGGCCTGCCATACTAATCCGGGCCTCTTTACAGCCGCAGCCCCAGTGTGAAACATTATGACGTGAGCCGAGGCCTTTATATTCGCCGAAATGATAGCGGTCCACTTCACTTGTATGGCGTGTCATTGCTTCTGCCATGCTGAAAATATCACTTCTTCCCGACCGCAAAAACGCATACCAGAGCCATATATTCGGCACAAGCTCCGTGTTCTGCCAGGCAAAGCCTCCCAGGTCATAGCGCCATTGATGGCGAACCGCATCATACGTGTGCATAACATCCCCATAATTCCAATAACCGTACCATTTTCTTTGCTCAATTTCGTTCTGGTAAAATGCAATCGCTCTGTCAAGCTGCTCTTCTATCTTCACTTTTTTTGGGTTTTCTCTATCCGGCAAGCTCCATCTGCCCAGTGATTTGTTCTGGTGATAATACTCGGGTTCGCAGACAAGCAGCTGCGGCTGCTGCCATTCGTTTAGTGTATTCATTAAGAAAGAATGCTCTGGATTCTGGCTGAAGCATTCAATAACGATTTCACTTGTATTGGCTACACCGTAAGGAGTTGCTCTTAGCTCATCAAATCCTTCATACGCACTTACAACGTGGGTTTCGTCCGTATAATGACGCAAATCCATTGCTTCTGCATCAGGTGCCCAGAACCAGGCAGTCAAGGCAGCTGCGGATTGGTTCAAACCATTCACTTCCAGAGACGACGGATGCTTCTGCCAGAAATTTTTAAAACGGATAACCAGGCCGTTTTCTTCACTGCCTGCATACATCAATCCTTGAGCCCTTGAGCCTTGGGCCGCATCCAGCCACGCATGTCCTTCTTTTGTCCGTTTTTTTATAAAATACGTATCTGATGAGGTTTGTGAGATTTTAAAATCGTTCCAAATTGAATTCTGCCGAACATTCTCAAGCAGCGGACCAGTGATATTTACTTTCTCTCCACGAATTTGTTTCTCAAAAAGGCCGCCTGCATCCCGATGGCGTCTTGTCAGCAAAAGCTGGGCCGGCTCTGAAAAAATCCCTTCATCTCCTGCAAAACGGACATTCCTGTTCCATGGCTCACCGGACATTGGCACTGAAAAAGTCATTCCAACTCCTTTTATAAAATCCTTATTTGGATCGCCGTCATAAAAAAAAGTGTGGACGATCCGTAAGGAATTCATGTTTTTATATGCATATAAACGGATGACAAATGGCCAGACGGCGGAATGTCCCAATTGTTCCTGGTGAACCCCTTCTATTTTAATTACACAGCGGATCGGGCCTTCTTGTTCGATACTGGCACGCTGAACCCGGCTGCAAAGTGTTCTTTGCTTTTGAATAAAAGTTCCCTCATTTTGTTCTCTTGTTTCATGAACAATGACCGCTTTCCCGTTTTCCCCAATGATTTTGTCATTAAGTTTAATAGATTTGATAACCTCTTCTCCCTGCTTCATTACTTGAACCTGAAGCGGGCCGGTACTTATATAAATTTCACTTTCTGTTTCTGTAACCATTTTTTCTTTATCCGCCGGCTGCCGGCCGCTGCTTTTTTCAAGCTGATATTCACTGGCTGCCGTTTTGAATACAGCAGACTGTCCCGTCCATTTAATGCTTCCATCCGGCCAGTATGCCATTGGCCATGATTGGACCGGAATCTCCTTCCCTTGCTCGTCTGTTAAAGAAAGAGCTTCCCCTTTTTGCAGCTCTCCTTTTTTTCATGGCACTCCCCATGAAATACCAGTTTGATCAGTCGGTTGTTTGTTTAGCCAGTGCAGTTTCATCCTGTTCCTCCTTATCTTCATTTAGTAAAAGAGCGGAAAGAAAAATAAGCGCAAGTCCCTGTCCCCAGCCCTGAATTCTTTTTTTAGGTGTTTCTTTGTAGCCGGTTTTATCACGCATAACCGCTGTTCCTGCTAAAACACTTAATACTGCGCCGTCATGTGCTGTGTGATCCATTAAAAAAGTCCGGTCAACGATCTGGTCAATCGTTTTTGTTATTTCTGGTTTATCTATTATCAGTTTTGGCATTTCTTTTCCTCCAACCTATTAGTTCACAGCTTCTGTACCCGGAAGCATTTCAAACTCCGGCACTTCCGCTATGTAGACATGTCCATATCCGCTCATATCACTTGTAAACAGCACTTTTGAACTGTCCGGACTGAAGCGCGGATGTATATGAACATGCTGCGTTTGAAAGCTGCCGCGATGACGGCATAGTTTTCGAGGTCCCTGCATCTTCCCATTTTCCTTTTTCCAGAGAAAGATATAATCCTGTGCAGTACCGTCGGGGTAAGCACTTGACTGCTGCCCATCCCCAACAATAAGCTCAGTATTATTTGAATGAATATGCATATTTTGATAAGGAAACGCATACTCTTCCGCATCGGTGTTATCAAAACGGATGGAGCCAATAAACTTTCCGTCTTTTCGATTCAATGATTCCGTAAAGCCATGATAGCCAATCCTCACTCCATCAGCGTGCCAGTATTCATGGCCGGCATACTCTCCTTTCTGTCCGTTCCTTACTTTCCATGCCTCTCCTGTTTTTAAATTCAGTGCCCAAATCCGATGATCGACATTTTCCCATGGGCCCTCATGACAAAACGTTAATAAGTCTTTCTGTGTTGGAGAAGTATTGACATGGCCAATCCAGCGTTTTTCTTCACGGACTATACGTGCTTTTTTTGTCTCCAGCTCTACTGTCCAAATTTGACTGTGTGGACGGGCTTTTTCTATTTCTTCAAATCCAACATAGCCCTGCCCTAAATTGGCGGCGATCAAATCACTGACATCTTCACTTATGCCAAAGCAAAGCGACTCTCCATCAGCGGTCACGGACAAATTGCTGAACTGGAAGCCTGCCGGCAGCTGAAACAAGCTTTTTTCTTCATATGTGTCCAGGTTGAGCGCAACAATAGATTCATTTAAAGTAAAATACGCTTCATTTTTTTTTGGATTGATATAAGTGCCCTGAATCCCTTTTTTTGCTGCTGGATCCAAGTCTGTCAGCTGCACGAGTTCACCTGATGAGATATCAATGCTGTATAAATTCAGTGCATTTTCACGCTCTGAGCCAATTAATAGCTTTTTTCCATTGTCGTACCAGCCGTCGTTTGTAAAATACAAATGAAAGTGATGGCTTAAATAACTGGTCAACTGTGTAATTGTTACACCTGTTGCCGAGTCCCGAAAGACCTGCTTTTCACTTGCCCACACTCTTCCTTTTCCCATCCTGATTCCCCGCTCTCTGTTTTAAATTGAATAACTGTGTATTCATACGGACCGACTTTTAATGTTCCCTTTTGGATATTTTTTCTCTTTAACAGATCAATACCATCCTTTGGCAGTGTAATGCTGCCCCCTTTGCCATCCATGTTGATAACCACCCATACTATTCCCTCATCATTAAATCGTGGGGCAACGATAGTTCCATTTTCAGCATCCGTCTGTAAACCTAAGCCTGCTTCTTCCGCATAATGATGAATCAGCTTTTTAAGCATCCGGTCTCCCGGCTCTCCGGCCGGCATAGAACCGAGCATGACGATTTTTCCTTTTCCGATCCGGCTTTCGGATAAAAATGATTTTCCGACACTCATTCCCTGCTTGATGTGTCCCATTGCCCGACTGCTCTTGTCGTCAAAAACTGCACTCCACATGCTGAGTACGGCTTCTTCTCCAAAAGCGGAGCCGACTGAATCCGTTCCATCCATCGGATACGTTTGAAGCACTTTTACATTCGCTGCCTGCTCTAAACAGCCAAGTGCCGCTTTTGTATGAATGGTATGCTCTTTTGTTCTGCCGCCGGTAAGAGGGCCTGCAAGCCAAATGCCGCCTTGCTCTGCAAATCGCCGGGCGCGGTCAATATATTCGTCTGATAAATAATGAATAAATGGAGTAAATAAAAGCTTATATCCCGATAAATCAGCTTGTTCTGGGATAAGATCACGATGGATGCCCATTTTCAGCAATCTTTCATAAAAGTCAGTAATCAAACTTCTATACTGAAGCTTCTGGTGTGGTTCCGTCTGCAAAAATACCTTTGCCCGATCTGAATACGTAATCGCTGCTTCAGCTTGAAGCGGTCTGGTATGAAGCAGGATTGGCTCTAATTCCTGCCGGGCTTCTTCAACTTCAAGAACATTTTTATATCCAATCGCCGGTGTGCCCCACGCACTAATAATGGAGCCATGCGGCTGCTCACACCCGGTTCTTTGCTGGCGCCATAACCAGTAGCAAAACCCTTCTGCACCCAGAGAATAAGCCGCTGCCGCTTCTGCTTTTACATAGCCGTCTGGATGCGGGCTTGCATACCCGGCCAGTGAACCGCTGTAGGAAGGGCTGGTTTCCATCACCCAGAAAGGACTGTCTTTTTTCACATTTCTCCAATAATCGCAGTTGATTAAATAAGCTGCCATATTTTCCTGAGAGGCGTACGTATCATACGAAGCAAAATCCAGCTGCTGAAAAAGCTCTTCATTATCCACCTGAAAAGCAATACTGCTGTTATGGGTAATAGGCTGGTCACAACACTGCCGAATAATGGCCGCCTGCTCATTCGCAAATTCGGCGGTTTTTTCCATTGAAAAAATCCGGTAATTGGTTACAAGAGAAGAATTGTGCAGGAACGGTGTTGCAGCCGGCTGCGGAACTTGTTCAAATGATTGATAATGCTGGCTCCATATGTGTGTGCCCCACTTTTCATTCAGCCGTTCTATTTTCCCAAACTTTTTTTCAAGCCATTGATGCCAGAGATTTTCACATGTACTGCAGAAACATTCTGCAACGTGGGATTTAAATTCATTATCCAGCTGCCAGGCAATAACACCCGGCAGACTGCCAAGCTCCTGGGCCAGATGCTTTGTCACTTCCCCCGCTTTTTTTCGAAAATATTTATTGTTTGTACAAATATGCTGGCGGGAGCCATGGCCCATTTTTTGTCCTTCCTGATTTACAAACAGCCTCTCTTCAAAACCGTGAGTCAGCCAGACAGGAGGTGTCGGGGTTGGTGTGCATATAATGGTCTCAATCCCGTTATCATAAAGTGTTTGAATTACTTCTTTAAAAAAAGTGCTATCCAGGCTGCCTTCTTCAGGCTCAATGGACGACCAGGCAAATTCGCCTATTCTCACAACATTAATGCCCGCCTCTTTCATTAGCTGTATGTCCTGCGCGATTGTTTCTTCATCCCATAATTCCGGATAATAAGCAGCACCATGATAAAGTTTTTTCATTTCTGTACGTTCACCTCGTTTGGGTAATACAGGTCGGGCGCAGGCGGCTTTTTCATGTTATGGCCAAGAAAAAAACCCGGATGCGGCGACTGATTATACGCCACATTCTGCCATGCGACTGACAACCGGTAGACTGGGTCATGCATTAATGTGTAAAAACGATAGTCAGTTTCATCTGTTGTTGTATAAATACGCAAAGATTTGCTGTCTGCTGACCGCCAAATCACTTCTTCCCGCCAGTCGCCGAACAAGTCGGCCTGCAGGCAAGGGTTTCCTTTTGTTCCATTATTCGATCGAGTTCCTTTTGCTGTTAATAAATTGACAAGCCGGCCATTTTCATAATCCCATTTGTCAATTCGCCCAATGCCAATGCCCGTTTCCATGTCATATTCATGGTCAAGGAGCTCACGCAGCAAATCGCCATCCCACCAAATGGCGAAATTAAACGATTGCGGGCTTTGCTCACTAATTCGTTCCCCCGTACTGCTGTATAATCCGCCGTCACCATCCCGCCAGTGTGTAGACGACCAGAGCTCCGCCCCTTCATAACGCGGATCAATATCTGCCGCCATTCCTCTTCCCACATCTTCAAAAGACGGAATGCTCCATAACAGCTCACCTGTTTGTGCATCATGAATTTCAGTTCCATGATCGGATGGGGTTTCGTGAACCTGGAATATCTCCAGTCCTTCTCTGGATGGAATAAAGCTGCTGACATGAATGGCATCCCCATGACCAAGCCCGGTTGTATAAAGTCCGGTCCCATCGTGGTCGATCACACAGGAGCCATAAATAATCTCATCACATCCATCGCCGTCAACGTCGGCTACACTGACACTGTGGTTGCCCTGGCCGCTGTACCCTTCATTTGCGGGCTCCAGGCTGTCAAATGTCCACACTTTTTCAAGCCGGCTGCCGCGCCAGTTATACGCCGCCAGCACTGCTCGTGTATAGTAGCCCCGGCACATCACAATGCTCGGTCTTTCTCCATCTAAATACGCAACACAGGCAAGAAAACGGTCAACACGATTGCCCTCATCATCTCCCCAGTCTATTCCCCGGCCTCGTGGAGGTTCGTACTCAATCGTTTCCAGCGCTTTACCTGAGATGCCTTCAAAAACGGTTAAATATTCAGGACCCTCTAAAACGAACCCTTTTTGATTGCGATAGTCCATGTCAGAATCGCCAATAACCGCTCCTGTTCCATCAATTGTTCCATCTGCAGTTTTGCAGACAATCTCTGCTTTTCCGTCGCCATCAAAGTCATATACTAAAAATTGTGTATAATGAGCGCCGGCCCTTATGTTTTTTCCTAAATCAATCCTCCATAAGTGCGTGCCATCCAGCTTATAAGCATCCAGCAGCACGCTGCCTGTATAGCCGGCATGGGCATTGTCTTTGGAATTTGTCGGGTCCCATTTTAAAATAATTTCGTATTCCCCGTCTCCGTCTATATCTCCCACGCTTGCATCATTTGCCGAATACTCGTATTGAATATTATCTGGCGTTATGCCGCCGGGCGGTTTTTGAAGCGGCACCGATAAGTAGTTCGTATCCCAAACAGCTGCTTCTTCAAAATCAGGCTTCTCAATTCCGCCGATCAAAGGCCTCACCTGATAAGTAGATGTACCGCTTCCTTCTTTATCTAAATAATTTGTGCCGGACTGAAGTTCTTTTGCGATGCATTGGCCGTCACGGTAAACTGAAAAAGAAACGGATTGTTCTTCATGCCCGAGTAAACGCCAGCTCAGATAAACGCCTTTTTCTGTTTTTATGGCGATTAACCCCCGGTTCAGCTTTTCCATTTGCCTCGTTTTTTTCACAGCTCTGTTCCTCCCTTTTTTGTATGCGCTTTCACTTTCTGTTACATTACCTTTCTTTTTTCTTTCCGGCAATGACACTCTTTTGAGAGAGAAGGCACACCGCTAATTGAGACATTTTTGAAAAGTTGCACTTTCTTGATAATACCTAAACAAGCCGCCAGCAATGTGCTGACGGCTTGTTTGATTATGAATTTATCCTTCGATTAGAAGATAGGAGTCTTTAATTCCCTGCCTGTTACACCGGCCACCACGTTCTCCGCGGCCAGCATCGCCATTTTTTTCCGTGTTTCTTCGGTAGCCGAGCCGATATGCGGCAGCGTAACGACATTTGGCATCGAAAGAAGGGGGTTGTCCCGCTCCACCGGCTCCTGCTCAAACACGTCCAGCCCGGCAGCCCAGATCCGGTTTGATTGCAGCGCTTCAATTAATGCCGTCTCATCTACAACCGCACCGCGCGAAGCATTGATAAAAACGGCTGTTTCTTTCATTTGGGAAAATTCCTTTTTGCCAATCAGGCCTTTTGTTTCCGGTGTAAGCGGCGTCATTACACAAACGAAATCCGACCGCTCAAGCAGTTCATCCATCTGGCAATATACCGCATCATATGTATTTTCCGCTTGTTTATTTCGGGAGCGGTTGTGATACAAAATGTTCATATCAAAGCCAAAGCGCGCCCGTTTGGCTAGTGTAGAGCCAATGCCGCCCATTCCAATAATTCCAAGTGTTTTGTGATGGACGTCCAGGCCAAATTGATGATCTTTAAAGCCCTTCTCTGTCCATCCGCCCGTTTTCACAAACTGATCGAGCTCCGGCACGCGGCGCGCGGCAGCCAGCATCAAGGCAACAATCGTATCGGCAACCGTGTCATCGAGTACACCCGGTGTATTCGCTGCCAGGATGCCCCGCTTTTTTATAAGCGGAATATCAAGGTTATCATATCCAACCGATTTGTTTGCAATAACCTTCAAATGTGGCGCCTGGTCCAGCAGTGCTTCATCTACCTTTAAGCGCGTACCGATCAGACCATCTGCTTCTTTAAGCGCTTTCTCAAATTCCGGCATATTTTCTTTGTAATTTGTAAAATACACTACCTCACATGACGCGCGGATGTACTCGAGCGCTTCTTCGTATAAACGATTATAAACTACTACAGTTGGCTTCATTGCGTTCATCCTTTCATGCTTTTCTTTTTCCATTGTAGCACGATCAGGAAAGAATTCTTCTTTATCTTTTGCATTACCTCTTGTTTCTTTAATTTATAAAATAAAAAAGCAGCCTGGCCTGTTTCATCAATAGAAGGTTTTAAAAAAGACTGGCGACTTTTCCGCCAGTCTTCCTTTTTCAATTAATTTTTCGAATTCTTTCTTCTGGCTGCCAGGCAGCTGAATATTTATCCAAATACTGCTTCGCTGACTGCAGGCAGCGCCGCGCAAATTCTTCATAGCCAAGCTCCCTCAGCCGTTTTGCGTGCGGCAGTTCAATCGAATAAGGCACCTGCGGAATGCGGCTTAGAATAGATGCAACATCAATGCCGCCTTCTCCAATATATAGACGTTCTTCTCGCAAAATGCGGGTCATTTCTTCTTTCGATTCCGGGATAGCAGCTGATGCATCACATACGTGTGCAAAATGGAACCATTCACATGGAAGCTGATCAAGGTCTTCCAATTTTTCTCTCGAACGGTGAAAATGATGAATGTCTATCATCAGCCCGTTGTTTTCTTGATTTGCACTTCTTAACAGTTTCACCGCATCTGCCAGCGTAGAAACACCAGCAATCGGCACAAATTCCAGATCGATTGTTAATCCAAACGGCCGGGCTAATTCACATAGTTCCGCAAACCGCTCCAGCGCAAGGGAGCCATCCTTTGTCCAAACACTGCTCAGTACATGTCGGCCGCCAAGCTCCGCTGCGGCTTCCATGGCCGGCAGATAGCTTTTCGGGTCAATGTCATCACAAATACGGGCAAGCTCGATGTCAAGCAGTTTCATTCCTGTATCAGCCATTGCCTTTTTCGTTTCGCGCAGAAGCGCCTTGCTTTCTGTCAATGAAACATCATGCTCACCCGGTACACCCATATGAATAGGCCTCAGGCTGACATAATCATAACCCGTACGGGCAGCAATCGATATCATCTCCGGGGGCGGACAGCCAAGAACGGTCAAATACGCAAGTGAAAACTGGCTGGTCATCTGTTTGCTCCTCCCTCTCTTAGTTCGTTGAAACGTGATGCACGGTTTTGCCCGGTGAATAAATGTCCATGATGTTCCAGTGACCCGCTGTCGGCACCGGATTATTGAGCATCGCAACATCAATCACGACCGGCTTATTCGCCTGGACCGCCGCTTCCAGCGCCGGCTTAAATTCCTCTGCTTTTTGGATCTTTACTCCTTCTACTCCATAAGCGCGGGCAATCGCCGCAAAGTCCGGTGAATAAGGCTCTCCATCTTTCTCAAACAACGTGCCCAGCGTTGTGCCATAGTGGGCTTTCTGCAGGCCGGCAATGGTGCCGAACGCAAAGTTGTTCATAATCACCCAGATGACAGGAATGTTTTCCTCCGCTGCTGTGGCCAGAAGTGCCGGGTTTTGGCCGAAGCCGCCGTCCCCGACAAGGGAGACTACCACGCGGTCCGGGTGCGCGACTTTTACCCCGAGTGCCGCCGGTGCTCCAAAGCCCATTGTCGCAAACCCGCCAGGCGTAAAAATAGTGCCCGGTGTTAAAATGTCAAACTGCTGGCCGACACCGTTTTTATTCCAGCCTACATCGGTTGTAATAAACGCATCACGCGGAAGAACATCGCGCACGTCCGCTAAAATCCGCTGCGGCTGCATTGGAAAGCTGCTGTCTGCTGCGAACTGCTGATTGCTTTCTTTAAATGCCCGCTTCTCTGCTGCAATCTCTGCTTTTAAGGCCTCATTCTGGCGCCCTTCCGGTATAAGACGCTTTGCCGCACGGTTTAAAACGATGAGCGCCTGTTTTAAGTCGGCAACCGCTCCGATTTCAACCGGATAGTTGCGGCCAATTTCACTTGGTTCAATGTCAATTTGAATCAGCTTTGCCGGCGGAAAGCTGAATGTGTACTCTTCTTCCCATGAACTGCTGTCCGCCTCCGCAAAACGGGTGCCAAGCGCCAGCATATAATCTGCTTCTTTGCAGGTATCATTAATGAATTTCGTACCCCAGAAGCCGGTCATGCCTAGCACAAGCGGGTTGTCATCTGCCACCGCGCCTTTGCCCATTAAAGAATGTGCGACGGGGATCCCTAAATGGTTTACGAGTTCCGCCAGCTCTTCTGCTGCATCTGCCAGCAGGATACCGCCGCCTGCATAAATAACAGGGTTCCGGGCATCCAGCAGTGTTTGAACGATTTTTTCTGCTGTTTCTTCGTCAATCGACGGCTTTTGAAGCGATTTCGTATGACGGTACTGCTTTTCAAACAGCGCCGTGTCAATTTCTTTTGAAAAAATATCCATCGGGACCGAGACAAGAACTGGACCCGGTGTACCTGTTTCCGCTAATTGAAACGCTTTCTCCAGAATTTCAGGAAGCAGATGCGGGCTGTCCACACGCCAGGCTCGTTTGACAAAAGGGCGGTAAATTTCGTACTGCGTTGCATCCGCATGAAGATTCACTTCCTGGTGCGGATGCTTGCCGTAGTAGTGGCTCGGGATATCTCCCGCAATCACGACCATTGGTATGCAGTCGAGTGCTGCGTTGGCAACACCGGTTGCCGCATTCGTCAGGCCGGGACCAACATGGCTGAGCACGACGGATGTCTTCTTTTTTGCCCGGGCATAGCCATCCGCTGCATGGGCTGCGACCTGTTCATGGCGGACATTAATAAATCGGATTGAACTTTTTTCAAGCTCGGTTAGGACCGCAATATTCGTGTGCCCGCAAAGGCCAAAGATATGTTCAATGCCGCGGTTTTCCAGGTACTTCACTAATTGTCGGGAAATCAATTCTTTCATGGTCGGGAATCCTCCTTGAAATTCAAGATAATTTTGGCACACTGGCCGGCTGCCGCTTTTTCATAAGCCCGTTCATATTCATGCAGCGGAACAATCTCCGCAATAACAGGATCAATTACAAAATCTGGATGAATCAAGTAGTCAACACTTTGAGCAAAATCAGCTGGAAAGTTATAAATAATGCTGCCGTGAATCGCAATTTCGTTACGGACAATTTTTAAAATTGGCAGTGTTGCTTCTGCTGTCAGGCCGATTAAGACGACTTTCCCGCCAGGCTTGACAATATCAACCGCTTGCTCAACCGCCTGGCTGACACCGGCTGCTTCAATAACGACATCGAATTTTGCTTCTGCCGGAACAGAAGCCGGTGTGTACGTTTGTATGCTTCCATATGCCTGTACATCCGAAAGCTTCGCTTCATTTATATCAATCGCCGTGATCGCTGCCCCGAGATGAGCAGCGAGCGCTATCGCCAGCTGGCCTTCCGTTCCGCATCCAATAACGGCAACAGAGGTTTCACCCGTTATGTTTACATGTTTTAATGCGTGAACCACAACAGCAAATGGCTCAATTAAGACTGCTCGTTCATCCGGCAATTCATCCGGCACCGGCAGAATATACTTCGCTGAAATTGTAAATTCTTCTGCAAAGCCGCCGTCTGTATTGACACCAAGTGACTTTTTGTAAAGACATAAATTTGTATTTCCTTTTTGGCATTGTTCACATTCATCACAATAGGAGTTCGGCTGAATCACAACCCGTGTTCCAACTGGTATAGCAACATCTTTTCCTTTTTCAACAACCATTCCAAGCAGCTCGTGTCCCGGTGTAATCGGATAGGCCGCATGAGAAATTTTACCTTTGTACACACCGATATCCGATCCGCAAATACCGCCGTAAATGAGTTTAATTTTCACTTCATTTTGTTCAGGCGCACGCGCTGCAGCACCTTCCTTTAACGACACATCTCCAGGTCCCGCCAGGTATAAGCTGTGCATACTTTTCACCACCACTTGTTGATCAAAATTCTGCTTTAATGTACACATCGAATCACCTCGGAAGCTGCAGAACGATCATTTTAGATTCTGTCATGTCCTCAATCGCAAAGCGCGGGCCCTCACGGCCGATTCCACTGTTTTTCACACCGCCATATGGCCAATGGTCAAGGCGGAAATTGGATGTTCCATTAAGAACCACGCCGCCGACTTCGAGTTCATGTGCTGCTTTGTAGGCAAGGTCAAGCTGATTAGTAAAGATACCTGCCTGAAGGCCAAAATCAGAATCATTTGCCTGCGCCACCGCGTCCTCGAACGTTTCATAAGGAATAATGCTGACAATCGGTCCAAATACCTCCTCGCAGACAACATTCGCCGATTTTGGCGGGTTTAATAGAATCGTTGGCTGCACGTTGGCTCCATTCTGCTTGCCTCCGCTGACAATTTCCGCTCCTTCTTTTACAGCTAGATCGATCCAATTGATAACGCGTTCGGCTGCTTTTTCATCAACAAGCGTGCCGACATCGGTCTGCGGGTCAAGCGGATCACCTACTTTAAGCTTTTCTACTTCTGTTTTCAGCTTCTCCTTAAACGCTGGAACAATTGACTGATGAACGTAAATACGCTGAACGGAAATACAGCTTTGACCAGAATTGCTGAAGCCCGTTCTCGCACACATCATAGCAGCCCGGTCCAAGTCAGCGTCTTCATGCACAATTGTGGCTGCATTTCCGCCAAGCTCTAACAGCACTTTTTTCATACCGGCAATTGAGCAAATGTTGCGGCTTGCGACAAGGCCACCGGTAAAAGAAATAACATTCACCCGCTCATCCTTAACGATCGCCTGGCCGCTCTCGACGCCGCCCAGCACCATATTAACGGCTCTTTTTGGCAGCCCTGCTTCCAGTAAAAGCTCTAATAAAGCGGTTGCAATTAAAGATGTTTGAGGGGCTGGCTTTAAAATTGTACTGTTGCCGGCCGCAAACGCCGGTCCTACTTTGTGGCAGACAAGATTCAACGGCGCGTTAAACGGCGTAATTGCTGCAATAACACCAACCGGCACGCGGAATGTAACGGCAATTGCATTTATTCCTCTTTCAGATGCATCTCCCGGCAAACTTTGTCCGTTTAAACGTTTTGCTTCTTCTCCTGAAAGTTCAAGAGTTTCTATGGAGCGGGCTACTTCATCCAGAGTGTTTTTCAGCGGCTTCCCGAGTTCCAATGAAATAAGGCGGGCAAATTCTTCTTTTCGTTCTTCTAATAAAAAGGAAGCTTTCTTTAAAATACGCGCCCGTTCATGTGCGGGAATCAAAGAGATTTCTTTTTTGGCATCAAAAGCGGACTTTAAAGCATTTTCAGTATCCTCCATTGCAGCCAGCACCTGGCTGCCAATCACTTCACCAGAATAGGGACTTTTTACTTTAACGGCTTTACGATTTTCTTCCAGCCATTCACCGTTAATAAATGGTCTTGCTTTTTTGTGTTCTAACAATTCAATCACCTGCTTTTGTTTATTAGATCGATCTAAAAATTTATCTTTTAATAGATCGATCTAATGACCGACCTATTAAAAGACCTTCTTTATTGAAAGCGTTAACACAATAATAACTGAATTTTTTTCATGCTGCAACCCTTTTCATTTTTTCTTGAAATTTGTTTTCGGACTCGAAGGATTTCGTGGACGTTTTTAAAAAACTTTGCTACGTTTAAAATCATAGATCGATCTACTAGGAGGTGAAAGAGTGGCTTTGTTTCTTTATCCAGCTTTAATTTTTTTGTTTATGCTTTCCGTTTTCTTGGATGCTTCTTTTCTTCGTTACACGGTCGGAGGTGTTGCATTTCTAGCGCTTTTGAATGCTGCCATTCGGGCAAAGGGCCTTTATTTTTATTCTGGTCTTATTTTCTTCATTATTGGATCAGCTCTTTTTTTCGCTCAGGATCTGCCCTGGTATTCCTTTTTTTTATCTTTTGATTCAATGCTCGGCGTTTTGTCTCTTTTTCTTGTCCTTCCTTTTTTAAATTCGATTATCCGTGTAGGCCATTATGATACAAATTTAAATGTGCTGCTTCGCCGCGATATCCAGACAACAGACAAGCTTTACCGCCGCAGCTTTCTTGTTTCCCATATGCTTGGCTTGTTTTTAAATATCGCGACTATTCCTCTTTTGCGAAACTCGCTTCAGCAAACATTAAAAAAGCTTCCAAAAGAAACAGCTAATTCCTTTTTGTCTGGAAGCCTGCTGCGCGGTTATGCACTGTGTCTTTCATGGAGTCCAATGGAAGTGATGGTCAGTACCTCGCTTGATTTGACCGGAATAACATATTACCAGGTAATTCTGCCAATACTGCTCATCGTCTTTCTTTTTGTGGCGATTGATTATACGCTCTCGTTTTTTAAATACCGGTCCTTTGGTCTGAATATTGCCGATGCTTTGCAGTCCAGAACAAATGTGAAAAGAAAGATGCTGGAAATGGCAGGCATGCTTCTGTTGTTTATTTTACTAACATCTGTTTTTCAGCAATTTTTTCAGAAAGGCTATTTGCTTTCAGTCGTTATAATTATCCTTCCCATTTCATTTTTATGGGCGCTGCTTATAAAAAAACAGAAGCGGTACATACGTGTAACAATTCCGCACTGGAGGGAGCGGACAGCGGGATTGTCTAATTACTTTTTCATGTTCTTAAGCGCCGGTCTTTTTGTCAGCATGCTTGCCGAATCCGGCACTCTGTCTATTTTACAGGACGGATTTCGCAGCGCTTCTGATCAAACATTGCTGTTTTACGTTATGATCGGTTTGTATTTTTTTATCACTTCACTAATCGGCTTTCACCCGCTCGTTTCAATTACCTTGCTGGGAGAACTGCTGCAGCCTGTGCTGCCGGAAGCCTCACCTGTGCCATTGACAATAGTGCTGATAACATGCAGCCTGGCGACGGTCATGTACAGCCCGTTTAATTTGTCTGTTTCCATTTTATCGGAGCTTTTGCGTATTAATCCCTTTGCTATTGTCCGCTGGAATATCCGGTATGCTTTGCTTTACATGAGTGTCAGCAGTTTAATTGCTTACGGAATCGGATTGTTTTTGTAAAATTTCAAAAAATATTTACGGCACTGTAAAGCTGTACTATACTAAATGGTAATTCACTTAGAGGAAAAGGTGTTTTGATTGAATAATGTGCGTACTTCTGCAAGGCAGAAAACGATTGTGCTGATCGGTTTTATGGGTGTCGGTAAAACGACAGTCGGTGAGCTGGTGGCAAAAAAATTATATCGAACGTTTATTGATGTAGACAAAGAAATTGAAAAAGATTTTAGCATGACGATTCCTGAAATTTTTGCGCAGCATGGTGAGCCGTTTTTTCGCAACTATGAAGAAAAGAAAACTTGCGCTCTAGCGCAGGAAAAGCTAAAAGTGCTGTCGATCGGCGGTGGTGCCTTCTTAAATCCTGTTATTCGGAAGGCGTGTCTTGATAACTGTATCGTTTTTTACTTGGACGTTGCCTGGGAAGAGTGGAAAGAACGGCTTAATCTTTTAATTGACAGCCGTCCCATTTTGCAAAGCAAAAATATAACAGAAATAGAAGAACTGTTTTATAAACGGCAGAGTGCTTATGCCATTAACCATTCAAAGCTGTCAATCAATCACCGGTCCGCTGAAGAAGTAGCTGACTTTATCGTTGATTCTTTGAAATACGCCTGGGAACTTTATGAGCCGAATAATGTGTAAAAAGGACTGTCTCGCCTTGCGAGACAGTCCTTTTCTTATTCATTAGCGGCGCAATTCCCCGGCTTTTTGGCGTATTTTCCAGAAATACTGGCGCAATAATGCTATGTGACGGCGCGATACCAAACGTATTGCGCCGTCACAGCAGGAAAGCGCGCCATTCTTTAAAGTTATCGCGCCATTACAGCAGAAAATCAAGCTGGCTTTCCCTGTAAGACCGTAGTTATCCCAACTTTGCCTGGCCTTCTGGTTTAGGGTTGAGTGCCGAACATGGCCCTGCTTGAAGCATATAGCTGCTTTTCTCGCCTGTTTTGCCAAGCATATGCTGAACTTCTTTTGCTGTGGAAATTATTTTTTCCAGGATTATTCCAGTTGCTACCCCCATTTCTTCAAACCCATGGACAAGATCTTCTGTCGCAATATTGCCTGTTGCTCCCGGCGCATACGGGCATCCGCCAAGCCCCGCAACGGAACTGTCAAAGTGGATCACGCCCTGCTGCAGCGCTGAGATTGCATTAGCAAAGGCCATGCCACGGGTATTATGAAGGTGCAATGAGAACGTCATATCCGGAAACCGGTCCTTTAACTGTCCGAGATAGCTGTATACCTGGCGCGGGTTAGCCATCCCGGTTGTATCGGCGAGAGATACTTCTTCAATCCCCATCCTAGTATATCGATCTAATATGGGTACTAAACGTTCTACCGGAACAATTCCTTCATACGGACAGCCAAATGCAACTGAAATGGAACCGCCGACTTTGACGCTGTTTTTCTCCGCCAGGTCAATAATCGGTTCCAGTGCGTTTTGTGCTTCTTCCACCGTGGCATTTGCATTGGATAAGCTGTGTGAGTCCGTTGCCGACAGCATCAGCTTCAGCTTTTTCATCCCGGCATCAATGGCCCGCTGTGCACCTCTTGCATTGGGCACTAATGCACGAAATGCCATGCCGGTTAAATCCTGTGAACGTGATACGACTTCTTCTGCATCCTTTAATTGCGGAATAGCTTTTGGATGAACAAACGAGGTAATCTCCATGGACTTTACACCTGTTTCAGCCAGCCTGCGGATAATCTCTACTTTTGTATCTGTTGGAATCCAGTCATGCTCTGCTTGAAATCCATCACGCGGTGCCACTTCACAGATGATGACTTTCTGGGGCAATGTTAGCTCTTTCATAGGTTAAATAACTCCCTTCGCTTTTAAATCCGCCATCTCTTCGGCTGACAGGCCCAATTTCCCGCCGAAAATTTCGTCATTGTGCTCGCCCAGCTCCGGTGCCCGGCGACGGATGGCACCCGGTGTGGCGGAGAAATTCGGGACAACACCCGGCACTTTGACTTTGCCGAGGCGCGGATGCTCGACTTCCACAATATTGTTCCGTGCCGCGTAGTGAGGATCATGGAAAATATCTTCAATGCTTAAAATCGGGCTGACAGGCACACCGTACGCATCCAGTTTTTCCTGCAGCTCTTTTTGTGTCAGCCCTTTAATGAAGTTCTTCACGATTTCCTGCACGTCCGCATCGTTCTGCAGACGGACCGAGTTTGTGTAATAGCGCTCATCTTCCAGCATATCCGTCCGGTTCATCGCCTCTGCCAGCCGGTTAAATGTTGAATCGGTGCTGCAGACGAGGACCACATACTTTCCGTCTTTTGTTTCATACGTTCCAGCCGGGCTGGAGTGTCCCGCAAGCCCCGGGCTTCTGCCGCGGACTTTCCCGTTTTGATCGTACTCAGCAATTAAAAACTCCAGCATGCGGAAAATCGATTCGTACAAGCCCATTTCCACGACCTGTCCTTCTCCGTCTTCCTGAACATCACGGTGATAAAGAGCGCTTACTGCTGCAAATGCGGCATAAATACCGGTAATATAATCAAGCAGTGAGTAGGATGGACTGACTGGCGGCCGGTCCGGATAGCCCTGTATATACGTGTGGCCGCTGAATGCAGTGCCCGGCGTGCCGAAGCCGGCTTTTTCACGATACGGCCCTGTCTGCCCGTATCCGGAAATGCGCACCATAATCAGCTTTGGATTAACCGCTTTCAAAACATCATAGCCAAGACCCCATTTTTCCAGCGTGCCCGGGCGAAAGTTTTCAATCAGAATATCGACGTCCTGAATCAATTTCAAAAAAAGCTCTTTTCCGTCTTCCGAATGAATATTGAGCGTGATGGATTTTTTGTTGCGGGCCAGCCCCGGCCAGCGGAGCGCTTCCCCATCCTTCCACGGTCCGACGGTGCGGAGCGTGTCCCCTTTATTCGGCAGCTCCACCTTGGTGACGTCTGCACCCAGGTCAGCCAGCAGCGTCGCGCCAAATGGCGCGGCAATCATGGTGGAAATATCTAAGATCTGCACACCCGTTAACGGGCCAACGTTTTTTTGTTCCATCTTACTCCCTCTCCTTTAATATATTTTCACGTATACGCTGCAGGTGAACCTTCATTGCCTCAACGGCCGCCTGCCTGTCTTTTCTCTTCACAGCTTCCAAAATCGCACGGTGTTCCCCAAGCGACTGTTCATACCGTGCTTCTGACTGTAGTGTCTGCTTGCGCACGGGGCGATACATGCTTAAATTGGTTTCCATTAGTGAAACAAACACAAAGTTCTGGGTTGCTTCTGCCAGCGCCAGATGAAAATTGCTGTCTGCTTCCACTTTTTCTTCTGGATTTTTCAGCTTCTCTTCCAGCACTTTTAAAGCAGCTTCCATTTTTACAATATCTTTATCTTCCGCCCGTTCGCTGGCAAGATCAGCAATTCTGGGCTCCAGAGCTTCTCTTGCTTCAATAAAATGCATGACCGCTGATTTTTCAAGAATTTCTACTGGATTAAACCTCGCATTTCCGGGCACACGTTCATCCACTTTTTGAATAAAGCGGCCGCCGCCCGGCTTTGACACAATCAGCCCTTCCGACTCCAGTACTCGGCATGCTTCCCGAAGGGAGGTACGGCTGCAGCCGAGTATTTTGGCTAACTCCCGCTCTGCCGGCAGCCGGTCACCGGGCTTTAATTTCCCCTCTTTAATCAAGTTTCGGATTTGCAGCACAATCTTTTCATATATACGAGTAGTCTGCAATTCATTAAATATTACATCATTCATGTTTAAGAGCCTCCTTTTTGGGCTATTGGGCAGTCCAATTTTCAAAAAGAAAATAGTGAAGAAATCACTATCTTCTTCCCGATGATGCGCGAATAAACAATTCAGGCTCTAAAATGATTCTTTCTTCTTCCCGTGCAGGATCTTTGATTCTTTTGTGAAGTAAATTTGCCGCGTTAATGCCAATATGCTTCGGAAAAGATTCTACTGTCGTTAAAGGAGGATAAAAAGTAGCTGCTTCTAAGACATTATCAAACCCTACAACAGATAAGTCGGTACCCGGGTGCAAGTTTAGCTCTCTCATTCGCTGCATTACACCAAAGGCTACGAGATCATTAAAACAGAAAACGGCTGTCGGCGGATGCTTATGCTTTAAGCTCTCGTCAAGCGCCTCGGCTCCGCCTTCTCTTGTCAATGCACTTTGAAAAATAAGTGATTCATCAGCAGCAAGTCCCGCTTTTTCGAAGGCAGCTCTATACCCTTCAAACCGCTTTTTCCAGGCAGAAGAATCTGATAATCCACCTAAAAAAGCAATTCTTGTGTGGCCGTTTTCAATTAAATGATCAATTGCCGTTTCGACACCTTTTTTGTAATTAATCCCAACATAGTCACAATGCAGCTCAGGAATTTCTCTTACTGCTGTTACAATGGGAACATTCCACTGGCGTATTTTTTCCACAGTTGCCGGTGAGTTATCTGATACCGGACACAAAATTACACCGCCAACACGATGTTCAAGCATCGTTGATAACAGCTTGTCCTGCTTTGTATCTGAATCAAAGGTCGTTGCCAGAAAGACGGTATATCCTTCTTCTTCAAGCTGATGATGCACACCTGTTAAAAATTCAGAATAATACGGATTGGCAAAGTCGGTCACGACAACACCGATTGTAGATGAGCTTTGTGAGCGCAGGTTGGCCGCGATACGGTCATAAACATATCCAAGCTCCTCCATGGATGCCTGTACTTTCTTTTTGGTTGCTTCTGAAATACTCGGGCTATTGCGTACAATCAAAGAAGCCGTCGCCCTTGACACTCCTGCGTGGTCTGCCACCTGCTGCAGTGTCACCCGCCCGCTTTTCTTTTTAGCCATTTCGCACACGTCCATTTCTATTTTCTGTTGCTTCTATTATATAGGACACCGCTTTCACGTCAAAAGAAAATGTGACCGGGCAGTTAGATGATGCATCATCTTTTAACTAAACCAGCTAAGCGGCACAAGCACAAGGTCCGGAATAAAGATAAGTAAAATCAGCACTGCCACTTCAATGAGAAGAAACGGCCAAATGCCTTTCATAAGGTCAACAATGCCAACACGTCCAACACCTGCTGCAACATTCAATACCGTTCCAACCGGTGGTGTCAGCAAGCCGATTGATAAATTTAAAACAAATAAAACACCGAAGTAAACTGGATCAATTCCAGCCATCGTAACAGCAGGAAGCAATACAGGCGTCAAAACTAAAATGGCCGGTGTTAAATCCATAACCATGCCGACAAACAGCACAATAATATTAATAACGATAAGAAGCATAAGCTGATTGCCGGTAAACGGTGCCAGCACATCAGATACAACAGCCGGGATTTGTGCAACCGAGATCACCCAGGCAGATACCATTGCGGCGGCCACAAGAAACATTACGACGCTTGTAGTCCGGGCCGCTTCAACCAGCACGTGATAAAGCTTTTTCATATTTAATTCGCGATAAACAACGAAGCCGACAAATAACGCGTACATCGCAGCTACCACTCCTGCTTCTGTTGGAGTGAAAATACCGCCGCGAAGCCCGCCAATAATAATCACAGGAAACATTAGGGACCATAATGCACTACGGGTTGCCGCCAGCATTTCTTTTAGCGACTTGCGCGGTGACAATTCTACTTTTTCTTTGCGTGAGACAATCGTCCAGACAATTGTCAAACCAACCCCCATCATCAGTCCGGGTACGATGCCTGCTGTAAACAGGGCGGTAATAGATACACCGCTTGTAACACCAAATAAAATCATTGGGATACTTGGAGGGATAACCGGTGCGATAATTCCTCCCGAGGCAATTAACCCTGTCGCACGGTTACGGTTATAGCCTGCTTTTACCATCATGGGAATCAGTACTGCTCCAAGGGCTGCTGTATCCGCTACAGCCGACCCGGACAGCCCTGCAAAAAGGACTGCTGCGATAATCGCTACATAGCCCATACCACCGCGAATGTGGCCGACAATGGCCATTGCAAAGTTGATAATCCGTGTGGACATCCCGCCCGCATTCATCAACTCGCCCGCTAAAATAAAAAACGGAACAGCAAGGAGCGCAAAGCTGTCGGCTCCGTTAATTAAATACTGGGCAATAATCTGGCTGTCAAAGATGTTAAGATAAATCATCATAACAATACTGCTGACTAAAAGGGCAATCGCAATCGGCATGCCAAGCGCCATGATAGCGAACAGGGAGCCGAGAAATAAACCGAGCGACATGTTAATTCACCTCTTTTACTTTCGGAGATTCTTTATAGACTTCTTCCTGCTGTTCATCAGAAGCCGCTTGCTCCCTGCCGAGCAGCACATCAATGGTCTGCGCGATAATAACCACACCCATGCCAATTCCAAGAGCAATTCCGCTTGCATAAACAACAGCGAGTGGAATGCCAGTTGAAGGAGCGGTACTCGTGGTGCTGCTCATCGTCATAAACCAGCTTCCTTTTAAAATAAGCCAAATAACATACAGCATAATTGCATTTGCCAGCAGTGTTACTACTTTTTTCGGAATGCCTTTGAGCTTCCCTGTCAGTAAATCAACGTTAATATGCTGATGATTTTTAAGCGCTGTTACTGCGCCCAAAAAAACAAGCCATATATACAAATAGCGTGATATCTCATCAACACCTGTAATACCAGAGTTAAAAGCATATCGAAGTACAACATTTGTAAAAACAATGACCGACATAACAGCTAAATTAATCGCCATAACAGCATTAATTAATTTGTCAAAGAATGTACCAAGCTTTTTCATCTGCACCACCCTTTTCTTTTGAGAAAAGAAAGCTAAGGGCGTACAGGTGCCTTAGCTTATTTCTTTTCTGCTTTATTCTACTTCCTTCAATACTTGATCCATTAAGTCTGCGCCAATTACCTCAGTATACTTTTCATAAATCGGTTCTGCTTTCGCTTCAAACTCAGCCAGCGCTTCTTCCGAAAGTTCTGTCACTGTCATGCCTTTTTCTTCAAGAAGCGCATATGCTTCTTCGCTTTCCTTTTGGTTCAATTCGCGCTGATAATCTCTCGCTTCATCCGCTGCTTTTCGAACAATCTCTTTTTCTTCATCCGATAATGTGTCCATAAACTTCTGGCTGATCATAAAAACGCTGGCATTGTATACATGGTTTGTTTTTGTTAAGTAATCCTGTACTTCAAAGAAGTTGCCCGTTGTTACATTGCCTGCCGGATTTTCCTGGCCGTCAACAATACCCTGCTCAAGAGCAGTGAAAAGCTCTGTATAAGCCATTGGAGTTGGGTTAGCACCTAGCTCTTTCCAGTAATCGATATGCATTTCGTTTTCAAGTGTCCGGATTTTTAGCCCTTTAACATCTTCCACGGATTTTACTTCCCGTTTGTTATTGGTTAATTGACGGAAGCCGTTTTCCCAATAGTTAAACCCAACAATACCCTGGCTTTCCAGCTTCGTCAGCATCTCTTTTCCAAGATCTCCGTCAAGCACTTTATACGCGGTTTCTTCATCCTTAAATAGGTAAGGCAAATCAAAGACAGTGTATTCCGGCACAAATCCTGCAATTGGTCCCGTCGACATTGTTGTTCCCTGAATAGAATTCATTTTCAATCCTTCAAATACAACACGGTCTCCGCCAAGCTGGCCATCCGGAAATACTTCTACTTTAATAGAGCCGCTTGTTTCCTTTTCCACAATTTCTTGAAACTTGTAAAGACCCTGCGTAAGTGAACGGTCTTTTGAAGTAGCAACTGCCATTTTCATCGTTTTTGCCTCTCCCGATCCGCTGCCTTCATCTGTGCCACCGCTTCCACTGCTGCTTTCTCCTGAACATGCTGCTAAAATCATCATTACTGCTGCCATAAGCAAAACCGCTGCTTTCTTCATTTTCTGGCCTCCTGTTTAAATAGATAAGATAGCGCTTTCAACGTTTGTTAAATTTTAGATCGATCTAAAATTTAACTAAAAAAATTAGATCGATCTAATTCAAAGCGATACTTTTCACATCTTTTGCGGAAGAATGAGAATTTTAAGTAAGCGCTTCGTTTTTTTCATTCTATCCTAATCATCTGAAAATTACAATGGCCTTTTTTGTTTTTTTAATGTCCGGGCTAAGCACGATAATTCATCGTGCTAGAGATCCGAACGTTCCTAAATGTGTTGGATTTATCCTGGAGAAGATAGAGACAGTCGCTTATTTCAACAGCATGAAAAGCTTTTTAAAGCTTTTCTGTCACATAGCCTTCTTTTCCCGCTGCCATGCCAGCAGCAAAAAGGCCGATAACTGCCGTAATTAACAACAGAAGAGGCACTGTCCATCCATTTAATACATCATGCAGCGCACCAAATAAAGCAGGTCCTGCTGCTGCAAACAGGTAGCCGGCAGACTGGGCCATGCCGGATAAGTCGGCGGCTTCAAAAGAATTTCTCGTCCGCAGGCTGAAAAACATCATGGCCAGGCTGAAGGCAAAGCCTCCTGCAATGCCAATTAAAATGATCCAAAGCATGATCCACTCTGTCCATTCGAATAAAATGCCGCTTAATCCTGCTCCCATAAGCAGTACAGTGGTTGCGACAAGCGGCCGCTGGCTGCTCATTCGGCCCGCAATAATGGGCACGATAAATGTAAACGGCAACTGTGTAAATTGAATGAGAGAAAGCATCCAGCCGGCTGATTCCGCCTCAAGTCCCTGCTCGTGCAAAATGTCGGGAAGCCAGGCCACAAGTGAATAAAATAAAAGCGATTGAATTCCCATGAATGCGGTTATCTGCCAGGCAAGTGCCGAGCCTTTTAACCTTGTTTTTTTGTATGTATGTTTTCCCGCTTTTAACGGATGGCGAATGTAGGGCCACTGAGTAAGCCAGACAGCAATAGCAGCTGCCGCCGGTATAATCCAAAATCCCAGAGCCGCCCGCCAGCCAAATCCGCTTGAAGCAGCGATAGGGATGCTAAATCCAGAAGCAAGTGCTCCTGACAGGTTCATTGACATAGCATAAAAGCCGGTCATAAGCCCAATTTTATGAGGGAAATTTAATTTTACAAAAGCCGGCATCAGAACATTGCAAAGGGCAATCGCGAATCCGATCAAAATTGTCCCTGAAAACAACGCTGCTGTGTTTCCGACCGGACGCAGCAGCAGTCCAATCGTTAAAATCAGCAAAGCACTGAACAGTACAACTTCCATTCCAAACTTCCGGGCCAGACTCGCGCCAAATGGCGATAGTGCGGCAAATGCCAGCAAAGGAATCGTTGTCAGGGCGCCTGCTGCTGTGCTCGAGATAAGCAAGTCATCCCGGATAATTATGGTAAGCGGCCCGACTGCAGTGATCGGAGACCTCATATTTAATGCCAGTAAAACGATGCTTAGCAGCAAAAAAAGCTGTCCGGCCTTTGAGCGGCCTTTTTCTTTTTGATAAGCTTGACTGCTCATTTCTTTTTTCTTCTCCTTTACTTTTCCCAAAAAAGAAACCCTGCCGTTAACTGGCAGGGTCAGGCTATTGACAAACGCCCGCTTTCGGTGTCACTTGCCGGCTGTGAATGCTCATGATCCCAAAAGGTCACTCCGCTTCCCAGCCGGCCGCGCTCCTGGAAAGAAAGGCGCTTTCAATCAGCCTGAGTTCCAACTTTGTTTATATTCGCACCCTGCCGTTAACTGGCAGGGTTTCTTCGGATAAAGTGAACAATGAACGTTCCAACAAACGCTGCCGCCAAAATAATAAAGAAAGTCACATGGCTTATCTCAATATGAAAAACGCTCAGCAGCATCTTCACCGATATAATCGCAATTAGTATATAAGCGGTTGTTTCAAGCTCTGGAATCCGGTCAATCAGTTTAATGAATATACCTGCGACTGTCCGCATCATTAGAACACCAAGCATTCCACCGAGAAGCAAAATCCACACTTCCTTGCTGATTCCAAAAGCGGCCAGCACACTGTCGACTGAAAAAGCAATATCCATTAACTCCACTGCGGCAACCGTTCCCCAGAACGGACCAAGCATCCGGACTAAAAAACCCTTCCTGCCTGTGTGATCTGGCTGTTTTTTCTCACTGTCTTCTTCAAAGTGATTAAAAGACAGCCAGGATAAATAAAAGGCTCCAATAATTTTTACCCATTGGATTTCCATCAGCCAGAAACCAAGCCCAATCGCAATAAACCGAAACGCATAAGCACCCAGCAGTCCATAGAACAAAGCTTTTTTCCGCTGCTCTTCAGGCAAATGACGTACCATCACAGCCAGTACAAGCGCATTATCAGCCGATAAAAGCCCTTCAAGAATAACAAGAGTGCCGATCAATCCCCAGCTGACTGGATCTGATAATACACGCATCCACATGTCCCAGTCAAAAAAAGAGGCGTACGTCTGAGTGATGCTGTCTATTGCGCTCAAATGGAAAGCCTTCTTTCAATTAATTTCCTTTAAGAAACGCTACGCACACGCCTTCTGGAACGGTTACTTCCGAGTTTGCCGGTATAAGACGGCCTGTTTCTCCATCACGCTTAAACAAAACAACATTGTGTGTTTTCTCATGGGCGACAATCAAAAACATTTCTGTCGGATCCAGGTCAAAATCACGGGGCCAATCGCCTTTTGTTGAAACAATGTCGACCAAACGAACATCCCGGCCTTCTTTTGCCGTTTCAAATACAGCAATGCTGTTATGACCGCGGTTGCCTGCATAAACAAAGCGGCCATCCGAAGAAATGCGGATTGCGCTGCCCTGGCTGTTCTCTGTAAAATCCGCCGGGATCGTTTTGTAAGAAGCAAGCTGTTCAAACGTCCCATCCTGTTCGTTAAACTCCAGCACAAGCACCTCATTGCTTAATTCCGTCATTACGTACGCCACGCATTCATTGGGATGGAAAACAAGATGGCGCGGACCAGCCCCCGGCTCTGTGCGGAAGACTGCTTTTTTCAATAAATCTTCTCCCGCTACTTCATATGTGATAATTTCATCTGTTCCCAGGTCTACTGCAATCACAAAGCGCTCATCTCTCGTTGTTCCAAAAAAATGTGTATGCGCTTTTTCCTGCCGGTCTGGATTTGGGCCTGTCCCTTCATGCGTTGCCACATCGAGCAAATCAACCAATTCGCCTGTTTCTGCATTTATACTGTACATTTCCGCTGTACCGGTATGATACTGCGCTGTGAAAGCCCTCGTACCATTTTTATTCAGTGTTACGTGGCAGGGTACTCCTTCACTGTCAAGCACATCATTCAGTTTATGAAGACGGCCGTCCTGAATGGAAAACGCCGCAAGCCCGCCGCCTTTTCCTCCTTTTTCTACGGCATATAGAAACTTCTCATTTTCACTAATCGTTACATACGTTGAATTATTTACTTCTGCTGCAACCGCAGCATTTCGGAGTTCGGCTTTTTCTGTGTCAAGCTCGAATGTATGAATCCCTTTTCCATCTTGCTTGGTGTAAGTCCCTATAAATCCTGTAAAAATTGTCATGAAAGTGCCTCCGTTTCATCTGTCGTTCGTCTTTTCCATTATATACGACACTATCATTATACGCTATGGGGCGTAAATAAGTCTTTTCTGCCAATAAATAAAAGGTCAGAATTTTTAATTATTTTTTGAAAAGATATGCTTATCCTTCACTAAAAGCCTGTTTATTCCAGTCTAACTAATAAAAAAAGTGCTTCTTAGTAGAAGCACTCAGAGTGTAGACAAAGTTAGAAAGCAGGCTGATTGAAAACGTTTGTCTTTCCAGGAACGCGGCCGGCTGGGAAGCGGAGTGACCGTTTGGGGGTCATGAGCATTCACAGACGGCAAGTGACGCCGAAAGCAAGCGTTTGTCAACAGCCTGAGTGCTTCTTAGTAGAAGCACTTTCACGCAACAGCAGTATATCATTACTTTTTATCAAGCTTGACCAGTGTAAAGCCTGTATAACCGTAAAGCACGGCGATAACAGGGTTAATAAAGCAAATAAAAGCAAACAGGGCATATTCCATGCCGATATTCAGTGTGGACATAATGAATGCACCGGTAATACCCCAGGGAACCGCTGCATGAAAAATAGTTCCGGCATCTTCAAGTGTTCTTGATAAATTTTTCGGATGAAGATTTGCCTTTCCATACGCAGATTCGAGCATTTGCCCGGGCAGCACAATCGATAAATACTGCTCTCCAATAATGGCATTAACACCCATGCAGGATAAAACAGTGGTAAGAATAACATTGCCTTTCCGGTGCAGGAAGCCGGCGACTCCTTCAATTAATGCCTGGGCAATGCCCACCTGCTGAACAATTCCTCCAAGCGCAAGGGCCACCAGGATAATGGATACACCAAACATCATGCCGGACAGCCCGCCAATTGACAACAGGCTGTCAATTGATTCTACCCCGGTCTCGGCTGTATATCCCGCATAAGCTGTATTCATTATTTCCCCAAATGAAGTCCCCGGAGATGTATAAAATGTTGTTAAAACAGCAACAAATAAACTGAGCGTCAGAGTAGGGAGCGATGCTGTTTTCCGTAAAGCCAGCACAATAATAACGAGAGGCGACAGCAGCGTTAGCGGTGTAAGGTTAAATTGCTCTTTAAGCGTTTGGCTCAGCTCATCAATTTGGCTTAAGTCTGTACTGACAAAATCAGAATTAAAGCCTATAAATAAAAAGATAACCAGCGTGGCCAGCATACTTGGAACCGCCGTCCACATCATATGCCGGATGTGCTCAAAGATATCTACCTTCGCTGTAGCCGAAGCAAGGTTAGTCGTGTCAGAAAGTGGTGATACTTTATCACCAAAAATGGCTCCGGAGACAATAGCCCCTGCTGCCATCGCCGGTGAAATGTCCATTCCATAAGCCACCCCCATTAATGCTACGCCCATCGTACTGATCGCGCTCCATGAACTTCCTGTTACAATAGAAGCGACAGCACAAATCAGCACAGCAGACACTAAAAAGAAGCGGGGAGAGAGAAGCTGCAGCCCATAGTAAGACATTGTCGGCACTGTACCATTTAATACCCAGATGCCAACCAGAATACCAATCATACATAAAATCAAAACAGATGGCAGGCCGGCAGCAATGCTTTTGACCATTGAGTTTTCGATATCTTTCCATTTATGTCCTAACAAAAAACCGTATAAAGCCACTGCCATTGCTGCAATGACAATCGGGATCTGCGGTGCAACCTGGTAATAAAGAATGCTGACGCCTAGAATTCCGGCGACTAGAACTGTCAGCAGAACTGATATAAGAAATGAGGGTTTGCGAATCGCCATAATAAGCCTCCAATATTTAACGTAAACGTATTCACAAGTAACGGAAAAAAAGCAAAAAAAATACAAATCAGGCCGGGCCGGCTTTGTAAATGCATAGCTGGCACACGCATTCTAACATACAACATTCAATGCTTACCTGCAAGATTATTTTCATTAAAATGGGTCTTTAAAAAAATCCTTTGCTGGTCTTTTTTAAAAGTGAGGATGTTTTTCCGTGAAGAATATGCCTTTGTGAAATGGGTACTCTACTGATTGTATCACCTGACCCCACAAAGGAGGAATGACAATGACACATCAACGTCCAAAACCAGATGACCGTTCCGATAATGTTCAAAAGCTGAGAGATATGGTACAAAACACAATTGGCAATATTGAAGCCGCTGAGGAATCAATGGGCTTTGCAAACGAAAAGCAGCGGGCGGCCATTAAAGCAAAAAATGAACGCCGGGAAGAGAGCATCGAGGGAATGCGCGAAGAAATTCACGATGAAGCTGCTGCCCGCAGAAGAAAATAATTATCATCAAAATAAAAAGCAGGCTGTTTCAAATGAATTGAAACAGCCTGCTTTGCTCGTATAATCTCCTTTTAATTTCAGGATAATTTCTTGAACTGTCCAGGTGAGTAATTCGTGTATTGCTTAAAGCAAATACTGAAATACTGGGGATTGCTGTATCCTACCTGGTTTGCTACTTCATATATTTTCAATTGTTCCTGCCGGAGCAGCTGCATCGCTTTTTTCATCCGTAGCTCAAGCAGAAAATCAACAAAATTAACTCCTTTTTCCGCTTTAAATTGTGTGCTTAAATACGCTGCATTCATATGAACGTAATTGGCCGTTTTTTGAAGAGTCAAATCTTCTTCACAAAAGTGTTCTTCAATATAAGCAACTGCTTTATCCACAACCGAATGCTTTTTAAGATGTGCCCCGCTGGCATGGGCTGTTTGTATAAAAAGCTCCTTTAGCTTTTCATATACCTCCTGGATTGTCTGCATTGTATTTATTTCGTGAACATGCCGTGTCATTTCTTTTTTCCACTCTCCGGATTCCTGAAAAAGCGTTACCAGCAAGTGAATAGAGACAACCTGGATGTCCTGCAGAGGGAGATAGGCCCTTTTCATCTGCTCAAGACGTTCCTCTGAAAAAAAGTTTTCTACCTCTGACACCATGCCCATTTTTGCATTTTCAATCAGCCGGCTGTCTGTAAACGCCTGGAGAAATGGCTGTTCTTCCTGGACCGAATCGCTGATGTTCTCGATAGTAAAAAAGCGGTCCTTTCCGACAATATGCCGAAATTCCATGGCTGCTGCGGCCTCCGAGTAAGCATCTGGCACATGCTCCAATGACGGACAAACCTGGCCTGCTGTAATCGTCACGGTGGTATGTAAAAGCTGCCGGATTTTTTCTTGAAAGGAACGAACCTGTTCGCTCCATTCTTCCGTCTCTGCCGGTAAAGACAAAATGGCTGCAAATTCATCTGTCCGCATCTCAACCATAATGCCCGGCGTAAAATGTGCCTGGAATGCAGAAAAAATTTGTTCTTTCAACTGACTATTTTCCGTATGCCGCCCGCCCGGTTCGTCCATTCTTACAAGAAGAACAGTAAAATACGGACCTTGAAGATCGAGCTGCAGTTCTTTTAGCTGGTTATTCAGTTCAGCCGTGTCTGCTTTTTTATGAAGAAGAGGCCGGATAAACTGCCGCTGCCTCATCGGAAGATGGTCGTCAAGCTGCTGCCTTTCTTTTTGCTCTCTTTTCCATTCAGTCCATGCTTCTTTCACCTTTCCCAGCAGCTGGCCGCGGTCAACAGGCTTAAGCAAATAATCAAAAGCACGAATGGAAATCGCTTTTTGGGCAAAGGAAAAATCCTCAAAGCCGGTTAGTAAAATGACTTTTGTGTGAGGATTGGTTTCCTTGATCTTTTCTGCCATTTCAAGTCCATCCATATACGGCATTTTAATATCTGAAATGACAATTTGCGGATTCGTTTTTTGAATCAATTCCATCCCTTTTTCCCCGTCTGCCGCTTCTCCGGCCAGGTGAAAACCATGTTCTTCCCACGGAATAGCCGTCGACAAGCTGCGCCGGATAATCCGGTCATCATCCACAATCACCACATTGCACATCATGTCCACTTCACTCCCTGTTCGGTTTTTGGTATGGTTAATGTTACGGTCGTTCCTATTCCCTCTTCACTTTCAATCACCAGTCCGTAGGCCGGCCCAAAATGCAGGACAATCCGTTCATGCACGCTGCTCAGTCCAATGCCTGTCATTTGTTTTTCCGTTTCTTTTCCATAAATCTCACGGCGAATAGCCTCTAATTTGTCTGCTGGCATTCCTTTGCCGTTATCCTGTACAGAAAGCCGTAAATGATCACTTTCTTCCTGTACAGCTACTCGAATGAGGCCCGCACCCCTTGTTTGCTTGACGCCATGGTATAAAGCATTTTCAACGAGCGGCTGGAGCGTCAGCTTCATAATTTGGTAGCGGCCGAGCGATTCGTCGAGCTGAATACTGTAGGAAAAATCATCTCCATAACGCATTTCCTGTATGAAAAGATAGTTTTGAATATGATCAATCTCTTCCTTGACCGTAATCATTTCACGGCCTTTGCTGATGCTGATTCGGAAAAAGTTAGACAGCGCACTGATCATGGCGCTTGCTTCCTCGTTCATCCCCATGTCACTTAAGCTTTTAATAGAATAAAGCGTATTATATAAAAAATGCGGTGTAATTTGTGCGTACAGAATGGCGTATTCAAGGCGCCGCTTTTCTTCCTGCTCCACTTTTACCTGGTCAATCAGTTCATTCAGCTTTTGCATCATTTCTTCTATCCCCTGGTTTAAAATGTTCATCTCTTTTGTAACGTGCTGAGAGGATTCAACAGGAATGGCAATATTTCTTTCATTAACAAGCTTCATTTTTTGAACGAGTGACTGAATCGGCCCGGTAATATAACGGGCAAATATATTAGAAAGCATACTGGCTACGATCATTAAGCATACAATAATCGTAATTGTTACATATTTAATGTAATCTACTTTTTGCAGTACATCCTCCTCCGGAAAAACCGCTGCTACTTTCCAATGATTCAAATTCATTGTATCGTAAATAACAACCATTTTTTTGCCATCCGGCTTTTGAAATTCAAATTGCCCCCGCTCTTCTGCCGCTTCCCGCGCATATTGAATAGCCGCTTCATCAATCATGTAAGGCTCATCAACCTGCTTGGATAGAACAGATCCATCCTCGCTAATAAGAGCCAGATAGCCATTTTCACCGAGAAGCGATTCACTGAAAATGCGCCCAAAATAATCGTCCCGCAAATTAAATAAAACAATTCCATGCGCTTCTGACTCGGCGGTTCCAATTAATTTAAATACACTGATAACTTTGTTGGACTCTGTATTTATCCCAAAGAAAACATCGTCTTCGTGCAGGTTTCGCCAGTAATAACCCTCTTTGCTTCCAGAAAATTTCCGCGCATATTCGCGAAAATCAAAATGGACAAAATTCGTCTGCCCGTCATTTTTGGTAATCTGAAATTCTCCATCATGCATATCGACCAGGATAGATTCAATCATTGAATTGTAGTTAATAAAAATCTCATTTAAATGGTTGTTAAAGGAAATATAATCCCGGGGAGAAATATCCTCTGGATCATTGGCGATAATGGAATTCATGATTGGATCATTGGCAAGCGAAACAAGCTGGTCAAACACATCTGTAAAGCGATTTTCCATATATCCCGTTGTTTGAAAAACGGTATCGTCAATATTCTTGTATGCGTTTTCTTTAATTTGGTCGGCGGCAAGAAAATATGAGACACCGCCCATAAACGCGATAAATAAAATCATAACCGGCAAATAAAGGCTGATAATCGTTGATTTAAATGAAAAAAAGAGATGTTTTTGAATAAACGTCTTCCACTTTTTCAAACGCATGCTTATTCAAGCCCTTCTGTCTATCGAGTATACATTTAACGATATCATCTTCTTGCCGGTTTGGATATTTTATTTTTTTGCCTGCTCCAGCGCCATTGCCGCCAGAATAAAAGCACCAACTCCATGCAGGTCATTGGCGGAAGCGGGACGGGAAACATAGTAGTCATATACACCTGCCGAAGTTCCAACACAAATGCCATTCAGCTTCCACTGCCCATTCTCTGTTTCGACCATGTGCTCCACTAATCCATCAAACGCTTTTTCCGCCTGTACCAGATACGAAGCATCTGCATAACCATTTTGAACGGCTTTTGAAATAATATAAATAAACAAACTCGTACCAGACGATTCCAGCCAGTTATCTTCAGCTTCTCCTTTATGGGTTACCTGGTGCCATAGGCCAGTTTTCTCGTCCTGGAAGTGAAGGAGCGATGGAATAAGTGCCTCTATTTCCTCAATCAGTTCTGCACGCGACGGGTGATAATCTGGAAGCATATCCAGGATGTCAATAAGTGCGGTGCCATACCAGCCGATCGAGCGTGACCAGAACTCCGGAGAACAGCCGGTTTCTGGATTTGCCCACGGTTGCTGCTTTTTCTCATCCCATGCATGATAAAATAAGCCGGTTTCTTCATCTTTTGTATGCATTCGCATCAGTTTTTCCTGATACATAACCTGCTCAATAAGCTCGGGTTCATGAAAATGATCATTGTACATAAGCGCAAACGGCCCGGCCATATAAAGGCCGTCGAGCCACATCTGGTATGGATACTTATCTTTATGCCAGAAGCCGCCTTCGGTTGTTTTATTAAAGGACCTGTATAAGCTCCGCAGTTTCTTCGCTGCGATCATATACCGTTCGTCGCCTGTTTTTCTGTATAGCGGAAATAGAAGAATGCCTACCTGAATGGCATCAAGCTCTTCTCTTGCGAACAAAAAGTTTCCTTCCTCGTCTACAAGCAGATCAACATAGCTTTTTACATATTGAAAATACTCTTCTTTACCGGTTTGTTCGTAAACACGCAGCATTCCTTCCAGAAAAACACCCTGGTGGTAATGCCAGATGCCAGCCGGGGGCAGCTCTTCCGGTGTATAGGTACTCATCACTGCCTGGCATGCCTGTTCCGCTGTTTCAATCATTGAAATGGTTTTCATATATTGTCAGCTCCTTAATAAAAATCTTCACGCTGCGGCGTAAATACGTCTAAAATAATGGACTGGTCATCAAGTGCCTTTACACCGTGCTGTGTATTAGATGGCACATAAACACTGTCTCCTTTTTGAAGCAGGCGGATATCGCCGTCCAGGTTAAATTCAAAGCGGCCTTGCACAATATAACAAACCTGTTCATGCTCATGCGAATGCATTTCTCCAATTGCGTCCTTCTCAAAGGTAACTTCCGCCATTGTCAGCGTGCCGCCGCGGCCGAGCAGCTTCCGCACCGCGCCTACACCTGCGCTTGTTTTTTCCGTCTCACTGTTTTTTACAAACATATCTTCACTCCTCCAATATAAGTAAGTAAGGCCAGCAGGGTATCTTCACTGCCTGAATCATATTTTTGCTTGATCACCAAAATGAATGAAAAGATGCCTATTTCGGCATCTTACAGTGTTAAAAAGTAGAGCCGCCAAGAATATATTCCAGTTTTGAGCTGAGATGATCTTCTTTTTAGCAGTCTAACGTGCTATTTTCTTTTAAAAGCAGTGACAGGGGCTGCGGCCTGCCCTCCACCCGTTGTGTTTCTAAAAAAGCATGTTTGTCTTTCCCTTTCTCATTGGAAAAAGAAAGGTTTTGAAAGCCAATAAGCAGGGACCGAGCCGCTGTCTCTTTTGTATTAAGGAGACAAAGGAAGCGAAATGATCCCCATATAACGCTTGTCACAGGCCACTTTGGCGGCGGGAGGGCAGCACAGACTCCTGTGGGACTAAGCGGGCAGCCGAGACCGATGAAGACGCCAGGCGCAGTAGGGATCGGCGCCTGCCCCACGGAAAGCGGAGCTGCCCGGACGCCGCCGATCCTGCCTCTTCGTGTGCACAGCGTCGATAATCATTTGTCTACAATCTATGAGATGCCTATTCCAGCATCTCTTCTTTTATTTCTTGAAGTGTTCGTCATACTGCTTTTGAGATTCTTCGATTGCACCGGCCCATTCATCCAGGAATTCCTTGACAGTTATTTTTCCGCTCATAACATTTTGGACGCCGGAGTCAACAGTGTTGTCCAGGATAGAACGGTAGTCAGGCAGATAGAATGGCGGTTTGTAAAGAACAAGATTTGGGTCTTCATATACTTCAAACGCTACTTTAATATGCTCAGCATTTTTCACCCATTCTTCTTCAAGTACGTCTGCATTTGTTGGAATTTGTCCCACCTGCTCGTTCCAGTAGCTCTGGCTTTCAGCCGAGTTTAAGAATTTGGTAAATTCCCATGCCGCTTCAGGGTGTTCCGTTGACTTAAAGATAGAAATACCAATTGTGTTGCCGCCTTCCGCTACATATTTTCCATCTTCTGACTTCGGAAGTGCAAGCGCTTTAAACTGGCCTGGCTCAAGAGCTTCACTATGCTCACCATATGAACCGACATTGTGCTGCACCATCGCGACTGCTCCTGTATCAAAACCAGCAATCATTTCTTTGTAGCCATTTGTAATATCGCTTTTCGGCGTGAATTTTTGATACATATCAAAATACTTTTCTAAAAACTCTACGTGCTTTGGATCGTTAATTGTGCTTTTCCCTTTGTCATCTACGTATTCCTCGATACCGGAATACGCATACATCATACGCTGCAGCTGAAAAGAACCGCCTGCTCCGCCGCGAATCGTATAGCCGTACCGGTTGTTTGCTTTGTCTGTCATGCTTTCAGCAGCAGCGAAAAATTCATCCCACGTCTCTGGAGCTTTCACATTTTTCTCCTGGAACCAATCTGGACGGTACCAGAGAATATCAATGTTTTGCGTATAAGGAATACCGTATAATTTCTCGTCCATTACAATTTCTTTATTGAAATCAATTGCACTTTTATTAATCTTGTCTTTGTCCTCCCATTCATCATACTGCTCATCAAGAGGAAGAAGTGCCTCCCGTGCTGCAAACTCAGGAAGCCAGCTTGTCTGGACACTTCCCATATCCGGCATATCATCTGCCGCAATGGCTGCATCCAGCTTTTGTTTTGCTGAATCTTTTGGAAGTCCGACGTATTCTACATCAATATTTTCATTCTCCGCTTCAAAACGGGAAATTAATTCTTCCCAAATAGGTGTCCGCTGAGGGCCGGCATTTTCATCCCAAAATGTGATGGTTACTGGCTCATCCGGGTTCGCTTTTTCCCCGGAGCCTGATCCCTGTACTTCCGTGTCATCATTTCCACACCCCGCCATCAGCATAGATGCTAAAACAAAAGATGTTGTCATGCCATGAAATAATTTTTTCCCCATTTTAATTCCCCCTGTTTTAAATTAGCCTTTGACTGCGCCGCCAAGACCGCTGACCAGATGTTTCTGTGCGTAGATAAAGAGCAATACTGCCGGCACAAGCGCGATCACACTTCCTGCAGCCAGCGCGCCATAGTTTACATTAAATTCACCCATCATATAGCTAAGCCCGACCGGAAGCGTAAACTTGCTTTGCTGGTTGGTCAGCATAAGCGCCAATAAAAATTCATTCCATGTATAAATCAACGTAAAAACGCCCGTTGCGACGATACCAGGAACCAGAAGCGGGAATACAACGTGCCGAAGCGACTGAATCCGGTTGCATCCATCAATCATTGCCGCTTCCTCCAGCTCCTTCGGTACATTTGAAATAAAGCCGCTCATTAAAACGGTGGTAAATGGAATTTCAACAGCTGCATACGTAATAATGAGCGAAAGCGGGCTGCTGATTAAGCCTAAATTTTTAAAAATAAGAAACAATGGGATAATGAGCATCGCCCGCGGAATAAATTGCGTGCACAGCAGCATAACCATGAATGCGCGCTTTCCTTTAAACTTATACCGGCTGAGCGCATAGCCCGATAAAATCGATAAAACAAGAACAAGGGCAACTGTGCTTACACCGACAATTAAACTATTTTTAAAATACGTGGCAAATCCCACATTGCTCCAGGCAATAACAAAGTTATCAATCGTCGGAGCGGTCGGGATATACTCGACCGGACGCTTCACAATATCTCCATCCATTTTAAACGCTGTATTTATCGTCCAATAAAATGGAAACATTGTAAAGACCAGCATAACAGCAAGCGGCAGGCGAAGTGTCAGCCAGCGGTCCATCGTTCGATTCATCGTTCTGCCTCCTCTTTTTCATATTTCGTTACTTTCAAAAAGACAACCGCAAAGATCAATAAGATACAGAATGAAATAACCGTTAAAGCGGAACCATATCCAAAATTACTGCCATGTACGGCCAGAGACGCAATATACATCGTTAACGTTGTTGTTGACTCTGCCGGTCCTCCGCCTGTTAAGTTAAAAATCAAGTCTACATTGTTAAACTCCCAAATTGTGCGAAGGAGTACAGTTAAAATAATCGTATTTTTCAGCTGTGGCAGTGTAATATAGAAAAACGTTTTTCTTCTTCCTGCCCCATCCACTTTGGCCGCTTCATACATTTCATTTGGGATGCTCTGCAAAGCAGCTAAAAGTGTAATCGCAAAAAATGGAATTCCGCGCCATAATTCAGCAATAACGACCGAGCCAAAAGCAGTGCTGACGTCTGACAGCCAGGCTTTGCTCTCGCTAATCAATCCAATACGCATTAATAAATCGTTGATTACGCCCATATGCTCATTGTACATAAGAGACCACATAACCGATGCAAGTACACCGGAAATCGCCCATGGGATAAACGCAGCTGCCCGGAATATGCCTCTAAACTTGAACGCCTGGTTTAAAAGCAGAGCAACGGCCATTCCAAAAACCAGCTGAAGGCCGACCTGGGTAACGACCCATTTTAAGGTAACCAGCAAGCTTGGCAAAAACATCTTATCCGCTGTGAAGACTTCTTTGAAATTTTCCAGCCCCACAAATCCATTGTAATAAGGCGCTGACAAATCATAATTAAATAAACTGTAATAGAAAACGGTTCCAATCGGATAAAACAAAAAAGCGACAACGATAAAAACGGACGGAGCAATCATTAAATATGGAACCCAGTTGATTTTGTTCCGCTTTTTTTTAGGTGCTTCATATTCCTGCATGCGCCTTGCTATATCCACGTTAGACGGAGCACTCATTAGCGTTTCCCTCCCGGTTTTGTTTTTTTATAGTGTAATTGAAAACGCTATCATTTATAATTCAATATTTTTAGAAAAATGTATAAATTTTTTAGGAATTAAAAAAACTGTCTAAAGGGCTTCTTCAAGACCCTTCAGACAGTTTTGTTTTTTTTAAATAAACGCAATCGTATAGTCTGCTTCGAAGCAGCCGCCCTTTTCCAGTTCGTTTATTCCCATTTTTTCATTCAAATTCCCGGTAGTATTTACGGTGTCCGCAATTCCATACCAGGGTTCAATGCAAACAAAAGGAGCCATCGTGCTTCGATCCCGGTTGTAGCTTGACCAAATGCCGACAAACGGAAACCCTGTTAAATTAACATCCACTCCGTGTCCGGTCTGGCTGGAGGTGAGCGAAACCCGATCAATCTGGCTGTAAATAAACGCATCATTCTGGAACAATGACGCCTGGATCGAAATTGGCTCAATTTCATTTAAGGAATCCTTTTCTCTAACCAATGAATCAACCAGTTCATACTGCGTTACCTTCCTGCCAGGGGCCGGTGTGAAGGTGAGCGTATAGTCCCCGGCCTTTTCCCCGCTCGAAAGCGGTACATTAAAAGCAGGATGCGCACCAATGGAAAAGTACATTTTTTTATTGTGTTTGTTGTGGATTTCCCATCGCACATTTAGCGATTGTCCGCTCAGTGTATAATGAATGACCGCTTGAAACCGGTATGGATATACGTCTAAAAACGCATCAGATGATTCAAAAACAAATGAAACGTGATCTGCATCCTGCTGATGTATCGAAAATTCCACGTCACGCAGAAAACCGTGCTGTGATAAATGATAGGACTTTCCATCAAGCTTATATTGATCCCGCTTCAGCCTTCCGACTATCGGAAATAGCACGGGCGAAACGCGTCCCCAGTAGGTGCTGTCACCATTCCACATATAATTCAGCCCTGTTTTTTTGCCAAAAACCTCCCGCAATTCCGCGCCGGACTTTGAAAAAACGGCTTTTAACTCTTCATTTTCAAGAATGATCATGAACAGGCTCCTTTCACATATATCAAAAGATTATTGATGCCCTTCTGACTCCCACTTTGCTGCTTCTTCCCGTACAATCGGTGCTACTTCTTTCCCAAGCAGTTCAATGGCTTTCATGACCAAATCATGCGGCATAGTGCCAACCGGCACATGAAGCAGAAAACGGGTAATGCCCACATTTTTTCGAAGGTGAATAATTTTATCCGCCACCGCTTTTGGGTCACCTACATACAATGCACCTTCAAAGCTGCGGGCAGCGTCAAAGCTAGACCGGGTGTACGGCCCCCATCCGCGTTCCCGTCCAAGATTATTCATAACAGCCTGCGTAGACGGATAAAATTGCTCTGCCGCTAATTCTGTGCTTTCTGCAATAAATCCGTGTGAATGAGATGCAACGGGCAATTTTGCCGGATCATGACCGGCATGAGCCGCCGCTTTTTTATAAAGTTTAACAAGCGGCGCAAATTGAACCGGACTGCCGCCGATAATCGCCAGTACAAGCGGCAGTCCAAGCAGTCCTGCCCGAACAACGGATTCCGAATTTCCTCCGCTGCCGATCCAGACTGGCAGCTGGTTTTGAACCGGCCGCGGATAAATACCCAGATTATCAATCGCCGGCCGGTGTCCGCCCTTCCATGTTACCTTTTCCGATTCCCGGATTTTCAAAAGCAGCTCCAATTTCTCATCAAAGAGTTCATTGTAATCCTTCAAATCGTAGCCAAAAAGCGGAAACGATTCAATGAATGAACCGCGGCCTGCCATAATTTCCGCCCGTCCATTTGAAATGCCATCAAGCGTAGCAAAATCTTGAAACACCCGTACTGGATCAGCAGACGAGAGTACCGTTACTGCACTTGTCAGCCGGATGTGTTTTGTCTGTGGTGCAGCTGCTGCCAGCACAAGTGCCGGGGAAGAAGCTGCATAGTCACTGCGATGATGCTCCCCAACACCAAACACATCAAGCCCTACCTGATCTGCCAGGATAATTTCTTCTACTACTTCACGCAGCCTTTGCGCATGGCTGATGACTTTTCCTGTTTCTACATCCGGTGTTGTTTCAACAAAGGTGCTGATTCCAATCTCCATTTATTCCCTACCCTTCCAAGCCGGTTTCATTTTTCCTTCTTAAGTTAACATGATCTTATCGTTCCATAAACTATTTTGAATTTCGCCCAATTAAACAGAACCCCGGTAAAAATTCTTTATAAATTTCTACACCGGCTGCAAAATACCTTCTTCTGCAAAAAGTCTTTCCGGTCCTGCCGGTGTCTTTGCCAAAACGGCCGGAAAAAGAAAATCAGGGGCGATATTCTCCTTGCCCGGGGCGAAAAAAGTTTTTTCCGCCCCTGACTGTGTGAAAACCGCCCCATATTAAAAAATACTGGCCAGAAAACGATCAATCTTCGCAAACAGATGGGAAAAGAATAAAGGAATCTAGAAATTGCCGGTTTTTTTCCTTTTTGTTAGGGAAAAGGAAAACCACTCTCTCTGTTTGAAAGGACTGTTTAGATGACTGAAACTATTTATGGAAACACTCCCTGCTTTCTCGGAGCAAAAAATTTAGTAACGGCTGATCGTTTGGATGAAGTTGACGCTGTTGTTTATGGTGTGCCGTGGGAAGGCGCTGTGACATGGGGCGATTACACGGGGTGTGAACTTGGTCCAAAAGTGATGCGCTTGAGTTCCGGACGCTACAGCGGCTATTTACCCGAGCTTGATCATATTGATGTGTTTGAACACATAAAGCTTGGTGATATAGGCGATGTTGATATTGTACCGGCAGATGTCGAAGAGACGATGAACCGTATTACTAATTTCACCGACACTCTCTGGAAAAGCGGCAAATTTTTAATCGGACTTGGCGGTGATCACGGCATCACTTTTCCCATTATCAGGTCTTTGACGAACCAGGGAAAGAAAGTAGGAATTATTCATCTAGATGCACACTTCGACAACCTCCCCTCCCATGAAGGAGACCCTTATGCGCGCTGCAGTCCATTTATGCGCCTCTATGAACAGAAGGGCGTGCGAAATGAAAGTATTATTCACGCAGGGATCCACGGCCCCCGCAATAAGCCGGAAAGCGGCCGCAATGCGCGTGATGCCGGCGCTGTAACAATAACCGTTAATGAAATTCGCGAGCACAAAGATTTAAAAATACTTGGCCGCCAGCTTTATGAGATGGCTTCAAAAGAAGTGGATTGTGTGTATTTAAGCATCTGCAGTGATGTTCTAGATTATGCCTTCAATCCGGGAGGACCGGTTGACGGAAACGGGCTTACTTCTTATGAACTATTAACGCTTGTACATGAAATTGCCAGGCAGGGCATTATCGGGATGGATTTTGTAGAAGTATATCCCCAGCAGGACCCGGCCCAGTTTTCTGCTCATTTATCATCAACCATTATTTTGTACGCACTTGCCGGGCATGCCTTGAGCCAAAAACAATAAGAACGGAATTTTTTGGCCGGAAGCCTTTTAAAATCAAATTTCATGTAAAAGAGGAAGCCCCGCTGACGAGGCTTCCTCTTTTATTTTAACTTTACTGTTAACACAGTTGTTTCACCGGCAGCTGCCGATATATTTTCATTCTTTTCCATACTTTGAACCATATCGCCGTTTGAAATAATCATAGGCGTGAGTACACTGGCCGCTTTTTCACGAACGAGTTCAAGGCTGTATGTAAGAAGCACATCTCCCTTCTTTACCTGGTCCCCTTCTGAGACTTTAATATCGAATCCTTCTCCCTTCATGTTGACCGTATCGAGCCCAACATGAATTAAAATTTCAAGGCCCCCTGCCGTTTCCAGGCCGATTGCATGCTTTGTGGGGAAAATGTTTAATATTTTTGCATCGGCCGGCGCGACTACTTTTCCTTCCGCAGGGTTGACGGCCACTCCATCACCCATCATTTTTTGAGAAAAAACCGGATCTGGCACTTCCTCCAGCCCTACAACATCACCAGTTAGTGGAGAAGCGAGCACTACTTCCTTTACATTTTCCGATAAACCGCTTTCTTCCTTGTTTCCAAAAAGCTTATTTAAAAAACCCATATATAAACCTCCTTTTTTTGTTTTATTCCCTAAAGCCTGCTGGTTAAAAACGCTTTTATTTCTTTAATGGAAGGCATTGAAACAGCCGTGCCTTCTTTCATGACTGAAAGTGCCGACACAGCCTGGCCAAACTGAACAGCGTCTTCGATTTCCATTCCACTGCTGATTGCATGGGCAAAACCGCCATTAAAAGCATCACCGGCTCCGGTTGTATCGACTGCATTGACTGGAAAGGCTTCTATTTGTTTTCCGATTCCCAAACCTTTTGATAAAAACACACCTTTTTTCCCGAGCGTAATGACGACAGTATCGACACCTTTCCTATGTAAAGAATCTGCTGCTTTTTGAGCAGAGGTCCGGTCTACTATCTCAATGCCGGTCATTCCTTTAGCTTCTGTTTCATTCGGTGTTAAATAAGCAATGTGCTCAAGCCATTCATCAGGAACTGCCAGATAAGGAGCGGGATTTAATAAAATTGGCGTTTGATGGCGCACAGCCTGTTTAATGGCCGCCTCAACCGCTTCTAAACTGATTTCAAGCTGCAGCAGCAAAATATCCGCTTTTTTCACAGCCTCCTCAGCCGCTTCTACCTCTAAGCCGGTCATTGTACCGCAGGCACCCGGGGCGATCACGATATCATTTTCTCCTTGATCATCAACGGCAATAAGAGCTGTACCTGTTGCAAACTCCCCACTTCTTTTAATAAATTGCACATCAATCCCTTCCCGTTCAAAATGCCGCATCGCTTCATCACCAAAAACATCAAGGCCGATTTTGGTAACAAACATAACGCTAGAGCCGCTTCTTGCCGCTGCCGTTGCCTGGTTGCCCCCTTTCCCGCCCGGTCCCATTTGAAAAGGACCGCCCAAAACCGTTTCACCCGGCACCGGCAAATGCGGTGTCCGGCTCATTAAATCCGTAACATAGCTGCCTACTACTGTTACCTGTCCCACTCTTATCACCTCAACTTAAGCATAAAAGAAAGAAGTCTCTAATGCCAATGAAAGGCAGAAGAGACTTTTATTTATGCCGGACGCTCATTGTGAAGCGCTTTCATTTTTTGCAGAAAGAAATTTTCCTGTTCAAGACGCTTGCCTTCAATAAATTCTTCCCGGGCAATTTCCTTTACCGAGGTGACCCCATTGTGCTTTACCCCGGGCATATCCGCTGCCTGTTCCATAATAAAAACCGGTGTGCAGCTTTCTTCTGTTACCAAATAACGTGCCACACTTACCTCATTCCGCTTGCCTACGTGACCATACCGTAAAACCACCTTCCAATATTTCCATCTCATATTGATCCCTCCGATTTTATATATTATGTACTGTATACCCCTTTTAGCCCTAAAAAAAAAATTTACTTTATTCAAAAAAGTAAATTTGTTGAGAATACCCACAAAGCCGATCCTTTTTTATAAAACTTTTATAAGATCAGTTCCTTCGAAAGCAGCGCCTGCCTATGATACTTGAAATCGCGTTTCATTATTTTTCCCTCATTGCAAAAATCAGATAAAGAAGTAAAATATACCTATATAACTCCCATGTGAAAGGTTGAATGTAATGCTGAACTACCTGCATGATTTTCCGTCAATTGCCCGTGCCATTGACCAGCGCTTTTCCATCTCTGTTACAGACTGTAACGGTATCATTTTGTGTGTGAATGACAAGTTTTGTAAGCTTTCAAAATATGAGCGCCATGAAATTATCGGGCAGAAGCATTCAATGTTTGATTCCGGATTGCTCCCTGATGGCCACTTTCAGGATATGTGGGAATCATTAACGCAGGGAAAGGTATGGCAGAGCGAAGTACACAACCGTGCGAAAGACGGGACAATTTACAGTATTAATGCTACGGTTGTGCCTGTGCAGGACGAAAACAGCCGCCTGTTAAAATATATTTCGATCGACGCTGATATTACAGATAAATTCCAAATGGAAGAAGCGCTGAAAAAAGCGCTGAAAAACGATTTTTGGACAACTGTAAAAAATTTGCAGAATGCTGTTTTTAAATATAAAGAAAATGAGGAAGGCCGCCTTACTCTTACAATGCTCGAAGGCAAACTAGTTGAAAAGATAGGCGTTCCTGATGACTGGAAGCGTGAGCGCCTCCTGGAAACTATGCCTTCAAAGCGCATATTTGATTATTTATCAGGCTATTTTCGCCGCGGTTTGGCGGGCGAAGAGGTGCATTTTGAATTAAATATGCCACAATTTACCCTTCTTATTTATCTGTCTCCTCTCTTTGAAGATGGAAGAGTAACGGAAGTAGTCGGCACCGCTATTGACATTACCGAGCGAAAAGAAAGTGAAAGACAGGTAAAGAAAATGGCTCATTATGATGATTTAACCAGTCTTCCCAACCGCCGGCTGTTTCAAAAAAAACTCGGCAAAGCATTAACCGCTTCTGAAAAAAACGGTGAATCTTTTGCTGTTATGTTTCTCGACCTGGACCGCTTTAAAAATATTAATGACACATTGGGCCATAATAACGGCGATCTTTTGCTGAAGAAGGTGGCGGACCGCCTGCAGCATTGCATCCGGCAAACAGACACCGCTGCCCGGCTGGGCGGGGACGAATATGCTATTTTGCTTCCATCAATTAAACGTAAAGAAGCGGAATTAATTGCCAGGCGTATTTGTGAAGAAATGAATCATTTTTTTCTCATAGAAAAGCTTGATATTTTTATTAGTACCAGCATTGGCATTAGCATGTATCCAGACGATGGAGCGAATGCAGAGACGCTTATACGCAATGCGGATGCCGCTATGTATTTCGCAAAAGAAAGCGGCAAAAACAATTATCAGTTTTTCACAAGTGACTTGCATCGTAATATAAGCGAAAGAATGATGCTAGAAAGAGAACTGCATCGTGCGATCGAGGAACAGCAGTTTCATTTGGTATATCAGCCTCAGGTTGATATTGCTTCCAATAAAATTATCGGAGCTGAAGCATTGCTGCGTTGGAATCATCCGGAAACCGGGTTTATTTCTCCGGCAGATTTTATCCCGCTTGCAGAAGAAACGGGGCTTATCATCCCAATTGGCACATGGGTTCTGGAACACGCCTGTAAACAAAACAAAGCATGGCAGGATGCGGGCCTGAATCCGATTCGCATAAGTGTGAATGTATCGCTCCGGCAGTTTATGCAGCATAACTTCGTTGAGGAAGTGGAGCGAATTCTTGAGCGGACCGGCCTGGCACCCGAGTGGCTCGATATTGAGATTACGGAAAGCATGACAGCTGACGTCTCTTACGCGCAGAAAATATTAAATCGGCTGCACAGCCTTGGTATCCATATCAGTATTGATGATTTTGGAACCGGATATAGCTCACTCAGCTATTTAAGCAGTTTTCCAATTACCAGGCTGAAAATTGATCAGTCTTTTGTGAGCGATTTAACTGAAAACCGGCAGGCAATTGTGAAAACGATTATCGATCTTGCCCAGAACCTCAACTTAAATGTAATTGCCGAGGGAGTAGAATCAAAAGAACAGGCACGGCTTTTAATGGCATTAAAATGTGAAGAAGCACAGGGCTATTTATACGCAAAGCCGCTTTCTTCTGAAGAAATGAAAAAAAGGCTGTTCAACTAATTTTAACAGCCTTTTTTATTGAGCCCTCGCGGTGCGCTCTATCGAGTTATTTACTGTATACCATTTGTCGTCCGCACTGTATCCATTCGTTTGTCCGGCCATTTGATCACGGGAAAAATAATAAAGCGGATACCCTTTATAAGTAGATTGCTTTTCACCTGTATCCGGCCTTGTGATCACGCCAAAATCCGATTTGCTGAATCCTTCAGGCACTTTACTTGAGCCAAGATAAAAAGGCGGCCACTCCTCCAGGCAATGATTGGTGCAGGAAGATATCCCTTTTTCATCATTCAGATAGTAATAAAGAGTCATGCCTGCTGAATCAGCTAAATACTGTCCCGTTTCTTCTTTTTTCATAATACGAAGCGGCTCTGTAGGATTTTGAGCTGCATCCTGAGGCTCGTTGATTGGTGCCGACATATCTTCAGGTGCTTCATCCGCCATACAGCCGGCAAGCAATAGAACGAGAAAGAACCATTTCCACATTTTGTCCATCCCCCTTTTTTAGAAGGATGTCCATAAAAAGCATAGTTTATTCTTTGTTTCACGTGAAACATCCAGCGAAATTTGATTACTTTACTTGAATAATATACGCTGTATGTATGGAAATATAAGGATTTAATTCACGGGGTTAATGTTTCTGACTGCTTTTCAGTTAAAGCTGTTTGCTGCATCAGGAGTTTTTTCTTCTAAATGAATGAAGATAGGTCCGCAAAACAGGAAATCATTTTGCCTGGCTCTTAACTGTGCAATGTTCATTGCGTGATCTTTTTTAAAATAAACGGGATATACTGCTTCTCTTCTTCAATATAAAACGTCCGGTGAGGAGTAATCAGCAGAGGAACCCAGCTGATCACACATTGAATGTTTTCAAGCTCCAGGAGAGGCAGGTCCTCTTCAGTCCGTATCAGCACTGCCTTCGGGTAAGATTCCTTTTTATATCCTTCTACAAAAATACAGTCAACTGGAAAAAGACTGTATAGCGCAAGAATATCCTTGAGCTTCCAGCTTTCCCTGGGGATGTTTAGCTGCAGGACTCCATCTCCTTCTACACCAGCAATCAAAGCTCCTGCCTGATGATGCCGGTCACTATCTTTTGAATAATCCGGCACACCGCCATGGCCATGGTGCTTGATTGCGGCAGCCTTCACTCCAAGGTCTGAAGCAGCCCGTATTAATTTTTCCATTAACGTTGTTTTGCCGCTATTTTGATAGCCCACAATTTGAAACACATTTTTCATATCGAATACCTCCGCGTTATAATGAAAGTGGGAGTGATAAAATGAATACAGCCGGTATTGTACTTGCGGGGGGACAGTCTTCAAGATACGGACGCCCCAAGATGTTTGAAAGACACAATGGGAAACCTTTTTATCAATACAGTGTTGAGGCGCTTGCCGCCAATGGCCTTCAGCCTGTTATTGTTTCAACAAATCACCTTCTGGCAGGCCAATTTACAACAGAAGGCATTGAACTTGTGATTGAAAATGATCTATACAATGGCCCCCTTTTTGCCATTCATCATGTTATGAAACAATATGAAGAGCCGGAATGGTTTTTTGTGCTTTCTGCGGATATTCCGTTTGTTACAGGCACATTTGTTGATCAGCTGCTTCTGCACCGCCACTCTGATTATAACGCCATTGTACCGGTTCAAGGGGGAAAATTACAGCCGCTTCTCGCTCTTTACCACCGCCGTTGTCTTCCTGTCATGGACACTGTGTTAAATAAAAACAAGCGAAGCTTAATGTCTCTCTTACAAAATACAAATTTCAAAACTATTCCATTTAATAATAATGAACAATATTTTATTAATATAAACACAGAAATGGATTTTGTGGAACATAAAGGGATAAACTAAAAAACACAGCCCAAATCGGGCTGTGTTTTTTAAGAAATAAGAGGAGCAACTGCTACAGCACATACTTTAAATCCTGGCATCTTACAGGCGGGGTCCAGCTCCTCGCTCGTCAGTTTATTAATATTTTGGATTCCGTCCCAATGCATTGGCACAAAAACGGTGTCTTCACGGATCGAAGCAGTCAGCCTGCTCCGCACAATAATTTCACCTCGTTTTGATTGCACTTTGACAAGCGTGTCATCCTGTATATGAAGACTGCGGGCCGTTTTCGGATGAATCTCAATAAAGGATTCAAACTGGCGCGCTTCAAGCGTGGGGCTTTTATGTGTCTGCACTCCTGTTAAGTAATGCCCGAGCACCCGGCCGGTTGTTAAGTGAAGCGGATATGCCGCTTCTGCTCGTTCTTTCGGAAAATGATTCGGCACGGGAATCAGCTCGGCTTTGCCATCAGGCCGCGGAAACGAGGTCTCAAATAACCGCTTTTCACCCGGGTGGTCCAGTGCCGGACAGGGCCAGTAAATTCCTTCTTCCTCGCGGAGCCGGCCGTACGTAATGCCGTAATAATCGGCAATACCTCCACGGCTGGCAGCCCGAAGTTCTTCAAAAATATCTTCCGCATTTGCATAAGGAAAATGGGACCCTTTTCCAAGAGCAGCTGCCAGACCGGACAGCACTTCCCAGTCCTGCTTCGCCAGGCCGGGCGGCAGGCATGCCGCTTCCCGCAGCAAAACCCTTCCTTCTAAATTCGTTAATGTACCCGTATTTTCTAGATAAGCAGCTGTCGGCAAAATAATATCTGCCAGCCGGGCTGTTTCCGAAAAGTGCATATCTGCAGCAACAAAAAAGTCAAGCTTTCGAATTCCTTCTTCCACAAAATTGGCGTTCGGATTAGAAACAATCGGATTCGAACCCATTAAAAAGAGAGCCCGAATTTCCTGCCTGTGGACTTTTTCCATCATTTCATAAGCAGAAACACCTTTACCGGGAAGTTCCTCCGGCTGGAGACCCCACACTTTTGCTATATAAGCACGATCTTCATCGTTTTCAATCGAGCGGTAGCCGGGCAGCTGATCCGCTTTTTGGCCATGCTCGCGGCCTCCCTGGCCGTTTGCCTGGCCTGTCACCGCTCCGTAGCCGCTTCCCGGCTTGCCAATTTTCCCGGTTGCAAGCAAAATATTAATAAAATTCCGGACGGCCATAGAACCATCGGTTTGCTGCTCCACACCGCGGGCTGTTAAAATCATTCCGGAGGCGGCTTCTCCAAACCGGCGGCCTGCTTCCTCAATATCTTCTTTCGGAACCCCTGTAATAGACGAAATTTCGTCCAGGCTGATAGAATCTATATGGGATTTTACATGATCAAAACCGGTCGTACGCTTTTCTATAAATAGTTCATCGGCATAACCGCCATCCAGAATAACCTTCAACAGGCCATTGGCAAGAGCCGCATCCATTCCCGGTTTTACTTTTAAATGAAGGTCGGCTATTTGGGCAGTCGCTGTATAACGGGGATCAATAACAATGATGAAAGCACCATTTTCTTTTGCATCGTTAAAATAAGGCATTAATGTTGGCTGGCACTCGGCAATATTGGTCCCCGCCAGAATCAGGCACTCCGACTGCCTCACTTCTGAAAGAGGATTGGTCAGTCCCCTGTCCACACCAAACGCTTTATTGCCTGCTGCAGCGGCAGCCGACATACAAAAACGGCCATTATAATCAATATATCTTGTTTTTAATGCTACACGGGCAAACTTTCCAAGCGCATATGATGTTTCATTTGTCAGTGAGCCTCCGCCGTAAACGCCAATGGCGTCATAGCCAAATTCATTTTGCAGCTCATGAAATTTCTCAGTAATCCGCGCATAGGCTTCTTCCCATGATACAGGAACAAATTTCCCATCCTTTTTCATTAACGGTTCCGTAATCCTCTCTCCGCTCAATGCATGCTGATACGCGTTCATTCCCTTAATACAAAGACGGCCCTCTGAAGCAGCGTTTTGTTTTGGTTCCACTTCATACGTTTTTGTGCCGGATTCTACTTTTTCAATAATCGTCATTTTGCATTGAACACTGCAAAAGGGACATTGCGTTTCCATAACTGTATCCATCTTTTCACCTGCTTTAAAAGGCTGCGGCTGCCTGTTTATTTTTCACTTCTTCTGCTGATCCTTTTCGCTTTAACATTTCTTCCCGAATAAATGTGATACCAAGACGATCACGCCATTTTTCGGTTGATTCGCCGTAAAAAGCGGTTTCATGGTAGTAGGAAAGCAGCACTTCCGTCATGCGGATTGTTTCTTCTTCCTGCATACCGGAATACAGCCGCTCGCCTTCCGCATATAACTCCCAGCCTCCCGGAGCACCGAGCAATCCAACATTTGCCTGAAGTGCCTTTGCTTCATCACGAAGGCCGGATGAAACAGCAATCACCAGCCGTGCCGGAAAAATATATGATTTTAGTTTTTCTTCTAGTCTCTTTCCAAGACCAAGTGAATCCTGAAAAGCATCTTTTACATACTGAATGCCTGCACAGGTGCCAACCGCGCGCAATTCCTCTCCATAGAGAGGTGCCGATACGGAAAGTTCCTCTCTCACAGCACGGATGTCTTTTCCTTTTATTCCATATAGTTCTATCCGGGGGCCTTCTGCCAGCTTTACAAGTGGAACATTGTATTTTTCTACTGTATCTGCAATGCTTCGGAGCTGCTTTGCGCCGGTAATCCCTCCACAAATCCGGGGAGCGGCCATATATGTGCCGTCCGGCTGCGGCTTTTCTTTAATATCTGGCAGGCTGCGGCTGTACCTTCCTCTGTAATACTGAATAGCAGGACGGCATATTTCACAGCCCGTTTCGGTCTTCCAATGAAGACGCCTCATCAGCTGTTCTTCTGATTCGTTTGCATAAAGCTGAACCGTTTCAATTATGTCGGCATGATCCGCTTCTGTGCAGGCGCAAACAGCCTCTTTTGCACTGACTTCCGCTCCATTCCGCTTTACAAAGTCAAGAATGTCTGCCACAACCGGGCGGCAGCCTCCACAGGAGCTGGATGCTTTTGTACATGATTTAATGTCGTCAACACTATTTAATTCCTGCTCACACACAGCACGGGTGATGGTTCCTTTCGAGACACTGTTACAAGTACATACAATATCATGATCGGCCATTGAGGCAATACGCTCATCCTTGTTTCCAGGAGTGCTGTTCATTTCTTTTTCTAAAGCTGTGTAATCCGTTTTCTTTTGAATCATGCCCAGCAGTCTGGCACTTTCAGAAATATCGCCAAACAGGACGGCGCCAGCTATTTTTTTATTCCGGACAACAATCTTTTTATATGTGTTTTTAATCCCATCAAGCCATTGCAAAGATTGGGTTTCATCGCTGTCCATAAATTCTCCAGATGAAAAAACATCCACACCCGACACTTTTAACCGGGTTGATAAAACAGACCCCTGGTAGCCTGGATGCTCCTGTCCGCAAATATGGGCGGCAAGTGCTTTTCCCTGCTCATAAAGCGGCGCGACAAGCCCGTAAACAAAGCCCCGGTGCTCAGCGCATTCACCGACTGCATATACATTCGGAATGCTGGTCCGCATGAAGTCATCTACTACGATGGCCCGATTCACTTCAATATCCGTATTGGCTGCTATTTCTATATTTGGCCGGACACCGACAGCCATAACAATTAAGTCTGCTTCACGCCAGCTGCCATCTGAAAAACGAAGGCCTTTTACCCGTCTGTGGCCGGTAATTTCCGCCGAATGCTTTTTCAGCAGGAAATTCATTCCCTGTGCTTCCAGTTCTTTTTGAAGCATGCCGGCAGCCATGGGATCAAGCTGGCGGTCCATAATGTAATCACCAATATGAACGACATCAACCTGCATTCCCAGGTTTAAAAGACTGCGTGCTGCTTCAAGGCCAAGCAGCCCCCCTCCAATGACAATTGCTTTTTTATATTTTTTAGAGGCTTCGACCATTTTCCCACAATCATAAATGTCCCGAAATGCGGTCACGCCTTCTTTTTTCGCTCCAGGAAGCGGCAGCATAAACGGAAGAGAACCTGTGGCAATGACCAGTTCATCATATGGCACAATACGATCCTTTGAAGAAACTACATATTTCTGTTCTGTATCGATTTGGATTACCGGGTCCCCGGTGTACAGGGTAATTTGATTCGCTTCGTACCATGACCAGTCATTCAGGGTAATGCTTTCAATGGATGTATCGCCTTGAAGAACTTTAGACAATAAAATTCGATTGTAATTCGGATGCGGCTCTTTTCCGAATATCGTAATCTCGAATTTATCCGCATAAATGGCCAGGATTTCCTCGACTGCACGTACACCCGCCATTCCATTCCCAATTACGACCAATTTCCTTTTATTCATGCGTAAAACCCTCCCTCTTTTTTTAGTCCGTCTTGAAGGCCGGGTTCCGGTGAGCCTGATTCCCTGTAAATAAATTTTGCAGAAGCCTGGCTGGTTTTCTGCAGGCATCTCCACTTATGGCTGCCGTCGGCATAAAAGCAAAAGTCGTCATTTACAACACTCCTTTTATTTCATGTTAACTTATATAACACAATATAAGAGGTTTTTTTGAAAGTCAATCAGATTTTTCCGACTTTTTGAAATAATTCGTAAGGTTTTCTAACAAGTATATGGAAAGTATCTTTTATCCCTCCTACACTTACATTGAACAGCACCATTACTTAACCATGTGAAGGAGAGGAACAAATGAAATTATCAAGCCTGAAAGAGCGCGGCCATGCGCCGTCATTATTTGCGTCATTTTTATATTTTGATATTAGCTTTATGATCTGGGTTATGCTTGGAGCACTCGGTGTTTATATTACGGAAGACTTTGGCCTTTCTCCTTCTCAAAAGGGCATGATCGTTGCAATACCTACTTTAGCCGGTTCTTTCTTCCGTATTGTTCTTGGCATTTTAACGGACCGGATCGGCCCGCGCCAAACAGCCATTGGCGGTATGCTTGTCACAATGATTCCACTGCTCTGGGGATTTTTCTTTGGACAAACAATTAATGAGCTTTACTTCATCGGTATTTTGCTCGGCGTAGCCGGAGCAAGCTTTGCTGTCGCGCTGCCTATGGCAAGCCGCTGGTATCCGCCGGAGCTGCAGGGTGTCGCCATGGGGATCGCCGGAGCCGGAAACAGCGGAACCGTACTTGCAACCCTTTTTGGTCCTCGTCTTGCGGAAGTCATCGGCTGGCATGGTGTCATGGGAGTAGCAGCTATTCCGCTTGCACTTGTGTTTATTACGTATATTTTAATAGCCAAAAATCCGCCGAATCAGCCTGCGCCGCAGCCAATTATCAATTACTTTAAAGTATTCAATCAAAAGGATACCTGGTATTTCTGCCTGCTTTACAGCGTTACCTTCGGAGGATTTGTGGGGCTGACAAGCTTCTTAAGCATTTTCTTTGTAGACCAGTATGGCCTGTCTAAAGTCCGGGCAGGCGACTTCCTGACTCTGTGCGTGATTGCAGGAAGCCTGTTCCGTCCGGTAGGCGGCATGATCGCCGACAAAATTGGCGGTGCAAAGCTGCTGAACGTCTTGTTTGTCGCTGTTGCCCTTACTATGTTCGGGGTAAGTACCCTTCCCTCCCTGCCCGTTGTGATTGCCCTGCTGTTTTTAGGCATGATGGCTCTTGGAATGGGCAACGGTGCGGTTTTCCAGCTCGTCCCTCAGCGCTTCCAAAAAGAAATTGGAATGGTAACAGGAATTGTTGGCGCAGCCGGCGGTGTTGGCGGTTTTCTTTTACCAAACATTTTGGGAACGCTAAAGCAGGTAACCGGCACATACGCTTCCGGCTTTATGGTTTATGCAGCAATTGGAATTGCGGCATTAATTTTATTGGTTATTGCGCAGATTTCATGGCGCAAAGCATATGCGCTAAAAGAAGAGTCTGCATAAGAAGAGTGACAGCCGCTTAGCCATGGATATTTCCGGCTCTAGCTTACTGCAGCACTTTAAAAAGCGGCCGGTCCGATATTGAAATCGGACTGGCCGCTTTTTGCTTTGTCAAAAGCTGGCATGGGAAAAGAGTCATATAATAAGGAAAGGACTTGATTTTTAAAGAAAACAATTCATTCGAGCCGCTCTTGAAAATCGAAAAGTTTCCCTGCCAGACGGCACCCCTGGCTATCGGACAGGGAACATGGTATATAGGTGAAGACTCTTCTCAAAAAGCAGCCGGGGTTCGCGCGATTCAGCTTGGAATCGTGCTCGGGATGTCACTGGTTAATACGGCGGAAATGTACGGCGAAGGAAATTCAAAGCGCATTGTTGGCGAAGCAATCCAGGGCAGGCGTGATAATATCGTCCTGGTTTCAAAAGTGTATCCGCACAATGCAGGCTTAGACCAGATCTCCTCCTCTTGCGAACAAAGCTTACAGCGCTTTGGCACAGATCACCTGGATTTATACCTTTTACACTGGCGGGGGCGTGTACCGCTGAACGAAACAATTGAAGGCATGGAAAAACTGAAGAAAGAAGGAAAAATCAGAAGATGGGGTGTTTCAAATTTTGATACAACTGATATGAAGGAACTGTTCAACACACCCGGCGGCGAGAAATGCGCCGTAAATCAAGTACTCTACCACCTTGGATCGAGAGGCATTGAATACAATTTAATCCCCTGGCTGGAAAGAAAAAAATCCCTGTCATGGCTTACAGTCCGCTTGCACAGATCGGCTCTCTTCGTAAAAAATTGCTAGTTAATCCTGCGGTCAAAGATACCGCTGATTCACATGGGGTAGCCACTCTTCAAATGGCACTTGCATGGACAATCCGTTCAAATCATGTGAGTTCTATGCCAAAATCAGCGCAGGAAAAGCATATTTTAATGAATGCACAGGCAGCTTCCATTACGCTGATCGAGGAAGAAGCGGCTAAACTGGACTCTATTTCTCCATCATCTGTACGTAAAATGCCGCTTGATATTCTTTAAGTTTATTTAATTAATTGGATGTTTGTCCGTTGCAGAAAAACTGGCGGATGCATTTACTAACTGTATAGAAGCGTGGAGGTGATAAATATGCATCGTCATCATGTGCGCCCGATTGTGTGCCCGCCGAGATGTGTTGTTAAAAACACGTATACTACAAGAGAAATCCCTGTTATTCATCCGGTTATTACTATTAACCGTCAGCACATCGTCAACGTGCCGCGCCACATGTATCAGCCAATCACTCGAAATGAAGTGGTGGACCCTGGCTATCCGCGTCACTGCTGCGGCCCCTGGCAATAACAAACAACCCGGCTGTTTCATGACAGTCCGGGTTGTTTTTATGTTTCACGTGAAACATCCGTGAATTTTACAATGGCTTCAAATCAATACGGTCTCTGTTTCCAAGCTTCTCCACCATTTCATTCCACTCTTTTGGCTTATTCGAGAGAACCGAATAGTAATCAACAATAAAATCACGCACAAAGCTCGCTTTAAGAGAATCGATGTTTTCTTTAAAAGGCTGGAAGCAAAGATCAAGGTTCGTTACTGCTTCTCCTTCATTTGTCCAGGCAGGGTGTACATACGAAAAATCAAGCCTCATATAGCCAAGATGAGAAAGCACTTCCCTCCTTACAATCGGGTCCATTACCTTGATACCCGCAAAAGAGTGATTTGTCATACGGTACGGGTCATAAATTTCGGCAAACATGCCGATTAAGTCAAGATTATGCTCCTGTGAAAGCTTCATTAAATCCTCATGGCGTTTCTTCGCTAAAAATGGGCCAACACCCAATCCCTCTTTTAAAATAATCGTAAAATCGGTCATAGCTATGTTTAATTTTTTACTGTATCGGTACTCAGTAATGCCAGCGACTTCCTCATTCTCAACCGCTAAAAACACTCGTATAGATGGATCTTTTAACGGCTCAGCCCATAAATCATACTCAAGCACTTCTTCTGGCGGGAATACCGCCTGCATGGTTTTATGCAGGCGGTCAAACATAGAGTCTTCGATACTGTTAACTCGTATGTATTCCATATTCCTTCCTCCTTTTTCATGACCGAAAACCGGCTTATCCCTTAAAGCTTGCGAAGGCCGGAGCATATAGAAAAAATTGTATTTTTACATCGTTTGCTAAAATCCTTCTTCATTTACTATCGCACGGATATTTCATTTATTCATGGATGTATAGGCTTTCACTTTATCATATTTTTATTCGGTTTTCCCCTGAAAAAGTCTAAAGCTATAAAATATATTTCTTTATTCCGATTAAATTAATCAGTACAATAAGGGTAAAGGAAGGTGAACACGTATGGGTATTCCAAAACCCCTTGTCCAAATAAATCAGCTATTCATCGTTTTCTTTGTTGCAGCAGGATTACTTGTCCATCCGGCGATTTTATTTCTTCCATTCTTTATTGGCGTATATACATTGCTAACAAAAAGAAATCCAATCATTTTATTCAGCCGCCGCTTTTTAAAAAAGCCGGCCAGTCAATATATACAAGAAGATAAAGACCAGCAGATTTTTAATCAGCGGATCGCAACAGTCTGCCTTGGCTTTTCTCTTTTTGCTTTTTATATTGGCTGGACAGCACTTGGTTATACATTCGGCATTCTGGTAATCACTGCCGCTGCTGTCGCACTTATGGGCTTTTGCATCGGCTGCTTTATCCGCTACCAGTATATAATGTGGCGCCACCGCCGGCGGACACGCGCTTAATAAAAAAGCGGCCCTTCTTATTGTAAGCAGTTTAATTAGTGTAGAGAAAGCTTAAAACGATAAGCTGATGAATTTACAAGTTAAATCACAGAGTAAATAGGGTACAAAAAAGCTCAGAGTACATTGCTCTGAGCTTGTCTGTTTTAGGGGGTAACCCCCATTAAAGTCCCATCACTTTAAATACTGTCTCACAAACTGAAATTCATATATCTATTTTGCTGTTTTGTAACGATATACGCTCATTGTGATTATATTTAAAATGATGGTAACGATAAGAAGAATTGCTGAGGTAAAAGCCACGGCATACATCGTGTCCATAAGAGCAATCCAATCCTCGGCCGTTACTTTATGATAGGTATAAAAAATCTGAAAGCACAGTGAAATACAGCAAGCACTGATGCTTATAACGGATAGAACGACCCAATTATTATTTTCCTGCTTTTTATTTCGCGTTAGATTAACAAGAGGAAGTATCCAGGCAATTAGTCCAAGCAGGAGACTTCCAAGATTAAGTAAACCAAACATATACCTAGCCTCCTTTTGCATTTTTTAGTAACCCTGCCCGTTAGAGGAACAAGCCTATTTTTCTTTTCTAATATTTTAACATAAGGGACCTTTTCCTTTTGTTAATTTTTAACTTACCCAATAACAACCACAACTGAAAATGCCGAGTCTGCAATAACCGTTGTCCTCCTATTAATGGATATATTATTTTACTTGCTAATTCGGCAACGAAAACAGGAATAACCTTATACATAAATAAAAAAACGAGTATGAAACCTTTATGATTCCATACTCATTGCCCAATGTTAATCCTATTGTTTTCCTCGTTATCTAAAATCCGTATTTCTATTGAGTTCAGCTTTTTCATATAAAATACATCGATCGTTTTTTCATATAGAAAGCAGCCGCCAGTACGGCAACGGGGACGAGCAGGGTCAGTTTAAACAGCGGCCCGCTGTCTCCTAAAGCAATAAGCAGTGTTGGCGGCACAAATGCCAGGCCGCTCCCCAGCATGGCTTTCCATGATTTTTTCCATAGTCCGGCAGCAAGCAGAATAACAGCCACAGCCAACAATCCCCATAAAAGAAGCCCAACTAGAAGAAAGTCCATCTTCAGCCCTCCTGTTTATGATTCTGCTTTCGCTCTTTATATACCCGTTTGCTCCTTTTATTGCTTTGCTTTTTGAATTTGTTTACTGCGCAACTGACCGCAGGCAGCATCAATGTCTGTTCCATGTTCCTGGCGAACCACACAGTTAATGCCTTTTTTCTTCAGCGTATCATAAAATGCCATAATCGCTTCCGGTGTGCTGCGCTGGTATTGCCCATGCTCATCGACCGGGTTATAGGGAATTAAATTCACATACTGCTTTTTATGGCCGATTAGCTCTGCCAGCTCCAGCGCATGCTCTACCTGGTCATTTACGTCTTTTAATAAAATATATTCAAATGTAATGCGGCGGTTCGTGTTTTCCAAATAATAATCCACCGCATCCATCAGCTTCTCAAGCGGGATCGCTTTATTGATCTTCATAATTTGCGTACGAAGCTCATTGGTCGGTGCATGAAGAGAGATCGCCAGGTTAACGGGAATTTTTGTATCAGTAAAGGCGTAAATTTTATCCGCCAGCCCGCTTGTTGACACGGTAATATGGCGTGCGGCAATCTCGAGTCCTTTTTGATCAATAACGACTTTTAAAAAGTCCATCAGGTTTTCGAAATTATCGAATGGTTCACCGATTCCCATGACAACAATGTGGCTGACTTTTTCCCTTTTTCCTGCTTCATCAAGCGCACGCTGAACGTTCATAATTTGTTCCACGATCTCACCGCTTGAAAGGTCACGCGTTTTCTTTAACAGACCGCTGGCGCAGAAGCTGCAGCCGATATTGCAGCCAACTTGTGTGGTAACGCAGACAGACAAACCAAATTTATGGCGCATCATTACGGTTTCAATCAAGTTGCCGTCTGTCAGCTTAAATAAAAATTTAATCGTTCCGTCGGCTGATTCCTGCTTTACATGCTCCTGCAGCGTATGCATAACAAAATGCTCTTTTAAAAGCTGGACACATTCGGGCTTTACATCTGTCATCGCATCAAAGTTTGTTACCCGCTCCCGGTACAAACTGTTCCATATCCGCTGCGCCCAAAACTTTGTATATCCATGCGGCAAAAGCCAAGCTTCCAGCTGCTCAAACGTCAATCCGTAAATGGATTCTTTGTTCATTCTATAAATAGCCTCTTTTCGTTGCTTAAATTCAAAATGTCCTACTTTCAAAAATAACGCAAATAAGCCGCCTGCACAAGTACTAAGCAGTGAAGGCGGCTTACAATTTTTATGTTAATTTCTTACAATAATTTCGAGCCTGTTGTTTCGGACTTCTTTCTCTTCCTCAGAGGCAAGGTCGTATTTCTTTAATAAATGAAACAATTCATTCAACAGATCCTGGGTCCGTTCCTCTGTTAAATAATTTTCCAGCCGGCCATATAACTCTCCTGGAAGAGAAGGCTGCTGGCTTTCCAGTTTTTTTCGTACATCTTCAAAAGAATGGTCCAACTTGCATTCACTCATTCAAAACACTCCTTCACTCATGATTTTGAAAAAGAACAAATCGTTCATTTTCATTTTTTTTGTATAAGTTGTCCAGCTTGATTTCATCCACCCAATTAAATATTGTTTCATTCTGTAAAAAAAAGATATATTCATCGGATGGGTAATACAAAATAATGGTTACCCGGCGCGGAGACTGTTCCATTGAAATTAAAATCTGCTGCACGACTTTCCTGAAAATCTGCACTGAAAAAGGATTGAAAAAATAAAAAACAGTGTCTTCTGCTTTCACCTCATACTCTTCCGCCTTTAAGCATTGAAACTCAACTATCCCCCGCCGGCGCTTTCTTCTTTTCATATACCCTATTTTGTTTTGAAGACACTCCTCATAAAAAGCGGGATTCATTTCAATTCCTGTGACGAAGGATTGAAAACGGTCATGCACGTAAAAAGCAACCCGTCCTTTTCCGCAGCCAACGTCAATAAACCTGTCATTTGCACTTAATTCACAGCGTGAAAACAGCTGGTCAAGCCCTTCATATGGCGTCGGCTCGTAGCGATGATAGTGAGCCAGCTGAGGAAACCCCCGCTGATCGCCTGCTGTTCGAATAAAAAGCCGCTCGTCATATACTCTGTCATTTATCATTATGCTCTTCCTCATTTTATTCTGTTTTTCTTTATTTTATCATTCCTCATCAAAAGCAAGCGGTTTGTTTTATTTGACCTTTACGAGTTTCCGCTTTAATCTTGGAGTTTTTCTATATAGATAAAGAGGCAATAACCTTGCTTATAGTGATGATCACTAACGAAAAAAAGTAAATTCAGTTAAAATGCTCAAGAAATTATTTCTTTTAAATGATAATGTATAATAAACTAACTTTTTAATGTTATAAAATGTAACACATTATCAATTTCTCTTTCTGGTTAATAACAATTTGTACTGCACATATCTGTTGAAGGGAATGAATTATCTTGAGCTTGGATACGCTGACAGAACGAATCAAAACCGACCTTTCTTATCTTGCTTTTGGAGGTCCTGACTGGTCAAAGCCCCTTACTCATCCTGACGGCCATGTGTATGATGTTATTATTGTGGGCGGCGGACAAAGCGGGCTGGGAGCGGCCTTTGGCTTATTGAGGGAACGGGTTTCAAATATTCTGGTTATTGATGAAAACAGTGAAGGCTTTGAAGGGCCATGGGTAACATACGCTCGAATGATGACACTGCGGACACCGAAGCACTTAACCTCTATTGACCTTGGTATTCCTTCTTTAACCTTCCGCTCCTGGTGGGAAGCACAGCACGGCGCTGAAGGCTGGGAAACAATCGACAAGATACCGAGAAGCGAATGGATGAATTATTTGCGCTGGTATCGAAAAGTGCTCAATTTGCCAGTGGTAAACGAAGTAAAATTAAAATTAATTGAGCCTCTTGGCGGCCTGTACCGCCTGCATATCGAAGGGGCCGGGGCTTCCTCTCCTCTATTGCTGGCACGCAAGGTTATTCTTGCGACCGGAATTCAAGGAGGAGGCGAATGGCATGTACCGCCAATGATTTCAGAGAATCTTCCAAAACAGCTTTATGCCCACACATCGGAAGCGATCGACTTTGATGCGCTGAAGGGCAAAAAAGCTGCTGTACTCGGCGGCGGTGCTTCTGCGTTTGATAATGCGAATTTCGCTTTGTCAGAAGGTGCTGCAGAAGCGCATGTGTTTATCCGGCGAAAAGAAATGCCGCGTGTCAACCCAATTCGCCAGATGGAAGTCTCAGGCATGATTGAACGCTTTCCTTGTTTGCCGGATGCGGATAAGTATACGGCGATCCGGCACTTTTTTAAGCATAACCAGCCGCCGACCAATGATACCTTTTCACGCGCCTCCTCGTGGCCCGGCTTTCATCTTCACCTGGCAGCCCCGTGGCTTGATGTAAAAGCGTCAGAAGAAGGAGCCGTTGTCACAACACCAAACGGGACATTTACATTTGATTTTCTAATTATCAGTACAGGACTTTTAACCGACCCTGCGCTGCGTCCGGAGCTAAAACTGGTGGAGCAGCATATCGCCCGCTGGAGCGACCGCTACAAAGCTTCCGCCGAAGAAGCAGTGCCAATGCTGGATGCACACCCTTATCTTACCCCGGGCTTTGCTTATACAAGCAGAAGTGCTGAAGGAGAAGAAAAAGTGCGCGGTTTATTTGCTTTTAATTATTCAGCCCTCCTTAATAGCGGAATTTCTGCTTCAGCTCTTTCCGGCATGCGCTGCGGCGTGCCAAAGCTTGTCTCAGAAGTGGCCGACCAGCTCTTTTTAGACAATCGCGAAGAAAATGTAAAACAATTTTTGGCTTATAATGAACCCGAGTTTACCGGCGTTTGGCCCAAAGCGGAGGTGCCGGCACAAGCGCAATCATAACCATTTCATTTCAAACACGCGAATTCTCGTGTGTTTTTTTTATAAAAAATTTACTTTTCAGACAATTACCTTTATTATATCTTTTAGATATATATCATAAGGATACAGGAGGTGATTTATTGGCAAAAGAAGCTCAAACGCCTTTCATTTTGCTTGGCTTAATGACAACCGGATGCAGCACAGGCTATTCAATGAAGCAGCTGATTGACACGGGGTTGAGCCATTTCTGGAAAATCAGCTACGGACAGATTTATCCTGCACTGAAAAAGCTTACCGATGAAGGACTGGCAGAGGTTCAACAAGAAACGCAGGAAGATAAGCCCGATAAAAAAGTATACAACATGACTCCTAAAGGAAAAAAAGCTCTTGAGCAATGGCTGGCCTCCCCTATTGAAGGCGGGCTTCCAGTTCAGAAAAATGAGTGGCTGCTTAAGCTTTTTTTCAGCCGCCATGAGTCCACGGAAACGGCCATTGTAAAAATTAAGCAGTACAAAGAGCAATTACAGCAGCGCTTCTCTCTCTACAAACAGATCGAAAAAATGATAACGGAATGTGCAGTCCGGTCAGAAGATGAACGATTCTGGCTGTTTACTCTCCGCCACGGCTTAAAGCTGACATCCGCTGCTCTTGACTGGTGCGATGAAGTAATCGATGAACTTCAAAAGGAGGGGGAATAAAAATGGGCAGAAAGCTAGAAGAAGGCCGCTTTATGGCTGTGCACGGCCGAGAAACAGCAGTGTTTATGATCGGCATGCGAATCAATAAAGTATGGGCAGTTCATAAATGGCTCCCCGTTTTTATGGCCATGGGCCCTATGCTTAAAGAGCTTTACACGAATAAAGAACTTGGCTTTTTATCTGCAGAGGGAATGTATGGCTGGCGTATGATTACACTTGTTCAATACTGGGACTCCAAAGAGAATTTGTATGCCTACGCAAAGGGCGAAAAGCATATGAAGGCCTGGAAAGACTTTTATCAAAAAGCGGCTTCTTCCCAGGCCGTCGGCATTTACCATGAAACATATATTGTTACACCTGGCAGTTATGAGACCTTTTACAACTGTATGCCTGCTTTCGGGCTCTCTAAAGCCATTGGGCTTCAGCCCGTCGGAAAAAAGATGGAAACAGCCAGGGAGCGGTTAAACTCTTTGTAAAGCTAATGGAGTATTCTATCATCTGAACAGCAATAGGATCATTTTATTCAAAATGATCTCTTTTTTTATTAACTGATATAGAAAATGATGTAAAATATAGAAGAAGCTTTTATATCGCCGTTTATGATCGCGGCAGAGCTAAAAGAGCAGAGGCGCCGCAGAGTGTTTGATATGTGTAATCCCTTTTTAGGCCGCGCCCTCTGCTGTTTTCGATACACTAAAAAGGAACCGGACAGTGTGGTGAATAAAATGTTTAAACTGCTTTTGATTGAAGATGACACAACCCTTTTTGAAGAAATTAAAGACCGTCTTATACAATGGTCTTACGATGTATACGGCATCAGTGATTTCGGCCAGGTGATGAGTGAATTTACAGCTGTCCAGCCTGATCTTGTGATCATTGACATCCAGCTGCCGAAATTTGACGGGTTTCATTGGTGCCGGATGATCCGCTCGCATTCAAACGTCCCGATCTTATTTCTGTCGTCACGTGACCATCCAACGGACATGGTAATGTCTATGCAGCTGGGGGCCGATGATTTTATTCAAAAGCCATTTCACTTTGATGTACTGATCGCCAAGGTACAAGCGGTGCTTCGGCGCGTTTACAATTACAGCACTGCCCCCTCCTCTCTCAAAGTCTGGTGCGGAGCGACCATCGATTATGATAAAAACACACTCCAAAACAGCGGCGGCCTGGTTGAACTGACAAAAAATGAAATGTTTATTTTAAAGCAGCTTGTTGAACAAAAAAATAAAATCGTCAGCCGGGACGATTTAATTAAGAGCCTGTGGGAGGATGAGCGATTTGTCAGCGATAACACCCTGACCGTCAATGTAAACCGGCTTCGAAAAAAATTGGATGAAATTGAGCTTGGCCGTTTTATCGAAACAAAAGTTGGTCAGGGATATATCGCCATCGAAGAGGAATACAGGCATGATTAAAATATACATAAAAGAACGGGGCAGCTGGATCGGCTTTTTTTTCATTCAGCAGCTGTTGATTTTCCTTATCGCATTCGTGGATAGTACGGTCCCTTTTTCTTCAATTTTATATATAAATCTGTTGTCCTTCCTTTCGTTTCTTTTTTTCTTTGCGTTTCGCTTTTATAAAGAAACCGCTTTTTACCGGCAGCTGCGGGACCGGGACCCCTCCCTTGATGTAAGCACACTGGGCGAGGCCGAAAGCCCATTTGAGCACATTGCCAAAACAGGTTTTACGGAACAAATTGAGTACTATAAACAAAAAGCTTCCCAGAACCGGACAGAATTAGAGCAGGAAAAAGATGACCTGCTTGCCTGGGTTCATGAAGTAAAAACACCTTTGACCGCCATGCATTTAATGATTGACCGCCTGGAGGATGACAGGGCAAAAGCACAGCTGACCTATGAATGGCTTCGCATTCATTTGCTTTTAGACCGCCAGCTGCACCAAAAGCGGATGCCTTTTATTGAAAATGACCTGTACATAGAACAAGTGAAGATTGAGCCGCTGCTGTTCACCGAAATCCGCGCTCTTCAATCCTGGTGCCTGCAAAAAGGCATTGGCTTTGATGTGGAACTTGACACCGGCTCTGTACTCAGTGACGTAAAATGGCTGGCTTTTATTTTTCGCCAGCTGCTTGCCAACGCTGTGAAATACAGTTATTCAGGAGATATTATGATCCGCAGCAGCCAAAGGGGAAGCCGGACAGCTGTGACCATTACCAACTTCGGCCGCGGTATTTCTCCGCAGGATCTCCCGCGTATTTTTGACAAGGGGTTTACGGCAACCGGCGGGAACCATCAGTCAAATTCTTCAACCGGTATGGGGCTTTATTTGGCTAAAAAAGCTGCCGATTCCCTGCTTATCAGCATCGATGCTTTCTCTACTCCTGAATCAGGGACAACGTTTACCCTCACCTTTCCTGAATCGAATGCATTTACCCGCATGACAGGCATGTGACAAAAGTGTCACATGCCTTTGTTTTTTGTTCGCTCAATCAAAGGACTTTTTTTCTCCGCGTTTTTACAATAAAAGTATCGATAAAAGGAGTGAATAAATATGAGTATGCTTGAGGCGACAAAGCTTCGTAAAAGCTATGGAAACAAATTTAACCGGCAGGAAGTGCTGAAAGGCATTGATATTCGCGTAGAAAAAGGGGAGTTTATCAGCATCATGGGAGCGTCCGGCTCAGGAAAAACCACACTTTTAAATGTGCTTTCTTCCATTGACCAGGCAAGCCAGGGCACAATCTGGATCGATGGGCACGAAATGACAGCAATGAAAGAAAAAAAGCTGGCTGAGTTCCGCAAGCAGCATCTCGGCTTTATTTTTCAGGATTATAACCTGCTTGATACACTGACAGTGAAAGAAAATATACTCCTGCCTCTTACTATTGCCAAAACTGGTAAAAAAGAAGCAACAGAGCGGTTTAATGTTATCGCTGATGAACTTGGCATTTACGAAATCCGCGACAAATATCCAAATGAAATCTCCGGCGGACAAAAGCAGCGGACTTCTGCGGCACGGGCGTTTATCCATGAACCGAGTATGATTTTTGCAGATGAGCCGACCGGTGCACTCGATTCCAAATCGGCCTCTGACCTCCTCAATAAATTAACTGCTTTAAACCAGAAGCGGTCCGCCACGATTATGATGGTCACCCACGATCCGACGGCTGCCAGCTTCGGAAGCCGGGTTGTTTTCATTAAAGACGGGCAGATGTATACTCAGCTTAATAAAGGAGATCAGTCAAGACAGATCTTTTTTCAAGATATTATGAAAACCCAGGCCCTTTTAAGCGGGGTGCAGCATGAGCATTAATCAGCTGATCGTCCGGAATTTAAAAAAGAATTTAAAAAACTATTATTTGTATGTATTTGCTCTTGTTTTCAGTGCGGCTCTTTATTTTGCCTTTGTCACTCTTCAGTACGATCCATCAATGGACGAAGTGGAAGGCAGCATTAAAGGAGCTGCCGGAATCCGGGCCGCTTCTGTGCTGCTAATTGGGATTGTAACGATTTTTCTTTTGTATGCGAATGTGATTTTTATTAAGCGCCGAAGCAAAGAAATCGGGCTGCTTCAGCTGATTGGGATGACCAGGCGGCAGATCTTTAAAATTTTAAGCCTGGAAAATCTAATTTTGTATTTTGGCTCGCTTGTGATCGGGCTGCTTCTCGGATTTGCGGCTTCCAAGCTGGTTATTATGATTCTATTTAAAATTACCGGAGTGGATGCGATCGCTTCCCTGTCTTTTTCACCGCAGGCACTTCTGCAGACACTGATTGTTTTTGGTTTAATTTATGTATTTATCCTGCTGATGAACGGATTGTTTATTAAGCGCCAGAACATCCTGGCCTTATTTCGTGTGATGAGCACGATGGAAGAGCGCGGCAAACGCATTTCCGTGATTGAAATCATCATCGGCCTGCTCGGTATCGGCTTGATTGTGACCGGCTACTTTGTTTCATCAAAGCTGTTCGATGGCGATTTCACCTCCATGACAGCACTGTTTGGAGCTATGATTTTTATCCTGGCCTCCGTTATTATCGGGACATATCTTTTTTATAAAGGATCGGTCCGCTTCTTGTTTCATCTTATAAGAAAGCAGAAAAACGGCTACTTAACGGTAAATGACGTTTTGTCTCTGTCTTCCATTATGTTCCGGATGCGTTCAAATGCGTTAATGCTGACTGTTATTACAACAGTGTCCGCGCTCGCGATTGGTCTTCTGTCACTCAGCTATATTTCCTACTATTCAGCTGAAAGATTAGCCCAGCAAATCGTCCCTGATGATTTTTCACTTTTGAATGAAAAAAATGCCATAGCTCTAAAGCAGGAATTTGACCAGCAAAACATTGCATACAGTGAAAAGCGGATTGAAGTAGTGATGGCAAACGTAAATGTCTCGAAGATTATGGAAAATGATCTTGAGGGAGACACCTTTTTTTCTGATAACATGCTGATGCCGGTTATTAGCGACCAGGATACAGAAGGAATAAATGTATCGCCTGAGGATACTATTTTTTCAGGGTATAACGATGCAGTAAGTAAAATGATGCCGTTTGGAGATTCCGGTCCGGTTGAACTGCTTGGAAAAAAAGATAAAATTAAACAAAATTACATCGGTCTTGAACGGGACTACCTGCTTCCTCTTCAATTCACAAGCGGCGGCCTTCCCGTAGCGATAGTGGATGAAACGGTTTTTAACCGGTTAAAGCAGGATGCCGATCCAGCACTTCAAAACGAGTTTTCTGAGTATATTGGAATCCAGCTGGCAGACAAAACAGAGCTGGATAAAGCAAACGCTCTTTTTCAAGAGCAGGGATTCGATGACACTCTTCAGTTTTCACAGCTGGAGGCAGTGAATGGACAAAAGCAGCAGATGGGGCTCATTATGTTTATTGTCGGCTTTTTAGGCCTTACTTTTCTAGTGACATCCGGCTGTATTTTATACTTTAAGCAAATGGATGAAAGCGAGCAGGAACGGGGCAGCTATACGATTTTGCGCAAGCTCGGCTACACCCGCGGCGATCTTTTGCGCGGCATTCAAATCAAGCAGCTTTTCAGCTTTGGCATCCCGCTTGCAGTCGGCCTTTCACACAGCTATTTCGCCGTTAAATCCGGCTGGTTTTTCTTCGGCAGCGAGCTGTGGGCGCCCATGCTGATCGTAATGCTGCTCTATACCGCCCTTTACTCTATCTTCGGTGTTTTATCGGTGCTGTACTGTAAAAAAGTCATTAAGGATGCCCTCTAACAAAACCGAAGAGAAGCACCGCCTGGCCATACAGCAGCACTGCTGTTTGACCAGGCTTTTTTGTTTTTCTGACTATGATCCGCTCCCCCTGCTCAGCTGAACGATTAATGATAAATGGATCGGGTAAATGAAAAAAGCATGACTTATTTTTAAGGAGGAACCGGCCACGGAAAAAGTTGACACGAGCCAGAGCAGCCAGCAGGCCGCCGTCAAACGAAAAAATGAAACAAAAAACCGGGCTCATTTAAATCGAGAGTCCGGTTTTTCATTTCATGCGACTTTTCTTCCTTTTAATGTTGTGCCAGTAACGAGTCACAGGCCACCTGATTTTTCCCGCTTCGTTTTGCTTTATATAACAGAGCATCCGCCTGCTGGAAGAAATCGAGCCTGGTAAGACTTTGATCAAAATCTTTTAACCCGATACTCACTGTAACGTTTAACCCGTTCATTTCTTCATGCTGTATACCGGCAATATGCTCCCGGATGGCTTCAATGACATCGTAAGCATCCGTTACCTTTTTATTTGTAAGCAAGAGAGCAAACTCCTCTCCCCCATAACGGGCAACTATATCGTTTTCCGATGCTTTTTCCACAATCGCATGTGCCAGTCTTTTCAACACAAGATCGCCTATATTGTGTCCATACGTATCGTTGATGTTTTTAAAGTTATCGATGTCCAATATAGCCAGCTGGAGCGGCATACCGTACTGCCTGCTTTGCTCTACAAGGTAATCCATGTATTCGTGAAAAGTTTTATGGTTGTAGAGACCTGTTAATGCATCTACCTTGGAGAGCCTCTCCATCATTGTACTTTTTACAAGCAGTTCTTTTTCTTTTTCAGAGGCTTTCTGAAGAATTTGCAGTACTTCACTTCCCCTTTGAATAACAGCTGAATAAATAAAGTACCCGGCAACGAGGATAAGCATATAGGAGAAATACTCATATTCTGTAACCGCTCTTCTTACAGCTGGAATTAAATAGATTCCCGTTAGCGCCACAAAATTAACATAAAAGCTGAAAAGCAATTTCTTTTTATCAAAATAAATTAATGCGACCGCCATCGGCAGAAGCAGGACAGTCTGCAGCCCGGTAACGTTCGGATGCCTGATAATAATCACAAGAGCCACTAATGTACCGGTAACAGTCAATACTCGGGAACTGTATATTTTCTTTGCTTTTACAATAAGCAAGCAACCGAGCATAACTATTAATTGAATACCTGTAGGCAAAAGAACTTTTTCTAGGGCGAACTCTTTGGCCTCTTCCGGAAAATAATACAACTTTACCGCCAGACCTGTACATTGGCCGATCAGCGAAACCAGCACCATTAGCCAATAAAAATGAATTATTTTTTCAGACCATTGCTTATAGTTCATTCTGGATATATTGTGAGACTCCATTAAAACCCCTCCCGATTGCTCTTTCAGAAAAGGACTATATACCTTCATTATACATGAAAACAGATCAAAAAACCTATTTGATAGTGAAAATTAAAATTATTATTTAAGACTATTTACATGGTTAAATTCCATACTGTACCTGTTACTCTTTTGTATTTGTGTATATACTTCTGCATACATCATGGCAGTTAGATTGAAAGAGCTGCTTTCTAAATCGCAAAACCGCTGAATGAAGAGCAGAAGATTGGAAACGATACTTCTATACGCTCGTTTTAGTACGCAGGAGGAATGAAATGAACCTACAATCTGGAACGTATTACTGGCCGGCTACATTCCCCGATGCCCCTTCTTATCCGTCCTTAAAAGAGGATCGTGATTTGGATGTACTAATTGTTGGAGGCGGAAGCTCCGCTGCCCAGTGTGCTTATTATCTTGCCGCTTCTCATTTAAAAACGGCTGTCGTAGAAAAAGGAAAAATCGGCCACGGCAGTACAAGCACAAATACGGCACTTATTCAGTATTCAGGGGAGAAAATGTTTACCAATCTGATTAACACATTTGGGAAAGGTTACATTGGGCGGCATCTGCAATTATTAAAAGAAGCAATTAATGAAATTGAGGCGGCTTCCAGGACAGCTGAAATCGACTGTGAATTTACGCGAAGAGACACCCTTTACTTTGCCAGCTGCAAAGAAGACGTTAACCGGCTGAAAAAAGAATACGAATTATTAAAGCAGCATAACTTCCAGCTGGATTTTTTAAAAGAACAGGAAATCAAAGCGAGGTATCCATTCAGCAAGGACGCGGCTATCTACTCCTACAACGATGGGGAACTAAATCCTTTCAAGTTCACCCATTCTCTGTTTGACTACTCGGCACAAAAAGGAGTTTCTATTTATGAAAACACCGAAGTGAATGGCTATCATTATGACCGGCAGCAAAATCGGGCAATTGTTTCCACGAAAACGGGACATTCCATTAAAGCGCGCCATGTGATTTTTGCGGCAGGCTATGAAGGACTAGAAGTGAAAAAAGAGAAAAAAGCTTCTTTTGTAAGTACGTACACAGTCACGACAAATCCGGTACAGGATTTATCCACCTGGTATAACCGGACGCTTATCTGGGAAACAGCCCGCCCTTATTTGTTTATGCGCACAACCGCTGATAACCGCATTATTATTGGCGGCCTTGATGACAATACAACCTATCCCGAGGACCGGGACAGCAAGCTTATCCATAAAAAAGATAAGCTTATTGCAGAATTCAAAAAAATGTTTCCTCATATCCAGGCAGAGCCTGCCTATTATTCGGCTGCCTTTTATGGAGGGACTGTAGATGGGCTGCCGATCATCGGCGTGTATGACCAATATCCAAATACCTATTTCCTCTTTGCTTTCGGTGATAATGGAACAGTATACAGCCAGATGCTGGCTAAAATTATTACCCGGGAAATTATTGAAGGAGGCCATCCTGATTTGCCCTTATATTTACAAAATCGGCCTCTTCTCTCAAAAAGCTAGTATAAAAAAGACGGGAGGCGCTTAACTTTCTCCCTTCTTTTCTTGCTTCTATTTTTATCATTCCCGTTCCGCTATTTGTGGCTTGTATACTTCAATTTGATTCCGGCCCTTTCGCTTGGCTTCATACAACGCTTTATCAGCTTTTGACAGCAGGCCTTCCGACTGATCAGCCGGAGCGGCTGTCACAGTTGCCACGCCGATACTTAACGTTAAATATTCTTTAATAGGTGAACCCCGGTGACGAATACGCGCTTTTTGGATAGCTTCCTGAATCAAATAAGCCGTTTCAATGGCTTTTTCTTTTTTCCGTCCCGGCAGCAGCACCGCGAATTCTTCCCCACCGTACCGGGCTGCCAGCTCTTGCGGGCCTCCGGAAATATTCTTTAAAATTTCTCCAACCTTTTGAAGGCAGGCATCACCGGCCTGGTGCCCGTATAAATCATTGAATGCCTTAAAAAAGTCAATATCAATCATTAAAAGAGAAATCGGCTCCTGAAGATTCTTTGATTGATTCCATTCCTTTTCTAGTGCTTCATCGAAACTGCGCCGGTTGGCAATCTTCGTAAGCCCGTCAATCATTGAAAGCCTTTTCAGTATTTGGTTGGCTTCTTGAAGTTTTTTTTCTGCCGCCTTTTTTTCTGTCACATCCCGGAATATCCATAAATATCCGTCGAATTTCCCACCCTCCAGTAAAGGAACAGCATCGCTTTCCACTATTCGGCCGTCTTTTAAAAAAAGTTCTCCGGACTGCCTCGGAATAGAGCTGCAGTTTTGGCATGAATAAAATGGAAAGTATTCCATTATATTTTGAGATTCCCCTTTTAATGGCCCTCCTGCCTTCTCTTCAATGCTGTATCCATGAAAAATGTTTTCATAAGCTTCATTGTATAAGGTTCTTTTGCCTTCTTCATCTTCAACCATCACTCCATAAGGAAGAGAAGAGATAAGCGTTTTGAGCTTCATAGTCGTCTGCCTCAGTTCTTCCTCCATCCTTTTTCTTAATGTTATATCCCTGCTGACGGAAATAATTTGGACTTCTTCATCAGGACCTTTAATGGGTGTGCACTTCATTTCCAGGTAAATCCACTCACCATTGTCATGCATGCAGCGGTATTCTATTTCTGCTGGACTCCAGTTGGATACCATTTCGTGAAAAAAGTGAAACACTCTTTCCCAGTCTTCAGGATGAATATGCTTGATAGGATAGCTGCCAATATATTCGTCTAAATTCCTTCCTAAAACGGCCGCATGGGAGGGAGAAGCATACAGAACCAGTCCGTCTTCCGCTAACACAGCTACCATATCAGTCATGTGTTCGGAAATCAGGCGGTAATTGCGTTCATTTTTTTTATAAGCATCAATGCCGGGCTTTCGCGGGGACAGATGGGTGATGGTCCCTGAAAATGACACTATTTTCTGCTCACTGTCTCGATCTGCCCTCAAAAATAAATGGGCTTCTTCTATCTTTTTTTGCTTCGCTGCCACTTTTATTTCCTTATGAATACCATCTTTTTGCCCGGATATTAAAATAGCAAATTGCTGTTGCACGGCTGCCCGGTCATCTGCACTGACAATATCAAAAAAAGATTTCCCCAGCGATTCAGTAACTGTATAGCCGGTTAGTTTTGTCCATTCTGAGTTAAGAGAAATAAACTCCCTCTCCAAATCAAGCTGAAAGATAACCGCATTATTAACATCTAAAAACTCCTGGTACTTCTTTGTATAGTTTTCCGATGATTGTTTGTTTTTCATTCTAATCACTCCAATTTGATTATAACTACCCTGCAATTGAAAGCAGATGTAGTGGACCGGCTTTTCAAAATAGGAGTTCCTATTAACCTGCCTTTCAATTAATAAATCGCTTACAAAATTTATTTTAAACCGTTTTTTTATAATACCCTGAAAACTGCCTGGCACGCTGCCAGATTCAAAACAAATCTTCGTTTAAATACGTAAAAAAGGCTATTCCCTTAAAGGAAATAACCCCATTTTCCCGCTGGCGGCCCAGCCGCCGTAGGTTTCCCGTTAGGCCTGAAGCTTTGCGTCCCCACTTTTCAGCGAGTTTGCCTTTTACAAAAAATATAATGAAATAGCGAAAGTCAGCTTTTCTCTTAATTATACTATTAATGAATAAACAGAATAAACTACGAATCCACATTTCTCAACTACTTTTAATTAAAACAATTCTCTTGTTATTTAGCAAAATCACTACTTTTTTGAGGCGAAAGAAACACGTATTGATTTTATATATCTTGTCTAAAATAATCATGCGGGCAATTTAGAAGCTGCAAACATTAACTGGGGGAGTAATTCATGGAGCTTATACAAATATCGGGTAAGCTGATAACAGGATTTTTTTGCTTTTTTTTCTGATTAAGATTCTAGGCAGGAAATTAATTAACCAATTTACTCTGTTTCCTTTTATTTGCGCCATTGTTTTAAGTGAGTTACTGGGGAATGCCATCTATAACAGGAAAATGCCAATCACATATATTTTTTACTGTACTTATTTGGGGCGGTTTGCTCTTATTAATGGAATTGCTTACTCAGAAATCATTGTTATTAAGAAAGCTGTTTGAAGGAAAACTCTCCATGATTATTCGGATTAAACAGAGAAAGCGGTGTGAAATGACTGACTTCCTGCATGATTCATTTTTAGTCCTGGGCAGAATTATTACCATTCTTCCCCTCTTATTGTTTATGACACTGTTTATGGGAAAACGCTCTATTGGAGAACTTCCTGTATTCGATTATTTAATTATTATTACTTTAGGGGCGGTAGCGGGTGCCGATATTGCCGATCCCGCTATTAAACACTATCCAACCGCAATAGCAATTATTGGCATTGCCCTTTTTCAGCGAATTATTGCTAACTGGAAGATTCGCAATCGAAAAGCGGGAAAACTTCTTACATTTGAGCCGACTGTAGTGATTCAAGACGGAAAATTCCTGAACCATAACTTAAAAAAAATTCGTTATTCCATCGACAATGTCTTCCAAATGCTTCGCCAAAAAAATATATTTGACGTAAGCGAAGTGGAAACCGCTATTATTGAAGCAAACGGCATGTTAAGCGTATTAAAAAAGCCTGAAAAAACTCCTGTCACTTTAGAAGATTTGAAAATATCCAGAAAAACAGCTGCCATTGCTTTTCCGGTTATTATAGAAGGAACTGTTTATTTAGATGTTTTAAAAGAATTTGGATTAAGCCAAAACTGGCTGAAGGAGCAAACATCCCTACAGGGAGTAAATGATTTAAATAAGGTGTTTTTCGCCTCTATCAACCGTAATCTTGAATTGCATATTTCTTTAAAAGAAGAGCCAGGTTTGACCGTGCCGCCTGTAAAGCATTGAGAATTTATATATCGTTTAAAAACAGCTGTTAAAAACGTTCAACTTGTGAAAATAAAAATGAAAGTGAAAAAAGTAT
>NZ_LAJB01000018.1 GCF_000970685.1 Domibacillus indicus
TTGACTTGCTCATTTGTTTCAATTAGAAGTACGGGGCGTACTTCTAATTGAAAGTAAAAAATTAAAACGTTGACGTTTTTATTGATTTTGTTCAGTTTTCAATGTTCAATTTACATCTCAAAATCACTGTCATCCAGCGACTTAAATAATATACCACGTAAAAAAGAGAAACACAAGCTTTTTCGATAAAAAAACAGCCTTTTTATATTTGGCTGTTTTCTACTCGCTTTTTTCGATGTATAGGTCTCTTCTTTTCACCAGGTCAACAACTTCTCCATTTGTAAGTTGGACAAGCGGTCTTGTTTTGTGGGCAGACTGAACAAACATTACCTTTCCGGCCATTCCATCCGACAAAGTTACTCGTGTACCGGCTGATAATTCCGCTGTTAAAGAAATCAGCGCTTCTACTACGGAAAAATCAAACTGCCCAAACAAATCCTGCTGAATCGTTTCTATCGCTTTAAACACAGACTGCCTTCCGCGGAATAGCCGTTCCGTTGTTAACGCATGATACGTATCAGCCAGCCCGACCAGCTGTGACATCAAATGAACAGTTTGTCCTTTTGCTCCCTGCGGGTAACCAGAGCCATCCAGACGTTCATGATGCTGGTAAATTGCCAGCTTTGCTTCCGGCTTAAGAAGATTTAAGTCTTTAACCATCTTATAGCTGGTTACAGGATGATTTTGAATTTCTTTGTACTCACTTTCCGTTAAGGCGGTCCCTTTCGTCAGCAAAGACATTTTAATTTTCGACATGCCGCAGTCTGCTAATAATCCGGCAAGTGCGGATTGAACAATCAGCCCTTTGTCGTAATTCAGTTTTTGGGCGATCATGCCGCTTAACAACCCAACTGATAATGTGTGGTGATAAAGATAGTCATCCTTTTTAGAATAAGCCGAAATATTGTGAAGCTCTTTTGGATTTTCCAGAGTGTACTCCAGAATAGGAAGAATAATGGTGCGCATTCGGGCAATTTCTACATTCATCCCGGATTGCCACCGTACAAATTCTTCCTTAACCCTTTCCAGTGTTTTAAAGTAAAGCCGTTCCATTGTATCGAAATCCGGCAGTACGCTGGCGGAAGCAGATGCCGTCTGCAGCGGGGCAGTTATATTTTCTTCGTCAATCATTACATCTATGGATTTTATGGAAAAAGCGTGCAAAAATCGAATGTGCTGTTCAGTTAAAATGGTTCCCGCCGATACAATGGGGCTGGATGTTTGGCCTACAACATCTTCTTTTACCCGATATCCAGGTTTGATATTTTCAACAGCTATATACATACTTCACCTCTTATTAAGCCTTTTTACCTAATTATAAAGAAAATAAACTAAAATAGATAGACAAAAAGCACAGGATGATTGAATCACCTGTGCTTTGTCTTTACTCCTGTATGTCTTCTTCGCCTTCTTCTAATATTTCTTCATCTTCTTTTTCAACTTTTGCTACTGTGGCCACTGTTTCATTTTCTCCCAGACGAATCAGTTTAACGCCCTGTGTATTTCGGCCGGTAATGGAAATCGAAGCAATGTCCATCCGAATCATGACACCACCCATTGTAATCAGCATCAAGTCTTCTTCCCCGGTAACAGTTTTAACTGCAATAAGAGGTCCATTTTTGCCCGTGATGTTAAGAGTCTTCAGGCCTTTGCCGCCCCGTGTTTGAATGCGGTACTCTGCTTCTGAAGTTAGTTTTCCGTAACCATTCTCTGTAACGATCAAGATGTAATCATTTTCTTCAACAAGTTCCATTCCAACCGCGTAGTCCCCATCTGACAGAGTAATGCCTTTTACGCCTGTTGAGGTACGCCCCATAGAGCGAACGTTATCTTCCGGGAAACGGATAAGCATTCCGTTACGTGTTCCCATCACGATATGCTTGCTGCCATCCGTTAACCGAACGGAGATGAGTTCATCTTCCTCGCGGATATTAAGAGCAATTAAGCCATTTGTCCGGATATTGGCGTAGTCCATTAACGGTGTCCGCTTGACAATTCCCTGCTTGGTTGCAAAGAACAGGAAAGAATCCTCGGTGAACTTTTCAACGAACAGCATGGAATTGACCCATTCATCTTGTTCAACGCCCAGCAGGTTAACGAGCGGTATGCCTTTAGCCGTCCGGCTGAATTCAGGAATCTGGTAGCCTTTGAGGCGGTATACTTTCCCTTTGTTTGTAAAGAAGAGAATCGTGTCATGGGTCGAAGTTGTAAGAAGCTGCTCTACAAAATCATTTTCATTTGTACCCATTCCCTGGATGCCGCGTCCGCCCCGGCGCTGGCTTCGGTAGGTCGAGATCGGCTGGCGCTTAATATAGCCTTTATGCGTCAGCGTAATAATAATTTTTTCAACCGGAATTAAATCTTCATCCAGTAAATCACCTGGTGCTCCATCTGTAATCTCTGTCCGGCGCTTGTCATCAAATCGGTTTTTAATTTCAAGCAGTTCTTCACGGATAATTTCCAGAATTTTTTCTTCATCCGCCAAAATGGCTCTTAGCTCTTTTATTAAGGCAATAAGATTTTGGTATTCTTCTTCAATCTTATCTCTTTCAAGACCTGTAAGACGCTGAAGGCGCATATCTAAAATAGCCTGTGCCTGCTTTTCAGACAAACCAAACTGTTCCATCAGTCCTTCACGTGCAATGTCTGTTGTTTGTGAGCCGCGGATCAAAGCAATAATCCGGTCGATATGATCCAATGCAATGCGAAGGCCTTCTAAAATGTGGGCGCGCGCTTCTGCTTTATTCAAATCGAACTGTGTACGCCGGCGGATAATTTCCTGCTGGTGCGCCAAGTAATGTGTTAAGCATTCCTTCAAGGTAAGCACTTTAGGACGCCCGTTTACAAGCGCCAGCATATTAATACCAAAGCTTGTCTGCATGGCGGTGTATTTGTATAAATTATTCAACACCACACTTGCATTAGCATCACGGCGAATTTCCATTACAATCCGCATTCCTTCTCTGTCTGATTCATCACGAAGGTCCGTAATACCGTCAATCTTTTTGTCCCGGACAAGTTCAGCAATACGTTCAATGAGTTTGGCCTTATTAACCTGATAAGGAATTTCCGTTACAATAATCGTTTCTTTGCCATTTGCTTTTTCTTCAATTTCGGTACGGGCACGCAAAATGACGGAACCGCGTCCTGTTTCATAAGCGCGCCGAATTCCGCTGCGGCCCATTAAAATGCCGGCGGTCGGAAAATCTGGACCGGGGATATACTCCATTAATTCAAGAATAGAGATATCCGGATTTTTGCTGACTGCGAGGATTGCATCAATCACTTCTCCAAGCTGGTGAGGCGGAATGTTGGTTGCCATGCCGACCGCAATACCAGACGCACCGTTTACAAGCAGATTTGGGAAACGAGCCGGCAAAACAACCGGTTCCCGTTCAGATCCATCATAGTTGTCTTTATAATCGATTGTGTCTTTGTTTAAATCCCGAGTAATTTCCATCGCGATTTTAGACATACGCGCTTCTGTATAACGCATAGCCGCTGCCGCATCACCGTCAACTGAACCAAAGTTTCCATGTCCATCCACAAGCATATAACGGTAGTTAAAGTCCTGCGCCATCCGCACCATTGTCTCATATACAGCTGAGTCGCCGTGAGGGTGATACTTACCGATAACATCCCCGACGATACGGGCCGATTTTTTATATGCTTTATCAGCTGTCATGCCGAGGTCATTCATTGCGTATAAAATTCGGCGGTGAACAGGCTTCAGCCCATCCCGCACATCCGGAAGTGCCCTGGATACGATAACGCTCATTGCATAGTCAAGGAACGATGACCGCATTTCCTGGCTTATATTAATCTCTTTTACGTTGGAGCTTGGCGTATCAGCCATGAAAAATCCTCCCTTTTAAAAAAGTCGGAGCGCCCGCAGCAACGGACGCTTTCTCAACTTATATATCAAGATTTTTAACGTAACTTGCGTTGTCCTGAATAAATTTGCGGCGTGGCTCTACTTTATCGCCCATTAAAATTTCAAATGTTTCATCCGCTTCCATGGCATCCTTCAATGTCACTTGCAGCAGTGTGCGTGTAGAGGGATCCATCGTTGTTTCCCAGAGCTGGGACGGATTCATTTCTCCAAGACCTTTATAGCGCTGCAAAGCCGGTTTTGCATTGGCCGGAATGTTTTTCATGATTTCATCCAGTTCATGGTCATTATAAGCATAGCTGATGTTTTTACCCTGCTGCACCTTGTAAAGCGGCGGCTGAGCGATATAAACATAGCCCGCCTCGATAAGAGGACGCATATAGCGGAAAAAGAAGGTTAAAAGAAGCGTCCGAATATGAGCGCCGTCTACATCCGCATCTGTCATGATAACCAATTTATGATAACGTGCTTTTGATAAATCAAACTCTTCGCTAATGCCCGTGCCGAGAGCCGTAATCATGGCTCGGACTTCATTGTTGGAAAGAATTTTATCAAGGCGCGCTTTTTCAACATTTAAAATTTTCCCGCGCAGCGGCAGGATGGCCTGGAAGTGACGGTCACGTCCCTGTTTTGCTGAACCGCCCGCCGAGTCTCCTTCTACAATATACAGCTCGCTGATCTTAGGATCGCGAGATGAACAGTCTGCTAATTTTCCAGGCAGGCTTGATACTTCCAGCGCGCTTTTCCGGCGCGTCAGTTCACGAGCTTTCTTGGCAGCCATTCTTGCACGCGCAGCCATCATTCCCTTTTCAACAATCTTTCTTGCTGTATTCGGGTTTTCAAGCATAAAGGTTTCAAAACGGCCAGCAAAAACATTATCGGTAACTGTCCGTGCTTCCGAATTGCCAAGCTTGGTTTTCGTTTGCCCTTCAAACTGCGGATCAGGGTGCTTTATTGAAATAATCGCTGTCAGCCCTTCACGCACGTCTTCTCCAGATAAGTTGCCGTCCGCTTCCTTGGCAAGGCCATTTTTACGTGCATAATCGTTAATAACACGTGTCAGCGCTGTTTTAAAACCAGATTCGTGTGTTCCACCTTCATGCGTGCTGATATTGTTGGCGAATGAATAAATATTGCTTGTGTAGCCATCATTGTATTGAAGAGCCACTTCCACCTGGATGCCTTCGCGCTCACCTTCCATGAAAATAGCTTCTTCATGGAGCACTTCTTTTGTGCGGTTCAAGTGTTCTACGTACGATTTGATGCCGCCTTCGTAATGGTATTCATTCTTTTTGTTCTCTTCACGTTTATCTTCAAGCGTAATTTTAATGCCGCGGTTTAAGAAAGCAAGCTCCCGAAGCCGCTGTGCCAGCGTATCATAGTCATACACGAGCGTTTCAGTGAAAATTTCTCCATCAGGACGGAAATGAATGTGAGTTCCTGTAATATCTGTTTCGCCAACTACTTTTAAGTCCTCCTGTGGAACACCCCGCTTAAACGCCTGATAATGAATCTTTCCTTCGCGGTGAACATATACTTCTAAAAGTGTTGAAAGTGCGTTAACGACCGAGGCGCCAACACCATGAAGGCCGCCGGATACCTTATATCCCCCGCCGCCGAATTTCCCTCCGGCGTGGAGAACCGTTAAAATAACTTCAACAGCCGGACGGCCCATTTTTTCATGAATGCCGACCGGAATGCCGCGTCCATTATCCTTAACGGTAATGCTGTTATCTTCTTCTATGATGACATTAATTTCATCACAATAACCGGCTAATGCTTCATCGATACTGTTATCGACAATTTCCCAGACGAGGTGGTGCAACCCTTTTGCACTTGTTGAACCAATATACATACCTGGACGCTTGCGGACAGCTTCAAGTCCTTCGAGCACCTGTATTTGATTTTCATCATAGGAAGGTGTCGCATTTTGCGGTTCCATAGTCAAATCCAGTCACCTTCTCTTTCGGTAAAATCTTATTTTATTTGTGTAATCGCACCGGCAGTGACGCTGTAGGCCGATGCGGCATTTAACGTATTGTGCTCGATGCCATCTGTATTTGTTGTGGTTACAAATGTCTGCACTTTTCCGTGAATTGTATTTAGTAAATGTGATTGGCGGTAATCATCTAACTCCGATAAAACATCATCGAGCAGCAAAATCGGATATTCACCGATTTCCGATTGGATCAGCTCTATTTCAGCCAGCTTCACGGCAAGAGCGGTTGTCCGCTGCTGGCCTTGCGAGCCAAACGTTTGAATATTTTTTCCATTTACATAAAAAAGAAGATCATCACGATGCGGTCCGGTTAATGTCACCCCTCGATCTACTTCCCTTGAACGGCCTTTATGAAATGTCTCCAGCAGGGAGGAACGCATTTGGTCAGCACTCTGCTCTTCCTTGATGCCGGCAGCTGGCTCATACAAAATAGAAAGAGTTTCAATGCCGCGTGAAATACCAGAATGCAGCGGACCAGCCCACTGCTGAAGAAGCCGGATAAATTCAAATCGCTTTCTTGTCACCTTGACCGCCAATTCTATCAGCTGCTCTGTCAGGACATCAAGCATAGTAAAGTCTGACCTTTTTTTTGTTTGTAGCTGCTTCAAATAATGGTTTCTTTGCTGCAGCACTTTATGGTAAAGGCTTAAGTCATGTAAATAAACAGGTGAGACCTGCCCAATTTCCATGTCAATAAACCGTCTTCTTACTTGCGGGCTGCCTTTTACAAGTGTTAAGTCTTCCGGGGCAAACATGACGACATTCATATTACCGATATATTGGCTGAGCCGCGTTTGTTCTAAATGATTGATCCGGGCTTTTTTGCCTTTTTTTGAAATGAGAAGCTCAATCGGCAGTGACTGATGCTTTTTTTGCACTCGCCCTTTTATTTTAGCATACTCCGCTTCCCAGCGAATTAAATCTTTGTCATTTGAGGTCCGGTGCGATTTAGCCATTGCCAGAACATAGATAGACTCGATAACATTTGTTTTCCCTTGAGCATTTTCGCCGATGATAACATTAACAGTATTATCAAATTCAACGAGAAGTGATTCATAATTCCGATAGTTTTCCAAGGCCAGTTGTTTAATGTGCATATGAAAACACCTTTCGAAGGCTGTTAATCGCTGTCTTCCTCATTTCCGAATCCCACTTCATACACGCCGTCTCCGGGTATCTCTACCTCATCCCCTTCAAAAAGCTTTCGACCGCGCCTGGCATCAAGTTCTCCGTTGACGTATACTTCATGCTCGCTTAAGTACCATTTCGCCTGGCCTCCGGTCTGAATGATGCCAGCCAGCTTCAAAAACTGGCCCAGGGTGATAAACTCCTCGTTTTCTGTGTTTTTTGTCGTCATAAGTTTGGGTTCCTCCGTAAATATCCTAATACTTTATTTTAACATAAATACGAAAAAAGCGGAGCCAATACGCCCCGCTTTTTCGGAGTTAGATTTAGTATGTGCGCACTGGCAAAATTAATTGCAAAGTAGAATCATCATGAAGCGGCCGAATAACAAACGGGCGCATAGCACCGGTAAATTGAATTTCAATTTCCGTTCCTTCGATCGCTTTGAGGGCATCCATCATATATTTTGCACTGAACGAGATTTTTAGTTCCTCCCCTTCAGATGACAGGCTGTTTACTTGTTCGGTTACTTTTCCGATTTCCGGTGAATTCGATGAAATCTCAACAGTTCCATGAGCAGCGCTGCTCATTTTCACCACATTATTCCGCCCCTCCCGTGCCAGAAGTGAAGCACGGTCAATGGCCTGTAAATATTCCTTTGTGTTTAAATCGATTTTTGTTTTGTATTCTTCTGGGATAAGCCGGCTTGTGTCGGGATAGTTTCCATCAAGCAGCCGGGAGAAAAACAAAACGTTTTTTGAACGGAACAGAACTTGATTTTCCGTCATAACAATTTCAACAGGATCATTTGTATCATCCAAAATTTTACTCAATTCTGTTAGGCTTTTCCCTGGAATGACAACGTTGTATTCACCTTCCGGGAGCCCCTCTGCTGCCGTTTTGCGAAGTGCGAGGCGATGGCTGTCCGTAGCGGTGCAAATGAGCGTGCCATTTTCAATTTTCCAATTTACTCCCGTTAAAATGGGGCGTGTTTCAGATGCAGACACCGCGAATACTGTTTGGCGGATAAGTGTTTTAACAAGATCTGCGGGCAGTTTAAACAGGTTTTCATCGTCAATTTGAGGCAGGTGCGGATACTCATCTGCATCCTGGCCATTCAAATTAAACTCCGCGTGTCCTGAACGAATAATAGTCTGGAATGCCGGCGATGTTTCAAGCTCGATCGTTGAAGCAGGCAGTTTGCGGACAATTTCATTGAAGAACCGGGCATTTAAAACAACACCTCCTGTTTCCTCGATTGCAGCGATAGAGACACCCTCTTCTTCAATTGGAATAAACGATTCAATTGAAATGTCAGAGTCACTCCCCGTCAATGTAATCCCTTCATCAGAAGCGTGAATTTTGATTCCCGTCAAAATAGGAATAGTCGTTCTGGAGCTTACTGCTTTTAGTACATCCTGCACGCCGGCAGCAAGCCGGTCTTTTTGAATCGAAAATTTCATGGGAACCCCTCCAAAATTATTTTTAAATAATTTTTCTATGAAACAACTCTTTTTATTATTTTATATTAAAAAAATAATAGTCGTAGTAGTAGGCCTTGTTGATTTGTGGATAAGTGGGTATAAACGAAATAATAACAGCCTATCCACATGTGGACAGACTGTTGATGGACGCCCTTTTTTATTAACAGCTTATTAAGCTTTTAAAATGGTGATAATCTCTTTTACTTTTTGAGCGGTCACAGGATCCGTCTCCATAAGCTTTGAGATTTTTTCATGCGCATGAATGACCGTTGTATGATCACGTCCGCCAAACTCCTCGCCGATTTTAGGGAGTGAAAAATCAGTGAGTTCACGTGATAAGTACATAGCCACCTGTCTGGGAAACGCAACCGATTTTGTCCGCTTCTTGGCTGTAAAATCTTCTAATCGAATTCCGTACTGTTCCCCGACAACCCGCTGGATATCTGGAATGGTGATAACTTTTGGGCGGGCTCCTGGAATAATATCCTTTAAGGCGTCTGCTGCAACTGTCGCATTCACTTCTTTGTTAATTAAAGATGAGTAAGCAACGACCCGAATCAAAGCTCCTTCAAGCTCTCGAATATTTGTATCGATTTGGTTCGCAATATACAGCATTACTTCATTTGGCACATCCAGGTTTTCTGCCCGTGCTTTTTTGCGCAGGATCGCAATCCGGGTTTCAAGATCAGGCGGCGTAATGTCGGTGATTAAGCCCCATTCAAAGCGGGAGCGCAGCCGGTCCTCAAGTGTCGGGATTTCTTTAGGCGGCCGGTCACTTGAGATAATAATTTGCTTGCTTTCTTCATGAAGAGTATTGAATGTATGGAAAAACTCCTCCTGCGTCTGCTCCTTCCCTGCCAAAAACTGAATATCATCAATAAGCAGCACATCTACATTTCGATATTTGTTTCGAAATTCCACCGCTTTGTTATCGCGAATCGAATTAATGAATTCATTTGTAAACTTTTCGGATGACAAATAGACTACCTTTGCACCCGGATTGTGTTCGATTACGTAATGGCCAATGGCGTGCATCAGGTGGGTTTTTCCTAATCCAACGCCCCCATAGATGAATAATGGGTTATAGGCTTTTGCTGGTGCTTCCGCGACGGCAAGCGATGCGGCATGGGCGAATCGGTTGCCGGATCCGATAACGAATGTATCAAACGTGTATTTTGGATTCAGCATGCTTTGGATTGTTGCTTCCCCGCTTTGTTTGGGAACGGGTGTCTGCTGCTCGGAACGGTGTGTTGGCGGTACATACGACTCCATATCATGGACATCTGGTGAAATAAAATAAACGTCCAGCTTTTCCCCTGTTAATTCACCAATAATTTCAGATGTTAAGTGCGTGTAGTGCCCTTCAAGCCAATCACGGTTAAAAAAGTTAGGTGCTGCAACAACAATAGCGCTGCCATGAAGAGAATGAGCTTTTGTTGATTTTACCCATGTTTCATAACTCGGCTTGCTGATTCGTGCCTGGATGCGCTCCAGCACCTTATTCCATAAATCATCGATGTTTTCCATTGGCCCCTCCTTACTTCTGTCTGTACGTTTGTTTAATATTTGTACAACCTCAAGCAACTGGATTTCGATGTGAATTCATAATTATGCATGACAATGTTTGTGAATAAATATATAATAGGATAAAACTAGTTTTTCGACAAAATCTACAGCCTGTGGATAAAAATAAAAACACCCTGTTTGTTATTTTTCCACACATTATCCACAGTTGTGGATATATAATATGTCGAATTTAGGTTATCCAGAGTGAAAACAAAATAATAATATCAGAAAAAGTGAGAGGTTGCAATGGCTTGGGGTGATTATCCACAGTCTCTAATCCCTTGTTAAAAAGATTGTCCACAGGGTGAGGACTTGTGAAAAGAATGACGAAGAAGCTGTGGATAATAGTAAAATGCTGTCGATTGCCGTCCACAGCGAAAAAGAAGTCAATAAAAGGGGAGTTCTGTACAACAAAAATTCTCCATCAAAAAGACAGTGAAATAATTTTGCTTTTTGGCCGGATTAAAATTTGGTTGACAGGATACATGCACGTCCTTATAATTAACAAAGACTGTTTGAAAATATGATTTTAAAACCTCAGGGAGGTGTTTTAATAATGAAAAGAACGTATCAGCCTAATAAACGCAAAAGAAGTAAAGTTCATGGGTTCCGTGCACGCATGAGTTCTAAAAACGGACGCCGTGTTCTAGCAAGCCGCCGTGCTAAAGGCAGAAAAGTACTATCTGCATAAGACCACTGACCATTTCAGTGGTCTTTTTTTCTAAAAGATTTCAACGGAGCAGCAGTATAAAGCGCTCCGTGGATCTTTGAGATTATAGGAAATAGAGCGAAAAGATATTCTGGCAAAAAGCCGTGAGATTAGTCTTTGATCCTCGAAGCCGTAAAAAAGTCGGCCGAGATTAGCTTTTAATCCATAAAAATATCCGGCAGGTGCCATATATGAAAAAATCATTCCGCATTAAAAAAAACGACGATTTTCAAACGGTCTTTAGTAAAGGTAAGTCGTTCGCGAATCGCCAGTTTGTTGTATATATGTATAAAAAAGAACAAAATGTTCCGTTTCGGCTTGGCCTGTCCGTCAGCAAAAAGCTGGGAAATGCAGTCGTACGTAACCGCATTAAGCGGTACATAAGACAAAGCTTTACGGAGCTAAAGGCAGATATTAAAGCCGGTTATGATTTTATTATCATTGCCCGAAAGCCTGCTGCTGATATGTCTTATGCCGACGTAAAAGGGAGCCTTATACATGTAATGAAACTGGCGCGGGCGCTTCAGGGAGAAAAAACGGATCCACTTAAATAAGAACTAAGCCAATGACAGGGGGCGCAACCGCTTGAACAAAAGAACGCTTTCATTCCTGATCATAGCTCTTTTTTCCGTCTTGCTTGCAGGATGTACGGAAGTAAATCAGGATATTACAGCGGAAAGTGAAGGATTCTGGAATGAATACGTTATTTATCCGCTGTCGCAGTTTATTACAGCTACATCTGACCTGGTAGGCGGCTATGGACCTGGAATCATCGCCGTTACTATCATTATCCGGATTGTTATTTTGCCGCTTATGATTAAGCAGACGAAAAGCGCCAAAGCGATGCAGGAGATACAGCCGGAAATCAAAAAGATTCAAGAAAAGTATAAGTCAAAGGATGCGCAGACACAGCAAAAGCTCCAGCAGGAAACCATGGCGCTGTTCCAAAAGCATGGAGTAAATCCGCTTGCCGGCTGTTTTCCAATCTTAGTTCAAATGCCGATCATTATTGGATTGTACCAGGCAATTATGCGCACAGCAGAAATCAGAAACCATACTTTTTTATGGTTTGACCTCGGTTCACCGGATATTATTTTATCTGTTCTGGCCGGTGTGTTTACATTCTTCCAGCAAAAGCTAATGATGGCGGGAACGGCCAATCAAAATCCGCAAATGCAGATGATGCTCTGGCTGATGCCGATCATGATTATTGTTTTCGGAATCACGCTTCCATCCGCTCTTGCCCTTTACTGGGTTGTCGGAAGTATTTTCATGATTATCCAGACACTGGTCATTAATGGAATGCCGGCAAAAAAGAATTCTGCAAGTTCATAAAAAAAGAGACACTGCTTTTTAGCAGTGTCTCTTTTTTATATGTAGAAAAAGGGAAAATGCCCCAAAAGGAACAGAGGTATAGACGGAAAGTTATCAACATGTGGATGATTCTCTTCCTTTTATTCAAACACATGCTGTGGTATTCTATTTATTTAGGGAATGACATGAAAGCCAATAGGCAATAACATATACCAGCATCAATATGAAAGAGGTGAACAAATTGGAATTTGATACAATTGCCGCTATTTCAACACCGCCTGGAGAGGGAGCGATTGCGATCGTCCGGCTGAGCGGTGATCAAGCGATCGCGATTGCGGATAAAGTATTTCAAGCACCAGGACAAAAAAAATTGTCCACAGTGCCAAGCCATACAATTCATTATGGTCATTTAATCGAACCATCCACAGGCCGGGTTGCGGAAGAAGTGATGGTGTCGTTGATGAAAGGCCCAAGAACGTTTACACGTGAAGATGTCGTTGAAATTAACTGCCACGGAGGCATAACGGCTGTTAACCGTGTATTGCAGCTTGTATTGAATGAAGGGGCTCGTCTTGCTGAACCAGGAGAATTCACAAAGCGGGCTTTTTTAAACGGACGCATCGATTTGTCACAGGCAGAAGCGGTCATGGATTTAATTCGAGCGAAAACAGATAAAGCAATGAACGTTGCTCTTAATCAAGTAGAAGGACGTTTATCAAAGCTTATCCAGCGGCTGCGCCAGGAAATTTTAGAAACACTGGCCCATGTGGAAGTAAATATTGATTATCCCGAATATGACGATGTGGAAGAAATGACACATCGCGTACTTTTAGAAAAGTCACAGTTTGTTCAATCAGAAATTGAAGGACTGCTTCGAACAGCTGAACAGGGGAAGATTTTGCGCGAAGGATTGTCCACGGTTATTATTGGACGCCCAAATGTCGGGAAATCTTCACTTCTTAATGCCCTGGTGCAGGAAAACAAAGCCATTGTAACCGATATTCCAGGTACAACACGGGACGTTATTGAAGAGTATGTAAACGTGCGGGGAGTGCCGCTCCGTCTTGTGGACACGGCCGGTATCCGTGAAACAGAAGATATTGTTGAGCGGATCGGTGTGGAACGGTCAAGAAAAGTCTTAAAAGAAGCCGATTTAATCTTACTTGTGTTAAACTATTCCGACGACCTGACACCGGAAGATGAAAAACTTTTTGAAGCAGCAAGCGGCATGGATGTCATTGTTATTGTAAATAAAACGGATCTTATGCCGAAAATAAACATGGATCGTGTAAAGCAGCTAGCCGGCGAAAGCCGTCTTGTAACAACATCACTTCTTGAAGAGCAGGGAATTAATGAATTGGAAGAAGCCATAGCAGGCCTCTTTTTCTCGGGTGCAGTTGGTGCCCAGGATATGACGTATGTATCTAATTCACGGCATATCGCCCTGTTAAACCAGGCTAACCGTTCTATTTCGGACGCGATTAGCGGTGTAGAAGCAGGCGTGCCGATTGATATCGTTCAAATTGATTTAACAAGAACGTGGGAGCTGCTCGGTGAAATTATCGGTGAAAGCGTCCACGAAAGCTTAATTGATCAGCTGTTTTCACAATTTTGCCTCGGAAAATAAGGAACAGAAAGGAAGAAAAACAGCATGAATTACTATGAAGCAGGCGAATATGAAGTGATTGTCATTGGGGCAGGCCATGCTGGAGTAGAAGCCGGTCTTGCTTCTGCACGGACTGGTGCCAAAACATTAATGATTACCATTAACCTTGATATGATCGCTTATATGCCATGCAACCCGTCCGTCGGCGGTCCGGCGAAAGGAATTGTCGTCCGTGAAATTGATGCTCTTGGCGGCGAAATGGCTAAAAATATTGATAAAACCCATATTCAAATGAGAATGCTGAACACAGGAAAAGGGCCAGCTGTGCGGGCATTGCGTGCGCAGGCGGATAAAGTACTGTATCAGCAGGAAATGAAAAAAACAATTGAAAACGAGCCAAATTTGACGCTTATTCAGGGAATGGCTGAGCGTTTAATTATAGAAGAGGGCGAGTGCCGGGGAATTATTACGCAAACAGGAGCTGTTTATCGCTCAAAAGCGGTTATTATTACAAGCGGAACGTTTATGCGCGGTGAAATTATTATCGGTGATTTGAAATATTCCAGCGGCCCGAACAATCAGCAGCCTTCTGTCAAGCTGTCCGAGCATCTAGAGGAGCTTGGCTTTGAGCTTGTCCGCTTTAAAACAGGCACGCCGCCGCGGGTCAACAGCAAGACCATTGATTATTCAAAAACGGAAATTCAGCCTGGCGACGATGTTCCGCGTGCGTTCAGCTATGAAACAAAGGAGTATATTACGGATCAGCTGCCATGCTGGCTTACGTATACAAACGAAGAAACACACAGCATTATTGGTGAAAATCTGCACCGTTCACCTATGTACTCGGGTGTTATTAAAGGCCGCGGACCGCGTTATTGCCCATCAATCGAAGACAAGGTTGTTCGTTTTAACGACAAGCCGCGCCACCAGATTTTCCTTGAACCGGAAGGGCGCAACACAGAAGAAGTTTATGTACAGGGCTTTTCAACAAGCCTTCCGGAAGATGTACAGTACCGGATGCTTCGGACGATCCCGGGTCTTGAAAAAGCTCAGCTGATGCGTGCGGGCTATGCGATTGAATATGATGCAGTTGTGCCGACACAGCTATGGCCGACACTGGAAACAAAAAGAGTGAAAAACTTATACACGGCCGGGCAGATTAACGGTACGTCCGGTTATGAAGAAGCAGCCGGACAGGGGTTAATGGCCGGCATCAATGCGGCATGCAGCGTGCTTGGCAAAGAAGAAGTCGTGCTGAGCCGGTCTGACGCCTACATTGGGGTTATGATCGATGATCTTGTCACAAAAGGAACAAGTGAACCATACCGCTTGCTAACATCCCGTGCGGAGTACCGTCTGCTGCTGCGCCACGATAACGCGGATCTTCGCCTGACAGAAATCGGCCGTAAAATTGGAACGATTTCTGAAGAGCGCTATGCTGCATTTACGGAGAAAAAAGAAGCAATCGCTGCAGAAATCGACCGGTTAAAAGCAACGATTATCAAGCCGGATGAAAAAACACAGACGGTTATTCGCGAAGCAGGCGGAAGTGAATTAAAAGATGGCATCCGCGGAGCTGATCTTTTGCGGCGCCCGGAAATGACATATACTGCTATTAAGCAATTAATTCCATCCGCCGTGCCTCTCGATGAAGAAGTAGAAGAGCAAGTAGAAATCCAAATTAAATATGAGGGCTATATTGAAAAGTCGCTTCAGCAAGTAGAACGCATGAAGAAGATGGAAAACAAAAAAATCCCGGCTGATATTGATTATGATGCAGTAAGCGGAATTGCCAATGAAGCACGGACAAACTTAAAAGAAGTCCGGCCGCTTTCTATTGCACAGGCATCACGCATTTCAGGTGTAAATCCGGCTGATATTTCTATTTTGCTTGTTTACATTGAACAGGGCCGCGTTGCACGTACCGCCAGCGAATAAGAAAGGAACGAACGTATGAAAATCGACCAATTTCAATCCGAACTGGCTTCAAAGGGAATTGATTTATCCGAACAGCAGCTTTCTCAATTTAACCGCTACTATGAGCTGCTTGTTGAGTGGAATGAAAAAATGAATTTGACGGCGATCACAGATCAAGAAGAGGTTTACATGAAACACTTCTATGATTCGCTTACAGCAGCCATGTACACGGATTTAACAAAGCCGCTCCGCATTTGCGACGTTGGAGCGGGTGCCGGTTTTCCAAGCATTCCATTAAAAATTGCGTTTCCTCATTTGCAGGTGACGATTATTGATTCATTAAATAAACGAATTACTTTTTTAAATCACCTGGCTGCTGAACTAAAACTGGACAACGTACAATTTGTTCATGGAAGAGCAGAAGAAATGGGACAAAAAGCAGAGCATCGGGGGCAGTATGACCTTGTCACAGCCCGGGCTGTTGCCCGTATGTCGGTTTTGTCCGAGCTGTGCCTGCCGTTTGCCAAAACGGGCGGCACCTTTGTCGCGATGAAAGCAGCCAGTGCTGCTGATGAAATGGAAGCAGCCGCAAAAGCGATTCAAACACTGGGCGGCAAAGCAGAAGAAGTTTTTTCGTTTCGCCTGCCCATTGAAAACAGTGAGCGTACTATTATCGTAATTCGAAAAGAAAAAGAAACACCGAAAAAGTACCCGCGCAAAGCAGGTACACCGAATAAAATGCCAATCGAATAGTTTGAGCAGGAACAGGGCGCCTCATGGCGAATACTATCAGAATGGAGAATGAAAAGGTGGTGTGAACATGAAGCGTCCTTTTTCCCGTTTGTTTGGCGGAAAAAGTGAAACCGCTATGATGCTTCCGGTAGATGAAGTAAAAGAGCTGGCGGTAGAATCGATTGAACCGAATCAATTCCAGCCGCGTCGTATGTTTCAAGAAGAAAAAATTGCAGAATTGGCATCAACCATTGCAATTCACGGTATGATTCAGCCGATTGTTGTTCGGCAAATAGAAGAGGAAAAATACGAAATTATCGCAGGAGAACGGCGCTTTCGGGCCGCAAAAAGTCTTGGCCATGAAACAGTTCCTGCTATTATTCGTTCGTTTACAGATGAACAAACCGCCTCGGCGGCGATTATTGAAAATGTTCAGCGTGAGGAACTGTCTCCCATTGAAGAAGCGGTCGCCTACAAAAAGCTGCTGGATTTAAATAAAACAACACAGCAGACACTTGCCGAGATGGTAGGGAAAAGCCAGTCATTTGTTGCGAATAAGCTTCGATTACTAAAGCTGCCTGAAGAAGTACAGCAGGCAGTTGCGGAAAGAGCGATAACCGAGCGGCACGCAAGAGCGCTGTTGCCGCTGAAAAAGCCCGAGCTGCAATGCGAGCTTCTTCAAACAGTGATCGATAAACAGCTTAATGTAAAGCAAACAGAAGACCGGGTAGTCAAAATGCTGGAAAAAGAGCCGCCAAAGCCCCGTACAAAAGCGGTCAGCCGTGATATACGCATCGCATTAAATACGATCCGCCAGTCACTTGCCCTTGTAGAGCAAAGCGGGATCAATGTGGAACAGTCAGAAGAGGACAACGAAGAGTTTTATCGGATTACCATTCAAATTCCGAAAAAACCAAAATAGTTCTTAAAACGCCGTTTTTACAGAAAAGCGGCTTTTTTTTACGGCATTAAAAGCCAAAATGCTTCAATTTTGATAAAATAGAAAACAGATAACACCGATGGATGAAAGCAGGTGGCTTCTTGTGGGAAAAGTAATGGCAGTCGCCAATCAAAAAGGCGGCGTAGGAAAAACAACAACATCAGTAAACCTTGGGGCGTCACTCGCTTCATTGGGCAAAAAAGTACTTCTTCTTGATATAGATCCCCAGGGAAATGCAACAAGCGGGGCAGGAATCGAAAAAAAAAGCGTTGAGCAGTGCATCTATGATGTAATTGTAGATGATGTAGAACTGACGGATGTTATTAAACAGACGTCAGTAGAAGGGATGTATGCCGCACCCGCTACTATTGCTCTGGCCGGGGCTGAAATCGAGCTTGTATCGGCTATTTCCCGGGAATTACGTCTGAAAAGAGCTCTTGAGCCGCTCCGCGAAAGCTTTGATTATGTGATTATTGACTGTCCGCCTTCGCTTGGTTTATTGACAATTAACGCATTAACGGCAGCGGATTCTGTTTTAATTCCAGTTCAATGTGAATATTATGCGCTGGAAGGATTAAATCAGTTGCTAAACACGGTCCGCCTTGTACAAAAACATTTAAATAAAGACCTTTACATAGAAGGTGTTTTGTTAACGATGTTTGATGCGCGGACCAATTTAAGCATTCAAGTAGCAGCGGAAGTGAAAAAGTATTTTCATGATAAAGTATATAAATCGGTGATTCCGCGTAATGTACGGCTAAGTGAAGCGCCGAGCCACGGCAAACCGGTTTTATTGTATGATGGACGCTCACGCGGTGCAGAAGTGTATCTTGATTTCGCGAAAGAGGTGGCAGCGCATGGCTAAAGGGCTTGGCAGAGGACTGGATGCACTTTTTACAGATTTGGGGCCGGATAAGAACAGCACTGTGCAGGATATTTCAGTGAAAGATATTCGTCCTAATCCCCACCAGCCAAGAAAGATATTTAATGAAGAGGCAATTGAGGAACTGAAGCAATCGATTCAGTCACATGGTATTTTGCAGCCGATCGTTCTTCGGAAAAGCATTAAAGGCTACGAGATTGTGGCAGGAGAGCGCCGTTACCGCGCTGCCAAGGCAGCAGGGATGAAGGAAGTGCCGGCGATCATCAAAGATTTGACGGAAGCGCAGATGATGGAGCTGGCTTTGCTTGAAAACCTTCAGCGTGAAGATTTAACAGTGATGGAAGAAGCAGCTGCCTATCAGCTGATTATCGAAAAGTTACATGTTACCCAGGCCGAGCTCGCTTCCCGCATCGGCAAAAGCCGTCCTCACATTTCTAATTATGTGCGTCTGCTTGAATTGCCGGAAGAAATCCAGGGGATGATCGGGGACGACAAGCTTTCAATGGGACATGCCCGAGCTCTGCTGGGAGTAAAGCCAAAGAAAAAGCAGATTGAAGCAGCTCAAAAAACAGCTGCAGAAGGATGGACAGTCCGCCAGCTTGAAAACTGGATCCGTGAATCGAAAGAAAATGTTTCACGTGAAACGAAGCCTGCAAAAAAAGATATTTTTATTTTAGACCGGGAAGAGGCGCTTCGGGAGCGGTTCGGCACAACGGTTCAAATCCGCCAGTTCAAAAGCGGTGAAAAAGGCAAAATTGAAATTGAGTATATGTCAGCAGACGATTTAAACCGTATTTTAGAAATGCTTGATGATAGAGGGTAGAAAATGTTTATAACAGGTTCACTTGTCAATGGAATTGCAATTACAGCGGGTGCACTGCTTGGCATGCTGCTGGCACGCATCCCTGAAGGAATAAAAGGAACAGTAATGCATGCGATTGGCCTTGCTGTTATAGTTCTTGGACTGCAGATGGGACTAAAAAGTGAAAACTTTTTGATCGTTATTATTAGTCTGGTCGCCGGTGCGCTCACCGGCGAGCTGCTAAGAATTGATGACCGGCTTAATGAGCTTGGCCAGTGGCTGGAAAGAAAAGTTGGATCAGAGGGAAAAAGCAGCATATCACAGGGCTTTGTTACCGCGACACTTATTTTTGTTATTGGGGCAATGGGCATTATTGGAGCGCTTGACAGCGGCATCCGGGGTAATCATGAAGTGCTTTTTACCAAGTCGCTGATTGATGGAGTCACCGCCTTGATTTTAACAACAACGCTAGGGATTGGCGTGATATTTTCTGCTATTCCTGTTTTTCTTTATCAGGGATTGATTGCTTTATTTGCCACACAGATCAATCGATTTGTTTCGCAGGAATGGATGGATGCATTCATAACTGAAATGACATCAGCCGGCGGTATCATGATCTTTGCCATCGGTCTCAATTTGCTTAATATGACAAATATAAGGGTTGCAAATCTGCTCCCTGCTATCATGTTCACCGCCATTTTTGTAACCATCTGGCCATGAACCATTTGAGACTGTCGACGAAGTCGTCAGTCTTTTTGAAGTGTCTGCGGAAAACTTGCTTTTCAATCACTTCTCTGTAAAAAAACGCTTCCTCCTGTTAAAATGATAACGACTTGTTTTACTAGTAAAAGGAGGGCTTTTTTTGAAGGAACAGGAACAAACTTTATCAACGTACCAGCGTGCCCTCGAATCGCTATGGGCAAAATTCACCAATGAAGAAACATGGCTTGCTTTTGGAGAAGGGGCCCTTAAAATTACCCTGACTATTATAGCGGCGTGGCTTATTGTCAAGGTCGGAAAGATTGCCATACGGAATTTCTTTTCAATCCGCTCAAAAGCACCAATCCATTTTTCTGAACGGCGTGAAAATACTCTATTAAAATTGATCGAAAACGTTCTTGCTTATGTGGTTTATTTTATCGCTCTTGTTAATATACTTGGTGTTTTGACCTTTGATGTAAAAGGATTGATTGCCGGTGCTGGTGTTCTTGGCCTCGCAATTGGTTTTGGCGCCCAGAGCCTGGTGAAAGACGTTATTACCGGTTTTTTTATTATTTTTGAGGATCAGTTCTCGGTAGGCGACTTTGTCCGCATCGGTCAGTTTGAAGGAACAGTTGAAGAGATTGGCCTGCGTACGACAAAGCTGAAGGTATGGACGGGCGAGATTCATATTATCCCAAACGGCAGTATTATTGAGGTAACAAACTTTTCTCTTCACAACAGTGTAGCCGTGGTAGACGTGGGAATTGCGTATGAAGAAAACATTGAAGAAGCAGAAAAAGTGATTAATGGATTGCTGGAGACGCTCAAAGACAAATATCCGGAAATTGTTGACACCCCAAAGCTGCTTGGTATTCAAACTTTGGCGCCATCTGATGTAACCCTTCGAATTACAGCGGAAACCACACCAATGAATCACTGGTACGTGGCCCGGATGATGCGTAAAGATATTAAAGAATGCCTGGATGCAAATGGAATTGAAATTCCGTATCCGCGGATGGTGATGTATTCACGCAGCGACCAAGAGGCACAGGCAGAATCAAAACGAGCAAAAAGCGGAGGGACGGCATGATGGAAGAAAAGCAATTTGAATTAAACGATGTTGTTGAAATGAAAAAAGCCCATCCATGCGGCACAAACCGCTGGAAAATTATTCGTCTTGGCATGGATATAAGAATCAAATGTCAGGGCTGCGGGCACAGCGTCATGCTGCCGCGCCGGGAGTTTTCCAAAAAAGTAAAAAAGGTACTGACAGAAAGCGGCGAATGAGCCGCTTTTTTGTATCTATATAGATTGAACAAATGATTTTATATGCTGCTTCTCAAGTGTCCGGGTTAAGCCGCCTTTCTTACGTTGCCTTTTTTACGTACAGTCCATATAATGAGGAAAGGTTTAGAATAAAATGTCCGTTTTACAGAAAACAAGGAGTGAACAAATAATATGGCATTAACAGCAGGAATTGTTGGTCTTCCGAACGTTGGGAAATCGACTTTATTTAACGCAATTACAAAAGCAGGAGCCGAATCGGCCAACTATCCGTTTTGTACAATCGATCCGAACGTCGGTATTGTAGAAGTACCGGATGTGCGCCTGGCGAAATTAACAGAAATGGTTACACCGAAAAAAACAATTCCAACTGCGTTTGAATTTACGGATATCGCAGGCATTGTAAAAGGAGCGAGCAAGGGAGAAGGACTTGGAAACAAATTTTTATCCCATATTCGTGAAGTGGATGCTATCTGCCAGGTTGTCCGCTGCTTTGATGATGAAAACATTACCCACGTTTCCGGCAAGGTAGACCCGATTGATGATATCGAAGTTATTAATCTGGAGCTTATTTTGGCCGACCTGGAATCGGTTGATAAGCGTTTGACTCGCGTGGCAAAGCTTGCGAAGCAAAAAGATAAGGATGCGGTGGCGGAGCATGACGTGCTTGTGCTTGTTAAAGAAGCACTTGAAGCTGATAAGCCGGCGCGCTCCATTGAATTTACCGAAGAGCAGCAAAAAATTGTTAAACAGCTGCACTTGCTGACGGCGAAGCCTATGCTATATGTAGCCAATGTAAGCGAGGAAGAAATTGCAGACTCATCAACTAATGAACATGTGCAAAAAGTGCGTGAATACGCTGCTGGAGAAGGATCAGAAGTGATTGTTATCAGCGCCAAAGTAGAAGAAGAGATTGCTGAGCTTGAAGATGATGAAAAAGCAATGTTCCTTGAAGAGCTTGGCATCGAGCAGTCCGGCCTTGACCAATTAATCACAGCCGCTTACTCTCTTTTAGGACTTGCTACGTACTTTACGGCGGGTGTTCAGGAGGTGCGTGCCTGGACGTTCCGAAAAGGAATGAAAGCGCCGCAGTGTGCTGGCATTATTCACAGTGATTTTGAACGCGGCTTTATCCGCGCCGAAACGGTTTCTTATGATGATTTGGTTGGATACGGATCAATGAATGCAGCCAAAGAAGCCGGAAAAGTCCGCCTTGAAGGAAAAGAATACATTATGCAAGACGGAGATGTGGTTCACTTCCGTTTTAACGTTTAATTATGTTAACCCACTCCACCGGTATCCGGTGGAGTTTTGTTGTATGGAGGTGCTGTTTTGAAAGATATTAGTTACGCTGCCCTGATGGCTTCATTTTTGTTTATGACGATTCCGTTCTGGCTTTCATATAAACAAAAACTTGGTATTTCAAAAGAAATGATCATTGCTTCGCTCCGGGCTTTTATTCAGCTAACGATCATTGGCTACATTATTACCTTTGTGTTTTCAATTGAAACATCGGCTCTTTTTCTGGCTATTATTTTTGTCATGATTATAGTTGCTGCCCGGACATCCGCTAAACGCGGCAGTGAATTTCGTTATTCGTTTTGGATTGCGCTCGCTGCCCTTTTAACTGCAGAGCTTATATCTATTGTAATATGGGTGACTTTTGACATTGTAGAATTTAAAGCACAGTACATCCTGCCGATGAGCGGAATGATTATCGGCAGCTCCATGGTGGCGGTTAGTCTTGTGTTCGACAGGCTCAAGAGAGAATTTGATTTAACGAAAGAGCTGATTATGGGAAAGCTGGCGCTTGGCGCAACACCGCGCCAGGCGTCCCAGGAACTGATTGAAGCAACGGTCAAAGCGGCCCTTATTCCAAGTATGGAAGGAATGAAAACGATCGGTTTAGTTCAGCTGCCGGGGATGATGACAGGTGCGATTATCGCCGGAGCGCCGCCTGTCACCGCGGTAAAATACCAGCTGGTCATCGCTCTGACGACATTTGGCAACACAGCCATCACTGCCATGATCGTTTCATTTTTAACATATCCCTGTTTTTACAGGCAAAAAATGTTTTAAAGTTGCTTGTTGCAAACGAATGTTCTATACTTAAGAAGTGTTCACCCACACTGCTGTAAGTCTCCCTTCTTTTAAGTAATTCCAGAAAAATATTGCGCTGTTGAAAAAAACATGGTATAATTTCAACTTGTGAGTAATGAAAATTTGCTCCTTGCTGTCAAACCTGCAGACAGGAACTTGGCAGCCGCATAGTCCACGAGGAGGTGAACGAAGATGAGAAAGTACGAATTCATGTACATTATCCGCCCGAATATTGAAGATGATGCGAAAAAAGCGCTAGTTGAGCGTTTTGACAACATCCTTACTTCAAACGGTGCAGAAATCATCGAGTCAAAAGAATGGGGTAAACGCCGTTTAGCGTACGAAATCAATGATTTCCGCGAAGGCTACTACCAGCTAATTCATGCTAACGCTGCAGATGCAGCTGCAGTAAATGAATTTGACCGTCTTGCGAAAATCAGCGATGACATTATCCGTCATATCGTTGTTAAAGAAGAAAAGTAATCATAACGCCATAAATACACATCTTTTTCATCGTGTTTCGGGATGAAACATTTTAAAAGAAAAGGAGTTGATTCTGATGATAAACCGAGTGGTTTTAGTAGGCCGTTTAACGAAAGATCCTGAATTGCGCTATACGCCATCCGGCGCAGCTGTTGCAACGTTTACGCTTGCGGTAAACCGTACGTATACAAACCAGCAGGGTGACCGGGAGGCAGACTTTATTAATTGTGTGATCTGGCGGCGTCCGGCTGAAAACGTGGCAAACTTCTTGAAAAAAGGAAGCCTTGCCGGCGTGGAAGGGCGAATTCAAACACGCAATTATGAAGGCCAGGACGGAAAGCGCGTTTACGTGACAGAAGTCCAGGCGGACAGCGTCCAATTCCTTGAACCTAAATCCGGTGGCGGAGGCGGCGGCCAGTATGGCAGCGCTCCTCAACAGCAGGGCGGCGGTTATGGCGGACAGCAAAATCAGGATTTTCCATTTGGCCAGCAGCAACAGAATCAACAGCGCAGCAATAACAATAGCGGTTATTCAAAAATGAATGATGATCCGTTTGCAGACAACGGTCAGCCGATCGATATTTCAGACGATGATCTTCCATTCTAAGTAAAAAGGAGGGGAAACTCATGGCAGGACGCAGAGGTGGACGTAAGCGTAAAAAGGTTTGCTATTTCACATCTAACGGTATTACACATATCGATTATAAAGATGTAGATTTGCTTAAAAAGTTCGTATCTGAACGTGGAAAAATCCTTCCGCGCCGCGTTACAGGAACAAGCGCCAAATACCAACGCCGTTTGACAATTGCAATCAAACGCGCGCGTCAGGTAGCACTTCTTCCATTCGTTGGAGAAGAAAGATAAGAACGAATACAAAGCACAATGCTGGTAACCAGCATTGTGCTTTTTTTTTGCCAAAATACAATATGAATTATGTAAATAAAAAAACCATCCAAACAGTGGATATTTTTTTCTCTAACGGTACAATAAGCATAGGTTTTTTTATCTAGAAAAGGTGGTAGAAGATTGAAAAAAATGAATTCTATTAAAGTAAAGTTGCTTATTCCGATTGTAGGATCGCTGATTTTGGCTTTTGCATTTATTATTGGATTTATCAGCTGGCAAACGGGCAGGGGTGTGGAAAAAAGCGTTATTTCGCAAAGCGAAGGAACTGTTGAAAGTTTATCGGGGACCGTCCGATCATTTTTAGAGCAATATGAAAAAAGCGTCGATTTTTTAGTTCTTAATGAAACAGTTCAGTCTTACGGAGCAGCCGAGCTGGCTGGCGGCAAAGTGAACGAGCAGCTGCTGAAAAAGCTTTTTACAGGCTATTTGGAAACACATAAAGAAGTAACAAATATTTATTATGGTGCTGAAAACGGTGTAACACGTATTTTTCCAGAGACAGAGCTTCCAGATGGTTTTGACCCGCGTGAACGGGACTGGTATGTGCAGGCGGAAAATAAAAAAGCTGCTATTTGGAGCGAGCCATACGAAGATACAGCGACAGGTGCTTCTGTCGTAACGGTTTCGAGAGCGGTATATGATTCAAATGACCGGCTCCTCGGTATTATTGGAGCGGATATCGATTTGACCGTTTTAACCGAAAGAGTAACACAAACAGATGTAGGCCATAAAGGGTATCCTATTTTGTTTTCTTCTGCAGGCATGGCCATTGTTCATCCCGAACGTCAGGGAGAAGACCTGGCAAAAATAGATGTGATTAAAGAAATTATGGCTGGGTCTTCTCCGGAAGGCACGAAGCATTATCGCCTGGATGGAGAAGACCGTATTATTGTATTCGATAATGTTCCGGGTTTGAATTGGACGGCAGCCGCTGTTTATGACAAAGCAGATCTACTGGATTTATCCGAATCCATCGGCCGCTCTCTTCTCTGGACAGGCATTGTACTGCTCGTATTGGTTAGTACCATAACGCTTTTTATTGTATCAAAGATTGTAAAGCCGCTCCGCAGCCTGGAACGATCTGCTTTTCAATTAGCAGAAGGAGACTTAACGGTGCAGGTGCCGGTTACTACAAACGATGAAGTCGGCCACCTGGGGACGGCATTTAATAAGATGACCGAAAATATGCAGACCATTTTGCAAAAGGTCAATCAATCCGTTCAGGATGTTAAAGTGTCAGCAGAAAATTTAAGCGCGGTATCAGAGGAAACAAACGCATCCAGTGAGCAAATGACTCTTGCAGTTAATGAAATTGCGCTGGGGGCTTCACGCTCTGCAGAAGATTCTTCAGAAGCTGCAGAACGGTCAACAAGCCTTGGGAACCAAATCGATATTATAACCGAACAGGCAGATGGAATGGCAGATGCCGCTTTGGAGGCAAAGGAGGCTAATCAAAGCGGGCTCAGCCAGATTGAAGAATTGAGCCAGTCAAGTGATGAAACAAAAATGTATATTTTGGGCATGCAGACAGTTGTTGAAGAATTGGAATCTAAAATGGCTTCTATTGAAGTCGTGATTCTAGCCATTACGGATATTTCCGCTCAAACGAATTTACTGGCATTAAATGCTTCTATCGAGGCGGCGCGTGCCGGCGAGCATGGCAAGGGTTTTGCGGTTGTTGCGGAGGAAGTGCGAAAGTTGGCAGAGCAATCGAGCCAGGCTGCCGATCAAGTCAGACAAACAATTGCAGACATCCAAACAGGATCCAAAACAGCGGTTGAGCAAATGAAAAAAACACGCAGCAATTTTGATGAACAAATTACAGCTGTCACAGAGACAAGCCGGATTTTCCATAAACTATCGGCTCTTGTAGATACAATGGAACAATCTATTACCACTATTAACAGCGAAATCAAAGAAGTTGCCCTTACAAAAGACGCGGTTATTCATACAATGACAGGCATCGCTTCTACAAGCCAGCAGTCAGCCGCCGCCAGTGAAGAAGTGAGCGCGTCAGCCGAGGAACAGTTAAAAGCTGTGCGGACAGTGACGAAATCTTCGGAACAGCTGATGGAGTTAAGCATCGAGTTAAAAGAAGTAGTCGATCAATTTAAATTATCATAAGAAAAAGAGATGCCCGGGCGCATCTCTTTTTTAATATAATCTTTACATTCAATTCATAATACTGTGGGTCTATAAAACTATAATAGGAGGTGTAAATGGGGAGAAAGGTGTAGGATAATGAAATCAATTCGAATGAAATTTATGCTGCCTATTGCAATTGTTCTTGTTTGTGCATTTGCTTTTATCATTATTTTCACAGGGAATAAGACCGAGCAGCGTCTTGAGAAAGACACAGCTGCCCAAACAGCGGGCTTTGTAAAGGAGCTGAATAATTCGGCCTCTGCTTTTTTGCAGAAATACGAAGAGAGTATATTGCTTTTATCCGAATCAAACCAGGTTATTGAATATGCAAATTCCGTCCGGACAACAGCTCCTGAGGGGAAAGCAGACCAGCAGCTCCAGGCTGTATTTAATCGCTATATGGATATTTACAAGGATACGCTTAGTGTCTATTACGTCTCCGCAGGCGGTACATTCAAAAGATCGCCGGCAACAGCTCTTCCGGAGGATTTTAATCCGGTAGAAGAGCTTTCTTACCAGCAGGCGGCAGAAAGCGGCCAGCCGGTATGGAGTGAGCCGTATGAAAGTGAAACAGGCGATTATGTCATTACTGTCTCAAAGGCAGTAAAAAGCGGCCAGGAGGTATTAGGGGTAATTGGCACCGACATCAATTTAACAAGCATGACCAATCGAATGAATGCGCTGAATATTGGTTACGACGGATATCCGATCGTCCTGTCAAACGAAGGAAAAGCCATTATTCACCCATCCCAAAAAGGAAGGGATATATCAAAAGATCCTATTATGGGAGCAGTGCTGTCGGGAGAGAAAAACGGCATTATCGAGAACGATACTCTTTTAACCGTCTATGACACGGCCGCAAAAACCGGCTGGAAAATCGGTGCAGTTTATGAAAAACAAAATGTATTCGGCGTATCAAATGATATGAAAAAAGTTCTTGCCATTACCGCTTTATCTGTCCTTATCATTGTTATGGCAGTTGTTTTTATGGTAACGTCAACCATTACAAAGCCTATTCAAAAGCTGAAAGCAACGGTTAAGCAAGTAGCCGGCGGCAACCTCCAGACCCAGGTGCAAATTTCAGGGAAAGACGAAGTGGCGGAGCTGGGACGTAATTTTAATGACATGATTGTGAAAACACGCAGCATTGTTAAAGTAACGGACGATGCTGCGAGAAATGTGCGGGAATCCATTCAGCATTTAAATCTTGCAGTCCAGGAAATTAACGAATCCGGTACATTGGCCGCTTCAGCACTGGATGAGCTGACAGAAGGCACCGAACGCTCGGCGTTCAGTTCAAAAACGGCAGCGGAAAGGTCAAAAGAGCTGGGCACATTAATTAGTGCGATCTCAGACGAAGCAGACTCAATGGCCCATTTAGCCCACGAGGCTTCCCTGGCAGCAGATCAGGGAACAAAGCATGTTTCCAGCGTAGCCGACTCAATGAATGCCTCAGCAGGCCAAATGAAAGCAGCTATGAAAGCTATTAGCGTCCTTGCTGAGGAAATGGCCCGTATCGAAAGCATTGTTCATGTAATTGAAGATATCTCAGCGCAGACAAACCTGCTGGCTTTGAATGCGTCGATTGAAGCGGCACGCGCCGGCGCTCATGGCAAAGGATTTGCGGTTGTTGCACAGGAAGTAAGAAAGCTTGCCGAACAGTCGAATAAAGCAGCCGGGGAAATACATAAAAAAATTGCTGCTATTCAGCTCGGTTCCAATCATGCAATAGAAACAGCCGGTGAAGCAGGGAAGCATATTACAATACAGGCAGAAGCAGTTCGAGAAACAGAAAAAGTATTTGCAAATCAAGAGAACGTTATGATGAAAATGGGAAAAGCAATTTCTCAAATGGTGGACAGTATTCACACAGCGAATCAGGAAAAAAATGCTGTTGTCCAAACAGCGGATTTTATCGCCGAAGAAGCAAGGATTTCCGCGGCTTCCTGCGAAGAAGCGCATGCCCGTACGAAAATCCAGCTTTCATCTATTGAAGGGGTAGCGGCAGCTTCAGAGCAGCTTGCTTCTTTAAATGAGGAATTAATTCAAGCAATTCGTCAATTTCATATTTAAGAGGCCTGGAGAAAGCCATAGTGCTAAAGCGCTGAATGTAAAACGGAGCTTTTTCAAAAGCGCTTCAAGGGAGTCCGATCTTGTGTTCGGGCTTCTTTTGTTTTAAAGTTGAAGGAGGGACTAAAGGTATGTAGAATAAAGAAAGAGACTGCTGTTTTAATGGCAAATGAACGGAGTGTTGGAGTGAGAAGAACAAATGCCATAACGGAAGGCGCCATGATGCTGGCCATTTTTACGGTACTGCTCATGGTATCTGTGTATGTACCAATTGTTTCAATTGCTGGCGCCCTATTTTTGCTGCTCCCTTTTTTAATTTATAGTGCAAAGTATCCGGCGGGGCCAGCTCTTGGTCTGCTTGCTGGTGCGGTCGCTGTGTCATTTATTGCTGGCGGAGTAGTATCTGTCCCGATTGCTGTTATGTATGGGACTACAGGCGTTGTGATGGGGAATATGATCCGCAGGCAATCAGAAGGCTGGATCGTTTACATGGCTGGCAGCCTTGTATTTTTAATGAATATTGTCATACAGTATGTCGGTGCTGTTCTGCTGTTTGATATTTCGTTTTTAAGTGAGTTTGGCCGGACATTCAAGCAATCGATGCTGGAAACAAGCTCGATGCTTGGACAGGAACTGCCTTATTCCGAAGATGAAATTGATTCAGTCATCCAATATGTCGGTGCGCTGCTGCCGACGGTTTTTGTGCTGGCAGCTTTCGTGGCTGTACTGTTGCTTATGCTGGTCAATTATCCAATTTTAAAGCGCCTTAGAATAGAAGTAAAGCCGCTTCAGCCATTCCGGACTGTCCGGCTGCCGCGGTCTATTTTATGGTATTACCTTTTGTTTATGGCCGGTGCCCTTTTCGCAAGGCCGGAAACGGGGACAGCATGGTACGATGTTTATGTAAATGCTATGTTTATTTTGCAGGCTTGCTTATACATACATGGACTGTCCTTCGTTTTTGATTTTGCTTACAGTAAAAAATGGCCTAAAGCAGTTCCGGTTATTTTAGCTGTTTTATCAATTCTCTTTGTTCCGCTTCTTTATCTTATCCGATTATTAGGTATAATTGATTTAGGCTTTGACTTGAGACAGCGGATGCAAAAAAAGCCTTAAAGCGCTTTTAAAATCAGCTTCATTGATGGAATTGACGAATGGAGCTACAGAGTGAGGAGCTGGAGCGAATGCTTTCGTATTACAACAGGCGGTTAATTCAAATACCAATAATCGTCGTTGCGCTTGTGCTTGCTGCCTCGTCAGCCTGGCTGTTTGTCTACAATCGCCTTGCCGGCGCCGGGTTAATGATATTGACGATTTTTCTGCTCCTCTTTTTATATTTGGCAGAAAGAAAGCTGCATGAAGATGTGCAAAAATATGTTACTACGCTGTCTTACCGGCTGCAGAAAGTTGGGGATGAAACACTTCAGGAACTGCCGATCGGCATTTTGCTTTATAATAAAGAGTATATGATCGAATGGGCGAATCCTTTTTTAACCTCTTATTTTGAAGAAGAAACGCTTGTGAATGAATCACTGTATGAAGTGGCGGAACCGCTGCTGCCTTTAATTAAAAGTGAAAAAAAAGCAGTGATTGAATTAAACAGCAAAACGTTCCGGGTTCTTTCAAAGCCGGATGAACGGCTTCTGTACTTTTTTGACGTTACAGAGCAGGAGCGCACAGCTCAGCAGTTTGAGGAAGAAAAGACAGCGCTTGGCATTATTTTTCTTGATAACCATGACGATTTAACCCAGGGAATGGACGACCAGACATGGAGTAACTTAAACAGCCTGGTTACGTCTATACTCAATAACTGGGCGAAGGAAAATGGCATGTATTTAAAGCGCATTTCATCTGAACGCTTTTTTGCGGTAATGAATGAGCGGATTTTGCATAAGCTCGAGGAAAATAAATTTTCCATATTAGATGAAGTCCGTGAACAAACAGCGAAGCATTATGCGCCGCTTACGCTGAGTATTGGTATCGGGCAGGGAACAGTGTCACTGCCGGAATTAGGTGATCTGGCCCAGTCCAGCCTGGATCTTGCTCTTGGCCGAGGCGGTGATCAGGCGGCGATCAAGCAGGGAGAAGGGAAAGTAAAGTTTTATGGAGGGAAAACGAACCCCACCGAAAAACGTACCCGCGTGCGTGCGCGTGTTATTTCCCATGCGCTGCGTGATATTGTAACCGACAGCGACAAAGTCATTGTGATGGGACACAAGTATCCTGATATGGATGCGGTCGGCGCTTCTATGGGAATTCGCCATGTTGCCGAATTAAATGACCGTGAAGGATATATTGTTATTGACTTTTCACAGATTGATACCGCCGTTAAGCGTCTCCTTAATGAGCTGAAAGAGCAGAATCCTTCTCTTTATTCAAGGATTATTACGCCTGAAGAAGCACTTGAAATTGCAACCAGCCGGACCCTGCTTGTTGTTGTGGACACCCATAAGCCATCTCTTGTCATTGAAAACAGGCTTTTATCTAAAGCAGAGCGGGTTGTAGTGATTGACCATCACCGCCGTGGAGAAGAATTTATTAAAAATCCATTGCTGGTGTATATGGAGCCCTACGCCTCTTCTACGGCTGAACTTGTGACAGAGCTTTTAGAATACCAGCCGAAAATAAAGAAAATAACAATGCTTGAGTCAACAGCGCTGCTTGCTGGTATTATCGTAGATACAAAAAGCTTTTCACTTCGGACAGGTGCGCGGACATTTGACGCGGCTGCGTACCTGCGTACTCATGGAGCAGACACGATTCTTGTTCAAAAGTTTTTAAAAGAAGATATCGGCACCTATATTCAGCGGGGCCAGCTTATTGAAACGGTGTACTTTTATAAAGAAGGCCTGGCCATTGCAAAAGGTGACGACAATTATATTTATGATTCTGTCTTGATTGCCCAGGCGGCGGATACCATTTTAACAATGAACGGGGTTAAGGCATCATTTGTCATTGCCCGTCGTTCAGAGGATACAGTCGGCATCAGCGCCCGCTCGCTGGGCGAAGCAAACGTTCAAATTATCATGGAACAAATGAACGGCGGAGGCCATTTAACAAACGCGGCGACACAGCTTCGTGATGTATCGGTAGAAGATGCAGAAATGGAACTATGCCGGATTCTGGATGAAATGACTGAAGGAGGAACAGAGGAATGAAGGTAATTTTTTTAAAAGATGTAAAAGGCAAGGGGAAAAAGGGCGAAATAAAAAATGTGGCAGATGGTTATGCACACAACTTTTTAATTAAAAACGGTTATGCGGTTGAAGCAACTTCCGGTAATCAAAACGCTCTGGACGCCCAGAAGAAAAAGCAGGCGGCTCTTGCAGCAGAAGAGCTGGAAGAAGCAAAAAAACTGAAGGAAACAATTGAGGCGCTGACAGTTGAATTGCATGCCAAAACAGGCGAAGGCGGCCGCCTTTTCGGTTCAGTGACTGCCAAGCAGGTGGCAGATGAGTTAAAGAAAACACATAATATCAAGCTTGATAAGCGGAAAATGGATCTTCCGGATGGAATTCGCGGTCTTGGCTATACAAACGTACCAGTCAAGCTGCATAATGAAGTAATGGCTACACTCAAGGTACATGTAACAGAAGAAAAATAAATGGGAAAATCATGTGATCGGATTCTTCTGATCACATTTTTTTCGCGAGGAGGGTAACGATGAGCGATGTATTAACGGACCGTGTGCCGCCGCAAAATATTGAAGCTGAACAGGCTGTACTGGGGGCGATCTTTTTAGAACCGTCCGCGTTAACAGTCGCTTCTGAAATATTAATCCCGGAAGACTTTTACCGGAATGCCCACCAGCAGATTTACTCAACCATGCTGAAATTAGGCGATCATGGAAAAGCGGTCGACGTAGTTACGGTTACAGAAGACCTGGCCGCGCAAAAACTGATTGAAGATGTGGGCGGCATCTCTTATTTAAGTGAACTGGCAGCAGCTGTGCCAACAGCTGCCAACATTGAGTATTACGCCCGTATCGTTGAGGAAAAGTCGCTTCTGCGCCGTTTGATTCGAACAGCAACGACAATTGCAACAGACGGATATGAACGGGAAAATGAAGTAGAAGGGCTTCTCAGTGAAGCAGAAAAAAGCATTATGGAAGTGGCACAGCGGAAAAACGCCGGTGCTTTTCATAATATTAAAGACGTACTCGTGCGCACATATGACAATATTGAACTTCTTCATAATCGAAAAGGAGACGTTACAGGTATTCCAACCGGATTCGCTGAACTCGACCGCATGACAGCCGGTTTTCAGCGGAACGACTTGATTATTGTAGCTGCGCGTCCCTCTGTCGGAAAAACAGCCTTTGCGCTTAATATTGCACAAAACGTGGCGACTAATACAGATGAAACGGTGGCTATTTTCAGTCTTGAAATGGGAGCGGAGCAGCTTGTTATGCGGATGCTTTGTGCGGAAGGGAATATCAATGCGCAAAGCCTGCGGACTGGTGCGTTAACAGATGAAGATTGGCGGAAGCTCACAATGGCAATGGGCAGCCTGTCCAACTCCGGGATTTACATTGATGATACGCCCGGAGTCCGGATTGGAGAAATTCGTTCGAAATGCCGCCGGCTTAAGCAGGAGCAGGGTCTCGGCATGATTTTAATTGATTATTTGCAGCTCATTCAAGGAAATGGACGTTCAGGCGAAAACCGGCAGCAGGAAGTATCGGAAATTTCCCGTTCTTTGAAAGCACTCGCCCGGGAGCTTGAGGTGCCCGTAATCGCTCTTTCCCAGCTTTCCCGTGGGGTTGAGCAGCGCCAGGATAAACGCCCGATGATGTCCGATATTCGGGAATCAGGCTCTATTGAGCAGGATGCGGATATTGTCGCTTTCCTGTACCGGGATGATTATTATGACAAAGAATCAGAAAACAAAAATATGATCGAGATTATTATTGCGAAGCAGCGGAACGGCCCAACCGGAACAGTCGAGCTTGCTTTCGTTAAAGAATACAATAAATTCGTAAATGTAGAGCGGCGCATGGATGAAATGGGCGCGCCGCCCGGAGCATAAAAGCCAGCCAATCCGCTGGCTTCAGGCTGTTGACAAACGCACGCTTTCGGCGTCACTTGCCGGCTGTGAATGCTCATGACCCCAAAAGGTCACTCCGCTTCCCGGCCGGCCGCGTTTCTTGAAAGACAGGCGCTTTCAATCAGCCTGAGTTCTAACTTTGTCTATACTCTCAAGCCAGCCAATCGCTGGCTTTTTTTTATTAAATGACAGCGTTTATCTTGATCTTTGTCATAAAAACGAATAAAAAAAATAACAAATTTAAAAATGTTCGTCTTTTCTGTTTGACGAACCAAGTTTTTTACTGGTAAAATGAACGTGTTTGACAAAACGTTTTTCATGAACCTTCGGAGGTGCAAAAAATGTCATCAGTAGTAGTAGTCGGAACACAGTGGGGCGATGAAGGAAAAGGAAAAGTAACAGATTTTCTTTCTGAGAATGCGGAAGTCGTGGCACGTTACCAGGGTGGTAACAATGCGGGACATACAATTAAATTTAATGGTGTTACATACAAACTTCATTTAATTCCATCCGGTATTTTTTATCCGGATAAGATTTGTGTAATTGGAAATGGCATGGTCGTTGATCCGAAAGCGCTTGTAAAAGAGCTGGAGTATTTGCATGGACACGGGGTGTCAACGGACAATCTTCGAATTTCAAACCGTGCGCATGTTATTTTGCCGTATCACTTGAAAATTGATGAAGTGGAAGAAGAGCGCAAGGGCGCCAATAAAATCGGCACAACGAAAAAAGGAATTGGCCCTGCTTATATGGACAAAGCGGCACGGATGGGAATCCGGATGGCTGATTTGCTTGACCGTGAAACATTTGAAGAAAAACTAGCCCATAATATCGCCGAGAAAAATCGTCTGCTGGAGCGTTTTTATGAAACGGAAGGCTTCAAAGTAGAAGATATTCTAGACGAATATTATGAGTATGGTCAGCAGATTAAAGATCTTGTCTGCGATACGTCGGTTGTTTTGAACGACGCGCTTGATGAAGGACGCCGTGTTTTGTTTGAAGGAGCTCAGGGTGTAATGCTGGATATCGACCAGGGAACTTATCCATTTGTTACCTCATCAAATCCGGTGGCAGGCGGCGTTACCATCGGATCCGGTGTCGGCCCATCGAAAATTACCCATGTTGTCGGTGTATCCAAAGCCTACACAACACGCGTAGGAGATGGACCTTTCCCAACAGAATTGAAGAACGAAATCGGAGATCAAATCCGTGAAGTCGGCCGTGAATACGGCACTACTACAGGCCGTCCACGCCGTGTCGGCTGGTTTGACAGTGTAGTTGTACGCCATGCGCGCCGGGTAAGCGGACTGACGGACTTGTCATTAAACTCGATTGATGTGCTGACTGGAATTGAAACATTGAAAATTTGTACAGCATACCGGTACAAAGGTGAGTTGATTACAGAATATCCGGCTAATCTTCGTACACTGGCAGAATGCGAGCCTGTTTATGAAGAGCTTCCAGGCTGGACAGAGGACATTACGGGAGTGAAAGACTTAAGCGAGCTTCCGGCAAATGCCCGCCATTATATTGAGCGTGTATCCCAGCTTACAGGCATTCCATTGTCTGTGTTCTCTGTTGGACCAGATCGTAACCAGACGAATGTGGTCCGCAGTGTGTGGAGCTGACAGGGGTATTAAGAAAGGCTGCCTTGAGGAAGGCAGCCTTTTTGACTTTTTAGGAAACGATTAATGATATGTATAAAAACCTGGATTAAAATCCATATAAAGTGAAAAATATGTATAATATTGTAGGAATTCTCTCAAATGTTTGGGAATAGACGCCTGATTGTCAAATATTTAATAAGTCGTTCGTTTTTTTTTTCGACAAATGTAGTGAAAATGTATTGTCACCTTTCAATGCATGTGATACTATTAACAACGTTGCTAGGAAACAATGTAATATAAATGGTCCGGTAGTTCAGCTGGTTAGAATGCCTGCCTGTCACGCAGGAGGTCGCGGGTTCGAGTCCCGTCCGGACCGCCATTTTTACTTTAACCTTATCGTTATGTTATGTTATGTTATGTCTTTATGGCGGCCGTTTGAACCTATGAACTGTCCTTCAAGGATAACGGCCGTTGTATTTTTTGAAGAATACTAGTTTGCAAGCTTCGGCAGCCTGGCTGGCCGGTATGCTGAATTATTCTTTCCTGACTTCTTTAGGTGCAGCTAAGTGGATCGGAATAAGAATAACTGTTTCTCAGTTTAATAAAATTATACATAATTCCGGCTCAGTAGCTCAGTTGGTAGAGCAAAGGACTGAAAATCCTTGTGTCGGCGGTTCGATTCCGTCCTGAGCCATCGAAAAAGCATCGCGGTGATTTCGCTCCCGTGGTGCTTTTTGTTATTTCTTCCTGTGAATTGCAGGATGCTTCTATTCATTTATCGTGGTAAAGTTAAGAAAAGCGAAAGAAACAGAAGTATGATAAAATATAATATTTGAAGCTGCCTTTTACTCAGCGAAATTAAAAGTGAGGGACATAAATGATGCAAAAAAAAATATTGGTTGTGGATGATGAAAGGCCGATTGCAGATATTCTGCAGTTCAACTTAAAAAAAGAAGGCTATGATGTGCAATGTGCATATGATGGCGACCAGGCGGTTGAAATGGTGGAAGAAATGCAGCCGGATCTTGTGCTGCTGGACATTATGCTTCCGGGCCGTGATGGAATGGAAGTATGCCGCGAAGTGCGGAAAAAATACGAAATGCCCATTATTATGCTGACTGCAAAAGACTCTGAAATTGATAAAGTGTTGGGGCTTGAACTCGGGGCAGATGATTATGTGACAAAACCTTTTTCCACGCGGGAGCTGATTGCCCGTGTAAAAGCGAATTTGCGCCGCCATCAGGCAGTACCGGTTCAAGAAGAAGAAGACGCAGAAACAAACGAAATTACAATCGGTGCGCTGACCATTCACCCGGATGCATACATCGTATCGAAGCGCGGTGAAACAATCGAGCTGACTCACCGTGAGTTTGAACTTCTTCATTATTTGGCAAAGCATATTGGCCAGGTCATGACACGTGAGCATTTGCTTCAGACGGTCTGGGGCTATGATTATTATGGAGATGTCCGGACAGTTGACGTAACGGTGCGCCGTCTCCGTGAAAAAATTGAAGACAACCCGAGTCATCCGTCATGGATTGTAACGCGAAGAGGTGTCGGCTACTACCTGCGCAATCCTGAACAGGAGTAATATAAATGAAACGAGTAGGCTTTTTTCGTTCCATTCAAATGAAATTTGTACTGATTTATGTATTGCTGATTTTGTTTGCAATGCAGATTATCAGCGTATATTTTGTTAATTCCCTTGAGGAAAAATTCACCTCAAACTTTCAAACGTCTTTACAGCAGCGCATGAACCTGCTTGAGTACAACCTGAGCGAAGAAATGCAGAAAAAGCGTGATGAACAATCCAAAACACTTGAGCAGGATATCCAGCGTATTTTAGAAGAATCTACGGCTTCAGCAGAGGATATTATCGAAGTGCGCGTCATTAACGAGCAAAATCGGATTATCGGAACCTCAGAGCCGAATAACCGCGGTATGGTCGGCCAGCGGATGACAGAAATATCTGTTAAGAGGGCTTTATCAGCCGGACAAACGAAAGACGAAATGTACGTGGATGAAAAGACCGGAAAACGCGTCTGGGTTTTAACGAAACCCATTTTCTCCAACAGTGAAGTTAAAGGCGCTATTTACTTGATAGGAGATATTGAAACAGTATTCACCCAGCTGGACGATATAAATGAAATTTTGTTTTCAGCAGCTATTTTGGCACTGGCCCTGACGGCTGTTCTCGGTATTGCACTCGCAAGGACAATTACCCGGCCTATTACCGATATGCGCCGGCAGGCGGTTGCTTTGGGGAAAGGGAATTTTTCCCGCAAGGTAAAAGTGTACGGCCAGGATGAGATCGGGGAGCTGGCGGTCACGTTCAACAACTTAACAAAGCGGCTTCAGGAGGCACAGGCAACCACGGAAGGAGAGCGTCGGAAGCTGTCCTCGGTTCTTTCTTATATGACAGACGGCGTTATCGCAACCGACCGCCGCGGACGCGTTATTTTAATTAACGAGCCGGCCTCTAAAATGTTAAGCGTTTCACGTGAAACAGTCATTTCCCAGCCTATTATCTCGCTGCTGAATTTAGAAGAGGATTATTCATTTGATGACCTGCTAAATGAGCAGGATTCCGTTATTTTAGACTACAGCACACATGACCGTCCGTATGTCCTGCGGGCCAATTTTTCTGTTATTCAAAAAGAAACGGGCTTTGTAAACGGTTTGATTACGGTGCTTCACGATATAACCGAGCAGGAAAAAATTGAAATGGAACGCCGCGAGTTTGTCACGAATGTGTCTCACGAACTTCGGACACCATTAACAACGATGAGAAGCTATTTAGAAGCGCTTGCCGACGGCGCCTGGCAGGATCCCGATATCGCGCCGAACTTTCTGAATGTAACACAAACAGAAACAGAGCGGATGATCCGGCTTGTCAATGACTTGCTTCAGTTATCAAAATTTGACAGCCAGGAATACAACTTAACGAAAAAAGATACCGATTTTATTGAGTTTTTTAATAAAATCATTGACCGGTTTGAAATGACAAAATCACGTGATATAACTTTCCGCCGCAAGCTGCCCCGTTATCCAATTTATGTGACAATTGATCAGGACAAGCTTACACAGGTTATCGATAATATCATTTCCAATGCCCTTAAATATTCACCTGATGGCGGGCTTGTTTCTTTTAAGGTTGAAGAGCATGGAAACACAATTCAAATCAGCATCAGCGACCAGGGCATGGGAATTCCTAAAAAAAGCCTGGAGCGAATTTTTGAACGCTTTTACCGGGTCGATCGGGCACGTTCTAGAAAAATGGGCGGAACAGGACTTGGGCTTGCTATTGCCAAAGAACTTATTACCGCGCACGGCGGCCACATCTGGGCAACGAGTGTTGAAGGAAAAGGAACAACGGTTTTCTTTACACTGCCCGCGGATCTTTCCGAAGAGGATGATTGGGAATGAATTACGAAAAAATTAAATCCGGAGCACTTGCACTTCTTGTGCTGATCAGTCTGGCTTTTACGTGGGGAATCTGGAATTACCAGCCGTCATATGAAACAATTGCGGATGGTGCAGAAGAAATTGTAACAGAAGCAAAGATTGGCGAGCAGCGCAAAATTTCTGAGCTGTTAAAGCCGTCGAAGATTATTTCACATCAAGTCAGCGAGCATTATGGGACTGTTTCTGAACAGGAGCTGGACTGGGTGATGAAAGAAATGTCCCATTGGACATTTTTTGAGCCGCAAAATGTATCCACTTCTTTGGACGAGACGGAATTTTCCAGGCTTTTGTCTGGAGAATCCCATGTGGAACTGTTTTTTTCTTCTTTTGTCCCCTTTAATACAATAAAAACGATGTTTTCGTTCAATGACACGGTTGTGCCAAATGCGGTGTTTAATCGTATTGTTATTACAGAAGCAGATCAGGAAAACAAAGCGTTTGTTTATTTTATTTCCGTGCAGGAAAGGCTTGTTTTTAAAAGCCAGATTGAGGCAAGGTCTCTGGGCGAGTTTAAAAGCCGCTATATGGAAAAGTCTGAGAGTCTGGAACCATACATTGCTTATCAGGTTCCAAACGGAACTCTTTTATATGTAGAGGAGGAACCGCCTGTTTTACCGGTTCGAAATTATTATTATCCCGAAAAAATAAGCGCAGAAACGTTTAAGCAGGCTCTCTTTAAGGATCCAAGTTATGTAAAAAGAGGCTCAAATGCAGGAAATGACCAGTATACAGATGGTTCAAGCTTTATGCGGGTCAGAAGTGATACAGGCATGATTAAGTATGTAAATCTGGCGGAAACTGCCCAGGCCACGCCGCTTGACCAGCTTATTGAAAAAAGCATTAATTTTGTAAATGAACATAATGGCTGGGTAGACAATTACCGGCTGTTTAAAGCAGAACCAGGATCAGCGAGTATTAGCTATCGTTTATTTCTGGGCAGCTTTCCTGTTTTTAGTTCTACAGGAATGACGGAGCTTTCACAAACCTGGGCAAAGGACCGCATTTATTCCTATGACCGCTCTTCTTTTATCATAAACCTGAATCAGCCGCTGCCTGAAGAAACTACTGTTGAACTGCAAAGCGGCCAGGAGGCGTTAAATCAAGTTCTTGGCATGGAAACGATTGACCCGGTTCTGCTGACTGAGATGAGAGTCGGCTACGAAATGACACTGGAGCCGAAGTCCCGTAAAATTTTAACACTGAAGCCGTACTGGTATTATCAGTATAACGGTATATGGCAGAAGCTGGCCGTCGACGAAGGGGGGCAGGCAGATGGATTGGAGTAAAACAAAAACCATTTTTATTGCTGTGTTCCTCGTTTTGGATATCTTTTTGGCGGTCATGTTTTTTAATAAATACAGTGCCTCCCGCTTTGAAGTTATTAAAACGGCATCCATTGAAGATAAATTGAAGGAAGACGGCGTAACCTATGAAAAACTGCCGGCTGATTCCGGGGAAATGTCTCGTATTGTCGCAAAACCGAAAATTTTTTCAGAAAAGGACCTGCTTTTTTTAACAAAACAGCAATGGGATATTAGAGAGGAAGGCCAAAAAATCGTTAGCACGCTGGACAAGCCTTATGATACAGAAGGAGCAAAGCGTGAAAAATTAAATTCTTTCGTGAAAAATAACGTTTTTCAAGGCGGCAATTATTCTTACTGGGGCAAAAGCCGTAACGATGATGAAACGGCCACTGTTACGTACTACCAAAAAATTGAAGGGGAAAAGCTGTTTAAAAATGCGTACGGCATGCTGACCCTGACACTTGATGAAGAAGAAAACATTATCGGCTATTCTCAAAAGGTGCTTGAAAGTACAGAGGACAACCGTAACGAGGAAGCCATCCTGCCGGCGCTTAACGCGATTGATGCGCTTTATACAAACGGGCTTATTCAGCCGGGTGATAAGATCAATGATGCGGAGCTTGGCTATTATACGGTAGAAGATTTAACAGAAAGCCAGTCGCTGCAGGTTTTATCGCCCACCTGGTATTTTCAGCTTGAAAGTGGCGATATTACTGAAGAAGTATATGTAAATGCATTCGATGGATCTATTTATCAAAATGAAAAAGAATCGTAGTAATATAACTGGAGTGAACGGTATGACAATGCAATTTAGTGTACTGGCCAGCGGAAGCACCGGCAATGCGATTTTCGTAGAGTCAGATGGCCATTCCTTTCTTGTGGATGCGGGTCTTTCCGGCAAGAAAATGGAAGAGCTGTTTGCATCCATTGGACGGAAAATTGCCGATTTATCCGGTATTTTTGTAACACACGAGCACAGCGATCATATTAAAGGGATTGGCGTACTGGCGAGAAAATATAAGCTGCCGATTTATGCGAATGAAAAAACGTGGCGGGCGATGGACCGTTTAACGGGCACGATTGATGACAGCCAGAAATTTACGTTTGAGACAGAAACGGTGAAAACATTTGGTTCGGTCGATATCCAGTCGTTTGGTGTATCGCATGATGCGGCAGAGCCGATGTTTTATATTTTTCATCAGGGAGATAAAAAGCTTGTGCTTATTACGGATACCGGCTATGTAAGTGACCGCATGAAAGGGCTCATCTCTGACGCAGATGCATATGTATTTGAAAGCAATCACGATATCGGCATGCTGCGGATGGGACGCTATCCGTGGAGTATTAAGCAGCGCATTTTAAGTGACGTGGGGCACGTATCAAATGAAGATGCAGCCCTTGCGATGAGTGATGTAATTGGATCGCGGACTAAACGTATTTACCTGGCGCATTTAAGTGCGGATAACAACATGAAAGAACTCGCAAAAATGAGCGTAACGCAAACACTCGAGCAAAAAGACGCGGGTGTGGGCCATCAATTTCATTTATACGATACCGATCCAAAGGTGCCAACACCGCTGGCGGTAATTTGATAAAACGTTCCGGGCTTCCCGGAACGTTTTTTGCTGAAAAGAGAAAAGCATCTAATGAAAAGTTTGGCAGGCGGCGTATAATTTGCTTCTTTTTTCAGCAAAAGCGTATAATTTTTTTAGAATAGACGCTAAAAACAGTGAAACAATAAGCTGGCAGAAAGGATGAATCGTATTGGGCTATTATGATGAAGGGCGTACAGGAAGAAACAAGCGCGGCGGAAAAAGCGGCTACTTTTTGTCAGGGCTTGCCGGCGTTGTGATTGGAGCGGCTCTTGTTGTCGCTACTCTTCCAGCGATTGTAGACTATCAAAATGAAAATGAAGGTGTATCGGTTTCTGAAAATAAATCAGAGGGCACTTCAGAACAGGTGTCGCTTGATGTCACAACCGATGTGACCCAGGCGGTTGATAAAGCACAGGAAGCAGTGGTTGGGATTACCAATATTCAAGAAACGATGGACTTTTTTGGAGCAGGATCAACTACGCAGGAAGCCGGCACTGGGAGCGGCGTTATTTATAAGAAAGACGGAGACACAGCTTTTATCGTAACCAATTATCATGTTATTGAAGGAGCCCAGCAGCTTGAGGTGACACTTGCTGATGGCACAAAAGAGCCGGCGGAACTCTTAGGCGGTGATGTATGGACGGATCTGGCTGTATTGACGATCAGCGGAGCCAATGTGGGGAAGGTAGCCGAATTCGGCGATTCTGAGGCCCTTAAAATCGGTGAGCCGGTCATCGCCATTGGGAACCCGCTCGGGCTTGAATTCTCGGGCTCTGTTACCCAGGGGGTTATATCCGGCCTGGAGCGTGCCATTCCGGTTGATTTAAACGGAGATATGGTTAACGATTGGCAGGCGGAAGTGCTGCAGACGGACGCAGCAATCAACCCGGGAAACAGCGGCGGAGCGCTTGTAAATATCGCCGGCCAGGTTGTTGGCATCAATTCAATGAAAATTGCCCAGAATGCAGTTGAAGGAATTGGTTTGTCTATTCCAATTGATACAGCCCTGCCGATCATTCAGGATTTAGAAAAATTCGGTGAAGTGAAACGGCCGGCAATGGGTGTTACTCTTCAAAACCTGAATGAGCTGCCATCCTATCATCAGCAGCAAACATTAAAGCTGCCGAAAGATATTAAAGAAGGCGTTATTATCGAGCAAGTACTCACAAATTCGCCAGCCGCAAAAGCCGGCCTGCGGGAATATGATGTTATTACGGCTTTGGACGGTGAAGCTGTTCAGGATGTTATTGCTCTTCGCAAATATATGTACGGCAATAAAAAATCAGGTGATACCGTGAAGGTGACGTATTATCGCGATGGAAAACAGCAGGAAACCGATATGAAGCTAGTAGCGGAGAGTGATTTATAATGGAAAAGCAGCAAATGGCCTGCTGCCTTGAGCATGTAGAGCTGGCACTCGATATTGCTGTTGACGAATATGAAACAGCTCCTTTAATGGAAAAAGCGGCGGAAACAGTCTCGTGTGATTTTTGTGAAAATCTGGCTGTTTATACGATAGGAAAGTAATATTTCGTTTAGAAAATGTGGATGGAATCTGTGGGTATGTGGATAAATTCAGAAAATTCCCGTTATCAACATGTTGATAACGGGAATTTTTTATTATTTAACAATTATTTCTATCGGTTCAGAGACAAGATTCCACTCCTGGCCGAGCATCTCAAAGGTATGCCGGGCAAATACATAAGAGGTGCCGGGTTTTTCTGCTTTAATGGTGTTCCCGTCAATTTTAATCATATCACTGGATGAAAAAAGAGTGGTTTCAATATTTTCTTTTTTCTCAGTTCGATAATTTAAAAATGCTTTTGCTTGAATGGAGGCAGACTGGCCAATTTTTAAATTTCGTTTTTTGATCGGAGTTTCAATCCGGATTGGCGCCTCGGTCAGCCACTGTGTATAATCGGTAATTGGTCCGATTAAGCCGTTTTGAAGCTGATTTCCAAAGTCCTCTTCATTGCGGAATGTCCAGTGAAAGCTGATCATACCACGCTGGCGAAGATACGATGTAAACTCAGGAGACAAGCTGCTGTAGCTGGAATTAAGCGTTGCATTTAAGCGGGAGGCATAATTTAACATACCGCGCGCGTCAGTTAATCTTGCTGTTTCCGTGCCAGGTACAGCTGCTGAATATAAATAACCGGAGGGTATACCCGGAGCAGAAGCGACAGATTGGGCTACGCTGTTTAAATGAAAGCTTTGCAGGACTACCTGATCGAGCATTCCTTCTTCTTCAATAATACGAATCGTGTCTTCTGCGATGCCATCGGCTTTTAATTCTACCAGCAAAATAACGTCTTTGCCTTTAAAATTCTGCAAAAACTCCCGGAATGTCGGCACTTTTTCACCAGCAAATTCTTCTCCAAAATAAGAGCCGGCATCAAGAGACTGAATATAATCCAGTGTTAAATCTTTTACACTGCCCGTTCCATTGGTGGTTCGGTCAACAGTGTAGTCATGCATAATAACAATCTCGCCGTCCTTTGTTTTCTGGACATCTGTTTCAATTAAATCTGCTCCGAGTTCATATGCCATCTGGTAGCCGGCCATTGTGTTTTCAGGGGCAAGAGATGGAATACCGCGGTGAGCAGCGACCACAGGCCGTTGAACAAGCGTCCCTTCTGGATAGCGGCTGAACGCCGCGGCAGCTGATTCAGTGTTTTCCGTAATAATACCGTCAACCCCTGCGTGAATCAATTGATGCGCATCAAGCTCCGAGTCACCGGCCATACTACCCCAGACAGAAACAGCCCGGGTATGGAAAGTGTGGACCATCTCCGCCGTCAATAGTTTTTGCGGAAGTACGGCGGTTTTAGCGCCTGACGCATGAACCGCTTGAATAAATTGGTTTATATCATGCTTGTTAAGTGAGGATTGCTTATAAACAAGCGCACCGCGCACAGAAGGAACCATTTCTTTTACTGTTTTTAAAATGGATGCCTGAGCAGAAACAATGTGTACATCCTGAACAGACAGCTCACGAAGCAGCTGAGCGGTTTTCCGGGCTGTTTCTTTATCATCAAGCTTAATTAAAGGAATTGTTTTACCGGCCATTTCAGTTAAATACGTGCGTAAAGGCGTTCCTTCTACTGATAAGTCAGCAGCAGGCTGGAGCATCATAGAAGAAGCGCCCTCCTGCTGTTCAAGCCGGGGAATTTCCGAAATAATCGTCGGCGCATTTAATAAATTTGTTTCAGGCTGATCACCTAAAAAAGCGCCTGTGTCGGATAAGGAAGGAAGATCTTCTGTTTGATCTGACACAACAATATTGTCAAATTTAACAGTGGCACCGGCTGCTTGAAAGCCGATACGGCCTTTCTGAAGAGCGGACGCCTGGTCAGTATCAATCACAAGCTGGCCGTTTATGTACTGCTGCACGCGATTTCCTTTTGAGATGATTTTTAATTGATAGGTTTTATTGTAGGCAAATGTCTCGCTGTATGGCGCTTTATTGAGCACGGACCATTGGTTGCTGGCATTGCGAAGCGCAAATTCCACTCCATTTAATGCGCTGGCACCGCGCCGGACTGCCATTTGATAGTAGGGATAGTCAGTGCCCTGAACCCGGTACATAACAGAGGCCCAGCGCGTATCTTCAACCGCAGAAACAAACGTCATATCTGCTTCGATCACATAATCGCCGCCTGAAACAGATTCGGGCGCAAGTACACGAGCTGGCTGTGATGTGGAAGGAGAGGATAAAACGAGGGAACCATTTTGAACAGCTGCCTGGCCCTGGATAACTTCCCAGCCGGCCGGCAGCACGGCTGCATCAAATGTTTCAGATAAAACGGCCTCCGCTGCAAGAGTGTGAAGGGGAACCCCTTCTGCCGGGGCAAAAAATACGCCGGCCGCTAAAAATAAGGGTACTGCTTTTTTCATTTTCATTTCTATTCCTCCTTTAATAGACTTCGCCGTCTATTCTGGCAGGAAATTATTAATAGAATATAAAGAGAATAATAAGTTGGCGAAAAATATCGAAAATTCGTTCTTTTTACCTTGAAAATAAAAAAGCCACGAACAAAAGAACGATATTTATGAATGGATACTATGGTAAAATATAAATAAAATGGTTGTTGATATGTGGATAACTTCTGTGGATAATATGTTTGTAAATTGTTTGTAAGGTGGAGCTGACTGTGAATATCTCGATTATAACAGTAGGAAAACTAAAAGAAAAATATTTAAAGCAGGGCATTGACGAGTATGTGAAACGCTTATCTGCTTATGCAAAAATTGATATTATCGAAGTGCCTGATGAAAAAGCGCCTGAACTTCTAAGCGAAGCAGAAATGAATCAGGTAAAAGAAAAAGAAGGAGAACGAATTTTGTCTAAAATTGGCCAGGATGCTCATGTGATTGCCCTTGCGATCAATGGGAAAATGAAGACATCCGAGCAGCTAGCAGCCGGTCTTGACAAGCTTGCCACCTACGGGAAAAGCAAGGTTGCCTTCGTAATCGGCGGTTCACTCGGCTTGAGTGAAACCGTACTGAAGAGAGCGGACGAACAGCTTTCATTTTCGCCGATGACATTTCCCCATCAGCTTATGCGGCTGATTTTAGTAGAGCAGGTGTACAGGAGTTTCCGGATTAACCGCGGTGAACCGTATCATAAGTAAATGAGGTTTATCGTAATGAACAGAAAAGTGCCAGTCCTAATATAGGCTGGAACTTTGCAGTGAAAATACTATATTCGACATTAACTGAGGAATTTACTGCTATTTTATGTTCCTAATAATTGTGTCAGTTTTTGTTTAATGATACAACAAGCAATTATATAATAAGGTAATATATATTGATAGCTGTCTAGCCGAATTTTAAGTTAATAGTAAATATTACCTGGGGAGTCATGTATGATGAAAAGCACTGCTTTGTCGTGGAGAGAAATTCTGACCGACGATACGAAGCATACCATTACTGGTAACGTCAAGGTAATCGAAGCATTTCCAATTCCGCAACTGAAGACGGAGCGGAGAGTATGGATTTACTTGCCAAGAAGTTATAACGAAGGCGCTCGCAGTTATCCCGTTATATATATGCATGATGGGCAGAATGTGTTTAATCAAGCGACATCTTGGGGAAGCGAGTGGGGTGTCGATGAGACGCTGGAGCAAATAACAATTGATGAACCTGCGCTCGAGGCTATCGTGGTCGCTGTAGATAATGGTGGCGATCAGCGCAACGATGAGTATAATTTCATAATTAACGCGGAATATGGCTTCGGAGGCAAAGGCGACGCTTATGCTGAGTTCCTCGCGAAGACGCTCAAGCCATATATCGACAGCCACTATCGGACTCTTCCCGGACCGAAGCATACAATGATTGTTGGAAGCTCGTTCGGTGCGTATATATCGCTCTACACCGCCATTCGGTATCCTGCTCAGTTCAACCGGGTGGGCGGCATTTCTTTCGTTATGTGGCAGGACAACGGCGCAATCATCCGATTAATTCAGCAGTCGGTCATTTCTCCTACACTTCGCCTCTATCTGAGCATCGGAGAACAGGAGACCGATAATCCAGAGTTCAACCGGACTGCCCACGAGCATATCGCGCTGGTCATCCAGACGCTGAACGCAGCAGGGGTAAAGGATAGCAGAATTCGATTCGACGTCATTCCAGGCGGAACGCATCACGAATCCACGTGGGGACCGCTATTTGCTGAGGCTCATCGTTGGCTGATTCAGCCATGATATAGTCCTTCACTTTATTTGGTTCAAATGTATTGCAAATTTTAATCAGTATAATAGTAGATGGAATTTTAGAAACAATTCATTCAAAGGATAGAAACAAAAGGCTAAAAGAAGTAATCAATAAAAAAATTCATTTAGATACACGACGAAGAACTGTCCCATAAATGTCGCAAATTTTTTTGCGGAAAAAGTAAACCGAATTGTTATGAAGAGAGCAACACGAAGCAGTAGTTATTCGTGTTGCTTTTGCTCTAAGAGGCAGACGGGACTGTTGGAAGAAAGTTATTTCTAGGGTTTGCGGCTAAATAGTATTGACGGCTTTACCCTTAGAGCTGAAACTTGTACAAGCGCTGTGCCTGGCTGCGATAGATCCTTTCAGGGGCATGCTTCATTAGTTGATTTCTGATACTAGTGAATAGGAAGCTTTCTGATTGTGCCATTTTTCCAATCTTCCAGGATTGATTTGATATTTGTCCGATTCTCTCTCTGCGTCTGGCATCGTAATCTGCGAATGCTTCCTGATAATTGCTCTGTATGCGAAGGCATTCGGCCAAAATACGCGCATCCTCAATCGCCTGGCAGGCTCCCTGTCCCATATTGGGGGTAATAGCATGAGCAGCATCGCCGATAAAAACAACTCGATCCGAGTAGAAGCATTTCATAGGTGCAATATCCACGATATCGCGATGGATCATGTCATGGGATGTCGTTTTCAACAAAAGATCTGGTATGGGGTCATGATAGTTCTGGAACAGGCGGTGCAGATCCTTTGTAGAATAATTCGCAATACGGGGATCACTTTGGCGGGCATTGATAAGTGCATACCAATACACTTTGTTTTTTGGCAGCGGGACAATGCCGAAACGGCCTTTTGTTCCCCATGTCTCGATAAAACGATGAGATAAGCGTGGAAGACCGTCAACAGAAACAACACCGCGCCAGCAGGTATAGCCGGCATAGCGATACGTATCTTTTTGAAAAATCTGTTTGCGAATGCTGGAGTGGATGCCGTCCGCCGCGACGACCAGGCTGCCCGCCGCTTGACTGCCGTCACTGAACGCAACCCGCACGTGATTATCCTTTTGCTCAAGTCGCAAAAATTGTTTCCCCCATTCTACCGTGCCGGGAGGGAGAGCAGATAAAAGAATATGATGCAGGTCCTTGCGATGGATGGAATGTAAGCTGCCGTAGCCGGAAGGAACTGCAAGTTGATTGATAGGTCGGCCTCGATCCGATAGTATATGGAAGCCATCGCTTGGATTACCCTGGCGAATGATCTCGCTGGAAATGCCGTATGGCTTCAGCGCCTGCAAAGCATTCGGAGCGATAATGATACCCGCGCCAGCAGCAGCTGGCGCGGTATTTCTTTCGTATACTTTTACCTTCATCCCTATTTGCTGCAAGGTAATCGCAGAGCATAGACCTGCGATTCCGCCACCTACGATCAGGATTGTCTGTGACATAAATTATCTCCACCTCCTAGTTTCCTAGTTACGATCAATACCTTCCCATACGACATCAAATTGTTTCCTAAAGGATTCGCTTATGGTTGTATATTGGGCTTCCAGCAGTGTCCATGACAGAACCGTATGGAAATAGACGCCGACAATTGCTGTGGCGATGACATCCGTTTCCCAGCGGCTATGCAGTTTACCGTTTTGTTTTGCACTGTCGATCATGGATGCCAGCTGCAGATGCAATTGTTGAACGCTTTTTGATTCTTTTCCGGCGAGGGAAACCGACTTAATAATTTCCATTGAAGCCAGTTTCATGAGTTCGCTATGTGATGAAAAGTGAATAAGCAGATCATCTAACACACACATAATTTGTTCTTTAGGATGGTCGACATCCCGATGCTTTTCTATGCTCTGCTGCAATAAATCGATCTGGGATTCTCCAAGATAAAGCAAGATGTCTTCTTTCTTAGCAAAATAATTAAAAAAGGTTCCCTTCGCAATGCCGCACCTGGCTGTAATCTCCTGAACCGTAACCTGTTCAAACCCCTTTTCCTGAAAAAGCTGGAGTGCCTGTAAAAAAATTCGTTCCTTTAATTCCTTTTTACGCGATTCTCTTAGCATGATCTTACTCCCTTCTCATTATGACCATAGTCATTTAATGACTACAGTCATAATAATACTGTTTTTTCTGCTTGTCAAATGAGCACCAAAGCGAGCTGGCGTATATAGAATGCGGGCAGGAAATAA
>NZ_LAJB01000019.1 GCF_000970685.1 Domibacillus indicus
CGATCGAGGACTTAATCAATAATAAAATGGTTCGAATGCAAAGTTCGCTGCATCGTGCAGCAGCGCATTCATGACTCACATCCTGTGAGCCCCGGTATTGCCGTTACTTTACAGAGATTATCCAGTTTTGAAGGAACAATTCTTTCAAATACATAGTCTGGTGGCTATAGCGAAGAGGTCACACCCGTTCCCATCCCGAACACGGCCGTTAAGCTCTTCAGCGCCGATGGTAGTTGGGGGTTTCCCCCTGTGAGAGCAGGACGCCGCCAGGCGAATTAAAAGTGAATAGCTAATGCTGTTCTTTTAATAAGTCTTTGGTTTAAAATGTTTTTCTGAAATAACTATTGACTAATAAGCTTGAAAATGATAATATATTATAGTTGTCGTTAGTAAATGAATATTCCGCAGTAGCTCAGTGGTAGAGCAATCGGCTGTTAACCGATCGGTCGCAAGTTCGAGTCTTGCCTGCGGAGCCATTTCAATTCATAATAAGCAAGGCCCCTTGGTCAAGCGGTTAAGACACCGCCCTTTCACGGCGGTAACACGGGTTCGAATCCCGTAGGGGTCACCATTTTGGAGGATTAGCTCAGCTGGGAGAGCATCTGCCTTACAAGCAGAGGGTCGGCGGTTCGATCCCGTCATCCTCCACCATTTATGCCGGTGTAGCTCAACTGGTAGAGCAACTGACTTGTAATCAGTAGGTTGGGGGTTCAAGTCCTCTTGCCGGCACCACTTACCGAGCCATTAGCTCAGTCGGTAGAGCATCTGACTTTTAATCAGAGGGTCGAAGGTTCGAGTCCTTCATGGCTCACCATCTATATGCGGGTGTGGCGGAATTGGCAGACGCACCAGACTTAGGATCTGGCGCCGCAAGGCGTGGGGGTTCAAGTCCCTTCACCCGCATTTGCGGAAGTAGTTCAGTGGTAGAACATCACCTTGCCAAGGTGGGGGTCGCGGGTTCGAATCCCGTCTTCCGCTCCAACTTGATTACACTCCATGCCGGGGTGGCGGAACTGGCAGACGCACAGGACTTAAAATCCTGCGGTAGGTGACTACCGTACCGGTTCGATTCCGGTCCTCGGCACCATCTTACAAACGAATAGCTGCGCCCGTAGCTCAATTGGATAGAGTACTTGACTACGAATCAAGCGGTTAGAGGTTCGAGTCCTCTCGGGCGCGCCATTTATCATTTATATATAAACGATCTTTCGTTTTACGGGAAGTAGCTCAGCTTGGTAGAGCACTTGGTTTGGGACCAAGGGGTCGCAGGTTCGAATCCTGTCTTCCCGACCATCTTAAAATTGGGGCCTTAGCTCAGCTGGGAGAGCGCCTGCTTTGCACGCAGGAGGTCAGCGGTTCGATCCCGCTAGGCTCCACCAATTCTATATAGTATGTTGGAGGAATACCCAAGTCCGGCTGAAGGGATCGGTCTTGAAAACCGACAGGCGGGTCAAACCGCGCAGGGGTTCGAATCCCCTTTCCTCCTCCATTATTTTTATTGTCGCGGGGTGGAGCAGCCCGGTAGCTCGTCGGGCTCATAACCCGAAGGTCGCAGGTTCAAATCCTGCCCCCGCAATCGCTGGTCCGGTAGTTCAGTTGGTTAGAATGCCTGCCTGTCACGCAGGAGGTCGCGGGTTCGAGTCCCGTCCGGACCGCCATATTTATACGATTGCTTTAAACGGCTCAGTAGCTCAGTTGGTAGAGCAAAGGACTGAAAATCCTTGTGTCGGCGGTTCGATTCCGTCCTGAGCCACCATCTTAATATTACGCGGGTGTAGTTTAATGGTAAAACCTCAGCCTTCCAAGCTGATGTCGTGGGTTCGATTCCCATCACCCGCTCCATTATTTTGATAATGGGCCTGTAGCTCAGCTGGTTAGAGCGCACGCCTGATAAGCGTGAGGTCGATGGTTCGAGTCCATTCAGGCCCATTTTTATCTGGAGGGGTAGCGAAGTGGCTAAACGCGGCGGACTGTAAATCCGCTCCTTCGGGTTCGGCAGTTCGAATCTGCCCCCCTCCACCATCTATAGGGGCATAGTTTAACGGTAGAACAGAGGTCTCCAAAACCTCCAGTGTGGGTTCGATTCCTACTGCCCCTGCCAGTCGAACAGTATTTGAATTATAATATAATGGCGGTCGTGGCGAAGTGGTTAACGCATCGGATTGTGGCTCCGACACTCGTGGGTTCGATTCCCATCGATCGCCCCATCTTTATCTGTATAAATGGGCTATAGCCAAGCGGTAAGGCAACGGACTTTGACTCCGTCACGCGAAGGTTCGAATCCTTCTAGCCCAGCCATTTTATATATCGCGGGTGTGGCGGAATTGGCAGACGCACCAGACTTAGGATCTGGCGCCGCAAGGCGTGGGGGTTCAAGTCCCTTCACCCGCATTGCTGACAGGCTGACGGAAATGAAATATTTTCGTCAGCCTGTGTCTTGATAAAAGACTTCTTACTGTTAAATCTCGCAGGAGTACATCCTGTATTAGTGCGGAAGTAGTTCAGTGGTAGAACATCACCTTGCCAAGGTGGGGGTCGCGGGTTCGAATCCCGTCTTCCGCTCCAGTAATATATATGCCGGCGTGGCGGAATTGGCAGACGCGCTGGACTCAAAATCCAGTTCCTTCACGGGAGTGCCGGTTCGACCCCGGCCGCCGGTATCAAAGAAGCAGCTTTCATTTCATTTAACATAATGAAATGAAAGCTGCTTTTTTTTGTGAAAAAAACTTTAGCTGCCTGCACTAACAGCTTAAAGCTTTATTCATAAATACAGAAAGCCTTAAAGAATCAGGCATGTGTTTAAACAGTTAATGAATCCAGCAGTGTTTTAATATTTTTTGTTTCATAGCCGAGATCGCGCGCGACAGCATCAAATGTTATGTGGCCGCTATATGTGTTTACACCGCTCTCGAGAGCCGGATTTTGTTTAATTGCCTGCTCGAACCCTTTATTTGCGATTTGAAGAGCATATGGGACTGTAACATTTGTTAATGCAATGGTTGATGTCCGCGGAACTGCACCTGGCATGTTCGCAACAGCATAGTGCACAACGCCATGCTTTTCATACGTAGGATCTGCATGCGTAGTGATTCGGTCCACTGTCTCAAATATGCCTCCCTGATCAATGGCTACGTCTACAATAACAGATCCTGCCGACATTGATTTTACCATTTCTTCCGTTACTAGCTTTGGTGCTTTCGCTCCCGGAATTAAAACGGCTCCAATTACGAGATCAGATTCTTTAACAGATTCAGCAATATTTAACGGATTTGACATAAGCGTTTGAACACTTGCCCCGAAGATTTCTTCAATTCGGCGCAGCCGGTCTGCATTCAGATCAATAATGGTAACATCCGCACCGAGCCCGATTGCAATGCGCGCCGCATTTGTACCAACCATGCCGCCGCCGATAATGGTTACCCGGCTTTTCTTCACACCCGGGACACCGCCCAGCAGCACCCCTTTACCTCCATTGTTTTTTTCTAAAAACTGCGCTCCGATTTGTGCTGCCATACGGCCTGCAACTTCACTCATTGGAGAAAGAAGCGGCAAAGTGCCGTTGGCCGAAACAGTCTCATAAGCAATTCCGGTCACGCCGCTGTCAACTAAAGCTTTTGTTAACTCCGGTTCAGCTGCAAGATGCAGATAAGTAAACAGAAGAAGTCCTTTGCGGAAATACTGATATTCCGAGGCAAGGGGTTCTTTCACTTTTAGTATCATCTCTGCCCGGTTCCACACTTCTTCTGCCGATTGAAGTACTTGAGCTCCATACCGGGCGTATTCCGAATCTGTAAATCCGCTTCCAAGCCCCGCCCCCTGTTCGATCAGTATTTCATGGCCCGAATCGACAAGTGTTGCCACTCCAGATGGTGTAATAGCCACACGGTTTTCATTATTTTTGATTTCAGCTGGAATTCCAATTCGCACGTTGATCACCCTCTCGTTTTGTTGATTTTATTGTAGAAGAAAAAGGAAAAGATGACATTGTTTTGACTGTTAAAAAAACCGATATAATTTGTGTAAAAACACAAAGAGAAAATAAGCGGAACAATCACCGAAAACAAGAAGGCGCTATCATTAACTGTATTATAAGTATTTTAGTTGATCTCAAACAAATAATTTACTTTAGAAAGTTACTTTTCAAGTAAGTATCATTCGAAAAAACATTGTGAGAAAATCTAACGAAAGATTTTTTTGAAAAAAACTGGACTTTTTTCATATAGGTGTATAATATGTATATACAGATATACACACCTAAAAATGGAAGGAAGTGAAAGTTGTGGAAGAAACCAAACAAAGCTTTTGGCTTGCTTTATTTGAATTGAAAAAATCAAAAAGCAGTATACTGGTTCTTTTGCTCAGCCTGCTGCTCTTTGTACCGTCACTCTCGACGATGTGGACAGCTTATATCGAAAAAAATTTTGCAGGATTAGACGCATTCTTTTTGATTTTATTCAGTATATGGACAGTTTGGCTTCGTCCAAAAGATTTTCAATATCAAAAAGGGAGCGATGGAACCTGGGGAACGGCTCACATGTCTTTTTTGCTGCCGCTTGCCATTCCACGTATGACGATTATTAACAGCCGCTTGATTGCCTATTTTTGTTTGTCTTTTCCTTTCCAGCTGCTTCTTTTAGTGCTCATGTATATGTACTCGAGCGATCTCAGGGAAGCAATGACAATTTTTTCTTACAGTGCCTTTTCTGTTATTTGGCTGTCGTTTGGTATTTGGGGAGGGGGAGCTTTTCCTGCAAGCGATATTGGAGACCGAATTAGCGGAAGCCGGCTTGTTCTAGGTATTCTTTTTTACATTGGACTGTTTGCCGCTCTTCTTTCCTTGTATTTTCTCACTGGCGGCGGATTAGTGAAGTGGACAATGGAAGCCGCAGTTCATTTTCCGTTTTGGAGCATTATAATTTCTGTTCTTCTGGCAGCTGTCAGTCTTCTTTATTACAGGAACTACATGCAAAAAAAACTAGAACAGGTGGATTATTTAGGATGAAGCTGCCTATTCGTTTATCAAAGGAATCACGTGAGCCGATTTATCACCAGATTGAGCAGCAGATGAAAGGGTTAATTGCGGGAGGAAACCTTCCTGCGGGCACTATACTCCCTTCGATTCGGGCGCTCGCTAAAGATCTGGAAATCAGTGTGATTACAACAAGGCGCGCATATCAAGATCTGGAGCAGACGGGCTTTATTCAGACGCTGCAGGGAAAAGGGACATTCGTAGCGGAAATAGAGCATTCGTTAAAAGAGCAGGTTACCGTATCCGCTGTGTATGAAGCAATAGAAAGAGGAATTGACACGGGGCTGCAATATGATTATTCGCTGAAGGAAATTGAGGAGCTTTTTCAAAGCATTATAGTGCAAAAAAGAAAGGAGCGGTTGGAATGACGGTACAGCTGACGCGCATGACAAAATCGGTTGATGATTTTTCGCTTGGCCCGGTGGATCTCACATTAGAACCCGGGACTGTAACTGTACTTGCCGGCAGCAATAGCTCCGGTAAAAGCCTGCTGCTGAAAACCATTTTAAATCTTGTGAAAAAAGATGATGGTGAAGTGAAAATTTTTGGCGAACATGTCCCGGGAAATACAGAACAGTGGATAGGAAGAGTCGGCTACATGCCACAGGCTTTAATCGGATGTGAAACATTTACAGGTGAAGAATTAAAGTCTCTTGTTTCCCGCTGGTATCCGAACTGGGATGATTGCTTCTTCAATACAATTGCAGAACGGCTGAATATACCGCTGAAAAAAAAGTATGGAAAAATGTCAAAAGGCGCCCAGCAAAAGCTGTCTTTTGCTTTAACGATTCCTAGAAACCCTGAGCTGCTTTTGCTGGACGAACCGACGTCCCATATGGATATTCCGGCAAAGCAAATATGGCTGGATATTCTGGTTGAATGGATGGAGGCTGAAGAGCGAACTATTTTGATGGCGACACATAATGTGGACGAAATTCGGAAGATCGCTGACTATATCAGTGTAATGCGAAATGGAAAGATCATTGGAACATTTGAGAAGGAAGCGTTTACCCGCTCTTATAAACGGTACTGGCTGCACAAGCTGCCTGTCCATCCTGTTCCGGGTGAAGCGGCACGGGAAGAAGGAGTAATTATCAGCCGCCTTCCATTTGAAACCGAACAATATTTCCGTGTTCAAAACATAGAATACACAGATGTCCGGCCGCTTGACCTGGAGGAAATTATTACAATGATGCTGAAAGGGTGAGAAGATGGATACAATGCTGACCGTGGATCAGCTTGGGAAATCATTTAAAGAGAAGAAAATCATTGAAAACATTTCATTTGATGTACGTCGGGGAGAAATTATGGCTGTGCTGGGGCCAAACGGCGCAGGGAAATCCACAACGATACGCAGCATTATGGGGATTATGTATCCAGATGAAGGCTCTATCACATTTCACAGCCATAAATCCGGCAAGATCCCCCGCCATAAAATCGGCTACCTGCCTGAAGAGCGCGGGCTTTATAAAAATGTAACCATTTTAGATATTTTGCTTTATTTTGCGGAGTTAAAAGAATATCCAGCTGCGAAAGCAAAAGAGCGAGCCCGTTTCTATTTAAAAAAGTTTGGGCTTGAAGGAAAGGAAAAAGCTTCTATAGAAGAATTATCAAAAGGGATGGGCCAAAAGGTCCAATTTATTGCATCCATTATTCATGAGCCTGAATTGCTTATCTTAGACGAGCCGTTTTCAGGACTTGATCCGGTCAGCCTGGAATTATTTAAAAAAGAAATACAGGAGCTGGCGAAAAACGGAACAGCCATTTTACTGTCGTCACATCAAATGAATGTAGTAGAAGAACTATGTGACCGTTTATTTATGATTCACCGCGGCCAAAAGGTTCTTTATGGAACAATAGATGAAGTAAAAAAGCAATATGCCAGTTTCAAGTGTGTCATTTATGGAGAAAACAGCAAGCGGGTACTCGGGCAAATTTCTGATGTGCAGCGTATTGAGCAGGAGGGAGACCGCTCCGTATTATATTTATCCCAAAACCTTTCCCTGCCAGCCTGGCTGAAAAAACTGCCTGAAACAGTAGACATCCAGGAATTAGTGATTGACCGTGTGTCCCTTCATGAAATTTTTATCGATATTGCCACGGATAAAAGCACTATGCAGGAAGCAGGTGAGCGGTATGCGTAACAGCTTTAAAGTGGCGAAATGGGAAGTGAAGCGGAATATAAAGAACAAGTCATTTTTAATTTCGCTTATTCTAACACCGGTTTTATTTTTGGTTTTTTTTACAGTTCCCACACTTTTTGGTGACGATGAAAAAAAGAGCACAGCTACAAACAAAGTAACGGTCATTATCCAGGATGAGCTTGGCGTCTATAATGAGATTGACTCCATTATAAAGCAGCAAAATGCGATTCACTGGGCGTTGAAGCAAACGGACCGGACAGAAAAAGAGATGGTTCCGGAACTCGAAACAGCCAAAAACACAGTATTTGTTTCGCTGACAGAAGAAGCACTGGCAGCGGGAAAAATAAATGTATGGATGAGCGAAGGAGCCAATGCCAATTTTCTTCAGCAAGCTGCCGTTATTGAACCTCCGCTTCGTGCTCTTCAGCTGGAGAGAGCGGGTTTGAATTCCGAACAAATAGAAATGATTTCACAGAGGATTGGGTTCAAATCGATTCCTGTTAAAAAGCAGGCAGAAAAAACGGAGCCGGAACCAACAGAAGATCCAATGAAAAAGCTTGTTCCGGGCGCGTTTGCCGGAGTTGTTTTATTCTCTATTGTAATGACAGGCATGATGATTTTTCAAAGTGCTTCACAGGAAAAAAAAGAAAAAGTGGCGGAAATTATTTTATCGAGTGTAACGCCGGCTGATTTAATGCAAGGGAAAATTATCGGCTACTTTGTTCTTGGATTGACACAGGTTTTTGTTTGGATGGCTTTTGTCATTCCGCTTATTATATGGAGGTTTGATGTCCCGATTTTTAACTATTTGCTTGTTCCGGAACTGGCATTGCTTCTGTTTATTGCGCTCTCCGGATATTTGCTGTTTGCCTCTCTATTTGTTGGAATAGGAGCAACAGTGGAAGATATATCAACATCAAGCAACTTTCAGGGCATGCTGTTTATGCTGCCGTTTATGCCATTTATTTTCATTGGACCGATTTTATCCAATCCAGAAGGACTGGCCGCCCAAATCGGCTCTTATATTCCTTTTACAGCGCCAGGAGTGCTCTTAATCCGGCTGTCCATTATGGAAAGGTGGCCATGGATTGAAATCTTAATAGCCCTGGTTATTCTCACAGCAAGCATCTGGCTGTTTATGAAGCTGGCCGGCAAGGTATTTCAAACAGGCATTCTTATGTATGGAAAAAATGCAACTCCAAAAGAAATTTGGAAATGGATGTGGAGTTAGAGAACTGGCAAGAGCCCGCTTGAAAAAGCGGGCTTTCTTTATGAAATGCCAGTCATAAGGGCAAGGTAAAGGGAAAAAACAAGCAGGAGGCTCATCATAAAGGCGACGAGGGCAGCTCTTTTCTTATACGCCCAAAAACAAAGCACCAGACAAAAGGCAGATAAAAAGAAACAAATGATGCCAGCAGCTGACCATCCAAAATGGATAGGGACAGCTGGCGGTATGGGGCCGTTATAAAAGTAGGTAAATAAGGGAGAGTAACGGTCTTCACTCCAGGCATGCGGAGGATCCTGCTGTCCGAGAAAAGCTGTAGCGGCGAAAATAAGCAAAAGAATGAGGCTTTCTGCTTTTATCCACGGCTTTGGATCAATATCTTCCTGTTTTTGAAGCTTTCTTTTAACTAGCTGGCCGTTAATGAAAGCAAACAGCAAAACAGGCAAAACAAATAAATGCTTGATGAGGAGCGACTGTCCATAATTTATCGGCCAGGAGCTGGCATATTCCTTCACATCCATAATGATTTCCATCATAAAAAATCCAGAAAGTGCCGTTAAAACAAAACATATCATCGCAGCAGGAGAAAACCATTTTAAAAAAGCCAGCCAGTTAGCATAGTTCTTTGAGAACCAGCCTGTCATAAGCAGAACGCCCACCCATATTGAAACTGCAGCAAAGTGAACAGCGTGATAAAGGAAACCGCTCCAATCGGTTAAAGAGGCTGCATGGCTGGACCAGGCAATTGACAAAATAAGCACAATAGTAAAGAAAAGGGCACCAATTGTAAACCGTTTATCTGATAAAACAGGGAAGGTAAAAAGGTACAATGCAAAAAAAACGGCAACGATAAATGTGAATGCCCACGATTTTCCAATGGTAAAGCTGAAAATAACCGTTTGGGCCATGGAAAGGAAAGCGGCTTCTTTTGAAAGTTCCGTAATAAGCACGGCGGCGGGCGTAAAAGCAAAAAGAGCAATCCCCGCTATAGCGGCATAAAGCCACCGTTCCTGAATGAGGACCGATGGCTTTTTATGGGCGGGGACCAGCTGTATGCAAAAAGCACCCATTAGTAAAGAGAAACAGCTGTATAAAAGGACCTCCGTTACATATAGCACAGCCATTATTTTTTTCCTTTTCTCATTAACAAAACTGCGAAGGCAAGAGCGAGGACGACCACAATGCCGATGACAATCGGCATAACAGCCGTAGCGCTGCTGCTATTATCCTGCGAATTAGCGGCTGTGTTTTCCTCAGTGTTTGTTAATTCTGTATCTTCTTCTACAGGCTCCTCTTCTGGTGCGGGTTCAGCAGCTTGTTCAACAGCGACTGTAAATCCGTATGTTCCTTCAATAAGGTGGCCATCTTCTCCAATGATTTTCCAATCGACTGTATAGCTTCCGTTTTCCAGCGGATCTGCCGCTGTTCCACTTAAGACGTTCTCTGTTACTTTCACGTTTTCTACCGACACTTCTCCAGCCTCGTCGCGTAAAGTGAAGCTGCTTCCTTCTTCAATTACCGTTTCAAATGTTAACGAAATATCCTGAATTTCCTCTGTCACTGTATCGCCATCGGCAGGAGAAGAATTTTCCAGTCCAGTATGGGCGGATACAGAGGACGAAAAGAGAAATAATAAGCCAAAAAGAAATAAATATGACTTTTTCACTTTCATTCACCTCTATTTTTAAGTTACTTATATACACTATACCATTGTCGAAAAGTGAGTGGATAAAAACAGAACTTCGCTCACAAATGTGTCAAAAAGAAAGAAAAAGGCACACAAACTCTTCACAAAAGGAGTGAAAAAAGCAGGGATGGGGAATCAAGGGTAAAAAAATGACGAATGAAGAGGAGAAACAATCGATGCACATTCCATTCACACACATTCCAGCTATTTCACTGATTCAGCTCTTTGGTCCATCCAATCCAGTAGTTTCAGGTATTACCTATCATTCTCAAGCTGTCAAGCAGCACTCAGCTTTTTTCGCTATTACAGGAGAACACACAGATGGCCATGCATATATCGAGCAAGCGATTGAATCAGGTGCATCCGCAATTATTGGCACCGACCGAGAACTTCTTCATTCATATTATGAGAAATTTCCGTCTGTATGCTTTGTTGCTGTAAAGGACTCCAGACAGGCAATGGCTCATGTTGCTGATTACTTTTACAGGCATGTAAAGGACCGGCTAATCAAGATTGGTGTTACCGGCACAAATGGAAAAACAACTGTCGCCACGTATGTGCAGAATTTATTCAATCTGCTTCACATCCCGTGCGGCCTGCTTGGAACCACAGGTATTTGGGCAGCCGATAAAAAACTGGCTTACGAAAAAAGTACGCCAACAACGCCCATGTCCTCCGACATTCATCATATTTTTCATGCACTTCATCAATCCAATCACGAAGCAGCGGCGATGGAGGTATCTTCCATTGCACTTGATCAAAAACGGGTAGAGGGCATTTTTTTCGATATAGCGATTCACACGAATTTGTCAGAAGAGCATCTGGAATACCATAAAACATTTGAGCATTATAAAAAATCAAAGCTTTTGCTGTTTAAGCAGGCGGCAAACAGTGTCGTGAACCTTGATGATCGCATAATGGCCGAAGCGATTCTTTCCGCAGCCGAAAACAGGGTAATAACATACAGTAAAAACCGGGAATCAAACGCAGATTTAATTTGGAGTAAATGCCGGCACAGTGAAAAAGGAATGGCTTTTTGTCTGTATTATGAGGGGAAAACGCATAAAGTGAGTGTCCCGCTGTATGGCGAGTACAATGCAGGAAACCTAACGGCCGCTATTGGGGCAGCATTATCACTTGGAATTGGCATTGAGGAGATTATTGGAGTTCTGCCGAAAATGCAGCAGGTGGAAGGAAGATTTGAGGTAATTCATGGACCGGAAAGGCGCAAAGTTATCATTGACTATGCCCATACACCTGTAGCGCTTGACCATATTTTAAAAGAAGTGCGCCGTCTTCCGCATAACCGTCTGGTCGCCATGATTGCCGGAATCGGAATACGCGACTTTGGAAAAATGCCGAAAATGGCCCGTGCCGCTGAAGGAAAAGCCGATACCATCGTTGTAACAGTCGACCATCCGGGCTTCAATAATCCCCGGGATGTAATCCAAAACGTATTAAAAGGTTTTTCCAATCCATCGGACTCCGTTTACACAGCGGAAACCCGGCGGGCAGGGGTGATGAAAGCACTGGAAAAAAGCGGTCCTAATGATATTGTTCTGCTCACCAGCGGGTGTATAAATGGATGCCAGATAGTAAAAGGGAAAAGTATCCCGCATTCCGATAAAGACATCATTAATGAATTTTTCAGCACTGTTCTTCCGGCAGCCACTATGGATTTTAATATTCAGGAACGCCTGCATTGGCAGCAAGCTGAAAATTAAGGAAAAAAGCAGCCTTGTTTTCCATATGCTCTCTGGCAGGAAAAGCTGCTTTTTAATAAGAATTCTGACAGGATACGAAACGGCCAATGCAAAAAAATGATGGGATTTATGTAAGCAAAACATAATCAAAATGCTTTCTAAGAGCCGATCCGCCGGTAAGCGCCGGGAGCGGTTCCATATTTCTTTTTAAACACTTTATGAAAATACGTATAAGATCCAAATCCGCATTCCTCTGCGATATGCTCTAAAGTCATTGTAGTATAGGTCATCCGGTCAATAGCCGAGGAAAGGCGAATTTCATGCGCGTACTCCAGCATTGTTTTTCCTGTGCTGCTTTTAAACAGGTGAACAGAACGTGATACACTTAATCCGGCATGACCGGCAACATCCTCTACTTTAAAGGTGCCGAGTGCATGTTCTTCGATATAGCGCATCATTCGGGTGACGGCATACGGCCTTGTTACATCAACATGGGTTTCATTGGCGGCCCGCTCGATGTAAAAACATAGTGATTGAAGCAGGGCATGAGAAAGTTCTTTGCTTTTACTCGAAGCAGGCCGCCGTTCTTCAATAATAATGCTTCTCCATAAAGAAATTAAGTTTTCATCAACCCCAATATGAGACCGGACCGGTTTTTGAGAACGCATCCACCATTCAGCGATCCAGCTGCCGTCGCAAATAAGATAGTAATCACCGCTTTCTTGATTTTCTTTAATAAACAGCTCATAGTGATCTTCTGGATGAATCATAAGCAAATCGCCTTGCTTTATTTCATATATACGGCCGTTTACTTTTGCCTTGCAGGCGCCTTCCGTCTGCAGGCGGAATACATACTCAGAAAAGCCAGGTTTATGCTGGGCGTATAAGCGCTGCGTGTGATAAGCGTACCCGCATATGTAAATATTCATCATAATGTAATCGCCTTCTTTTTTACTTAATAGCAAAATTGTATATGTTTTCATTATATCATTTATGTTTATTTTGAAACCGCTGTTATATGATTGTAGTCAAATTCATTATGCGAAAGGAAGGTCTATAAAGGCGTGGCAGTGACTCGGGAAAGCGTTGTTTCTCTATCGGACGCTGAAAGCAGCTGATGAATAGCACAGAAAGACGGCGTTTACAGGCAGCTTGAAAGGACAGTAGTATATCCTTTTCAGGATCTTTAAACAAAAATTGTTCAATAAACAGAGTTTTTTTCTTTTTAGATGAAAAAAACGGATATAACGTGGAAGAAAGAATAAAATGAACGTATTTCAAATTCAATTGTACGGAAGGGGTCCTTATTTTCATCAAAGATCGAGTGTCATCATAATGTGCTGTGGTGAAAATATAAGGAAAGAAGGGAATAAAACGTGCATAGCTTAAAGTGGATTTGGACGTATATGCGGGACTTCAAATCCGGCATATGTATCGGATTTTTGCTCGTGCTGGTTGTTGCGGGATTAAATATGCTTAATCCCTATTTTTCGGGGCGGATTGTCGATGATGTTATTTATGGAGGGAATATGCCGCTGCTCTGGAAACTGATCGGCTTTATGATAGCGGTTACGATGATAAAAACGGTTATCCGCTACAGCTTTCAGCTTCTGTTTGAACGCATATCGCAGCGAGTTATTTATACCATTCGAAAGCAGTTGTATGAGCGGTTAAATGAACTGGACTTCCGGTATTATGACCGGACAAAAACGGGTGACATTATGGCGCGGATGACTGGCGACATGGAAGCAGTGCGTCATTTTACAGCCTGGACTACTTATATGATTGTAGAAAATGCGATGGTGTTGTTTTTTGCCATTATTTTTATGTTTACCATTCATGCACCACTTACAGTGGCGATGCTTGCTGTAACCCCGGTGATCGGCTTTTTTGCATATCGGATGAGCAGTGAGGTAAGGCCGACCTTTTCAGAAATTAGGGCCCAGTTCGCACGCTTAAATTCAGTAGTACAGGAAAACATAAGCGGAAATCGCGTTGTGAAAGCATTCGCAAAAGAAGAACATGAAATTGGCAAATTTTCTGCTGAAAACAGGGCATTTAAGGAAAAAAATATTAAATCGGCACGTGTATGGGAGAAGTATTTGCCTGTTCTGGATTCACTAGCCGGTGTGCTGACTGTCGTGATGATTTTGGCAGGTGGATTTATGGTGGTTCAAGGATCGCTGACAATCGGGGAACTCGTTATTTTTAATTCTCTTATCTGGGCGCTGAACAATCCCATGCGGATGGCAGGCTGGCTTATTAATGATGTTCAGCGGTTTATTGCATCTGCTGAAAAGATTGAAGATTTGCTTAATGAGCAGCCTGCCATTACGAACCGGAAGCAGAAAGGTGAGTCTGTTTCAGCTGATTTCTCTGTTCAATTTCAAGATGTCACGTTCAAATACGAAGATGAGCCGGTGCTCTCAGATATAACATTCGGCGTTAAAACGGGGCAGACTGTTGCGATTGTAGGACCGACTGGTGCGGGGAAATCAACCATTGTTAACCTGCTTTGCCGATTTTATGATGCAGACAGCGGAGAAGTAATAGTTGAAGGAAGGGATGTAAAAGACTGGAATGTCAGATCGCTGCGGAAGCATACTGCTATGGTTATGCAGGATATCTTTTTATTTTCCGACACGATTGAAGGCAATATCGCTTATGGCATGCCGGATGCAACACTCGAACAGGTAAAGGATGCGGCAAAAAAAGCGGAAGCGCATGGCTTTATCTCCAAGCTGCCGGAAGGCTATGACACAATTATCGGGGAGCGGGGCGTTGGTTTGTCAGGCGGTCAGCGCCAGAGAATTTCATTGGCACGGGCACTATTAAAGGATGCTCCTATTTTAATCCTGGATGACACTACATCTGCCGTGGACCTGGAGACAGAGATGCGTATTCAAAAAACGCTGAAACCTATTCTTCGAGAAAAAACATGCTTTATTATTGCGCATCGGATTTCTTCTGTAAAAGAAGCGGACCTTATCCTTGTCCTTGAAAACGGACAGATTATGGAGCGAGGCCGGCATGAAGATTTATTGAAGCGCAAAGGGCGTTATTACAATGTATTTAAAAACCAGTTTGGTGATTTTGACGGTCACCAATTCGGCAAGGAAGTGATGTAAATGGCGCGCAATAAATTTGATGTGGATGAGGAGCTGGAGACAGCGTTCGACCTTAATCAGCTAAAGCGGATGATGGGCTATTTGCGGCCTTTTAAGAAAAAAATTATTTTTACTGTTTTGCTTATGCTGTTAGCGAGCTGTGCAGCTTTAACGGGTCCTTACTTAATCAAAATGGCGATTGATGACAAGATTCCGAACGGGGATGTAAAAGGGCTTGCGCTGCTTGCCGGATTTTATTTAGCTGCCATCACGGTCACAGGTCTTTGCTTAAAATATCGGATACGGATGATGTCCCAAATCGGGCAGAGTGTCATTTTACAGCTTCGAAAAGATTTATTTTCGCACTTACAGACACTGTCTTTTTCCTATTATGACAGCCGGCCGCACGGGAAAATTTTAGTACGCGTTGTCAATTACGTAAACTCACTTAGCGATCTGCTGTCAAACGGTATTATTAATGTTATTACGGATTTATTCAGCGTGCTGGTGATTATCGGGTTTATGCTGGCAATTGATGTAAAGCTGACGCTGGCTGCCATGGCTGGGTTCCCGTTTTTGCTCGGTTTCATCTTCCTGATTAAAAACGCTCAGCGTAAAGCCTGGCAGCAGCTTAGCAATAAGCAGTCCAACATGAATGCCTATATCCACGAAAGCTTAAACGGCATGAAGGTAACGCAGGCATTTGCGCGTGAAGAAGAAAATGAAAAAATCTTTCATGAAGTGTCAGACAGCTACCGTACAGCCTGGATGAAAGGAGTCAAAATTCAATTTTTGCTCTGGCCGGTCATTGAGAATATCTCTGTTATTACGGTTTCATTTGTTTATATCACAGGGATTTTCTGGCTGAACGGCAGTGTCACGGCGGGAGAATTGGTGGCTTTTATTGGGTACATCTGGATGTTCTGGCAGCCGCTTGCGAATATCGGCAACTTTTACAATGCAATTATTAATGCGATGGCTTATTTGGAGCGTATTTTTGAAACGATTGACGAAGAGCCATCGATCAAGAATATGCCCAATGCAAAGGTACTGCCGTCTGTCCGCGGCAAGGTTCAATTTGATAATGTTGTGTTCGGCTACGAAGGTGAACAAAATATTCTTGAGAATATGAATTTTACAGTAGAGCCGGGAGATACAATTGCACTGGTTGGAGCGACAGGCTCTGGCAAAACAACCATTGTCAACTTAATCAGCCGGTTTTATGACACAAAAAGCGGCAGTGTGCGAGTAGATGGCACAGATATTAAAACGGTTACTCTTTCATCGCTGCGCAGCCAGATGGGCGTCATGCTGCAGGACCCATTTATTTTTTCGGGAACCATTATGGATAATATTCGATACGGACGGCTGGATGCGACAGATGAAGAAGTAATCGCTGCATCAAAAGCCGTGCAGGCTCACGATTTTATTTGTGAAATGGATAACGGATACGAAACGGAAGTAAACGAGCGCGGTACACGCCTTTCATCCGGCCAGCGCCAGCTTATTTCCTTTGCGCGGGCTCTTCTTGCTGACCCTAAAATCCTCATTCTTGATGAAGCAACATCAAGTATTGACACGGAGACAGAGCTCGCTCTGCAAAAAGGGCTTGAGCAGCTGTTAGCAGGAAGAACCTCCTTTATCATTGCGCACCGCCTGTCTACCATTCAAAATGCCACACGCATTTTCTATATTGATGGCGGAGAAATTGTGGAAGAAGGAACACATGATGAGCTGATGAAAAAGGGCGGAGCTTATTCAAAGCTCTATATGTCACAGCGGCGTGCTCTGCAGGTTGGATAATACTTTTTTAAAGTGGCTGAACAGGCAGAATCGGCGGCTCGGATAAATAGATTGAAACAGCCGGTCATATAGCCTGATTCAGCCATTCTATTTCTGCTAATCTCTTTGCTTTTAAAGGAGGCTTCAATAATGCCAAAAGCGCCGCTTTTCCGTGATCCGATTTACGATGGGGCTGCCGATCCGGCTTTAATTTGGAACCGGGAAGCAGAAGAATGGTGGATCGTATACACAAATCGAAGAGCATCTTTAGAAGGCCCGGGTGTTGCCTGGGTGCACGGCACTGATCTGGGTATTGCTTCATCGCGGGATCAGGGAGAGACCTGGACATACCGCGGTATCCTTCAAGGACTTGAATTTGAAGAAGGAAGAAACACATTTTGGGCTCCGGAAATTCTCTGGCATGACGGTGTCTACCATATGTACGTCAGTTATATACAGGGTGTACCCGTTCAATGGGAGGGACATAAAAGGCAGATCATTCATTATACAAGCAATGACTTATGGAATTGGACGTTTCAATCCATTCTGCGTTTAAGTTCTGAATATGTTATAGATGCCTGTGTCCATCAAATTCTAGGTAATAAGTGGCGCATGTGGTATAAAGATGAAGCCGCCGGTTCGTTTACTTATGCGGCAGACAGTGACAATTTGTATCACTGGCAGCCGGCAGGCCCCGTTTTGACGCATCAGCCGCATGAAGGAGCCAATGTATTTTACTGGAATGACACGTACTGGATGGTTATTGATGAATGGTCAGGCCTCGCTGTTTATCAGTCTGCTGAGGGACAAGCCTGGCACCGTAACGGAAAGATTTTGCATGAGCCGGGTACACGAGATGATGATCAAACCATCGGCTTGCACGCGGATGTGCACGTAAATGGTAAGCATGCGTATATTTTTTATTTTACGCATCCAGACCGTGATCAAAATCCCCAGTCCAGACGCTCCTCTTTGCAGGCGGCTAAGCTTGAACTGGAAAACGGAAAGCTTATCTGCAGCCGGAATGCCTCGTTTTCATTTAATTTGTAAAGAAGGGGGAACTAAACATGAACATTGATTCTATCCGTATTCGTGATCCGTTTGTGCTGAGAGATGATAAATCAAACACTTATTATCTTTATGGAACAACCGATGAAAATGTATGGTCAGGGCGGGCGTCAGGGTTTGATGCTTACAAAAGCGATGATCTGCGGAGTTGGGAAGGTCCATTTCAAGCGTTTCGCCCGGCTCTGGGTTTTTGGGCGGACCAGCATTTTTGGGCGCCGGAAGTGTTTGTCTGGAAGGATGCTTATTATATGTTTGCCACCTTTAAATCGGATGATCGATGCCGGGGTACACAAATTTTAAAATCAGCTTCACCACTCGGGCCTTTTGAGCCGCTGACTGATTATCCAGTTACCCCGAAGAAGTGGGAATGCCTGGATGGAACGCTTTTTATTGATGAAAGGGACAGGCCATGGATGGTATTTTGCCGTGAATGGCTTCAGGTGCAGGACGGAGAAATGTACGCGATGCCGCTGTCAGATGATTTACGTACCGCTGCCGGCGATCCGGTTCTCCTATTTAAAGCGTCTGCAGCGGAATGGACAAAACCGGTTCATGACGGTGTGAGCTATATAACAGATGGCCCTTTTCTTTACCGGACAAAGCAGGGTGACTTGCAGATGATTTGGTCAAGCCGAAGTGAAAAAGGATATGCAGTGGGTATTGCCTGTTCTCAGTCAGGGACAGTTCAGGGTCCCTGGCTTCATGAAAAGAAGCCTTTGCTCGATGAAGATGGCGGCCATGGAATGGTATTCCATACATTTTCGGGCGAAGCTATGCTGGCTATTCACGCGCCAAACAAATCACCTCATGAACGTGCTGTTTTTCTGAAGGTAAAGGAGCTGGCGCTGTGAAAGTTGGCATGATTGGAACAGGCGGATTCAGCCGGATGCATGCAGAAATTCTGGCGGATATGGAAGAGGTAAAACTGCAGGCGGTGTGCGGAACAAGCAGGGCAAAAGCAGAGGCTTTTGCTTCGGAATATGGCGGAGCAAATGGATATGACCAGCTGGTAGAAATGCTGGATAGCGAAAAGCTTGATGCCGTCTACATTTGTGTTCCTCCTTTTGCCCACGGTGAAATTGAGCGGCAGCTTATTGAGCGCGGTATCCCTTTTTTCGTTGAAAAGCCGCTTGCAGCTGATTTAGAAGTACCAGGCGAAATTATGAAAGCCTTGCAGAAAAAGAAGCTAATTACCTCGGTCGGCTATCATTTTCGCTACCGGAATACCGTTGCCGCTTTAAAAAAAGAGCTGGAGGCCCATACAATCGGAATGGCAACGGGGAGCTGGATGGGATCAATGCCGCTTGTTTCATGGTGGAGAAATCGTGACGCATCCGGAGGGCAGTTTGTAGAGCAGACAACACACTTAATCGATCTTATCCGTTATACGCTTGGTGAAGTGGAAGAAGTGTATGCAGTGGAGGCGGACCGGCTTATGGCAAAGCAGCATGAACATGTGACAGCACCAGACGTTGGCAGTGCGGTGTTGAAAATGAAAAGCGGTGTAATCGTCCAGCTGTCGAATACATGCATGCTGCCGGCTGGTGTCTCACAAATTGAGCTTCAGTTTTTCCATAGCGGCGGCATTACAAAGATGGACCAGTCGGGGCTGACAAAATGTACGCCTGCCATGGAGATAAAAGAAAAAGATTCAGTGAATCCGTATATACGTGAAAATGACGCATTTCTTCACGCTGTGCGAACTGGAGATGCGTCGAAGATTTTGTCCAGCTATGAAGACGCATGGCGCACACAGGAAGTAACAAGTGCCATTTCAAAATCTGCTGCAAGCAAAAAAACAGTTCAATTGGGAGGGAAATGAGCATGTTTACAAAGAAAGACCGGCTTTTATTTATTGGAGACAGCATCACAGACTGCGGACGCCGGACAGAACCGGAAGAGCTGGGAGACGGCTATGTAAGGCTGGTGCGAGACCAGTTAATTTGTGAATCGCCAGCGAACGCTCCAGTTGTTATAAATAAAGGAATTGGAGGAAACCGGGTAACGGATTTAGCGGAGCGCTGGGAGCAGGATGTGCTGCAGGAGCAGCCAACGGTTTTATCTGTCTCCATTGGCATTAACGATGTCTGGCGGCAGCTTGATTCACCGGGAATGAATCAAGTATTGCCCGGGAAATTTGAAGAGGTTTACAGAAGTTTGCTGGAAAAAACATCAGGAGTACAGCTCGTTTTAATGGAGCCGACTATTATCGAAGAAGATCCGCAGTCAAAAGGAAATGAAATGCTCAAGCCTTATGTGGATATTGTACAAAAGCTGTCGAAAGAATATAATGCTGTTCTTGTGCCTGCTCACCAGGCTTTTATCAGCTACATAAGTGGAGAGAATGAACATAAATTAACAACAGACGGCGTGCATATGAATTCGATTGGAAATATGCTGATGGCCCGCACATGGATCAAAGCTATAAATGAGCGATAAAATAAAAGCAGCAATGAAATAAGCCAAAATAAGTGCTGCGATAGAGCAAGTGATAAAAAGTGCCTCTAAAGCCATTAATCTAGCTTTAGAGGCACTTTTTTTACTGAATTTCTATTTCAACCCCGTAATGATCAGATACAACCGGTTTGTTGGACCCGTTAAAAACAACAGCAGACGACGCCACGTTAACAGGCTTATTTACAAAAATATAGTCAATCCGCAAATCCTGTTTGTTTTCATCCCACCCATCGATTTTGCCTTTCACCGTAAACCCATTATCCTTCCGGGCAGCGAGTGCATAAGTGTCTTTAAATCCAGCTTTAAGCACATAATCGTAATTCTCACCCCGAACAGACGGATCGCCGTTAAAGTCACCCATCAGAAATGAGCATTTGTCAGAAGAAGCGTGTTCGAGCAGGCGGTCCAGCTGCTTTCTGGCCGGCTCTTCTTCATCATGCCACCAGCCGAGGTGGCATGAATAAAAGGACAGGAGCCTGCCGTCAACTTCAACCTCAGCTTTTACGATTCTGCGGGTTTTCCAGTTGTGAATATCATGCTGGTCCGTAATGAAAAAAGATTCATGGCTGAACACAGGATGCTTTGTAATAATTGCGACGCCTTCTTCATAAATTTCATATCCGAAGTGGCTCATATCCCAGATGAATGTATACTCTTTTTGTCCAAGTTCATGCAGCTTTTCGATGAGAAGCTTTGCATAATTTTCATGGCCAGCTGCCTCAGACTGGCTTACCTCCTGCAGTGCAATAACATCATACTCTCTTTCAGCAATAGTCCCGGCGAGTATATTCAGCTTTTCCAGCGTATTTTCTTCCTGCCAGGAATGGCAGTTTAACGTCAGGAGCTTCACCGTTTACACCCCCAAATAATCCTGTACATCCGACTTAATAACGTCCGCTTTTGGACCGTAAATCGCCTGGACGCCTTTGTCTTTTAAAATAAGGCCGAGAGCACCGGTTTTTTTCCAGTCTGCTTCTGATGATACTTTTTCAACGTCTTTTACCGTAACGCGCAGACGGGTCATACATGCGTCTACATCTTCAATATTATCGCTGCCGCCAAGCAGGCCGATAATTGTTGAAGCCACTGTTCCTTCTGCCGCCGGAGCACTTTCTGAAGCGGGAGCAGCTGTTTCGGCAGCTGTTTCTTCTTCATCCGTGTAATTTCCTGCCCGTCCCGGCGTTGGGAAATTGAATTTTTTGATCAAGAAGTTTGCGACTGTGAAATTCAGTGCGAAGAAAACAGCACATGTAATAATGAAATTAATAATATCACGAGTTAATCCCGCTTTTGCCGCCATTGGAATCCGGGTGATAAACTCAATCAGCCCGAATGAATGCAGCCGCAGATTAATTAAATCGGCTGCCGCAAAGCTTAATCCGGTTAAAATAGCATACACCACATATAAAAGAGGAGCTGCAAACATAAACATAAATTCAATCGGCTCTGTTACACCGGTTAAAAAGACAGCCAGGCCGGCAGACAAAAACATTGGCTTATACTTTGCCCGTTTGTCTTTATCAACGTTTTTGTACATAGCAAGTGCAATTCCGACAAGTGAGGCAGTGGAAATAATCATCTGTCCGACTTTAAAACGCGCCGGTGTCACATCCGCAAGTAATGCATTGTATGCAGCCATATCACCGGCCGCTTTTAAGTTGTTCAGGTCAGCTGCCCAGGCAAGCCAGAGCGGGTCCTGGCCGGCGACAACCTGTCCGGCGGACGCTCCTGTCAGCATTGTGTATGTGCCGCCAAGTTCTGTGTAGTTAATCGGAACCGTCAGCATATGATGCAGACCAAATGGCAGCAGGAGACGTTCGAGTGTACCGAATACGAATGGCGCGATAATCGGCGCTGTATCTTTTGATGTGGCAATCCACTTGCCGAAATCATTTAGAACACCCTGGATAAAAGGCCAGACCGCCGCAAGAAAAATGGCGATTACAACTGACCAGACAATTACTACAAACGGAACAAACCGTTTGCCGTTAAAAAAGGCTAATGAAGCGGGCAGTTTGCTGAAATTATAATATTTGTTAAAGATAACCGCTCCGGTAAAACCAGCAATAATACCGACAAACACCCCCATATTAAGAGCAGGTGCACCGAGTACAGACGTAAAATAATCGCTTACAATTAAGTCGCTGCCAAAGAAAGAAGACACAGCAGCTTCTGGATCGTTCATCATATCGCTGTTTAGGCCAAACAAAGCACCTGTAATTCTATTAATCAATACAAAGGCAAGCAGGGCCGCAAATGCTCCGCCGGCTCGTTCTTTTGCCCATGAACCGCCGATAGCCACTGCGAACAGAATATGTAAGTTCCCGATAATGGCCCAGCCGATATCCTCCATTACGTGAGCGGTCACTCCAATAATTTCGATATTGCCGCCCATCATAGCGATAAGCTTGCCGACTGAAATCATAATACCGGCCGCAGGCATAACAGCCACAACAACGAGAAGCGCTTTTCCAAGCTTTTGCCAGAAATCAAAAGACATAAACTTCTTCATAATCAAATCTCCTTTTGTATTTTTAAAATCTACGAAATCGTTTGCATGAGTAACATTCTAATAAATCCGCTTTCATTTAGCAAGAAGAAATTTACGAATTATTTTAAAATAAAGGTGAAAATAGTAGTTTTAAAATAATGAAAGACCAAATCAAAATAATAGAATTTAGCAAGTAACAAGAAAAAATAAATTTTTAGTGAAAACGATTGCACAAGTATATTTTATGATTTATACTAAATTGAGCGAGGCGGCTGTAAAATTAAATACATAAAAAGCGCGGCTGCAAAAGTATATCAGAGAAATGAACGGCTTCTCATTTTTCTTTGCATTCCGTGCTAAAATACACGTAGAAAACAATCTAGAAGATTTGGGGGACGTTTTATGAGCAAAGTATGGTGGAAAGAGGCGGTCGCGTATCAAATTTACCCGCGCAGCTTTATGGATTCGAATGGGGACGGTATTGGCGATATTCAAGGAGTCATCACAAAGCTCGATTATTTAAAAGATCTTGGAATTGATGTTATTTGGATCTGCCCGATGTTTGAATCGCCAAACGATGATAACGGCTATGATATAAGCGATTACAAAGAAATCATGGATGAGTTTGGAACAATGGCGGATTTCGACGAGCTTTTAAACGAAGTGCATGCGCGGGGCATGAAGCTTATTCTTGACCTTGTTATTAACCATACGAGTGATGAACATCCCTGGTTTATTGAATCGCGCTCCTCTAGAGATAATCCGAAGCGTGACTGGTATATCTGGCGTGACGGAAAGAACGGGGCGGAACCAAACAACTGGGAAAGCATTTTCGGAGATTCGGCGTGGGAATATGACCAGAAAACAGAGCAGTACTTCCTTCATCTCTTTTCGAAAAAACAGCCGGATTTAAATTGGGAGAACTCCGAAGTGCGCCGGGCGCTGTATGAAACTGTGAATTGGTGGCTTGATAAAGGGATTGACGGCTTCCGGGTCGATGCGATCAGCCATATTAAAAAGGTGGAAGGCTTAATTGACATGCCGAATCCAAACGAACTAAAATATGTTCCCTCCTTTGACCACCATATGAACGTAAAAGGCATTCAGCCGCTTTTAGAAGAACTAAAAGCTGAAACATTTGCAAAGTACGACATTATGACGATCGGAGAAGCAAATGGCGTAACAGCGGATGATGTTGAAGAATGGGTGGGTGAAGAAAAAGGGAAATTCAATATGATTTTTCAATTTGAGCACCTCGAATTATGGAATGCAGAAACAAAAACAGGCCTCGATATTCCAGGCTATAAAGAAGTGATGACCAAGTGGCAGAAAGCGCTTGAAAACAAAGGCTGGAATGCCCTGTTTATCGAAAACCATGATAAGGCGCGCGTGGTCTCTACCTGGGGGAATGACCGGGAATACTGGTATGAAAGTGCCACAGCTTTTGCGGCCGTTTATTTTTTAATGCAGGGAACACCGTTTATTTATCAGGGCCAGGAAATTGGCATGACCAATGTGAAATATGAAAGAATTGAAGATTACAATGACGTCCGTACGAAAAATATGTACCGCCTGGGCACCAGTGCCGGCATTCAGCACGATGAAATGATGGAGATTATCTGGCATTCAAGCCGTGACAACTCACGTACGCCTATGCAGTGGTCAGCAGAAGAAAATGCCGGCTTTACCACCGGCAAGCCGTGGATTAAGGTGAATGAAAATTATCAAAGCATTAATGTTGAAGCCCAACTGCAAAAGGAAGACTCCATCCTGAATTTTTATAAAAAGATGATTAAAGTGAAAAAAGCAAATGAGGTTTTCACATACGGGACTTATAACATTGTATTGGAGGAAGATACACGGTTATTTGCTTATACACGAACACTTGGAGAGGAAAAAGTGATCGTGCTTGGCAACCTGTCAGACCAGCCGGTGCCTGTGAAAAAACTCGATGGCGTCACATATGACTTTGCCCAGTTATTGCTTCATAACTACCCTGTGCGTGAAGAAACTCCGCCGGGTGAACTAATCCTTAATCCGTATGAAACTCGTGTTTATAAAATATAATACTGAACGGCTCAAATCAGTAAAGGTTTGAGCCGTTTTTGCATTAAAGGGCGGAAAAGGGAAATAGGGGGCGGAATAAATTGCATTTAGGGCGGTAAATGCTGTTGCCGCCCCGGGCAATTCGATAACCGCCCTAAAGTAAAATTTACCGCCCCGGGAGTGCATCTTACTGTAAAATAGCGGTCCGGCTGAGCAGACGTTTAATGGAAGCGTCTGCTTCTTTCAGCACGGTTTCTTTGTTGATTGTTTTCATGCGGCCGTTTTCCATTACTACCCTGCCGTCAACAATGGTTGTTTCCACATCCGCGCGTGTTGCCGAATAAACGATGCGGGAAATGGGGTCCACATCATAGGAGGGGAATGTATGAAAGCTGTTTAAATTTAAGATGGCCAGGTCTGCTTTCTTGCCGATTTCAATACTGCCGATTTCATGATCCATTCCGACAGCGCGGGCGCCGCCAATAGTCGCCATTTTAAACACAGCGCGGGCGTTCATGCAGGTTGGGCCATAAATCGGTTTTTGAATAAGAGCAGCAAGGCGCATTTCGTTAAACATATCCAAATTATTGTTGCAGGGAGCTCCGTCGGCCCCGAGGCTGACGGAGGAGCCGTCGTTAAGCAGCCCGGGAATATCAGCGATACCGGAAGCGAGCTTTAAGTTTGATCCGGGGCAGTGGCTGACATTGACACCGCGCTCTCGAATAATCCGCTTTTCCTGTTCATCGAGCCAGATGCAGTGTGCCAAAATAAGCCGCTCGTTGGCAAGGCCGAGATGATCGAGATAAACAACATTGCGCATGCCGGTTTCCTGCTCGACAATGGCGATTTCCCCTTTGTTTTCGGAAGCATGGGTATGTACTTTAACATTGTAGTGAGCAGACAGCTTCTGCACTTCTCGCAGCAGCTCTTCTGTGCAGGAAACGACAAACCTTGGGGAAAACGCATATTGAATGCGGCCGCTGTCATACATGTGCCATTTCTCTAATAAACCAACACTTTCTTGAATGGATGCAGCTGTTTTTTCCTGAAGGCCGGCCGGGACCTCATTTCCTTTGTCCATCATTACCTTGCCGGACAGGGCGCGGATGCCGCTTTCCGCAATGGCTTGAAACGCAAAATCGGTGTGGCTGACCGTTTCCATATCAACGATGGTTGTAGTGCCGCTTTGCAGGAGTTCCCCGATACCGAGCATGGCTGAATAGTAAATAGATTCTTCATCATGAGAAGCTTCAAGCGGCCATATTCTTTTTTTCAGCCAGTCCATTAATTCGAGATCATCCCCTTTTCCTCTAAACAGTGTCTGGCACAGGTGAATATGGGTTTGGACAAACCCGGGAATGACTGTCCGGCCGGATGCATCAATTATGTGATCCGCTGCTGTGCCGCTGAAAGAGGCGCCGATCGAGCTGATCCGGCCATCTTTAATATAAAGATCCCCTTTGATAATTTCCTCCCTTGCGTTCATTGTGATAATCTGTGCATTTTTGATCAATAAGCTTTCCATTTTATTCCCTCCAGTCAAATAAAAAAGGCTGCGAAAAAATAAGCGATGCTGCTTATTTTTTCGTAGCCGGGAATTTGCGGTTCCGAGTAGAGACCCTTAACCCATATTGTTAAGGATATACGAAAAAGATAAGTTGATCATAAGGGTCTGGCAGAAGCAATTCAACTTATCTGTAAGAAAATCTTACGCACATTCTGCCGGAGGTTCAAAATCATGATTAAATAAAAACACCAACGATTACAAGGAGGCCGCATAATGAATGTACAGTTTTTAAACGAACAGCATAAAAGCCGTTTTGAGCTGGCAAGGGCCTCGATGCCCGCTATGCAGCAGGCAGACCGGTCAAAGCTTGCTTTTGTATTTTTAGTGACAGGAGACCGTACGCTGAGGAAAACGCTCAATCCATATATTCATTTAAAGGATGGCCGTTTTTTATGGACGGACACACTTTCCAGCCCGGATGCGGATGCAGCCAATGGCAGCAGCACATTTTTGACACTGGCTATTCAGCTTTTAAGCAATCAAAAAATAACGGCGCCTGTTTATTTGATGGATGAATTAAGTGATGACCAGCTAAAGCTGGCCCTTAGTGCCATTATTATCCGTCGTATTGGAATCCCAGCCTTTCCTGAGAAAGAAAAAACAGATGAACGCTATTATTACTATATGTAAAAAGCCCGGAGAAAGAATCTCCGGGCTTCAGGCTGTTGACAAACGCTTGCTTTCGGCGTCACTTGCCGTCTGTGAATGCTCATGACCCCCAAACGGTCACTCCGCTTCCCAGCCGGCGGCGTTCCTGGAAAGACAAACGTTTTCAATCAGCCTGCTTTCTAACTTTGTCTACACTCTGAAACCCGGAGAAAGAATCTCCGGGCTTTTTATGCATTCAATAAGTGCTTTATACGCAAAGCGAGACGCACCTGCAGGGAAAAATCAGGATCCTTTAACGAAATACCGAGCAGCTCTTCGCATTTTTCCAGCCTGTATACGACTGTGTTGCGGTGCACAAACAGCCGCTTGGCGGTTTCGGAAATGTGGCAGTGGCTTTCCATATACACAAACAGTGTATCAAGCAGCGATTTCTCTTCTTCTAAATTGCTCAGCTTCAGCTGCTGGGTAGTATGCTTGTAAAATTGAATTAAATCCTTTGCGGGCAAAAGCCTTAACAGCTCATTTACATCTTTTGTCCGGTGAAAGTGGATGGAAGAAGGCCCGCTGGACAGCCTGTTGGTTTTCAAAGCATCACGCGCTTCTTTATAACCCTGGCGAACAAATAAAAGGGAAGAGCAAAGATGGCTGACACCAAAGGACATGGTTATTTTATGCTCGCGGCTCAGGCGGTTTTGGAGCTTATGTAAAAACGAAGCTGTGAACGAGTGAGTGTCTTTAATATGGTCAGGAGCTTTTAAAAGCAAAATTAATGTTTCGCCTTTTGTGAATAAATGACAGGGAACGTCCATTGTATGCAGCTCTTTTTCGAAAAAATGACAAATTTCATCAAGTTCTTTCTGATTTGTATAATAGGACCACTCTTCCTCGGGCGCATCGATCCGCCCGGCGGCGCAAATATATTTTTGCTTCAGCGGCAGATCAAATTCCTTTGCGCGGCTGACAGATTCTTCTTCACTTGAAAAAGCATCATCTAAAAAGTTTAAGAAAAATTCATTGCGGATGCGCCGTGTAAACTGTTTGACAGCATCCTCTTTTAAAAGCTCAAATGATATAACATTCAGCGCCTGCTCAATGGTCAGCAGTTTAACGTGTTCCTGTGGATAAATTGCTCCTTCAAGCAGGAGAAGCGCTGCATTTTTCTTGTGTGCATAAACGGGAAACAGCGTATAGGTTTTTTCAGCGGCGAGCGTAGTAAAAGTAGAGAAAGCAGAGCCCGGCGATAAGAAAGAGCCATGCTGTGACGACCATTCTTTTAAAAGAGAAAGAACATCGGACAACTGGCGGTCTCCGGCAAGAAGAGAGAAATAAGACGTGCACAAAAAAGCACGGTGCCCGGTCAATTCCGTTAAATTAGCGAGCAGTGCATTCAAGCCCTTGCCGCCCATGATATGGCTTGAGAACAGCTTATGTGTTTCAATGGCACTGTGCAATTCACTTGTCCGCTTGTCAAGAATAACATTGAGCATTTGATTGACTGTTTCACCGAGTGACCAGTTTTCAGGAATTTCAACGATAGGGAATTCAAGGCGATTGGCAAGCTGGATTGCTTCAGAAGGCAGCTGGCCGAAAAAGCGTTTTGTTTTTATAAACAGAGCGGCACAATGCTTGCGGGCCATTTGGTCGATAAGATAAATCAGCTTATCAGAATCGTCTTTGACATGGTAGCCTGTGGTAACAAGCAAATCGTTCGGCTTTAAGTAAGGGAGAATATCCGGAGCGTCCATCATCGTTACATTGGTAATATCGTTTAAAGCTCCTTTTTCACCCGCAATCCATTTCATATCTTGAAAAGGAGCCTGATTAAGCAGTGTTTTTAGTTTCACCGAATCCCTCCAAAAAACATTTTGTGTAATAAAATATAACACAAATTGAGTATGTTTTGTTATAAAAATATAAAATAATTTATTATTTAGTTGTTTTAACTAATGACAATAGAGATACCCCTTTGTAAAATATTTATTATGTTATTTAACATTACACAAAAGAAAGAGAAGAGGTGTCGAGCTTGCTGACAATCCAATTCGTTAATGAAATGAAAAAGTCTTCCTTCGTCCAGCATTTTGGCGGGGTATATGAGCATTCCCTCTGGGTAGCAGAACGGGCAGCCCATAGCCGTCCGTTTTCCTCGATTCGATCCTTGCATGAGCAGATGGTTTTGATTGTGCGCGAATCATCCGTTTCTGATCAGCTGGCACTGCTGCGCAATCATCCGAACCTTGGAGCAAGAATAAAGATGACAGATTCCTCCGTGAAAGAGCAGGCCAGTGCGGGTTTAACGGCTCTTTCAGAAGGTGAATTTACACAGTTTTCAATGCTGAACAAAGCTTATACAGAAAAGTTTGATTTTCCTTTTATTATCGCTGTCCGTGGCAAATCGAAAGAAGAGATCAGCATGAATATGGAAAAGCGTCTGGAAAATGATAAAAAAACGGAATTTGATACGGCTTTAAATGAAGTATTTAAGATCGCTCATTTCCGAATAAGGGACATTGTTGCTGCTGAAAAGGAGCCGAGTGAATGCCTGCATTGACTACACATATTTTAGATTTAACGCACGGACAGCCGGCATCAGGAGTCGAGGTGGATGTTTATTTTGTAAAGACCGAATCAGAAAAGAGGATCATCGCACAATCCGTCACCAACCGCGATGGCCGGGTGGATAAACCTCTGGTGGCAGAAGCGGATTTTGAAGAAGGAGAGTACGAGCTTTTATATTATATTGGTGATTATTTTGGCCGGAAAGAAGTTTCTGCCGGCAGCCCGCCGTTTTTAAATCGGGTGGCGGTGCGGGTGAGCCTGTCAGCATCCGCGGCTCATTATCATATTCCGCTTCTTATTTCGCCTTGGGGTTATCAAGTGTATAGAGGAAGCTGACAAAAAGGGCAATGATTTTTAAATCAGCGCCCTTTTTTAGCACAGCAAATCTTAGAGGGGGGAACATCGTTATGGAGGAAATTCATGATGTGCTGGATGCCATTAGCAATACTTCGGCTGGAGGTGTACTGGCAATGATCGTTAAAGTCACCGGCTCTGCTTATAAAAAGGAAGGAGCAGCAATGTTATTTAAGCCGGATGGAACGCAGGTGGGCTTGCTGAGCGCCGGCTGTCTGGAGGAAGATCTGGCCGGGCGGCTGGAAGAAAATGATGAGCTGTATAGGGAGCTTATATATGATATGCGCGGTGAGGATGAGTTTTCCTGGGGGGAAGGTTCAGGCTGTAATGGAGTTATTCACATATGGACTGAAAAGCTGACTGAGGCACATCTAACGCATTTGCTTCAATTAAAAAAATTACTTCAGGAAGGCCAGTCTGTATTAATGATAAAAAAGCGGGGTGACCGTCCGGGTTATTTGTTTGTTCCCGAGTCAGGAGAGGCGTTCGGGCATTGGGAAGGCGGCATACCGGACAATGGCCGGGTGCTTGAACGCGGGATGTTTTTCAGCAAAGCGCTGAAAAGCGATGTGTATGTACACCGAATTCGCCCAAAGCGAAGGCTGGTTGTATTTGGAGCAGGTCCCGATGCGCGCCCGCTCGTTTCATTTGCGGCCGGTGCCGGGTTCTCGGTTACGGTTGCTGACTGGCGCCCCGCTTTTTGCACAGCAGATCATTTTCCATCTGCAGAAACCCGTATTGTCGGTTTTCCGCATGAGGTGCTCGGCCAATTAAAGCTGAAATCAGATGATTGCGTTGTAGTCATGACTCATAATTTCAAACGGGATCAGGAGCTGGTATGCGCATTGGCAAAGAAGGAACTGAGGTATCTTGGTGTACTTGGTTCGGAGAAAAGAACCGCCCGCTTGTTTGGGGCAGACACTGTTCCTTCAGGAGTTTCCTCGCCGGCCGGTTTAGCCATTCGGGCTCAGGGAGCAGAAGAAATTGCGATCAGCATTGTCGCCCAGCTTATTGAAGTGAGCCATGCGGTTTCCGTGAAAGAAGCGGCCTGCATATGAACAGTCCGATTATCGGTATTTTGCTCGCAGCTGGCAGCAGCCGCCGGATGGGCGAAAACAAGCTGCTGCTGCCGCTTGGTGATACAACGATTGGGGGAGCAACACTCAGGGCGGCGCTTTCCTCCAGACTTGACCATGTGGTTGTTGTCAGAAAAAAAGAAGAGGAAGCCTGCTGGATACAGCCTGATTTTTTGAGGGAAAGAAATTGGTCGCAAACAGTTTGTAAGGATGCTTCCCGAGGTCAGGCGTATTCACTGGCAGCCGGTTTGAAAGCAGCTGAAAACGCGGGTGCAGGGGCCGCCGTGATTCTTCTGGCAGACCAGCCGTTTGTTAATTCGAGTTTAATTAATGAGCTGATAGATATGTATAACGCAAGGAAGCCGGCATTTGTTTCATCGCGTTTCCACGATATTGCCCGGCCGCCGGTGCTTTTTTCAAGGCATCTTTTTGCAGAGCTTCAGAAACTGGAGGGGGACCGGGGGGCGGGAAATTTGCTGAAGCAGCCGTCTTTTGCCTGCAGGGGCATTATGATTGAGAGGAAAAGAGACTATTCCTTTTTTGATATCGATACAAAGAAAGATTACAAAGAAGCGGTAAGGAGGGAGAGGAATGGTGGCTGCGTTAACGGCGACATCAACATCTGTCTGGCAGCCGGTGAGCCTGGAAGAGGCCCGGGCATTAAAAAAAGAGCTTGATGGCGTATCCCGGTTTATTGCCGGAGGAACGCTTATGCAAATGCAGCGGGAGCAGGGAATTGCATTTCCTCCTCATTTAATCAGCCTGGAGCGGATTCGTGAACTGGCAGATATTGAAGAGACGGTGGACCGGTCCATTCGAATCGGTGCGCTGACCGACCTGGAGACATGTCGCACCCACTCATTGATAAAAAGGAAGTGCCCTGTTTTAGGGAAAGCAGCTGGCACGATTGCCTCGCCGGCTGTGCGAAACCGGGGCACGCTTGGCGGCAATATTCTTTATGGTGTCGGGGACGCTATTCCAATTTTGCTGGCGCTGGATGCGCGCCTCTCCTGGTTTTGTGAGGGTGGTATTCAGTCTGAGCCGCTTGCTGGCTTCGTTGATAGAAAAGAAGCTCCGGAGGAAGGAGCTATTTTAACCGATATTATCATTCCTTCTCCTGTAAAAGGCCGCTGTTTTTTTCACAAAGTCGGGCGAAGAGAAGCGTTTATTCCGTCTGTTGTGACTGTTGCGATGTACGTGGAAGTTACCGGTTCAAATACAGTTAAAATGATTCGGATGGCGGTTGGGGGCGGTGTTAATACACCGATGCGTTTAAAGGAATGTGAAGAAATGGTAAGCGGCAAGCAGCTGACAGACGGCTTCATGTCTGGTCTTGCCAGCCGTATCAAAAAGGAGTCAGCCCTGATTGGCGACGTTTTCGCATCAGCGGATTACCGGAGGACTGTGGCAGCGAACCTTCTTGTCAGGGAGCTGCAGTCTGTTCTATAAAGCTGGAGAAAGGAGCATAAGGATGAAAAAAAATATCCGGCCGGATGGAAAAGCGAAAGTAACAGGGAAAATGAAGTACCTGACAGATTTATCGTTCCCGCATATGCTCTACGGGAAAATTTTAAGAAGCCCTTACCCGCATGCCCGTATTCTTTCCATTTCCACTGATGAAGCACAGCGTCTGCCTGGTGTTCAGGCGGTCATTACACATAAAGATGTACCTGCCTTAAATGGGTTTGGTATCGTAACACCGGATCAGCCGGTATTATGCAAGGATATTGTACGATATGTTGGAGATGCTGTAGCGGCTGTGGCGGCCGACTCTATTGAGATCGCCGCCCGGGCGCTTGAACTGATAGGAATTCAATATGAGCCTCTGCCCGTTCTGGACTGCCCGGAAAAAGCGCTGGAAGAAACAGCGCCGCTTCTTCATCCAGACGGCAATGTTCTTCATCGTGCAGGATTCCAAAAAGGGGATATTGAAAAAGAATTTTCCCAATGTGCAAAAATTGTTGAAGAAACGTATCAAGTACCGCGCCAGCTGCATGCATATATGGAAACAGAAGGCGGGGTCATTGTGCCGGAAAAGAACGGCAGTCTTACTGTTTATGTGGGCACGCAGCATGGATTTAAAGACCAGTTTCAGCTGGCCCGGATTTTGGGGATGCCGGCAGAACGCATTCGGATTGTATCGAGCCCGATGGGAGGATCGTTTGGCGGGAAAGATGAACTCAACATCCAGCCGTATGGTGCTCTGCTCGCATTGAAAACCGGAAAACCGGTGAAAATCCACCAGACAAGGCAGGAATCGATGCGTTCAAGCATTAAACGCCACCCGATGAAGATTACGATGAAAACAGGAATTGACCGGGAGGGGAGGCTGCGTGCCCACCAAACAAGAATTGTGGCCGATACGGGCGCTTATGCGACGCTTGGACCGGCCATTCTGGATTTTGCTGTTGAGCATGCGGCCGGTCCGTATATGATCCAGGCTGTTGACACAAAGGGTATTTCCGTTTTTACCAATAACGGTGTTTCTGGAGAATTTCGCGGGTTTGGAGGGAACCAGGTTACGTTCGCTCTTGAAGGGCAAATTGACCGCCTGGCCGAGGCTATTGGCATGGATGGTATAGCAGTGAGGCGTCTTAATATTCGGAGCAAACAAGATCCCGGGCCGCTTGGGCAGAGAATCGTTGAAACAGATGGCGCTTTGGATGTGCTGGAATCAGCCGCTGCAGTGTATGCGGAGAAAAAACGGCTGCCTTTAAAACAAGATACGTGGAAGCGGACGGGCGTAGGGATGGCTGTGACGATGCACGGCGGCGGACTTGGGTTTGGACGGCTGGATCCTGCCGGCGGGCGCCTGTCATTTAAAGAAGATGGAAAAATTGAAATTGCTTTTGGCTTTGAGGAAGCAGGCCAGGGAATCCTTGCTGTTATTGAAGCCATCACGGCCGGGCAGCTGGGCTGCGCGAAGGAGGATATTTCCATCATAATTGGTGATACGTCGCTTGTACCGTCATCCGGCTCTACTACCGCTTCGCGGGGAACGAGCATGGTCTGGCATTCGCTTCAGCGGCTGAAAAAACCGTTTTTGCAAAAATTGCTGGCCCGGGCAGCGCGAAAAACAGGGATAGAAGAAAAGCGGCTCTCAGTCGGCCCGGGTGGTATTCAGGTAAATGGAGAATACAAACTGTCCTTTCAGGAGCTGGCAGCAGGCGAGGAGCCGATTGTTGTTGCTGCACAATTCGATTTTCCGGTTTCGCCCGATCCAATTGATTCAGCCCATTTTTTATACACATACAGTGGTGTCGTTGCTCAGGTGGAGGCAGATCTTTTAACGGGCAGAATACGTGTAACCGGCCTGCACCAGACAACAGCAGCCGGGCCGGTCGTCAACGAAATGGGCTATATAGGACAAATTGAAGGAGGCGGCGTGATGGCGCTTGGTTATACGCTGATGGAAGATGTTACGATGACAGAGGGCCATTATGCGGTGGAAAACTTTGATTCCTACTTAATTCCAGGAATTGTGGATGTGCCTTTTAACTTGCAGGTGAGAGCAATCGAATCGCTGCCGGCTGAAGATCATTATGGACCGCGCGGTGTGGGGGAAATTGGAACGGTCGCGGTAGCCCCGGCCATTGCCAGTGCTATTTATGATGCAGTCGGCTTGAGGGTCAGCCGGCTGCCGGTTAAGCCGGAAGCATTACTGCAATCAATTGAAAGGAGTGTTCTCTATGAAAGTTAATCATCAAACAGCAGAAAAAACAGAGGCAATGCCTGTGTCTTTTCTGTTAAATGGGGAAACCGTTCAATTAAATATCTCTCCAGTGATGAGAGCGGTCGATGTAATTCGTAACGAACTAAACCAGACGGGAACTAAAATTTCATGCGGTATCGGCCGGTGCGGGGCCTGCTCGATTTTGCTGAATGGAAAATTGGCGGTTTCATGCCTTATTCTTGCCTATCAGCTTGAAGACGCTTCGGTTGTAACGATTGAAGGGCTGTCAGATGGAAAACAAATGCACCCGATTCAGGAAGCGTTTCTTGAAGAAGGGGGCTTTCAATGCGGCTATTGTACACCGGGAATGATAATGGCGGCGAAATGCCTTCTTGACTCGAATCCAAAACCGGATCAGGCGGATATCCAAAAAGCTTTTTCAGGGAACTTATGCCGCTGCACAGGCTATGGCGGGATTGTTCGGGCGATACAGTGTGCCAGCTCAAAATAAATATTGTTATATTATCTTACATAAAGAGGCGTAATCCAACAAGGATTACGCCTCTTTTCTATTTTACTGCTAACAAGATGAATAATATTTAGTGATAATGCACATTGAGGTTCATCTTGTCTGTGAATATGATGTTAATAGATATTACATAGATAGAGAATGCCGTTTTAAATAAGAATTGAGTTAGGAGGAGAGAGCGACATGACGACCAAACAAAAGCAGGCCGTTTATTTTCAAAATGTCAGCAAAATCTATAATACCGGTACGATTGCTCTTAATCATTTTGACTTTTCGGTGGAAGAAGGAGAGTTTGTCAGCTTTCTTGGGCCTTCTGGATGCGGAAAATCTACTGCGCTGAGAATGGTAGCCGGACTTGGCTCTCCAACAGTAGGCGAAGTGACCGTTTTTGATAAAACGCCGGAAGAGCTTATTAAAAATACAAATGACATCGCTTTTGTGTTTCAGGACGCCAACCTGCTTCCATGGCGCAGTGTGCTTGATAATGTTCTGCTGCCGCTTGAGCTTCGCGGCGGGAATAAAAAAGAGAAACAAGAAGCTGCAGTCAAAGTGCTGGAGATGGTCGGATTAAAAGACCATCTCAAATCATACCCGAGACAGCTATCCGGCGGAATGAGAATGCGTGTCTCCATTGCCCGTGCGCTTGCAGCTAAACCAAAGCTTCTGCTCATGGACGAACCCTTTGCAGCCCTGGATGAAATCACCCGGCAGACCCTGCAGATGGAGCTGCTCGATATATGGGAAAAAGAAAAAATGACCGTTTTATTTGTGACACACAACGTATATGAAGCCGTCTTTTTATCTTCTAAAATTGCAGTTATGTCTGCTCGCCCGGGAAGACTTTCATCGGTCATTGATGTAAACCTTCCATACCCTCGTGAATTGGGCATGAGAACAGATCCTGCTTTTTCAAAATATGTTGATATTGCCTCGGCCAGTCTTGAAAATCATGAACATCGAAAGGAGACAGTTTAAATGGCAATGTCGGAAATGGAAATAACGAAGAAGCAAAATGCGTTAGCAGCCGCAGGAAAAAAGAATAAGCCACTGGGTACGACATTTAAAGAAATGTATCTCGGTCCCATCGTTGCATTTATTTTGTTTATTTCAATGTGGCAGCTGATCCCTCTTGCTCTGGGTCTTCCCCATTATATTCTGCCGAAGCCAACAGACGTTTTAGAGGCAACGGTATCTGATTGGGCTTTGCTTGGAGAAGCGATCCGCATTACGATTTTTGAATCAGTGATCGGCTTTTTGCTAAGCGCTGTAATAGGCATCGGTGTTTCTGTTCTTTTGGCCAGTTCCAAAATACTGGAGCGAAGCATTTATCCATATGCGATCATTTTGCAGACCATCCCAGTCGTGGCGGTAGCTCCGATTGTGGTCATCTGGTTTGGCGCCGGCTTTAACTCTATTGTTGTTATTTCTTTTTTAATCGGGTTTTTCCCGGTTATCTCCAATACATTAATGGGCTTAAATTCCGTTGATAAAAACATGGATGAGCTTTTTACTTTGTACAATGCATCAAAGTGGCAAAGAATGTGGAAGCTCCGCATTCCAGCAGCCATGCCTTACATCATGGCCGGACTGAAAATTTCCTGTACATTGTCCATCGTCGGCGCTATTGTCGGTGAATATGTAGCGGGAATAGGCGGCGGAAATGGCGGCCTGGGTTATGCCATTACAGTCGCAGCCATTCAAGTAAAAACATCGTTTTTGTTTTCATGTGGAATTGCGGCAGCGATCCTGGGAATCAGCTTTTATCTGCTCGTCAGCCTGTTCTCAAAAATGATGCTTGGCAGCTGGCATGAATCAGCAATGAAATCAGAAAAATAAAGAGATAGATAGAGGAGGAAATGGAATGGAGATTCGAAAATGGAAACAAAAAGGGCTGCTTGCTTCGATGATGGCAGTGAGTTTAATGCTTGCGGCATGCGGAGAGGAAAGCGCCTCGAATACAGAAAGCGAGCCAGCCGGTGCGGAAGGGAAAATAGAAGACGTAAAGCTGGTGCTAAACTGGTTCCCGAAATCCCAGCATGGCGGCGTATACAGTGCAGTTGAAGAAAGAACATTTGAGGAAAACGGATTAAATGTAGAGGTGGAACCGGGCGGCCCGCAAGTATCGCCTGTACAAATTGTTTCCGCCGGCGATGCACAGTTTGGCCTTGCACATGCGGACCAGATGCTGATTGCGCGCAATCAGGGAATTGAACTTGTTGCGCTCGCTGCCACCATGCAGGGAAGCCCTCAGGCCTTTATGTTTCACAAGGGAGAAGACATTCAAGGCTTCGAGGATTTGAACGGCCGTGAAGTATTTGTTCAGCCCGGCATTACCTACTGGGACTTCTTGAAAAACAAATATGATTTAAGCGGTGCGACGGAACTGGGCTACAACGGCCAGCATGTGAATTTTATCGACAGTAAAACATCGGTGACCCAGGCGTTCGTTACTTCAGAACCGTTTTTCATGGAGCAGGAAAATGTACCGGTTGAAACACTGCTCGTCTCGGAGTCGGGCTATGACCCGTACAATGTCGTGCTGTTTACCACAAAGAACTATTTGGAGAGCAATAAAGAAACCGTCGAGAAGTTTGTTGAATCCTATATAAAAGGCTGGAAGTCATACGAAGAATCATCTGACAAGATTAATGAAGTGATTATCGGTGAAAATCCAAATATTGAGCTTGAGGCATTGAACTTTGAAACAGAAACGCAGCATGAATATGTTTACGGCAAGGATGCCGCTGAGCATGGAATCGGCTATATGACGGAAGAGCGCTGGGATACATTGAAAAACCAGCTTCTTGATATCGGGCTGCTTGAGGAAGACTTTGAGACAAGCGAGATTTTCACAACCGAATTTTTACCGGGCCATGAATAAGAACGAATTGGAAAGACCTTAGTTTCTCCCGGATACTAAGGTTTTTCTTTTCCAGTGGTGAATGAATTGAGGAGATTACATGAAGACATTGTTAATCAAAAACGCTAGAAATATTATTTCAATGGATGAAAAGCGCCGCCAGTACCCGCGCGGAAACATCTATATAGAGGGGCAGGAAATCAAAGCCATTGGTTCCGTTATTCCCTTTGAAACAGCAGATACGGTTATTGATGCCCGGGATAAAATTGTTTATCCGGGCCTGATCAATACCCACCATCATTTGTATCAAACTTTTACACGGAATATTCCGAGAGCGCAGGACTGCGAATTATTTGACTGGCTGCTTACGCTTTATGACATTTGGCGTCATATTGAACCGGAGGATGTTTATTTAAGTGCCATGACCGGCCTGGGTGAATTATTAAAAAGCGGCTGTACAACTGTGGCGGATCATTTTTATGTTTTTCCAAACGGCATAAGCGGCGAGCTGATTGATGAAGAAATCCGGGCAGCCCGTGACCTTGGCGTCCGTTTCTTTCCCACAAGAGGCTCGATGAGTTTAGGCAGGTCACGGGGCGGTCTGCCGCCAGATGAAGTGGTTCAGACAGAAGAGATCATTTTACGGGATACGAGACGTGTCATTGAAAGATACCATGATTCAAGCAAATTTTCATTTCTGCGGGTTGGCGTTGCGCCGTGCTCCCCATTTTCAGTCAGCAAATCATTATTAAAAGAATCCGCTCATCTGGCAAGAAGCTACGGAGTGCGTATGCACACCCATTTAGCCGAAACAAAAGATGAAGAAAGGTTTTGCCGCGAAAAGCTGGGACTTCGGCCGTTAGAATTAATGGAAGAAACGGGCTGGGTCGGCAGTGATGTCTGGTACGCGCATGGAATCTGGTTTAATCAGCATGAAATGCAAACCATGGGTTCATGCGGATGCGGAGTTGCTCACTGCCCAAGCAGCAATATGAAGCTTTCTTCAGGTGCTTTTCCCATCCTCGACATGAAAAGAGCAGGTGTGAAAGCAGGGCTTGGCGTAGATGGTTCGGCGTCGAATGATGCATCAAACATGCTTCTTGAATTAAAGATAATGAACCTTCTTCATAAGCATCAGCAGGGGATAAACGCTCTGTCTGCAGAAGAATGCTTGTCAACAGCAACAAATGGCTCCGCAGAAGTATTAGGCTGGGAAGATGCCATCGGATCGCTTGAAGCCGGAAAAGCGGCTGATTTATTCATGATTGATACGAATCGTCTTGAGTATGCCGGCGCGCTGTTTGACGATGCGGCCCTGCCCATTTTAACAGGAACTCCTCAAGTGCACACAACAATTGTAGGGGGAAAAGTAGTAGTAGAAAACGGGCGGCTCATTCATATTGATGAACAGAAGCTGGCAGTTAAAGCACAGCAGGCAGCGATGCGGATGGTTGAAACGGCGATGAAGCATACAAATATAAATTAACGTAGAAAAAGAGGAAGAAATACGATGCAGAAGAAGGGGGCAATTATGTGACAATTCCAGTACAGGAAGCAGATTATGGATTTAAGACGGCGAATGAGATGCTGGAATGGCTGGCGGCGTTCGGAGGCAGCAAAAGCGGCGGCGTAACGAGGCTCTTGTATTCAGACGCATGGCTTGAAGCGCAGCATGCTTTAAAAAAGCTTATGCAGGCGAAGGGACTGGATGCCCGGTTTGATGAAGTGGGCAATCTATTCGGCCGGCGCATTGGTATAGAAGAGCCGGAATCCGTTATTCTAACAGGCTCTCATGTGGATACGGTAATCGATGGAGGAAAATTTGACGGTGCTTATGGGATTGTGGCCAGCTTATTGGCTGTTGAACGTTTATATGAGCAATATGGACCGCCGAAACGGACGATTGATATTGTTTCGCTGGCTGAAGAAGAAGGAAGCCGTTTTCCCCTTACCTTCTGGGGATCGGGATGGATCACGGGCCGTTATAACTTGAATCAGGCAGAGCATATTTACGACAAAGACGGGATTTCGCTAAAGGCGGCAATGGAAGAAGCGGGCTTTGGCGCCAAACTTATACCGGTTGAACGGCGAAAACCAAAAGCATTCGTCGAAATCCATGTTGAGCAGGGCATTGTTTTAGAGAGAAAGAAAAAATCAATTGGGATTGTCAGCCACATTGTGGGACAGCGCCGGTATACCGTCCACTTTAAGGGTGAAAGCAACCATGCCGGAACAACGCCAATGTCGATGCGCAGGGATGCTATGCGTTTAATGGCGGAGTGGACTGTTTTTCTATCGAATGAAGCAGAAGCACTGGATGAATCCTTTGTTGCTACAGTCGGTAAAGCAGCCGTGAAACCGAATATGCCGAATGTTATTGCGGGGGAGGCGGAATGCAGTCTTGACGCCCGGCACTACGACTCATCAGTTTTGGACCGGTTTGAACAAAAACTAATGGAATTTGAAACGCAGGCTAAAGCGCGCAGCGTGGCAATGAAAATAGAGAAATGGATGAGTATTGAACCAGTGGCATTAGATAAGCGCCTGGCAGAGTCGGCTGCCCGGCAAGCACAGCGGTTGGGATTATCTTACAAAACAGTAATCAGCGGAGCCGGCCATGATTCACAGGTATTTGGCGGCTATTGTCCGACGATGCTGTTATTTGTGCCAAGCCGAAATGGAATCAGTCATTCGCCTGATGAATGGACGGCACCGGAGGATCTTGAAAAAGGGATTCAAATGCTTATGGGTGAGCTTTACGCGCTCGCTTATGCGTAAGGAGGAAAATGGAATGACATATAGAGATTTAAACACACCGATCCGCACAATTATGACACCGGGCCCGGCAGAGGTAGACCCGCGTGTGTTGCGGGCCATGGCCACGCCGGTCGTCGGCCAGTTTGACCCGGCGTTCACCGATATTATGAACGAAGTAATGGAGATGCTCCGCGCTTTGTTTCAAACAAAAAATAAATGGGCATTCCCGGTAGATGGCACCTCGCGGTCAGGCATTGAAGCGATGCTGGCCAGTGTAATCCGTCCTGGAGACCGTGTGCTTGTGCCGGTTTATGGCCGCTTCGGACATTTGTTAATGGAGATTTGCGAACGGTACGGCGCGGAAGTAGAAGCTGTCTACACAGAATGGGGAACCGTTTTTGAGCCGGCTGAAATTATTCGAAAAATAGAGGAAACAAAACCGAGCATTGTGGCGATGGTGCATGCGGAAACCTCAACCGGATGCATGCAGACGCTGAAGAAAATCGGTCATGCATGCCGCGAGCGGGATATTCTCTTTATTGTAGATGCGGTCGCTTCTGTTGGCGGTACGGAGGTAAGAGTAGACGAATGGTGTATTGACGGTGTAATCGCCGGCACGCAAAAATGTTTGTCCGTTCCTTCCGGCATGGCACCGCTTACTTATAATGACAGGGTTGAAAAGCGCATTGCAAGCCGCAAAAAAACAGAAAGAGGCATTGCAACGGAAGAAGAATTAAAACAGCAAAGTGACATTTTTATCCGCAGCAATTACTTTGACCTTGGCATGCTTCAGGATTACTGGGGTCCCCGCCGACTCAACCATCACACTGAAGCCACGTCAATGCTGTATGCTCTTCGTGAAGGCTTGAGAATTTTGCTTGAAGAAGGGCTTGAGGAACGGTTTGAACGCCATGCTTTCCATGAAAAAGCCCTGATAGCAGGAATTAAGGGAATGGGCCTCGAATTATTTGGACAAAAGGAGGCAAAGCTGCCGACTGTTACCTGCATAAAAGTTCCTGAAGGAGTTGAAGCGGATTCTGTCCGAAGCATGCTTTTGGAGGGGTTTGGCATTGAAATTGCCAGCTCATTCGGTCCGCTCCACGGGAAAATCTGGCGGATTGGCACAATGGGCTACAGCTGTCGCCGGGAAAATGTACTGGCGGTGCTGGGTGCGCTTGAAGCTGTTTTAATCCGCCAGGGGGTGCCGGTAAACCGGGGTGAAGCAGTGCAGGCAGCACTTGACTGTTACATGAAGCCGGCAGTAAAAGCTCCGATCGAAGCATAAGGCAAAGGAGAGATGAGATGAATACAGATGTGCATTATAATCCTTACAGGACAAAGCGGGAGCCGGTTTTTGCCCGCCGTGGTGTTGTAGCGACGGCGCAGCCATTAGCGGCACAGGCCGGGCTTGATATGCTGAAAAAAGGCGGCAATGCGGTAGATGCCGCTATTGCCGCGGCGGCTTGCCTGACCGTCTTAGAGCCGACATCAAACAGCCTGGGAGGCGATGCCTTTGCGATTGTATCGCGCGAAGGGAAGCTGCACGGGCTCAATGCAAGCGGACCGGCTCCGCATTCTATTTCTATTGATGAGTTAAACAAAAGGGGACATAAAGAAATGCCCAAGCATGGCGTTGAACCAATCACAGTTCCCGGGGCTCCCTCTGCCTGGGCAGCTCTATCAAAAAAATTCGGACGGCTTCCGTTTGAGCAGCTGTTTGAGCCTGCCATTTACTACGCGGAGCATGGATACGCTGTTTCACCCGTTGTAGCTGCTCACTGGCAGGAAGCCTGCAAGGAGTTTAAGAAAGCGCTGACAGAACCTGTCTTCGAAGAATGGTTTCGTGTTTTCGCGCCAGAGGGCTGTGCTCCGCTGGCAGGGGAGATATGGAGATCACCGGACCATGCAAAGACGCTGCGTGCCATTGCTCAAACAGGGGGCGAGGATTACTACCGGGGCGAAACAGCTGCAGCGGTGGCTGCCCACATTCAGTCATCGGGCGGCTTTCTGGCCGAAGAGGATTTAGCCCGGTACCAGCCCGAGTGGGTCGATCCTGTTTCTATAAGATACCGGGACTATGAAGTATGGGAGCTGCCGCCGAACGGGCAGGGAATGATCGCGCTGATGGCGCTGAACATGCTGAATGGCCTTTCATTCTCAGCGAAAGAGGAACTGGATTCATACCATAAACCGATTGAAGCGATGAAGCTGGCGTTTGCAGATGGCGAAAAGTACATAACAGACCGCTCACGGATGACAGCATCTGAAGCCGGTCTTTTAGCAGCGGAGTATGCTGAACAAAGACGAGCGCTGATCGGTCCCGAAGCATCCGAGCCTGCCCCGGGTGAACCGCCGTACTGTGGAACTGTTTATTTAGCGGCAGCAGACGAGGACGGGATGATGGTCTCCTTTATTCAAAGCAGCTATACCGATTTCGGCTCAGGGGTGGTGGTGCCGGGAACAGGGATCTGCCTGCAAAACCGCGGCCATAATTTTTCGCTGAATCCGGCTCATCAAAATGCGCTTGAAGGCGGCAAAAAAACCTATCATACTATTATTCCGGGCTTTTTAACGAAAAACGGCGTGCCGGTTGGCCCGTTTGGGGTAATGGGGGGCTTTATGCAGCCGCAGGGGCATGTGCAGGTGCTCATGAATATGATTGATTTTCAATTAAACCCACAAGCGGCGCTTGATGCGCCAAGGTGGCAATGGATAAAGAAAAAAGAGCTGCTGCTGGAGCCGGCATTCAGTGAGGAACGAGCCCAGCAGCTAAACCGGCTCGGACATAACGTTTCGTTCAGTTATAACGCTACGCCGTTCGGCCGGGGGCAAATCATCATCCGCAATGCCCAAACCGGTGTTTATTGTGCCGGTACAGAAACAAGAGCGGATGGAGCAATTGCATCCTGGTAAAGAAACAGCAAAAAGGGTTTTGCCAAAGGAACTTATTTCTTTGGCAAAACCCTTTTTTTTGTTAACAGGATAAGTGTGGGATAGCTGCAACTTCCGTAAAGTCCCCTCAAGGCTGCTTTCGCTGAATCAGCTATTACAATTTCTCCTGAAAGATCATTAAATACCATTGCAAAGCTAAACGGCACTTTGACTTTTTAAAAAATCAGATAATAAATTTTATGGATAAAATGAACGAAATGTTGACAACGGATTAAAAATATCGAATTAATGAAAAAGAAGATTGGCGCACAAGGCCGGAAAGAGGGAATCAGATGACAGCTTTTTTTAAACAGCCAAAACTTCTCACTCAAATGATCTTTCTTATTTCAGCTGTTGTCTGCTTAACAGTTCTTTTTGTAAGCGCTATCTCTATGGCGGTAATCGATGAGCTGACAGAAGAAGCACTGGGAAGCCAGGCAATGACAGTAGCAAAGATGGCAGCTCAAAAGAACAAAATTATTGAAGCTTTTAATAAGGCAGAACCATCTATACAGATTCAGCCGATTGCTGAAGAAATAAGAAAAGCAACTGGTGCGGGGTACGTGGTAATCGGAAACAAGGAAAATATCCGTTATTCCCATCATCTTGAAGAAAACATTGGCAAAAAAATGGGGACAAGCAGCAGCCTGACAATTAAAGAAGGAAAATCGGTTATTTATAAAGGAACCGGTATATCGGGTTCAGCAATTAAAGCGAAAACACCGATCTTTGATAAAAAGGGAGAAGTGATCGGGGTTGCATCGGTTGGTTTTTTAACGGCTGAAGCGGAAAAAAGAATGGACGAATACCAATTTAAACTTCTTATTTTAGCGCTGTTTATCAGCCTGCTTGGCGTAACCGGCGCCACTGTTATTGCCAGGCGCGTGAAAAAGTTAATATTTGATCTTGAGCCGGAAGAAATTTCATTTTTATTTAAAGAAAAAGAAGCGACGCTTGAATCTATACGTGATGCAACAATCGCTGTAAACAGGAACCATAAAATAACGTCGATAAACAAAAGAGCAAGAAAATTGCTGGAAAATCAAATTGAGCCGGATGGAAAAATAACGAATAAACGGTTAGTCGATATGGCGGCTTCTGTTATAAAGCAAGGAAAAAGTATTATTCACCAGCAAATACTGTTTGATCACCAGCTCTATGTAGTAGATAGCTCTCCTATTTGGCAAAATGCCAAAACAGACGGTGCTGTCTTAACAATCCGCCCTGTTTCAGAGATCGAAAAGTTAGAGAAGGAGGTATCAGCCGTTAAAAGTATTACAGACAATATCCGGGCTCAAAATCATGAATATTTAAATAAGTTAAATACAATCTATGGGTTAATGGAATTGGAGCAGTACGATGAAGCAAGGGCTTTTATAGCGGGTGAAGTAAAAGAACGTCAGGATATAGTCGTTTTTTTAACTTCATCAGTGAAAGATCCTTATATTGCTGCTTGTCTTCTCGGCAAAATACATCGCTCAAAAGAAATGAAAGTGAAGCTTGTTATTGATGAAAACAGCAATCTTTCGTTTGTGCCTCCTTCGCTGGATACAAAACTATTTGTAACGGTATTGGGCAATGTCATTGATAATGCAATGGAGGCGGCAAGCCGGTTTATGGGTGAAGAAGCTTTTGTAAACGTTTCATTCACGGATTTTGGGGACGATATTGTTTTTGATATTGAAGATAATGGTCCCGGTATTCCGCCAGAGCAGCAGGAGGACATTTTTTTAGAAGGATTTACAACAAAAAAGGGAGAGAATCACGGAATAGGCCTGGCAATTGTTCAACATACACTGCAGAAACTAAAAGGGGATATTTATATTTCTGAAGGAGGCAGCAGTGGTGCTCAATTCACCATTACCATTCCAAAATGATAAAGCTAAAAGGGGATTAAATATGCTGACAATAAATGTGATGATCATTGAAGATGATGAGACAACGGTGAATATTTATCAAAAATTTATTCAAAAAGTTCCCGGCTTTCAAATTATCGCTTCTGCAAGCACGGCAAAGCAGGCATTGGACTTATTAAATGTTTTTACCCCGGATCTTATTTTGCTCGATGTATTTCTGCCAGATATGAAAGGGACCGATTTGCTCTGGGAAATCCGCAAAGAAATAAGAAGTGTGGATGTAATTATGATCACGGCAGCAAATGATGTGCATACTGTCAGCGAATCTATTAGAGGAGGCGCTTTTAGCTACATGATGAAGCCGATTATGATTAATCAGTTTCTCTCTACATTGGAACAATACAAAGAAACAAAAAATAAACTGTCTCATTCCGCTGTCATGGAACAAGGAGATGTGAACCGTTTTTTTGGAATGAACGGCTCCGGTCTCTCTCTAAATGCGTTAAATCAAGTGAGTGAGCTGCCTAAAGGAATCGACAAGCATACTTTAAAAAAGGTCCGTACCCACATGAAGCAAATGACCGGCAGCATCAATGCGGAAGAAACGGCGAAAGCCATCGGAGCAAGCCATTCGACGGTTCGTCGTTATTTAGAATATCTTGTTTCAAAGGAAGAGGTGGAGGTCGATATTTTATATGGAACGATTGGGCGCCCCGAAAGAAGGTACCGAAAAAAATAAAGGGAGGACCTCAAGTACAGAAGGCCCTCCTTTTATTTTATCTTTCTTTTTTCTCAGCCATTACCATCCACTCATCGAGTTCGAATGAATGAATGCTGCCATTATGGATTTGGATAGAGAAGTGGCTGGCCGCTGCCTGGTCAGCGGAATGAAGATGAGCATCCACCTTCTGAATCTGCTCGGCAGAAGAAGCTGTCCGGCGCACCCATTCCGGGTAGCCAAGTATTTTTCTGCGTACTTGCTCATTCACAATGTTTAAATTTGATTTATTCAGCCATTCTTTCCACTCTGACACAGCGTAGCTGCGGACGTGGCTTGGGTCACGCAATGATTCAAGCTGATTTACAAAGGTGTCTAGCAATTTGTCTTCCGGCGAGATATTGTCAATCAAAATAAACCGGCCGCCGGGTTTTAACACACGAGCCGCTTCTTTTACGAATAAATCCGGGTTTGGAAAATGGTGGGCGGCGATTCGGCATGTAACCGCATCAAATGTATCAGATAAAAACGGCAGAGCTTCAGCATCTGCTGCCATATAAAAAACATTATCAGCATATTGATCCAAATGCTTTCTCGCTGCTTCAAGCATTTCTACTGTTAAATCTGTAGCGTAAATCCGGGCTGTATAAGGGGCCAGTGCTTTCGCTGCATGGCCGCCTCCTGTTGCGATATCTAATACGACAGAATCGGGTGCAAGCTGCAGCCATTCCTGGAGCAGAGACAAATCTGTCCCGGTAGAATGGGTGCTGCTGGTCACATACTGCTCCGCCGATTGCCCGAATTGCTTTTTAACCTTTTGTTTTGCTGCTTCTGCGGATTCTTTCAAGTTTAATTCTCCTTTTTTAACAGAATAAATTTATTTCTGCATGTTGAGAGATTCCAGAATTTCCTGTACTAATACTTCCTGCTCTTCTAGGAAAGCTGTAAATTCTTCAGAATTTTTATAGCCATCTTCCCATCCATTTGTTTGAAGAACTTCCTGCCATTCAGGAGTTTTGACCATTTCTGCAAGTGTTTTATTCCAATAATCCACTGCATAATCAGGCATTTCCTTTGGGCCGAACAAGCCGCGCCAAATCGTGAACTCTGCATCAATTCCTGATTCCTTATAAGTTGGAATATCTTCATATGTGCCTTTTAGTCTCTCAGGAGAAGATACGCCGAGAACACGAATTTTTCCTGCTTTTAAATATTCGCCAGTGCCGGAAATATCCGTTGCGAGTACATCAGCGTTGCCGCCAATAAGAGCTGTCATCGCTTCGCCGCCGCCATCGTAAGATAAGTATTTAATCTTAGCCGCATCAACGCCCGCTTTTACTGCCGGAAGCATGGCGACTAAATGATCCTGCGAGCCTGGCGCTGAGCCGCCTGCCAGCGTTAAACTTTCAGGGTTTGCTTTTAAGTCTTTAAATAGGGATTCTAAATCTTTGTACTTTGAATCCGCCGGTACAACGATTGCGCCATAATCTTTCGTTAATTGAGCGATCGGTGTTACGTCTTTATAGGAATGCGGGCTGTTTCCTTCTTTTTTCAAATTATTAATAAGAAGCGGCACGGAAGGAAGGAAGAGACGATACGGATCTTCAGGGTCCTGGCTTATAAAGTCTGCAAGACCGACCGCTTGTCCGCCGCCTGGCTTGTTTTCAACTGTCATGGTTTGTTCTGTTAAGCCCGTATCGCTTAATACCTTCGTTAGTGCCCGGGCGGTTGTATCAAGACCTCCGCCTGCTCCTGATGGTGCATTAATCACAATCGGCTTTTCAGGATAAGCAGCATTTTCTTCGCTGCTCCCTCCGGTTGAAGAAGATGTTGACTGGCCGCATGCCGCCAAACTCAGTGCTAGTGCGCCAGCCGTGAGGAAGCTGCCCCACTTTCTTACATTTAATGATGTTTTCATCTTACTGCCCCTTTCGGAAAAAATGTTAACGCTTTCATAACGGGATCTTACCATCGTGGCTATGCTGAGAACAGTTTATTTGCATTCATCTTATAAAGATTATTAAAAAACATTAGTTTCATATTTTTCATGATCAATTGTATTCCTGTAAAAAATATGAACGTTATTGAAGTTATGTGAAAAAACTTCTATCCTTTTGCATTTGCTGTTAATTTAAGAAAGCGGTTACATTAAAAATTTTTATTAAAGCGGGGTGGGGAAAATGAACAAAACGTTTGATCGTTATGCAAGCATAATTTTTTTGGTTATTGGCATTTTTTTCGTTGTAGAAAGCCGGAAAATTGGAGCCAGTTCCTATGGAAGCAATGTGGGGCCGGATATTTTCCCGATTGGGCTAGGAGTGCTGCTCATCTTATTAAGTATCAAGCTATTTATTGAAACAATAAAAATGAAGAGCGAAACTGGAAAGGGTGCGAAGCCTGATTACAAGCGGTTTTTGATTATTTTTGCAGCGGCTGTTCTCTATGTAGCATTGCTTGAGCCGCTTGGCTACGTGATCACCACCTTTCTCTTTTTAGTTATCGGCTTTCAGGTTTTGGAAAAAGGCGGCTGGGTAAAAACGATTTTAATTGCATTCGCGTTTTCATTCGGTATTTATTATGTATTCGTCAATGTCTTGCAGGGATCGCTCCCTGGTTTTCCGATTTAATTTAAGGAGGTGCTCCGTATGGAGGCAGTGCAGTTTTTAATGAATGGGTTTGGCGTTGCCATGCAGTGGCACAATTTATTGTTTGCTTTTTTTGGAGTTTTAATTGGAACAGCAGTCGGCGTGCTGCCTGGTATCGGACCGATGAGCGGAGTAGCGCTTCTTATTCCGATTACAGCTACATTAACATCTGGACTTGATCCGCAAAGTGCAGCGGCCAGTTCAATTATTTTGTTGGCCGGGGTGTATTATGGCGCCATGTACGGCGGATCGACGACCTCTATCTTATTAAACACGCCTGGTGAATCATCATCAGTCGTGACAGCGCTCGATGGATACCAAATGGCGAGGCAGGGCCGTGCAGGAGCCGCGTTATCAATCTCGGCGATCGGATCGTTTGTAGCAGGAATTGTATCGCTTCTTGGCTTAACATTGCTTGCCAGGCCGTTGTCGGAGCTGGCTCTTTCATTCGGTCCTGCTGAATATTTTTCATTGATGCTGCTCGGTTTGTGTGCAGTAAGCGGGCTGGCAGGAGGCTCCATCACAAAAGCGCTGATTATGACAGTTGCCGGCCTGCTTTTGGCTACAATCGGTATGGATAGCATTTCGGGTGTTTCCCGCTTTACGTACGACAATGCGTATTTGTATTCCGGCCTTGAATTTCTTACAGTGGCAGTTGGATTATTTGCTCTTGGCGAAGTGTTTCGGACTATTTTAGACAGGGACAAAGAAGACGGCAGCATTGCCAAGGTCGGGCGCATTTTGCCGACCAGGCAGGATATGAAGGAGAGCACGGCACCAATTGTCCGTGGATCGCTGCTCGGCTTCTTCATCGGCGTGCTCCCAGGTGCGGGAGCTACGCTTGCTTCATTCTTTTCCTACATTGCGGAAAAGAAACTAAGCAAACAGCCTGAAAAGTTCGGCCGTGGGGCCATTGCAGGAGTAGCGGCACCGGAGTCCGCCAATAACGGCGCATCAGGCGGTGCCATGATCCCGCTATTAACAATGGGGATTCCCGGGTCCGGCACCACTGCAATTTTAATGGGTGCCCTCATTATGTATAACGTACAGCCGGGTCCGCTTTTATTTGAAGACAACCCGGAAGTGGCATGGGGGCTCATTGCCAGTATGTTCATTGGGAATGTCATGCTTCTTGCGCTGAATATGCCGCTTGTAAAAGTGTTTGCGAAAGTAATTGAAACTCCGGCTAAATATTTGCTGCCGATTATTATAGCGATTTCAATTTTTGGTGTATATGCTGTTCAGTTTAATACATTTGACCTGGCGTTGCTGCTTATTTGCGGCCTGCTTGGCTACTTCCTATCCAAAAATGATTATCCGGTTGCACCGCTTGTTTTAGCGCTTGTGCTTGGGCCAATGATTGAAAACAATATGCGCCGGGCTCTTACAGCTTCCAATGGGGACTTTTCCATTTTTATCACAAGTCCGGTTTCACTGATTTTCTTAGTCATCGGTGCCCTTTGGATCAGTATTCCGCTTTTAATGAAAATGCGCGGCCGTTCGGTCATCATTAATGAAGAAGGATAAGGGGGATAAAGATGGAGCTAGGACCTACATTTGCGCATTTTGTCGTCGAATTGAATAAAACCGCTCAGCAGTTTCAATCAAGTATTGTGTTGAAAACAGACCATCGCAGCATCGATGTAAAAAGTATTTTAGGATTAACACATTCTATTCTTACATCAAAAGCTTTCAAGCTTGAAATTCACGGGCCGGATGAGGAGCAGGCTAAACGCGAAATGGCTCAGGTGTTCCATGATTTTCATATGTCAGTAGAAGTAAATTAGCAAAAAGAGCAGGCTCAATTTAGCCTGCTCTTTTTGTGTATTCACCTCGCAAGCACTGTGCTAAAACAATGCTTCGAAAAAACCCCTTTTTCTGCCATAATGATATGGGGGTGATGGAAATGCAAAAGATTATGATTGTAGAAGATGATTCGAAAATTGCCGTCCTTCTAAAAACGTATATTGAGAAGTACGGCTGCCGGGTGCATGTAGTCAGCGACTTTGATCATGTGCTGAATGATTTTCATACATATCAGCCGGATCTTGTGTTGCTTGATATTAATTTACCAAGCTTTGACGGCTTTTATTGGTGCCGGCAAATCCGCAAAGATTCGATTTGCCCTGTTTTGTTTATTTCCGCACGGGATGGAGAAATGGATCAGGTAATGGCACTTGAAAATGGCGGCGATGATTATATAACAAAGCCTTTTTATTATGAAGTGGTCATGGCGAAAATACGAAGCCATCTGCGCCGGGCATATGGAGAATATGCGTCAAAGACGGAAGAGCGTGTAGTGGAAGCGGGCGGCATGAAGCTTTATCCAGAGCGTATGGAACTTCAACTTAACGGAAAAATGACAATGCTGACAAACAAAGAAGCGGCGATTATTGATTTATTAATAGAGCGCCATCCGCGTGTGGCGAGCCGGGAAGCTCTTCTTGAAAAACTATGGGATGACCAGGCGTATGTGGATGAAAACACATTAAATGTGAATATGGCCCGGGTTCGCAAAAAACTTCAAGAGCTTGGGGCCAAAGATGCAGTCGAAACGGTCAGAGGTGCCGGCTACCGGCTTCATATACCGGAAGGGGAAGAGAAATGAAGCTGTTTTTTCGCGAGCACAGGCTGTTGATTGCTGTTCAGCTCATTCAGTTTAGCTTCATTCTGGGTGTTTACTGGCTTGATGGCTATCACCGTCTCAAGCCGGCACTGTATGGCTGTTTTTTAGGTCTTTTTTTTCTGGCTGCCTATCTTGCTTACTATTACGGAACACGGCGGACATTTTACAACAGGCTGAGCCGTCCGATCGAATCCATGGAGGATTCGCTGCAAAAAGCGGAAACGGCTCCTTTACCAGAAGCACTTCGTGAACTGCTCAAGTCCCAGTACCGTCATTATGAAAATGAATTAAAAGCAATGGAGCGCCAGCAAAACGATCATCTTACCTTTATGAATCAATGGGTGCATCAGATGAAAACACCGCTGTCGGTTATCGAATTAACCGCTCAGCAGCTGGATGAGCCGGAGTCATCCAGCATTCGGGAAGAAACAGAAAGGATGAGGGCCGGACTGAATACGGTTTTGTATATGGCAAGGCTCCGGACATTTGAACAGGATTTTCATATAAAAACGATTCAGCTCTCCGCTGTTATTGAAGCAGTCATTACAGAAAGCAAGCGGCTGTTTATTCGCAGCAGCGTTTATCCTAAAGTCAGCATCAGTCAGAAGATAACAGCTGCATCAGATGAAAAGTGGCTGTTTTTTATGCTGCAGCAGCTTGTACAAAATGCAGTGAAATATTCAGCGGGAAAAAGCAAGGAACTTCACATTTCTTTATTTGCCTGTGCGAAAGAAGCCGTAATTGAAGTGAAAGATTTTGGAGCCGGTATTCCGAAAACAGATATTCAGCGGGTATTTGATCCATTTTTCACCGGGGAAAACGGCCGCTATTTCCGGGAGTCAACCGGCATGGGGCTTTATATTGTGAAGGAGGCGGCACACCGGCTTGACCACCGTATTGAAATCGATTCGGAGCAGGGCAAAGGAACTACTGTGCGGATTTTCTTTACCTCATGGAGAAACCTTACATAATTGTAAGACTGGTGAAAGAAAAACCGATGGCTTGAAAGATATAAAGAACGTACACTGATCTTACAAACAATGTTGAAGGGAGATCAGTGTATGCTGAATGTAAAAAACGTAAGCAAAGTTTATGAAGGAAAAGTATCATACCGGGCACTTTCCGATATTGATTTAACCATTGAAGAAGGTGAGTTTGTCGGCATTATGGGACCGTCTGGAAGCGGAAAAACCACCCTGTTAAATATGATTGCGACTATTGATGAGCCGACAACGGGTGAAGTTTTGCTGAGAGGAAAAAATCCTCATCAATTAAAAAGAAATGAGCTGGCGAAATTCCGCCGCAGGGAGCTTGGCTTTGTGTTTCAGGACTTTAATTTGCTTCACACGCTGACAGTAGAAGAAAATATCGTTCTCCCGCTGACACTTGATGGGGAAAAGGTAAGCGAAATGAAAAGTAAAGCTGCTGCCGTAGCGGAGCAGCTCGGCATTAAAGAAATTATGAGCAAGCGAACATATGAAATTTCCGGCGGCCAGGCACAGAGGGCGGCGGTGGCGAGAGCGATGATTCATTCTCCAGGCCTGCTGCTTGCTGACGAGCCGACGGGAAACCTGGATTCAAAATCCTCCAGGGCTGTGATGGAAATGCTTGAAGCAATCAACCGTGAGCAGAAAACGACAATGATGCTGGTTACCCATGATCCGCAGGCGGCAAGCTATTGCCAGAAGGTTATCTTTATCCGTGATGGAAAACTGTACACTGAAATCCACCGCGGTGATAACCGGCAGGCATTTTTCCAGAAAATCATTGATACACTTTCACTGCTGGGAGGCGACGCACATGACCTTTCGTCAGTTCGCGTTTAAAAATGTTCTGCGGAACAAGCGTCTGTATGCCGCCTATTTTTTAAGCAGCTTGTTTTCGGTCATGGTGTTTTTCACATTTGCTGTTTTTGCTTTTCATCCGGCGCTTGGAGAAGGAGCCTTTGTTCAATCTGTTTCGATTGCATTGATGACAGCAGAAGGAATTATCTTTTTCTTTGCCTTTTTTTATGTACTGTACTCGATGGGTGCTTTTTTAAAAACACGAAAAAACGAATTCGGCCTGCTGATCATGCAGGGAATGTCGCCTGTGCAGCTTCGCTTAATGGTATTTCTGGAAAATCTGCTGATCGGCTTTTTCGCCACAATTGGCGGTATTGGACTGGGACTCGTTTTTGCCAAGCTTATTCTGCTCATCGCAGAAAATGTACTGCTTATTGGAACAGAGCTGAATTTTTACATGCCGGTAAAAGCGATGATCCTGACATTTGCGGCTTTTGCTCTGCTGTTTTTGTTTATTTCATTTTTTACAGCTGTCCTTCTGCGAAGCGGGAAGTTAATTGATTTAATAAAAAGTAAAAAGCAGTCAAAAGGAGAACCGAAAGCATCAAAATGGCTGTCCTTGCTTGTTGTACTTTTGATCGGCGGCGGCTACACGGCAGCTCTTCTCGTTGAAGGAATGTATGTTGCCTATGCACTGGTTCCAGTCGTCATTGTCGTAGTAGCAGGCACTTACTTTTTATTTACACAGTTGAGTGTCTATATCATTCGCCGTTTAAAAGAAAAGCCGGCGGTTTTTTGGAAAAAAACAAATATGCTGCTGTTTTCTGACTTATCGTTTCGCATGAAGGATAACGCCCGGACGTTTTTTATGGTCGCGATTGTCTCGACAGTAGCCTTCAGTGCAATAGGCACATTATACGGCTTTAAATCGCTTTTAAATACAGCCGTTTCAGAAGAAAATGCTTATTCGTTAACCTATACAATTTCTGAAGGAAATACAGAAGCGGAAAAACAGGATGTAAATAAAATAAATGAAGTATTGGCAGATAAAGAGATAGAAGCCCGGCGTGAACATATGGTTTTATCCTATTTCAATATTAAAGGGCAGGAAGGCCCTTTGCTGATCATAAAAATTTCGGATTTTAACCGGTTTGCCGAATTGGCCGGTGAAAAGCCGGCGGTTGTTGCCGCCAATGGCGCTGCTGCTATTGAGTATTCGAACGAGACGTTTGAAGCCTATAAATCAGGCGAGGAACTGCTGGACACCCGCATTCCCCTTTTATCAGGCGGCAGCCTGAAGCCAAACCAGGTTATCAAAACGCAGGCTATGCCGGCAGCCAGAGGCCTGGTTGTACCGGATTCGGTATTTGAGCAGCTTGGAAAGCCGGTTCAATCGGAGTCATTTTATGCCTGGATGAGCGGGGATTCTGCCAAAAAGCTAATTGACGCAGGAGAAGTGCTTTCTGAAGAGCTGCAAAATGGAGAGCAGCCGTACTTTTTTGCATCGGATTTTGTTTTGTATCAATTAAATGCCGGCTATGGGCCGACATTATTTGTCGGGCTCTTTATCGGAATGGTATTCTTTATTTCCTCCGGCAGTATTCTTTATTTCAGGCTGTACAGCGATTTAGATGATGATAAAGAAAAATTCCGGGCCATTGCAAGGATGGGTTTAACGGAACAGGAGCTGAAAAAAGTATTGAATCGGCAGATTGCTCTTTTATTTTTCTCACCGATTGTTGTGGCCCTGATCCACGGAATCGTGGCGTTGACAGCCCTGGCGAGTATGTTTTTTCAGCCGTTTTTTATCGAGTGTGCTTATGTGCTTCTTATCTTTACGATCATTCAAGTCGCCTACTTTTTTATCGTACGCTACTTCTATGTAAAACAAATAAAATCCGCCCTGTAAAAGGGCGGATTCAGGCTGTTGACAAACGCCCGCTTTCGGCGTCACTTGCCGGCTGTGAATGCTCATGACCCCAATAGGTCACTCCGCTTCCCAGC
>NZ_LAJB01000002.1 GCF_000970685.1 Domibacillus indicus
GTCCTCTTTCTTTTGTTTAAAATCAACAATATTGTTTAACAAAGCCTTCTCTTTAAAAGAACCGGAGGTTTCATTCCGATTAATCCACCGATCAAGAGATGACCGAGTCAGATCATATTCATTAATAATGGCCCGCTTCATTTTTTATTCTAGTACAGCTGTATCATTTGCTTTTTGAACTCAAACGTAAATGTACGGTGTTCTCGCTTTGTCATAGTTGGTGCTCCTCATCTGTTTTAGGTTAGGAAGTGTACGTGACCTTAATTTTTCTGCCCAGATAAGTGTAGACGCTCCACTGGTTGGAAACAACATGTGATTCACTAGTAAAAAGACAAGGTGCTTGGACGATATACAGAATAAAAGAAACTAGATCAAATGTAACTCGTACAGAACTTCCAATCATAAATATAAGGGGGAAATTAATAAAATGGAATTAAAATATGGTTTTTATGATTCAAAAGGATCAATGAAGATACCACCTAAATTTGAGCGTGCTGAGTGCTATCATAACGGTTTTGCAGCCGTTCAATTAGATGGGAAATGGGGACTTATTAACATGGATGGTGAGTTTGCCATTCCACCAAAATTTCCTGCTGATAGTTATAAACTATTTAAATTTAGTGAGGGGCTTATTCTCATTCAAAATTTAGAATCCCAAAAATATGGATTTCTTGATCAACAGGGACATCTCAAAATCCCTTTCCAATACACACTTTTTGGCTCTTTTATGGAAGGGCTATTAGTATTTGAAAGTGAAAATGGGAAATATGGATTTTGTGATAAAGATGGTAAAGTGGTCATTGAGCCTCAATATATAGGGGTTAATCATGGATTTATAAAAGGTTTTTCAGAGGTGCTAATTGATGGACAAGACCAATGGGTTCTGATCAACAAAAAAGGTGAAATAATTGATAATTCTCCTTTCTCTAGAGAAGTATGGGATGAAATGGTAGATAAATCTTCTTTTGATGGAATGCGGTACCAATTAATGCCTATAATTCATAATAAATCAATTGTGAAAGGTACACTTCCCCCAATAGAGGAATTTAGACATTGGAACAAGATATATTCAACTAAACCTGGATTTGGTCATACAATGGTTGACCTCAATTGGACACAAGTGAATGGCGAAAAGGCTGTGGCACATGTGTTTTTAAAAGGCTTAGGCTCAGAAGAATATCTTAAATTGAAAGAAAAATATGAAGGTAAATTAAAATACACTGTAGAGAATGAAGGATTTTTTGAAGATATTCTCAATGAGTGTCTATTGTGGTTGTATGTAGACTGGAGAAAATTAGAGAGGCTAAGCCCTCACACACAAGAAGAGTTTCTGAAAGGAATTAGTAGAGAAATAGCAGCATTTGTGGTTTATGGAGTTTCTACATTGAATTCTTTTTATGCAAATGCCTTAAAGCATTTTGTTCCCCATCCAGTATTAAAAGCTAAAAGAGCAGCTTATGCTACTAGTAGTTATGACAAGAAGTCTAGCTTATATGATGATTATACTGATGTACTTGAGTACAACGATAATCATTAATGAAAAAGTTTAATTACTAACGCAGTATAAATAAGGAGAATAAGCTACAATTATAATGTTCTTTAAAAGAAAAACCAAACAAAAAAATTATGAGAAACCACGGAAGAAAAAAAGGATCTATAAAGGTCGAAATTTATTTGCCGGAAAAGCACCTTGAAAAGAGCGATATTGATAATCTTGTGGGTGGTGTTTATGATGATCTGCAGAAGGCAAGTTATAAAACCAATTTAAATGAAAAGTATAAGCAGTATATAAGGTAGCTGGTGTAGTTGCATCAGGATTAGGGTTAGTTGCAGCAACCAAAAATCCAACAGTGCTTAAAGAGGGAGTAAAAGCGGCTACAAAGTTCAAAAGATAATTACGGTAATTTTTTAAAAAGTTATCAATGACTGATAATGTAACGGTGTAGAAGATTTGTAATCGCCTATTTCTATTGTAGTCAATTGATGATGTGTAATGACAAGGTACAGAATGGAGAATCGACAATGGCTACGACAATCGAAGTGAACAAACAGAGTGTGAAACAATTATTAGAAACAGGCAAAGTTAATAAATTCATTATCCCTGAGTATCAACGTCCATATGCGTGGACTGACGAACAAATTCAAACGCTCTTTGAGGATTTAGTAGAGTACACAGAAAATGATAATGAAAGCACTTATTTTCTTGGAACAATTGTTTCTTACGAGAATGAGGATGACGAACAGGAAATTATAGATGGTCAACAGCGAATTACATCTTTGTTTTTATTGCTTCGTGCACTCTACTCAAAACTTAATTCAATGACAGAAACAAAAGAAGTAAAAAATTTTAAGGGACAAATTGAATCAGCATTGTGGCAACAGGATGAATTAACTGCTGAGGTTGATTTCGAAAAAACGCTTATTGAATCCCGGGTGATGAGAGATGAAGGAAACAAAATTTTTGCTAAAATTCTTACTAGTGGCACTATTAATGACGATGTGAAAGATAACTATTCGTTAAACTATAAATTATTTACAGGGCTAATTGAGAAATATGCTACTAATGAGCCAGAATTGTTTTTCTGGTTCATCCGAAATGTTTTGAACAAAGCGATTTTATTACCAATTACGGCAGATTCACAAGATACGGCTTTAACTATTTTCTCAACTCTAAATGATAGAGGATTAGCTTTATCCGATGCAGATATTTTTAAAGCAAAGATTTATAATCAATTGGATGCTGAAGGGAAAGCCGTGTTTATTGAACAGTGGCAACAACTTGATGATGAAGCTACAAATGCGAATGAAAGTATTCAAAAACTATTTTATTATTATATGTTCTATTTGAGAGCATTAGAAAACGATAGAAATACAACAACACCAGGAATAAGGAAATATTATTCAAGGAATAACTTTGGGCAGTTATATAAGAGCGACGTGATGAAGAACCTTAATACGGTGCTTAATTTATGGATAGTAGTTAATAATCGTGTAGAAATCGAAAATGAAGAATGGTCGAAAAATATTGAAATTAAACAAGTGCTTGATGGGTTAACTTCGTATCCAAATGAATTTTGGAAGTACCCAGTGGTTATTTATTACCTTAAATATCATGATTCGCAAGATTTTGAAGTCCTATTCTTAAAATTCCTCAAGAAACTACTTGCAGTGTTGGCGGCAAGGTATATAGTTACGCCAACTATTAATGCTGTAAAGCGAGGAATCTTGAATTTAAACTCTGAAATTATTAGATCCTCTATGCCGAAATTTGATTTTGCTACAGTAGATGAACAGGAATTAAAAGGGAAGATAAAAATGGCTCACCGTAATACTGTTCGTATGATATTGAAGATTCTTGCTTATCGAAGTCAGAAGGAATTACTTCCTGAGAAATGGGAAATAGAGCATATCCTTCCTCAAAAATGGCAATCAAGTTATTTCCCAAACAATTCTGATGGAGAAGTCAAAGAGTTAGTGGAACACATTGGGAATAAGATTCCTTTTGAGAAAAAGCTAAACATTATTGCAAGTAATGGATACTTTAAAAAGAAACAAGAAAGTTACAAGAAATCAAAAGTACAGTCATTACTTGATCTTTCTAATCAACATAATGACTGGGGGCTAAATGAAATTCGAGAAAGAGACATTCGGATTTCTGATGAGGTGTTAATCACACTAATGGATTGGGGATTAAATCAATCTGAATTTCCTGTTCAAGAAGAACAATCTCCAGTTCCAACCCCTGAAGAATCTAAGATAATTGAAGAGTTAAAAAGAAAAGGTTTAATTTAAGAGTACTTGTTGCCTAAACGTATTTGAGTCAATAACTAGGAACTCATTAGAATTATTGAAATATTGCTATCGGACACGAGGAGAGAGCTGCAAATGGAGCCGGAAAAGAAGAGGGCTAAATCTAGCCCCAAACAATCACTTCAAAGATATTTGTTTCCAATTACGATAATTTCATCAATATTAATTTCAGGGTCAGTCGGATACATAGCTAGTCAGATAGCTATCAATAATAGTTCTAGTGACTCCGCAGAGATAAATGCTATGAAGAACCAACTAACTGAAAATAGGGAGGATTCAATAAAAGTAATAGAAACAGAAATACCAAAAATAATTAGCGATTTAGAGAAATATAATCAGGATATAAATTTAATAGATGAAAATATTAAGTGGTTAGATGGAAATTTAGCTCCTATAAGAGATGCAACAGGTAAATTTGACACAGCAATTTCCGTCGTAAATGGAGTCAGCACTTTTGTTAATGTTCCAATTGCAAGTAAAATGAGTACGAATTTAGCTTTTGCACAGATTAAACTTGAAGAAGTTGATAGCATATTATTCCGTATGGAGAACTTAACAGTTATCAAACAAGAGATGAGTGATTCTCATCACAAGTTAAAGTTATTATACGAAGAATATCAAAAGGAAAAAAGCATTGAAAAGTTACTTCTTATTGAACAAGAGTTAAACTCAAACTTAATTTATCAGATTGAAGATTTAAGAAATATCACTATGGAAGCTCATGAAGTTTTTGAACTATCTTCAAGTGTATTAGGGATAGTAAATACAGCTAAATCCTCTTTAAATTCAATACGGGAAACGGGGGAAAATACGCTAGATGCAATTCAGTTTTGGAAGGACAATGAAGAGAATTCTGAAATGGGGGCAAATATAAAGGAGAACTTAGAAAAGGATTTAGAAGCTTCTAAAGAGGAGATTCAAGATCTACCCAAGGAATTAGATCAACAATCCAAGGACAGTATTACGTCAATAAATGATGTTAAAGAGGAGCTACAGATTATAAGATTAGCACAAATGGTCATTGGTGAATGAATAACGAGAGAGTATAATACCTTTTTTAAATTTTTTCGCATATAGATGATTTACGGTGAACCGTATTACAAATAATAGTAGAGCGGAAATTTGAAATAGTCGTTGAAGAATGAAGACCACAATTATTTATGGGATTACCAAAACGGGGAAGATGGTAAGGCTTATGGAGTTTTTAGCAAGGCAGAAGAGAAAGTGTTTGTTGAAATGAATTTTAGTGAAGATAGTAAACGCTTATTAGAAGGGATGTAACATTTATAGAAAACAGCGAAATTCTTATTTGATCACAGGGAGGGTGAAATGAAAAAGAGGACTTTAATAAAAGGTTGGGTTGTCATGCTCCTTTGTATCTTTTATATCGTCTTTTTAGACAAAGAAGTAGTATTAAAAAGCCAATCCCCTCATACAAACCGTTATATTGAAATCATTCAGTATGGAAGTGGCGTATTAGATCGGAAGACGGTTCAAGTTGTTTTTCTTGAAGAAAATAAAGTGATAGCGAAAAAGCCATATGCTTTATTAAGGAGGGTAGGCAGCTTTGAGGATGGGCATGTATCATGGACTGAAATGGAGAGCTCACAATCAGAAAGGGTGAATATTCAAACGGTTTACAGCACTAATTTTTTTGGCGATCTAGAATCGAGACAAATGGTATTCAATTATGCTTCATTAGAAGCAGAAACAAGCGTATTTCCCTATAATCTCTAAAGCAACCAATTAGTGATTAAAGATTAAACAAACTGATTTGCCCCCCGTCAAATAGACACTCATAAAGAGCTACATAGCCTTCACATAATATTCAACAGGGGAAAGGTTATGTAGTTTCTTTTGACACCTTGAGATGTTATAAAAGTCGAGGTATTTATGTATGGCTTGTTCAATTTCAAAAATATTATTAAACGTTAGGAGATAAAATCACTCAGCCTTTAAATGTCCAAAAAAGCTTTCAATACAAGCATTGTCCAGACAATTTCCTTTTCTAGACATACTTGCTTTCATGCCATAGGTCTTCAGCGCAGGGTGATAGGCGCGGGATGTATATTGTACGCCTTGATTACTATGCAGAAGAGTGTCCTTTACAGGGCGCTTTTTACAGGCTGCTTCAAGCGTATCAAACACCAACTGGAGATTATTTACCTGGCTTATCTTGTAGGAGACAACTTCATTATTATACAAATCATAAATAACAGATAAGTAAAAGAGTTGTTTATTGAAAGGAAGGCTGGTTACATCCATTACCCATTTTTCATTCGGCCGGGCAGCTTGAAACCCTCGATTTAAGTAGTTTTTTGACACGACACAGACTTCTCTCTTCCCATGAACTAGGCGTTTTTTACGAATCCTGGCTTGAATGCCGAACTCCTTCATCAGTCTATAAATTCTTTTATGGTTTCCCCGGTCGACTATTTATGCTGAATACAAAAAACAAAAGAATTAATTAATTAAAAATATACGCTAGTATTGTTTTTGAGAAGTTTGTTTAAGAAGATTTCAAATACAATGTTAACTATTTGAATTCTACATTAATAGCTGAAGATAGGGAATGTTTCCTCTTAACTCTCAGCTATTTTTTGATAATTTGCTTCTAATTTATCCAGCTTTTTAAATTTGCTTCTTTTTACATGAAAAACAGATATAATATTTTCGTGGTGCATTTACAGCAACATGATATGGGAGGGAGGAGAAACCTTTTTCATCGATATCAACTCTGGTCTCATAATAGATTCCTAAATCTTTTTTACACTTGATACAATACATAGGCTTAATAGATGGAAGGCTTCTCGCAGTTATTTTATTTTGAGCCATGATATCTTTTTTATGTAAACCCTCAAGTTTTTCTTTTTGTTTTAAAGATACCAAGAATAGTTTTCCGCGTTCTGCTAATCGATAAAGTGCATTCGAATCTCTAGAGACAAGCTTTAACCTTTCCATAATATCTAGAGTCAACTCATAGGAAATATTGTATAAGCATTTCTCTTTAGCGTCATTAGTAGAGAGTTCAACACCTGAGAGATGAATAAAAAATAGTGAGTCTGTATCTTGCTTCTTTTGTTCTATATTCGAATAATTTTTTTTTTCAATAGGTATTAAATGTTCTAATGAGTCTATGATTGGTTGGAGAACCTGTAAATCGTTTTGAGAATATTTAAGGTCAAAGACTTTATTTACAAACCGATGTAAATGCAGCGGAAGGACTTTCTGCTCAAAATATTGAAGGAAAGAAACATAGTTATAAAACTTTTCAGAATTATATACTATGCCTGAGAAATCAACTGCGATATATTCTAATAAGGATACACCATTCAAATAAATTTCACCTGTGTAATTATCTTTACTATTTTGAATAGAACACTTTATTTTTATGTGCATTTAACTGCCTCTCTTTCTTTTATTAATATTAATGAGTACCATTATTTTAGTTAAAATACAATTTGAAATTTTGAAACTATGTTATCGGATTGATAATTTTCTAGAGACTATTGAATATGTAGCTAAACTAGTAGATTGATAGCTTTCTTTCAAATGAAAAGTATTGACAGAAAATTATTTAGATTATTTAAAGATAGAGTGGCAAAATTAAGGAAGAGAGAGACCTATATACATAACAGCAATTAGGTTAAAAGAGCAACCAACCGTACAGGTTGGTTGCTCTTTTTTGTATCGTTGATATATCGTTTCGAATACTATGTAGTCAATTCTTCCATCGCTTCATTCACATACATCAAATGTTTAACAAACGCTTGATTTAATTCGCGAAAATGCTCCATTTTTAAATTTCCGAAATAATTCTTTTCCCACTGAGCAATGGCTTCCCGAATGATGTCTGTACCGAGTTCCTCCATGTAATTCGAAATGCTTTTATTGTTCATATCTTTTAACTTTAATGTATACAGTTGCTGTAGAAAAAATTGATGATAGCGATTGACGGCCTCATCGATATCCTTTTTTCGATTTTCTATAGCTTTGTCTTTTGTGATAAAACCTGTTGCAACCGTAATTAGGGCTGTAAATAGTGCAATAGGGGGGAAAACGTTCAGCATGGCATATGTTAACGTATGCCACCCAATAGCTAACCCTACTGCGCCGATAACTGCTGAACCTAGCCCCATTGCTAATACTTGCTCTGCCGTACCAAACTGAAAATCAACTTTTAAATTCGTCTGGGCTGAATTTGCGATCGAAAAAGCGGACAGTCTTTTGATGTTTGGCACATTTGATGCTATTTGCTCGATCCATTTTTCTTCATACCTTTTTGACGCATTTTTGAAAATATCCCCCATCGCATCCGTCACAATTTTATTACTTAAATGTTTCTCCAACAACGATTCAACAATTGACTTGGCATCAACCATATCGGTTTGGTCAAATACCTCCTTGCCCTTAAACTCCTTAGAAATCGAATTAATTCCTTTCATGGCAGCATTCAGAAGGGAACCTCCGCTTTTTTTCGCTGAATCTCTGAGACCACTGTACCAAGCTCCGTCTTTTTCAATTTCCTTGTACATGATCCACTTTTTGTTGTTGATAAACGTCAAGAGTTCCCGTTCAACTTCATTCATAAAATCGTGATACGCTTTCGGATTAAATTCAAGAAGGTTGTTTTTCTTTTGGGTAATCTCGTCGGTAATATTTAAATATTGGCTGCTTTGTGCTTGGATAAAAATTTGCTCCTTCATTAAAGCCAACTGCGCCTGATCGCTTGTTCGAACTTTCGCTAAAAGATCATGGCTCTCTGAAACAGCAGCCTTTAAGGATTGCTCAATATTCAATCCCATTTTCGGATCCGCTTTTTTTATTTTTTCGAAGATAGTTTGAAAGGCATTTAAATTCAAAATTTCATCTTTATATACTACTGTTATTGTCAATTCCGTCACCTACCCTAATGAAAGTGATACTTTGCGAAGAATGGAAGCTGTGGGCTTTATCATGTCTTTTATTCTCATGAATGCTTTCTCTGGGTGATCTAATGAATAACTAATGGCTAGTGCTGCACCGATAGCTGCTATGCACCCTAACCAAATAGGACCTCCAACAAGCCCTCCAATTAATAAGGAGCTTCCTGAAACAATTGCTCCCTTGCCGCCTTGTATCAATGCTTCTTTTTTATTTTCAGATTTTGACAGTGAATATACTAATCCTCCAGCTGCTACTGGAAAGAGCATTGGATTGGCACTGGCAATAGAGGAAATAAGATAAGCGCCTGACAACTTTGAAACACAAGAAGGGTCTAATTTTTTCCCGACTAGCAAAGTTGATAATAGGGCAATCATTCCTCCCAGCAATTCCGGTCCATTAATGGTTAAAGCATCTGCTAGAAAAGGCTTGGATAGCCCAAATGGTTGCACGATATGTGCAACTTGTTGAAATTGTTGCGACGTTAATGAAAAAAAGGGATTGATGCCAGAAACTGATGCGGTATCGCGTAATAAATGTTCGCCCGCTTGCAAAACTTCCGTTGCAAATGAATCATCTGCTTTAACGTCCCTCACTGCTTGAAATGCCCCCCAAATAGAATGCTGGCCATCAAGGAGATGATGATATGAGGATCCACCAACATGCGTACTATTATAAACAGCATCAATAGCACGGTCGTACTCATCAAAATTATGATTGAATTCATGAGCCATCCACTGTGCTAGGGAATGACTCCCTGTAATCAATCCGACATCAAAAGCAATTGGTGTTCTTCCACTTCCAGTCAGGCCGAGTTGGATATTTCTAAGGCGTTTTTCATGCTCCATCATCTTTATTCCACCTTTTGATCGCTTAATATAAAAAAGCCAAATAGTGTTTTATGTATTATCTAATGATTATATAGTACCATAAAAATTTCAATTTACATGTAATAATTTGTATAAACGAAAATCTTTTGCACTATTTTTTATAAAAATCTCAAATGTTATGATGGATTTGTTTGTTTATGGCTATAAATTTGTTTTTCTAATTCCATCACTAGGCTACAATTAGCGGCATATACTTTTTTAGTATTAATCGGCAAAATAATTATTCCCATGGTCTATTCCCGTTTTTTCGTTCGATCTAATAATTGAATTATTCCAAAGAAATGGCAGAGTAACTTACTATATACTACAATAAAATAAAAAATGGGAGGGGAATTATTATGGACTCACATGAAGAAAAGTTGATAGAACAAGGCAGAGAACAAGGGATCAAAGTATTTGAGCTGCTAATACAAGGGCAGTCAGCTGAAGACGTAGCAAAACAGATGGGACTACCTCTAGAAAAGATAGAAAGGGTAAAAAAAATAGCAGAAAAATTTGTCCAGAAAGACACAAAGAAATAACACCTTGTCTCTAAAAGTATTATCGTAACTGATTTTTGCAGGTATGTAACACTAAAAGCGAGAAGCGGTTTAATATATGAAAAAGAAATCGATTTGAATGGAGAAGGGCGATGCAACTACTTTCTGAAAAGGAAATTGAAGATATTTTAGTTCTATACCCAGAGTTAATTGAAGAAGGCCTCACTCTAATAAAAAGACAAGGACAACTAGAGAATCGAAGAACAGACTTAATGTTCAAGGATAATAATAATCAAATCTTGCTAGTTGAACTAAAAAAAGGGGAAATTACACTTGGACATATTGAACAAATTGAGGATTATATACAGAAACTGAGCAAACAAAACTTGCCTGTAATTCGCGGAATGATCATTGGACAGTTTATCCCTAATTCCCTCCGAGTACTATGCCAGCAAAAGAATATTGAATGGAAAGAAATTAAAACTGAGGTTATATACAACCATTTGCTTGAGAATGATAAAGAAATTCTAGAGCAACACTTTTATAGTGGAAAATTACACTTGAAATCCTTAGAAAAAGAATCTATCAGTTTCCAAGAATATTTAAATGAAACCTCTCCTTTTGGAGTACCTTATACATCCTATCAATTTTTCAAACCAATTGATGCAAGTCCAGCATTAAGCGAGGATAAACAAGCAAATCAGGTCATTGCGGATCAATTTAAAAACCTTATTTTACATTTAAATTTCGACAGAATGATGTTTCATCAAAATATAAGGGTAATACGAAAACCGAATTCCCAACCAACCTGGGTAGTGAAAACGAAAGATGGTTCGTGGCAAGGGTATGTCCTAAATTACTTAATTTATAAAAACCAGGAGAGTCAACCTATTTCATGTGAAGTCTATTTAGGCACTATAGGATATAGAGGGAACAAACCTGTCTTTGAAGATGAAACATCCCGCTTTATTGTTATAGATGTTGGGAAAGGCAAACAAAAAGTTTCAACTCAATATGGTTTTCATAAATATTTAAGGACTGAGGCAGAAGCGCTTTTTCCATTTTATGAATTAAAATTCAGTGCAAGAGGGTTGCCCAAGTCTATTTGGGATAGTATTTATCGATCTTTAAGCAGATACGGTTACCATGTTCGAGACTCTGAAGATAGAAAGTCAAAATTACTTTGGATTGGGGATATTAATTTAAACGATTCAAATGTGGAAAAGAGCCTAGGAAATCTCATTGAAGCTCTATTTGCGACGACTATTGTAAAATCACATTTTAAAGAAGCAGGAAAAGGTATTTTATTTGAATTCTTAAATGAGTAAACTTAACCATATCCTTGCTTAGATTTTTAAACCAGCTAGCATTAAAGGTAGGCTGCAGATCATCCCTCTGCCTTGAGTTACTGAAGATGATCTGCATCACATAAAAATACTTTTGCATAGCAGGTGTTTTTTATTATCAAGTTTTGTTAGCCGTCATTAAATCACTCTTTGCGTTTTTTTAACTGCTAAAACTTTTAACTTTTGCAACAACTGTTAACTCACCACGAGATACTTTATGTAAGTGCCACCACCATTCCTCGATTGGTCGATTTGTGTTGGAAAAGTCATATACTTCCTGAAGATGATGTAATAATGCTTCAGCATTTTCAATTATTTTATAGTCGCATTTTTCAAGTTCTATTTTTTCTTGTTCGGTCAATAAATGGCATACTTCGTGCATCTCGCTGCGGATATGGAGGTTTTCGATAGACTCGTGAGGATTAATATCAAAATTACAAAGGTCTTTGTGTAGGTTCTTGATTTCGTATAAATATAACATATTATCACCTCATTGTAAGATAATATATAGCAATACACATTACCAATTACCAAAATAATAGCAATATTATTTCAATTTTGTAAATAGAAACTAGAAAATATCCCAAGGATTACTTAGTATTTATAAAGAATGATCGAAAGACAACAAGGAATGATTTACACCTTCAAAGTAAAAACACTTGAATTTTCAAATGGCGTTAAAACCTTTAAAGGAATTATCTCTTTATTATGGTATCCCAAAAGGTAGTTATGAGTGTCTATCTTACATGCTTCGCCGCATTCATCCAGCCATTCCTGAAAAAGATAGGGGGTTGATGATGTAAGGTTACGTGATGTTATATACCTATGATATGAATGCCTCCCAATTCGATGGCATAAATAACAAAGTGCCTTACCGTTATTAGGATCCAGCTTTAAATGGGGAAAACTTTTTTTATCGTATACATGATGAGCTTCTAAGTAGGAATCTAGTCCACAATTAAAGCAAACATTATTTCCAAGGTCTTTCACTTTATATGCCCAAATTTGCAGCTTACCTTTTGATTTTCCAGAGAAGTTTGGACGGCACATAGGACATTTCGATGTTAAAATATCAGCTACACATTTGATCCCTGAGAAATTGCATATCATACAATGAAATTCTATTCGATATTTATTGTTTTGGTATTCATCTTGGAACTGCTTTTTAGATATTAATATCTTTAGATTATTTTTTACAAACCTTTCCTCAACCTCTTCGTACGTCAACGTTCTTAGACTATTAATGAATTTATTCCCACATTCTTTATGCATCAAGTTTCCTTGCAAAACTTCCCTTAATTTACTGGTCTTTTCTTTACCGCAAAAATTGCATGTGTGTTTTACTCCGAATTCACTATTTTTGCCTTTAAACATGTTATATTCTGTTTCGGTTGAAAATAGCTTTACCTCAACGTCTTTGTTTATATTATTGTAATACTGAAATAAATCCTTTAGTCGTGCATACGGTAATCGCAACTTATCTCGTTTTTTATCAGGACCGCAAACATTGCAACATCCTTTGAATATTTGCCAATATATCATATCTATAAGATGACCTTCTGGGCATGTGAACTTATGGGAGCCATGATAATCTGTGTATTGGCTGTGGAGTATATATCCAACTTTTCTAGCTTTCTCTTCGGCCTCTTCCTGCGTGAGTTTTCTGCACGTATTTAAACAATACTTGCATATTTGGCCCTTCCTCAACTTTTCTACACTTGTAGTAAAACTCAAGGAATGAGGATGATTCTTACATGTTACATTAAATTTTTCAGATACCTTGTTATAAGTAAAGCTGGTGCTTACGGGCTCTAAATTCAAAAGAGATAATAATTCTCGAACATATTCAGTTGTCCATAGTTTAGTGCCATGTTTGTAATTGATTTTAGTTTTTAATGAATCAACATAAGCTTCGATAAACTTTTTGACATATTGGTGTTTCACTTCCCAACTCTCTTCGAGATATTCTGATGGCAAGGAGAAAAGTTTCATGCAATCTAGCACCTCCCAAATTTTATAAACTATCTTTATTCACCTTCAAAATCTTTTATTCCTAAAAATTTAATCAATCAAAATCTAGATTATTTAATCATGATTTAAAATAGATGGAATTCTAAGCATAAAAAAGCAAAATGCAATATATTAATTCCTAAATTTCAGGGAAAAATGATCCGGCTTTTTTACCTGAGTTAATAGGAACCATATATGGTTCCTATATATAAAAACCATATAGATACCGTGAAAATCCCTATAAATAAAGGGATTTTTATCGGTTGCTTTGTGGAGAATACTTCGTCACGAAGGCTTATACAACGCGAACTGTTTAATAGGAACCATATATGGTTCCTATATATAAGAACCATATAGATACCGTGAAAATCCCTATAAATAAAGGGATTTTCATCGATTGCTTTGTGAAGAATACTTCGTCACGAAGGCTTATACAACGCAAAATGTTTAATAGGAACCATATATGGTTCCTATATATAAAAAGCATTAGCAGATATCGTGAAAATCTTTATAAATAAAGGGATTACCATCGATTGTTTTGTGGGGAATGTTCGTCACGAAGGCTTATACAACGCGAACTGTTTAATAGGAACCATATATGGTTCCTATATATAAGAACCATATAGATACCGTGAAAATCTCTATAAATAAAGGAATTGCCATCGATTGCTTTGTGGAGAATATCTGTCACGAAGGCTTATACAATGCGAAATGTTCAGTAGAAACCGTTAATGATTTTTACTATAAAAAAACAGAATTACCTCTCAATAATTCATTTTGATGTTATATGGAGAATTTAATTGTAAATACAGCAAAAAAGGATGTTAATAACTATCCTAAGTTCAGGAATAAAAAAGTCGATATCGAGGAGATTTTAGAAAATATAGAACTTGTGGTGCTTAGCAATTAGGAGTGGTACGGCAGCAAATCCTATCTAAGATAAGGGCAGGAAGAAGCTGCTCCATGTATCATTTAGGTCGTAAACTCTACCTGGATCAAGTTACTGTTATTTGTATAGTTATGCAAGTGAGTAATGCAATAACCGAACGACCCAATCACATAGGTAGGTATGTTATTGGGGTATGTTATTTCAATTAACATACCTTATTCGTTAAAAAAGCAGGAGTAGCAAGGGTTCGGATCAGTTTTACAAGCCACAGGAAATCCCGACTATAATAGAAAATACTATCCGATTTGGTAGGAGTCAGCAGTTTTCTAAAGTCCCGTGTTTGGGTGGTTTCGCCATTTTATAAATATACATATTTTTTTGTTTTAATCCAATTCGGGATCCCTGATAATATATATTGCTTTAATATAGCATGGCATACATGCTTGGAAAGGTAGATATATCTTCGCGACCTTCTATGAAGACTCGGTCTAGAGGAATGAATGAAAAACCTAATTTTTTATGAATTGATAAGTTGAAACAAAAGCGGTAATCAGGATTGGTTTATTATGCTCTATATGGCTAAACGGAAAAAACGAAGAAATGAGTCAACCCTGATAAAGTTTTTAAGTAATATAAGAGAACGGTTATTAATGGAACTGTTGAGACACTGGCCTTGCCATCTGACAAAAAATTTTTATACCGAACAGGACGTAGCACAGTGAAAACGTAAAAAAAGCAAAAATTATTGGGTTTTTAATGGAACAGAAAGGTCCAAGTTGATCAAAACGAAAATTTGAGAATCAGTTTGACTGAGCCACTAAGTGATTCTGCTGGTTATAAAAGATAAATTCAAGTTAAAATGGAAAACTGTTTGTAACCGCCCATATATTATAGAGAGAAAATCATATCAAACGGCTGATTTTCAATAAAGAATTTAATTAAATATAAAAAGGAATTTAAAATACTCTTTACAGGAATTAATGAATATAGTATATTATAAACATCAGATCGCTAACAGAGGAAACAGACAGCAATTTGTTTAGCGAAGATTTAATGAAATTATTTTTCTATAGGCAGGTGTTGAACTATAACTGACAAAAAAAGAGGAGTGATGGCGATGAACTTAATGAAACTTGAAATGATGAATGCAACAGATCGTGTAGGAGAAGCGCTTCAGACAAGAGGCTTATTTGTGAAGACACATGGCGGCGTACTTACATTGACTAAGGAAAATACAGATAATGACATTAAAAAGGTCCGATTTCTTCTTGAAAAGTTAAACATTCCAACACTGTGGAAAAGCAGTTATTCATTTGAAGTACTGATCAATCAGCTGCCGATTTCTATAATGAAAAAGATTATGCACGAAAAAGGAAAATCATTTCCGATTCGGATGGAAGGGTACCATTTCAAATGGCGCTCATTTGCACAGCGCCGCTTTGGTATCAAAGTAAATGCGCTTGATCTTGATGCCAATATGGCCATGTTTGTAAAGTCGCTAAATCTGGCTGGGGTCACTACGCTGGCCGGCTGCAGCGGTCATCATCGTTTTTCACCGAAAGTACAGCTGTCTGGTATCTACCAAGGTATGTGGTTCACCGTTATTCAGCAGCGCTACTTTAATGAACTATCCCTTCATTATAAATGGGATACTTATTTTGCAACAGAAACGGGAGCTGCCATTGTCGCTAAGAAAGCTGTCGGTGAATCATGGGACATGGATTTTATTTATCAAGATACGGTGCAAATGGCGTGCGTCCTCCAACAGCATGCCGAAGAAATTCGGGAATTGAAGAAAACATGCTTTAAGCGAAATAAAGAAATGAAGCAGCATGTTGAGAAGATGGTAAACGAGAAAAAGTACAATGAGTTGTTGGAATGGATGAGCGAAGAAGTGAATAAGGAAAGGGAATAAAGTTATTCAGTAATTCTCCTTTAGACAAGTGGGCAAACTGAAGAATGTGTTTAAATGGATTTTAAAACTAAGAGTGACAGAGCAACACTAACAGCATCCCATTAAATTATAAATGAATGTTTAAAATAAGAAACACACCAATTCGTTAGGAGGAATGTGATTGAAAACGATCCTTATCGTAGGTGGATTTAACAAAGCTGGTTACCAAGAAGTTGGAAAGAAAAATGGTGAGTACAATATATTGTTTCACAATGGTATAATTAAACGACAAAGCACTTCAGTATTCGAAAAGTTAGTGAAACAAGCTGATTGTGTAGTTCTCTTACAAGCGGCCTGTTCCCATAAAACCATGTGGGAAGTGAAAACACTGACAAAGAAGTATGCTGTACCAGTAACATATCCAAGAAGCAGAGGGATTACAGGAGCAATTAACTCTGCATTGGAGATATTGAAAAATAATTCCCTTTTTTTGAGCTATAATAAAAAGAGAATTAATAATACCGTTTAAAGAAATTGAGGAGGGAATAATTTGTCTAGAGAAAAAGCATTAGAATTTTTAAATGAATTAGAAGGGCGATTCGAGCAAAAAGAAACTAAGGAAAATGTAACAATCGAAATACTAAAACTGCACGCCCTGTTTTACGCAATGGAACAAAAAAGTTATTCGAATAAGTTGACAGAAATCGTTGCCAGGGAAGACTTCAAAAATAAGTTGGGCACCGTAAAAGAGAGCTTAACGGAAATGTATAAAAAGTTGGAACTTCTTGAACCAGCCCTGCTAAATGTATTTCTTACAGAATCATTCAAGGACATTGAAGAAGATGTTTTTTATAAAATGGTTGTTCTTTTCGACCGCTATGGATTAACAAAGGAAGAATATCGAAATAAAAATATGGTTGTTGAATTTTTTAATGCTTTAATTGATGAATTGTTTTCAGCTTCCAAAGTATTTGACTTTACTCCTAAAGGATTAATTCAATTGATGGTACAGTCATTAAAACCAGGTAGCGGAACAGTTTATGATGCTACTGCTGGAATTGCGAATATTGCGGTAGCTGCATACGACTATGCACGAAGTAATGGAAATGATGTAACAGTTTATGGACAAGAAATTAATGAAAACCTTTTTATTCTTGGAAAACTTAACTTATTTATCAGCAATATCTTACCATTGAAGGGCGATATAAAATTAGGCGATACGATTCGCGAACCAAAATGGGTGGAAAACAGTCGGATCAAGCAATTTGATTATGTTCTGATGAATTATCCATTTGGTTTAAGAGACTGGGGATATGATTTTGCAGAAAAGGATCCTTATGATCGTTTTAAAATGTATGCTATACCTCCAAAGTCACAAGGAGATTACGGGTTTATCTTACACGCATTATCATCCTTGAATAATACAGGTAAAGCGGCTATTGTGGTACCTTTTGGAATACTGGTCAGGGGAGCAGCAGAAAGGAAAATAAGATCTATCCTTTTAAAAGACGATGTAATTGAAAGCATTGTTTCATTGCCGACCAATTTATTCAGCGGTACAGGTATTCAGGTTGCTCTTCTTATATTGAATAAAAACAAACCGGCAGAAAAAAAAGGAAAAGTACAATTTGTAAATGCGGAAGGAGATTATGAACGCACAAGAACACAAAGGTTTTTGCAGCAAGAACATATTGTTAAAATTACAGACACTTTAGAATCATTCGATACTAAAGAGCAGTATTCGCGAATTGTTTCCATACAAGAGATAGAAGAAAATAATTTTGATTTAAATCCCACTTTGTATTTTGTAAATGTTGAACTGAAAACAGAATTCGGAAAGTTGGTATTTAACAAGAAGAAATACGAAACAGAAACTCCAGCGTTAATTAATATTGAAGAAATAGCAGACGTTATCCGAGGGGTTAACCTGCCAAGCCGAAGACAAATGGAAAATCCGGTTGGTGAGATTTATCCGGTTATTCAGCTGCGTGATATTGAAAACGGAACAATTCAATTTGAAACAATTGAGAAGTTCCCCGTCCAAACGAGAGATATTGAACGCGTTACCGCTAAACCAGGTGATATTCTTGTTTCAAGTAGAGGGACACAGCAAAAAATAGCCATCGTACCTGAATATGAAGGAACCATACTGGTGTCAAATATGTTTATTATCGTGCGTGTGGCATCTCCTGAAGAAGTGAACCCTTTATATATTCAACGATTCCTGGAAAGCCCAGCAGGCCAGTATTACTTTGAAGTTAATCAGAGCGGTTCGGTTATGACTGTATTAACGCCGAACGATATTAAGTCCATTAGCATTCCTCTTATTTCTCTCAAAGAACAATATGAAGTGATTAAGCGGTGGGAAGAAGCAGACGATTTAATTCGAAAAGCACAAGAAGAACGCAAAAAGCAGTATTTTTCTATATATGAAAGTCTGGGTTTTGGGTCAGCTATTCAAAAATTAAAGAAGTGATGCTTGATATCGAAAACCGTTATAAGGAACAAAACCTTTAATAAATGTAAATCTTGCGGAAATCAACGACAGGAATGCTATGAACGGTCTAAATACGGCCTATAGAATGTATATAAAATATAAAGGATGACGTATGAGCTTCTTTAGATGAAAAGAGGGATAAGGATAAAAGGGAAAAGGAGAGAGGCCAATGCTAAAATTAAACAAAGAAGAACCAAATAATGTTTTATTTAACGAAGAAATCAAAAATGCCTTTTTAGAAGAGCAAATTAATAAAAATATAATTACCGTAGAAACAAGCAATAGCTACAAAAGAATTTTTATTAAAACCTCAGAAATTGAACAGAAGATGGGGAAGGATCTAAATAAGTTTAACAAAGAAGAATTAGAAGCTGTTTTGTTTCAGTTTGAATCCAAGTCTAGAAATACAATTGAAAGTTATGCAAGGATTATTTCAAGTTACTTACATTGGAGTTTACAGAAGGGGCTGGCTTCCGTAAATGTGTTATCTAGTTTTAGACCCGTTGACTTTGAAAAATACATTGTCAACAAAGAAGAATATATTACGGAAAAAACCCTGAGGTATTATGAGGATGGCTGTGTAAATTACCAAGATGCTGTCATCCTGCGCCTGCTGTTTACAGGGGTTGCAGGAAAGGAAATGTCTGAAATAAAGAATCTTAAAAAGCAAGATATTGATGGGGAAAACAACCGCTTGAGGTTAATAAACACACTGCAAGCTGATCAGAATGGAAATCCTGTTAAATACACTGAGCGATATTTAAGTGTAGATGATCGTACCATTGATTTAATCAAAGGAGCACTTCAAGATCGAATATACCACAAGCGAAATGGTGAAATCAATCAAACGGCTAATAATAATATTAGGCCCTATACAGATCTGGTAAATAGTGATTATGTAATCCGTTCTTCTATTACAAACACTGAAAGATTAAATTCCCAAGTAGACAAATTTTTAATATATAGGAGAGTGGAAATAATTCGCGAGTATTTTGGAATAGAAAATTTAACCGCCAAAATTATTCAGCGTAGCGGTATGATTCATCAAGCCGAAAAACTGATTGAGGATAATCAATTAACTTTACATGATTTAAAAATAGTTGCTGACAGATTTAATGTAAAATCTTATCACAACTTGAAGGGCCTTTTAACGATTGAGAATATTCGTAAGGTTTATCCAGGAAATAGGCTGGCTTAACAAATTAGAATGGAGCAAGGCCCATAGATGCCTTGAAGGGATCTATGGGCCGTGTAAATGAGTTAAACGTTTCTATATCAGAATAAATATTATATTAAACAGAACGAGAATTTTGTTAAAATAGAGAGAGTTACACTACATCTAAAGGAGACTACCAACTTGGCGAAAATCACATTACAAGAACTTGAATCCCACTTATGGAAATCAGCGGACATTTTGCGTGGTTCGATTGATTCCAGTGACTATAAAAGCTATATCTTCGGATTGCTCTTTATTAAACGGTTGAGCGATGTATTTTATGAAAGGCGTGCTCAATTAATTATGGAACAGGGCCAGGAAATCGGATTAATTTTAGCAGAAGATCCGGAACAGTATCAATTCTTTGTGCCAGTTGAAGCGCGTTGGGATGAGATCCGCAAAAATGCACAAGATATTGGAACAACCATCAATGTGGCTTTTGAAGCGCTTGAAAATGAAAACAAAACATTAGAAGGTGTACTGACACCAATTGATTTTAATCGTAAGGAAGTCTTAACAGATGATGTACTTCAGCGCCTCATTCAACACTTTTCGATTTTGAGCTTAACAAACGAGAATTTATCAGAGCCGGATATGCTTGGTCGTGCTTATGAGTATCTGATTTCACAATTTGCGGATGATGCTGGTAAAAAAGGTGGCGAGTTCTATACACCATCGAAAGTGGTAGAGCTTATTGTTAAGCTTATTAAACCAAAAGAAGGCATGCGCGTGTACGATCCGACTTGTGGATCTGGTGGTATGTTGATTCAATCCGTTGACTACGTACGTGCAAAAGGCGGCAATCCTCAAGCGCTATCATTATATGGCCAGGAGAAAAACCTGAATACATGGAGTATCGCGAAAATGAACTTGCTGCTTCATGGGTTGCCCGATCATGATATTCGCAAAGGGGATACGATTCGCGACCCTAAATTGTTAGAAGACGGCGAACTTATGCTGTTCGATCGTGTAATTGCCAATCCACCGTTTTCCTTAAAAGAGTGGGGACGTGAGGCAGCAGAAACAGACACATTTGGCCGTTTTCGTTTTGGGATTCCTCCTAAAAATGCTGGAGATTATGCATTCGTTCAACATATGGTTGCGTCACTCAAGCATGACGGAATAGCTGGCGTTGTAATGCCTCATGGTGTGTTATTTCGAGGAGGAGCGGAAGGGAAAATCCGTCAGGATCTTCTTGAATCAGATTTGGTTGAGGCGGTTATTGGGCTGCCATCAGGGCTATTTTACGGAACAGGTATACCGGCATGTATTTTAATTCTTAATCGAAACAAACCGGAAGAGCGTAAAGGCAACGTCTTATTTATCTCTGCGGAATCAGATTTTCAAGAAGGTAAAAATCAAAATACATTACGTGAAATAGATATACTAAAAATCACTGATGCGTTCAATGATTATAAAAATATTGAAAAGTATGCACAATGTGTGCCAATCGAAGAGATTGAAGAGAACGGTTATAATTTAAATATTAGCCGCTACATTGATAAGTCTGAGGAAGAAGAACTAGTTGATATAAACACTTTGCTGACAGATTTGAAAGAGATCGAAAATAAACACCAATTGATCAAACAAAAATTATCAGGTTATTTACAGGAACTCGGAATAGGTGAAGTATAATGAAAACGGAATTTAAAGAAGGTTATAAGGAGCAGACAGAAATGGATTCGATTCCATCTAAATGGGAAACGAAAACGGTGGGAGAGCTTTTCACTTTTCAAGGTGGACAACAACCTCCGAGAAAGTACTTTTCATCCGAGAAAAAAGAAGGTTATATTCGCTTAATACAGATTCGTGATTACAAAACTGATAAATATCTTACCTATATACCAAAAGAAATGGCAAAGCGTTTTTGTGATGAAACAGATATCATGATTGGCAGATATGGTCCACCTGTATTTCAGATTCTTAGAGGGTTAGCTGGATCTTACAATGTTGCATTGATAAAGGCTATACCTAATGAAAAAAAATTACTAAAGGAATATGCTTATTATTTCTTATGCAAGGAAGAACTTTTCAAATTAATCGATCATCTTTCTCAAAGGTCTTCTGGTCAAACAGGAGTGGATATGGATGCTTTGAAAAATTATCCACTTCCACTTCCACCGTTAGAGGAACAACAGAGAATTGCTGAAATCCTTTCAACAACAGATGAGCAAATTGATAACACAGAGCAGCTCATTCAAAAAACAAAAGAATTGAAAAAAGGTTTAATGCAACAACTTTTAACAAAAGGAATAGGACACACAGAATTTAAACAGTCAGAGCTTGGTGAAATACCAGAATTGTGGAATGTATATACACTTAGAGACCTAATACGTATTAGAGGTGGTGCATCTCCATCGAAAATGGGAGTACTTAGCTCGATTGGAAAATATCCATTTTATAAGGTGAATGATTTAAATTTCACTAAAAAATATTTAAATAAATCCATATTCAATTTCGAAAATCTAAGCTTTGAGGAAATTAAAGAAAATTCTATTATATTTCCTAAAAGGGGTGCTTCAATATTTACTAATAAGATAGCTCTCGTATCTAGAAGCGGATATATGGACACGAATTTGATGGCTTTAGAAATAAACAATAGCTCGAACTTGTATCACGAGTATCTCTTCTATTTACTTTCTTTTAGAGGATTAGTAGAATTTGCTGATACGTCTTCTGTGCCGCAAATAAATAATAAACATATTGAGCTTATTAGGTTGGCTATTCCTCCTTTAAGAGAACAACAAAAAATTGCTGATATCCTCTCAACGATTGACGAGCAAATTGAGACTTATGAGCAGGAGAAAGAGAAGCAAATTGAGTTAAAAAAAGGCTTAATGCAGCAATTACTTACAGGAAAAGTGCGGGTGACGGTGTAAACCGTCCCTTTCTTTGTATACACCAGGAGGTGAAGCAGGTGCGAGATCAATTAGAAATGACGGAAGTAGAGATGCCTTTAGTACGGCAATTACAAGGCTATGGCTATACGTATTTAACCGGGGAAGAGCTGGATATAAGGAAAGACCGACGGGCAAGGACAAGCATTGTTTTGGAAAAACGGCTGCACAAGGTGTTGAAAGATCTAAACCCTTGGATAATCGATGCCAATATTGATAAAGTTATCGCTGAACTTACGACAATAGCGGAAGCAGACAGCATGACGGCGAATCAAACTGTGTATGATAAACTGTTTGGCCGGGGCATGGCTGTCCAACAAGACCGCGGGACTGGTAAGAAGAATCAGACCGTGACATTGTTTGATTTTGAGAATATCGACAATAACGATTTCCTTGTCATCAATCAGATCAGCTATGAAAATGCGAGTGGAACGATCCGGCCGGATGTAGTTATTTACATAAATGGACTGCCTCTTGTTGTCGTAGAATGCAAAAGCCCAAAATTAAAATGGGATGCACAGCTGCCAGAAGGGGTCCGGCAATTTGATCGATATCAGGAAACGCACCCAAAATTGTTCTGGTACAACCAAATGCTGATTGTGACCAGCCGTGATCGTGCACGCATTGGAACGGTTGGGGCACGTCCACAACACTATGGTCTCTGGAAAGACCCTTATCCCCTAACATTAGATGATGTGGCCAGTGACCGGCCACAGGACGTGTTAGCGGCGGGAGTATTACGGCGCGAAGCTGTACTAGATTTGATGCGCAATTTTATTGTCTATGATGGCAAAGTGAAGAAACTCGCACGCTACCAGCAATACCGTGCTGTGAATAAAGCATTAGATCGGATTGTACGTGGCGAGCGTCCAGATGACCGTGGCGGTGTTGTCTGGCATACACAAGGTTCAGGTAAGTCCCTGACGATGGTGTATTTGGCGATGAAACTGCGCCGCGTAGCATCACTCGAAAATCCGATGATTGTCATTGTCACTGACCGCCAAGATCTCGATGACCAGATCACGAAGACGTTCCGAAACTGTAATTTCCCTAATCCTACGCAGGCTGAATCTGTTGCGGACTTGAAACAGCAGCTCACAAGGGGACCGGGGGCCACCGTCATGACCCTTATTCAAAAGTTTCAAGGTGTTGAAGAAGACGGAACAGGATTCCCTGTCTTAACACAGGCTGAAAACATCATTGTCATGACCGATGAATCGCACCGGTCACAGTACAAAGGGCTGGCGCTTAACATGCGTAAGGCACTGCCAAATGCAACGTTTATTGCGTTTACCGGTACACCGATTGATAAAAAGAAACGGTCCACAACAGGGAAGTTCGGCGCGTATATCGACAAATACACGATTGAGCAGGCCGTAGAGGATGGCGCAACGGTGCCGATTTTGTATGAATCCCGCCTTCCGCAACTTCAAGTAAAAGGAGAAACGCTGGATGAATTATTTGAGCGTGTCTTTTATGAATACGATGAAGATGGACGCGAAAAAATTAAGCAAAAGCATGTAAATGAAGAACTGATTCTGACAGCACCGGATCGAATGGAACAAATTGCGATTGACATCGTAAAGCATTTTGAAAGTCATATCTTGGTCAATGGTTATAAAGCACAGGTTGTTGCGGTATCGCGGCGTGCAGCCGTCGAATATCAGAAATTGATTCAAACATACGCCGCTGGCAAATTTGAATCGGCCGTTGTTTTCTCAGCAAGGCACAATGATATTGAAGAGCTGAGAGACTATCATATTTCTAAAGAGGAAGAAAAAGAGCTAATTGAGCGGTTCAAAAAGCCATTCGAAGTGGACAAACTCTCGATGCTCATTGTGTGCGATAAACTGCTGACAGGCTTTGATGCTCCAATTGAGCAGGTTATGTATTTAGATCGGCCGCTTCGTGAACATAATTTGCTTCAAGCGATTGCCCGGACAAACCGGAGATACGATGAAAATAAACATTATGGCTTGATTGTGGATTACTTTGGAGTATCACGCTTCTTAGATCAAGCGCTGGCTGTTTTCAGCTCTAGTGATGTGCGAGGGGCTCTAGAATCCATTAACGAGGAACTGCCACGCCTGGAGCAACGAAATCGGACGGTTATGCGATTTTTCGATGGCTTGTCTAAAGAACAGCGTGAAGCAGCAGTACTCCGGCTAAAAGATGAAGATGACCGTGCTGATTTTGACCAGGCGTATAAACGATTTGCAGAAAGCATGGATAAAGTCATGCCAAGTCCAAAAGCAGAGCCGTATATTGCCGATCTCAAATTCGCCGGCCTGATCCGCCAGCTGGCCAAGTCTCGCTATACAGTAGAGGATGGATTGGATATTGCTGACTGTGGAGAAAAAGTACGACAGCTTGTCCATAAATATTTGAATATCGAAGGCATTGAAGTGCGAGATCCTGTTCAGCTGTTAGACGGAACATTTAATGAGGAAGTTGAAAAGAATGTGCTGCCTGAATCAAAAGCTGCCCAGATGGAACATGCTATAAGAAAAGAAATCAGCGTGAAGATTGAAGCGGATGAAGTATACTACACTAAAGTATCTGAGCGTCTTAAACAGCTGCTGGAACGATTTAAAGAGCGTCAGCTCACCATTGATGAACTGATTGAAGAATATCGGCGATTACGTGATGAGTTAGTTGAAAAAGAGGCGGGGAAAACACAGAGTGGTCTGACAAAAGAGCAGGAACCATATTTCAATAAGTTTCGAGAAGTCTATGAAGGAGTTCGTGATGAAGCAGAGTTGAAAGAGTGGTCTGCAGATGTCCACCGTTACTTTGAAGAGCGTGTGACCGTGATTCCAGACTGGAAAGCCAAGATGGACTTCCGGCGTAAGCTAAATGCGGACTTGAAGATTCTTTTGCTGAAAAAAACAAAGGATCTAGATGAAGCAAACATGCTGTGTGGTTATTTCTCTGCTTTAGCCGAAACACAATTTTAATAAGCTTTGTGAAAAAGAAGAGCCGCTACGCTCTTCTTTTTTGCGTTTATACGTAAAGCTGGCTGCCGTTTAGTCTCAGCCACTCTTTTCTTTCTTCATAGTCAGGCAAAAGCATCCGAAGTGTATCCCAATAAGCCTGCGTATGGTTCATTTCTTTCAAGTGAGCCAATTCATGAGCTAGTACATAATCGACCATAGAAACAGGCGCTAAAAAAATCCGCCAGTTCAGAAGGATTCGTCCCTGTGGCGTACAACTACCCCATCGTTTCTCCATGCTTCGTACAGAAAGATCACTAGGAGTCTTTCCTAACCGTTGTGTGAAGCGGTTAATTCGCTTTTCAGCAAATCGTTTTCCCTTTTGAATGATCCATTCTTTATACAAAGGATACAAATGATTCCGGTAATCTTCGGTTGATGCCTCTAACGGAACCACGGCCTCAAACTGACCTTTAAAAAAACGAAAAGTGGGAACAGAGACTGCTTCCGACCGTACTTTTAATCGATAATAACGGCCAAGATAGGGAAGCTTTTCTCCTGAGCGAAATTGAAGAGACCTGCTGGTTACACGCATTTCTTCAAAGTGAGCAAGCTGTTTCAGTATCCAGGGAGCTTTTTGGAGTAAAATCTGTTCGTATTTTCTTGTGTTTGTTCCAGCGGGAATGGTAACAATGACTTGGCCATCTTCTACGGCAATACCAAGGGTTTTTCGGGAGCCCGATTCATGAAGAATGTAAGGGATAGATCTTTTGCCAAATTGAATGGTTTGTTGCAATGGTATCACATACTTCCTATATGAAAAGTAACAATTTATTTTAGCATGATCATGTCCTTAAATGAAGGCATTAGCAGAGCGGATATAGGGATTCTTATTAATATAAACTTAGTTTTCAACTTTATTAATAAAAAATCAACTATTTGTTATTGACTTTTTTTGATAGTGTGTGTAAATTATTCTACATAGCAATTTCTAAATTTCTTAAAAATTAAATACTTTATAAGGGAAAACCCCAAACTTTAAAACAATGCTCTTGTGCAGGTATTTTCTGTCCAAGAGGGATGCATTTGTTAAGTTTGGGGTTTTTTGTATTTCTAGAGTATAACAGGAGGCATACAAATGGAAAATATGGATAACAAAGAGACTCAAGTTGGATTCGAGGCAAACGAAGATTTAGTTTTAAATATTGAGGCTTTAAGAAAGGTTGTAAATGGAGAAACACCGCTTCTTGAAGCATTTTTTATTGCTTGCAAGTATCATGCATGGTCGGCAAATACCAAAAAAAATTACGAATATCATATGCAGAACTTTGTTAGCTTTCTCGTCTTAAATAAAGTAGACCCTCTGTTGAAAAACGTTGATCTTCCAATTTGTAAAGCTTGGCAAAAAAATTTAAAAGGGCGACTAGGTAAGAAAGATACTACTATTGATAATGCATTTCGGGCGTTAAGATCAATCCTTCGCTTTTATCATCAAATCGGTATACTTGCACAAAATCCTTTTGAGTTAATAAAAATAACGATAGAGAGCCAGGATGCACATTCACGTCATTTGACTGTGTTTGAACAAAAACTTGTTTACCTAGCTGTTGAAAAGCTAAAGCAGGAGGGGTTTGACATTGAATTTAATGTCAAATTTGCATTAGTAACTGCGGCACGAGTCAACACATTAAATGCTGTTAAAGTACAGCACATAAATTTTGAAAACAAAACCGTAAAGCTGCGGCAAAGCCGTAAAAACAGCCTTGAAATGCCTCTTAGTCCTACGATGGTTAAGTTAATTCAAAAGCATATCGACACACATAATTTAAAAGCGGAAGACCACCTATTGCGTAATTTAAAGGGAGAACCCCTTCAAAATAAACAATTCAACTATATGATTAAGCGTTTATGTCAGAAATTAGGGTGGGAAGGGGAAAAAGTATTTTCTCCTCATGGGTTTAGATACACTTTGGCTACCCATCTTGACAGCAAGGGTGCTAGTGACCATGTAATCCAACTGAGCCTATCACACAGCAGCAAAGGTAACATGCAGACAACAAAGCGATATATTCATAATAAGTCAAAAACACTGGAAGAACTAAGGCTTTATATACATGATTTTGACGCTGAATTTGAAGAGTTCGCTTCGCGGAACCGGCCATTGTTAAAGGGAGTGTCAACCGTTAAGCAGTTGGCGGGGATATTAGAAGAACAGGCTCTCTTTCAGGAGAGTATGCAAAAAGATGTAAATATTCAAGCTCTTAGCCAAGCGATTGATTTAATAAAAGCAAATCCCGGCCTGCTGCATTTGTCTAATACATCTCCTGCATTCAGCAACAATTCGAATTTTGTTCATTATTTAAATGGGAGCCGTTTTTAATTTTAGCGCAAGAAAGGAGAAGATAACCAATGAGACAGCAGGCTTTTTACCCTTATACAAGTGACCTGGATCAGTACCTTCCAACTGGTTTAAAAGACGATATTGATACGGAGAAGGATAAAAACGATTTAGGACAACTATTAAATGGCCTCTTACTGCCTGATAAATACAAGTTAGATAAATCAGGAGAGATATGGCGAGATATCTCTCCTGAAACAACCCTGGAACCAAGATGGAGCCGTATTTCTCTGGCACCCATTTATATTAAATCTCTGTTTTTGGATATTGTCAGTGAAAATGAATATGTAAAATTAGCATGCAAACGAGCAGGTCAAGAACGGGAATGGTTTGTCAGCAGGGAAGACATCTCCACTTCTAGGATGATTGTTCAAGCTTCAAAATATGGGTTTCCCATTAATACAACAAATGCATCTGCCATAGTTGAATTTTTAGCTGACTTGGAAGCGGCTAACTTACAGAGACTGCCCTTCCAGAAAATCTCTAGTAAACTAGGCTGGCAAAAAGAACGAAATGGCTTTCTCTGGGGCAGAAATTATGTGTCCGTTAACGGTCATGTATCTGATGATACAATGGCTCATATAACATTTAAGCATCATGCGGATGAAGAAGCAGCCGCGGAGGGTTTTAAGACAAATGGGCTGTTAGAAAAATGGATAGAGGGAATAGCGGTTGCTGCCCGTTATCCAAAAGCGATGATTGGCTTTTACGCTTCCTTTCTCCCGGTTATTTTAGACATTATCAATTGCCCTAATTTTGTTTTGGACTACTGTGGCCTAACTTCAGGAGGCAAAACAACGGCCCTGCGCATAGCAGCAAGTACTTGTGGAAACCCTGGAGAACAGTCGCAAGATTCTATTATCTATAGCTGGCATTCGACCAAAGCTTGGGTTGAAAAATATGCTTCTTTTATCAACCATCTTCCGCTAATTCTGGACGAATCGCAGCTTGCATCATCACCAAGAGATATCGCAAGTGTTTTATACAGTGTAGCCAATGGGAGAGGCAAAGGGAGAGGTCATGCAACTGGTTTTTATTCTGTTTCATCCTGGAAAACTGTTCTCATCTCAAGTGGCGAGAAGCCGGTTGTCTCGTTTACAAATGATGGAGGCACCAAAGCGCGCACTTTAACCATCGAAGGGTCTCCATTCGACAAACGGGATATGGAGATAAAAAAAGATATAGATAACATTAATCACACGTTGATCAGTCATTATGGACATGCTTATCCAATTTTTATTCAATATGTCATGAAACATCAATCTAAATGGGAAGCCTGGAAGGAAGAATACCGGCAAACAGTGTACGAGCTTATATCGAGTGAAGAAAATGCCGTATTGGGCCGGATCGCAGATTATGTGGCCGCTATTCAGTATGTCGCTTCTCTTGTACACGATGCTTTTCTGGAGAATGAGACTCCTTTTCCATTTGCATACCATGATGTGCTGAGTGATCTCTGGCAAAAGATGAGAAAGGTAGAAGAAGACCTTGATATTGCTGAAAAAGCGTTTAAAGCCATCCTGAATTGGGCGTATGCTTATGAGTCTTCCTTTTACGGACGTGAAGGGCTAGAACCTTGTCCAGAGATGACAGGGCGTTGGGATCACGATCCTAATTGGCAATTTATCGCGTTTTTCCCCGAGAAACTAAAAGAAAGATTAACACAACTCGGTTATAATTCTCGAAAGGTTCTCTCAGAGTGGCACACTAGAGGCTGGATTGAGGATCAGGGGAATGGATTCACCAAAAAAGTCCGTATCAAACAAATCAATAGCAATGTATATATGATTTCGATTCCTCGTAATGCCATCGATGAAAAACTCCCATACCACAGTGAATAATATTCTGTGGTATGGGAGTTTTCTTTTTTAAAGACGTGTTCCTATTGTTCTTACTTAGTTTAGTAGGAACCATGTGCATTCACAGTTTAAAGGTATTGATAGCTCGTTTTTTTTGCTCAAAATCAACATGCGTGTAGATTGAGGTTGTAGCCAGGCTCTCATGTCCTAACAGCTCTTGAATCGTTCGTAAATCAACATTCTCTTTGTTTTCCTGTAGCAGTAAGGTCGCAAAAGTATGCCGAAGGTGATGGAGCGTAAACCGCTTAGGCGGGAGTCCTGCTTTGACGAGTCCCTCTTTGAAAATCTTATGAAGAGCTTGAGGGGTCATCTTTGTCTTATTTTTGCTTAAAAATACTGATTCGGTGCCATGTATCTGATACGGAAGCAACCCTTTCTTATAGGCACAAAAAAGTGGGGTAACGGTCGGATGAATAGGAAGAAGGCGCTCTTTTTTTCCTTTTCCCAGCACCAAAATGGTTTGATTGCTAAGGTCAACCTGCTGCCATGTTAAATCCAAAAGTTCCTGGCGTCTCATACCTGTAGTAGCCAGAAGTTTGATCATCAAGTGATTACGCAAAGAAAAACGAGAATCATTCTTTTCAAAAAAACGGAAAAGCTGCTGAAGTTCACTTAATGACATATACACTGGCAATTTCTTATCTGCTTTAGGTGGTTCAATTCCACCCATAAAGTCAATGGTCATATACTTTTCCCGTAAACAAAAATGAGCAAAGGAATGCAGACAGGAAATGCGCCTGTGAATTGTTTTGGGCTGTATTTGGTGGTTTAATACTTGGTCCTGGATAAAACGACGTACAGTCGATGATTGAATCTGTGTAAGGTCAAGCGGCCGGTTGTGGCTGACTAAAAAGTGTTCAAAGGATTTTAAATCATATGCATATGCGGTTAACGTATGGACCGAATAGTTTTTTTCGACCTGCAAATATAACATGAATTCATCGGCAGCATGATGGAAATTCATATGGAAACCTCCTAGTGAGAAAATGATCATCTGTTAATGTAAAAAAGAAGTGCGTTATCGAAACAAAAGCGGCTGTTATGTAAAGAGACAATAACCTAATTATTATGATCAACTTGCGAAAAAGAAGGTGACAATAACGATTATTATCGCAACTTGGAAGAATGGACGTTGAGTGAACAAAATTCTTTTAAAGTTAACATAATATTTATTATAGAAAGTTATATATCTTTTTTCTCATTTTAGAAGTAAACTTGTAATATTGAGAAAAAAGAGAAATTTAAAAGGCGATTTTTGTTTCATCACTGCTGCCAGATTTGAAACCACCTGTACGTGCCGGTTTTAACTGATTCTTTTGTTAAGTGATCATGATCAATTAAATCATCTTTATGAAGCAAAAACATCCGGTAAGTCCATTAATAATCTTCATGATTTTCAGGAGCCGGTGGATAATGATGTCTTCAACTGAAATAACAAAAATGCTGGCCGCTTTTTCATTCAATTTCAACGACTTTTTCTTCGTTTCCTTCGAGCTGGCTTGAAGGTATTTCAATCGCAATTTCAAGCTTCTCATGGTACCACTCACGTGAGGTTTTGCTGAATCCAAGCTCTTTTGTCAGCAGATCTCAAATTGTTCCCATCCACTGGTAATAAAATCAACATCGTGTGTCGTATAGTGATTGAGCGTATCAGCTCAACAGCCAGGCCGCCCACTACAACCGGCTTAATGCCCTGGCCTGCCATATATTCTGTGAGAAGTCCGGCAAACTCAAACATCCGCTCGCGAATCGGCAGGCGCCGCAGCAAAAGAACTTTTTTTTTTCAATCCATCAATATGCATCAAAGTAAATTTTCCCCGCCTCTTTAAACACAAATGTCCCTTCCTGCACCGCCCGCTTTTTTTTTGCCAGAACAAGTGCTGTCAGTGCGTCAGATTCCCCTTTTGAGCGGATTCTGGACCGCTTAATGGATGCCCGGCCGCTTTTGGCGGAATAAAGCTGGGCATTGACAGAAGGGCGTTTTTTGTTTACCGATGATTCCAAAGCAGAAAATTGAATTTTCATAAAAGCCCCTTCTTTCGTTTTATTACTAGTATATCCGATTTTAAACAGCTGGGTACGAAAAAAGCACAACTCCTTTACTGGAGCCGTGCTTCACATAAATTAATAAGAAGTTTCTTCTGCTGCAAGCAGTGTCTGCTTTTCTCTTTTAGAAATGTTTCGTTCTTTTTGAATCATGAAAATGGTGAGCGGGATCCAGATAACAAGCAGTGCGATGAAGATTGCTGACTTTGCAGATCCTGAGATCGCTGTGTACGCTAATATCGCATTTAAATTGGTCATGATGAGCATGCCGCTTACGATAACAGCCAGCACACGGGTCGGCAGGCTTTTGACAATCCATGCTGCAAACGGCGCTGCAATAATGCCGCCAAGCATAATAGCACCCGCCCAGAGCCAGTTGATTTTATCGGGACCAAGCGAAATCATAAATCCAATTGTAGCTGATACAGCAATAGCAAATTCGCTGGCTGCAACAGTACCGATTACTTTCCGCGGCTCCATTCCTTTTTGGGAAAGCAGGGCCGGCGTAGCGATGGGTCCCCATCCACCGCCTCCGCTCGCATCAAAAAATCCCCCAATCAGGCCCAGTGGTATGAAAAACCGGTTTGTTGGCGCCTTTGGTGCCTGGCTGCGCGCATCTTTTAACAAAAGAAAACGACCGAGTATAAACAGTCCAAGGCAAAGCAGGAACCCAGAAACGTAAAGACGCACGTACTCTCCTGTCAGGCTGCTTAAAAACGTTGCGCCGGCAAAAGCGCCGATAGCACCGGGTACAATCAGTTTTCTCAGCATAGCTTTGTCTACATTGCCGAACTGGCGGTGGCTGATGCCCGATGCCGCTGTAGTCACTACCTCTGCCATATGAACGGAAGCGGAAGCGACAGCGGGGGCAATGCCTGCGGTTAAAAGCAATGTAGTGGAGGTCAGGCCGTAACCCATTCCAAGTGAACCATCAACAAGCTGGGCAGCAAGCCCGACAAGCGCAAAGATAATAAAACGTTCCATATTGGTTCCTCCTGTGATCTACAAACCGGGATAGCGTGAAAGAAGATCCGCCATATATTGTTCCCGTTCTTCCGGGTGGTCAAGATACCGGGATTCCGCTGCTTTTTTCAGCCACATTCTCCGTTCCGGCCGAGCATCAATATTGTTTTTAATATACTGTCGTGCCTCAAACAAAAAATCTAAATAGTCTTCATACCGCTCATCAAATTCGTCTTCAAGCCGGTTTCGTATTTGAGTTGACAGGGTTGGGCTTGCCCCGCCTGTCGAAACGCTGATCATCAGCCTGCCGCGGATCAGCACAGCAGGGATTTGCGCATTGCCAAGGTCGTTATGCTCCGCATGAACAACCAGTTTGCCATGCTGGACCGCAAGCTCTGCCATCCGGGCATTGGCTTCCCTGTCATCAGTCACAAGCATAATTAAAAAGGCATTCTCAAGATCGCACCATTCTACTTTTTTGCGATGGATCACCACTTTTTCTGCAGCGGCGAGCCGTTCAATAGACGGATGGCATTCCGGACTGACTACATGCGGCTTTATGCCGAAGCGAAGCAGGTTTTCGATTTTATGAAGAGCGACCGGTCCGCCGCCGGCAATGACGACTTTTTGGCCGCGCAGGTCAATCATAATGGGAAACATACGGGCTCCGACTGGGCGGCCTCATTGACGCGCTCTGCTAACAGGCGGCTGATTACGGGATCGTAGCCAAGGTGCCGGCACAGGTAAACGTCTCCGTCCATTTCAAGCTTTTTCACAGCGCGGTCCATCGTTTTGGTTAATACGCCGGTAAACAAAATATAAGGAACGATAAACAGCTGCTTTGGATGTTGAGAAGCCGCCTCCTGGAGAGAATCCTCAAAAGCAGGCTCACAGGCAGCCATATATCCAATATACACATCAGTTAACTTGGTTTTTTCTTGAAAGAGAGACCGAATGCGGCTGAAATCTTTCTTTGTTGCCGGATCACTGCTGCCGCGGCCAACAAGAAGGACAGCTGCATCCGGTGATATCGGTGCGGCTTCTTTCATTCGGTCAATCAATACATCAATAATTTGTTCGTTTACCCCGAGAGGCCTGCCGTAACGGATCACAGCATCAGGGAACTTTTCTGCGGCACTGGCAAGCTCCTGCGGAATATCTTCTTTCGCATGGCCGGCTGTTAAAAGAAGAAACGGAATCGCCGTGATATCCGTTGCTCCTTTTTCCACGCAGGCACGGAGCCCTTCTTCAATAGAAGGCTCTGAGAGCTCAAGATAGCAAATTTCCTGGATGGGTATATCAACAAGCGGCATGGTTTCTTTAATAAAGTCTGCCGCCTGCCGTGCACCTTCTTTTACACGGGTTCCATGGCAAATATAAAGAACAGCTTTCACCCTTTGGCACCTCCCGTTACGGTTCCTGCATTTTCTTCAAACCATTGTAGCTCGCTCCGCATCTTTACAACGTCGCCGATAATAATCATGCTCGGGTTGGTAATGCCTTTCTTTTGGGCCACATCATGAATATCCAGAAGCGTGCCCGTTACCGTCTGCTGCTTATCCGTTGTTCCCCAGTGAATGAGAGCTGCAGGTGTTTCGGGAGATTTTCCGTATTTCATCAGTTTTTCCTGAATATACGGTAGATTTTTTACGCCCATATAAACGGCAATTGTATCAATGCCTTTTGCCAGGGACGCCCATTTCAGTTCTTCATCGGCACCTTCTTTGCGGTGGCCGGTTACGATGGCAAAAGAAGCTCCGTGATCACGGTGTGTAACAGGAATGCCGGCATAAGCGGGTGCGGCGATACCGGACGTAATGCCCGGCACAACTTCAAACTCCACTCCGTTTTGGACCGCAAACGCCGCTTCCTCGCCGCCGCGTCCAAACACATAGGGATCGCCGCCTTTTAAGCGGACCACCTGCTTCCCCTGTCTGGCATGCTCTACAAGAAGTTCATTTATATTTTCCTGCTGGACAAAATGGCGGTCCGGCAGTTTCCCGCAAAAAAGAAGCTCGGCTCCTTCTTTCGCATGCTTGAGCAGTTCCATGCTGATCAGGCGGTCATACAAAATAACATCCGCTTCCTGTATGGCTTTTAATCCTTTCACCGTAATTAAATCCGGATCTCCCGGACCTGCACCGACAAGCCAAATTTTGCCCATCGTGCCACCTCCGTTCATCGTGCTTTTCTTTTTATTGTAGCATGTTTTTTTCTTTTAAATAGCCGATAATTTGATCCACACACTCTTCAACGGAGTACTGATCTGTGTTTACAACAAGCTCGGGCTTTTCCGGTGCTTCATATGGAGATGAAATGCCCGTGAATTCAGGGATTTCTCCCGCTCTTGCTTTTTTATACAATCCTTTTGGATCGCGCGCTTCACATTTTTCAATCGGGCACTCTACGTATACTTCAATAAACTCATCCTCGTTAAGAAGAGCGCGGACAGTATCCCGGTCTTCGCGGAATGGCGAAATAAAAGCAGTAAACACAAGCTGGCCGCCATCAACAAACAGCTTTGCTACTTCGCCGATGCGGCGGATGTTTTCTTTCCGTGCTTCATCGGAAAAGCCAAGGTCTTTATTCAGGCCATGACGGACATTGTCCCCGTCAAGTACATATGTGCTTACGCCAAGGTCAAACAAGCGGCGGGCCGCTGCATTTGCGACCGTTGACTTGCCTGAGCCGGACAGCCCGGTAAACCATAAAACCGCGCTGTGATGTCCGTTTTTCTCACGACGTTCTTCTTTTGTTAATGACTGTTCATGCCATACGATATTGTTGTTTGTCATGTTTATTCTCCTCCAATTAGGCGTTCGTCGGCTGCTTCATGCCGCGGATTAGTACTTCAACCACTTCTTTACGGCTGAATTCTGCTGGCGGGATTTCACCGGCACGGAGCATTTCACGCACTTTTGTGCCAGAAAGAATAACATGGTCTTCTTTTGAATGCGGGCATGTTTTTGATGATGCCATGTTGCCGCATTTTTTGCAGAAAAAGCTGTGTTCAAAGAATAGCAGGGTAATGCCGATTTCTTCCGCTGTGAAGTTAGAGAAGATTTCCTGCGCTTCATACGTGCCGTAGTAGTCGCCTACACCTGCATGGTCACGGCCGACAATGAAGTGCGTGCAGCCGTAGTTTTTGCGAACAAGCGCGTGGAAAATCGCTTCGCGCGGGCCTGCATAGCGCATCGCCGCCGGGAACACAGCAAGCTTTACTCGGTCAGCCGGATAGTAGTCACGGAGAAGCACCTGATAGCTTTCCATGCGGATATCAGCCGGAATATCATCTGATTTCGTTTCGCCTACCAGCGGATTTAAAAGAAGCGCGTCGACAATTTCAAGCGCTGATTTTTGAATGTACTCATGCGCACGGTGAACCGGGTTCCGTGTTTGGAAGCCGACAATTTTATTCCAGCCGTTTTCTTGGAAAATGCGGCGTGTTTCGGCCGGGTCAAAGTAAAATTCTGCGAACTGCTCGCGTTCAATGCGTTTCACAAGCGTAATCGGACCGCCAAGATAAACAGAACCGCGGTCATAAACTTTTTTCACGCCTGGATGTGCTTCTTCTGTTGTTTTATACACATTTTGCGCTTCGAGCTTTTGATCAGGCTCATAAATATCTTCAATTGATAAGACGCCGTAAACAGTGCCGTTTTGTTTTAAAAGAACCGTATCGCCTTTTTCGTAACCTGATGCATCTTGTACCGGAAGAGTAATCGGGATGCTCCACACTGTGCCATCTGCCAGGCGCATATTTTTTACGACACTGTCATAGTCTTTTTGTGTTAAAAAGCCGGTAAGCGGGCTGAATGCGCCTGTAGCGATCAGTTCAAGGTCGCTGAGAGCAGTTGCATCAAGCTCCACTTCTTTTGAAATGCCGGACAGGTCAAGTTCCGGATTGTACTGGTTAATAAGTTGGCCTCCATGGGCAGCAATGTTCGTCATGTAAAATTACCTCCGATTATATTTAAATCACATTATAAATAATGCTTGCTTCTTTAAAATAAAATTAAGGGTTGGTTGTATGCAGGCCGCACTCTGTTTTGCCGGAACCGCTCCAGCGGCCGGAACGCAGGTCCTCCATTGTAAATGCAGGCTTTGTGCACGGTTCGCAGCCGATGCTTGGATATCCCTGGTCATGCAGCACGTTATAATCAAGCTCGTGCTTCGATACATAACGCCATACATCTTTCCAGGTCCAGTGGATCAGCGGGCACACTTTAATTTTGTGGAACCGGTTATCCAGGTTTAGATAATTTGTGTTCGCTCTTGATTCGGACTGCTCGCGGCGCAGACCTGAAATCCAGGCTGTCGACGGCGAGAGAGCTTTCTCAAGCGGTACAATTTTTCGGATCTCGCAGCATTTATTCGGATTGGTCGCAAACAGGTCCGGTCCAAATTTTCCGGCCTGTTCTTCTATCGTCATTTCCGGCTGCTGCAGCCGGATGTTCAGCTGCGGATAACGCGCTTTTACTTTATCAATCGTTTCATATGTTTCTTTAAAATGATAATGCGTATCAAGAAAAACGATTTCCGCATCCGGCTTCACTTTTGCGATTAAGTCAATTAAGACAATCCCCTCGATTCCGAAACTGCAGGCATACACTAATTTCTCTCCATACGTGTCATATGCCCATTGCAATGTTTCAAGTGCACCTTTTGTTTCTGAATCCGCTGGAAAATCAGGAATTTGATCCTGAAGCTCGTTCCATGATTCAAATGTAACCATTAATGCCCACCTCTCTTGTCGGTATTCTAATGAATGAATTTAGTTTACCAGAAAATAACGCAAAGTCAATCCTATTCGCTTACTCGGAATTAAAAAAAGATTTGGTGTCGCTTTCAGCGGGCTGTCTGTTCTTTTTTTAGCGCGAGAGTGATATAATCAGATGCGATGAATTCATATTGGGAGGAAACCACATTTGATTACAGTACAAGATGTCAGCCTGCGCTTTGGCGACAAGAAATTGTTTGAAGATATTAACCTGAAATTCACACCGGGAAACTGCTACGGATTGATCGGTGCAAACGGAGCAGGAAAATCAACGTTTGTTAAAATTCTTGCAGGTGACCTGGAGCCGCAGACAGGCCATGTGTCGATGCCAAAAGACGCCCGCCTTGCCGTTTTAAAGCAGAATCACTTTGAATATGAAGAGTACAGCGTAATGGAAACTGTCATTATGGGCTATGCCCGCCTGTATGAAGTGATGAAAGAAAAAGATGCCATTTATATGAAAGCCGACTTCACCGATGAAGATGGAATGCGTGCTGCCGAGCTTGAAGGCGAATTTGCCGAAATGAATGGCTGGGAAGCAGAATCGGAAGCAGCCATTTTGCTGTCAGGCCTTGGTATTTCAGAAGCTTTTCATAATAAGCAGATGTCAGACCTGGATGGATCGGAAAAAGTAAAAGTGCTTTTAGCACAGGCTTTGTTTGGGAAGCCGGATGTTTTGCTTCTTGATGAGCCGACCAACCACCTGGATATCGAAGCGATCCGCTGGCTGGAAGAGTTTTTAATTAACTTTGAAAATACCGTTATTGTTGTTTCCCATGACCGCCACTTTTTAAATAAAGTATGCACACATACAGCGGATCTTGACTTTGGGAAAATTCAGATCTATGCCGGAAACTATGATTTCTGGTATGAATCAAGCCAGCTTGCCCAGAAGCTTCAGGCGGATGCCAACAAGAAAAAAGAAGAAAAAATCAAAGAGCTTCAGGCCTTTATTGCCCGCTTCAGTGCGAATGCTTCAAAATCAAAGCAGGCGACGTCCCGTAAAAAATCACTTGATAAAATTACACTCGACGACATCAAGCCATCTTCCCGCCGTTACCCATATGTCCAGTTTACGCCGGAACGGGAAATTGGGAACGATGTTCTTCGAGTTGACGGCCTGTCTAAAACCATTGATGGCGTAAAAGTGCTTGATAATGTCAGCTTTATTATGAATAAAGATGATAAAATTGCTCTTGTTGGCACAAATGAAGCGGCAAAAACAGCGCTGTTTAAAATTTTGGCCGGTGAAATGGAGCCGGATGAGGGTTCTTACAAATGGGGTGTGACAACCTCCCAGGCGTATTTCCCGAAAGATAACTCGGAGTATTTTGACGGCTCTGACCAGACCCTTGTTGAGTGGCTGCGCCAGTTTTCACCGGCAGATGAAAGCGAAAGCTTCCTGCGCGGCTTCCTTGGACGGATGCTGTTTTCCGGTGAAGAAGCATTGAAAAAAGCAAGCGTGCTCTCAGGAGGAGAAAAAGTCCGCTGCATGCTGTCAAAAATGATGCTTTCAGGCTCCAATGTTCTTCTGCTCGATGAGCCTACCAACCATTTGGATTTGGAATCGATCACCGCGCTGAACAACGGATTGATCAATTTTAAAGGCTCGATGATTTTTGCTTCGCATGACCACCAGTTTGTTCAGTCAACAGCAAACCGGATCATCGACCTTACGCCAAACGGCATCGTCGATAAAGCGGTCACGTATGATGAGTATCTGGATGATGCTGAGCTTCAGAAAAAAGTAAAAGCGATGTACGCATCGTAAAGCATTAAAAAAGCACCCGATCCGGGTGCTTTTTCTTTTATTTTACAATCATGACCGGACAGTTCGCCCGCTTCATCACTTTATGGCTGACACTGCCCAGGACCAGCTGCTGCAGTTTATTCAGCCCCCGGCTTCCGAGAATCACCAGATCCGCCTGTTGTTCATTCGCGAATTTGATAATGACCGGACCTGGATTTCCATCTTTTACTGCCACAGTGTACGGGATTTCTTTCTCGCTAAACAGCGCTTCATGGCGGCTTAGTTTTTCTCTTCGCTCCATTTGCACTGCAGCCAGCCGGTCTTTTTGAAGGCCTTCCCCTCTTTGCTCATCCGGCCTGGGGATAAACAAAAGGGTTACCCGGCAGCCCCTCGAAAGGGCGGCAAGCGTTGCGGCGTGCCAGGCTGCGCGGAAAGAATGGTCAGAGCCGTCCGCTGCCAGAACAATGTGTTTATACATAAGCGGTTCCCCTTGTTTATGTAGCTCGGCGTGCCGCTTGCTGAACCGGATCCCAGACACCATTGACCGGGGGACAATAACTTAAATCCAAATCCTCCAGTTCTTCTACTGTCATTTGATTAAACAAAGCAGCTGCGAGCACATCAATTCGTTTTTCAGCTCCATGCTGTCCAATTGCCTGGCCGCCAAGCAGCCGGCGGCTTTTTGGATCATAGAGAATTTTTACACGCAAAGGCACAGCACCCGGATAATAGCCGGCCCTGTCTTTCGTCTCGATCGTAGATGTTCGAAAGAAACGGCCTTCCTGCTGCGCTTCTTTTTCGGTTAATCCTGTCGAAGCGGCAATCAGATTAAAGAATTTGAAGACGGATGTGCCTGTGATGCCTTTAAAAGAACGGCGGGCTCCCGCCATGTTTAACCCGGCAATCCGTCCCTGTTTATTGGCTGTTGTGCCAAGCGGAATATAATCGGGCTTTTGTTTGACAAGATGAAAATGGGAAGCGCAGTCTCCGGCAGCGTAAATGCCGGGAACCGAGGTTTCAAGCCGGTCATTCACCGTAATGGCGCCGTTTGGCAGCATATGGATGCCTGTTTTCTTTAAAAAGGCGGTATTCGGTCGGACGCCGACAGAAGCCATTATAAGATCAGCCCTGTACTGGTTTCGGTCTGTCACCACACGCCCCTTTTCGATGGACTCCACAGTTTCATTTAATGTCAAAATAATACCGTGCTGTTCTGCTTCCTGATGAAGAAGCTCCGCCATATCCGGATCAAGCATCGAAGCGATATGGCTGCCGCGCTGGATTACCCGAATTCGTTTGCCAAGCCTGTGAATGTTTTCCGCTGCCTCGAGTCCGATATACCCTGCTCCAATAATCACAACATCGTTTACCTGCTCATGATCCAGATCCTCCAAAAGACGCTTCGTGTCAGGAATGGTCTTCATTACATGAATCGTCTGCTGAGAAGCACCCTTCCAGCCCGGCACGACAGGACTCGCTCCTGTTGCGATCAGCAGGCGGTCGTAGGGCTGCGTAAACTCTTCTCCCGACTGGTGGTTTTTCCCAGAAACAGTGCGCTCTGAGGGGCTGATGGAAGTCACTTCATGGAGAATACGTGCATCTATTCCATACTTTGACCGGAATGTCTCCACGCTTCTGGCAATTAAATCATCTGTTGAATCAATCAGGCGGCCTGCCACGTAAGGCAGGCCGCATTGGCCGTATGAATAAACAGAGCCTTTTTCAAAAACGGTAATATCCGCGCCCGGGTCATTGCGGACAATTTGCATGGCCGCACTCATGCCGGCTGCGTCACCGCCGATGATGACGTATTTCATTTTGCCAGCGCATTTACATCATCATATTTTCCGCCTCTTGAAAATTTGGCCACAACATAGGAACAGGACGGAATGATTTTCAGGTTTTCCTCTCTTGCGTAATCTGCAAGCGCATCAAGCAGCTGTTCCGCTACACCGCCGCCGCGAAGTTCGTTTGCCACATACGTATGGTTGGCATTGATCGTTTTATCACCTGCAGGCACATACGTAATTTCCGCCACGCGCCGGCCGTCTTTCTCCATATAAAAGATTCCTTCTGCCTGTTTAATTGGTTCCATTGACAAAAACCCCTTTCTTTGTTCTTCTTTAACAGTATACCCTTTACTAGTGGACTCATTAACCTCTTTTGAGATTCGGCGCAAGAAAAGCTGCATCTGAATATGCTACAATATGAGGAAACGAGTGATTGAACGAAAGGAGTTGTCGGCTGTGAAGAAGCCTTCGACAACACATATATTTTCCAGAGGTGAGGAAATTGCGAATTCCATCACTCACGGAATTGGCGCCCTGCTCAGTATCGCCGGGCTTGTTTTGCTAATTGTTTTTTCTGCTCTTTACGGAAACGGCTGGCACCTGGCAGGGTTTATGGTCTTTGGGATTACAATGGTGCTGCTTTATATGTCTTCCACGCTTGTGCACAGTTTTCCGCATGGGAAAGTCAAGGATTTATTTGAGATTTTTGACCATGCCTCGATTTATTTGTTTATTGCCGGCACCTACACTCCCTTTCTGTTTGTTGCCGTACAGGGAGCGCTCGGCTGGACGCTGTTTGGGCTGATATGGGGAATGGCCATTGCTGGAACCGTCTTTAAGTGTTTTTTTGTGAAACGGTTTGTTGGCTTATCGACCCTTTTGTATGTCGTTATGGGCTGGCTGATTGTATTTGCCTGGGGGCCTTTGACAGCGGCTCTGTCCCCTCTGACGCTGTCTTTTCTCGTAACGGGGGGCGTGTTGTATACGGCAGGAGCGGTTTTCTATGTCTGGCGGGGATTTCCGTATCATCATATGATCTGGCATTTGTTTGTTCTGGCGGGAAGTGTGTTTCACTTTTTTGCGGTGCTCGGGCTTCTCCCGGATGCATAAAAGGCTGTCTCTATTTTCTGAGACAGCCTTTTTGGCGGAAAAAGCAAAGGCAGCGAATGAGATTATTTCTGGTTCATGATATACCGGTACTTTTTCGTATCTGCTTCAAGCAGTGCGGCAGTGTCCTCACTGTTGCGGTAAAAAGAAGTCCAGTGATTTTTTTTCAGCTCTTCCCTCCAGTAAGGAGACGACTGAACCTCCGCTAATAAAGAAGACCACTGCTCCTTTTCCTGCCCGCTCATATTGCCCGGGCCCATGACGCCGCGCCAGTGAGGAAAAACAACATCTATCCCCTGCTCTTTCCAGGTTGGCACGCCGGGAAGATGGCTGAGCCGCTCCGGCGACGAAATGGCAATAATCCGCACCTTTTCCTTCGCCGCAAATGCTTCCGACTGGGAGGAAGAAAGAGAGGCGGCCGCAATTTCGCCTGACTGAAGAGCAGCCAACAGCTCATCGCCATTTGAATAGCGGTAAAAACGCAGGGATGCAGCAGACAATCCTTCCGCCCGGGCTGCTTCGATAAAAGCAATTTGATCATCATTTCCAAATTGGGGCTCTATTCCAATCGGATAACGCTCCGGCTGTTTTTTCAACTGCTTCATAAGATCCTTGATCGACTGAGCGGATGATCCTTCCCTAACAATCACAGCCTGCCATTCACTCGCCATCACAGCAAGCGGCGTAAAATCCTGATAGCTGCGCGGGCTGTGGCCAAGAAGATTATTGGTTAAAAGAAGGCTTGAGATCATCGCAGCGGTACCGGGGCCTGACTCCTGCAGACGTGCCCATCCGTCGTCTCCCCCATCTCCTTCTTCATAGAGAATCTGTATATTCCGATCCGCCAGCTTTTCTTTTTCCATCACCGTTTTAATGGATTTAGCAAGGGCATCCCATCCGCCGTCCGGGGAACCCGGTACGATAAAGGTCAGCTTTTGCTCTGTAAGCTCCGGTTCCGGCTGTATACAGCCGGAAAGCGTGAGGAGTATAAGCAGTACAGGTGTGTATTTTTTCATTTTGCCACGTTGAAGTATCGGCGTTCCGGCCGGCCGACGATCCCGTACTCATGTTCAACGCGGCACTCGCCGACCGTTACTAAATATTCCAGGTACCGGCGGGCTGTGGTACGGGAAGCCCCGATTTTTGCACCCATCTCTTCAATGGAAATGCCGTCTTTTAGCTCCTGGAGAACGCTGGATACCCGGTTTAGCGTGACACTGTCGATGCCGGTCGGAAGCTGGGCCGCCTGCACAGGAGCCTGCTGCGTGGTTCCGGCAAAATAAGCATCCACTACATCCTGTGTAACATGGTCTGTTGTGGCTAAAAGATGTTTTTTCTTTTGGTACCGTTCCATTACGGCCGTGAATTTTTCTAGTGATACCGGCTTAACCAGGTAATGAAAAACACCGTAGCGAAGCGCCTCCTGCAGCATATGCTTTTCTGAAGCAGCGGTTACCATGATAATATCTGTTTTCGGGAACCGTTCCTTTATGACCGGCAGAAGCTCCGTGCCCAGCATATCCGGCATGTAAATATCAAGCAAAAGCAAATCCGCTTCTTTTTCCTCGAGCAATGCCAGTGTCTCCGCTGCGTTCAGTGCTTTGCCGGTAACCGTAAAGCCGTTTAACTGCTGAAGAAATTGCTCCTGTATATTGGCAATGCGAAAATCGTCTTCTGCAATTGCAACACGAATCATAGTTATCCATCCTTTTTATCTAGTCTCTTTTGGTATGTAAATGGTGAAAATAGTGCCGGCAGATTCATTGGGTATAACTTCGATCATCCCTTGAAAGGATTCAACCGCTTCTTTCACATTATGAAGGCCAAATCCCCGCCCTTCTCCTTTCGTTGAGTAGCCTTTCTCAAACAAAAGCTGGAGGGCTTCTTCGTCAATGCCCGTTCCGTTATCCGTCACTTCAATAATAAGCGTCGGGCTGGCGTCGGTAATCAGGAAGGTAACACGCGGCTCCTTTTCCTGCTTTACGGCTTCAAAGGCGTTATCAATCAAGTTGCTGATCACGGTCAGCAGTGAATGTCCGTCTACGTGGGCAGGAAGAGCCGATAGAACGCTTTCCTGTTCAATCGCAAAGGATATCTTCCGCTCGGATGCTTTAGCGGTTTTGCCTAATAAAACAGCTTGAACCAGGTCATCCTGAATTTGGTTAAAGACAATCTGGTTTTGAAGGGACACATTGTCCGCTTCTTTTTGGATAAAATCAATCGCTGCCTCGTTTCGCCCAAGCTGCAAAAGCCCCGACAGTACATACAGCTTATTTTTAAATTCGTGCGTTTGTGCGCGCAGCTCATCCGAATACAGACGCATCTCGTCAATGGTCTTTTTATACATCGCCGCAATTTTCGAAGGCTCAAAGCCAAGCGTATCAGCCAGAATGCTCCTGGTCAGCCATAAACCGCCCAGAACGCCTGCCAGAAGGGCGAAAGCGGCTGCCAGTAAAATATCTCCGGTTTGCGCGGCTGTTTTTTGTGCAATCGATTTTTTGGAAAACTCGACGGAAACGGTGCCAATTACTTCGGTGTAACGATTGGTTGTTTTCATAATCGGCGCTTTGCCGATAATAGCTTGTCCATCCGTGCCGGCTTCCTCTACTGTATAGGTTCCGCCGTAAATAAGAGAACGGCTGTCAGACTCGCGAAGCGGCTTCGCCTCACCGCCGGTGGATAAAACGGTGCCGTTTCGTCCCGCTATTGAAATGGACCGGGCCTCCGTCCGCTCCTGGATATGCTCAAGTACAGGCAGAAGCGCTTCGCGATCATGGTTTTCTGATAAAAAAGCGGTCGTTTCCGGCATAAGAGAAATCGTCTGTGCGGTTTGAAGAGACAGCTGATGGACCTGCTCAGCCGTCTCTCCTGACTGAATGGCGTAAAAAACAGCCGACATGCCGGCTATAATGAAAAAGAGCAGGGCAAAAACCAGTGTAAAAATTTTGGTCCGGAGTGAAACCGTTCTTGTTTTCATGAAGACTCCAATCTGCTTTTGATCAAATTGTACGAAACATTTGAATAGAAGAAAAGAAAAAATCCCGGATTCCGAAAAATTCCGGACCGGGATTACCATTACAAGGAAATAACACCAAATAGCACAGCGGCAATGGTCATAACAAGGGATGTACCAATTGTCCAAAGAACCGTAAACCGCTGATACTGGCCAAAATCAACCTTCGCCATCCCCACAAGCAGGTAGGTTGAAGCAACAAGCGGGCTGAGCAAGTGAACAGGCTGTCCAAGCAGCGAAGCCCGGCCAAGCTCAACAGCGCTAATGCCGTAATTCGAAGCGGCTTCTGCAAGAATCGGCAGCACCCCGAAGTAATAGGCATCATTAGACATGAAGAATGTCAGCGGCATGCTTGTAATCGCTGTAATAACCGGAAGATGCGGTCCCATTGCATCTGGAATAATGGCGACAAGGCTGTTGGCCATCGCATCGACCATTTCCGTTCCAGATAAAATGCCTGTGAAAACACCTGCAGCAAAAACAAGTGAGACAACGGCAAGTACATTTCCTGCATGGGCAGCGATCCGCTCTTTTTGATGAGCAACATTCGGATAGTTAATCGTAATCGCAATGGCAAATGCTAGCATAAACAAAATTGGAAGCGGCATAACGCCTAAAATAAGCAATGTCATAAGAGCAGCTGTCAGGATAAAGTTAACCCAGAGAAGCTTGGGACGCTTCCATTTGGCTTCTTCTTCTGAAACAGCGGCCGTCCCGAAAAACGTTAAGTAGCTTTTGCCTTCCGCCGGCTGGTGAAGTTCTTCCATTGAAAGAACGCCAAGGCGTTTCCGTTCCCTTTTTCCCATCCAGTAAGCGGATAAAATCACCCAGGCAGCCCCCGCCAGCATAACTGGAATTAAAGGGTTAAACAGCTCCTGCATATCAAGGCTCAGGGCGCTTGCTGCACGGGCAGTCGGTCCGCCCCATGGTGTTAAGTTGGTAACTCCGCAAGCCATAAGCGCAACGGCCGGCAGAATAAGCGGGTTCATTTTCAGGCGCTGATAAAGCGGCAGCATTGCTGAAATGGTAATCATATACGTTGTTGTTCCGTCACCGTCAAGTGAAACCGTCATGGCCAGTATAGCAGTACCGACAACAATTTTCATCGGATCGCCTTTTACGGCTTTTAAGATTTTGCCAACCACTGGATCAAAAAGCCCGGCATCGATCATAACACCAAAATACAAAATAGCAAACATCAGCATAACGCCGGTCGGCGCAAGTTCTGTAATCCCTGTAAGGGCCATTTCACCAAGATTTGAACCAAATCCGGCAAAGACAGCAAACGCAGCCGGCACAATCATCAGGGCAATTAACGCGGACAATTTTCCGCTCATAATTAAATACATGAAAACAGCTACCATAGAAAAACCTAAAATGGCGAGCATTGTCATCGTACCCACACTCCTTTTTCACATTCTTTGAAAACGCTTTATTATTGAATAATTTAATTAATTTAAGCGGAAACGTATATAAAACGAAAATTAAAAAATTATTAACAATAAAAGCTTTTTTGTTCATAAAAATTTTTTTTTTGCTGTGTTTGTTTTTCGAATGAAAGGAAGAAAGAAACCCCTGTTTCTCTCCGGTCTGTTTATTTCCTAACGGGCGGGGTAGAAATTTACTAAATAACAGCTTCAGCATAAAGGAGGGTTTGCAGTGGATTCGCTTTTAAAAAAGAAATGGCTCGCCGGAGGAATGGCAGCGTTTCTCGCGCTGGGCGGCCTGGCCGGCTGCGGCGGCAGTGAAGATGAAGAGCCTGCAGAAGAACAGGAAGGCCAGCTGGACGAAGAAAACGAGCCGGATCATGACAACGAGGATCAAAACGACCAGCTGGATGATCAAATTGAACAGGATGATACGATCAATGACGGCGTTGATATGCAGGACGGCGAAAAAGATGATCAGCTCGACGAAGAAGAAAGCCAATAGCTCCTTTTATGCTCCTGGCTTTTCATAAATACAAAGAAGCTTCTGATTTGTTCAGAAGCTTCTTTGTTTGTGGTTTTATATGATTAATACACGTCTTCCAGGGCTTTTCGCAAAAGCGACATGCTGCGGTCAAGATCGGTTTTCACTTGTTTTTTATACAGCTTTGCTTTTTCATAATCAGCAAACTGATAGATAACAATTTCTTTGTATTTAGCGCCTTCCTGTATTTTTTTCTGGCGTTTTAGTATTCCATCGTCAATTAATTCGTGGAGTGACCGGTATATTTCCGAATGGTTTGGTTCATAACCAAAAGCCTTGAAAGATGCTTTTAACTCGTCCATCGCCTGCATTCCATACATTTTATGCTCTTCAACAAACCGAATCATATAAAGCTTTAAAAATGCGCGCTGTTTGATTAAAAATTTCCCTTCACCTCTGGGCATTGGTAATCACTCCTTTTCTTTTCATTTTAATGAAATATGTTTTGTTTGTCAAAATTGAATTTTGCACATAATGGTTTTAGTGAAAGCGGCTTCAGCCGCGTTTTTAAAAGGTGGTGAAATGGGTGGTTTTTTGGAACGAGTAAATCATCCGCTTCCAGAGAGAGATTTTTTCACTGTGTTTTTCGTATGGATCTGTGTAAACAGCTCCCCTGTTTTCCCAAATCATATGAAAATAACGGTCCACTTCCCTGATTAGTTCACTGTCGTGGGGCGCCCTTATTTTTATATCTGTTTCCGGATTGTAGTTGTTTAAGTTCCGTGATGTGTGGTTTGCCGACCCGCTGATGATAACTGTTTCTTTTTTATGCTTCACGTAAATCATTTTGGGATGAAACTGCTCCGGCTCCTGTGCGAACCAGCGTATTTCCACTTCGTTATCTGTATCCTCCCGCAGTTCAGCGGCCATTGGAATATTGGGCAGTCCTGTTTTTTTACGGCCGAATGAGTTTTTATTTGTATCAAGAACCAGCCTCACCTCTGCTCCCCGCTCGGCCGCATCCGTCAAGCCTTCAACAACGGTCCGGTCAGCTAAATAAAACATCGCCATCCAGATTTCGTCGCCTTTTTCTGCTTTGCTGATTTCTTCATGGACAGCATCCTGTATTTTTGCTTCTGTCAGCAGCTGCACATGAATCGTTCCCTGGTTTTTATGAGGAGCAATCTCTTCTGGAAATGTTATTTTCCTGCTGGTATCCGCGGCCGCTTTCTCACTTTTCAGCATATCATTGACCAGCGCCCCTTTTACTTCAAATGCCACATTGGCAAAATAAAAGCTTGCATCATGCGGGTTGGCTGAACTGATCAGCGTTGTTTTCTCTGTAGTCATGGTTTTGCGGTGGTTGGCTTTAATATTAAAAAGCTTTAAATAAGAGCGAATCGTCATATCCGGCGCTGTTTCCGAAAGTGCATTCGGCAGCCAGCCGTCCTGGCTGTTTCCCCACCAAGTAAACAGCATCCGGTACAGGCCGCTGTAAACAGGCGTCGGGTCCCGGAACGCATCCATATTCGTTTCAACTACTTCAATGCCGGCTTTTTTCATTTTTTCAAATTCCGGCACAGCGTGGGATTGATAGGATGAGTTTACTTCGTCTGTTATGAAGAGAATGGGCATACGGGGATTTGCTTCTTTTTTGGCAAGCAGGGCTTCTGTAATTTTTGCGGCAATACCCGGGTACTCTTTCTCTTTTTCATGATAGGAGTTAAACAAAAAATAATCGAGAATAATAAATTGTTCTGCTTCTTCTATTATAGCAAGCATCCTTGTGAAAATTTCTTCTTCATAAAAGGTCCGGCTATCTTTTTGGCCAGACAGGTTATAGAAAAACCCAATGTCTTTTTCCTCTACGGTATATTCCCTGCTTTCATAGGAAATGTTCTCCGGCAGAGGCCGGTATACATTGAAAAGCATGACTGTTACATAGAAAGCAAGAAAGATAATTGTAAAAAGCCGCCGTTTTCCCCATTTATCGAGTGTTTTTTTCATAACCGGCCTCCGTTCTCTTTACGGGTAATATACCCATGCGCGTAGAGGCAAAAACCGGTCAGAAAGCGGCTAAACACGTTTAAAAAGCATGGCTGCCCCAATCCCTCCCGCACTTCCGACCGCGGCAATTCCATAGGTTTCCCGGCGCTCCTGCATGCCATAAAAAAGCCGCAGAACCAGCATGGCGCCTGATGCCCCGTACGGATGGCCAAGTGCCAGCCCGCCGCCGTTTGGATTGATTTTCTCAAAAGGAATGTCCAGCCTGCGGGCGGCATAAATAATTTTCACCGCAAAGGCTTCGTTTATTTCCCAGACATCAATATCAGAAGCCCGCAGTCCTGTTTTCTGGAGCAGTTTTTTAATCGCCGGAACCGGCGTCGCCGCAGGAAAGTTCGGATCTGCGCCGGCTGTGGCACTTGCTTCTACTTTTAAACCAGCTGCCCTGTCAGAGGTCAGGGTGACCGCGCAGGCTGCATCATTAAAAGCAGACGCATTCAGCGCCGTAATCGTGCCGCCCGCTTTAAAAGCCGCTTTCGCGCGGAGAGCCATTTTCTCAATCGGGCGCTCTTTCATGGCTGCTTCATCCTGTATATATCCATGAATCGAAACGATTTCTTTTTGAAACCGCTGTTTTTTTACTGACTCTGTATACCGTTTGTAGCTCAGGACGGCATAATGATCCTGTTCTGCCCGGGTAATACGCTCCCGCTCGGCCAGCCATTCTGCCGCCATTCCCATCTCGGGATCACCTATCCATTCAGAAGAGAAAATGGCTTTTTCCGGACGTGGGGACGTGCTTGAGCTTTCACAGCCGCCTGCAATAATGCATTGTGCTTCTCCAGATCGAATAAGCGCCGCGCCAAGCCGGACCGCTTCCAAACCGGAGGAACACTGCCGGTCAATCGTCAAGCCGGGCACTGTATCAGGAAGACCGGCTGTTAATGAAGCAAGGCGGGCAATATTCCCGCCCGGTCCTGTCACATTGCCCAAAATGATTTCATCGGGCAGTGTGCCTGATGACTCCGCCAGCTCTTTTAAAACAGGAGCTGCTAATTCGGCTGCGCCTGTATGGGCAAAAATTCCGTTTTGGATGCCGACCGGTGTCCGGCGGGCATCCGTTATGTAAACATTCATAGAAGCATCTCCCTCGCTTTTTGCTGCAGGTCCTGCCGGGCGATTTTCCCATTGGTTGTCAGCGGGATCGAATCTGCCTGAATCCAGCGTCTTGGCAGCTTTTCAGTGGACAAGGCTTCTCTAGCAAATGCCCTGACCGACTCCCGGGCCGCCTCTCCTGTATAAAAGCAGACAATTCGTTCGCCAAGATGGGAATCCGGCACAGAGGTAACAGCAGCCATGTCCACACCCGGGCATCTGGCAATGACCCGCTCAATTTCTTCCGGATAAACATTGACACCGCCGGTAATGATCATAAACTCGTTTCTGCCGACAATGTATAAGTAGCCGTCTTCGTCTACATATCCCGCGTCACCGACCGTGTAAAAACCATCTTCTTCAAGATTGAGCATGCAGTCTCCTTCCTTTATATACCCGCTGAACAGCATCGGACTTTTCACAAAAACGGTGCCGATTTGATGGGCAGGAAGGTTTTTTCCCTGCGCACGGATGTTAATCGTTACTCCCGTGCTTGGTTTTCCGGATGAAGCAGGCCGTTTTTTGTAATCGTCCGGCGTCATATAAGATACAAAGCTCAGCTCAGAAGCCCCGTAAAACTCATAAAGCGGCACAAACGGATACAAAGAAGTCCATTCCTGCTTTCGTTCCGCAGTCCATCCGGCTCCGGATAAAAACACAATCCCGTTTGATGTGAAGACCCCTTCTGATTTTATGCCTTCAAGCATTGTTGGGACTGCATAGAAAACAAAGGAGCGTAACGAATTCAGTGTATCAATGGTGCTGCGGGGCAAAAACTTGTCCATCAGGACAATCGGCTGCCCGCTAAAAAGAGCAAAAGCGACGCCGTATAGAAAAAGGGAATGATGGACAGGCCCGGCGATCACGGCTGTTTCCCGTCCGGTCAGCGGAAAATCAGCCAGGCCCGCTTCAAAGCTTTTCAGCCAGGAATGCTGGCTGCGCACAAACTGTTTTGGCGTGCCGCTTGAGCCGGATGTAAAACCCGAGTAAAACAGTGCCCCGGAATCCGGATGGCAATAAGAAGAAGGTTCTGTTTTTTGAATAGAGCTGCCAGCCTGCTGAAGATCCCCGGTATCCAGGAAGAGCGCCGGATTTGCCAGCCGAAGCCGTTCATCCCGTTCCGCAGCGGTCATTCGCGGGTCAAGCGGCATAAAAATAAACCCGGCCCGGACAGCTCCGCAAAACAAAGCGATCGTTTCCCACTGATTTCTTGCCGTTACCGCCACCGTATCACCCGGCTGGCCGTGGAGCAAAAGCCAGGCGGCAGCCCGTTTTGTTACGTTCTCCCACTCCCTGCATGTAAAAGATTGATCCGGCGTTTGTAAACAAATGAACTCCGGACACGTTTGTGCCCGGAGCGATTGTACAGATGTGATATTCATCTTCGATCCCCCTGCTCTACTATATCAGTTTTTACGCAGCGCGGCGAAAGGACGGCACAGCCTGCAAAGCGGTCCGCAATTTCGGAACGAGGGCAGCCGCCGCTATTGATTTTAATATGTCTCCCGGGATAAACGCCATGCTGGAAATGGCAACTTCTTTTAGTCCAACTCCTGTAACAAGCGCTTGAACCGGTATACCGATTGCATATAAAACGACGACACCGCCGAGAAGGTTAGCAGCAAATGTCCGGCGCGCTGTCAGCTTTGCTGCGCGCTCTGTGAGAAGGCCGACAACAAAAGCGCCGGCAATCCAGGACACGATAAAGCCTGCGCTCGGTCCTGCAAAAACAGCCAGGCCGCCGCGCCCCCCGGCTAAAATCGGTGCTCCTGCGGCAACGGTAAGCAGAAAAATGATCTGGCTGAGAGCTCCAAGACGTGCACCCAGCACTCCTCCTGCAATCATCACCCCGATTGTTTGAAATGAGATAGGCACCGGCGTAAAAGAAAGCGGAATCGGCGGCAGGAAGCCGAGAATAGCCATAACCGCTGCGAACATGGCAGCCTGCATCCAGTGTATTGTTTTCATTATGTACTCCCCCAATAAATTGTTTTTCTCATTGTAAAGCGGCTCCTCACTATTGTCAACCTTATTTTATTAAGGTTGACAAATAACCCGACAGCCTTTTGCGGGCTGATATGTTAAAATAAGTGCCGTACATATATTTCGAGGCAATGAGGTGCTTGTTTTGACGATTGAACCTTCTGTAAAAATGGCTTCATTCGGGCCATCTATTTTTAGTGATTTAAAAGCTTATGCGACTGCACAAAAACAAAAAGGAAATGTACTGATTGATTTAAGCCTTGGCAGCCCGGATCTGCCGCCGGACGACCGGATACGGACTATTCTCGCTGATGAAAGCCGGAAGCCGGAAGCCTACGGTTATACGCTGGAAGGAACCGGGCAGTTTTATGAAGCGGTAGCCAATTATTATAAAAGACGCTCCGGAGTAACACTTCAGCCAGGAACCGATATTGTTCAGACGATGGGTTCCCAGGAAGGCCTTGTTCACCTCCCGCTTGCTTTTTGCAATCCAGGTGATGTCGTTTTGACGACGAATCCGGCTTATGTCGCTTATGAAGCGGGTATTACTCTTGCAGGAGCGGTTCCTTATTACATGCCGCTTCGCCCGGAAAATCGCTTTTTGCCGGATTTATCCCTGATTCCGGACGCCGTAGCGAAAAAAGCAAAGCTGATGATTTTAAACCTGCCGGGCAACCCGGTGCCGGCCATGCCGGACGATGCTTTTTTTGAGAAGGTCATTGCATTTGCTAAAAAGCATCAAATTATTGTGCTGCATGATGCTGCTTATTCGGAATTTTATTTTACCGGCGACAGGCCGTTTAGTTTTCTGGCCATTCCTGGGGCGATGGACGTTGGAATGGAGATTAATTCGTTATCGAAAAGCTTCAGCCTCGCAGGAGCACGTGTTGCGTATATTGCTGGAAATGCGGGCATGATTGCGGTCCTAAAGCAGTTAAAATCAAACCTTGATTATGGCGTATTCAATCCGGTTCAAGCGGCGGCCTCCTTTGCCCTTGACCGGGCGGAAGAAATTACCGGCAGGCTTCGGGCCGAATTTCGCGCTCGGGCTGCTGCACTCTCCGCCGGCCTGCAGGAAAACGGCTGGCCTGTTGAGCGGCCAGAAGGCGGCATGTTTTTATGGGCCAAAATTCCGCGCGGAGAAGACGACCGGGCTTTTGTGTTTCAAGCCGTTGATCAATCGGGGGTTGTCATGGTCCCTGGCAGTGCCTTTGGAACAGAGGGGAAAGGATACGTACGGATTGCTCTTGTCCAGCCGGTTCCGGTGCTCAAGCAGGCAGCAGACCGGCTGAAAAAGGTGATTGTATGAATGAGGTGGACGGGGTATGGCCATGATGACAAAACTGAAATTAAGACGCACCCTGCGGCTGTCTCCCTTTCAGGTTATTGTGCTTCTTTATTTGAGCGGCGCTTTTTTTTCAAGCATTTTACTGCTTTTGCCGGTCGCCCATAAACCGGGTGTGGACATTGCTTTTATTGACGCTGTTTTTGTTGCTGTGAGTGCCCTCAGCGTCACCGGACTGACTCCGGTCAGTACCATTGACACGTTCAGCACAACCGGCTATTTTTTTATTCTGCTCATTCTGCAGGTCGGCGGCGTCGGTATTATGACCTTCAGCTCGATGGTCTGGCTGCTGTTCGGCAAACGAATCGGCATGCGGGAGCGCCAGCTGATTATGGCGGACCAGAACCGGACGGATTTAAGCGGGCTTGTTAAATTAATGCGTGAAATCTTTTTGCTGATTCTGGTGATTGAAGCGGTTGGCGCTGTTATTCTTGGCATTTATTTTACCCAGTATTATCCGACAATCAGCGAAGCTTTTTTACATGGCCTGTTTGCTTCTGTCAGTGCGACAACCAATGGCGGGTTTGACATAACCGGCGCTTCTCTGATTCCATATGCAAATGATTATTTCGTCCAGTTTGTGAACATTATCTTAATTATTCTTGGCGCAATTGGGTTTCCTGTTTTAATTGAGGTAAAGGACTTTTTAACATACCGCGGGCCGCGCAAATTTACATTCAGCTTGTTTACAAAGTTAACCGTAACCATGTACGTTTTTCTGGCTCTTGCCGGAACGGCCGGCCTGATTGTATTTGAACAAAAAAACTTTTTACTCGGCAAAACATGGCATGAATCGTTTTTCTATGCTTTTTTTCAGTCGATTGCTTCAAGAAGCGGCGGGCTGACCACGATGGATTTAAATGATTTTTCGTCACCTTCCCTGCTTCTGCTGTCGCTGCTGATGTTTATCGGAGCTTCCCCGTCAAGTGTGGGAGGCGGCTTGAGGACAACCACCGTGGCCATCGCGGCTTTAAGCATTTTTACCTTTGCCCGCGGCAAAAATACGATTAAAGTATTTAACCGGGAAGTCCATCCGATTGATGTCCACCGCTCCTTTGTGGTAATCGCAGCTGGAACCTTTATTTGGTGCATGTCAATTATGGTACTTTCGTATTTAGAGCCCGAGGTAGCGCTTTTGCCGATTGTGTATGAGGTATCTTCCGCTTTTGGAACAACCGGGTCATCCCTTGGCATTACCGGAGTGGTTGGAACGCCGGCTAAAATCATTTTAATTATCCTGATGTTTATCGGCCGCGTCGGGCTGTTTTCACTTTTATTCCTGATCCGCGGCAGAGAAATAAAAGATTCCTATCATTATCCAAAAGAACGGATTTTGATTGGATAAAAAAAGCCGCCATTATCGGCGGCTTTTGCTTGCTTGCAGCAGCTTTAAAGAAATATGCTCTTTGGCTGCTGCTTCTTTTTTTTCAATCGGTTTTGCTAAATACATATAGACCATGCCGACAAACACACTGCCGCCGATGATGTTTCCTGCTGTCACAGGGAGTAAATTATAAAGAGCGCTGGCAGCCGAAATGGTTTCCGGATGCGGTACGGCAAGCGCCAGGCTGAACAATACCATGTTGGCCACGCTGTGCTCAAAGCCGGCTACAACGAAGGTCATCACAAACAGAAGCATTGTAACAATTTTGGCCATGTCCCCTTTCATCTGCATCGGAATCCACACCGCAAGGCAGACAATCCAATTACATAAAATCGCTTTAAAAAACAGTTCGGACACCGGATAGTGCATTTTATGGGCAACAACATCCATTAAGTACTGGGAATTAGCCGGGTCATTGTAAATGCCCGCTCCGCTGATAAACAGACTGAAAGAAACAGCGCCAAGCAGGTTTCCGACATAGCAGGCTGCAAGAACGGCCAGCGCATCCTTCCAGGTTGTTTTGCCGCTGATGGTGCTCATAGTAAAATACATTGTATTGCCGGTAAACAGCTCTGCACCTCCATATATAATCAGAACAAGAGCAATACCGAAGAAAGCGCCGAGCATAAGCGGCACAGCCGGAGAACCTGTGTCATAAAACGGTTCAGCCAGTTTAAAGGAGAGCATGACTGCAAAGCCGATAAAAAAGCTGGCCAGCATTGCTTTTATAACGTATTGTATAGGATTATGTTTTAAAATCGCTGTTTTTTTCTGCGCCCACGCATTAATTTCTTCATACGCTTCTTTGTTCATGTCCTTCACTCACCATTCTTGTTTTGTTTGTGAAATATTTCACAATTAATTTATACTTTTATTATACGCCCCTTCCTCCGAATGTCTATAAAAAAGTTGTCACAACTTTTTGACTGTTTTTAAAGCGGTATCATTTTTGGGATTAAAAAAAGATGGCTTGAAAAAGCCACCTTTAAAGAAGAGGAAAAAACCATGGCAGGATAAGTGCTGTTATGATCGAGGCAAACCCCATCGCAGCGCTGGAAACAGCTCCCTGCACTGGGCCTTCAAGTACCGCCTGGCTTGTACCAATCCCGTGTGAAACAGTTCCAACCGCCAGGCCGCGTGAAAACGGATCTTTCATCCGGAAAATTGTTAAAAGGGGCGGGCCAAATACAGCGCCAAAAATGCCGGCTGTCATAACAAATGCGGCGGCAAGGGCCGGATCGCCGCCGATGATTGCGGCTGCTTCAATTGCCACAGGTGTTGTTACTGCTTTTACCGCAGCAGCTGCCTGAATCGTTTCAGACAAGCCAAAAGCTGCTGACAGCCATACAGCAGAAGCAATCGTCGCCATCGTGCCCACTGTTATACCGATAAAAGCCGGCAAAAACCGCTCCATTAAAACCGCGCGATTATGGTAAAGCGGAACAGCAAGTGCCACGGTTGCCGGGCCCAGCAAAAACGTCATGATATTTTTGGCCGGTATGTATTCTTCATAAGAAACATCCCCTGCCAGAAAAACAATAATGATTGCCGCTGTTGAAGTAAAAACAGGTGTTGTCAAAGGAGAGGAAAACCGGATGGACAGAAGCCGTGCGCCCAGGTAAACAGCAATCGTCAATACAATATATACCACTGTCACTGTTTAGGCTTCCTTTTCACTGTTAAAAAGTGCGAAAGCCCGGCCGTTATAAACAAGCCGATAACGGAGCTGCCTGCAATCATAAAAAACAGCACGAGCCCATCCGAGCGGATTAACTCTCCGTATGCCATAAGCCCAACGGCAATCGGAATAAAAAAGAAGCCCAGATGCTTATTTAAAAAACCGGCGCCTGAACGGATAAAGCGGTCCGGCACCGCTCCTGACAGCAGCAGAAGCAAAAGCGTGACCATGCCAAACACACTTGCCGGGATTGGAATATGCAGGAAAGAAACTGCCCGGGCCGACAGCTGGTAAAGGGCCGTTAAAAACAAAAGCTGCGCAATGAAAAAAGCCGCATTTTTCATTGTTCGTTCCGGTTAACCGCAAACGTGCCTTTCATTTTCACTTCGCCCGTTTCGCTTTCAATGATGATGCTGCCCTTTCCTTCTGCTTCATTGATCCAGCTTCCTTTTACCACAAGCGGCTCATCCGGAAATGTCATTCCTTGAAAACGGACATCATAGGAAGCAAGCGGGACCGCTCCCCACTCTTTTAAAGCCCGGCTGCCAAGAGCCATGACCAGCATTCCGTGTGCAATACAGCCTGGCAGGCCAGCTTTTTTTGCATAGGCAGGATCGGTATGTATTGGATTATTATCGCCGGACGCCTCCGCGTAAGCGCGGATATCATCCGCTGTAATGATCCAGGGAATAGGATTAAACATGAGTGTCTCCTTTCTGCTCAATTAATGTCGAGCGCGAAATAACCGCTGGCTTATTTTCCTTTGTGTAAACTGTTTCCAGCCTGGCAAACGTCATTCCTCTTTTGGCTGTTCTTCCCGCCATATAGACGACTGCTTCGATCTGGTCGCCCGGTAAAAGCGGAGATATGTATTCATACGACTGGCTGCCGTGAAGCACGCAGGCCGGATCAAATTGAAGCAGCTCCGTCAGCTTTTGAAACGGCAGGCCTCCGTGAAAGTCCATGGCTGTTGGAAATGTCGGCGGAAACTGTTCATTCGAATTTTCTTCAAAAACCGCCTGCTGAAACGCCCGCACCCGGTTCGGATCAATCGTGTACGAATATCGATACAATTCTGTTTTTTCCTTCATGCTCTCACCCTTTCTTTTCTTGATTCTACCATACTAAAAGCAAAAAAAGCCCCTGAGAAAGGGCTTTTCGTTAACAGACAGGTTCCTGCTCGTGTGCGTGCTCCACAATGAACCCCATGTCTTCAATCATTTTATGATCCGCTGTTATTTCCTGGCCGGCCGTGGTTAAATAGCTGCCGAGAAAAATCGAATTGGCCGCATATAAGCCGAGCGGCTGAATCGACCGCAGGTTCACTTCCCGGCCGCCGGAAATGCGGATTTCTTTTGAAGGATTGACAAACCGGAACAGGGCAAGCACTTTTAAACAAAAAGAAGGCGTGAGCGGCTTTGCATTTTCCAGCTTTGTGCCTGGAATGGCATGCAAAAAATTAACCGGGATTGAATCAGCATCCAGCTCGCGCAGGCTAAAAGCCATGTTCACAATATCCTCATTGGTTTCGCCCATGCCGATAATTACACCAGAGCATGGAGACATGCCGCTTTCTTTTACCTGTCCGACAGTTTCCGTCCGGTCGTCATAGGTGTGAGTGGTGGTAATGGCGCTGTGATGATTTTTGGATGTATTAATATTATGGTTATAGCGGTCTACGCCCGCTTCTTTGAGCTGGGCGGCCTGTCCGGGCTTGAGGATGCCAAGGCACGCGCAAATACGCATCGGGTATTTCTTTTTTATTTCTTTCACCGCTCCTGTTACTGTATCAAGCTCTTTCCTGGACGGGCCTCTTCCGCTCGCTACAATGCAATATGTATTGGCGCCAAGGGAATACGCTTTTTCTGCACCTGCGACAATCTGCTCATGCTCCATCATCCGGTACTTTTGAATGGGAGCCGTTGATTTGGCTGATTGAGAACAATAGCCGCAGTCTTCCGGGCAGAGGCCGGATTTTGTATTAATGATCATATTTAGTTTTACTTTTTTGCCGTAATAATGGCGGCGGATCTGGAACGCCCCATCAAGCAGCTGCAGCAGTTCTTCTTCCGGGCTTTCTAGTATTTGCATGGCTTCCGCCTGTGAAAGCTTGCAGCCATTTAAAACCTGGCCGGCTAGTTGAGTCCATGTTGACATAAGCATCTCTCCTTTTTTTCCAGATTAAAGGATAAATATTTAATTTGTCAACCTTTTTTAATTTAAAGTTAACAATAAACCTTTTACTCATTCGTTGTTTTCATAGAGAAAAAGGAGTATACTTTTTGTGTCTAAAGGAACTAGCCTGCTAGCAGGCGCAGGAGGAACGAATGTTGAAAAAACCATTAATAGGTGCACTTACGGTCTTATCCGCTTTATTATTGTCAGGCTGCCAGAGTGCACAGACAGAAGGCCATTTTTTTCACGATTATTTAGTGAATCCGTTTGTAGAGCTGATTCACTGGCTTGGAGAAATGCTCGGAAGCTACGGTCTTGCCATCATTGTGATCACGGTTGCTGTCCGGCTTATTCTCATGCCTCTTATGCTTAATTCCATGAAAAAGCAGGCGGTTATGCGCAGGAAGATGGATATAGTCAAGCCGCAGATGATGGACATTCAAACCCGCTTAAAAGCGGCGAAAGACCAGGATGAGCAGCGGAAGATTCAAATGGAAATGATGAATCTTTATAAAGAAAATAACATTAACCCAATGGCGATGGGCTGCCTTCCCATGCTGCTGCAGCTGCCGGTGTGGACGGGTCTTTATTATGCCATCACCATTTCCGAGGACATTCAAACGCATGAATTTTTATGGTTCCAGCTTGGCCAGCCGGATATCGCGATGGCTGTGATCGCCGGAATAATGTACTATATTCAATTCAGGCTGTCCATGCAGACCATGCCGGCTGAACAGCAGCAGCAAATGAAGCTCATCGGCCTGCTGTCGCCTGTCATGATTTTAATTTTCTCTTTTAATGCTCCAGCTGCTTTGCCGATTTACTGGAGTGTCAGCGGCCTTATCCTGATTTTCCAGTCCTGGCTCGGACGCAAATACTTTCAAAATCACCCGCCGGCCGAAGAAAGCGCGAAGTGATGAATGCCCCTTTTTAAAAAAGGGGTTTTTTTAATAGAAAAAACGTAAACACTGTAAAATATGAAACTTTTTCACCGGCCTGTCCGTATAAAGAAATAAAATACGCTCACAATGCTGGGCGAAATGATAAAATGGAGTGGATGAACGATGCGATATTCTCTTTACTGGCTTCGTCGTGCTGCCGTTTCACTCGGAGCGGCCCTTCTTTTAGCGGCGTTGTTTGACGGATTGTTGGCGTATGGAGCATTTGCAGCCGGCTTTGCTGTGGCATTTATGCTGTACACCAATTTTAGCAATAGACGGATCCAAAAAAAGTACGGGCTGAACCGGGGAGAATATTACTATATATTGGATCAGTTGAAAGAAGCAAAAGAAAAGCTGTCGCGGCTGCAGCACTTGTTTTTAAAAGTACGGAGCCTGCGCTCATTAAAACAGATGATTGAGCTGAACAGCCTTGTCAAGCGAATTTATTCTGTTGTAAAAAAAGAGCCAAAGCGTTTTTATGAGATTGAGCCATTTTTCTACTCGCACCTTGACTCTGTTGTGGCGCTTGCTGAAAAATCATCTCTTCTCACAAGCAAAAAAATAAAAGATCCGGAAATGAAAAAATCATTGCTTGAAACAACTGAAACACTCGGCGACCTGTCTAAAACACTTGAAGCGGATCTCCGCCAGGTCCTTGCCCGAGATATTGAGCATTTAACCATTGAGCTCGATGTTGCCAGACAGCAGACGAGCCGGACCAGGCAGCTGATTGATACTGAGACAGTTAAGGAAGGAGAAAAAGAAGATGAACAACGAATTACAACCACAACCGGCACCCGTTACGGGCGCAAAAAATGATGATTTACTAGATGACCTGCTTTCCAATCCATTCGGGGATATGCCGGCAGCACCAAATGCGTCTGCCCCTTCCCAGCAATCAAAACGGCTCGTGGATCTTTTGCCGGATGAGCACCGGCAAAAAGCCCAGCAGCTTGCTTCCCAGATTGATGCCGGCAACCAGCAGGCCGTTTTCTCATTCGGAACTGCCGCGCAGACCAAGCTGTCTGAGTTTTCCCATCATATGCTTGATCACGTGCAGCGAAAGGATATCGGGCCAATTGGGGATATTTTAAATGATTTAATGAAAAGCTTGAAAAACGTGGACCCGGACGAGCTGCGCGATGAAAAACGCAATGTTTTCTCCCGTATGTTTGGAAAAGTAACCGACTCCGTACAGGAGGTTATGACGCGCTACCAGAAAGTCGGCGCCCAAATAGACCGGATCGGCGTAAAGCTTGAGCATTCCAAACGGGGACTGGTTGAAGACATCCGGATGCTTGAACAGTTATACGAAAAAAATAAGGAATATTTTCAGGCGCTGAATATTTACATCGCGGCCGGTGAATTAAAGCTGGAGGAAATTGAAACAAAAACGATTCCAGAGCTGCGCCAAAAAGCGGAGCGGACCGGCGACCAAATGGATTTTCAGGATGTAAACGATATGATTGCGTTTGCAGACCGGCTTGAAAAACGCCTGCACGACTTAAAGCTGAGCCGCCAGATTACCATCCAGAGTGCGCCGCAAATCCGCTTAATCCAAAATACAAACCAGGCGCTGGCGGAAAAAATCCAGTCCTCCATCTTAACGGCAGTTCCGCTCTGGAAAAACCAGATTGCGATTGCCCTGACACTTGTTCGCCAGCAAAAAGCGGTACAGGCCCAAAAAGAAGTGTCGCGGACAACCAACGACCTTCTTCTGAAAAATTCAGAAATGCTGAAGGTCAACTCAATTGAAACAGCCCGCGAAAATGAACGCGGCCTTGTTGATATTGAAACACTGAAGAAAACGCAGGATAACTTAATTACAACTCTTGAAGAAACAATCCGCATCCAGCAGGATGGCCGGGCAAAACGGAAAGCGGCTGAGGACGAATTACTCGTAATGGAAGATGATTTAAAACAGCGTCTTCTCCGTTTAAAACAATAATAATGGCAAAAAGCTGTCCTGAAGCAGGACAGCTTTTTTATTTAGGCTTTATAAGTTTTCCAGCTAATGCTCCTGCAGCAGCCGGAAACACCCAGCCGAGCCCGCTCTCGAAGAACGGCACCCAGCCAATCCACTGTGCAAGCGGGCCTGTGTTTAATCCAAATGCAGCGGCACCATCATAGAGGCTGTATACAGCTGTTAATATCATGGCTCCTGCATACATAAAGCGCGACTGGCCAATCAGCGGCTGAAGCAGTGACAAAATAATCAGAACAATAGCAAAAGGATACAGCATTACCAGGATGGGCACCGAGACAGAGATAATCGTGCTTAATCCCAGGTTGGCAATCAAAAAGCTGATTACTGTAAAAAGCCCCACGTATGTTTTATAAGAAAGGGCCGGCTGCTTTTCCTCAAAAAACTGTGCGCAGGCCGATGTTAAGCCAATACATGTCGTCAAGCAGGCCAGCGCCACAATAATGCCCAGCAGCAGCTTGCCAAATGAACCGAATAAAGCGGAAGAAGCCGCCGTTAAAATAGCAGCGCCATTGTTAAACTGCTCCGCACCCGGCATATGAACACCAATCCATCCAATTGATCCGTATACAACGGCAAGCCCTGCCGCCGCAATCAGGCCGGCTATGCCGGTATAGCGGAGGATCTCCTTCTGGCCGGTAATGCCTTTGCTGCGCAGCGAATTGATTACCACGATGCCAAAAGCCAGCGCCGCAATTGTATCCATTGTTAAATAGCCTTCAATAAACCCGGCTGTAAATGGAGCTTCCGCATACTTTTCGGCCGTGTCTCCTGCCGGGTGGTCAAACTGGAAAAATGCCGCCACACAAAGAGCGGCAATGGCGAGCAGCAAAACCGGTGTTAAAAACTGGCCGATCATATCTACAAGCCTGGAGGGATTTAAGCTCAGCACGTATACAAGCGCAAAAAAGAAAGCGGTAAACACAAATAAAACAAGCCGTGATTCGCCATCAAAAAAGGGAGCCGCCCCCATTTCAAAGGCGACACTCGCTCCGCGCGGGATGCCAAAAAACGGGCCGATTGCAAGATAAATAAGCACGGCGAACATCAAACCAAACAGCGGGTGTACACGGCTGCCAATTGACGTAATGCCGTCTTTTGACAGCGCAATAGCCAGCACAGCTAAAAACGGAAGGCTGACGCCGGTTATGATAAACCCGGTAATGGCAGGCAGAAACGATGACCCTGCCTCCATACCAAGATACGGCGGGAAAATTAAATTTCCGGCACCGAAAAAAAGAGCAAATAACATAAGCCCGATGAGAACAATATCGGTTTTTTTCAAGATGAAACGTCCTTTCTAAATGCTGTCGAACAGTAATTTTTTTAAAATTGGTGCCAAAACGTGCGGAAGTTCGGAAACATCCGGCGCCATAATCGATCCATGTCCATAGATCGTCTTCATTGTCTCCCGGCGCGCTTCATCAAGTGCTTCATCCCCGATAAATAAATTAAACACCGTCATGCCTTTTTTGCGCGCTGCCATGACAGCCTCGTGTGTATCGAGCACGCCGTTTTTATCATAATCAGCGGCAGAAGGCTCCCCATCAGAAAACACAATCAAAAACTTCCGCTCTTCACTGCGGCGCTCCATTTTTTCAATCGCCAGGCGCAGCGCAAAACCATCACGATTGTCTTCTTCTGGACGAAGCTGCATAATCGCGTATCCGGTTTCCGCCTGATAGGATGAGTGAAATGGCACAGCAGTCAAAAAGTAGTTCGGCTTAACTTCTTTTGACAGAGATGAAGTATCTTCCCAAAAACCGGTAATTTCATGCGGCACTCGAAGCGCCGCCAGCGTTTCATGAAACAGGACCGCACTTTTTTTCACGTCGTCCATTTTATCATACATAGACGCCGAACTATCAATTAATAAATAAAAAGAAGCATTAATTTCTCGGGAAGGCTCCTGTTTTTTAAAGAAAAGGCGCGGATTATCGTCGGTATAAAACCGTGTCAGCTTCCGTCCAAGCCGCCCTGTCAGCAAATCGGTCCGAGGACTTGTTTTTTTCTTTTCAATTGATTTTTGAATCATTCGTTTTAATGTTTGCACAACCGGCGCGGTTTCTTCTTTCATCTGCCGGTACTGCTCCCGCTCTGCATCGGAAGCAGGGCGGGGCTTTTCGTAAATGGCTCTGGCACCGATATTTTCTTTCCCGTAGCGGGTATCATCTGCTTTTGATTCCGCATCCCGCCGTTCGGCAAGCAGGCGGCTGTACTGCTCGCGTGAGGATTTCTTTGATTTCCCCTGCACGGAAGCAAGCGCAGCGTCCCCTTCCTCCCCTTCCCGGGCTGTATTGCCTATCATGGGCGTTTTGGTTCCCTGATCAAGATCAAACTGCATAAAGGTTCCGCGCGTTTCTTCCGATTCCCGGTGCCAGGTGGAAAACTGCTCCTCAAACCGTTCATGCTCGTCTTCTTCCTGCTCATCGTCATTGGCGAGCGGGTCCTGCCGCCTGCCCGGGTCTGCTGCTTTTTCTTCGGCCGGAGTCTCCCGATAATCCGGAAGGTGGCTATACGTATTCACCATATCCCGGACTTCCAGCTCTTCAAGCACTTCCGCTATATCTTCTACCATTTTGATCACATCTTTTGTAGAGCGCGCATCAAACAGCATCCGTGCCGTCCGGTCAATAAAGGGCAGGGCGCCGTCAATTCCTGGATAAATGTCCGGCCACTCAAATGGCGTATCTGCCTGCCATAGAACGAACAAAGCATTATAAACGGCATCAGAAAAAAAACCTTTTGAGCGGTTAACCGACAGCTGCCCCTCATGATAACGCCTCATTACCTGTTTCCGGAGGCCAAACGCTTTCTTCGTTCCCGGGCGCTCCTGAATACAAAGAGACTCCAGCCGGATATCTTCCGCGGCTGCAAGCAGCTGTCTGGCAAATCCGTCCGGATACCGCTTTGTAAAGGCCTTAACGGCTGCCTCGTCTGTCCACTTGCGCGTTCCAAGCGCACGCAGATAAATGTCTGTTTTCATTCCTGCCGTTTCTTCCTCGCGGGAGCGGTGATTCCAGAAGTGGCTGACGAACAAAACAGCCGGCTCCTTTTGAAAGTACGCAAGCGGGCCGTATTCTACTTTTAAATCAGGGTTTTCGGATAAAGCGGCCGCGAGATCAGACAGCTCCATCCAAAAAGCGGAATTCACTGTTTCATCGTTAAACTGGATAAATCGTTCCACGTCACACAAACCACGTTTCTGCCGCGTTCATGACGGCGGCTTTTTCACGTTCATCATCAAGCTTGCCCGCAATCGCACTTTCAATTGCCCGGAGCGGCGGAATATACAGGGCAAGGTCGCATGCGTCGACAAGCGCACGGATAGAAGAGGCTTCCTCAGGCAGACGGCCGCTTTCGACAAGCGTTGTTAAATCACGGGATAATGAAACAAACTGGCGAAGGAGAGGCTCATCCTGCAGGATGGACTGCTGCTTCAGCACCTGAAGCAGGATATCTCCTGAAATGTATGGAACATCAAAGACGATAAACCGGTTTTTAAGGGCTTCATTCATCGGTGCGGTACCGGCATATCCTTCGTTCACAGCAGCAATAACACTGAACGTCGGCTGCGCCTGCACAACCTCTCCTGTAAACGGGTTCGTAATCTGGCGGCGGTAATCAAGAACGCCATTTAAAATGGGCAGTGTTTCGGGCTTGGCCATATTAATTTCATCAATGTATAATAAGTGCCCCTTTTTCATTGCTTGAATCACAGGACCTTCAACAAAATCAATCTGCGTTTTTCCATCTTTCTCCACAATGGTTTTAAAGCCAAGCATTGCTTCTGCATCCAGGTCGACGGAGCAGTTAATGCTGTGAACAGGCTGTCCGAAATAAGCGGCCAGTGACTCAGACAGCTTTGTTTTTCCGGAGCCGGTCGGCCCTTTTAATAAAATATTTTTACCGAGCGCGAGAGAAACCACCGTATCCGTTACCAGATCCTCGTCCTGGGCAATATATGCTGCAGAAAGCGCCGGTGCTTCCTGCCCAAATTGCTCTTTTCTTTTTTCTATTACATTCATTATTTGTTCTGGCAGTGTTGAAATGTTCAAAAAAAATCTTCCTTTCCAATCGCTTTGCACGCTTCATATCATACACCCATAGAGGCATATAACGCAAAAAAAGCGGGCCAATCCGCCCGCTTTTTTGCTTATACATCATATTCGTAAATGTAAAGACCCCGTCCAAGCTTGCGAACGTGTGCATTTTCACGCTCCAGGCTGTTCATAAACGTTGTCATATTGGCAATTTTTCTGCCGGCCTGCTCCTCCACGTACCGCTGCAGTTCAATACCGCGAATCGGCGTGTTTTGTTCTTTTAAAATGCGGATTGTGGTATCCCGAAGCTCTGTCAGCCCTTCACTCCGGCGGCCGCGCCTTGCTTTCGGCGGCGCGGCTCCCACTGTAGTGATAGCCGCCACTTCAATGTGGTCTTCTTCCCCTTCGTCCAGCTCTTGCAGCCTCGTGAAAATGGCTTCCCGTTCTTTTTTAAATTCCTGCATTACGCGTATTTCCGCATCTGCTAACTGGTCAAGCCTGATTTTTAATGCCATTCTTTCATCAAACAATATTTTCGCCCCCTGTAGCCGTACGTTCATTTATCCGTTCGCTTCTTCGAAATAATCTTTATAGAAGCCGGACACACGGCCTTTGTTGTCAACAACAAAGTAAAATTCCTCTGTTTCATTTTTCACATCGTATACCTGGCCTTTTGTCAAAACGTTTTCCACCACATATTTCTCGGCATTGGTATGAACGCATGTGACTTGTTTCCGTGTTTTTCTTTCATTCCAGTTTAAATGGATCATTCGTTTGCCTCCTTTATTAGTTCATTTATTGCATCCGGGATCAGCTGATGAATGCCAAGCGGGCGCATTGCCTGAGCCGGGTATGTGCGCTTCCAAATATCCGCGCACTTTCCATGCAAATAAACAGCATCCGCAACAGCCGTTTTTACATCGGGATTGCGCATAATAAGCGCCAGAAGAATGCCGGTTAATGTATCGCCGCTGCCGCCTTTTGAAAGGCCTTCATTGCCCGTTGCGTTAATATAGCCGCTGCCATCTGCAAACGCTGTAACCGTGTATTCCCCTTTTAACACCACCGTGACCCCATGCTCTACCGCATAAGCGGATGCTTCCTCCAGGCGGTTTTTCTGAATATGACCGACTGATTTTCCGGTCATCCGGGAGAATTCCCCCGGATGCGGCGTTAAAATGACGGGACAGGATGCTTTCTTCCAGCTTCTTTCTCCAAGCGCTCCTGCATCGAAAACAGCCGGCTTTGTTTGCTGCAGGAGAAGCCTGACGATGGTATCCATCTTACCATCTGCTGCTCTTCCGCATCCAGCAGCAAGCGCATCAAAAGAGTGATCCGCTTCGATGCCTGTTCCCAAATCATACATGGCTTCCGGAACATGGGACGCGATGACAGGAACTGCTTCTTTATCGGTCTGGACCGTTATTTTGCCAGCTCCGCATGATACCGCTCCCAGTGCTGCCAGAGCGGCACTTCCCGGCATTGTGCCCGTTCCAGCAATCAAAAGCCCATGGCCAAATGTTCCTTTATGAGCATTATGGCCGCTGTAGGAAAAAGACGCTGTTGTCCGCGATGGTTCATATACACTCCAATTAGACTCATGGGGAAGCCCAATATCTACTAATATGGATTCCCCGTAGCAGGCGGCAGCCGGGTATAAAAATCGTGACGGCTTATATCCATGCAGTATGTAAGTTTTATCCGCCTGAACAGCAGAATTATCACAATCTCCCGAATCAGAGGCTGAACCGGTTGGCAAATCAATTGAAAGGCGGTGCGCTTTTTGCGCGTTGATCCAATCCGTACATTGCTTTACCTGAGCAGACAACGGAAGCCTTGTCCCGGCCCCCAAAAGGGCATCTACAATAACAGTCGCCGTTTTTTCCTTCTGATCGGTTCCATATGAATAGCCAAGCGCTTCGTAATACTGTAAATGGCTGATTGAAGGACCTGTTTCCGGAAGGCCAAGCGGAAAATAAAGGCTGCAGTCTGCACCCGCCTGCTTTAAATGGCGCGCCAGCACAATCCCATCACCGCCATTATTGCCTTTTCCGGCCACGATTAAAAAAGAATGCTTCTTTATATTATAAGAAGCGGAAATGTTCTTAAACAAACCAGCACCGGCAGCTTCCATCAAAGTAAAAGCAGGCAGGCCTTTTTCTTCAGCATTCTGATCCATTTGCTTTATTTCACTACCCTTATAAATATACAACATAATGCCTCCTTTTTCATGATTTTATGTAAATATTTCTAAAAAATATTTAAAGTTCTGGGAATATTATAACATTTTTCTATATGCGGCTGTTATTGATTGCCTTTTATCAGATAGCTAGTATAATAAGCAGAAAATAAAGAGAATTATCTCTTTATTTGAACACCAAATCAAAGGAGGTCATAAAATGAAAATTATGAGTGACGAGATGCTGGTGGCGGCTTACAGGGACGCATTGAAGCAGGACCGGAATAAAGCTGAGATTGAAACATTAAAAACAGAAGTGCATAAACGGGGTCTTTCCCCAAAACTTGAAAAAGAGTAAATAAAAGCACCCCCGCAGCGCCTGCTGCGGGGGTTTCTTGCCGCTTAAAAAAGAATTTGTCGATCTTAAAAAACCTAATAAAAGGCCTGAAAACACTGCCGTTTCTGAATGCATCCATTTTTATTGCAAGCAGCGTAATGGCTGCGGGCTGGCGGCTTCGCTTTCCTGCAGGGCTAATACTGAACCAGCCGTTTCAGCTTGTCCGCTCCTCCTGCGGGAGTCTGTGAGGCCACCCCTCTGCCGTTCCGTTTCAGGGTAAACAGCTATAAATGAACAATAGTGCTTCGTTTTTTTAATAAAAGAAGAAAAACAAATTTTGCTCCTTTTCCTCCCCACAAAGGCGGGAGGCGTAGACTTCGATAAGATAAGCGGGCTTATTTCCTGCTTCATGGAACGTGAAGCCCATGAATACCGCTTTTTTTACCTGGTTTTCCCACTTTTTAAAAGCGTGTAACCTCGTCTGTTCCACTTGTCTAAATGACCGTTTTATAAAATTTCTGGAGAGACATTTTTCAAAAACGAATGAAAGGACTCTTGATAAATTTATTTTTTAAATCCGTGCTAAAAAACCCCGCAGCGCCTGCTGCGGAGTTTTTTATTAGCCTTCTAGAAGAAGATCTTCTGGGTTTTCAATCAGTTCTTTGACCATTTTCAAGAATCCAACCGCTTCTTTTCCATCGATAATGCGGTGGTCATACGAAAGGGCCACGTACATCATCGGGCGAATCTCAACTGCGTCTCCGACAGCAATCGGGCGTCTTTGAATGGTATGCATACCGAGAATACCAACCTGTGAGCCATTTAGGATTGGTGTAGATAGAAGTGATCCAAATACGCCGCCGTTTGTGATGGTAAACGAGCCGCCCTGCAAATCGGCAAGTGCAAGCTTGTTATCACGGGCTTTCACTGCCATGTCCATGATGGAGCCTTCGATTTCGGCAAAGTTTTTGCGGTCACAGTCACGTACCACTGGAACAACCAGTCCTTCTTCTGTCGATACAGCGACACCGATGTCATAAAACTTTTTCAGTACAACTTCATCACCGTCGATTTCTGCGTTCACATACGGATATTTTTTCAAAGCGGCGACAACAGCTTTTGTGAAAAATGACATAAAGCCGAGACGGACATCATGATCGTCAAAGAATTTGTCTTTTTTGCGCTTGCGCAGATCCATAATATTCGTCATATCAATTTCATTAAACGTTGTCAGCATCGCAGCCGTCTGCTGTACTTCCACAAGGCGCTTAGCGATTGTCTGACGGCGGCGGCTCATACGCTCGCGCTCAACCGGCTTGCCGCCGTCCTGTGCTTTTGGTGCGGCTGCTTTTTGCGGTGCTGCCTGCTGTGGTGATTTTCGTGGTGCAGCTGGTGCGTTTTGATGAGCATCTATATCCTGTACACGAACACGGCCAAGCGGGTCAGCAGTCTTGACAGCATTCAGGTCAATGCCTTTTTCACGGGCATGCTTGCGGGCCGCCGGTGACGCGATTGTCCGGCTTCCGGCCGCTTCTTCCTTCGGCTGCGCGGGCTCTTCTTTCACGATGTCTTCTTTTGATTTTGCTTCAGCCTGAACCGGTGCTTCTTCCTTCGGAGCCGAAGCAGATGGAGAGCCTGATGTTTCCACCACTGCAATAACCTGTCCAACTTCAACTGTATCGCCTTCTGCTGCCTGCAATTCCGTAATGGTTCCTGCTTCTTCTGAAATCACTTCTACATTGACTTTATCTGTTTCAAGCTCGACGATATATTCGCCCTTCTCCACATAGTCACCCGGCTGTTTCAGCCATTGTGCGATTGTGCCCTCTGTAATTGATTCTGCTAGTTCAGGAACTCTAATTTCAGCCACTGTAAAATCCTCCTCAATAGTTTGCATCTCTGTTTTTATATGTACATTTCCGGCTCCAGTTCGATCTGGAGCCGTCACGTGGCCTTACTGGCCTTTTGTTAAAACCGTGCGAAGAATACGTGCTTGTTCTTTTTTATGAACAATTGCATCCCCTTCAGACGGACTTGAACGGCGGCGGCGTCCGACATAACGGACTGTCACACCTTCAGGAACTGTATCACGCAGTCTCGGGTCCATGTATGTCCATGCCCCCATGTTCTGCGGTTCTTCCTGAAGCCAGATCACTTCCTCTACATTCGGGAAGCGGTCTAAAAGAGCCGTGATTTCTTCTTTCGGGAATGGATATAATTCTTCTACCCGCAATACATGAAGCCAATCCAGGTTTTCTTCTGATTTATCAATTTGTTCGGCCAGATCAATTGATACTTTTCCGCTGCAAAGAACAAGGCGTTTCACCTGCTTCGGCTTGCTGCCTGTTCTCGGCTCCTCAACAATAATATTGAAGTTGCCATCTGAGAAATCAGACGCTTTTGAAGCTGCCAGCGGATGGCGCAGCAGGCTTTTCGGCGTCATGATAACAAGCGGGCGTACTTCTTCTTTTTTCAAGATGGATGCCTGGCGGCGAAGGATATGGAAATACTGCGACGTTGACGACAGATTGGCAACCGTCCAGTTGTTTTCAGCCGCCATCTGCAGAAAGCGCTCCATGCGTCCGCTTGAGTGCTCAGGCCCCTGTCCTTCGTAGCCATGAGGCAGCAGGATAACAAGCCCTGATTTTTGGCCCCATTTTGCCCGTCCAGAAGAAACAAACTGGTCAAACATAACCTGCGCCATGTTGGCAAAATCACCGAACTGGGCTTCCCATAAAACGAGCGTTTCCGGTGCGAAAACGTTATAGCCATATTCGAATCCGACAACCGCTGTTTCTGTAAGCGGTGAGTTAATTACATCAAACGAAGCGGATACATTGCTCAGGCCGTAGAGCTGATTGTATTCCTGGCCATTTTTTTCATCATGCAGCACAAGATTGCGGTGTGCGAACGTGCCGCGCTGTGAATCCTGACCCGTTAGTCGGATTGGGGTGCCTTCTTTTAAAATAGAAGCAAATGCCAGTGTTTCAGCATGTCCCCAGTCAATCTGGCCGTCTTCTTCAAAAACCTGCTCGCGGCGCTTTAAAATACGCTCCAGCTTTTTAAATGGCTGGAAGTCTTCCGGCCACTGAAGAAGCTCGCGGTTGATAACTTTTAAGTCTTCTTCGCTTACACCTGTTTTATTGCTTGGAAGATCCTGCTCTACCACTTCCGGCGGATTCATAACGATATCCGGATTTTCATCTTTTTTCGGCACAGTTTCAAAGAGTTCTTTAAGTTTTTGTTCGTTTTCTTTGTAAACCTCGTCCGCAAAGCCCGCTTCAATCACACCGCGGTCTGCCAGCTTGTCGGCGTAAAGCTCGCGAACTGTTTTATGCTTATGAATAATATTGTACATATTTGGATTCGTCGTCATCGGCTCATCCATTTCGTTATGGCCAAACCGGCGGTAACCGATCAAGTCAATTACAAAGTCTTTGCCAAACCGCATCCGGTAATTTACTGCGATAAAAGCAGCCGCCACACAGGCTTCTGGATCATCCGCATTTACATGGACAATCGGCACTTCAAATCCTTTTGCCACATCGGATGCATAGCGGGTGGAACGAGAATCATATGTTTCGGTTGTAAAACCGATCATGTTGTTTGCGATAATGTGAATCGAGCCGCCTGTTTTATAACCGTTAATCTGGCTCATGTTAAATGTTTCACCAACAATGCCCTGGCCTGGAAAAGCCGCGTCACCGTGAATAATGATGGACATCGCTTTTGATACATCAAGCTCCGGTTTTCCTTTACTTGTCCGGTTTTCCTGGGCAGCACGTGTATAGCCGGCAACAACCGGGCTGACCACTTCAAGGTGGCTCGGGTTGTTCGCGAGCGTAATGCGCGCTGTCTGTGTATCTTCTTCCTTATAGCTGCGGTCAGCGCCAAGGTGGTATTTTACGTCACCCGTCCAGCCGTAATAGTTCATTTTCATTGAGCCGAGCGGCAGCATTTTTTTATTCGGGGCATGCGCAAACTCTGCAAAAATCATTTCATACGGCTTGCCAAGAATATGGGCAAGCACATTCAGCCGGCCGCGGTGGGCCATCCCGATATTAATGGTCTGCGAGCCTTTTACAGCTGAATGGTGAACGAGCTCATCCAAAAGCGGCACCATTGCGTCGAGTCCTTCAATTGAGAAACGCTTCTGGCCGACGAAGGTTTTGTGGATAAACTTCTCAAAGCCTTCTACCTGTGTAAGACGTTTTAATAGTTTTTTCTTATCATCATCTGAGAAAGTCGGATAGTAATCGGTTGATTCGATTTGCTGGCGAAGCCATTGTTTTTCTTCCAGGTCATGTACCTGCGCAAACTCGAAGGCTACTTTATCCGTGTACACTTTTTTCAGGTGCATAATTGCATCGTAGCCATCCCGCACATGTGACGGAGCTCCCGGACAAATATACTCGACCGGTATCTGGCGCAAATCTGCTTCTGATAACTCATAAGTTTCAAGATCAATCCGGCGCGTATCTTTTTTGCTGTCATCAAGCGGGTCAATATCCGCCGCCAGATGGCCGTAAATACGGATGCTGTCCGCAAGCTTTACCGCACGGAAGAGCTTGTCAAGATCACCCGCTGATGCGCCGTGCTGAGATGCATTGCCAGTTAATGATTCGGGCGGTCCCCACTGATCAAATAGCTGGCGCAGTTCCTGATCGACTCCATCCGGGTCAGTCAAGTACTGTTCGTACACTTCCATTACATACCCAAGGTTCGGTCCCGAAAAATTTTTCCACGGGTTCCCCTGGCCAGTTTGCATGTTCATTCTGAAAAACCTCCACCTGTTTTGCCCATTTGATTTTTCTGTATACGTTCGCTGTTTACAAAATATGTACTAATAAGTTTAAAAACGCTTTCAGATCATCTTTACCACTCTGATTGCGAATTAAACAAAAAGGCAATTTCCGACTGTAAATGTTCAGCCGTTTTGCTGCTGCCTTTTTCATGTACAATCTTACTACTGTTCTTTGGAAAAACCAATGCTTTTTTGCAAAATTATTGAATAATTTTTAACTTTTCCTGAAAACGCTCCAAACGGCGCCGTTATGCGGTTTTTTTTAGATTAAATTGATAAAAAAGCGTTATAGAACCACCCTCTTTCATTAGTGAAATATTATACTGTTTCCACGTCATTTACGGCATTATATTAATGCCAATAAGATATTATTTTCTATCAATGAAATGCCCTGGCGAGATTAAAAGCTGCTTTTTTAGGAAATAAATTTCTTTCTTTTTCAGCACCCCGCTTTTTTCTTTTCTTTCGTTTTTCTTTTTCTGCTAAAATGAGGAAGGGAGTGATAAGAAATGAGTCAGTTAATTTCATATGAGCACGTTCGGTTTGTCCGGGACAAAAATGTCATTTTAGAAAACATAAACTGGTCGGTTAATCCGGGCGAGCACTGGGCTATTCTTGGTTTGAACGGCTCCGGGAAATCGACTATGCTGAATATGATGGGCGGCTATGAATTTCCTTCAAGCGGCACTATCCGCGTATTTGGCCACGAATACGGGCGTTATAACTGGGAATACGTGAAAAAGCGGCTTGGCTTTGTCGGCAATACCCTTAACCGGTTTTTAGAGACACTTAATATGGAAACGGCACGGGAAATTGTGGTCAGCGGGCGGTTTAATTCCATTGGGCTTTATGAGCAGACAGAAGCCTCGGACTGGAAAAAAGCAGATGAACTGCTTGCTTCGTTCCGCCTGTCTTACCTGGCGGACAAGCCATACCGTCTCATGTCGCAGGGAGAGCAGCGGCGGGTGCTGATCGCGCGGGCGTTTATGGCGGAGCCCGATGCCATGATTCTGGATGAGCCCTGTTCAGGACTTGATGTGCGTGCGCGGGAGGAACTGCTGGAAACGCTCGAGGTTCAGGCTGCAACACGCCGCACATCTCTTTTGTACGTAACGCATCATATTGAAGAGATTTTTCCGGCTGTTACGCATGCGGCAGTGCTGAAAGAAGGAAAATTCATGGCTGCCGGAGAGAAAAGAAGTGTATTAACGAACGAGGTTTTATCAGAGGCGTTTGGTCTGCCGGTTCAAATTGAGTGGCAGAACGGACGGGGCTGGCTGAAAGTCATGCCTGAATAATTAATACCGAATGCATCGGCTTTTGGGGCGGTATCACGAAATTTCAGGCGGTATTTCCATTTCCCGGGGCGGCAAAAAAATATATCGGCCCTGGCACACAGGAAACCGCCCCTGGATGATCAATACCGGCCATAAAGGCAAATCGGCTCGTTGTTTTCATAAAAAAGCAGAAAGGTTCATGCCTGAACCTTTCTGCTTTTTTCGTTTTATGGAATGAGCTGCTTAATTTCACGGCCTTTTCCTTCATGCAGCAGCTGGACGATTTTGCTGCCGACAATCACGCCGCCGCAGGCTGAACCAAGTGCTTCCGCCTGCTCTTTCGAGGAAACGCCAAATCCCGCCAGTACAGGAACCGGGCTTTTTTCGGCAATGCGTGACAGGTGGGCATTAAGGTCGCCTGAAAAGCCGGCCCGTGCTCCGGTGATTCCGTTTACGGTTACAGCATAAATAAAGCCTTCTGCGTCTTTCACCGTTTCCGCAATCCGTTCCTCTGAACTTGTCAGCGTAACAAAGCGGATCATGGCGATGTCACGTTTTGCAAGCGGCTCCTTAAATTCGGCTTCTTCCTCCATCGGAACGTCCGGTATAATCACGCCGGACACTCCAGCCGCTTCACATAACTGGGCAAAACGGTCTGCGCCGATTTTGAACACCGGGTTCGCATAGGTCATAATAACGACCGGTACGCTGATTTCGTCTTTAAAAGAAGCAAGTTCCTTTAAAATCTGGGTCAGCGTCACCTTTTCCTTCAAGGCCCGCTGGCCGGCTTCCTGAATAACCGGGCCATCTGCGACCGGATCTGAAAACGGGATGCCGAGTTCAACGACCGTTACACCTGCTTCTTCCAAAAGCAGAATGGTCTCTTTTAACGTATGAAGACCGCCGTCTCCTGCCATAATATAAGCCGTGAACGCTTTTTTTCCTTCCTGTGCTGCTTTTTGAAATGCTTCCGCCATTTTAAACTTCGTCATGCCTGCTTGCCCTCTCTTTCAAACCGATCTTTTATTTGCGCCACGTCTTTGTCGCCGCGGCCGGATAAGCAGATGGCAATGATTTCGTCTTTTTTCATTTTCGGCGCAAGCTTCAGCGCATAAGCGATCGCATGGGAGCTTTCCAGCGCCGGGATAATGCCTTCTGTTCTGGTCAGGGCTTTAAAGCCTTCCAGTGCTTCTTCATCCGTAATATGTTCATAAATAACACGCCCGGAATCTTTTAAAAAGCTGTGCTCCGGCCCAACACCCGGATAATCGAGGCCTGCTGAAATCGAATGAGCTTCCTGAATTTGCCCGGCTTCATCCTGAAGCAGATACATTTTGCTGCCGTGCAGGACGCCGACACTGCCCATGGTCATGGACGCTGCGTGCTTGTCTGTATCAATGCCGCTGCCTGACGCTTCCACACCGTACATTTTTACCGACTCATCTTCAATAAAGGGATAAAACATGCCCATTGCATTGCTGCCGCCGCCAATGCAGGCTACTACTGCATCCGGCAGGCGCCCTTCTTTTTCCTGCAGCTGTTTTTTTGTTTCTTGGCCGATGACTGCCTGGAAATCGCGGACAATCTGCGGAAATGGATGAGGCCCGAGAACCGATCCCATAATATAATGAGTGTCTTCCACGTTTGTCACCCAGTAGCGAAGCGCTTCATTTACGGCATCCTTCAGCGTGCCGCTGCCCTGGGAAACACTTTCAACACGCGCGCCAAGAAGCTCCATCCGGAACACGTTCAATTCCTGACGGCGGATATCTTCTTCCCCCATAAAAATAACGCATTCTAAATTTAAAAGAGCGCAGACGGTTGCGGTTGCGACGCCGTGCTGGCCGGCCCCTGTTTCTGCGACCACTTTCTTTTTGCCCATCCGTACCGCCAGGAGGGCCTGTCCAATCGTGTTGTTGATTTTGTGGGCGCCTGTATGGTTGAGATCTTCCCTCTTCAGGTATATTTTTGCGCCGCCTGCCGCTTTTGTTAAGTTTTCCGCAAAGTAAAGCGGATTTTCACGGCCGACATAATCGGTTAAATAATGATTTAATTCGGAAAGGAACGCCTCATCCTTCATTGCCGATTGATATGCTTCCTCTAGCTCTTTAACCGCACGCATTAATGATTCCGGGACGTAGCGGCCGCCGTACGGGCCGAAATGGCCTTTTTCATCCGGCTGACTGTATATATTACTCATCCTTTTCTGGCTCCTTTCGCACGCTGCACAAATTGAAAAATTTTCTCTTCATCTTTTCGTCCGTCTCTTTCAACGCCGCTTGAAATATCGACTGCAAACGGGCCCACGGACTGAACAGCCTCTTTTATATTATCAGGATTCAAGCCGCCTGCCAAAATTAGCCGGCTTTTGTCTACATCCGCATTTTCAAGAACCGACCAGTCAAACGCATGGCCGCTGCCGCCGCGGTACTTGGCAGGCGGGCTGTCGATTAAAATGTAATCAGCAGGGAATGCAAACATTTCTTTAAAGGACAAACCCTGCTTCACAGAAAAAGCCTTAATGACGGGAACCGGCATTTTTTGGGCAAATTGCGCCGTTTCGTCTCCATGCAGCTGAATATAATCGAGCCCGACCTCTTCGGCAATGGAACGAATAGATTCTTCGGGTTCGTTAACAAAAACGCCCACTTTCTTCACGTCCGGACCAACCGCTTCGGCAAGCTGGCGGGCAAATTCGGCAGGGATTTTCCGGCTGCTCTCTGCAAAAACAAATCCGATCATATCGGCGCCGGCTTCCCGTGCCCAGCTGGCTGCTTCAAATGAGGTAATACCGCAAATTTTTACTTTCATTTACAAATCCACCTTTAGTGAACGGACGGCCTGTGCCACATCGCCGGCTTTCATTAATGTTTCGCCGACAAGCAGCGCCCGCGCACCCGCTTCCTTCATTCGCAGGGCGTCCTCCCGTGAGGTAATGCCGCTTTCCGAAACAAAAAAGGCGTTTTCCCTGCCGTACAAACGAAGCAGACGTTCGGTTACCGCTAAATCGATTTCAAACGTTTTTAAATTCCGGTTATTAATCCCAATAATATTTGCTTCAAGCTTCAGCGCCCGTTCCATTTCTGCTTCGTCATGCACCTCAACGAGCACATCCAGTGCTTTTTCTCTGGCATGGGCATACAGCCCCTTCATTTCCTCATCGGTTAAGGCGGCTGCAATTAATAAAATAATATCCCCGCCGGCTGCATAAGCCCGGTCAATTTGCACCGGATCAATAATAAAGTCTTTATTCAGCACCGGAATACCGATATTTTCTTTGACCGCTTTTAAATCGTCCATGGTCCCTTTGAAAAAAGGAGTATCTGTTAAAACGGATACCGCATCTGCTCCATTGTCCGCGTAGATAGAGGCCTGCTCAATTGGATTGACCCCAATATTGATGTTCCCTTTGGAGGGGGAAGCCCGTTTTACCTCTGCAATGAGAGCCATCGTCTTTGATGCCGCAATCCGGTTATAAAAAGAAACCGGGCTGCGGTCTGCCGCGTAGGACAGGCCCGATGTTTTCAGCAGAGCCACTTCTTCTTTTTTCTTATCAATGATTTTATCTAAAATGGTCGTCATCCGAGCACCGCCTCTTTTTGTCTGGATTTCGAGTAATCAACAAGATAATTCAGCTTCGACAGCGCTGCACCTGAATCGATGCTTTCCCGCGCCATCTCCACGCCTTCTTTTACGGTAGCCGCCTTGCCGTTGGCAAACAGGCCAATGCCTGCATTTAACAGGACTGTGTCTCGGCAGGCTCCCTGTTCTTCGCCTTCTAAGATTCGTTTTAAAATTTCAGCGTTTTCAATGGCTTCTCCGCCTTTAATTTCTTCAAGAGAGTATTCCGGCAGGCCGACTGATTCTGGCGTGATGATCATCTTTTCCACCTGGCCGTTCTCCAGCACAACGAGATGGTTTTCACCGGCCAGTGACGCTTCATCCATATAGCCCGCTCCGTTCAGGACAACGGCACGCTTGCGTCCAAGCCGGTTTAATACATCGGCCATCATCTCAAGCATATCGCGGCGGTAAATGCCAAGCAGCTGTGTATCCAGCTGCACAGGATTGGTAAGCGGTCCAATCAGGTTGAAAATGGTCGGAATTTTCAAGTCACGACGAACTTTCATAATCCGCTTCATTTTCGGGTGCACATGCGGAGCGAACAGGAAGGTAATCCCGTTTTCCTCAAGCAGCCTGTCCGTTTCTCCTCCAACAAAGTCAAGCGAGACACCGAGATGCTCCAGTACATCGGCGCTGCCCGTTTTGCTTGAGACACTCCGGTTGCCGTGCTTGGCCACTTTAACGCCGGCTCCTGCAAGTACAAAAGCAGACGTTGTGGAAATATTAAAGCTTTGCGAGCCGTCGCCGCCGGTTCCGCAGTTATCCATTACATTTTTCCATGGCGTCCGGGTAGAAACGGCATTCTGGCGGAGTACGTGAACGAGCGCCGCAATTTCATCAACTGTTTCTCCTTTTGCTTTAAGCGCCATTAAAAAAGCAGCAATTTCGCTGTCGGAAACATCCTCCTGCAAAATTTCTTCAACCGCGTCCGTCATTTCCTCAAAAGAAAGCGGCTGTCCTTCTGAAAGCTTTACCAGGTATTTTTTCATGTTTTTCTCTTTCCGGTAGGAACGGAAAAATTCAGCAATTAATTCGTCGCCAATTTGAGTGCCAATGGACTCGGGATGAAACTGAAGGCCAAATACCGGATATTCTTTATGGCGGATAGCCATAATTTCATTGTCGTCTATCGCTTCTGCGATCACTTCAAGCTTCGGGCTGAGCGTCTGGCGGTCAGCTACAAGCGAGTGGTACCGCATAACCGGCACCGGTCCCTGTACAGGCGCAAATAACCCTTTCCCTTCATGGCGGACCATCGACAGCTTGCCGTGTTTAATGGTTTTGGCCTGGATAATATCGGTGCCAAAAGCCGCTGCGATGGCCTGGTGGCCAAGGCAGATCCCTAAAATCGGAATACGGTGGTAAAAAGCATGCACCACATCAACCGAAATTCCCGCTTCTTCCGGGGTGCCCGGCCCCGGTGAAATGACGATGGCTTCCGGCTCCAGCGCTTCAATTTCATCAATGGTAATTTCATCATTACGGACAACACGGACATTTTTGCCGATCCGGCTGATTTGCTGATACAGATTATAGGTGAATGAATCGTAATTATCGATAAGTAAAATCATTATTTTTGCACCTCCAGTAATGCTTTAGCTTTATGCATCGTTTCTTCATATTCCATTTCCGGAACTGAGTCGTATACAATACCGGCACCGGCCTGCACATGGGCTGTGCTGTCTTTTACAACCATCGTGCGGATGGCCAGGGCAAAATCCATGCTGCCGGTTGCGGACAGATATCCAACGGCTCCCGAATACACACCGCGTTTTACCGGCTCAAGGTTATTGATGATCTGCATGGCTCGGATTTTTGGCGCTCCGGATACGGTTCCCGCCGGCAGGCAGGCGGTCAGGGCATCAAGCGGATGGTAGTCTTCTTTTAATTCGCCGGATACTTCTGAGACAATATGCATTACGTGTTTGTATTTTTCAATTTTCATGTATTTATCGAGTGTGACCGAGCCGATTTCGGAAATTTTGCCGACATCGTTGCGGCCAAGATCCACCAGCATACGGTGTTCCGCAATTTCTTTTTCGTCTGCCAGCAGTTCTTCAGACAAGCGTGTATCTTCCTCGGGCGACTTTCCGCGGGGGCGCGTTCCCGCGATTGGATTTGTTGTCACCGTCCGGCCGCTTACCTTCACCAGGCTTTCCGGCGACGTTCCAAGAACGGTATAGCCGCCAAAGTCGATATAAAACATATAAGGGGACGGATTGGACGTCCGCAGCCGGCGGTACAGTGTAAAGGGATCGCCTTCAAACGGTGAAGAAAGGCGCTGCGACAGCACGACCTGAAAAATGTCTCCCCGCACAATGTGCTCTTTCGCTTTTTCAACCATCCGGCAAAATGTGTTCCGTTCCAGCTTCGAGCTGAACGCGAGCACGTTCGTTTCATTATCGGTATGCGGCTTTTGCTCCGCATGAATGTCATCGTATATTCTTTCAATGGCTTTCTGCATTTCCGCCTCGGGCCGGCCTCCAAACAGGTCAACGGCCGCAATGGTAACGCGCTGTGTTAAATGGTCGTATACGACAAAAGTATCGTAAAACATAAGGTGCACATCCGGCATGCCAAGCTCATCTGTAAGCGGCTCGCCAATTTTTTCTTCAAAAAAAACCGTATCGTAGCCAATGTAGCCGGCTGCTCCGCCGAAAAACGGAAACGGGTATTCCTGATGATGATGGGCAGGCATGAGATCTTTTAGCTTGTCCATAAATTTGCCCGAGCCATTTTCCGCTGTTCCGTCTTTTTTGGTTAGTGTATAGCCGCCTGCATTCGCTGTAAACTCCGCTACTGGATCAATGGCAATAAACGAATACCGGCCGCTTTCTTCATGTTTGGCGGATGATTCGAACAGCATTTTTTTTGAACCTGAAAGCAAATGGTAAATGGAAATCGGCGTAATCATATCCCCTTCCATTTCTTTTAATTTGTACAAAATGTTTTTTTGTAAGTTCATTTTACATTCCCCTTTCAGTGCATAAAAAAATCCATAGATGATGATCATCTATGGAGGACGGTTTCCCGCGGTGCCACCTCTCGTTGAAGCCTGCGCTTCCACTTAAACCCGGTTAACGGCCGGCTGCCGGGCGCTCTACTTCTTTCAAGCTGCCACTCACGGACCCATTCAGGCTGTCGCTGCGTACCGGTTTCCACCATTCCGGCTCTCTGTTACGTGCTTTTCAGCCCTACTTTTTCCGATCAACGTATTTTTTATATACAAAAAGGCCCCCTCATCAACAAAAGGACGGGGAGCCGTGGTACCACCTTTATTGGCCGCGAAATTGCAGCCCACTTTAACAGCAGAATGATCTGCCTGTCTTTGATAACGTAAGACATACGCCGGAGCCTACTGCTAAACGTTCGGTCCGGTGCTCAGAAGCCCATTCACACTGTTTCCTGCACCGGCTTGCACCTACCGCCGGCTCTCTTCAGCATTTCACAGAGTTACTTTTCTTCTTCAATGCATTTGTATTTGACTGATTATTATCATAATACAATCAATTTAAAATTTCAATGATTTTTTCATGATTTTCTTCAGCTTTTTTCGATCTCCAAATTTCTTTATGCATAGCTTCTGCTGGCGCGGGCACAATAGTCACCGACCCTTTCACTTGGAAACAGCCATTGTTCTGACACTGGCTGTTTCTTTGATCAGCCCTACAGAATAGAAATCAGCTGATTGGAGAGTCTATCCATTGTTAACACGTATAAAGGAGGCCTATCAATGAAAAAAACAGCTATTTATGCAGCAGCTCTTATGACGACGTTTTTGCTTGGCGCTTGTATGAATAATGATAACGCCGCCGATAACAACCGGCAAAACAACCAGCCCCAGAATGTTTCATATGATCAGCAGGGAGGCGACCTTGACACGAACGGTTCTGGTGACGGTACAGGCGGAATGGGCGGCGGTACAAATAACGGAACAAACGGCGCAAATGGACCTGACAATAATACTGGCAACGGCGGAGACAATCAGAACGATTTAGGCGTCAATGAAGAAGCCGCAAATCGTGTCGGTGATATGAAGGAAGTCGAGGATACAACTGTCATGGTGACCGGCCAGACTGCTTATGTGGCCGTTAATTTAAAAAACCAGCAGGAGCTTTCTGATGACCTGAAACAGAAAATTGAACAGAGAGTAAAAGAAGCAGATAATTCTGTGGAAACGGTGTATGTATCCGCCGATCCGGATTTCAGCAACAGAATGAGAAACTACGCTGACCGAATTGATAACGGCGAGCCAGTGCAGGGCTTCTTTGATGAATTTGGTGAATCGGTCCGCAGAGTGTTTCCTAACTCTTAATCCTTCCAAAACGAACCCTTTTTTTGCAGCCGGGAATTCTTTTCCGGCTTTTTTGTATATTTTCCGCTGGAATGGGAATGCTGGAAAGTGTAAGGAACCCATCCTTCTAACTCCTATAGTAACCCTTGTTTGCCGGGGAAATTTCCCCGGCTTTTTTTTCTGTGTTTATTTTTCTTTATAAAAATAAAAGCCCCTTTTTTCAAGGGGGTCCAACAGACTGGTAAAAAGCGGTCGATGCCATGCTTTTTCTTGTTATGCGAGACATATGGGTTCGTTTTTCATCTGTCATGGCCGGTATTTTTTAGCTTAGGGCGGTTTTCCGCTTGCTTCGGCCGGTATTTGTGTTTACCCGGCCCAAAAAGAATAAATACCGCCCCAAGGTCCGCTTTTTTATGCCGGCAAACGGGCGTCTGTTACCCTTTCAGGGAGCTTCAAAACGATATACAGACGATTGATTATTGGCCACTGCATGTATGAACAGGCTGAATTCGGCCTGATTTTATGTAGTGGCAGCTTTAAAAGGGTTTTTCCATTCCATCAGGGCCGCGCAGTTTTTGGACTCTTCGTCATCGAGATAATCGCGCATGACCCCTGCCGGAACCCTGCCGGCCCTCATTAAAAAGGTAATAACCGGATCATTTATTTCTCCTGCCGCTACTTTTTCAAGATATTCTTCAGGAGTCATGGCCGCCGAGAATACGTGATAGCCGGGCATCCGGCCGCCGCCAAGCAGCCGGTCAAGGTTAAAGTGAACAACCGTTTCATACATCGACTGCATCATTTTTTTGGCCAGGCCGAGCTTTCGGAAAGCCGGCTTTACACAAATGTCCACTACATAAAGCGTGTTGCCATCGGGATTATGATTTCCAATCGAGCCGTTGTCGGTGATCTCTTCCCATGAATGAGAATCCCCCGGCTTATACTGCACAATGAGCGCTGTCATCGATCCAGCAATTTCCCCGTTGATTTCCACACAGAGAGCCCCCTGAGGAAAAAGCTTTACGTGCTGCAGAAGCTGCTCTTTATTCCAGAGCAGCTCCTGCGGAAAAGGCAGAGGAAAAGCCTCCTTTTGCACCTCAATCAATCCGCCAAAATCACGTTCCCCGTAATTACGCACAATCGCTTTGACCGGCTTGCTGCCCTGGAAGGCAAAATACTCCTGATAATAGGTCATTCATTTTCCCACCAGTCAGGATACAAATCTGTCCGCCGGTCGCGCCATGTTGTAACAGAGCCTTTCTTGCGCACTTCATATAAAAGTGATAAATCTAAATCCGCTGTAATGATCATGTCATCATTCATAATGCCTTCGGCGACAATGCCGCCCGGTGGAAATGGAATGTCATTAGGGGAAATGACAACCGCCTGCCCCACGTTGGAACGCATTAAATCAACGGTTGGCAGCGAGCCGACCGTCCCTGCCCCGACAACATAAATTTGATTTTCCACTGCGCGGGCATGGCTCGTATAGCGGACACGGTGAAAGCCATGGCGGTCATCGGTGCAGGACGGGCAGAAAACAACGTCTGCGCCTTTTGCCTTTGCCATGCGGACCACTTCCGGAAATTCAATGTCATAGCAGGTTAAAATGGCAATCGTGCCTTTTTCTGTTTCAAAAATGCGGAATGTTTCTCCCTGCTGCATGTTCCACCCCTCTATTTCCGCCGGAGTAATATGCAGCTTGGACTGCATCTGGTACGAGCCGTCCGGGTAAAACAAATACGCTGTGTTTTGAATGCCGTCTTTCCATTCGGTTACATGCGTGCCTCCGATAATATGAACGTTATATTCTTTGGCGAAATTGGAAAACAGCCGTTCATACCGCTCTGTAAACAGCGGCAGGTCTGTTATTTTTAATGCTTCTCCGGTTTTTTCATCGCCGATGGATAAAAGCTGGGTCGTAAAAAATTCCGGAAACAGAATAAACTCCGCTTCAAATTCCATCGCTGTTTTTATATAATGCTCGCATTGCTTTGCGAACTCATCGAATGAACTGATTGTGTGCAGATGATACTGCACGGCTGATACTCTCATTTTCAACGTAATCGCTCCTTTCACTTTCTCTAAAGTAGAGGAAACGAGTTCTTTTTGCAAGAAAAAAAGACGGCAGTCGCTGCCGTCCAAAGTTGGATGCCCGCAAGATCAGGGCTGATCAATCAATTCATGCTCATAAGAGGGGGTAATGAGAATGAATCTCAATTTCAATTATAATGGAATTACCAGAAATGTCAACTGCTTTATCTATACTTTTTTATAGCTTAAAACATATGGCTATTTTCTTTCAAAAACAGGGAAAAGAGATAGACAGTCTCCTATTTCAACAAAACCAAAAAACCAGCGGAGGAATTCCGCTGGTTTTTTCAAAGCCACACTGGGCCGTTTGATTCTACTTTTACGTTTAGTACGTCACAGTCAGGAAACTGCGTGCGGAATGCCGAAGCTATTTCCTCTCCTTTGCCCTTTGGCGCAAGAGTTAAAACGGTCGGGCCGGCCCCGCTGATCACTGTTGCATAAGCGCCCAGTTCACGGGCACGCTCGCGCGCCGGTGCAAATTCTTTAATAAGCGCGGCACGGTATGGCTCATGAAATACATCCCGGCCCATCATGCGCCCGGCCGTCTCATAGTCGTGCTGCATAAACGCAGCGACAAGCATATTGGATACAGCGCTCGCAAGCACTGCGTCTTTCCGGTCAAAGGAATCCGGCAGCACGCTGCGGGCATCTTCTGTTTTCAGCTCGTATGGCGGGACAAGGGCAACCAGGTCTAGATCCGGCGCCGGCAGTGCCAGAAGCTCGGCTGTGCTGCCCAATGACACGCCGCACACCATCCCGCCAAACAGGGAAGCCCCGATGTTATCGGGATGCCCTTCAAACTGGTCGCCAATGTTTAATTTTTCGGCATCGGTTAATTGAAGATCAGCAAACCGGTCTGCAATCTCAATGCCGGCCGCAATTGCCGCAGCACTGCTGCCGAGCCCGCGGGCAAGCGGAATATCGCTTTTCAGCACCGCTTCAACTGGCGGCATTTCTACGCCCCGCAGCTCAGCTGTTTTTTTCGCGACAACCGCAATTAAATGACGGTCATCTTCCGGAAGGCCGGCAAGCAGCTCGGATTCATGAGAAAAAGCCCATTTTTCCGCCCGCTTGACGTCCACCGTTAAATAAAGACTGAAAGCCAGGCCGATAGAGTCAAAACCCGGCCCTAAATTGGCCGTTGATGCCGGCACTTTCAAAGAGCCGGAAGACATCATGCCTCAACCACTCCACGGATAAAGTCAAATACCGCTTCTTCATTGTTCGGCAGGACAGTTGGCTTTTTCTCGATTTGCGCAATGGCTGTCTGTGGATCTTTCAGCCCATTTCCAGTCAGCACGGCCACGATATTCGCACCCTGCTCGATTTCGCCTGATTTCACATGCTTGATAATACCCGCGATTGAGGCATTCGAAGCAGGTTCCGCGAAGATACCTTCTTCCCGTGTCATCATTTCATATGCTTCTAAAATTTCCGCATCGGTTACAAAATCAATTTTCCCGCCGGACTCGTCACGGGCAGCTTCGGCAAACTTCCAGCTGGCCGGGTTGCCGATACGGATCGCGGTTGCGACTGTTTCCGGCTGTGCGATTGGCGCGCCCTGTACGATCGCTGCCGCTCCTTCCGCTTCAAAGCCATGCATACGCGGCAGGCCTGTGCCAAATTTTTCGTTATATTCTTTAAAGCCTTTCCAGTATGCCGTAATGTTTCCGGCATTTCCAACCGGAATCGCCAGAACGTCCGGTGCTTGTCCAAGCTGGTCGCACACTTCAAACGCCGCTGTTTTCTGTCCTTCAATCCGATACGGGTTTACCGAGTTTACAAGTGTGATCGGTGATTTTTCGCTGATGTTGCGCACCATTGTTAGGGCTTCGTCAAAGTTTCCTTCGATAGCCACGATTTCGGCTCCGTACATCATTGCCTGGGCAAGCTTGCCAAGCGCAATTTTCCCGTCCGGAATAACGACGATCGTTTTCATGCCGGCGCGTGACGCATACGCTGCCGCTGCTGCTGACGTATTTCCTGTTGAAGCGCAGATCACCGTATTGCTGCCTTCTTCTTTTGCTTTGGCAACAGCCATTACCATGCCGCGGTCTTTAAAGGATCCTGTTGGATTGGCGCCTTCCACTTTTACATGAATGTTGACACCGAGCTTTTTTGAAATGTTGACAAGCGGAATCAGCGGTGTGTTTCCTTCCATTAATGAAAGCGCCGGTGTGTTTTCGTTAACCGGTAAAAACTCTTTGTATTGATGTAATAAACCTTCCCATTTAGCCATGATTATGCTCCTTCTCCTTCAACGCGGTAGAAACTTTCAATTGAACGTACAACCGCCAAATCTTTAATTTGTTCCTGCATTTGTTGATAGCTTTCTTCTGATGCCTGGTGTGTTACAATGACGATTTCGGCAACGCCTTCTTCTTCAAGCGGCAGCTGAAGAATTTTTTCAAAGCTGATGCCGTTTGAGGAAAACAGCTTCGTAAGCTCAGAAAATGCGCCCACTTCATCCCGCACATGAAGGCGGATAAAGTATTTCGCAAATTTTTCTTGCGGTGCTTTCAGCTGCTTTTCAAATTGCGGCGCAAAAATGCTTTTGCCGTTTACGCCAAGGCGCATATTGGTAATAACCGCGACGAGGTCACTCACAATGGAGGTTGCAGTCGGCAGGCTGCCGGCACCCGGTCCGTAAAACATCGTTTCGCCCACGGCTTCTCCATATACATAAACCGCATTGTACTCGTCATTCACAGCAGCAAGCGGATGGTTGTTAGATAGGAATGTCGGCTGAACGCTCACTTCCGCCCCGCCGTTTTGCTGATCAGCGTAGCCGATTAGCTTCATCGTATAGCCAAGCGTCTGGCCGTGCTTTAAGTCACTGTCAGATACTTTGGAAATTCCGTTTACATCCACGTCTTCAAGTTCAATGTCCATTGAAAAAGCAAGGCGTGCCAGAATAGCCATTTTGCGTGCCGCATCAAGCCCTTCAACATCTGACGTCGGGTCTGCCTCCGCAAAGCCAAGCTCCTGCGCTTCTTTGAGCGCTACATCATACGACATGCCTTCTTTATTCATTTTCGTAAGAATAAAGTTTGTCGTACCGTTGACAATCCCCATCATTGTTCTGATTTTATCTGAGGCAAGGCCGTCTGCAAGACCGCGGATAATCGGAATACCGCCGGCAACACTCGCTTCATAATAAAAATCGCAGCCGTTTTCGGACGCTGCTTTTAACAGCTCAGAGCCGTACAGGGCAACAAGATCTTTGTTGGCCGTAACCACATGCTTTTTTTGATGAAGCGCATCAAGCAGCAGTTTTTTTGTTTCATCAATGCCGCCCATTACTTCAACGATCACATCTACGTCCGGATCGTTAATGACATCATATGGATCAAGGGTAAGCGCCTCTTTCGGCAGCTCCACATCCCGTTTTTTCTCTACGTTTTTTACAAGCACCTTCGTTACCTGCACCGAGCAGCCGACGCGGTGGGCAAGCTGTTCCTGATGATCCTGGATCATCTTCACAACACCTGTTCCAACTGTGCCAAGACCGAGTAATCCTACTTTTACGTTGTCCTTCATTCTAAACGTCACCCCAATTATGTATTCTTCTGATGCACATTTGTTTTTGTATAGTAGACATTATATCGGTCTTTGCTTGAGAATACAACCATATCTTTTGTAAAATTGTGTTGAATTGCTTTTTTACAAAAACAATATTTTCATACAATTCTTATATTATAGAAAACAACCGCTTCTTTCAAGCGGTTGTCACGTTTTCGAGGACAGCTCCGGTAATCTCTTTCGCGATAAAAATCGGTTTTTTGCCGCAGTTGGCAAAATGGGCGTTTTTTATCGTCACGTACTCTGCCCGGTTGGTGCCGCCAAACACTTTTAATCCGGCTCCTGCTGTGACAAAATCGCGCATCACAATATCCTGCACGTGTACATATCTCGCTTTGTACTGGATACCGGCTGCCGGGAGTCCTTTATAATCATAAGCCGGATCGGCAATGGCACGAAGCCCGTTGATCACGACGTGGCGATAAGCTGATACAGTCAGCGCGCGCGGTTTTGAAGCCGTGTATAAATTCGTATAAACGGGCTGAATGGACACAATTCGGGTGGCCGTCAGGAAGCGGGCCGTTTTTGACTCCGGGTCCTCCGCCGAATGGTGGCCAATGTGACGGAAATTATAAGACCGGTTATCATTTTGGGACAGATGCCCGATAATATGAACATTGGCGGCAGCAGAGCTCGTCGCGTGCGCTTTTGCTTCAACACCGCCAAAACAGCGGGCCGAGACGTTATTCACAAGCCAGACGGATCTGGAGCCGTCATCGACTTCAAACCCGTTCGAATTGGAAACCCCCGTTTTATGGCTCCGGCCGGACGGATCACGCATAAAGCAATTTGAGATCAAAATATAATCACTGTGATGAGTCGTTACCCCGTCATCCCCAAAGCCCGAGCCGGTACAGCCGTCAATCCAGACAAACCGGCTTCCTCCTCTTGCCCGGTGCCCGTCGCCCGAGTAATCATACAGGGTAGAGGAAACATCGTAGCAGTGCAGACCCGGATTGACCGCATCGCAATTTTTTACCCAGCCGTAGGTTACATTAGCAAGCGTTAAGCAGCTTGAACGGTTATTGCCGCTTGCTGATTTTTCTTCCGGCCGAAGCCGCTCAAGCGCCCAGTCGAGTGTCATTCCTTCTATTAATATATGATGATTGCCTTTTACATGGTTTTCATTTGTGACAACAAAGCTTCTCTTTGGCGCGGTATCTCGCAATTTCAGGATGGTTTTGCCCGGTCCGGCTCCCCTGAAAATTGTATTGGAGGGAATATGCAGCTCATCGACAATATATTCTCCCTCTGCCAGCTGCACTGTTTTTCTGCCGCCGGACAGCGCTTTTTGTAGGTTATCCCCCGGCTTTACATGAACAACAGCGGCGGCTTTTTTTTGAAGCTCATCAAACTCCCGGTCCAGCACCGGCTGCCAGTCAGGATAAGCAGTCCCTTTCCTGACAAGCGTGCGGTGAAGCTTGATCGGCTCTTCTTTTTTTGTCCAGAGCGATTTCAGCCTGTCAAAAAGGCTTTTTCGTGTTTTCACAGGCTGCCAGCTGGCGGCAGAAGCAAAAAAAAGCTCATTTGTTTCGGCAACGGCTTCCTCGAGCGGCTTGCTGTCAGCGAAATAAGAATCGATTAAAGCGGCGTTTTGGTCAGGTTTGTATTTTTTGTTGAACTGCATGTTTTCCTCCTTTTTTGAATTTTGCATAAAATGTTTTTAGTTTATTTGAAATGAAAAAGTGTGTTCTTTTGCCGGTTTTCCCGGTTTAAAAATTCGTTCTGTCCAAACAGCTGAACGGCCCTCGTTTATTTCCAATATAGTCGAGCTGCGCGTCCCATATGTCTCGCTTTCAATAAAAACAGGCGACAGCAGGCGTTCCCATTCAATCGGCACCCCTGTATGGGGAAGTGCCTGGTCAGCAGCGGCAGAGCGGTCGCCGAGCATATGAAACAGCTCCTCCCTGCTGTTTAAGGCACCGGCCATTTTCTTCTTGACCCTGGCTGTTTTGGGCCATGGTGTATTCATAAAAGCATTGCTGACAGCGTGTATGCCCGCCGGCAGCAAATACGCTTTTTCCCCTGAACGGCTTCCGTAAGCATACAATTCATCCTGTGTGCCGGCGACAAGATTAAAGCCCGGATAACGGTTCTTTTCCCTGTCCAATTCTTCCAAAAACGCCGGGGCATCCAGATGGCTTTCTAAAAAAGCCCGGACAATATGGCCGCGTGATTTCCTGCCTGCTGACTGTTCACCCGGGTCCCGGTAATTCGTCAGTGCGCAAAACCGGCCGCTTTTCGAAATCCCCATCCATGTCCCGCCTTTTTCGATATCCCGTCCTGCTAGAATGGGAGATTCTTTCCACCAGTTGGACGGCTCTGTCGGACGCCTGTAAAATTCATCCCGGTTTGCTGCGACAATCAGCGGCTTTTCGGGATGCTGCCGAATGGCAATGGCAATTAAACACATTTATTTCTCCTGCTTTCTTTTTCTTCAATTATATAAGTGAATGGTACAATAGAACAAACAGCAGAATAAGAGGATGGTGGAGAATATGTACAAATTCGTAATGCCGGAAGTGATTTTTGGAAGCGGCTCCATCTCGCAGACAGGCGAATGCTGTGCACGTCTCGGTGCACGTCATGTCCTGGTTGTCACAGATCAGGGAATCATGGATGCCGGCTGGACGGAGCAGGTTTTAAAAAGCTGCCGGGTTGCGGGGCTGGCGGCCACTTTGTTTTGCGGTGTTTCCGTTAACCCGACAGATGATGAAGCGGATATCTGTACCCGCGTTTATCAGGAAAACGGCTGTGATGCCATCATGGCTGTTGGCGGCGGCAGTGCCATCGACATCGGAAAAGCAGCGGCTGTGCTGGCAGCAAACGGAGGGCATATTCGCGATTATGAAGGAGTGGATCGGATTTTGCACCCTCTCCCCCCTCTTGTTATGGTGCCGACAACGGCCGGCTCCGGGTCGGAGGTATCCCAGTTTTCTGTTATTGTGGACAGCTCCCGCCGGAAAAAAATGACCATCGTGTCAAAATCACTTGTTCCGGATATTGCTGTCATTGACCCGGATGTGCTGGCAACAAAAAGTGCCCGCCTGACCGCCACGACCGGGCTGGATGTGATTACCCATGCGATTGAATCATTTGTGAGCGTGGCGGCCACTCCGATGACGGATGTGCAGGCAAAAAATGCGTTAATGCTTGCGTCCCGTTATCTGCGCCCGTCCGTCGCGTCAAAATATAACAGGGAAGCCAAGGAAAAAATGGCCATGGCCAGCCTGCAGGCGGGTCTCGCTTTTTCAAACGCCATTTTAGGAGCTGCTCACGCGATGAGCCATACAATCGGCGGCCGGTATCCTTTTTTGCATGGCGATATTAATGCCGTCCTGCTGCCTCATGTAATGGAGTTTAACTTTATTGCCTGCCCGGATAAATTTCGGGAAATGGCCGTTTTAATGGGCGAGGATGTAACCGGACTTTCAGACATCGCCGCCGGTGAAAAAGCGATTCAATCGGTCCGGAAGCTGGCCGTTGATATCGGGGCGCCGCTGACGCTTTCGGAAATGGGCTTTGAGGCCGAAGCGATTGCGGAAATCAGTGAAATCGCCCTGACAGATGCCTGCATGATTACCAATCCGCGCGATATTTCCGCTGAAGAAGTAGCCGTTCTGTTAACGAGGGCGCTGTCATGAACCGGCCGGAAATGATTCATTTGCTGACCGGCGTGCAGTCATCGAAGCGAAACTATTACACAGAATTAAAACGGACTGTCGATGAACTGCAGAGAAAAAACGAGCAGCTGAACATCATGAATAAAATGATGCACAGCTTTAATGTAAATATGTCCATCCAGGATATGCTGAAGCAAACCCAGGAAGCGCTGCAGGCAGCCTGGAAAATTGACCGGCTGAGCCTGGCTATGTGGGAGGATGGAGCGCTGAAAATGGCGGATGTTTATCCTGAAAACACGGCGTTTTTACCAGAAGGCACTGCTTTTCCCGTTCGGTCTTCTCTTTATTTCCGCGTTTTTTCAGCGGGACGGGATCTTTTGCATTCCGTTCAACAAACGGATGCTTTTTTTGAATCGGATGCCTTTGAAGCACTCGGGCTCTGCACTGTCTGGCTGTTTCCGCTTCGAAGCCGCGGGGCTGTGATCGGCGTGCTCGGCCTTGCTTCTCATGAGGCAATTTGGTTTTCAGCAGAAGACCGGTCTTTTTTTCAGCATTTATCGGAGCAGGCAGCCGTTTGTATTGAAAATGCCCGGCTTTACCAGGAAGTCCTGCTCAGTGAATCAAGATGGGAATCGACGTTTCGCGCCGTGGCGGATTCGATCTTCGTGGCGGATCTTGACGGAACCATTTTAACGAGAAATGACAGCGCAGCGGCCAGATGGCCGGATGCAAAAGCTGTTCTTGATTTTTTGCCGTCCCGCTCTTTTTTTCAAACGCTTCAAAAAGCAATTCCGCATACAGAAGAAATTTCAATACAAAACGAGATATATGAGTGCGCGTATTACCCGCTTCTTGATCAGAATCAATTGAACGGCATCATTGTTTACTTGAAAAACATTACCGAAAAACAGCTGATGCAGGCCCAGCTGATTCATTCGGGGCAGCTTGCCGCGATCGGGGAAATGGCTGCCGGAGTGGCGCATGAGCTTAATAATCCGCTCACTGCGATTATCGGCAATACCCAGCTTTTGCTGAGGCTGTCCACTGAAGAAACAAAGCCCTTACTCGACGATATTGACGAATGCGGCAAGCGCTGCCGGGCCATTATCCGCAGCCTGCTCGCCTTTTCACGCCAGGAGCCTTCTGCGTATGCTCCCTGCTCGCTTAATGAAGCCGTATCTGAAGCGCTGCGCCTGACTGGACGGCAGCTTGAAAAGCAGCAGATCGAGCTGGCTGTTACAATGGACCCCCGGCTGCCGATGATTGAGGGAAATGTGCAGCAGCTCAGCCAGATTGCGGTCAACCTGCTTATAAATGCGAAAGATGCCTGTCTGGAAAACGACGGGGACAGGCACGTGGCCGTTTGGACAAAAGCTGATGAAAACAGGGTGTCTCTTTTTGTGTCGGATAATGGCTGTGGAATGAAGCAGGAGCTGCTGGACGATATTTTCCACCCGTTTTTCACAACAAAAGCGGCGCATAACGGGACTGGCCTCGGGCTTTCTGTAAGCTTTGGCATCGCGGAATCGCATGGCGGAACGCTTTCGGTCGCAAGCGAACCTGGAAAAGGAAGCACCTTTCAACTGGCGCTTCCCATCTTAAAAAGGATGTGAACGGATGGCAAACATATTAATTGTTGACGATGAACAGGAAATCGGCCGCTTTTTAACTCGTCTTTTTCAGCTCCGAAACATGAACGTTACCTATATTGACAGCGGCCGTGCTTTTGACCGGCTTAAACGGCTTGAACAGTTTGATGCCGCTTTTTTAGATGTACGGCTTCCGGACCGGAATGGGCTTGACCTTTTAAAGAAGCTGAAAAAGCAGGCGCCGCTTTGCAAGGCGGTGGTGATGACCGGCTACAGCACGGTGAAAATGGCAGTGGAGGCCATCCAGCTGGGAGCGGAGGATTTCCTGGAAAAACCATTTGAAGATATCCAGCTGATTGAGGAATTAGCGAGCCGGCTGACCGAACAGGCAGATAAAGAAGAATACTTGCTGGCCGCCGGTGGAGAAGGAATTTTTTTAGGAACCAGCCCCGCAATGCATGAGCTGTACCGTCTGGCGCATAAACTGGCGTCAAAGCAGGTGACGATCTTAATTGAAGGAGAAACGGGCACCGGGAAAGAACGGCTCGCAGAATTTCTGCACCGTGCCGGCAGCCGGGCTGAAAAACCGTTTATCGGCCTTAACTGCGGGGCGCTCTCGGAATCCCTCCTGGAGAGTGAATTGTTTGGCCACGCAAAAGGAGCGTTCACCGGCGCCGCTTTTGACCGCGCCGGCTATTTTGAAGCGGCCTCATCGGGCACTCTGTTTCTCGATGAAATCGCAGAAGCCTCGCCTTCCACTCAGGTGAAGCTGCTGCGTGTTCTCGAAACGGGCGAGTTTTTTAAAATCGGCGATTCCGCACCGAAGCGGACCGGCGCACGCATTATTGCCGCAAGCCATGCCAATTTAGAAGAATCAGTCCGAGAAGGCTCCTTCCGTGAAGATTTACTGTACCGGCTCGATATTGTAAAGCTGAGAATCCCGCCGCTTCGTGAGCGGCAGCAGGATATCCCCGCGTTTATTGATCGACACGCCAGGCAGTATGGTCTTACCTTTTCATTTTCTCCGGAAGCGATGAATGCTTTTAAACAGTACCGCTGGCCGGGCAATATGCGCGAGCTTGTCAACACGCTGCAGCGGCTTGGTGTTTTATATGCCGATGAACCGGTCATTACTCCATCAATGCTGCCGGAAAAAATGCTTCGGCCGGGTGCCGCGCCGAAAATAGGACAGTCGAATTCCACCGGTTCTTTTCATGCTGAATGGAGCTGTTTTTCAGATGAACTGATAGAGCTGTATAACAGTGATGAACCGCTGGAACTGGACCGGCTGCTGCACACCATGAAGCGGATGGAAAAGCGGGCCGCTGAAGCGTTTATTCGAAAAACATTAAAAGAAACAGCGGGCTGCCGGGAGCAGGCGGCGAAAAAGCTGGGTATCTCCAAACGAAAAATACGGTATTACTTAAATGAAACGTAAAACAAGCTTCCCGGATGGCGGAAGCTTGTTTTCTACTGGTTTAATTCCTGTCTCTCTTCCTCGGTGAATACGCGTGACCTTGTTAAAAACCGCTTTCCTTCCGGGCCTTCAAGGGAAAACATGCCGCCCCGCCCATCCACTACATCAATAATAAGCTGTGTATGCTTCCAGTATTCATACTGGGCATCACTGATATAAAACTTCGCACCGCCAATTTCTCCGAGCAGCCTGTCCGCGTCCCCGGTTAAAAATTCGCCGTCGGGGTAGCACATGGGCGAGCTTCCGTCGCAGCAGCCGCCTGACTGGTGAAACATAAGCGGGCCATGCCTGGCTTTTAGCGTTTCAATCAGCTCCAGAGCGGCGGGCGTTGCGGTTACCCGTTCTGTCATTGTCTGAGCCTCCTTATGAAAACAGCGCCGCCGCATCGTGCGGACAGCGCTTTTTTCTATTAAAAGAATCCAAGGGCGTCTTCTGAATAGCTGACAAGCAGGTTTTTCGTCTGCTGATAATGATTCAGCATCATCAGGTGATTTTCACGGCCGATGCCGGACATTTTGTAGCCGCCAAATGCCGCATGAGCCGGGTACTGGTGGTAACAGTTTGTCCAGACGCGGCCCGCCTGGATATTGCGGCCAAAGCGGTATGCCCTGTTTTGGTGGCGTGACCAGACACCGGCACCAAGGCCATAAAGGGTATCATTGGCCATTTCAAGCGCCTCTGCTTCATCTTTAAACGTAGTAACGGAGACAACCGGCCCGAAAATTTCTTCCTGGAAAATTCGCATTTTGTTGTTTCCTTTAAATACGGTCGGCTTTATGTAGTAGCCGTTTTCAAAGCCTTCTACAGTGTTGCGTTCTCCCCCGGTTAAGCATTCGGCGCCTTCCTGCTTGCCGATATCAAGGTAGGAAAGAATTTTTTCCATTTGCTCGTTTGATGCCTGTGCCCCCATCATGGTATCTGTATCAAGCGGGTTGCCTGTTTTAATTTCATTTACCCGTTTGATGACTCGTTCCATAAACTGATCGTAAATGCTTTCATGAATGAGCGCACGGGATGGGCATGTACAAACTTCTCCCTGATTAAGGGCGAACATCACGAAGCCTTCCACCGCTTTGTTTAAAAATGCATCGTCCTGTTCCATAATATCTTCAAAGAAAATATTCGGTGACTTGCCGCCCAGTTCAAGCGTAACCGGAATCAGGTTTTGTGAGGCATACTGCATAATCAGGCGGCCTGTTGTTGTTTCACCGGTAAACGCAATTTTGGCAATGCGTTTGTTGGACGCAAGCGGCTTTCCTGCTTCAAGCCCGAAGCCATTCACAATGTTGACCACACCCGGCGGCAGAAGATCCTCGATCAGCTCCATAAAGACCATAATCGAAGCCGGTGTCTGCTCGGCCGGCTTCAGCACAACGCAGTTGCCTGCTGCAAGAGCCGGTGCGAGCTTCCATACGCCCATTAAAAGCGGAAAGTTCCATGGAATAATCTGCCCGACCACGCCGAGCGGCTCATGGAAATGATAGGCAACGGTGTCGTCATCAATCTGCGACAGCGAGCCTTCCTGCGCCCGGATCGCTCCGGCGAAATAACGGAAGTGGTCAATGGCAAGCGGCAGATCGGCATTTAATGTTTCCCGGACCGCTTTTCCGTTGTCCCAGGTTTCCGCAACGGCGAGCATTTCCAAGTTTTCTTCCAGGCGGTCTGCAATTTTGTTTAAAATAACCGCACGCTCCGCAGCCGAGGTTTTGCCCCAGGCATCCTTTGCCGCGTGTGCCGCATCAAGGGCCAGCTCAATATCTTCCGCCTGCGAGCGGGCGACTTCACAAAACACTTCGCCCGTCACCGGCGTAACGTTTTCAAAATACTGGCCGCCGACCGGCGCCGTCCATTCCCCGTTAATAAAGTTGTCGTACCTCTGCTTGAATGATACCTTTGACCCTTCTTGCCCTGGATTTGCGTAAATCATATACCCGGTTCCCCCTTTGAATGTTGGAAATCTGCTATATAAAACGCTTACATTTCCAAAATAACGCCTTCTAAACTGAATGTCAACTCATTTGACTTACATTGTCAGGACGATACGGCCGTTAATTTTTCCCTTTTCCATTTTGTCGAATACTTCATTAATGTTATCAAGCGGAGCAGTTTCAACCTGTGCTCTCACTTTGCCGCGGGCCGCAAAATCAAGTGCTTCTTTCATATCAAGCCTTGTCCCGACAATCGAGCCTTTGACGGATACACCATTTAAAACCGTATTGAAAATGGGGATTGGCAGCTCATCGTTCGGCAGTCCGACAACCACAAGCGTCCCGCCTCTTTTCACCGATTGATACGCCTGCTCAAACGCTTTTCTTGTGACAGCCACGCTGATGGCTGCCTGTACGCCGCCTACTTTTTCCTGAATCGCTTCTGCCGGGTCTTCGTTTAATCCATTTACCGTTTCATCGGCACCGAGGCTTCTAGCAAGCTCTAATTTTTCGTCGGCAATATCGACCGCGACGACGTTAAAGCCCATCGCTTTCGCGTATTGAAGCGCAATATGGCCCAGGCCGCCAATCCCGTAAATCGCCACCCAATCGCCCGGCCTGGCTCCGGAAACCTTTAATGCTTTGTAGGTTGTGACTCCTGCACACAGGATCGGTGCTACTTCAACCGGATCGAGTCCGTCCGGAATTCTTGCCACATAGTCAGCCGGTGCCACACAATATTCAGCGTACCCGCCATCGACCGAGTACCCGCCGTTTTCCTGGTGCGGACAAAGCGTCTCCTGTCCCTGCAGGCAGTATTCACATTCTCCGCAAGCGGAATAAAGCCATGGGATTCCCACGCGGTCGCCCGCTTTTAATGAGGTAACTCCTTCGCCTATTTCCTCGATAATACCGACTCCTTCATGTCCGGGAATAAGCGGCAGCTTCGGCTTGACCGGCCAGTCGCCATGCGCGGCATGCAGGTCAGTATGGCATACACCGCACGCTTCGATTTTAACAAGCACCTCACCGCGTCCCGCTGCTGGCTTTGGCATATCCTTTACTTCCAGCTGCTGGTGAAACTCGTTGACAACAGCCGCCTTCATATTCGTACCTGCTGTTTTTCCTTCCTGCTCCCTATTAAATTCGTTGATAGTTGATGTTTCCATTTCTCATTCCTCCTTTTTTTAGTAGCCCTTCACGTTTTTTAATGCAACTACCGTGCCAATTGAAACACACCTGCTTTTAAGGATCTTTTGTAAAGGCGGGCCGAATTTTCGGCTTCTTCAGCCGTAAAGCCGGTCTGCTGAAACGAAAAAACGGCTTTCTCATCTTCGAGAAAGCCGCCGGCGCATCCAGTATTCGGTAAAATGAAACAGCATAATGCAAAAAAACAGCCAGGCGGCACCGATGGAAAAGCCTCCGATCACGTCACTTGGATAATGAACTCCGAGATAAATCCGCGTTAAACCAACCAGCAGGATCATACAGCCGGCAAGCACGGCGGCCGTGATCTTTTTCCATTTTCCTTTCACAAGCTGAAACAGCATAAAAGACAGTGCTCCATAAAAAATAAAGGAACCCATCGAATGCCCGCTCGGAAAGCTGTAGCCTCCCTGCTCAATCAGGGGCAGAATATCCGGACGCTGGCGCTGAAACAGTTCTTTTAAAAAGCCGTTGAATACACCGCCAAGCCCGTTCACGAGCACGAAAAAAAGCGCCCACCCGTATCTTTTCCGAAAAAGCAGGAACAGGGCGATCAGCCCGGTCGCAGCCGTTAAAAATTTCACCGAGGCAAGGTCCGTAATAAACACCATGCGTGCGGTGCGCCCTTCATTGATCCAGGACTGTACCTCCTGAATGATCATTTTGTCAAAAGCGGCTACTTCATTTTCCTCAAGTGCGTCTACTACTTCAAAAAAGCCCCATGTAAACAAAACAAGGAATAAGGCAAGTGCCCCGTAATACGCATAAGGACGCCAGTTTTTTTGATTCAAATCCGGTCTTCCTTTCATCTTATCGTCTTTTTTTATACCCTTTATATGCAAAAAAAAATCCAGGAATGCTCCTGGATTTAAAAAACGCGGGCAGCTAAGTAGGATTCCGCTTCTTCACGGAGGCGCTCATATGCATTTTGTTCGGACAGCGCCCGCTGGTTGTGAACCGTAAAATGACTTGGTGTGTCAAGATCCATGTGTATTGTGCCTTCAAACATATAGGTTCCGTTGCCGATCAGGTCAATGGAATAGCGCCCTGCTTCATGCTGGTGCACCTCGCAGCGGACTTTTCCGCCATTGTTATACACTTCGATCGGCGTTTCAAAATCGTTTAAGCCAAGCTGGCATGTGGTTAGCGTGGAAGCTGACATGGCAGTGCCGCACGCATTGGTAAAGCCGACTCCCCGCTCAAATGTCCGCACATAAAGCGTTCCCCTTTCAATCGGGTGAACGAAGCTGACATTCACGCCATCGGGCGTAATATCATTCACGCCATTTAACAGCTCCGCAATCCGCTTTTGTTCACCGGACGCAATCAGCTCCCGGCCGCCAACTGCAATTAAATGGGGATTCGGTACGGCCACCGCTGAAAACGAAATCGAATCTGATAAAGCCGGAACGACTTCGTTAAACAAACGTTCTTTTCCGATTGTCATAGGCAGAGCCGCAAGGTCAAATAAAACAGGTGAAATTTCCACACGGTACGCTGGCACTCCTTCATAAATATCGCCGTCCCGTTTCACGTAGAGGTCCGCTTTATTGGTTTCTACAACAATCTCATTTTTTCCAAGTTTGTCTAATACGTAACGACCGTGGAGGCGGAGTCCGTTCCCGCACATAGAGGCTTCGGATCCGTCGCTGTTAAAAATACGCATTTTCGCATCGGCATGCACGCTTTCCATTACAAATACAATGCCGTCTGCACCGATCCCCGTTTCCCGGCTGCAAAGAGCCGCCGCCAGATCGCGGCGGTTGTCCTCAGTGAATGTATATCGGTGTGTCCATTCATCGATTAAAATAAAATCATTCCCTGAGCCATGCCCTTTAATAAATTGAATCTCCAACCTGAATCCCTCTTTCAAAACAAATTTGTTTTTGTTTAGTATAGCAGATTTGTGCGGATTGGTGTGAGTTTATAAGAAGGAAAGAATGGATGAAATGGCTCTTAACGAGTTTGTATTTAACGATATTGAAAAATAGATCATCTTAAGAAGACATTTCGTTTTTCGGCTAAAATCGTTTGCTTCTTAGCAGTCAGTAACGCGCTATTTTTTTAAAATGCAGTGCCAGGGGCTGCGGACTGGCGGCTTCGCTCACAGCCGGGGCGAACACTGAACCAGCACGTCCGCTCGTCCTGCGGGAGTCTTCGCTGCCAGCCCTCCGCCCGCTCCTTTTTAAAAAGGCTATGTTAAATGCAAATGTTGATTTTTGACGATAAGAAAACCGCCTTGATAAAAAGGCGGTTTATTGAGCTATCGTTTCCCGTTAGCAGCCGACAAATGTTTGCCGGCTTCATCTTGTACTCGCACATATTCGTCTGGCAGTGCCAAGCCGCAGTGATCAGCCAAGCAGTCAACGAACTGGCGTATATCGGAGCAGCACGACGCCGGAGCCGAAGGATTTGGTCTCGCTCAGCTTCAGATTCAGTCGATCACGAACTCCTCCCAATAATTGGGGGCCATGTCCAGCAACGATTGGCTGTACCAGGAAGTGATACTCATCCACCAAGCCTAGTTGTGCCAGGGTGGAACCGAGGCCGGGACCTCCGTTAACGACTAGGTTCTTCCCTTCTGCCGTAAGCTGTGGCACCTCCTCTGAAACAGGCCCCTTCAACAAGAAAGAGTTCTGCCACGACACGTGATCCAGCGTCCGCGAGAAGACGTACTTGGGTTTCCGATCGAGCTTGCGTGCGAAGTCGACCATGAATTGAGGTCCGTCGCCGCTGCTGGCAATGGCTGGCCAGGCACTTTCCATCAGCTGGTAGATTTTACGTCCAAAAAGCAAACCATTGGACTGGTCCATCAGGTCCGCCGTATACTGATGAAGCTCCTCATCCGCAATCACCTGCGTGTGGTCACAGCAACCGTCCAGTGTCACATTCATCATCAGTATTACAAGTCCCATATGCAGCCTCCTTATGTCTACATTTTATCATCCAAAAGCAGGACCGGTTTCTCATGGATTGCTAATGTGCACAGTCAGGGCCCTATCGAATACAAGTTTAGTTTAACGGAAGATGGCAGGTTAAACAATTCTGCCCGTTAGCTTAACAAGAATGAGCAGAAAGCCGAAATTTGGTGTTCGTGTCGGTCACAGGAAACAGGCACGATTTAATCAACATACTGCAAAAAGTAGATAAACTTTCGCTTGTCATTATCATCCAACGTACCAGCAAGCAATTTCAGTTCCTTTAAATCCATAGATAAATCATCTCCGAACAGTGATATTACCCTCGTTAAAGAACGTTTGTTCATATATCAACAACAAAGTTTAACATAGTCTTTAAAAAAAGAGGCATAAATGAGCAGCAGTGCTCGATACCTTTTGACAGGAGAAGAGAATCAAATCCGGCTGTTTTTCCTCCCAACAAAGGCTTCTGGCCTGGACCAAGTGTAATTCTTTTTCGCTTTTTTAAAAAAGAGCAGATAACACTGCTTGTTCTGCTTATATAAATGGCCCGGTTGTGAATTTTCCAGATAGAAATCCTTTAAAAACGAATGAAACGGCTCTGGACAAACTTGTTTTTCCATACTGTAAAAAAATCCGCCTCAAAAAAGGCGGATTTTTTAGTGAATCATTGTATTCATCAGGAACAGCACCGCGATGATGTACATCGGAACGGGTACTTCGCGGAATCGTCCGCGGGTTGCTTTTAAGATCGGATACAAAATAAATCCGGCCGCGATGCCATCGGCGATGCTCGAGGTGAGCGGTATAATCGCGATAATGGCAAGAGCGGGAACTGTTTCAGACCAATCAGAGAAAGACAGCCGGCGGATGTTTAACGCCATCAAGGAGCCGATAATGATTAAGATTGGTGCGATTGCAGAGCCGGGCACCATGTTTAAGTATGGCGCCGCGATAAATGCTGCCGGAAACAAAAGGCCTGCCGTAAGCGGCACAAGACCCGTCCGGCCGCCAGAGGCAATCGGGGCTGCACTTTCAACGGCTGACACGTTTGCGCTTGAACCGGCAATACCGCTTGCCACAACGGCCGCCGCATTTGCTTGAACAGACCGCTTAAATTTCTCCGGCTGCCCGGCCAGCTCCAAATGGCCGTGGACAAGGCCGATGTTTTCAAACAGCAGCACCATTGTCAGTGAAAAAACAGCGGGAATCATCACAAATGGTGACACGCCCTGGAAGGTCCAGGCGCCAAAAACAGCCAGGTAGCTTTCCAGGCTGACACCGGACGCTGGAGCCGGGAGTGTCCCAAACAGCCAGGCGATGACGGTGCCGGCGAGAATAACCCAGATAAAGGTACCCGGCACTTTCCGCCAGAACAAAAAAACAGCCAGCGCCAGCGTCATGAATGCTGCCAGTGAAAATCCCGCTTTTTGGACCCCGATTACAATCAGAAACAAGCCAAGCCCGATCGTAATGGCTTCTTTCAGCGCTGCCGGCACAATCTCATTCAATTTTCCAGCCAGCGGCGTCAGAGCCACTGCCATAAACAAAAAGCCGGCGATGACCGTGACGCCAAGCGCCTGCTGCCAGGTCATACCCATTTCATTCACGAAGGTGTACGTAAACATGGCGTTAATGCCCATGCCCGGCACGACAATAATCGGTGCATTCGCCCAGAAAGCCATGATAAGGCAGCCGGCAGCCGCTGAAACTATTGTAGCCGCAGCCGCTGCTTCAAAGGGCATGCCTGCTTCCGACAAAATCATTCCGTTTACGGCGATAATGTAAATAACCGTTAAAAAGCCGGTCATTCCTGCGGACAGTTCCTTTACGAAAGTTGTTCCGTGTTCGCGAAGCTTGAAAATTCCTCCATTCATTATAAAAACCTGCTTACTGTAAAACGCCCTCTCCCTACCCGCTGAAAGCCCGCTATCCCGGGACAGTTCACTAAAGACCAAATCGCAGCGTCTTTGTGAGCTGGCCGCCAGGGGCTTCAGCCACAAGCGACATTATATCACGCGTCAAAAGAGCGAAGCAAGTTTGCCATTTCGATCGCGGAAACAGCGGATTCCCAGCCTTTGTTGCCCGCTTTTGTGCCGGCGCGCTCAATCGCCTGCTCGATCGTATCGGTTGTAAGCAGGCCGAACACAACTGGTACGCCCGTCTGCATTCCTGCCTGGGCAATGCCTTTGGCTGCTTCGTTGCACACGTAGTCAAAATGGGCTGTTGCTCCGCGGATGACTGCACCCAGCGTAATGACTGCATCGTATTTTCCGCTTTCCGCCATTTTTTTCGCTACAAGCGGCAGTTCAAATGCGCCCGGCACCCAGGCGATATCAATGTTTTCTGCGTCCACGCCGTGGCGGATAAATCCGTCTTCCGCTCCTGACACAAGCTTGCCGGTAATAAATTCGTTAAACCGCCCGGCAACAATCCCTACTTTTAGTCCTGTTCCAATTAAATGTCCTTCAAATGTTTTTCCCATCAGTTATTCTCCTCTTCTACGTGTAATAAGTGGCCAAGCTTGGAAATTTTTGTTTTCAAATAGCTGCGGTTGGCATCTTTCGCCGGCATTTCAATCGGCACCCGCTCGACAATATCAAGCCCGTAGCCGTTTAAGCCGGTAATTTTACGCGGATTATTGGTTAAAAGCCGCATTTTGGAAATGCCGAGGTCACGTAAAATCTGGGCGCCAATACCATAGTCCCGCAGGTCGTCTTTAAAGCCAAGCTTTAAGTTGGCTTCCACGGTATCATAGCCCTGCTCCTGAAGCTCGTAGGCTTTCAGCTTGTTGATCAGCCCGATGCCGCGGCCTTCCTGGCGCATATATAAAAGCACCCCGCGGCCTTCTTCTTCAATTTGCGCGAGCGCCGCATGAAGCTGCGGGCCGCAGTCGCAGCGGTGCGAGCCAAAAATGTCACCTGTGAGGCATTCCGAATGAACGCGGACAAGCACCGGCTCATCACCGGAGATATCGCCTTTTACGAGAGCCACATGGTCTTTGCCGGTTAAGTCCTCTTCATAGCCGACGGCGCGAAAATGGCCGAAGTCGGTCGGCAGCTGAATGTCTGCTTCCCGGCGGATTAACGTTTCACGGCTGCGGCGGTAGGCAACGAGCTGTTCAATCGTGACGATTTTCAAGTCGAATTTTTCCGCCATTTTTTCCAGCTCCGGCAGGCGTGCCATCGTGCCATCGTCGTTCATAACTTCACAAATCACACCAGCCGGCTTGAATCCGGCCAGCTTGGCAAAATCCACGGCCGCTTCCGTATGGCCGGTTCTGCGCAGAACACCGCCGGCTTTTGCGACCAGCGGAAAAATATGCCCCGGCCGTTTAAAATCGGACGGCGCTGACGCGTCATCCACCAATGCTTTTACCGTATCAGCCCGTTCAAATGCGCTGATGCCGGTTGTCGTGGAAATATGGTCGACACTGACCGTAAACGCCGTGCCGTGGCTGTCGGTGTTATGCTCCACCATCGAATGAAGCTGAAGCCGGCTGGCAAGCTGCTCCTCCACCGGAACACAGATCAGGCCGCGCCCTTCCCTGGCCATAAAATTGATCATGGCTCCGTCTGCGAGCTCTGCAATACCGAGCAGGTCGCCTTCGTTTTCGCGGTCCTCGTCATCGACCACGATGATGACTTTGCCCTGCTTTAAATCCTGAATGGCTTCGTCAATTGTTGAAAACATAGAGGTTCCTCCTTACAAATAGCCGTTCTCTTTTAACAGATCCATCGTAACGCCGCGCTTGGGCGCTTCTTTTTTCTCAAGCATGCTGCCAACGTATTTCGCCAGCATGTCGCACTCGATATTAACCGGATCACCGACGCTTTTCGCGGCCAGAATGGTTTCATCCCTTGTATGCGGAATAAGCGAAACCGTAACGGCTTCATCCGTTACACCGAACAGGGTAAGCGATGTGCCGTCAAGCGCAATCGATCCCTTATATAAAAAGTAGCGGCCCAGTTCCCTCGGATAGGAGATGGTCACATAAAGCGCATTTTCTTCCTGCTTTTTTGAGATAATATGCCCAACGCCGTCTACATGCCCGGAAACAAAATGCCCCCCAAACCGGCCGTTTGCTGCCATGGCCCGCTCTAAATTCACACGCGAGCCGGCCGTCAGCGCCGCAAGCGCCGTTGAGGTAAACGTTTCAGGCATAACATCTGCCGTAAAATGCGTTTTGGTAAACGCGGTGATCGTTAAGCAGACGCCGCTTACGGAAATGCTGTCACCGAGCCCGGCATCCTGCAGTACCTTTTTGGCGCCGATCGTCAGCTGAAGTGATTTCCCGCCGCGCACAATGCGTTCTACCGTGCCGATTTCTTCTATTATTCCTGTAAACATTCCATCACCTTTTTTTCATAACGATTTTTAAATCCGGGCCGACCGGGCCGATGGAAACAAACTCAAGGTCGAGCGCTTCATCCATGGAAGAGCCGCCGAGTCCGCCAAAGGAAGAGGGAGCGGATTTGCCGCCAATCAGCTTTGGCGCCATATACATAATCAGCCGGTTAAATGCACCAATATCTAAAAAAGACGCATTCATTTCAGCGCCGGCTTCAACGAGCAGGGTCATGATATTCCTTTTCCCGAGCTCATCGAGCACAGCATCAATCGACATATACGGGAGCCGGATAACGGTCACGCCTTCGTCTTCTAAGGCACGCTGTTTTTTCGTCTGGGCATCAGAGGCGCAGAAAATAATCGTTTTAGCTTCTTTGTTTTGCACGATATGAAAATCGAGCGGAACACGCAAATGGGTGTCCAGTAAAATTCGAATTGGGTTTTTTCCTCCCTGGGGCAATCGGGAAGTGAGGAGCGGATTATCCAGCAGCACCGTACCAATGCCGGTTAAAATGGCATCATGGCGGCTTCTGAGAAGGTGTACATCTTCTCTGGCCTCACTGCTTGTAATCCAGCGGCTGTGCCCGGTATGGGCGGCTGTTTTGCCGTCAGCGGTAACGGCTGTTTTAATCGTCACATAAGGACGCTTCGTCTGGATAAAATGAAAAAATGGCGTCAATAGTTCTGCTGCTTCCTGCTCGCAGATGCCGGTTTCAACTTCGATGCCGGCTGCCTCCAGCCTCTGGATGCCTTTTCCGCCTACAAGCGGATTCGGATCAACGGCAGCAATAAATACGCGGCGCAGCCCTTTTTCAATAATCAGGTCGGCGCAGGGCGGTGTTTTCCCAAAGTGGGCGCACGGCTCCAGCGTCACGTAAATGTCCGCACCTTCTGCTCCGGCGCCTGCCTGCTTCAGCGCGCTGACTTCCGCGTGGGCTTCGCCTGCTTTTAAATGAGCGCCCATACCGAGAATCCGGCCATTCTTAACTACAACGGCTCCAACCGGCGGGTTGGGTGAAGTCTGATAGGCGGCACTTTCAGCAAGCGACAATGCCAGCTTCATATAATACTCTTCATTCATAGAAGGGAACCCCCTTTATTAAAAAATACCGCCTGTACACAAGAAAAGCCCCGTATTGTCATTTCATACGGGGCTTTTTTACTCATTAATAAATAAACGTTTCCTATCTGAAAAAATTCAGAAAACGCGCACTGTCCTTTCCTCCCATCCAGACTGTTACTGTCGGCTCCGGAATTGCACCGGATCCACCGCACGCATGCGGGTCACGGACTAAAGGCTTGATCGCCTATCACCGCCGGTCGGGAGTTTCACCCTGCCCCGGAAAGGTTTATTCGAATGTGTTTTTATTATGGACTTTGTTTAAATCGTCTGTCAAGCAAGTGATTCTCGTTTTCTCAGCAATACAGCGGCCTGTAAAAATAAAATGTCTGCCCCCTTCACTTTGAAGACCCGCACAGCATACAATAAACCAAACAACCGCCGGCTTATTACTTAGCATCATGTTTTTTAAACCAGTACACAATCAATTAAGCTTCCCCTTCTTTTTCACGAACAGCCGCCTGCCCTTTTGCCGGGCTTCTGCCAGGCAATCTTGTGCGTTGCCCACATGCTTTATACCGCTGCCGATTTTACCTTTATAAATCGAATCTTTCTTTCCTTCGCAGACTTATTCCATCTTTTATTATCTATCATGCTTGGAGCGCTTCAAAAACTGTCGAAAATATTTTTAATTTGCGGTTAAAACCTATTTTCAAATGGGTAAAAATTTTATATTATGAAAGTAACGACATGTGAATGCTAGTTGTAATGGGAAGGCAAATGGTGCGCCACCGGTTTCTTCAGCCGGTTCTAATGGGTTCGATTCCCATCCCGAAATTTTTTGTGGACAGGCTGCGGAAGTGACGGTCTTGTTTGATTGTTAAAAAATTTCGAGGGTGGATCGGGACACTACTGAACCGTTATACCCTCACTATGTAAAAAGGAGGGAATTACCATGTTGAAGAAGCGCGATGTTCATGAAAGTCATGCTTTGTTTGAGTTGATGACGCACCCCGAAGTCTTCCCTTTTGTGCGCCATAAAGCCCAGTCTTATGAGGAGTTTGTGTTTGTGACAAAACAAACCATTGAAGCAGAGGAACGGGGCGAATTGATTTCACGGACGATTTTGGACGAATGGGGCAGCCCGATCGGCACAATTAACTTGTATGACATTGAAAATGGCGCCGGCTTTCTCGGCACCTGGCTCGGCAAGCCATTCCACGGCAAAGGCTACAATGCACCGGCCAAAGAAGAATTTTTTAAAGAGCTTTTTTATGAAGCAGGCATTGAATCCATTTACATGTCTATCCGCAAGGTGAACATCCGCTCGCGTAAAGCTGCCGAAAAACTGCCTTATGTTGTGCCGGCCAATGAAACCCGTCCGGATGTATATGCGAAATTAAACCAGAATGAGGCTGTCTTTGATTTATATGAAGTGCCAAGAGACCTCTTCACTCTTTATTTAATGCGCAAAGACCAGGAGAACGAACAGGCAATGGAAGCGTAACAAACAATTCCAACTATCCCCGCCCATACTCTTTCACTCGTAAAGCACCAGGGTTCTTCCTGATGCTCATTCAATAAGAATAAATCCCAAAAAAACCGGCTGCAGGTGCAGCCGGTTTTTTCATTCCGCGATTTATTTACTGCCCGCATAGATAAATTCTTGTTTCATACGGGCGCAGCCGGATGGATTCTTCCGGCAATGTCTGGTCCGCTGGATAATTGGCGAGAAGCAGCTCGCCGGACTTTATGGAGAGATTCTGCTGGCGCAGATCGAAAATCGCCTCGCCTTCTCCAAACTGGCTGATCACCAGAAGCAGCTTGTTTTCAAAACGCCGCGTGTATACAAAAAGAGAAGGATGCTCGCGTTCTAAAAGATCGAAGGTTCCTTCCGTTACAATCGGGTGTGTTTTCCTGATTTGAATCAGCTTCTGATAAAACCAAAAAACCGAGTCGGGGTCCATTACTGCCTGCTCCGCATTAACGTGCGAATAATTGCCGTTCAGTTTGATCCACGGCGTTCCATCGGTGAAGCCTCCATTTTCCGCATCGCTCCATTGCATCGGTGTTCTGGCATTATCCCGGGTTGTTTCGTTTAATCCCTCTAGTATCTTGCTTTTTTCTTCATTTCCCTCAAAATACCGCTGCTGAAATTCCGTCAGGGACTTGCTGTCGCGGAACTCATCGATGCTGTCAAAAACGGGATTGGTCATGCCGAGTTCTTCTCCCTGGTAAATATAAGGAGTGCCCTTCATCATATGTAAAGTGGCCGCCAGCATTTTGGCAGATTCTGCGCGGTATTCCCGGTCATTTCCGTAACGGGAAACGATGCGCGGTTCATCGTGATTGCACCAAAAAAGCGTATTCCAGCCTTTGTTTTCAAGTGTTTTCTGCCATTTTTCCATTACTTTTTTTAACTTAATCACATCGGAAGCATCGGTTTGCTTTTTCTCTTTCTCCTTTGCCTGGAGATGTTCAGACGAAAAAATCATATTTACTTCTTTTCTGTCAGGGTCCGTGTACAGAAGGGCTTCCTCCGGTGTAGAAGAGGTGCTTTCGCCGACCGTCATCATGCCGTATTTTGAAAAAATTGCTTCGTTTAACTGGCGTATATAGGGATGAGCGCCTTCATCCTTAATGATTTTGAAGTGGGGGTCTGCATGCTTGTTCGCAAATTCTTCGTAGGAAGGAAGCGATTTCTTTTTGTTAATATGGCCGAGCTGGTCAATACGGAAGCCGGAAACGCCTTTGCGCACCCAGTAGGTCATCATGTCCTCCACTTCCCGGATCACATCAGGGTTTTCCCAGTTTAAGTCAATCTGCCGCCGGCTGTTCATATGCAGATAGTACTCTCCGGTCTGTTCATCCAGCTCCCAGGCAGAGGTATTGTACGCTGACACCCAGTCTGTCGGCGGCCCGTCTGATGTACCCGGCCGCCAGTGGTAATAATCGCGGTACCGGCTTTTTTTCGACCGCCTTGCCTCAAGAAACCACCGATGCTGATCGGAAGTGTGGTTGTAGACAATGTCTAAAATGACTTTTATGCCATACCGGTTTGCTTCAAAAATAAGCTCTTCCATATCCGTCATCGTCCCGTAGTCTTTTGAAATGGCCCGGTGGTCTGATACATCGTATCCATAATCGACGTTGGGCGACTCGTAAACTGGAGACAGCCAGATGGCATCCACCCCTAATGTTTGTAAATAATCAAGCCTTGAAATAATGCCCTGCAAATCGCCGATTCCATCCCCGTTGCTGTCCCGGAAGCTGCGGGGATAAATTTGATAAATCACTGCGTTTTTCCACCAATCGTTTGCCAAACGATTTCCCTCCTTCTTTGTTGCGTTTACTACCAAACGTTCCCTTTTGGCTTTTTTGTAAACACAAGTCCCTATAAGGAAGGTGTTACTGCACTTCTATATTTCCTACGGATACAGAAATGGCCAGCTGTGCCTGGCTGCCGGCTGGATCATGGCTGATTTCCCTGCCTGGCCCTTTTTGAACAGCCGTAAACGGAGCATTTTTCCATTTGATTTTTCCGTTTCTCGTTTTCAGGCTTACGTTAATTTTTTCCGGGTCCAGGCCATCGGGCAGCCTCACTGCTGCATGTCCGTTGGAAAGCGTAATTTTGTTTTCGCCGCTTATTTTCTTTAAATGTAAGCTTTTTAAACTCCCGACTTTGTTTTCAATATCAACTTCTGCTTCTACCTCACCGAGATGGAGAGAGCCGTTTTTGGACCGTACCAGGAGCGATTTTCCCTGAAAGCCGTTTAAGCTGATATTTCCTGCATCAGAGAAAAGAGACAGATGCTGAAGGCCGGGAATTTTGTCCGCCGTAATGTTTCCGTTTTTCGTTTTCAGCTCCATTGCTTCTGCAGAACCAGGCGGAATATTTACCGTCAGCCTGCTCCTTTTTTTCTGAATGGACGCAAGCTTCGACCATGTGTTTGGAAAGGGCTTTTCCGTAATCATCACTTCATCGTCCCTGTACTCGACTTTCATATCCGGCTTTCCAAAAAGGGGCTTATGTCCCTCATATTCCACATAAAAATCCCCCTCCCGGTTTGTCACATACAGGCTGGCAAGCTCCGCATTCACCATCACTTTTGTTACTTTTTTCAAGCTTGACTTGTATTCGAAATGTTTCCCGGCTCCCTGTGCTGCTCCCAGTACGAGTAAAAGCATCATCATTATTGCCCCCGCTTTCCACTTTTTTCGGTTCATGTTTCCTCTCCTCTTAAATATTTTAATAATTAAAATATTTATTAATTAAAATATAAAAGAAGGTCTTTAATTATGTCAATAAAAAAAACAGATCGATATCGATCTGTTCAACGTGCGGAAAAAGCAGGATTGGTCAGTAGACCCAATCCATTAAAGGGTATCTTCTATTTTTTCAAACAGCAGACGAATTTGAGTCAGTGAGCTGATAACGGTTTCGAGCTGCTCGGCCGAGAACTTGGCAAAAATGTCGTGAACCCGCTCTTCCCCTTTTTTCGTTAATGCAACCCGAACCACTCTGCGGTCTTCCTTCAGCCTGATCCGTTCGACAAGGCCAAGGCGTTCAAGCTTGTCACACATGTTAGTGGCGGCACCCGGTGTCAGCAAAAAAAACTCCGCGATTTCCGTCACTTTTAAAAATTCGGACCATTTCAGCTTCAGAAGTAAAAACACTAAGTTATCCGACAGTTCTTCCTCCCGGGTAAGGGACTTCATAAATTGATTTGCTTTCAGCTGAATTTGAAACATTTCTTCTGTTAATTGCCGTACCGACTGGTCTTTCTTATTATCCATTGCTATCATCCTTTTTTCTTTCTTTCCTCCTGCCGGCTTGTTCAGGAAAAGGGAACATTCAGCCCGCTCAGCGTGACCATCAGGCTTCCGCCGCCTGGATGGGCAGTACTGCCGGCATGCGGGTTTCCGTCAAATATCGTTACCCGGACTTCTTTCGAATGCATCGTAGCCGCGCCTATCACAATTGCTTTTTTCACCTGTCGTCCTCCTTTACTATTGCCGCCATTATACATTAGAATGGATATATCTTGAACGATAAAGGAGTTTTATGCCAATGGAAACAAGAAAAAATATGTTTTTTTCCTATAAAAAAGACCCGGCTAAACTAGAAGATATCGAAAATTTGATTGCGCTTGCAAAAAAACAGGGCTTCACCGTTGTTGACCACTCGGCGGATGCGAACATTATTGTCGGAGTCGGCGGAGACGGGGCGTTTTTGCAGGCTGTCCGGAAATCCGGCTTCCGTGATGACTGCCTGTATGTGGGCATTACGGATGAAGAAGAAGCAAGCCTGTACTGCGATTTTCATATCCATGACACACAGGCGATGATCGAAGCGGTTCAAACGGCCGGCGTTGAAGTGCGCCGCTATCCTGTTATTGATGTTCATTTAGATGGAGAGACGCATTTTCAATGTTTAAATGAACTGTCCATCCGCTCTTCTATCATTAAAACATTTGTTATTGACGTTCATATCGATGATCTGCATTTTGAAACATTCCGCGGGGACGGTATTGTTGTATCCACTCCAACGGGCAGCACAGCCTACAACCGCTCGCTGAACGGGGCAGTGGTAGATCCGCGCATCCCTTGCATGCAGGTAAGCGAAATTGCTTCACTGAACAACAACCAGTTCCGCACGCTCGGCTCGCCGTTTATTTTAGGCGACAGCCGCAAGCTGACCTTAAGCATCGTGCAGGATGGCAACGATTACCCGATTATCGGGCTCGACAACGAAGCGCTGAGCGTCCGCAATACGAAAAACATTGAAGTTGAAATGTCAGGGAAAATCATTAAAACCGTTAAATTAAAAAACAATTCATTCTGGCATAAAGTACAGCGGACCTTTTTATAAAAAAAGCGGGCTTCTCCAAAGTGCAGATAAAGGTAGAAAGCAGGCTGATTGAAAACGTTTGGCTTTCCAGGAACGCCGCCGGCCGGGAAGCGGAGTGACCTTTCAGGGAGTCATAAGCATTCACAGCCGGCAAATGACACCGAAAGCGAGCGTTTGCTGGCAGCCTGAAGCGGACTTGTGAAAAGTCCGCTTTTTCGTATGCACCATCAGCTCTCCTCTAGTTCCACCCGCCTCTTTTCCCTGGCGGACGTTAAACAGGCATCCAGTACACGCATATTTAAAACGGCATCCGAGGCATTGAACGGCAGCGGCTCTCCTTTCTCGATGCAGCGGCCCATTACATCCGCCTGCAGTGTATACTGGTTGACAATTGGCACTTCTACCTCCCGCCGCCCGCTTTCAGTGGAAACAAAAAAGAAATCTTCTCTGTTTTGATGGGTTATAAAGGCGGATGGAATGTCAATCCGTCCTTTTGTGCCGGCAATTGACAGCTCATTTTGAAAATGGGCCCACATGCCGCACTGGAACGTAAGAGCCGTCCCACCTGGAAATTCTACTACCCCGGACGCCATCATATCGACATGGTCATGCTCTGGGGAAAACTGAGCATGCACCGACACGGCCGATGGCTCCTCCTCCAGCAGCAGGCGGGCTGCACTGAGCGGGTACACGCCGATATCATATAATGATCCGCCGCCCCAGTCCTTTTTAAAGCGGACATTCTGCTTATCTTCTGCATTATTAAACATAAAGGTTCCATGCAGGCTGCGCACTTCTCCAATTTCGCCGGATTGAATGATTTCCCGGATCGTTTGATAGCGGGGATGATAGCGGTACATAAACGCTTCCGCAAAAAGCACCTTTGCTTTTTCACAGGCTTCCTTCATCTCTTCTGCCTCCCCGGCATTCAGGGCCGCCGGCTTTTCGCATAACACATGCTTGCCTGCTTCCGCTGCCCGGATGGTCCATTCCCTATGCAAATGATTCGGCAGCGGAATGTAAACGGCATCTATATTCGGGTCGGCAAGCAGCTCCTCGTAGCTTCCATATGCTGTTTCAATTCCCAATTCTGCCGCCGCCTCCTCAGCTTTCTCAATCGTGCGGCTCGCAATCGCTTTCACAATACCCGTTGCCGATTTTTGGATGCCCGGTATAACCGCCTGCTTTGCAATCGCGGCACAGCCGAGAATACCCCAGCGAATGTTCGTCATCTTTTTCTCTCCTTTTCTCCTATTTACTATTCTTATTATATATAAAAAGACAGCGTTTCCGCAAAGAGTGTCCCGGCATATCAAAAAGCAAAAAAGCTGCCTCCGATCGGTAACCGGGCAGCTTATTAGGTGTATTTTGTTTATCGGGCTACTTGTTGGCAATGGATGAAAGAGATTCATATTCTGACTTTTTTGCGACAGGCGGGTTCTGGCGCCGCTCTTTTTCTATTTTTTGAATGGACTGGTTTAACAGGCTTTGAATCCCCATCGCAAAAGCCATTTCCACTTTTGGGCTGAGCTTCCCGCCTATTTCAATCATATCATTTAATTCATCGAGCTTGTCCATCATAATATCTCGAATAAATTCAATATCTTCTTTCACTTCCATTCTCATTCTCCTCTCCCACGAAAAAAATATGTTTCTAATCATCCAGTTTATGCGCTTTCTTGTCCAAATATACCGCTAAATCCGGAACGCTTCTTTCTTCACTAAAACACCCTCTTTTCTGCGCCGAAATGAGCACATCCAAGAGGGTGCAAAAAGAAAAACCGTGATCATGGTTTCGGCTGATACGTCCAGATGCGGTTTTGATTGGTTGTTTCAGGAAAATGATCGCCTGCTTCGAGCTTGATTTTCAGCGGATTCTCCACACTCGTTCCTTTTTCGCCTATTTCCATGTACACTCCATTGTTTGGCGCTTTTTGTCCGGGCTTAAATTGATGGTTTTGTCCCAAGCTGCTTCCTCCTTTGACTCATACTTATTCCTGGCCCCGCCCTTTACGGCCCAGTTTTGAATTACGGTTGGCTCCTTTCATGGGATCTTCGCCATCTGCAAATTCGGCCGTATAATCAAGCTCGTCCGTGTTTTTCTTTGGGGTTTTTGTATACTTTTCCACTGCATTTCGCGTTGCTTTTCGCTTCATCCTCTGCTCCTCCTTTTACATTCTCATTCCTCTCCACCAGTTTTCCCTGCTCTTCCCGCTGTATGCATGGCGCGTTTTCTAGGCTCTTTCTACTAATTCGACAGAATCTCGTTTTTGTTGACAGTTCAATGTTATAATAGTGCCAAATTATTATAAAACTGACAAAATGGAGAGATTTCCTATGACAAGAGAAAACAAACCAGCCAGGCCTTTTTATGAAAAATGGTGGTTCTGGCTGCTTGCCACTGTCATTATTGTAACGGTTGTGAATAAGGGATATAACAGCGGCTCCGGCAGTGAAAAAGCGGTGCCTGCGGAAAAAGCGCCGGCTGTCGAAGAACCGGTCGAAACAGCAGCCGCAGTGGAAGCGCCGGCCCAATCAGCCGAAGACAGCCAGAGAGAAAAACCATCCTCCGAAAAAGGGACCTTCGCCAATCCGATTCTTTCGATAAGCGCGGACGAAGCTGCAAAAGCGATCCAAGAAAAAGCGGAAGCCGACTATAAAGACGATTACGTGATGCAGGAATTTGTAATCGAGCAACAAACGAAAGCCTACGAAAATTTAAAAAACTACAAAATTGACTCTGATTTAAAACAAAAGCAAATAGAAAATGCCATCAACAAATACGGCAAGGACTTTTCCGCGGTACAGTATGAATACGACGAACAGATGGCTGCGTACGATGCGCTGCAGGGCTACAATCTGGATACTGATGTGAAAAAGAAACAAATGGAGCGGGCTGAAAACAAATGGAACAAGGACTATAAAATGGTCAAGTACGAGTATGATAAGCAAATAGCCGCCTACGAAGCCCTGCAAAATTATGAGCTTGACACAAAGGTAAAGAAAAAGCAGATGGAGCTCGCCGAAGATAAATGGGGCGATGACTATTCAATGGTCAAGTACGAGTATGATGAGCAAATGAAGGCCTACAATGCCAAACACAACTGATGACTCACCTGAACAGAACGCTTGCTGAACGAGCGTTCTTTTTTCTATTTACCGGGTCCGGCCTCTGTAAGCATTTCAGTTTGTTTTGATCTTTTCTGCTGGTACCATAGAGGGGAGACTTCACCAGGAAAGGACCAACAACATGACCAATATCCATATCCCTGTATCGGTTTTAAACCTTGCCCCTCTCCGTCAGGGACAGAACGCAAAGGACGCCATCGATTCGATGACAGACCTGGCACAGGCAGCAGAAAAAATGGGCTATACCCGCTACTGGATTGCGGAGCATCACAATACGCCCACTCTTGTCAGCTCAGCGACATCCATTTTAATAAAGCATACACTGGAGCATACTGAGCGCATCCGTGTTGGTTCCGGCGGTATTATGCTGCCGAACCATTCTCCTCTGGTTGTTGCCGAGCAATTTGGAACCATGGCAGCGATCTATCCGGACCGCCTTGATCTGGGGCTTGGCCGTGCGCCGGGAACAGATATGAAAACAGCCGGTGCCCTGCGCAGAGCACAGCACGATACGGTTTACACCTTTCCGGATGATGTAAACTCGCTTTTAACGTATTTTGGCCCGAAAGAAGTACAGGGCTCTGTTAAAGCGTACCCGGGCGTTGGTACGAATATTCCTATTTACATTCTCGGCTCTTCAACTGATTCGGCGTATCTGGCAGCGGAGCTGGGGCTTCCATATGTATTTGCGTCCCATTTTGCCCCAAGATATATGGAGGAAGCGATCGCGATTTACCGCAGCCGGTTTAAGCCGTCCCAGTATCTCGATGCTCCTTATATGATCGTCTGCTTAAATGTGATTGCGGCAGAAAGCGATGAGGAAGCCCGGTTTGAATCCACGACGATGCAGCAGTTTTTCTTGAATGTCGTCCGCGGCTCGCAAACGCCGATGAGCCCGCCTGTGGAAGACATGGACCGCCTGTGGAGCGGGCCGGAAAAAGCAATGGCTTCCTCGATGTCCAGCGTTACGCTGCTTGGAAGCAAGCAGTCGATACGGGAACAGCTGACAGCGTTCCAGGAAAGAAACAATGTGGACGAAATTATGGCCGTTTCTTATATATTTGATCCCGAAAAGCAAAAACGGTCATACGAAATTTTAAAAGAAGTGGTTGATGGAAAATAAAAAGAAGCCTTCCCGCGCAGGGAGGGCTTCTTTTTATATTGTAAAAAAGACTGGAGAGTTTGGTTTTGAGTAAATTGTAAAATCCACCTTTTTCTATGCCTTCTTTCTCAATTGATGGTATAGCCGTCATTTTGTTGAATATCGTTTAGTAGGAGGTGAAAAAGTTGGCGAAACGACTGATGCATGTTACCAGGCTGTTTGTAGGACTTGTGTTTTTAGCGGCGGGAGTGAATGGGTATTTTTTCATTTTTGGCTTTGAGCCTTTTATCGAAACCAGCCCCGAAGCCATGGCCTTATTCGAATTTGATTATTTATTAATTGTGGAAAAGTCTCTGGAGATTCTCTGCGGCCTTCTGCTTTTGGCCAACCGGTTTCTTCCGCTGGCCCTTGCTGTCCTGGCACCGATTGTGGCGAATATTTTTTTGCTGCATCTTTTCCTGGACCAGTCGATGCTCTTACTCGCAACGGTCCTTCTTGCTGCCTATGGCTATCTCCTGTACTACAGCCGGCGCAGCTTTAAGCGCTTACTTGAGAAAAAGCCGAGTCCTTCCTGACCATATTTTTTGAAGGACTCCACCAGCTGGCAGAACAGAGCATGCCTTCTATCATGCTCTGTTCTTTTTTATTGCCGGGCTTGCTTATTTCCGGCAGTAAAACACCCGGTAGCTTAAAGGTGTATCCGGACGGCTCATAAATGCTTCATGGGCATCCCAAATGTCGTACAGCTCCTCGCTGATGTTTTCTGAAAGGCGCAACTCTGTCAGGGCTTCTTCAAAAACCATATTGTCTAAAAGACGGCAGGAGCGAAAGCCCGCCCGTTGAAAGGACGTTATCCACTCATCTTCTGTTAATACTTCCGTCACCCCATACAAATCCTTTACTTCCTGTTCCTGCTCCCCGCTCAGCGGCTTTTCCGCTGTCATTTCAATGACGAGCAGCGTTCCTTCTTTCTTTAACACCCGGGCCATTTCCGCAATCGTTTGCTGAAGCGGGGAAGTAAAGGCGATAACCGATTCCGCAAGAATAAAATCAAACGTGCCGTCCGGAAATTCAAGCTGCTCGGCTTCTCCATATTTGACTTCCACATTCAGCGGACTCAGCCGCTCCGCCGCTTTCTCGAGCATCGTCGGATGGCTGTCAATGGCGGTGACCGTACAATGAAACACTGTGGCTAAATATTCAGCTGACTGCCCTGTTCCGCACCCGACTTCCAGAACCTTTGCCCCTTCTGGAAGATCAATAGACGAAAAGATTTCTTTCGTTAAAGAAAAACCGCCCGGATGCGCTCCGCCTATCCCAAACTCCGCTAAAAAATCAAGATAGCTTTTCTTCAACGTTTTCCCTCCTTTTTTTATCATGAGCATTTTATGTGAAAATTGGCAGCCGGGTGTTAGTCGTACGCCCTGTTTTCTCATAAAAGTAAAGGAGGAAAAACGAATAGCAGCCAAAACAAAACCACCCTGCGAAATGTGCAGGGTGGTTTTGGCAGCCTGAAAAAATCATGTTCCGCAGAACGTCCGGTATGGCCGGAGCGACGGCTCGGGAAGTGCAGCGTATTCTGCCTGCTCCGGAGAATGGGCAAATGGATCAGAAAGAGCTTCGAGCAGCCGGTCCATAACAGTGAAATCGCCTTTTCCTGCGGCATCCAGCGCTTCTTCCACCCGGTGGTTCCGCGGGATGACGGCCGGATTGCTGCTGCGCATCAGCTCGCGGGAGGCTTCTTTTGTTTCTTCCTGCCTGCCGCGTCTTGCTTCCCACCGCTCGTGCCATTCGGTAAATTCCTTTGTTCCAAACAAAATCGTATCGTCGTATTGATCAAACGTCAAAGCACGGAATGTATTTGTGTAATCCGCCCTGTGCTTTTCCATCAGGCTGAGCAGCTCTTCCGCAAGCGCTTTGTCCTCCGGCTCTTCCGTTAACAGACCCAGCTTCGCTCTCATGCCTGCAAGCCAGTGGCCTTCGTACAGATTTGAAAAACCAGAAAGTTCTTCCTGGGCCGTTTTTACTGCCTGCTCCTGGTCCTTGTGAATCAGGGGCAGGAGCGCTTCCGCAAACCGCGCAAGATTCCAGCCGGCAATCAGCGGCTGATTTTCATACGCATAGCGTCCCTGGACATCAATGGAACTGAACACCGTTTCCGGATTGTACGTATCCATAAACGCGCACGGCCCGTAGTCAATCGTTTCTCCGCTGATGGCCATGTTATCAGTGTTCATAACGCCATGGATAAAGCCGGCAAGCTGCCATTTGGCCACAAGCTCCGCCTGGCGCTTCATGACTTCCCGAAGCAGGGAAAGATACGGATTTTTATCTGCTTCCACTTCTGGATAGTGGCGCTTGATTGTGTAATCCGCCAGAGCGCGGAGGTTCTTCTCATCTCCTGTGCCAGCTGCATATTGAAAGGTGCCGACACGGAGATGACTGGCCGCCACACGGGTTAAAACAGCACCCGGAAGGCTTGTTTCACGGCTGACGGTCTCCCCTGTTGACACCACGGCAAGACTGCGAGTGGTCGGAATGCGCAGCGCATGCATGGCTTCACTGATTATATATTCACGAAGCATCGGCCCGAGTGCCGCCCGGCCGTCGCCGCCGCGGGAATACGGCGTCCGTCCTGATCCTTTCAGCTGAATATCATACCGCTTTCCATCAGGCGTAACTTGCTCGCCAAGCAGCAGGGCCCGGCCGTCGCCCAGCATAGTAAAGTGGCCAAACTGGTGGCCCGCATATGCCTGGGCAAGCGGCAAAGCGCCACTCGGAACCTCATTGCCGGCAAACACCGCTGTGCCCGATTCCTCTTTCAGCTGTTTGGGATTAAGCCCAAGTGAGGCGGCCAGCGTTTCGTTCAGCTTCACAAGCTCCGGCGAACGTACCGGATTTACCTCCTGCCGGCTGAAAAAAGCTTCCGGCAGTCGGGCATAGCTATTGTCGAAATTCCAGCTTGTATTGATTGTTTCTTTATCCTGTGTCATCGTATCCCCTTTTCTTTTTTTTGTCGTTTGTATTCAAGTCCTTTTTTCACCGCAGCATGCTGTTTCAACCCGGATAGGCTTTTCTTAATGTCTGCTTTCTCTAAGTCATTATACCCTTTTCCCGGAGGATGACTCTTTTGAACTTCTTTTCTATAAAGAAATTAATATTTGAATTTTGCACATAATGAATTAAAAATAAGTATTTTGTGAGGATGCCTGCTGCTTTCGTTTTTGCTTATTACAAAAGCTGGGATTTCGAAATGCCAGCTTTTCTAAACAAATGTGCAGGCCTGTTTTCCAGGCCTGCACAAGGATCACCTTATTTTTAAACGACTTCCACTGGCAGGCTGTGTTTCCAGAACACGCTGGACATCGCGATTTTTGCTTCTTTTTCGTCCGGTCCGTGGATTTCGAGCTTAAATGATTTAGAATTTAAAATACTGTATGTCAATCCCAGAATGCTTTTGGCGTCAATCGATTGGTTATCGGTCGTAATGACAATGCTTGATTTAAATTTGCTGGCTGTTTGATTAATCTCTATCACTACTTGTGCTCTTGCTTTGTCGAGTAACACATAAATCATCCCTTCAAAAATACAGCACTCTTCCTCCTGGCCTCATGCTGCTTTGCTTAATGACTGACCGCTTTAAACGCTCCAATGAGAATATAGTATACTATTTACATTTAATATATATCACAGCCACAGAAGCTTGTCTGCCCTTCCAGGCATTGAGCTCATTTTAATCATAAAATTCATTTTATTCTTTTCATCTGCTTCTATTTTGTTTCCGCAGCTCACCAATTCGTTCAAAGACTTTTCGCCATTGTTCAAACAGCTTTTCTTCTTCCATTTCTTCTTCATCATAGTAGCTGTATAAAAGATAATCATAAAAAGAAGAAGTGGTTATGATCGCACCATCGCTGTCGTGCATGGACCAATTCACCACAGGACAGTCGCCGTCTTTAAGCCGGGATACGTCCAGGCAATATACATACTCTCCCAAATCTTCTATCACGATCAGCTTTTCGGGAAGCCCGTATTTTCGGTATTTGCCCGTTGCCTCTACAACCGTGTACTCCCCATTTGAAGCCGCGCCTAAAATGTCGCTGCCATTCACTCCGCCGCTGCCGAAGTTCAACAGAAACCATTTGTAGCTTTCAGGGAGTGCCACCGCCAGTTCGCTTTCGATTTCTATTACTTCCTGTTCTCCGACACCGCCTGTAAACAAACTTAACTCTTCATAATCACGGATCATTTGCTCTACATACTGTTTTGCCATTGACTGATCAGCCCCGCTTGTTTCATAGATTGGTTTCATTATAACGGGATTTTCCACCCTCATAAACGCTTCTATGGAGAAAAAATTGTTTAGTAGAATGAAAAATGGGTATAGAAAACTAATAGAAGAAGTTTTTAAAAAAAGAGTCGCTGAAATGCCGGGAAGAAAAAAACAAAAAAAAAGAACCCGAGGCTTACACGGCTTCTTCTTTAATATAAAAGTCTTCCATTACTGCTAACGCTTGTACACTTGTCAGTCCCTGTTCTTTCCGGAGCCAGTTATACAAATCAAGAAGCTGCACTTCAGACTGAGTAATCCCGCCTGGCCTGTTTTCTTCGCTGATACCGAGCAAAAATTCTTTATGCAGCTGCAGATAACCATATACTGAATTCATCATAATTAAGCCCCTCCCTTTTCGGTCTGTTTACCCCGCTTGCCAGGATATAAACTAAAAAAATAAATATTTTTAATTTTTTATATAAAACTAGTTTTTCGTCAAAATACTCGATGAAACTACTAAAGGGGCGCTCCTTTTTAGGAAAACGCCTTTTCTTACATCCGGGGTGCTTCCATCCCGATGCTTTCCCACTCTTCTTTTGCCGGTCCATAAAGACCCGGAACGGCTAAGCCGGCCTGGCGCATAAGGACGGTCATCTGGCCCCGATGATGAACCTGGTGCTGAACCAAAATCAGCAAAAGTGTGCTTTTGGTTATTTTCTGCCCGTAAAAATCCTGCGTTTCTTCAAGGCTTTCATCCGTCCATTGATTTTTAACAGCCTCCTCCATCGCGCTGCTTGCTTTCCAGTAGCTGTTCGATATAAAGCTGGCGGAAGAAGGAACCGGATAATCTTCAGCCGGCACATCCAAAGACAGGCCTGCTTTAGAAGTGATATTGCCAATTGCCGTGACGACATGCCAGGCAATCCGCCCCAGTGTCCAGTTTTGCGGTGTTACTTCCTGGTGCAGTGATTCATCTGTAAGCTGATTAAGGATTTTCTGAGTGGCAGCTGCTTCAAATTCCCATGCCTGCAAAAATTCATCTACCGTATGGAACATTTTTAGCCTCCCCATTTTTTATTCTCCCTTAATGATTTCTGCTTCTCCGCTCAATTCCCTTTGAGTCTAACTGACCATTTTTATGTATGTTCGGTTATTTCGGCAAACGCCCGGATAGAGAGCGCCCTGTTCAATTTTGCTCATTTGAAATTCGGTTTCTTCTTCACGAAGCGCCCTTGATCCTTCACGGCCGAGATAATCACATATGATTGGGGCAGCAGAAAAGCCATTATATATCACAAGGCCATTTTCAATCGTATGGCTTAAATCAATATATATGCTTGGGCTCAGGGGCAAATGCCTTCTTTTCGCTTTATTTTTTAAAGCAGACTTTCAACAGACCCGCTGCTTCCGTGTTTCCTCAAGCAGCGGGCATGAAAATGTTTTTGCATGGACGGTCCCGTTTTCCTATTCCGAAATTTATTACGGCAGTTATATCCCATTAATAACAACGTTGTTATTCCAATGAATTAGTAATACTCCCATTTTCGCTGTGCAGGCCTGGAAGCTTTAAAGCATGTACTTCCTCCGCCACAAGCTTCGCTATCAGATGTGCGCCATGGCTTTGAAAGTGGGTATTGTCTTCGGCGCCTGAAGGATAACAAGAGCTTTCCCCTTCCTTTAGCCAGAGAAACACCTGCTTCGTTTTTTCCGGTCCGAGCATTTCGAACAGCTTTTTGCTTTTCGCGGAAAGGTCAATAACGGGCACGCCGCACTCCTGCCCGGCTTCCTTCATGGCCTGGGGATAATGTCCATGAGTATCCAGGGCCGTTTTTCCTGAAAATCTTCTTCGCTCAACCGGTGTAATGAAAACCGGATATGCCTTCTTCCTCCTCGCTCCTTCAATATACTGCATAAGGCAGGCTTTGTAAGCGCCGAACGGGTCTGTGTAACGGGCGGGGTCTTCGTTTTTCTGGTCGTTATGGCCAAATTGAATAAACAAATAATCTCCCGGCTGAATCCGTTCCAGAATTACAGCCAGCCTGCCTTCCTCGATAAAGCTTTTTGAGCTTCTTCCGGAGGCGGCGTGGTTGGCGACTGTTACTTTTCCGCCGATGTATTCCTGAAAAACCTGCCCCCACCCTGCCCGCGGAAATACGGATGGGTCATAATCAGAAACCGTAGAATCTCCTGCCAGATAAACCGTCATGCTTCCCTGTTTATGACTCTCTTTTATACTGCCTGGCCCGGGCTTTCCTGAACCAGCCGGGAGCATTTTTTCCATTCCAGTAAAAGTACGTATAATAAACCCCTCCTGCTCTATTGTTAAAACGCTTACAATAATGCGTCTCAAAATGTCCTCCGATCGTTTTTAACTATATCATACTTTACATTTTGAAGATCAATAAGCGGGGGCAGAAGAGTTAAATACGGCTAAATGCGCCTCATAGCCGTCTGCCCCATGAAAAGGGGCTGCGCGCGGACGCTGCCGATCAAGCCGCAGGCGTTACCAATCGTTTGTCTATAGTCTATAGAGTACAGGCACATTCAGCTCTCGCTTGTTCCCTTAGTTTTCTTTTTTCATACGTTCGCGCAGACCGGCTGATACTTCTGTTCCTCCAGCTGCCGGCTCATGCAGGGCTCCGGAAGTCGGCGGTGCGGGCGGCGCGTCCTGAATCACGCTGCTTACATGCCTGGCGTTCAAGCTTTCCGTTACACCCGGCATGATATTTTTGGAAATAGCCGACCCCTTTGTTTTCACTCCCACTTCCACGCTTTCCTGCGGGTTGTCCAGCATATCAATAATCGACTCGATTACGATTTCCGGGTCGTCCATCGGCTTCATCTCCGCCGCATGCCCTGAATAGTTTCCGGCATGGTCAAACCAGGGCGTGTCCGTTGCCCACGGATGCACGGTACATACATGAATATTATCGAAATTCTCCAGCTCCATTTCCTGATAAAGGCCCGCACTGAGCCCGGCGACCGCGTGTTTTGTTGCCGCGTAAGCGGTATAATACGGAAAAGCCACTTTGCTGGCGATAGACCCCATATTAATTAATGTACCTGATTTTTGCTCCTTGAACTGGCGCAGTGCGAATTGGCTGCCGTACATTGTGCCAAGTATGTTGATTTCCACTACACGCTGCAAATCCGCGGCCGGGAGCTCCGTATACGGACCGATCAATCCGACGCCCGCCATGTTTATCCAGACATCAATCCGGCCGAATTTCTCCATGGCCGCCTCATACAGACGCTTTACATCTTCTTCCTTGCTGATATCCATCCCCACCGCCACGGCATTCGAGCCGCATTCTGCCGCCAGTTCTTCAATCAAATTCAGGCGGCGGGCGCCAAGCACGAGATTTGCTCCTTCTCCCGCAAGCCTCCGGGCAGTTCCTTTTCCAATTCCGCTTGATGCGCCGGCGATCACTACAGTCAGCTGGTCATATGATTTTGATTCCGCCATTTTCTCTCCTCCTCTTCTTAATGGGACGTCCCATAGTTTTGGTTACCCGTTTGCCATTTCTCCTAACACCCTGCGCCAGTGAATAAATATTTTACTGCATCAGCCTGCTGAGCAGAAAATTATGTTATGGTCGCTCTACGGGCTTTGAAAGAATTCACACAGGAAAGAGCCGGATCAGAAGCGTTTAAACCTCCTGGTATAAAAACGATACACAGCGAAAAACAAAATCTGATTTTATGTAAAAAGGAGAAAACGAACTTGGAGAATGCAACACTAAAAATGGCCCAGGCATTCCAGCAATCCGGCGGCCACACCTTATACTTTTCCAGTGATCTGGAGAATTATATTCAAAATGCTGCGGTGTATATCGTTTCTGGCATCGAGCGGGGAGAACAGGTTCTTTTTGTGGAAAATGACAGAAGACAGGCGCTTATCCTGGAGAAAGTAAAACAGTGTTTAAATAGTAAACAGCTCCAAAATCTTCACTTTATCAATAATTTTGATTTTTACTGGCAGCATGGAGATTTTCATCCGACCACGGTGATCTCTGTTTTTTCAAATAAATTGCGTTCTCTTACGCAGAATAATCAGCCGATCCGTACGCGGGGCCACGTTGAATGGAACGACGACAAACAAATCCACAAAAAACTGGAGGAGTTTGAGCAGGTAGCCGGTCATGCCGTTTCGGCCGCGAGGATGCTGTCGGTTTGTGCTTATGATGCCGAACGGGTTCCGGAATCGCTGAAAGCAGCATTAATGCGGACCCATGAGTTTTTTATGACCGATAATGAATTTATTCGTTTATAAATATGTTCAGGACCCCGGCCGGCCGAAAAAACACCGTCCAGGGTCTTTTTTCGTCATTTTCTATTGCCGATAAACAAGCCTCACTTCTATTCAGCCGGCCTCGGTCCCGGCTCCATGCCGCTCGTCTGCACGGTCATAATCGGCCGGACTGTCATATCTCCAGTAATCCGGACCTGGCAGGACAGCCGTATGTTGTCTTCCACCAGCCCTTTTTCATCAAATGCTTTTTTCTCAGCGGCAGTTACATCCTCAAAGTCTCCTTCCAGTATTTCGATCCGGCAGGTGGTGCATCTGGCTTTGCCTCCGCACCGGTGCAAAATGCCGACACCGTTGTCTTCCAGTGCCAGCACCAGCTTTTTTCCTGCTTCCACTTCAAAAGCATTCATTCCTAACACCGTTAGCTGCGGCATGCGATCACTTCTCCCATTCGGTTATTTTCAAGAAAAATAGCCGTATTATTGTCTCCAGGCAGAGGAAATACATTGCTGTTTATAAAATTCGCTGAATCTAAAAAAATATGCAAAGCGCATCCCGGGGCGCAGGCTGTTTATTGCCGCCAGTTATACAGGATGCCTGGATTTTTTTCATCTTCAAGTGATGTTCCCGCCGCTGCAGCCGGAAGGCCTTCCGGCAGGAACGGAGCAGGCGGAGCACCGCTGGATACGTTAAGCCGTGTTCCTTTTGGCACAAAAGGGTACAGCTCCTCCATGTGGGCATTTAGCAGACGAAAACAGCCGGCTGTCACACTTTTTCCGACCGAAGACGGCCTGTTTGTTCCATGTATGGCTGTGTTTTGTTCCAGTACAAGCCCCCGGGTGCCGAATGGAGAGCCCGGCCCGTTCGGCTCGATGACTCTTTCTGTTACATGCGAAGAGAAAAACGGCATTCCGTTTTTTCCAACCGCCGCCGGGTAAACCGCAATCGGACGGTCCTGAAAAGACAGAGCCAGCCTGTGAACATCGGGATACACTGTAATTTCCACCAGCTCATTCCGGGCATCAAGCGGTGTACCCGCCGATAAAAGAGTATAGCTTCGGCCTGTCCGCTTGTACGCGATCCCTTCAGGCACATAAGAAATCCAGTTATCCGGATACGGCCCTGCCAGTTCTTTGAGCGAAGCGGGGTAGCGGTTGTTTGCTTTGTAAAAATGTACGATGGCACTGTTCACGGCCAGCCATTCGATATGCTTCAGGTTGGCTGGATCAGCCGGAAGCAGCGCGGCCCTGCTTTTTTGTCCCCTTGTTTCCTCCTGCTTTGCAGCCGCTTTTTTCCCGTAGCCGGAAACAAAATCGAGTTCCTGGCCGCTTTCTGCAGGCAGCAGCCGCTCAGCCCCTTCACCGCCCGGCGCACTGCTTTGCCTGCTTTCTCCGTTCTTCCTGTTTTCTTCCACAGGCGTTTCCGTAAAATGAAAAACATACCGGTCTAACACAAAAGCGGTATACAAAAGCAGCAGGCAGGAGAAAAAGACCAGCAAGGCGAGCAGCGTGCGGCTGGACGGCCCCTGCTTTGCTTTTGTATGATTCACACGCATTTGGAGATTCTGAGTTTTTTTCACCTTTCCCGCCTCCCGCTGCTTTTTCTTCCCTGTTCTTTATACACTCATATTGCACAAGTTTTATTCTTTATATTGAACAAAATTATAACATTAGTTCTCAATAAAGAACAAGTAGTTTCTTTTTTACCGGAGAAACGGAATCTTAAATAAAAAAACCGTCTTATAAAAAGACGATTCCAGCTTGCAGACAAAGTTGTTTGCTGTATAAATGAACAAATGATTTTGCATATGGCTTCTCAGAAAAAGCGCAGGAAAACAGTGCCTGCCTTTCGCATAAAGGTGACACTAGCTCTTTATATAGCATTTCCCATTCACCAGATAACACCTTTCTGCTTTCAGAACAGGAAGATGGTTCTCCAGCGTTACAAAGGTTTCAGTTGTATAGGGGTTATAATACACCAGCTCATAATGCTCGAGGCTGCCTCCTTCCTGCCCTGCGTAATCCCCGATCACATAAGCATGAACATTTTTTTGTTTTTCTCTTCTTACCTGTGCCTGTCCAGCCCTGCTTACTTTAAATTCGACATTGGCCAAAACGAGCGCTTCGCTGTGGGCGATAAGGCGGCGGGTTTTTCCATCCAGCACGGAAAAAACCTCCTTGCGGACATTTCGGTACACCTGAACCCGCTGGTTGAGCTGCAGCTTCTTTTCGGGTAACAGAGGGTTTGCCATACAGATTCCCCTAACCATGTATTTGTTCAAATTCATACTTATTATGCACCTGGCAATGAAAAGGATTTATACATATCAGAATAAAAGCAATGAAGCTTTTTCGGCGAAAGCCAAAAACGCCGTTCACCTTATATAAATAATATGAATGGACTCTTTAGAAAATACCCTTTTTCCTTTTTTCCGTTTAATGAAAAAACGCCGCCCGCTATTTCCATCTCTTTGAAAAATGACTAAAAATGGGTTGACTTATCTTTCCTTCGGTAATAATATTTTCCCTGAGGAAACTTTTTATTCCTTAGGCATAAAATGTGCTGTGAGCAAAAACAATTGGAGGGGGCTTATGATGAAAAAAGTATGGTTCCTGTCTCTTGTATTGATTCTGGCTCTGTCTGCCGCCGGGTGCGGGCAAACGGAAAAAGGGGAAAGTGAAACAGGCTCGAATGATTACGGGCCGATTATGGTCACAACGACAATCGGGCAAATTGCCGATGCTGTTGAAAATATCGGTGGAGAGCACGTAGAGGTGCACAGCCTGATGGGTCCTGGTGTCGATCCGCACCTTTATAAAGCAAAGCAGTCGGATATTGAGCTGCTGCAGGATGCGGATGTTGTTTTTTACAATGGGCTGCATCTGGAAGGAAAAATGCTCGAAATTTTTGAACAGATGAGCGAATCGAAGCCGGCAGTCGCAATCGCCGACAGCATTCCGAAAGACGATCTTCGCAAGGATGCAGCGGACGAAACGGTGATTGACCCCCATGTCTGGTTTGATATTGATTTATGGAAAACCTCCCTTACGGAAGTGAAGGACACACTCATTGAGGCGGACCCGGAGAATAAAGACGACTATGAGCAAAATGCCGAAGATTACTTTGCCGAGCTGGATGAGCTGAAAGAATATGCAGCGGAGGAATTAGCGGGCATTCCAAAGAAACAGCGGGTGCTTGTTACCGCTCACGATGCTTTTAATTACTTCGGGGCAAAGCATGATATGGAGGTCATGGGACTGCAGGGATTAAGCACCGACGCTGAATACGGGCTTGCGGATGTTCAATCGCTTGTGAAAACACTGGTGGAACGGAATATTAAAGCGGTCTTTGTGGAATCAAGTATTTCTGAAAAATCAATCAATGCCGTCATTGAAGGAGCCAAAAATCAAAATCATGATGTAAAAATTGGCGGTGAGCTGTTTTCAGACGCAATGGGGAAAGCAGGAACCGAAGAAGGAACGTATACCGGGATGTATAAACATAACGTCGATACAATTGTCAATGCGTTGAAATAAGGAGGAGTCTTACATGAAAGCGGTAGAGGTAAGCGGATTAACGGTGGCGTATGACCGGAAGCCGGTTTTAACGGACGTGCATTTTTCCGTGCCGAAAGGAAAATTAATCGGCATTGTAGGACCGAATGGAGCGGGAAAGTCAACGCTGATTAAAGCGATACTCGGACTAATCCCCCGTTCATCAGGAGCCGTCCGCATATTTGGCCAAAAATACTCTCCTAAAAACAAAGATGTCGGGTATGTTCCCCAGCGTGGCTCTGTGGACTGGGATTTTCCGACCAATGCACTTGATGTCGTACTAATGGGCAGATACGGATGCTTGGGATGGGTTCGGCGGCCGTCTAAAAAAGACGTGGAAGCCGCAAAAGAATGCCTGCAGAAAGTGGGCATGCTTCAATTTGCCGGCCGCCAGATCAGCCAGCTTTCAGGCGGGCAGCAGCAGCGTGTTTTTTTGGCCCGTGCCCTTATCCAGGAAGCGGACGTTTATTTTATGGATGAACCATTTGCCGGGGTGGACGCGGCTACGGAAAAAGCGATCATTTCCCTGCTGAACGAGTTAAAGCGCCGGGGAAAAACAGTGCTGGTGGTCCATCACGATTTACAGACAGTCGGAGAATACTTTGACTGGACAATGCTGCTGAATCGAAAACTGATTCAATGCGGACCGACCAAAGATGTGTTTACCATCTCTCATTTACAGCGGACCTATGGCGGAAAGCTGGCATTTTTGGAAAAAGAACAAATGCTGATTAAACAGTAAAGGAGTGAGAGAAGTGAATCAAATCTGGCAGTCCATTGCATCTGACGGCAATACGCAGTGGGTATTATGGAGTACACTGCTTCTTGGCATTGCGAGCGGCATACTCGGAAGCTTTGCCCTGTTAAAAAAACAAAGCCTTGTGGGGGATGCGGTGGCACATGCCTCCCTCCCCGGCATTTGCCTGGCGTTTATGGTCATTGGCGAGAAAAATTTCTTTCTTCTACTGGTGGGAGCAGCGGCTACCGGGCTGCTCGCCGCTTACACCATCCAGCTTATTTCAGGAACGACACGCATAAAAAAAGATACGTCGATTGGACTGGTGCTGTCTGTTTTCTTCGGGGCAGGCATTGTTTTGCTGACGAAAGTTGCCCAGATGCCCAGCGGAAATCAAAGCGGCTTAAATGATTTTATTTTCGGGCAGGCTGCTTCACTCGTCGGGCGCGACGTGCAGATGATGGCAATAACAGCGGCCGCCGTTATTCTGGTTGTGCTGCTGCTGTTTAAAGAATTGAAAATCAGCACCTTTGACGCCGATTTTGCCAGAGGAATCGGCCTTCCGGTAAAAGGGTTAAACTTTTTATTTATGTCGCTGCTCGTTCTGACCATTGTGATCGGTATCCAGGCTGTCGGGGTTATTTTAATGGCCGCCCTTTTAATTACCCCTGCTGTCTCGGCCCGTTACTGGACGGATTCGTTAACGAAAATGGTTATTATTTCAAGCTTTTTCGGTGGAATGTCCGGCATGATCGGAACCTTAATCAGCACGCTCGGAAAAGGGCTGTCGACCGGCCCTTTTATTGTTCTCTCGGCTACATTTTTCTTTGCCGTTTCCGTATTATTTTCTCCGCACCGCGGAATCGTTTCGACGCTCCTCCGCAGAAAGCAAAACGACCGGCGGCTGGCGTTTAAATGGATCATGAAAGAGCTGTACAATCAGCCAGAGCCCCTGTCAAGAAATAACCTTTTTCTTCAGTCACATTTTTCAAATGGACAGTGCAAAGCCGTGCTTAAGGACTTGCTGGAAAAAGGGTATATACAGGAAAAAGAACGGATCGAGTTAACGGTTGCGGGAAAAGAAAAAGCATATCAATACAAGCTGGTGGATGAAATTCTGGAGCTGAAGGATATGTACCCGAATGACATGGCGTTTGATCATCTGGAATGGCTCGAATATGGCCAGGCAGAACAGATATCCAGAGAACAGCTGGTTGAAATCGATGAAAAAATTACCGCTTTCCATGATCAATTTGTTCTTCCTTCTTTCACGTCTGCTTATGAAGGAGGAAACAAATCATGAGTTATGAAATGTGGATCATTGTCACCGGCGCTTTAGTAGGTGCTTCCTGCGGGGTGATCGGCGCATTTTTGATTTTGCGGAAGATCGCTATGCTGGCCGATGCGATCAGCCATACCGTCCTGCTCGGCATTGTGCTGGCTTTTCTCGTCAGCCACAGCATGAACGGAGCGTTTATGCTGGCCGGCGCTGTTCTGGTCGGACTTTTTACTGCTTTTGCTGTTCAACTGCTGAATTCGGGCGGAATTCAGGAGGATGCGTCGATCGGAGTGGTGTTTACGTCCCTTTTCGCCCTGGGCGTCATCCTGATCTCCCTTTATGCCAAAGATGTCCATCTGGATGTGGAGCATGTGCTGATGGGGGAAATCGCCTTTGTTCCGTGGGAAACCGTTTCGCTGCTTTCTTTCGGCGAGCTGCCGAAAGCATTTGTAATGCTCGGATCGATCTTTTTGCTGGATCTTCTCCTGATTACGCTTTTTTACAAGGAATTTAAAATCACTTCCTTTGATCCGGGGATGGCAGCGGCACTCGGCATTCCGGTCCTGCTGATTCATTATGTGTTAATGGTAATGGTTTCGGTCACATCGGTTGCCGCTTTTGACAGCGTGGGGGCTATTTTGGTCGTGGCCATGCTGATTGCCCCCGGCGCCACCGCTTATTTGCTCACAGACCGGTATTCGGCGATGCTCCTTTTAAGCGGCGGGATCGGTGTGCTCGACAGTACGGCCGGCTACTTTATCGCTAAAGCCTTTGATGTATCCATCTCCGGCTCCATGGCTGTCGCGGCAGGAATTATATTTACCCTGGCCTGGATCCTGTCGCCCAGGTACGGGCTGCTCTCAAGACTCTTCAGCAGGCATGCTGTGCATAAACTACAACGGTAGAAATGGGGAAAGGCCGATGCCCACTTCCGGCATGGAGGATTATATTGAGCAAATATACGTGTTAACAATGACCAGAGGATATGCGAAGGCATGTGAGATTGCGGAAGCATTAAGCGTCCATCCTTCCTCTGTAACCAGAATGGCTAAAAAATTATCGCGTGAAAACTACCTGGTGTATGAAAAATACCGGGGCATTCAGTTAACGAGCCGTGGAGAAGAAGCAGGAAAAAACCTTTATCGGAAGGACAGAGTGCTGAAAAAGCTTCTTCATTTAATAGGTGTGGAAAACCATGCCATTGCCAGCGAAATTAAAGGCATGAAGCAGACATTAAGCCCGGGCACCATCGAAAAAATGGAGCTGCTTGTTGAATTTCTGGAGCAGGAAAAAAAGCAGAACCCGCTTTTTTCCTGACTGAAAAGTTGCGCTGACTTCTGGTTTGTTCTCTCTTCTCTTACTATGAAAAGCGCCGAAAAGAGAAATTTCTCTTTCCGGCGCTTTTTTGAATCTGCCTGCTCCAGAGGTAATTTTATAAAATAAGCCTCTATCCGTTTAATAGAAAGTTCGTTCTTGTAAAAAGAGAATATGCTCCAACTGCTTTTCTATGTTCCGGGATTAGCTATTTCACCGGCTTCCAATAAAGAAGTGCGGCATGAAAGGTGTACGGGTATTCGTATTGTCCGTCTTTTTCAATTACATACCGGTTCAGGGCCTGCTCGACTTTCTGCCTGTTATAGTCTCTGGTGAGAATTTTGCTGACATTGTCCTGGATAAGCGCTTCATATGACGGATAAGCAGCCACGCGGGGTAACTCAATGATTTTGCAATTCGCCATTATGCCAAGCTGATACAAAATATTTTGCAGGTGAATGTAATCTCTTCGCCTGAATTTAATCGAATACCCCTGCTCCCGGTACAAATCCAGATAATGAGGCTTTTCCGGCCCGCTTGTCATTCCGGCAATCGCTATACGGGATGCAGCCCGGTTCATTTTCATAACCGCTTCTCCTATATCGCTGATCCGGTAAAAGCAGTTTATCCCGAATACAGCGTCATAGTGCTGCTTCACCGTCAGCTGTTCCCATTTTTCACACAAAAAGCTTATATTGTGCAGCTGGCGGTTTTCCGTTTCCTTCCTGAGAAAATCAATTACACTCTCGGAGCTGTCCACGCATGTAAGCTGTTCAACATGTGCAGCTGTGCGGAATGTATAGTTTCCCCACCCCGGACCGATTTCAAGTACACGGTCATGAGGCTGCAGCAGCTCGAAAAGTGCTTCTTGAATCCTATGAGCATAAGAATTTACCGGGTCCCCGCCTGTTCGTTTCTTTTTTTCTATAAAAGAAGCCCAGAAATCCTCTTCCTCTTTATCATTCGTCATTCGGCTCGAAAGGGTGCCATCCCATTCCTTCCTCCTTTCTTTCCATAACTCAATATAATCGCAGCCCAGCGATACACCCGAAATATTCATCTTTATCTCCCTTTCTTCTCTCTCCTGTTTTGACCGGGTGAAGCGGCATTTAAAAGCTTTCGTCGGGCATTGCTTGAAACAGCAAGCGCGAATAAGGGTGCTGCAGCTGCCGGCAGTCCCGGCCGCTGAAGGTTTCCACCAGCTTTCCCTGATACATAATAGCCACCCGGTCACAGAGCTGCCGGGTTGATTTTACGTCATGAGTAATAAACAGCAGAGACAGCTGCTGCTCTTTCTGGATACGCTTCAGCATCGCCAGGACAGCCCTTTGAGACGGCTCGTCGAGGCTGGCAACGGATTCATCAAGGATGATGATTTCCGGCCGGACAGCCAGGGCTTTCGCGAGGCATACCCGCTGCTTCTGCCCGCCGCTTAACTGATGGGGATACCTGGATAATAACGAAGGGTCCAGGTCCACCAGCTCGAGCAAGCCTGCACATCTTGCGTCCCACATCGCTTTTTCTTGCGGGAAATAGTTGCGAAGCGGTTCTTCCAGGATTTCTTTTACACGCATTTTCGGATACAAGGACGAAGATGAATCCTGCAGCACCAGCTGCATCTGTTTATATGTCTTTCGGTTATTTCTTTTTCTTTCATGAATCGGCTGTCCCTTCAGCAGTACCTGCCCCGATGTTACAGGCTCCATATTCATCATTAATTTTGCCAGTGTGCTTTTTCCGCTGCCGCTTTCACCAACCAGCCCCACACATTCTCCTTTTCTTATGGCCAGATTCACCCCGTTAACGGCTTTCAGGCCGGAATTTGGCTTAAATAATGACATTCTTCTTGTTCTTGAAGGATATTCTTTTGACACATCACGCAGTTCAAGCAGCATCAGCCCGTCACACCTCCCTGCTCCATAAAAATGACCCGGTCCGCAAACCGGTTTACACTTTCCTGATCATGCGAAATAAGCAAAACCGCCAGATCAAAGTCGGCCTGCAGCTTTTTTAATAAAGCCATTACCTTTTCTTTATTGATCACATCAAGGGCGGTCGTTGGTTCATCCGCAATCAATATCTTCGGTTTTGCGCTCAGCATCATCGCCAGCAAAATCCGCTGGCACATGCCTCCGCTCAGTTCAAACGGATAAGAGGATAAAATAAATGCCGGATCGGCAAAACCGACCTGGTGCAATAGAGAATGCAAATAGCTGACCGCTTCTTTTCGCGGCAGCTTTCTTCTTTGATTCAGCGTTTCCATCATTTGCTTTTTCACCGTCCGGATCGGATTTAAGCCATTTAAGGAGTGCTGGATCAGCAGGGCGATTTCCTCGCGCCGCAGACGCTGCCATTCCTTTTCGCTGTAAGTGGTAATATTTTGATTCTTATAGCAAATGTGTCCTTTTGTCACGATCCATTCTTTTTCCAGCATCCCGACAACGGCATGAGCCGTTACGCTTTTTCCGCAGCCGCTTGGACCTGTCAAGGCCGCCATCTCCCCCTTATACAGTTGAAACGATACATCCTGTACAATCGGATTTGTTTTTTCTGAATCCCGGCACGAAATTTCCAGATGCTCAACAGTCAATAAAGGCTTTGTCGCTGTACTCATGCTACACCTCTTTTACGGCAGCAGTATGCCGCCTGCTAAACCGGCCGCTCACCAGCTGGCAGCCGAAAACAAAAAACATAATGGCCAGGCCGGGAAACACCATCACATGAGGAGCAATTTGAAAATAGCCGGCTGCATCATGCAGCATAATCCCCCATTCCGGTGTTGGCGGCTGAGTGCCCAGCCCTAAAAACGAAAGCCCTGCCATTGCCAGAACGATTTTTCCCGTATCGAGTGCTCCAAACACAGCAAGAGGCGAAAAAATTTCCGGAAGAATGTAACGCCTCATGATACGGAGATGAGAATTTCCGGACATCCTGGCTGACAGAATATAATCTTCTTTACGAACCTTTAAGACCAGGCTGCGAATAAACCGCACATAATTCGCCCACCGGACCAGAATGATGGCAATCGCCATGTTGACAAAGCCCGGCCCCAATAACCCCACAATGGCAATGGTCAGCACAATATCCGGAATGGCAAGCATCCCGTCAATGAAACGCATAAAAAGATGATCCGTCCGCCCGCGTAGATACCCTGTCAGAAGGCCGACAGGAAGACTGATCAAAAATGTGCATATCATTACAAGAACCGCAAAGACGGCACTTATTCTGATTCCATAGATGATTCGGGACAGGATGCAGCGCCCGAGATGATCGGTTCCAAACGGGTATGTCCAGCCGGGAGACGACAGCCTGTTTGAAAGATCCATCGCCAGGGGATCGTGGGGAGCAAGCCACGGGGCCAAAACACCGGCCAAACAAATAAAGATAAGCAGGCCGGCCCCTCCAATCAAGCCGGCGTCTACTGAATACGGAACTTTTTTCACTGCATAATCCTCCTAACGAACTCTTAGCCTCGGGTCAAAAAGTGCATAGATCACATCAACGGCAAAATGAACGAAAACAAACAGAAAGGAAGTCAGGATAACATAGCCCTGAATAACAGGATAATCGCGCATATGAATCGCTTCGACAATATACCTTCCCAGTCCCGGCCAGGAAAAAATCGATTCCACAATAATGCTGCCGCACAGCATAAACGCAAAGCTGGTTCCGAGCATCGTCACAATCGGCAGCAGCGCATGCTTAAAAACCTGGAACACTAAAATCCTCCTGCCCGAAAAACCTCTCGCTTTCGCCGCTGTGACAAACTGCTGGTTCAATATGCCGAGCATACTGGTGCGCAGCACGCGGGCATAAACCGTTCCCAGCCCCAGTCCGAGTGTAACGGCCGGCAAAACGAGATGCTGCAAAGTGCCCCGGCCCATAGAAGGAAGCCAGCCATATCGGACCGAAAAAAAATAAATCAATAAAAAGCCCAGCCAGAAAGAAGGGATAGAGGAACCGAAAAGAGCCATTATTTTTCCAATCCGGTTCAGCCAGCCCTTTGAGTAAATCGAGGTTGAAATCCCCAAAGCAAAGGTAACCATCACCATCACAATCAAGCCTGCCGCTGCGAGCTCAAAGGTCGCAGGGATTCTGCCCGCTAATTCTTCGGCGACAGGCTTTTTCGAAACATACGAGGTTCCCCACTGCCCGGTAAACGCATCGGTTATCCACTGTCCATACTGCTTCCATACATTTTCTGTCAGACCAAGCTCCTCCCGCAAAGCAACAAGCGCTTCTTCCGAGGGAGGAACATCATGAGCGGCCAGCAATAGATAAGCCGGATCTCCCGGGGCTGCCCGCAAAAGCAAAAAAGTAAGAGTTGAGACGAAAAAAATAACCATAACCAACTGAGCAAAACGCTCCAGACAAAAACGAATCATTTTTCCCCTCACTCATTTACATCAATTTGGGAATGAATGTAATAATACTCAATAGGATGCGGAGTAAATCCTTTGACTGCTTTTCGAGCAGCGAATACCGTTTCCGGATAAACGATGAACGACTGCGGCAGATCTGTATTGATGACTTCCTGTATTTGGAGCGCCAACTGGTTCCGCTTCGCCGAATCCACTGTTTGATTTAACTGGTCAATCAGACGATCCAGGGAAGATGAAGCATAGTGGCTCACGTTCGATGCACTGTCCGATTGATAGAAAATATTTAGAAAGTACTGGGGATCCCCCGTATGGGCTGTTAACATACTGTACATAGACAAATCCCATTCATCATTCGCCAGTGCTTCATCAATGTTTTCCACCTGGCGGATCTCCGCTTTGATTCCTTTTTCCAGCAGCTCGTTTTGAATGATTTCTGCCATGACGGTTAATTCCGGCCGCTGCGGAAAAGTTAACATCGTCACTTCAAAAAGCCTCCCCTGCTTTTCCCATATTCCATCTGCGTTGAGCTGCCACCCTTCCTCCTCCATCCATTTTCCTACTGATTCCGCCTGGTTTTTCTTTTCCACTTTGCCAAACGGCAGCACTTCAGGAAACGGCCCTCCGGCTTCCGTCCCATACCCCGCCATAATGGAATCAACAATCTCTGCGCGCGGTATGGACAGATCAATGGCCTTTCGAAGATTTTGATTGTTGACTAGAGGTGAATTCAAATTAAAAAGCATCATATGCGTGCGAAGCGATGGAGCCGTCAGGACACGAAATCTCTCATCTTTCTCCAGTACGGCGATATTATCAATAGGAATATCCGTTGCGGCATCCACATCCCCGGATTGCAGGGCCATTAATCGTGTTGTTCCTTCGGGTATAAATTTAATGGTTATTTCGGATAATAACGCCGGTGTTCCCCAATAATCTTTGTATCGTTCTGCCACAAGCGATTCATCCCTCGTAAACTGCTTTATTTGAAAGGCCCCGGTAAAAGCCGGATATCCAGCCTCACCTTCAAGAGATGCCACATCAGCAATGATCGTTGATGGATCTGCCAGATGGGCGATCAGGGCGGCATTTGGCTTCGCTGTAACGATTTTCAATTCATTCTCTGACAGTACTTCAATTGATTCAATCTGCAGTAAATCCTTCGCGGTTTGCCCCTGCTTCAAAGACCTGAGCAGGGATTTCTTCACACTGGCTGCGTCCATTGCGTTTCCGTTATGAAAGGTTACACCCTCCTCGAGCTGGAATATCCACGTGTTTTCATTTTCCTGCTTCCATTCCTTCGCCAGCCAGGGGACGGGCGTTAATTCTTCATTCAACTTTACCAGCGTTTCCGCCGTTCCGGAGCGCATCATTTCCCAGCTGTCGCTGCCGTGCGGATCAAGACTTGCCGGACTCCATGGAAAAGCCAGGACTGCTTTTTTATCAGCTGCCGTATGGGCACTTCCTTCTTCGCTTTCCCCGGTGCACCCGGTTAGAAGAAGAAAACCGGCTATAACCGCCCATAAAACGACGGTGAATTCGCGATGCGTGTTTTTTTTCATGAGAAAGCCTCCATTCGTTATGTAAAAAAATAAAAAAAGCATTTCCGGCCCGTTTAAGAGGTCAGAAATGCTTTTTTGGATAAATAAGAAAACGACTGAACATCGGAATATCTCACATATCGATGAATTCAGAAAATAGGCGATCAGCATCCTAACCACCTCCCTAAATCCCGTAGGTCTACCAGTGATGTTAAAACAGGCAGGTCTCCTGACTCGGGGCAGCACTTTCAATCCTTCCCGGCTGTCGACCAGTGGTTTTTTTGAAAGCGGTCAGCATGTCTTGCTGCTGATACCCCATACAGTGGCGGGTCCGTGCCGGAATTGAACCGGCTTCCCTTTTCAGCGGATAAAGCTTCACAAAACTTTATTTCGCACCTATTTCCGAACAATATGAAATTTTTATATGAATCTGCTTTTTCGCTGGCTGTACAAGCTGATGGTTATGTAAACAAACATTCACCCTAATGGTAGAGTGAATGGAACGGATTGTCAATAAATGTTTGGAAAAACGATCAATTTCCCACCTGGCTAACCGAGAAAAATAGGCAAGCCAGATCATACATAAACCTGTAAACAGGGATTTCTGGAACCTTCACAAAAAAAAGAGCGAAACACCTAGTATGAAGGTTTTCCACTTTTTCTTATATCCGGCAAGCGGCACTCTTTCTATTTACTCTATCCATCGATCAAGGTGCCGGAGCTGTTTTCTCAAACATTTTTTAAAAAAACAATGCCGCCCTGCTTCGAGAAAGGACGACATTGTTTTATATCTCGTATACACTTTCTGAGCTTGCGATTACAAATACGATAAATACTGATCAAATGAAATGGAATTTCTGCCATGCAATACAGCTGCACGCCCCGAATAAGCAGTATACGCCGCCGGAAGCTTCGCCAGGCGGCTAAACGACGGCCTCGTGACGAAATTGGACAGGTATGCTGACTGAACGGCTTCCGCCGCCCTCACCTGATTCAGTATCTCAATCATTTGCTCAGCCGTTTTGATTCCGATTCCGTGGCCAAAATACGTGCCGTCTTCCAGTACGACGGCATTTTCTCCTCTCCAGTGCGGGGTTTCCGGATCAACGTCAGGATTATGAAAATACACCACATCACCGGGCAAGGAATGCCGTGTGTACTCTTTCTTAATTCCAAGATCCCGGTCCGCATGCCAGCTGTACAGGTAAAGATTTTGAAAAAACTGATTAAAAAAGGTTTCACCCATAAGATTTAAAACAGCATAGTAATAAACAATGATCATGGCCGTTGCACACTCAAATGCATACAGCGAACTGTTCAGGTAGATATCTTCAATTGCATCCGCCGGCTTTGCATCGCGTTCCAGGCGGAAGCCGCCGCTTTCTGTCAGGTCCCAGTACCGGGGATTGCACCGCGAGTTTTCAAATATGGCGAACCGGGCATTGCCTGCGTTCATGGCTCTTGCGCTTCCTACAATATGTTTTCGCAGTGCCACCTCAAATGCTGCTTCATCAACAGACTGATACGGATAAATGGCCGGGCTGTCATTCATCTGCTGCAAAATGATGCTTTCCACACGGTCAGACGGCCGCACATCCCCCTGCTGAAAAGGCCTTCCTGAAATCTGGATCATACGCTGTCCCTCTTTCCCGGTTCATCAGGTTGTCATTCACATTAGTATCCAGCATATTCAAGCACCGGGGAAGGGTGCGCTTTGCAAAAAATAAGGGGAACCTGCGTTTTGTTTCTGGCAGACAAACGAAATTATGTTTGGTATACTAAAAATGAATGTGGAAAAAGCAGGAGAGTATGATGAAAAAAAGAAGAAAAAAGAAAAAACCCGCTCCCTTCTGCCTGTACGCGATGGCGGTCACTGTCTCGGTCGTCGGCAGCAAGCTCGTGTTTGAAAATTTTACAGAGGTGCGGGATTTGGTGTTTGTTATCTCGGCAACGCTGTTTGCCGTTCATTTTTCAATCAAAATGGCAGATTGATTCTGAATCACATTTCAGTCCTCTTTTTGCAAAAGAGGGCTTCAGGCTGTTGACAAACGCCCGCTTTCGGCGTCACTTGCCTGCTGTGAATGCTCATGACCCCCAAAAGGTCACTCCGCTTCCCAACCGGCCGCGTTCCTTGAAAAACAGACGCTTTCAATGAGCCTGAGTTCTAACTTTGTTTACACTCTTCCTCCCTCTTTTTGCAAAAGAGGGCTTTTCTTACAGGAATGCAAAAAAACCAGGTAATTAAGTATTTATTTTTGACAAAAAAATTTATTTATGCTATAATTTACAATTAAAATATTTTCGTATACAATAAGATTCTCCTGGCCAGGGGAATCTTTTTTATTACGGAGGACGATGATGAAGCAAAATAAAGCGAGTGTGACTTCCTTACTGTCCGCTTTTGGACGGGCCCATCACAGCCGGTACGACACACCTGTTGTGTTCGATGATTTTCTGGCAGAAGAACTGATGTCTCCAAAAGAGTTTTCGGATATCCGTGAAAACCTGATTCAGGGAGCGGCGTTTTTCAACAAAGAAGCGGCACAGCGTCTTCACGATCAGCCGGAAGAGCTGGTAAAATGGATCACACAAATTCAGCTGTCCCCCACACCCCTGGCACGCGCCGCCTACTCTGAAGATGTCCTGCTGCATGAAATAACGCTCGGGGCAGCCCAGTATGTTATTCTTGGGGCCGGCCTGGACACGTTTTGCTGGCGGCATCCCGACTTAGCGGGCCGCTTAGAAATCTTTGAAATCGATTACCCGGCAACACAGGAATTCAAAAAAGAAAAGCTTGCGCATGCCGGGCTTGAGATTCCAGACTGCCTTCACTTTGTACCGATGGATTTTACCAGAACGTTTTCTTATGAGCCGCTTCAGGCGGAAGGGTTTGCGGATACAAAAACGTTTTTCAGCCTGCTCGGTGTTTTGTATTACTTAACGAAAGAGGAAACCGCGAGCCTCATCCGCCATTTATTCGTAAACGTCCCGTCCGGCAGCTCAATTGTTTTTGATTATGCAGACGAGCGCCTTTTTGACGAAAAAGGGCTGTTCAGCCGGGTGGAAAACATGGTGAAGCTTGCCGAAGCCGGCGGAGAACCGATGAAATCCTGCTTTTCTTATGCTGAGCTCGAAACAATGCTGGAAGAAGCGGGTCTCCTGATCTATGAACATCTGCCGCCCGCCGCGATTCAGGACCGTTTCTTTTCCAGCCGGACAGATCATTTAATGGCTTTTGAAACCATTCATTATGTACATGCCGTCAAAAAATAAGCTTCTGCCCGTCCTGCCGCTCAATTCACAGCGCAATTGAGCGGTTTTTCACCAAAAAACATTCCTTACTAAAAAAATCCTTCCTATGATAGGAAGGACCATCAAAAAGCAAGAACGTTTTGGTCAGAAAAAGCAGGGTTTGAGGTGGTTGCTGACCGTCCAATGGGGCCCTGTTCCTTCTGGCTTGAAGCAGCGCCAAAGGGAGCGCAAAGCCATTTAGTCATTTACCCCAAAGCAATGCTAAAAGGCTCGGAAAATATGAAAGCATCTATCGTTTTCCAGGGCGATGATGTCAGGAGTACATATGAAAAACTGAAAGCCAACGGTGTTGAATTCCCCGGAGAACCACAGGAAATGCAGCGGGGTACGTTTGTTCAGTTTTAAGATGAAGACGGAAATGAGTTTTTATTAAAACAATAAATCTGTTTTGCAGGTTCTAAAAACTTACGAACCTGCATTTTTATTTTTGCTTCCGCCAGACTGCCCGGGTCCGTATCAGCTTTACTCACACAAAAAATTCAGCTGCCGCAGCAGCTGAATGTTGTTTTTTTATCCAAGTTTTCCCTGCACTGCTTTTGATGTACCAAAGCGTTCTTCTTCAATTTGCTCCAGTGTTTTTCCGTTTGTGTTTGGAGCAAGAAGCAGGCCGATTACGCAGTGGACAGCCAGGAAGATAAGCATCACGATGCCCGCCGCTTTAAAGCCCAGCGTATTCATCACCGTCGGCAGAACAAAAGACCAGATGGCGATGCCGAACCGTACAAGGAAGAACATAATTCCCTGCGCACCGGCGCGGTATCTTGTCGGGAACAGCTCACTTGCCCATAAGCCGTAAAATGCCTGGGCACCAAAGCCCGCTGCACTTCCCCACAGGATAACGAAAGCGAAAAGCGAGAACCAGTTCATTCCTGTAAAGGTAAGAATCAGCCAGGCTGCGATTCCCATGACAGCACCAATTCCAAACAAGGAGCGCCGGCTGAATTTGTCACCGAGCTTCATAAAAACAAAATACGTTGTGGCCACGGTTAAGCTCCAGAGAAGAACCTGAAGCAGGTTGGCCTGTGTGCCCGTTAAACCGCCGACATTTTGATAAATGTACGGCATAAAGTAACCCATCGCCCCGGCAGTTAAATTCCAGAACAAATAAATGCCAATTAACAGAAACAATGCTTCGCGGTTCGGCTTTAAGCTGAACAGCTCTTTGAGTACCCCTTTATTTTTCGTATTGAGGGCTCCTTCCTTCGCCTCCCGCTCTTTTCCTTCTTTCCAAATAGCGGATTCTGACAAGCCCTGGCGGATGTACCACGTAATAAAGGCGATGACCAGCAGGTGAAGGAAAATAATCCGGCTTCCTAACAAGCCCAGCGGCGCAAGCAGAACGGCCAGCAAAAAGGTAATAGCCGGTCCGGTTGACCAGGCCAGCTGTGCCATCCCGACATGGGCTGCCCGTTTATCGGCAGGCGCTTCTTCAGCGATGTATGTCCAGGATGCCGGTACGCCGGCGCCCACGGCAATCCCTGTAATGATCGTCCCGATTAAAAGCATTGGGAAGTTGACGGAAAGAGCAATCAATAAAACCCCGGCCATATAAAGGAGCAGGTCATAGGTGTAAATAAATTTCCGGCCATATTTGTCACACAAATAGCCGCCGAACAAAGCCCCGACTGCCGCCCCAAAAGCATTGGCGCTTAACGCGCTGAGCAGGCCGACCATAATGCTGTCTAAATGCAGGTAAGCTTCCCACATGCTCAGGCTGCTTGCTGCGGCGATAATGGAGCCTGCTTCAATATAGTTCGCCATCGCAACCGAAATGGTCGCTTTCCAGCCAGTCGTTTTTTTAGAACCGATCTTAGCCATTTCAAAACCTCCTACATGATTTTGCCTGAAGAACTTTTCGGGTTCACCGGCAAGCGTTTTCATTTGCGCGAAAATTCAGTTGCAGACAGCCGGCGCATCCTGGCCGCTTCACGCTGCAATGAACTTCCTGATAGCTAAACTATAGCGCAGTGAAACGCTTACTTACAGGAGACAAAATTCAGATAGGGGTGATAATATTCAGAGAATGAAAGGGCATACAATCAAAACCGTCAATTACAAAAGCAGCTCCTTCAGGCAAGCCGGTAAAACGGCGGACGGATGTTGTAAAAAGAACAAACCGCTCCAGCTGCTTTTTTTAACGCCCGCTTTTTTCACCGGCCGGTTTAAAATGCTGTTCACGGAACTGGGAAGGCGTCTGCCCGGCCCACTGTTTAAACAGCCGGCTGAAGTATTTGGTATCCTGGTAGCCGACGGCCGAAGCAATGTCATACACTTTTTCATCTGTTGTTTCCAACAGCTCCTTCGCTTTTTCAAGCCTTGCCGCCGTTACATAGTCTAAAATGGTTTCGCCGGTCTGATTTTTAAAATAATCGCAGAAGTAGTTCGGATTCATATACACCTGCCGGGCAATTTTTTTAATGGTAATGTTCTCACTCAGATGCTGCTTGATCCACTCTTTTGCAATTTGAACAGGGTTCGGCTGCCCGCCTGCATACTCCATTTTCTCCATAACCTGCAAAATCCATCGCTTTACCTCCTCCTTCAGCTGAGTGAAGTTTGCGACCTGCTTTGTAATCTGCAGGGCACCTGTGAGCAAATCGGGGTCTTCGCGGTACCCGTTGTTTTCAATCCAGCAGTTGACGATTCCGACCAGCATATAATACACCGCCTCATTTACCATAAGCGGTGAGGAAAGGGTTTCGACTTCGCGAAAAAATCCGTTTAATGCAGACAGCAGCTCTTCTTCCTTCCCCTGTTCAAACGAATAAACAGCCTGCTCTGTATGTTTTAAGATGGCAGGCGAAATTCCTTTGGATTCCTGTGCCTTCATGCCTTCAGCCAGATCAGCCTGAAACACCCGGTTTCCTCCCTGAATCATCCGGAACTGGAGCAGCGCCAGCAGCTCGTTTTTCCTGCTGCCAAACGAAGCAAGATCATAAAATTCACGCCCCGCGGCAATCGAAGCCGTAAAAGGAGTGCGTTTTTGAATGGATACTCTCAATTTCTCCGCGAATTTCCCGGTTTCCGCCAGAGACCCGGGATCAGCTGCATTCAGCAGCATCCAGTAATTCAGCCGGCTGCCCCGCCACTGCCAGCCCGTTATCTTTTGGGCATGAAGATGATCCCCGGCAGCTTCTTCTAAAAGAACCTCGACAGCCTGAGACCATTTATGCCAGTCCTCGGTCAAAAACTCTTTCGTTTTTGAAAAAACCTGGTCGATGCTGACATGAAGCAATTGATAGCAGCCGCCCGGAAACTGCCGGGTCCAGTCAAGATACGCAATGTCCCGTTCTTCATTCCAGGTGATTTCACTCAACAGCTGAAGCTGCTTTGTATGCTCAAGCTGCGATGCTTTTTCCTGTACGGCCTGCCATTCCTGTTTTTCTTCATGGATCTTTTCAATCTTCTGCTTTACCTCATTCATCTGCACCGCGAACTGTTCCTTGTCAACCGGCTTTAAAAGATAATTGGCCGCACCGTCCCGGATAGCGGCCTGCAGGTACTCAAAATCATCATAGCCGCTGATGAATATCGTTAAAAACGACAAATGGCTTTTCAGCTTTTTATTTAACGACAGGCCGTCCATCTCCGGCATCCGGATATCTGAAATCAACAGATCAAAAGAAAGGGATTCATTCAATACCGCTTCGTATACCTCTAAACCGTCAGAAAAGGTGCCGGCGATTTCCCATTCCTCTCCGAGCGCCCGGACCATCCGCTCAATTCCCCGGCGGATTCTGCCTTCATCATCCACAATAACCGTTTTGATTTGTGTCATTTTCCTTCACCATCCTCCTGTGTATCCGAATAGCCTGCTGCTTCATTTTTTGAAATGGCCGGAATTTGGATCGTAATCTCCGTCCCTTTTTCCGCAAAGCTTTCCACTTGTAATTCATACCGGCTTCCAAACATGAGCATCACCCGGGCATGAACATTTAAAATACCGAAACCCGAATCTCTTTTTCCCATCGGGTCGGACTGCAATTTCGCCTTCAGCTCTTCCAGCGTTTCCTCCTCTATGCCCGGGCCGTTATCGCGGATTGTAAATACAATATCTTTTTCCCCCCGGGCATTGAGCATTTCTTCCACCCAGATTTCAATATGCAGCCCTTTTCGCTTTTCCAGCCCGTATTTAATCGAGTTCTCGACAATCGGCTGCAAAATAAATTTGGGCACAGCATACACATCGGCATCTGCTTCTGTTTGAACCAGGTACGTCAGCCTTTCTTCAAACCGGTATTTTTGAATTTTTAAATAGTCTTCGATATGAGCGGTTTCCTGCGAGATCGGCACCAGCCGGTCTTTATTGCTCAGCGAGTACCGCAGCATCCGCCCAAGAAGCGTGACCATTTCGATGACCGTATCTGATTCGCCGTCTTCCACTGCCATATTAATCGTCTGCAGTGTATTGTACATAAAATGCGGATTGATTTGCGACTGCAGAGCATACAGTTCAGCGTTTTTCTGGCGGAGCTCGGTCGTATAATTTTTTTCAATCAATTCTCTGATTTCCGCAAGCATGGAATCAAAGCTCTGAGCCAGGGCACCCACCTCATCCTGTGCCTGTATCGGGATGGAGACATTCCAATTGCCCTCCTCCACCTCCTGCATGGCCCGGCCAAGCCGTTTGATCGGCTTGGTGACCGACCAGGCAAGAAATACCGAAATCAGCGTTGTAATGGCGACAAGCGTCAAAAAAGTGAAAATGGTGGCATTTCGGACAACATCCGTCCCCACTGTCAGGTCTTTTAAAGGAATCCGGTGAACCAGAATCCAGTTATGGCGGGCGGATTGATTCACACTGATCAGCGTTCTTCCCCCATCTTCTCTTGCCTGGAAGCTTCCGTTCAGCAGCGGGTACTCTCTTATTTCGCTGGAAAGGGTGCCGATTTCTCCGGCATCCGTATGAAAAATCACCTGCCCGCCTTTGTCCATCACCCACATAGCCGCATTTTCGTTTTCCTCTACGTCGTATAATACTTCTTCAATAAAAGCTAAATTAACAGCTAAAAAAATTGTGCCGAGCGTCTTCCGGTTGTCAACGTCTGTGACCTGCTTCTTCAGCAGCAAATATGGAGGACCGCCTTCAAACTCCAGGCCTGTCTGTCCGGGAAACATAAATTCAACTTTCTCGCCCGGTGCCGGTTTTTCCGAAGGCGGCAGAAGCCAATTTTCCGGCTTGAAGCCCTCGTAAGGAATGCGTGTACTGATAAAAGCACGGTCTTCAGTTACCAAAAACGCTCCTAAAATTTCCGAGCTGTTATCCAGATACATGTTTGTTAAAAAGCTTTCTACGACAAACTGTTCCTGATAGGATTGAGATTGGGTTTTAAGGCTGCTGTCCCGCAGGATGGACATAACGTCACTGGAGCCGTAAATGGAGTCCGGCAGCTTTTCCAATTCACTCAGGTTGTTTTCAATGTTGCTGTTCGCCTGCTTTAACAGCTTCGGAATGTACTCCCCCACTTTTTCCTCCATCGATTTAGTATATTCATAATAGGCGAGCATCCCCAATAATCCCATCGGAATAACGGTTAACAGGATATAGGTGACAATCAGCTTCGTTGACAGCCGGGAGTTTTTTAAGGTTATGTTTTCGAGAAGCTTAGAAATCATATTGATTGATATTCTCCCTTGTAAAATCAATGGGCAGGCCCATGATGACTGTATCACCTTTTACTTTGATATTGCCGACTTTCCCGACATGCTGCCCGTCCTTCAGTGTGCTGCCATCAAGCAATTGTTCCGCCAGGCTGACCGTTAAATAGCCGAGTTTTTTAGGGCTCCATAATGTAACCACCCTGGCCGAGCCTTCTTTTATATACTCCCTCATTAAATTAGGGGTAGAAAGCCCGGTGACGGCAACAGCGCCGGCTTTGCCCGCATCACGTGCTGCTTCGACAGCCGCCGGCGGCCCGACCGATGAACTGCCCAGTATGCCTTTTAAACGGGGATGGTCCCGCAGCAGCTTTTTCGCAGCCAGGTATGATTTTTGAGGATTGTCCTCTGTCTCCACTGCTTCAACGAGCTTCATGCCCGGATACGCTTTTTTCTGCTGCTTCACGATGTAATCCATCCATTCAGATACATTGGCCGCTTCATGAGAACCGGTCATGATGGCATACTCCCCTTCCTCCCCCATTTCGGAAGCCAGATTGTCCATTACATGCCGGCCCAGGTTTTCAGGGTCAACCATATTGATAAAGAGCTCTCTATAGCCAGCGTTCGTATCGGAATCCCACGTCATCACTTTAATCCCTTTTTCCTCTGCTTTTTGCAGCACCGGCCCCAGTTTCTCTGGATCGTTGGCAGAAACAGCAATAAGATCAACTTCTTTTTGAATAAAACTCTCGATGATCGTACTTTGCTGCTTCCAATCCGCAGCAGGCGGCCCTTCAAAGAGAACGTTTACATTCAAATCTTCTCCTGCTTCACGGGCTCCCTCTTCTGCCGCCTCAAAATAAGAAATCCCTTCAACTTTCGGAATGACTGCAATCGTATACATTTCACCGCTTATCTGCCCGCTTTCCTGCTTTTTCGTCTGTTCGCCGTTATAAATCACCCGGTATTTTCCTGTATTGGCAGAATCCAACGTGCATCCGCTTACAAGCATCAGCAGAAAAAAACAGGCGGCCGCTCTTAATAATCTCTTTATGTTCAACACCTCGCGAAAAAAACGTCTTTAAGAAAGCTAGTGGAGAAACCGTCCTCTCCAGCTGCTTTACTATTATTATAGCATATCGGTTTTTAACGCTCCGGCACTTCTGGGAGCTGGTTTGCCCGCTGTAATGGCCGGTATTTTGTATTTCGGGGCGGTTTCCTATGAGCTGCGGGCGGTATTTGTTTTTACCGGCCCAACGCGAGGAAATACCGCCCCAAATTTGACAATTCCGCCTCAAGAGCCATAGGCTTTTATTCCCTTAAACAGTAAGCAAAAACAGGAATGCGGCTATATCCGCATTCCTGCTTTATCATTTTCTGTTTAGTACAAGAACCGTTACGGAGCTGGCAGGCAGTGTGACAACCGTACCATTGTGATCGAGCCCAATTTCCGTTTCGGATGGAGTGATCTGCTCGGCGTTTCTTTTGTTGACGTTCGGTGTATGAAGGAGTGATTCATCTCCGGTAACGGTGATCATCCGGCCCGCTTCCTGAACATCGAGACCGTTCAGCGCGAGACTCGTTGTTTTTTCAAACGGATCGGCGTTGACGAGCTTCACATACACCCGGTTTTCGTCTTTTGTTACCGAGTGGAACAGGTCGCGGTTGTACGCTTCCAGCTTGTAGTCCAGCACCTTGCTGGCAAATGCGCCGTCTGTGTAAGAGCAGATGAGGCGGTCTCCTGTTTCGCCGCCGTAATTTACAGTAATCGTATACAGTGTTTCTTCCGCCAGCTCTTCATAGCAGCTCGCCCGCAGGTTGCCGGCAGCTGTGCTGGAGGAATAGTCGCCCAGCGTGTACGCCTCGATGCCCTGCTTGTACACCTTCACGCCGGTCGCATTTCCGTTATAGCCGATGGCATACTCAAGCACGTCTTTTTTCTCCGGCGAAATATCGGTCAGGCCTGCCCCGACGTAAAAGCCGTCGCTGCCCGCTGCTTTTGACGCCTGCACTTCAACCTTATAGCTGGTCCAGCTGTCATTCATCATATATAAGCCGTTTAACCCGCTGTTCTGCGCATGCAGGACAAGGCCTTTTTCGGGATCAGCCGTGTACCCGACCGAGCCCGGGATCGGCTTCCAGGCCGCATCCAGCCCTTTCGTGAAATCCTGGTCGAGCAGCACTTCGCCTGTTACATTATCGGTTACCTTCACATGCTTCACCTGGATTTCGGCCTGGCCTGTCGCAATCTCAATTCCGCCTTTTGGCGCGAGCTCGGCCAGCTTTCCATTCCGGTATGTTGAAAAGGACGTGCCGAGCAGCTTTGTGCCCAGGTATTTTCCAAACAGCTGCTGAACATAGTAATTCGGCGTAAACCAGACTGCTTCATCGTCAAACCAGATTAAATCCGGTGTCCACCGGTACGTTCCATCCGTCAGCACCTTGTTAAATAATGGCGCGTAGGCAGCCAGCCGCACCACGTCGGCATTGTTTTCAAAGCCGGTCATAAGCGCCGCTTCCGCAATAGCGCCGGCCAGTGTGTTTTTGTCCGTAGACGCAAATTCGCCAACGAATACCTTGGAGGTTTCCGCTTCATTCAAGCTGCCGTCCGGCTGGTACGCCCGGTAATAATAGTTGTACCGGTCCGCGTTGTGTAAGAGGTAGTCATTGGAGCGGTAATAATGCTCATCGGCAATGGTGTCCATGTAGTTCGGCTGTTTTTCGTACCAGGTCACATTTTCCTCGATCACCGTTTTGCCATCCGTAAAGCTCACCGCCGCGCCTTCAGATAAATTCCCGCTTAAAAACTTCCAGCCTTCCTGGTACGCGTCATCATCCGCCTGCGCCCCGACCGTTGAAATAATGTGCAGCTCATGGCCCGGATAATGGCGGCCCATGTATTCATCAATGGCAGCTTTAAAGTATTCAAAATTCGTGAAAAATTCCTCGCCCCAGTTTTCGTTTCCTACCCCGAGGTAATGGAGATCGAACGGCGCTTCATGGCCCATTTCCCTGCGCAGGGCAGCCCATTCATTGCCTTCAAAGTCGGTGCTGATCGCAAAATCAATTAAATCGGTAAAGCTTTTAACAAACTGGTCCCGCAAATCTCCGCCCGCCGGGTGAACATAATTCGAACGGGCCTGGCAGAGCACACCGCATGCCATAACAGGAAGAGGCGCCGCATTCAAATCCTCGGCCAATTGGAAATACTCCATGTAGCCCAGACCCATCGTCATCATGTAGCCCCATACATTAAAGTTTTCCTTCCGCCGTTCAACCGTCCCTACCGAGTCTTTCCATTCGTATACGTTTTCCCAGATGTAGGAGCCTTCTGAAATACAGCCGCCCGGGAAACGCAGGAAGGTCGGATGCAGGTCAACGAGCGCATTCACGAGATCCTTCCGCAGGCGGTAGTTCGGGTTCCCTCTGTAGTTGGCATGAGCGGTTTTCGACCGTTCTTCTTCCTCCGCGCCCCAGACATCCCGCGGCATTAGCGAAACCATGTCGATGGAAACATCGCCGGTAAACGTTAACGCAAGCTGGCCGAGTCCGGTTTTGGTTCCGGTCAGTACCACCTTCGAATCGACTCCGTACTTTTTCCATGTGCTGCCGCCTTCCACCTGCACCGTAACAGCGCCGCTGGACGGCCCGCCGTCCCCGTCCTGAAGCTCAAGAGTGATGCTTCCCGCGGTTTCCGCTCTGGCCCATACGGTAAAATCATACGAAGCGCCCTCTTTGATAAACATGGCGCAATGGCCGTTTGAATCGGTAAAGCCTTTGTTGATGATCGTGCTGCCGTCCGGTGCCGTAATAAAATGGGAATTCACATCCTGATCAGAAATACCGAAGAATTCATTTAACCCTCCCGTATTATGGACGGTTACGTTTTCCACGTTCCCAAACCAGGCATGAAGCGGTTCATGGTTTCTGCCTGTCGAGCAGCCGCACTCGCCGGAAGCATGGGAATACGTGTCAAAGGCGAATGATTCGAAGGAACGGTTTTGCACAAGCTCCGCATAGATGCCGCCATCCGCCGCGTTGTTAATGTCTTCATAAAACAGGCCGTACATCGTTTCGCTGATATCAGCTTTGTTCCCGCTTCCATCAACCGTCACGAAATGGGAAGGAACGCCCTCCGGAAGAACGGTTACGGTAAAGTGCTTTTCATCCGCTTCTGTTCCCCTCCTTAAAACAGCCGTCAGGGTAACTCCTTTAGGTCCGTCCACTCCCCCCACTGCTCCCGTATCGGACAGGACGGAAGGTTCACTGGATTTCCAGGAAACCGCCACTTTTCCGCCCATAAGCGAAGAAGGCAGTGACAGAGCCTTTGATACAATCGTGGTCGGGGATGATAAGTATTTATCTTTCGCAAGCCCGATAATCTCGGCGTCAGTCAGCGATTCGCACATTACCTCGATCACTTCATCCTGTGTAAGGGCCGCTTTGTAAACGCGGAAGTCGGACAGGGAGCCGTTAAAGTCATCATCCGCTTCATGCTGGGATTTTCCGATATAATTCCGGCTGTAATTGGCTGAATCGGAAAATGTATCAAACCAGCTGCGAAGCCGTTTGTATGTACCGCTCGACGTCTGGCTGATCGAGCCGTCCCCCGCCACTTCACCGTTTACGTAAATAACCGGTCCGGCGCTGCTCAGCGTGCCGCCTTTTGTTCCTGCCACCGACATGGCTACATGAATCCATTCTCCAGAAGAAAACGTCCTCCCGGCATCGGCAGTAAGATCCGAATCCATAAAGCAGACGCCGCGTAAATTCCGCGTTAAAAATACATACGGTCCCCCGGGCCCTTTGCCAAAATCGAAAATTCTTTCCCATACATTTGTGCCTTTTCGCAGGTACACCCATGAACTGACCGTCATTCCAGTATGATCGTTAATATCCGCAAGCAGCCCGGCAGGAAGCGTTACATAGGAAGTGCCGTTTTTCCCGCCAGCAAGCGTCACAGCCGCTCTGCCGCCTACTGTTTTGATTACCGGTTTTTTGCTGCCTTCTGCTGCTGCATCACGGCCGTTTCCCGAGCTGTCTTTTCCGACATAGCCGGGATCATCAAACGAATAACGGGCAGCCATGCGGTCCGTAAATGAAATGTTCCCATCGTTTTGTTTCATAAGAACTCTCCTTTGCCAACACCATTATGTAAGTACAAATTTTTCGTAACTGCGAATGAAGTCTTACAAGCTCGTACGAAAACTTGAATACAAACCAAACATGTACTTATAACTTATTATAATCCTTGTCCGCTTTATTTTCCAAAGAATTTTCATTACTATCTCTCTGTCTCTCCCTTCACTCATAGACAGTTTTTCTTTCCTCTTCATGAAATCCCTCTTCTTGTACGGACATTTCCAATGGCAGCACCTAAACAGACGGGTGATTCCGGCATTGCTTCTCCACTTTCTATATATTATTAAGAAAAAAAGAAAAAGCAGGAATGCTTATTTCGCAGCATTCCTGCTTTTTCTCAATCTGGCAGACAAATTGTTAAATAATTGCCGTGCACACAAACAGGCTGGATTACCGGCTGCCGGGCCATTAAAGGATTAAAAATTGCTATTTACAATCTAAAGGAGCGACGCAGCATTTTTTTTATTTTAGCTGCCATTTTGTAACGGTCACTTTTGTACCCGCATGCCTGCTGGACTCAATTGAGAATTCATCCATTAAAATTTTCACGCCGGGCAGACCTGCCCCGAGGCCGCCCGAAGTCGAATATCCCTGCTCCAATGCTTTTCGGATATCCTCAATTCCCGGACCATTATCCATCGCTGTGATCCTGAGACCCGCCTGGTCTGCTTTTTCAATCGCTTCAAATGTGATATGCCCCGTTCTGGCATAACGATAAATGTTTCTGGCAAGCTCGGAAACGGCAGTCAGAATTCTGGCTTGAGTGAGCGAATGCATATTTAGTATCCGTCCGAATTCCCGGACCATTTTGCGGGCCATGATGATGTCATCTTCTTTTTGAATGTGAATTACTGCCGATTTATCCATTCCTCGTAACCCCTCTTCCTGCCATTTTCATGCAGGCAATTGTATGTTCATTTCAACCGTGAAGATGACTTTTATAATTCCAGAAAATGAAAAAGCCAAAAGAAGGGAAGCTTCCCCTTCTTTTGGCTTATGTCCAGTTCTGTCGCCTGGCTCATTGCTGCCTTCTGCTATTCGGTTTTAAGATAAATAAGAACACACTTTTGTCGAGGTCAAAATCCCATGAAACAAACGTATTTTCCAGTTCAGCATCCAGGTAGGACTGAAGCTGATGTTTGTGCTGCAGGGCCAGTCTTCTTTCGAGGTTGCGTTTGACCAGGGTAAGAATCTCCGGGTACCCCAGCTGGATCATTTCTTTTTCAACGGGTACTAAAATTTTGTGCCGGACGATTACGAGCGTCCTTGGATTAACAAGGCAGGAGTATACCTCTCCGGGAGGCTTTTCCGCTTCCATACTCAGTTTGATAATTTCGTTATGCACCTCTTCCTGATTCTGATAGGAGGCGCGCTCTTGATGGTTATGGGATGCAATGCCGACGAACATTCCTGAATGGCTGTCCAGATTCCAGTCGTAGTAGAATTCTATAATGTCAAACTCTACGTTTATTTTAACGTAGGCTTTGATTTCCTCAATAAGGGCAGGCATAAGCATGTCCCTGATTTTTTCAACATATTTGCTTTGCTCGGTATTCAACAATTTATTTTCCATCGGGGACAGAAAGTTTTTAATATATACGGTGATATAAGGAGGGGAAATGGTGGCAAACACCGCCCCCGGCCCTTTGCCGAAATGGTCTCTCAAAATTTTTCCGATAAAAGATCCCAATTCCTTTTCTTTTCTTTTAATATCCATTCCAGCCATCCTTTTTGAGACACAGGCGTCAAATCCCGAATCCCCGGTCCGAGTGATGTTAAGAATTTCACAACTAAATGTATAAGTATTTATATTATAACGGAAAAGTAAAGGTTTACCTATCTATTTTGAAAAAAAGATGAAATATTCTTTTTATTTTGCCGGCTTTCTTTTTTACATAAACTTTTTTACAGGAGAAAAAGGGGGAATTGAAAATATCAGCACCTTGCCTGTTTCACTTTCTCAAGCAAAATGCTAAAATGATCAAAGGAGAGAGGATAAGATGCTTCTTTCTTTAAAAAAAGGAATCTCGTTATATGGATATTAGAGCGCAGCAGACAAAGATGGCGAACAATTTCGGCAAGCTGCTGCGGGATAAATTTGGCAAAGGCCCGGAAGCAATACATGTGACCATAGCCCAGCCGTATATACTTGTTTATATGAGCGGCTTTATTTCAGCAATGGAAAAGGTGCTTCTTGACCAGGACCAGGATATGACAGTACTGACAACACGGGAATACCTGATGAAATCACTCGACCCCGAAATCCGGGGACAAATCAAAGCAATAACCGATATGGATATTGAGCATGTTTATTATGATTGGAACCTGGCTCATCAAACGGGGGTTTTCGTCGGCGTCAGCCCGGCTATGCCGGATAAGGGCAAAGATGCCAAATCCGAGTATGAAGGAAAAGAAGAAGTACACAAGGAAATCATCAGCATAAGCGAGCAGGCTGAAAAAGCGCCGGACTTTGTGGCCTCTTACATGATCAGTCCCCGCGCATTGATCGTCATCCGCGAGGGAATACTGGTGCCAATTGAAAAACAGCTTATTTCTCTTGGCTTTGATGAAACGCTTCGGATTGCCAAAAGGCAGCTTGAAGGCGGTATGCTCAGCAAAAGCACTCATTTTACTTCAATTTTTAATGCCGACATACAGGATGTTTTCGTTGACTGGAATTTTGAGCTTGATAACAGCGTCATTTCATTTATTTTAAAACCAAAATCATAGGCAGGGCCGTAATGAACCGGACAAACTGTGCCGGACATAAGCCGAAAAGAGCAGGAGATCCTGTTCTTTTCGGCTTTTTCTTTTTTTGGGGCATTAGATTCGAGTAAACACCATATTAATGAGAATGCAGCATCAGGAGAAAACGAACGGGCACATACTAAGCGAAAGGGTTTTGAATATGAAAACGAAAACCGAACTGGCGTTATTTAAGAGGGAGATTCACCGGTTAGAGCAGGAGTATAAAAATTGCGGAAATACCTTTCTTAAAAAGGAAATCAAGGCTGATATCCAGCTGCTTTTGTCTGCTATCAATGAGAGCGGCAGCACGCTTGGAAAGTCAAAGTCCCTTTAATAACCAGCCGTCCCTTTTACCGACGTATAAGGCAGCATATTTCCAGCAAAAGCAGACTTCTGAAAAGAGATGGCCTGTTCATCCTGTTATTTTTCTTTTTTTTGATGTATCCGGCTTAGTGAGATACCGGTTTAATCCCTCTTCTCACTTCTTTAGCTCTGCTGCCCGTTTTCTTAAACATTGGTTTTCAGCCCAATAAAAACAAATAAAAAAGACCGAAAAAAAAATCGGTCTTTTTTGCATGCTTCTTGAAGCAAACACCGGGACTTTATCGTTAGCCGCGGCCAATCGTATCGTTCAGCTTCTTGCGATACTTATCCTTCCAGGTTTTCTCATCCTTCACCAGGTCGTCGCAGAAAGCAGCCACGTCCTCGCCCGTAAGGTCAGTGACTTTCCTGCCTTCCGCTGCTCCTTGCTCGAAGAGGTCGAGAATGCCTTGAAAGATACGGCTGCTGTCCTTCCAGTCGGCGGGGCCTCCGCCAGCAGTCCACATATATTTTTGGATAGCTTTGTAAGCATTGCGGTACTCACCCGGAAGCTCCTTCGCACGCGTCTCCATCGCCTTCCATTCACGCTTGTCATCCAGACTTCCGATCATTTTTTCGATCATACTCATTACGCCTTCTCTCCTTTGAGCTTTTTCGTTTTGAGCTCATTGATTTTGCTTGAGACAAAAACCCATTTTTCCCAAAAAATTTCGAGCTTCTCTTGTCCCTCTGCGTTGAGTGTGTAAAATTTTCTCGGCGGTCCCACAGCGGATGGCTTTTTCTCTATGATTACCAAATTGTTTTTCTCGAGCCGCATAGTAATGGTATAAACGGTACCTTCAACCACATCCGTGAAACCGAGTTCTCGCAGCTGCTGTGTGATTTCATAGCCGTACGTTTCGCCACGGCTAATGATTTCAAGCACACAGCCTTCAAGCACCCCTTTGAGCATTTCCGTAATGTTTTCCAAATATTTTCCTCCATTTGTATTTCACTTATGTTTCCGGTACTTTGCATCACTGGTATTCAGTAATACTTATTACTAGTATATAGTAATACAAAGTAGCGCAGCCTGTCAAGAATGAAAAAGCTATTTTTTCATTGAAAATTTCGTCCGTTAGCTCAATAAGAAAAGAAAATCGTTTCAAGTCTGATTGTTATCGTTCCTGTTCTCAGCACTGGCTGCCTTTCATTCCAAAAAAGCTTATCATTTTTCTGCACACGAAAAGGACGCCCGGACGCGTCCTTTTTCTCTAAGCTTGTTTTGTCCTTTTTCCACCGGCTCTTGTGACGCCATCCTTGAAGCGGAGTTTGTAAAAAAGTCCCTTATGCTGGAATGTCTTTAATTTATGATATTAAAAAGAGACCCCATTTGCCTTAATGAATTAAGCCCGCTGGATACATTCCCCGCATGGATCATCATTTGATTTAAATTGCCCCATGTAAAAGGGCTTTGCATGCCCGGTCCAGCTCCTCTGCCGGCAAAAGTTCCGGGCGGTGCTGAGTAAGGGCGAAACGCGCCGGGATTGCGGGGCCGCCTGACCGGGACTGGATAAGGACGGAATGCGCGGGGATATGAAGGCCGTCCAAATGGGCCCGGATATGGATTGAACGGTCCTGGCCCGGGACCCGGAGGGTAAAATGGCATTGTCGCTCACCTCATTTCTCTTTTAAATTTTCTGGGACGTTTTGGTTTAATCTTTTCAGCAGTCCATATGCATAAAGCAGTATGACGTTTTCGTTTTATTTATTATATGAAAATATCAAAAGCTGGATTAAGGTAGATTCACTATAAAACGAAAAAAGAAAAGCCGTATGCGGCTCTATTTCCGGCTTAAAACTGCTGCAGAAAGCAGCCCTCACAGTTCTTGCTTTCTGCTAAATCTATAAGACGGGAAACGAATTTTTTGAAATAAAAAAGAGGCCGGCGAATCCCAGCTTCCTGCGCCTGCAAAGCGATTTGGCTTACCGGCAAATTTAATCGATTTTAATAAACCGTCTTTTTTCTTTTTTGAGAAATACCTTTACTAATCCATCCTGATACGTCGCTTTTGGAGTATCTGCCACAACGGGGACTGGCAGCGGAATGATTCTTTCCATTTTTCCAAACGTTCTTCTCGTGTAGTACGGGACACTTTCTTCCTTTTTTGCTTCGCTTGTTTCGGAATGCTCTGCTGAAATTCTCAACCGGTCGCCCCGTAACAATTCCACTTGAATCTGTTCCTTTTTAAAGCCGGGAAGCCTTGCTTCAACGACCAGTTCTGCTGCTGTTTCGTGCAGATCCACTGAAAAAGAACCCCGGTTAAGAAAATCGCCAAAATGCCTGAACGGTTCACTGAAAAACAAATCGAATGGCCCCATAAACTGATTCAAAGGCTGGCCAGCCGTTTTTGATGGTTTCTTTTCACCAGGCTCCATTGTTCTCTTCCTCCTTGTTTTGATTACGTAACTAAAATATGCGGACAGAATAAAAGCGTGACAGATAGGAAGTCCTTCTCACATAATCGATAGCTTTATAGTCTATGTTTCAATCCGCACCCGGTAACGGAGCGGGCCAAGTACACTTTTTTTGAAAAAACATATATTACAAATGAATAATGACGCTCGCTCTCCCCCTTGTTTCCACCTGCCCGCTAATTATATACTTTTAAGGCAGCCAAACTGCTTCAAGCGTTTAACAGAACAGGGTCCAAATCTCTATTTAAGGCGTTTTCCTGAGTGCTTAAAAACTGACCGGAACACGTTGTTTTCCTTGTATTGCTTCCTCTTATACTGTGTATACCTTGCTTTATATGAAGCTTTTTCAAAGAATGTTATTGAATTTATGAGTAATGCGGGTTAATAATTGTTTATCTAAAGCCTGAAGAGACCAACGACTTTGTCGGCAGTCTCTTTTTGGTTTATTTTTTCATGAAAACGGAGCCTATTTGTTTCAGGGTATGAATTCCTCTTGATAATTCTTCTGCGTGCGCAAGCATCTGGCTTATATTTCCCCATGTGCCGGCAGCCTCTTGAGTCGGCAGCGGGTTTGCGGCTCCCCCCTGCGGAGGCACCGCAGCTTTTTCTTGAGACGGCAGCTGGCCTGTGTTTTCCCCTGCAGCGGGTGCCTGCGGAGGAATGGCAGCTCCTTGAGGAGGCTGTTGGGCCATATTTTGTAAAAATCTAGCCAGTACCCCCGGTTTCTGCGGAGGCTGCTGAGCCGGACCCCACGAAACAGGTCCCCGGTTCTGATAGACGGGACGGGAATTTTGATAAGGCGGTCCCGGGTTCGGTGGAAACGGTCCAAAAAACGGATCAAACGGTTTCGGGCCCGGATAGGGACGAAATGGCTCCCGCCCGCGATTCGGAGGATAAAACGGCATGTTTTTCCCTTCCTTCTTTCTCATTTTCTTCTCGCAAAGAGAGAGCATAAAAATATTCAGACTCTTACGCTCCTGCTTTTTACTATCATATGAAAAAAAGAATCGCGTGACTGTGGCAAAATCACAATAATTAGGAAAATCATGAAGCAGCACAAAAAAAGCGCCATTTCTAAGCGGCCGGGAATTCCCGGAAAAAATCGCTGAAATGGCACTAAAATTGATTCAATTAGTAGCCACCGCCGTAACCGCCGCCAAGATATGCAGCACCAACGATGATTAATAGAATGAACAGCACAACAATCAGCGCAAATCCGCTGCCGTAGCCAGAACCTCCACCATATTGACTCATATGTTTCACCCCCTTCCAAAAAGGCAGTAAAGCACTTATATAGATCAATGCCAGTCCATTTTTGTTTATTGATCTATATGCTATAAGATATGAATAGCTATCCATATTGGTTTAAGCGTTTGCCACGGCTGAGTGTCTTTTTTAAAAAGAATTCTCTTTAATCAAAAAACGAAAGATAAATAACGAAAAGAGTTCATGCAGGCCCTTCTACGGCCAATATATGAAATCGGCGGCTGAGCTGTTCCATGTGTATGGCAGCGGGCACCGTTAAGAAGCTTTCCAAAAGCGGACAGGCTTATAAAAAAACAAGCAGGATTTGTTTAAACGGCTTATACGCTTTGCGTGCCTTTTGAATAAACTATTTTGAGGGGCAAGGAGGCAGCTGTAGTGAAGGAAAAAAAGTTATCAAAACAAGACGGTACAGTACTGTATGTTATTCAGCGGGAAATTGACATTGTGACAGCCGCGCTGCTGCTGACGGGGCAATTTACAGTGCTTGGAATCTTTATTGCCCCAGGAAGTTTTTCTTTGTCAGCAGGCGGGCCTATTACCGGTGTTGCCCGGCTCGAAGGCAAATATAAAGACAAAGCAATAAACGCGGCGATCGATGCGATTGATATTCTTACTGCCCTATTGCTGCTCATGGATAAAATCAATGTCAATGGCCTTGGTATTGCTCCGGAAGGATTTTCCCTGAGTGTTGGCGGACCGCCTTTCGGCGGTGATAAAATCCAGCCAACCCGGCTTCATACAAGCCGGATTTTCAATGAGCTCGATACAATATTTTAACCGCCGGCCCGGTGAAATGAAAAGAGGTGATAAGCATGGCATTGACAGATCTTCCGGCGATTCGGCCATCGACAAACACTATATTTCTGGTGGCGCTTCCGATCGTTCTGTTTATCTTCTTTTTTACACAATTTAAAACAGAGGGCGAAGAAAGCACAATTATTTAAAGACTGCCGGTTTTCCCATAAAAGCAAAAAAACAGCCCCCTGCTGGTAAACTGACAGTCAGAGGAGCTGTTTTGTTCCGGACAAACCGGGCTTTCTTTATCCTGCCCGATGAATATCTATTTTCTTTCCTTCCTTGCGCCATTCTTTAAATTCGGCCGAAGCGGTGAACAGGGCATCTGTGGAAGAGTTCAAGGCGGTTTCAAATGAGTCCTGAAGCACGCCAATGATAAAGCCGACTCCTACGACCTGCATCGCCACCTCATTCGAAATGCCAAAAAGACTGCAGGCAAGCGGAATAAGGAGCAGCGAGCCTCCTGCGACACCCGAAGCGCCGCAGGCAGATACGGCTGACAGCACGCTCAGGATAATCGCTGTCGGAATGTCCACCTCGATGCCGAGTGTGTGGACCGCCGCAAGAGTTAAAACAGAAATCGTCACAGCGGCGCCCGCCATATTGATTGTGGCGCCAAGCGGAATCGATACGGAATAGTTGTCTTTATCGAGTCCCAGGTCTTCACACAGCTTCATATTCACCGGAATATTGGCAGCTGAGCTGCGTGTAAAAAATGCAGTAATGCCGCTTTCCCTTAAGCATTTAAATACAAGCGGATACGGGTTCTGGCGGATCATGGCATACACCATAATTGGATTTACCACAAGCGCGACAAACGCCATGCAGCCAAGCAGCACCGCCAGCAGCTTTCCGTAGTCGAGCAGCGAGCCAAGCCCGTTTGCTGTAATCGATTCAAAGACGAGGCCAAGAATACCAAACGGAGCAAGCTTAATCACCCAGCCCACAATTTTCGATACGGCGTCGGAAACATTCGATACAAGTGTTTTCGTTGTGTCGGCGGCGTTTCTAAGCGCCAGCCCGACAAGGATCGCCCACGCCAGAATCCCAATATAGTTTGCATTAACAATGGCATTGACCGGATTGTCCACCACATTCAGCAGCAATGTTTTTAAAACCTCTGTTACACCGCCGGGCGGCGTTAAATCATCAGCACCCTCCGCAAGTGTCAGGCTGACAGGAAAAAGAAAGCTGGCGATAACAGCGGTCAATCCCGCCAAAAATGTTCCCGACAGATACAGGCCAATGATCGCTTTCATATTGGTTTTTTGGCCGCTTTTGTGCTGCGCAATGGCCGACATAACCAGGAAAAGGACCAGAACCGGTGCGATGGCTTTTAACGCACCGACAAATAATGTGCCTAAAATGGCCGCTGGTTTTGCTGCGTCTGGAATGGTGACAGCCAGAATGATCCCGACGATCAAGCCGATGATGATCTGTTTAACCAGGCTCACCTGATTCCACCTGTGCAGAATACTTCTCATACATGTTCCTCCGTTACTAAAAATAAATTTATACGTTCCTATTGGGTTATTTATGTCCATAACCCTGTGATAAAATGGGTTCAATGGCAAACCGGTGCGGCTTTTGTAAAAACAAATACGCTGCCCTTCCACGCTTCTTTAGCGTTGTCCAAAGACCGGCCGTTCGAAACCATTATAAACGAAATAAATTCCGGGATGATTCATCCCCAGCATATTCCACCCGAAAAAGACAACTGTCTTTCTCATACATAGTATTATAATCGTTTTTCGCTATATTACAATATTGTTTATATTATTTAAAAATGTTGTAATTATCCGAATATTTCCGTAAAACAAAACTGAACCATTATGCTGCGAAAATTCTTTCTAAGACGATTGCTTTCTAACAGACTAAACGGCTGCCGGGACAAAAAATGACAGGCTGCTTCCCTTTTCTTCTTCAACAAAAAAAGATCACCTTAAGCAAGATGACCTTTGCTGCTTTTTCTTTGTCATTAACCTGTTTTTTTAAATCGGTTTCCCGTGTTCACATACACCAGCGCAAACATAACAACCGTTAAAAAGAAAACTAGGCCAATTAAAAACAAAATGGGCTTTTCTACTATTTCACCAAGTGCCAATAATAGGAGGCTAAAACTAATGCCATACATGATTTTCCCTATAAATTTGCACAGCGCTGCTTCATTGTATTGAGCCTTTTCACTGTCAGGCAGTGTATTATAACCTGAAAGCAGGAAGGCTCCTTTCCCTTTTGAAAGGACAGCTGCAAAAATGAGAAAAGGAATGATCAAAATAAGAAGAGCCGCTTCCATACCCGTTGCCCCCTTTTCTATTTAATAGCTTTCTGCCGCTGACAGCTTATTCCGCCGTCACCTCTACTTTATCCGCCCCCACTTTTGGCGGCAACGCTTCCTGGGCCGGGCCCCTGTAGGTGGCGGTTACCGTTTGTCCAGTTTTAAGCTTTTGGAAAGTATCTTCATCAATATAAAAGAACATTCCATTGCTGTTCCCATTTTCCCCTGTTCTGGAAGCAATCTCAAGAATTTTTTCTATCGGTCCTTCCTGAAGGACTTTATCACTGATTTCCTGAACAACGAGAACCCGTCGGCCATGTATATCTTCTTCTAAGAGAGCTGCTTTCCCGGTGAATTCCTTTTTTTCCGCGCACCCCGCAAGCAGCCATAAAAAAAGGGACAGAGAAAGAATAAGCCGCCTCTTCACTTTTCCACCGCCCTGCTTTTGTCTACGTCCACTATCTTTTTGTTTGAATCCAGGAAAAAGAAATGGTCCTGAATGCTTTCAGTGTCCAGCGGATGTGGAGTCCACCATAATTTTATGTCCTGCAGGGCAGCCTCTCCTTTTCGGTAATCCTGAAGAGTAAACACGCGAACAGCGTCTTCCCTGTTATCCAGATTGGATTTTAAGCCGCTTATCGTGTAGACGGCGTCCCTGCTTTGAACTAACCCAATGCGGATCGAGTCTCCGATGGGTGATACTGTGTAGGGGAGATCGCCGGGCTGCTGGATGTCATAAATCGTCAGGCCCGTTGGCAGGATGTCAAACTTCTCATACACGTCCAGCGGGCGGACTGCCCTGCTGTAGGCAATGGACACCCGCCCGTCTTTATCAATCTGCAGCGCCTTGCGGCTATCGTTCAGCGGAAGAATAACGTCTCCCTCCTCCCTTGCTTTTAACTCGTTAAGAGCTCCCTCCAGAGTCGGATAACGCCTGGGGAGATAAAAAAGGGAGGCTCCTGCAATCAGTATAACCAAAACAGCAAGCAGCCACTTTTTCTTCACGGAATCCCCTCTTTCTTTCAAATTATCAGGAATACCACTTGTCTCCGTCTGAAATCCATTTCCCTTTATGAAGATCAAAGCACGGGTCGCAGTCGTGGAAGCTGAAGTAAGCCGGCAGGCGGGTGCGGCTTCCGCCTGCTTCGTTCCAGCAGGAAGCAAACCAGGCGGTAACCTCTTCCGTTTCGATTTTCGATAAAGCTTCGCTGTTTTGTTCCGAAAAGGCCTCGAATTCATCCCGGTCTTCATCAGGTACACAGTAATACTCGGCGTCTTCAAGGACTTCACAGCTGCCGGCAAACAGGCCGCTTCCTTCTTCCGGAAACACTTCGTTGCCACTCCGCTCCATGGAAAACATCGTAATGGACAGTTCATACGGCTGCACAAAAGCAGTGAAATCCACTAACTCGACTTTTTCATCGAATGGAAACTGCAGTGTTTTTTTAATTTCGTCTATCAGACATTCTGAATGCTTCTTTAAATGATCCCTTACCGCTTCTGTATAAGCTTCTATTGTAATCAATTCTTTTATGCCTTCTTTCTTTACAGTTTTTTCGCAAAAACATTTCTCGCAAATTCGGCGAATGTTTTTTCTTCTCTCGGAAAAATGGTCAGGTCTTCATGCCATACCTCTACAAGAGGCCATTCCCCTTCGGCCAGAAACCCGACCGCGTCGCCGGAAAAGTTGTCGCCCAAAAGCAGCACCCCGTCCAGCTCCGGATTTTCTTCGGTATCAAACAGCTCTTCCGCTTCCAGCAGCCCGCCGTAAAACATAAAGCAGCCATCACCGACACTTCCATAGCCGACTTCCTCCAGAAAATCCAGGTAGTCCTGCGGCATGCCGGGCCTCTTGCCCGGGGGCTTTTTCAGACGGGAAAACCGGTACCCGTCCGGGTCATACTGGATTTTCTCCAGAAGATCCCTGTACACAGCCATCCCATTCACTCCTTTCATTTATATATACACCAGAAAACGCCGTCCGGGTTTTGGCGGAAAGCTGGAACTTTAACCAAATTCACAAGCAGGTCTGTTTCATCCGTTCCCCTGTATTCATCCCGGTCGGCATCATAAAACTGGGTGATCTCCACCCGGTACACGCCGTTTTCGAGCTTGATTTCGTTCTGTGCGCCATTTTCGTCCGGCACGTTTTCATCTTCAAACTGCGCCGCCATCGTCAGGCAGCCGTAATCGACAAGGTATAAGCGCTCGTTTGTCACTCGTATGTAACCTTCCGCTTTTTTAACAAAGTCGGGAATAAACAGCTCCATGCCCAGCCTCACTTCAATCCTCCAGGAATGCTCGATTCCTTCTTCGGTCATCTGGCCTGCAAGAATGGTGCCTTTTTTCATTTCAGCCGCAAAATGCCCGAGCAGGCCGTCAAGCTCCCAGTCTTCATCCACAAAAGATTCATAGCGCTCCGCGTTGACGAGACCGATAAAATTCGTATCGCCATACTCCATGCAAAATTTCATTCTCCATTCTCCTGTTTCTGCTTTTTTTCTTGGCCCTTCTCCAAATTATACCTTTTCCTGAAAATGACCGAAACCAAAAACCCTCCTGCGCAGTGCGCGCAGGAGGGTTTTTTTGGTCAATCTTTATGGCTGCAATTCTTCTTTTGTGACCACAAACTTGATTTCTCCTTCATTCATGGAGAAGGATGGCTCGTAGTAGATTTCATATGACGCGGATTCCGGCACGTCAAAGGCGATTTTGCCGGCGTACTGCTTGCCGACTTTCACTTCGTTGCTGAAGCTGGTGTCATCGTAGCTGTAGTACTGCTCATGCATATTGCCTTCTGCGTCGGCAATCGTGAACTCTGTGTTATCGACATACACGTTTTCTTCCCCGTTGTTTTTCACGGATACTTCTAAGGTAATCACTTTTCCTTTTTGCGGCTCGCCGTATTCATCCGGCTCGGTAAATTTGGCCGATTGAATAGTGATTTCGGTGCCGTCAATGCTGACCGTGTCGCCGATTTTATATGTTTTTTCAAAAACGGCGGCTGCTTTCTTTTCCGCCGACTCGGCTCCGGCTAACGCTTCTTTTGTTTCATCCGGCACCGGCGCTTTAAATTCACTTCTCAATTCTTCAAACGCCGACCGGAATTCCGCGTCTTCTGCATACGGGCTGTATGTCATTACGAATTTTCCGTTCATAATGGCCGCAATGGATTCTTCCAGGCCGCCTTCTGCCGTTGTGGAATGAAGAAGAACAATTGTGCCTTCTTCACCGTCTTCTTTCTTATGTATCGATTCAATCACTTTCAAATCGTTATAATCATCCGAGCCTTCCTCATCGGCTCCAAAGGAAAATAACAGAGCTGCTTCCTCAGGCACGTTTTCGCTGACAAATTTCTCCTTCGCCTCCGCATCGGTTCCTTTCATGTAAATCTTATAAAACGCAAGGGCCAGCTTTTCATCTTCCGTTAGCTTCTTTTTGGCCTCGTACGTTTCTGCAGCCTGCTCCGATTCACCGGAATCTCCTTTCTGTTTCACTTCTGCTTCTCCACACGCCGCCAGTCCCAGCGAAAGAACCCCGGCCAGAAGCCATTTCCCTGCTTTTTTCATATAAAAACTCCCCCTCTAAACAAAACATACCTGTCCATCGTACCATCAACAAATTTACATATCTACAAAACAAAAATAGCAATATTGACCGGTTCTGGAAACAACAGAAAAAGCCCCTTACGCGTCTTGTGGAAAGACGATAAGAGGCGCGCTTTTATTTTATTTTTGTTTGGCCAGGTAACGCTTCTCCGATTCCCGGAAGGAATGCTCGATTTCCTCCAGCGTCCGGCCTTTTGTCTCGGGTACAAACTTTTTAATAAACAGCAGCGAAATAAGGCCGAGAGCCACAAATATAAAAAACGTGTTCGACAGGCCGAAAGCGTCAAATAAAATCGGGAACAGCAGGCCGACAAGGAAGTTCATCATAAACAGGCAGAACACTGTGATTCCCATGGCCAGTCCCCTTAGATGAAGCGGAAAAATTTCCGACTGCATAAGCCAGGTAACCGGCGACACCGCCCCCTGCTGGAAAGCTAAAAAGAGAACCGTCAGTCCGAGAATAATAAACGGCAGGGCGGCACTGTCTTTTAATACAATCGAGAAAATGCCGATCAGCAAAAGAGCCACTGTGGTTCCCGCCATTCCGGCAAACAGCATGGGCCGGCGTCCGACTTTATCAAGCAGGGCAATTCCGACAAAGGTAGCCAGTACAGAAATAACACCGTTGGCGATGTTGCCGACCAGTGCCGCTTCTGTTGAAAAGCCGGCGTCTTTTAAAATCTGGGTTCCGTAATACATAATGGAGTTGACACCAGTCAACTGCTGGACCATCGCGATTCCGATCCCGATTAAAACGAGCCGGCGCACATGCGGCAGCTTTAAGTCGCGGGCGGTCGCTTTTTTGATTTTGCCTTCTTCCTGAATCGCCGTCTCAATTTCATTGAATTCTGCTTTTGCTCTTTGTTCCGCGCGGATTTTTTGAAGAACGCGCAGCGCCTCGGCCGCTTTTCCCTTCGAAGCAAGCCAGCGCGGGCTTTCCGGCACAATCAGCATCCCCAGCCACAGAACAACAGCCGGAAGCGTGGCAATGACAAGCATGTATCTCCAGATGTGGCCCATATCGCCAAACGTATTCGCCAGTACCGCGTTAAACGTATACGCCAGCAGCTGGCCGGTTACAATCATCAATTCATTTTGGGTAACAAGTCTCCCTCTTCGTTCAGCCGGTGCCATTTCCGCCAGGAAAGCGGGCACGATTACGGACGTTGCCCCGACGGCAAGACCGAGCACAATCCGGCACAGCACCATAATTTCAACATTCGGCGCAACCGAGCAGCCGATTGTGGCGAAAAGGAACACAGCGGCTACGCTTAAAATTGTTTTCCTTCTTCCCCTCCGATCTGACAGCCTTCCGCCAAATACGGCGCCAAATGCGGCTCCGAGCAGCAGCGAGCTTGTCACAAGCCCCTGGGTAAAGGGCGTTAAATTCAGCTGGTCTGCCCTGGACATAAACGGAAGCGCTCCATTAACCACCCCGGTGTCATAGCCGTACAGAAGGCCGCCAAATGTGGAGATCAGCGTAATCAGCCGCAAATACATTCTATGAGAAAGAGACGTTTTCTCCTGTCCCTTTGATTCTTTCCCCGTTTGAGAGGCATGGGTATACTTCATCAAGCTGGATTCATCGGTGTTTTTCATTCTGTTTTTCTCCCTTTCGTGCAAGTATGTAAGCCTATGAGGATAGGGTTAGAACTACAAGTACCTCTCTTGAAAAACGGGTAAACATAATGGTAACGCTGTCAATGTAAATAATTTAAAAATAGTAAAAACCGGGCCGCTAAACTTATAAAACAAAGGAATAAAAGGAGAATATTAGGTTTTGGGGCTTACCATTATTTTCGCAAAATAAAAAGCATACCTTTTTCCAGGTATGCCATGCTGTAGACAAATAAATTGCTCAAACGATACGTTAGATGGTTTTCGAAAATTCAACGAGAGAGCTTGACATGTCGTTGATTTCTTCAATGGCGGCGTTCAGCTCTTCGGTCAGTGCCGCCTGGTTTTGCGTGAGACTGCTGATGCTTTGCATCTGCTCAATAATGGTGTCAATTAATTTCTTCATGCTTCCCAGGCTGTTTTCGATATTTTCAGTGGCGCTGGCGCTGTTAATAGCCAGCTTTCTTACTTCATCCGCCACAACCCCGAAGCCGCGGCCGTGTTCACCGGCCCGTGCTGCTTCAATTGCCGCATTGAGCCCCAGCAGGTTGGTCTGCCCGGCAATTTCTTTAATAAAGTCCGAAATCACTTTTGTCTCATCCGCGCTGCTTTTCGCTTGATTGGCTGCTTCTGTTGAATTCTCCTGCGCCGTTGCCAGTTCCTGCGCCTGGCTTGTGATCGAGTGGATGCCTTTTGTCATATCTCCGATGGCTTCGGAAAGCTGCCCGATTTTGGATGTCATCGTTTGAACAATTTGTTCCTTTTCTTTCTCAAACTGAATATCCCGCGTGGTTCCCGCCACACGCAGCGGCGTGCCGTCTTTGCCGCGCAGTGTCGCGCCGCTGTTGCGGTACCAGCGATATTCCCCATTTTTCAGCTGAAGCCGGTAGTCGACAATAAACGGCGTCTGGCCTGTCTGGTCATTTAAATGCTTGAAAAAAGTTTGCAGAACACGGTCGGCGTCTTCAGGATGAATCCGTGTGCTCCAGCTGCCCAGCCGGTTTGGAAACTCCGCTTCATCTGTGAAGCCAAGCATTCCTCTAATTTGCGGTGACCACCAGACAAAGTTGTCTTCATCCACAGCATTGCCGTCTGTGACGGTGATCTCCCAGGGCGCTTCCGCCATTACCTCGTTAATTAAAGCAAACCGGGCCGCCAGTGCTTCTTTTTCTTTTGCTTTCACTTTTTCCTCATGGATATCCACGAGCGCCCCGACTACCCGCAGCGGCATCCCGTTTTTATCCCTGACGGTCGCCCCGGTCGCCCGGAACCACCGGTACTCGCCGTTTTTTAATAAAAGGCGGTAGTGGATATCATACGGCGTCTGACCACTGTGGTCATGTAAATGATCGGCAAAAGCCTGAAGCGAGAAACCAGCGTCCTCCGGATGAATACGGCTGCTCCAGCTGCTCGTCACATTCGGGAAGTCCTGTTCATCCCGGAAGCCCAGCATACGGCGGAATTCATCTGACCAGACAAACGCGTTGTCAGGATTAACCGGGTCGCCCGCCACAACCGTCATATCCCACAGCCCTACTTCGATGGCTTCTGTTACCAGCGAATGGCGGAGGGAAAGATCCTCATATTGCGCCTGCATAACCTCCAGCACTGCATTCATGTTTTGGGCCAGCTCCCCTGCCTCCTGGCCGTATAAAGAAGCGTCAAAACGGACGGACAAGTTTCCTTCCTTTGCCAGCCTGCGTAATTTGAGGCTTTCCTCTGCCAATTGATCAAACTTTGTGCCTTGTACGGTTTTAAATAGCATATGAATATTTCTACCTATGACTTTTAGTTTAAAAAAATATAATAAACAAACGTTATGTAGTCCATTTTACTTTCTCTCTTTATTTTATCCAATCAAAATGACTTGATTTTAAAAATATTTTGATTCTTTAGTCCCTACCTCTATTATAATGCTGAATAGGCATGATGAGGGGGCAAACGGAATTGATTTTTGTATGGAAACAGGAGTTTTGGATATTAGGTGGAAGTAATGGTTATACATTTTTTGGAGGTGCACTCATTTGGCCAGACCGGCAGCGAAGCCAGTAGAAAATAGAGTGGATACGATTTTTGTTCATGTGACGGATCTGCAGCGTTCTGTAAAGTGGTACAGTGATCTGCTTGGAGTAGAAACGAAAGAGGAGAATCCTGCGGGGCCTGTCTACACCCTTGATATGGGAGCGGGTCGTCCCGGGATTACACTTGATAATCATTGCTTCGAGGAAAACTATACATTTATCCCATCGAACCAGCCGCTTTTCAACCTGAGTACAGCCGATATTCACGAAGCGTTTCGGCATCTGTCGGAAATGGGGGCGGAAATCGTCACAGAGATTGTGACACATCCTGACCTGGCGGAATTTTCGGTTAAAGATCCCGACGGCAACATCATCATGGTATGCAGCTGTTTCAGCTGAGCACTGGTCCGGAAATGAACAAACCGCAAAAAGAAAAAGCCGCCTTGAAGCAGCGGAAAGCCCGGCTGTTCAAAACGGCCATTTGCCGCAGATCGGTTCTCGGGCGTTAACTGCCGCCCTTTTCTTTTTCTTTCCCCGCTTCTTCCGCGGCTTTTAATAAAGTTTCTTCCATTTTGGCTTTATAGATCGGGCTGGATAACGTTTCGTCAATAACAGTCTGCAGATGCTTCCTGAATTCCTGGCTCTTCATCGCTTCCTGCATTGTTTTCTGCATTTCAGGGTCCTGCATAACGCCGATCAGCATTTTCTGGTAGTCCGGGTCTTTCATTAAGTCCTTCATCAGCTTTTCGTGCTCGCTTTTCATGCTTTTCGCGTAGCTTTCAGCAAATTTCGGATCTTCAAAGGCCGTTTTCCAAAAGTCCTTTGCTTTTTCTGATGTCAGCGTCTGCTGGATCGTTTCCCTGGCTGCCTGCTGGTCCATTACCAGCTCTTTTTTAATCTCGGGGTCCTGCATCACTTCCCGGAGCGCTTTTTTCCCATCATCCGTTTTTAATATATCAATAACCATTTTCTTCGTTTCATCATAATCCGTCTGTCCCTGCGCCTGTCCCGCCTGCCCGACATTTCCGCAGCCTGCGGCCAGGAGACTCATGAATAATCCCATCACCATCACAAAGATCGCATTTCGCTTCATGTTTCTCCAGCCCCTTTCTCAATACCATTCACTACTTGTATTTTGAATGAGCGGAGAGAATTTATACCGGGTAAATTTTTGCAAGGCTTTGTTCGTTTTTATTCAGAAATAACCTGCTGGTCCTGCAGGCGGTGCAGAAATTCCTCATACTGGCGCGAATAATCCCCGGGAAATTCACCGGCAACCGAAAGGGCGGTTTCCTTCACGATAGGAAGCCTGCTCTGATCAATCGTAAAATAAATGTTTTCTTCGGTTTCATCAGTGCTGTCAATATTGGTTAAGCCTGTTTTTCGGTCTTCTTCTGAGGGCAGCTTTTCAAAATGCTCAATAAACCGGTAATAACACATTCCTCCGCCGATATCGATAGGCGGCTCCAGCGGCTCAGCCGCCGCAAACGCAAGATGGTCTTCAGGCCGTTTCGCCCGTTTGTTTATCTGTAGCACACACTCGGTCATGTACCGCAGCCTCCTTGTAAATCAGCTTAAACAGCTCATTTGTTTTACCATTCCCATTCCTGTAAACAAAAAACCGCCCGGATGGACGGTCTCATTTTTTTACTCTTGACGGTTTTGTTCGTGTTTTTCAACCTGTTTAATCAAATGATCGATCACTCTTTGTTTTGCATCTTCTGAGCTGCTTGCACTTGAATAGTTTGCCGGATGGTAGGAAATACTGATATTGCTCTCACCATTCATATTTCTTACATATAACATCACCTGATAATTGCCCAGCATCCATACGCTTGATGAATCAATAAGGCTTGTGTACTCCGGCTCACTGTAGAAGAAATCTTCCCCAAATTCCGTCATCATTTCTTCCTGCAGTCCATAATAAATATTCCATAATTCATTCGTCGTGTAGTAATACTGGCCAGGATTAAAATTGTACCAGGCCATATCCAGCTTGTTTTTCGTGAAGCTGTAGACTAATTCAGTTTCGACTTCATACTTCTTTGCGTAATAACCAAGATAAGACATACCTGACGGAGCATAATGTTCATGAGTGATTTTTCTTGTTTCCCTGTTTTTGACCTGTTGATAGGTCATGCCAAACGTAATATCTTTCATTAATACCGGTGTTGTTTTTTTGGCAGGTGCGGGTTTGGGTGCCGATACCGCTTTTCCCATTTTCAGTGAGGCGGAAGCAACATATCCCACCTGGTTTTTAAAATGGATTTCTGACCAGCCGCCTGGCTTGCTGGCATAAACGACCGTTGATGCTCCTTTTTTCAGCTTACCTAGTTCTTCCCCTTTAGGGCTTGGCGTAGCTTTAACAGATAATGATGAAACCTTTACGGTTGCCTGTGTTCCCTTCGCAGGCCTAGTAAGTGTAATACTCGCAGCCGCGATATACGCTACTTTATTATTGTAATGCACTTCTGACCAGCCGCCTGGCTTGCTGGCATAAACAGAAATAACCGTCCCTTTTTTCCAGGAGCCCAGTACTTTTGCTTTCGGGCTTGGCTTTTCATAAATGTTTGCGGTGCTTGCCGTAACAGTTGCTTTCTGTGGACTTTCAGCCGCAAATGATGAAGCCGCATTCAAATGAAACAAAAGCATGAATGCTAAAAAACCTGTTACTGCACGTTTGAATAACAATGTACTTCTCAATTAAGCATCTCCCTTGCCTTTAGTATACTTACCCTATTACTTTCGACCTCCATTCTTCTAATACCTTCAATTAATTCTATTAAATTCTATTATTTCCACAATATTCGATAGAAAACGTGATTTACATTCTGCTCTAGACACTGTATAGCTTCTTTTACCAGCTTTTAAAAAGTCAAAAGCCTGAATATGCTCGACAGCTTTTTTCAATGGGTTTGCAAGGATGAATCGCAGGTTAATGGATAAATGTATCAGCCATCCATTTAGAAAATGTTTCCTTCTCTTCAAATTGCGGGTAATGAGCTGATTTTTCAAACGTAATAAATTCTTTTTGATCCGCTTCAATTCCATCAAAATAGTTTTTTGCTGCCTGATAAGAAGTGTCATAGTCATACCTGCCCATTACGAAATAAACGGGGATTTCCAGTTTTGTGACGATACCAGGGAGCGGGTTTTTCAATATATCTGCAAGCAGCTTCTGCTGAGAGTAAACCAGCCCTCGGTTGTAGCGAAGTAAATCCAGTAAGCTGTACTCACTGCTGAGTAAAACACCCAGGCTGTCTCCATCGGGATTGTCAATGAGCCTGGCCGACCCGCCATATTTCATAATGTAATTCCGCGGGGTCACCGTTTCGCCATTTTTAATTTATTCCGCGACTTCCTGTAAATCGGCAACATCCTCCGCATTGCCAGCTTTTTGAGCCTGGCTCATCACATAGTGCAGGCTGTCCATTTCACTTTCTCCTGTATCGCTCATCTGCCCGGCGCCAATATAAGCTTCATATTTTTCAGGAGCCCGGTAAGCAGCCTGCATTCCAATATATGTACCAAAAGAATGCCCCATCAGGATCACTTTTTCTTTCCCAAGGCGTTCTGCTATGTAATCCGTCATAGCCAGCAAATCTTCTACTAATAAATCCGTTGAAAGACTCGAATAATCCTCAAAAAAATGATAGGATTTCCCGCTTGCTCTCTGGTCGTAATGTACAACCGTGAAATGGGCTTCCAATACGTCCTGGTATTTAGCCGCATACGGAATTTCCGGCGTGCCGGGCCCTCCATGCACCACAAGGAGAACAGGATTATCTTTGTCCCTGCCGCGTATCATTATTTCATGGCCGCTTCCATTTATCTTTACCTGCTCCAGTACATGAATACTGTCTTCGCCTTTTATGCGGGAAGTCCAGGCAGGAGAAAAAAGAGCTATTCCTACTAAGACCAGTATGACTCCGAAAACGTTAGCTGCTTTTCTTTTTCTTTTCATAGGGCTCCTTTTTTCTGCAATAGTAATTTAATCGATTCCAATTATACCAAAAATTTCTTTTTTTCATGCGGACTTTTGCTAAAATCTGCCGGCGATGACGCAATCTATATTCCTGCCACAATTTTTAACATAAAATGTTATGGAATATCGATAGAATTGAGCCAGTTTCTTCTTTATAGTTAATGATAAAAGGAGCTGACGATATGATTGGCATGAACATTCGTATTTTGCGCAAAAAGCACAAAATGAGCCAGGAGCTGCTGGCGGAACGGGTACAGGTCTCCCGCCAGACGGTGGCGAAATGGGAAAACGACGAAGCGGTCCCTGATATATATAAAAGCAAACTGCTGGCTGAGCTTTTTGAGATCACGCTGGATCAATTATCCGGCGACATGAGTGCGGATGATGTCGAGCGGCTTGCGCCTAAAGGAAAGCAGTTCTTTGGAGTGGTCAAGGCTGGCGAGCGGGGCCAGATTGTCATTCCAAAAGAAGCGCGGGAGCTGTACGGGATTCGCCCGGGCGACAGGCTTGTTGTGCTGGGAGAAGATGCGACAAAGGGACTTGCTCTTTTGAAAAGTGAACAGTTTTTAGCGTTTGCGGATATGATCCGAAAAGCCGAATCGGCCGGAGACGAATCAGAATGAAAAAAGTGGTCTTTTTTTCGATTCCCGCACACGGACATACCAATCCGACGCTTCCGGTTGCAGCCGAGCTTGTAAACAGGGGTCATGAAGTCTGGTACTACTCGTTTTTTGAATTTCAGAAAAAAATTGAGGAAGCCGGAGCCCAATTTATTTCCTGCGATGCCTTCCTGCCCTCGATATCAGAGAAAGAAGTAAACCGCCGGGCCGGTAAAGACTTTGCGGCACTGATTGAAATGGCTGCCGATACCACCATTGCACTCGATGAAAAGGTGTGCAAAGAATTAAAAGAATTCCAGCCGGATTGCATTGTGTCGGATTCCCTGTGCTTCTGGGGGAAATTATTTGCCGGTAAGCTCGGAATCCCCTATGTCTGCTCCACCACCACCTTTGCGTTTAACCGGCATACAGCAAAACTGATCAAACGCGGCCCAAAAGAAGTGCTTCGAATGATCACCGGCATGCCGCGGATACATAAGAAAATGCAGCTCTTAAAGGAGCATGGGTACCAGGTGGACAGCTTTGTATCGTTGATTGAAAATGATAATGAAACGGATACTATTGTGTATACGACGAAAGAATTCCAGCCGCTGGCGGAAACATTTTCTGACAGGTACACGTTTGTCGGCCCTTCCATCCGGCAGCCTTTTGATGCGCCGGCCGGCTCAAAGCGCCAAAGCGTCATTTACATCTCTCTCGGAACGGTCCTCAATCAAAATAAGGATTTTTACCGGAACTGCATCGAGGCATTTAAGGACGCTGACGCTGAAATTGTCATGTCGATTGGCGGCAAAACAGAGATAACCACTCTTGGCCGGATACCGGATAATTTCACGGTAAAACCCCATGTGGACCAGGTTTCCGTTTTGCAAAAAGCAGATGTGTTTATTACCCACTGCGGGATGAACAGCGTGAATGAAAGCCTGTATTACGGAGTTCCCATGGTTTTGTATCCGCTGCACAGCGAACAGGGGCTGGCGGCCAGCCGGGTGGCTGAGCTTGGAGCCGGCATCAAGCTCGAAGGAAACAAGCCGAAGCATATTCAAAAAGCGGCAGCCCGATTACTGGCCGATTCAGGGTACCGTGAACAGGCTCGAAAGCTGTCAGAGACCTTTCAGCATGCAGGAGGCGCCGCGAAAGCCGCAGATGTGATTTTGAAGAAAGCGGAGAAAACATCCTGACAGCCCGTTTATATAAAAGCTTTCTTGTATTTCCATAAACAAAGAGCCGGCTCCTTAAGGAGTCAGCTCTTTGTTTCAATAATTTTGGCGATTGTATAGTGGCCTACATCCAGCCGCCTGTCCAGCCTGTCCATGGCTGCATCCTTCGCTTTCACTGCGGATTCTTCTGTAATTTCAATCGTTTTTAAATCCAAGGGTTTCGTTTCGTAGTATTGAACGCTGTAGGTCGGCATGCTTCTCACTCCCTTTCTAGTACTATTGCCACCGCCAAATCCTTCGAAACCTTCCATTATGTAATTCCTGATAGCATATTAGGAAACAAAATCGAAAACATCTTCTTCGCTTAAAACGCTTTCTTCAATCAGGATCTCCCTGACTTCGTTATGGCTGCGGCATGTGACGCATGAGTCAAAATCGAGTGAGTGGACGGTCAGATAAATCGCTTTCTCGATATCGGATTGCTGTTTTATATATTCTTCATAACTTCCTTTTTGGCGAAAAAAATCAGGGACTGCGTCTGCTATATTCACGCTGTCATACCATTGAACATAAGGCTTTCCTTTTGCGGTGCCGACGTGTATGACGGTATAAACAGATGGTTCCACACCTTTTGCAAAATGATGGCCTGCCTGGTACCAGCCATTTCGTTTTTGGATAATCACATCTATCGTCCTCTCTGCCAAACTCGTATACTTCAATGTATGCTACCATTCTCGTTTTCATTCTGCATTTTTCAGAAAAATGCAAGGAACTGTCGTTTTTCAGAGTCCTGTCTCCCGCTGAATCTTGCAGAATCATTCTTCGCCTGCTTATCGTATTGTCAGATGCAGAAGGATGAACTTATATTAAAAGCGAGCCTGGATCGGCATCGTCTAAAGAACTAATTTACCCTTGCTTATTGGTTTTCTAAACCACCCGGTGAAGTCCGGACAGCATTATGTAAAAAGGAAAGACTCTGCTTACATCCGAAAAGCCTACACCCCTGCAGGCTTTTTTTTATACTATATTTTTGGGGGTGAAAAAATGCCAAGAGTAAATTACCGAAGCTCAGACGTTGACCTGGTGGCAAGGATGATGAGAGCAGAAGCGGAAGGCGAAGGAAAACAGGGAATGCTGTATGTAGGAAATGTGATTGTGAACCGCCTGAAAGCCAATTGCCTGGACTTTCAAAATATACGTACCATTCCCCATGTTATTTATCAAATACAGGGAAGCAATTACGCCTTTGAAGCGGTTCAAAAAGGGAATTTGTTTTATCACCGGGCGAGAACAGCCGAAAAAAGACTGGCAAAGCAAGCTCTGGATTATTGGCGGCAGCACCCGGCAAAATACGCACTCTGGTATTTTAATCCGTATGCTCCATGCCCTCCAACCTGGTACGACCAGCCTCTCGCCGGCCAATACAAAAATCACTGTTTTTACGAGCCAAAAGCCGGAACCTGTGACAATGTTTACAGCTGAACAACAAAAGGCATGGCCCCTACGCTGAGGGGCCTGTATAGAAAGAAAGCACAGGAAAAGAATTGTCCATTCAAAAAATGCCAAAAAAGCATAATAAGAATTCTTTTTCAAAAAGCAGCATAGCGGGCTCCGGTCCGCCGGATGTGCTTCACGCACTATAGAACGGTAGAGGATGCTCACTGTTCTTCCCGCAGGAGTATTGATGATTTTAAAGAGCAATAAGGAGAGGCACAGTGGCTGTTTTCTTTTAAAAATGAGTCTGCATTAACTCTCTGCACACTTGTTGCAAGCCCCCTGGCGGCGGGAGGGCAGCGCAGACTCCTATGGGACTAGCGGGCCCGGCGCCTGCCCCATGGAAAGCGGAGCTGCCCGGACGCCGCTGGCCGGTCTGATCATGTGCGCAGCGTTGATAATCATTTGTCAGCAGTCTGAAAGGAGCCGGAAAACCCGCTCCTTTTCTTATGGCATTCCAGTAAAGCTTTCTGGCCGTTACCCTTTTTGGCGCAAATACCGTTTATCATTCATAAACAAGCTCCAGAAGTAAAAGAAGCCCGGAAACAGAATCGCAAAGCCGACGATATACGTAATAAACACCGCCCTGAAGGAATTAGGGTCTGTAAAAGCCGACTGAATCGTTATATCCGGATAAACGATATAAGGCAGATGAGCTTTCCCGTAAACATAGCCGGCAAGGAGATATTGAATGGTCGCGGCAACGACAGAAAGCCTTGGCATGCCCTGGACCCCTTTTTGAAACGGTGATGAGCCGTACAGCCCGATTCCGACGAGGAAAAAGAAAGCGACGGAAATACCCAGAAGCAGAAAATCCTCCATCATGCGGTCATACAGCCATCCGGCTTCATTTTCCAGCGTGAGCATGATCAGTAAAGCCATTACTAACGTGACCGGACCCAGTATTTTTCCGTTGCGCAGATACACTTTATAAGCATCCATTTCCTGAGAGGCTTTTGAAAAATCCGCCAGCAGCAGCGACGAAAGAAAAAGAGTGCTGCTGATCGCAAAACCGATAAAGGCATATACATTGGGGCTTGTAAACAGCCCGACTAAATTTAAATTGGCCCCGCCATTTTCATAATCCACAAACGCCCCCTGGGTAATCGGCAGAACGCTGATTAACAGGCCGGGAATTATAATCCCGGTAATTCCTGAAATGTAGGTCAGCGGCTTTCGATATTCTTTGGCGTTATTGGAAAAAACCAAAAAAGCGCTTCGCAGTGCAAGCAAAAGCAGGATGGCGCTGCCGGGGATAATCAGGATCGTCCCGAGCGTGAAAGCTGCCCCGGGAAAAAGGCTGTAAAGAGCGACAACCAGCGCCACAATAAACGTATTGGTCACTTCCCAGGTAGGAGATAAATACCTGTTGGCCACATTCGTTGCTTTTGTTTTTTCTTTGTTAAAGTAAACCATTGACCAGAAGCCCGCACCGAAATCCATCGTGGCCATAACCGCATAAATAAATACAAATCCCCAGAGTACCGTAATCGCAATCAGAGCATCAGCCATCTGTTTATCCTCCTATGAATTCGAACTGAATAACGGGGTGCCTTTTTTCTCTGCACGCCGGATATCATCCATTTCTGTGTTTTTTCTGAAGAAGTACAGCAGGACCAGCACAACCGCAATTCCTAAAATAATGTAGACCGTAATGAATAGGATAAACAATATGCCCAAGTTCGTGGCAGTGGTGGCGGACTCCGCTGTTGACAGAATCCGGTAGATGACCCATGGCTGGCGGCCTGTACAGGCAAAAATCCAGCCAAACTCCATGGCAAGCACGGCCAGCGGTCCGGTTGCCACAAAGATCCAGAGCATAAATTTTGGATAGTGCTTCTTTTTTAATATTTTTTTCCAAATAAACACAAGAATCGGGATCAGGATCAGGATAGAACCGATCCCCACCATTGCATTAAAGAGAGTATGAACAAATAACGGGGGCCACTGCTCCTCTGGAAAATCATTTAAGCCGACAACAACTGTATCAAAGCTGTTTCCCGCAAGAAAGCTCAGCGCCCAGGGAACTTCAATTGCCCATTTTATTTCATGCGTTTCCGGGTCGGTGAAGCCGCCGATCGCAAGGGGAGCATGAGACTGTGTTTCAAATAAGCCTTCTGCGGCAGCCAGCTTTTCCGGCTGGTATTCGTGCAAATACTGCGCGGAAGCGTGTCCGTTCAGGGCTGTGAAGAAAGCAAAAATACCGCCTACTACCAGGCTCAGCATCAGTGCTTTCTGGTGAAACAAGTACACCCTCGACCCGCGCGCATGCTTTCTCATTTTAAAAGCGGCAACAGAGCCAACCACAAACGCCCCCACCACGTAGGCAGACAGGGCGACGTGCCCGGCCGTTACCAGAAAGCTCGGGTTAAAAAACGCAGCCCAGGGGTCAATATCCAGAAACTCCCCGTTTTCGTACCGGAAGCCTGCCGGCGTGCCCTGAAACGCATGGACATTGGTAATTAATACGGCGGAAGCCAGGGCACCCAGAGCCACAAGCACCAGGCTTGCAATCCTCATCCAGGGAGCGAGCCGTTCCGCCGCGTACACATAGATCGACATAAAAAGCGCCTCTACAAAAAATGCGTATATTTCAATTTGAAACGGAAGCGGCATGATCCGGCCGATCACCTGCATAAAACCGGGCCAGAGCAGCGACAGCTGGACTGCCGCTATCGTGCCGGTCGGTATGCCGACGCCGAGCAAAATCGCAAATGTCTTTGTCCAACGCTTGGCCATCACTACATAATCCTGGTCTTTTGTTTTCTGGTACAGCAGTTCAGCCACCAAAATCATCAGTGGCAGCCCTACTCCTATCGTCGCAAAGATAATGTGAAATGCCATCGTCGTACCAAATAAAGAACGGGCTATCAGAAGATCATCCACAATCAATTCGTCCTCTCGGGGTTAATATTCTCCAATATTTGTCCCCTATTCAGTAAACAATATACACGGGACCCATTTGCCGGGTTCCTTTTTGACCGGCACAATAAAATAAAAAAACCGCCCCGATGGACGGTTTTATTTTATTCAGCATTTATTTATAAACACTGAATGGAATGTGAATGATCGGATGGCCGATTGCGTAAGGGCCGATTTCATACTCCTGGAATATCCCTCCATCCGCATAAACAAACGGCGTTTTTGAATCAATGTAGATGCTTCCAAACGTATTTATCTCTTTGCCGTATTGTTTTTCTCTTGCTTTGTACACGTAATTTTGCACCTTCACAAAATGACTGCGCGTTTTCAGCACATCTTTTAATGAAGCTTGATTTCCTTTCTTCACCTGAAAATTGAAAGCCGAAACGTATTCAGCGCCATGGGCACCGCCTTCATAAGAACTTTCGTAAACGATCAGGCTGAGAAGCCCGTTTTTATTGTAAGCTGCTTCATATCTCGTGCCGTAATACAGAGAAGCAGCCCGTTCAGGCGTATAGCCCCATTCCGAAACCGCCTCTTAAGAAGCAGCGCAATCCCAAACAAAAGTACGAATAAAAGTACTATCATTAGTGTTTTTTTACATTTATTTCTCCTGCAAAATTAGTTTCAATTTATTAGGCCAATACCAAATCTCTTTTTACATTTTTGAAGGTGTTTTGTTGTAAATTGTTTACTATCATAAAAAAAGAACCGCTTCAACAAGCGGCTCTTTTCATATTTAAAGCTGAGATGTTTTCGTTATCCGTGATACCATCCTGTTTTTACATTGACAGTAACCATGTACCCTTCAACCCCGTCCACTTTCGTGTAAACGGCCAGAAATCCCTGGTTGGCGAACACACCGGACTTTTCATATCGAATTGTATCAATAGAATCTGCGTATCCCTGGCGTACGAGATCCGCTTCAAATTCTGCTTTTACACCAGGAGCCCAATTATAGGGGTCCGCAAACTTCAGCTCATGTGTTTTCACATAAACATATTTGGTTTTATATTTGATTTTCGACCAGCCGTATTGGTCAGCACTGGCCCAGTCACCCTGGTCTGCACCAACAGGTACGCCGCCGTATACTTGCACGGCCTGGCCAGCTTTGATGTGTCCCACTGTTTTATACGAATCGCCCGGCGAAGATTTTGCGGAAAGAGCCTTTGCTGCAGCGGCTTTGTCATAGCTCAAAGCCGGAGTCTGGGCTTTTAAGCCGCTGGCCGCTACATACCCTGCTTTGTTATTGTACTTAATCTTCGACCAGCCGCCCGGCTCAGTGCCGTAGACAATCACAGCCGTTCCTTTTTTCAGAGAGCCCACTGCTTTTGCCCGGGGACTTGGCTTTTCACGCACATCCAGCTTTGACACATTAACCGTATAGTTTTTATTTGCGGCCGATGCTTCTCCCTGCTGGAAAGGCAGCAGCGTAATCATTAAAACCAAAGCAGCAATGAAGCCAATAATTTTTTTCATAACTTACCTCCTATGTATTTTCACCTTAATTCCTATTATACTAAAACCATATAATCAATAATTAACTTTTTTTTGAATTTTTTTAAGATTATACTCCTTTCTATCATGGTAAAATTTTGAGAAGCTTTATATTTGTTAAATAAGGATAGGAACTTTCCATTTTATATAAATTCGCTTTTTTGGATGGAAAAGTGAGATAAGTCATCTGTGAAATCTCCAGGCCAGTAACTTATTATCATGCGGTTCACTTGAATTACACCGTACTTATTCGTGCTGCTCTTTGTACACAATAATCTCTTTAATTTGCTGTGCGTTCAGCCATAAGAAATAATAAGCTCTTCTTTTTCTTATTTATATTGTTTATTTCTGAGCAAAAAACCACCCAGACATTGGGCGGTTCATTTTCAGTATCGTACCTATTATTTCAATATCTTTTTGCACGGCACCGATGTGCCAAGTGCGGCTCCTATTGCAATACTAATTGCCATTCCAAGGGCAAAGTTATCAAACATAAAACCAAAAGATGGGCCCAATGCTACTCCTATAGCGATTCCGTTTGTCATCATTTTGTTTGAATTTTTTTTATTGCTCATCACCTCAAATCACCCCCTTTCTCATAAACGGCGCGATATTCTGTTTTGACATATTAAGTTTATTGAATATTTGAAAAAATGCAATATTTATTTTTGATACTAATCCGCCCGTTCGCCATCCCATTCCTTCTCCCGCCTTTTCAATTCTTACGTTTCCGGCAATTTTCCGTTTTATTTTAAAAAACAAAAAACCTTCTCTCCTACTTAATCAAATAAGCATAAAAGAAGGTCAGGGTAAAAGTTGTCTGCCCATAACTACGTGTTCTTTTTTGAGCATCTAATCTTTTTCATATGAGACCAGGTAATCCTCTGTACAGCAGGAGCAGGGGCAAATAATTGACCAATAAAAGAGATACCTAATTAGGACATCTTTTTTTCAAACAACCTATCGTTCAGCTTTTGGCAAGCAGCAATGCTTTTTGTGATACATACTTCTCGGATGCTTTTTGTTTTTGCGCATTAAACTCAGCTTTAAAAACAGCTGTTACGTGTTCATTCAGATCAAGTGCAGCGGCCCGGTCCAGCCAGATGGGGCTCGTAAAGAAAGCATCGAATGCCACATCCGCTGTGTCGTGCTTCTTCATATACGCAAAAATGCATTTCATTAATTGCTTTTTACCGCTGGCTTTCAGTGTATCTTCATATAAGAACCGTTCTTCAGGCGTTTTGTTTGATTTGTACGTCGCATGAACATCCAGTTTTCCGTGAAGATAGCGAAACACTTTTAACGTATTCATCGAATCGTCTAAGCTGTTGTGCGCCTGCCCGTCTGCCTCGATTTGGAGCACCTCCATCGTTTTGGTCAGGCTTGGAGTGTTTCCTTTGAAGGTATCGTACAGACCAAACTGAAGAATCGGCAATATATCAATATAGCTGGACAGGTTCAGAGAAGGAAGGTTGTAACGTTCGCACTCCTTTTCCAGGAACCGAAAGTCTTCCTTTCCCCATGCGACAAAACAAGATTCCTCCGTGCCGAGAAACGCTTTAAATTCCTTTACTACATCTGGAAAAGACGGAGCCGAAGACACATCCCGCTGCGTGATGCCTGTTAGTTTTTTCGTAAACGGTGTTAACCGTTCTGCCGGCTTCACCAGAGATGAAAAAACATCAACCACGTCCAATGCAGCGGGCGACACTTTCAGAGCGGAGATTTCAATAATTTCCTCCAGGTGATGCGGGTTCCATTTAGACGCATTCCATTCAATATCAAATACAATGTAATTCACAGTATCCTGCCTTTCTCGTTATCTGTTTCTCATTATACAGCCATTTGAAAAAAGAAACAGGGAAAATTAAGTGAACGGAATGAAGCGTCTCATATCTGGTCTCGTGGCAGCGTGTATTTATCCGTGGTTTTCCGTGCTGGTTAAAAGGATAGAATTGGACTCAGATTCCTGCGCCTGCGTTTTTCTTCTCTTTTTTGCCAAGGAAAAAACCCCCTTATTGTGTGATGGTTTTCAACACATAAGAGGGTTCAAAGGTAGAATTCCGGCCATGGTTTTATTTCACCAAATGTTCTATAAAGCCCATTTCCTGAACTGCAGCCATAACCGGGCATTTACGCTAAATGTTGACTTAATGCCTTATGCTCCAGCTAAACGGACAACGTCACGCGCAATCATAACTTCTTCGTTTGTCGGGATGACGATGACTTTAACCGGCGAGTGCGGGTAGCTGATAAACTGCTCCTGGCCGCGCGTGTTGTTCAGTGCCGGGTCCCAGTAAACGCCCATAAATTCAAGGCCGTTCATGATGCGGGCGCGTGTGTTAATGTCGTTTTCGCCAATGCCGGCTGTAAAGATGATCGCATCGACGCCGGACATGCGGGCTGCATAAGAGCCGATGTATTTGTGAATGCGGCTTGCGAATACTTCAAGCGCTGTGATCGCCCGTTCGCTTCCTTCTTCCGCTGCTTTGGCGATGTCGCGCAGGTCACTTGATACGCCGGATACGCCGAGCATGCCGCTTTTTTTGTTCAAGGTATCCAGCACTTCGTCCGCTGTCTGGCCTGTTTTCTCCATAATAAATGGAATCAGCGCCGGGTCAATGTTTCCGGAGCGTGTTCCCATTGCCACACCGGCAAGCGGCGTAAAGCCCATGGATGTATCGATCGATTTTCCGCCTTCGATTGCCGCGATGCTGGCACCGTTGCCCAGGTGGCAGGAAATTAAGCGCAGCTGCTCGATCGGACGGCCAAGCAGTGCTGCTGCACGCTCGGATACGTATTTATGCGATGTGCCGTGGAAGCCGTATTTCCGGATGCCGTATTCTTTATAGTACTCGTACGGCAGGCTGTACAGGAAAGATTTCTCCGGCATTGTCTGGTGGAATGCCGTGTCAAATACCGCCACAGCCGGCACGTTTGGCAAAACGGATCGGAAAGCCCGGATGCCGGTTACGTTGGCCGGATTGTGAAGCGGCGCAAGCTCCGACAGCTCTTCGATTTCCGCCAGAGTAGCGTCTGTAATTACAGCAGAATCGTTGAATTTTTCTCCGCCGTGAACGACGCGGTGGCCGATGCCGTTAATTTCATCAAGCGAGGCGACGATGCCGTTTGAAACAAGCTTGGAAAGCAGCATTTGAACCGCCACGGCGTGATCGGGGATATCTGTGGTTTCTGTATCGGTTGTGCCGTCTGGCTTTGTGATCGAGAAGACGGAATCCGAAAGGCCGATTCTTTCTACCAGCCCTTTTGTCAGCACCGTTTCCTGGGGCATTTCAAACAGCTGGAATTTTAATGATGAACTACCTGCGTTAATCGCAATTATTTTAGACATTATATCCTCCTTAGTGGGCGAACCTTTTTTCTCTCTATATAGAGATAACGTGTTCCGGATAAAATAGCAAGCGTTCCTTTCTCTGTAAACCGTTTACACGAAATAATAAATATTTTCCGACAAATCGGTTTCCTCTATCCACTTTTTTCTTTCCCAGAATTTCTCTTCTTTATTCTTAAAAGATGTACAAATAATTTTCAAAATAAATGTAGTCAATCCAATTAAAAACATTTACACTGAGTTTATACGAAAACTGTTAAAAAAGGAGTGGTTCTTTTGCCACTATTTTCTCGAATTGAAAAAAAACCTTCGTCCCTGTTTCCTGCCGGAGCAGTTCCGAAGGCCCATATATCGATCCCTGCCGGCTCAGAGCTTCGTGAACAAATCGCCATGATCGGCTTAACCGAAAAAGACCTCGCTTATATTAAGGAGCTGAAACCGGTTGTGGACAGCCACATTGAAGGGATTATCGATGTATTTTATGCAAATATCATGAAGCAGCCGGGCTTAGTGGAAATTATTGAAAGCCACAGCACGGTGGACCGCCTGAAAGGAACGCTCCGCACCCATATTGCCGAGCTGTTTAACGGACAGATTGACGAAGAGTTTCTTCATAAGCGCTACCGAATTGCGCATGTGCATGTGCGGATCGGGCTTCAAACAAAATGGTATATGTCGGCTTTTCAAAATTTGATCAATTCACTGAATGCCTTGATCATTGAACAGCCGTGGATTCCGGAAGACCAGTCAGCTGCCATGCAGGCTGTTACAAAAGTGTTGAATTTGGAGCAGCAGATTGTTCTTGAAGCGTATGAGCAGGAAAATGAGCGCATCCGCCAGGAGCATGCTGCCGAAAAAGCAAAAGTAAACGAGCGGATGACTGCCATTTCACAGGAGCTGGCGGCGATTTCTGAGGAAGCCAGCGCTTCGGTCACGGAGCTTGCCCAGCAGTCTGATTTCATTGCCTCCTCTACGAAACAGGGCTTAACAGAGGCAGATCAGTCGGAAGCCCGCTCTCTTGAAGGCCAGAAGCAGCTTCAGGTTCAAAGCAGCAAGCTCGAATCGATCCAGGCGGCGGTTGCGGATATTCAGCTGTTTTCAAGTGAGCTGAACAATATTTCCCAGCAGATTGTCCAGGTAATTACTCTCGTTGGCAATATCGCCGGGCAGACAAATCTGCTTGCCCTGAATGCGTCCATTGAAGCGGCGCGTGCCGGCGAGCATGGAAAAGGCTTTGCGGTTGTAGCGGAGGAAATACGCAAGCTGTCGGATCAAACAAAAGAATCGACGGGTAACGTATCGGCCCATATTACCAAAACAAATGATTTAATCAAGCAGATGAGCAGCTCGGTTGAAACGGTGAATGAACTTGTGAAAGCGGGCATCTCCGGGATGAACCAGACCGGTGAAGACTTTACGGCGCTTTTGTCGCAGATCAGCCAGACGAAAAACCGCAATCGGGAAATCGATCAGAAAATGCAGCATTTTGTTTCAGTTATTCAGGAAATCGAAAAAGCGTCCGGCCAGGTGGCCAGCTCTGCTGCTTCACTGAGCCATGTTACGGAATCGTTTTAATTTTCCGGCGGCCGTTCTCCGGAGCGGCCTTTTTGTGTGGTAAAATACGGGATGGATTGTTTCAGATGAGGAGGAGTTTTTTGGACAAGCGGTATCCTGCTCTTATTTTGTTGTTTACAGTTTTTTATTATGCGTGGCTTTTTATATTCCAGCATGACGAATGGATCCGGACGCTCGGCGGTAATGTATTGTCGATTTTCGGGCTCGGCACCGCCCTTTACTGGACCGCCCGGGCTGTGCTTTCTCCTGGCGTCAGACAGCCGTTATTCTGGAAATGGATTTTCGCGGGCCTTGGCTTTTATTTTGTATCAGAATGCATCTGGTTCTGGTATGAAAGCGTCTGGCGCGTGGAAGTGCCGATTTCCGGCTTCCTGGATTACTTGTATCTGGCCAATTATTTCTGTTACCTTCTTGCGTTTGCGGTCCGGATCAAGCAGGAACAAAAAACCGTGCGGACCGTCCGGATCCTGTTCGATATGCTGATTACGATGACGGTTGCGGTCAGCTTCAGCTGGCAGTTTATCATCGGAACCATTATCGGGGACAAAGAATTGTCTATGCTTGACGTACTGATTAATCTCAGTTATCCTGCGACGGATCTTGCTTTGCTGGTGGCGGCCTGCACGTTTTTCTTTGGCTTCAGCAAGTCCCATGCCAGGAATGAAATCAGTCTGATTTTGTTTGGCCTTGCCATTCAAATTGCGGTGGATTCCACGTACACAGCCATGACGCTCAATGGAGTCTATGAATCTGGCAATCTAACAGATCCGCTGTACATAACAGCTCCTCTTTTACTGGCCCTGGCCGGCCGTTTGTACGGCAGTGCGCCGGCGGACCGCTCCCTTCCGTCAAAACGGACCAGTGTTTTGCGTTTTATGCTGCCGTATGCCGGCATCCTGATTTTGTTTATCTGCATGATCATTTACTGTGGATTGAATGCCTTGACAATCGGCTCCCTGCTTGCTATTGTCCTGCTTATGGCCCGGCAGGCTCTGACGCTGCTAGAAAACCAGCGGCTCTACAGCCAGCTGCTTCAGCGCTCGAACGATCTGTCTGTCAACGAGCAGCGCTACCGCTCCCTGTTTGATTATTATCCGGAAGCCGCGTTTTCAATCGGGCTTGACGGCTGCTTTCAATCCATTAACCAGGCAGCCGCAAGAATGCTTGGCTATGCGGACGAAACGGAATTAATCGGTCAGCCCTGCCGCTCCTTTTTATCGGAGGAGGATAAACAGAAGGTGAAAGCTCATTATTATTATCTGTTAAAAGGGATCGGGCGTGAGTATGAGATCACCCTTCACAGCCGGACCGGCCGGCCGTTTATAATGAATATGACTAATATTCCGATTGTCGTTGACGGCCAGGTAACCGGCATATACGGAATTGGCAAAGATGTGACCGAACAGAAAAACAAGCAGCAGAAAATGACGCAACTGGCGTATCACGACACACTGACCGGGCTGCCGAACCGGCTGACTTTCCACAATAAGCTAATGAAGCTGATTCAGGATAATAAAAATCCGTTTGCCGTTGTTTACATGGACCTGGACGGCTTTAAATCGATTAACGATACGCTCGGACATGATGCGGGTGACGAGCTGCTTATCACGGTCAGCAGGCGGCTGTCCGCAGCGCTTCGCACATCAGATATGGCTGCACGCCAGGGAGGCGATGAATTTACGGCAGTGATCAGCGGGATTTCTTCACGCGAGGAAGTCGAGAATATCGCCAGCCGGCTGCTGCTGTCGATCAGCGAGCGGTATCACATTGCCGGCGAGCTGCTGTCGGTTACACCAAGCATCGGGCTTTCGCTGTATCCGCAGGACGGCGGCACCCCCGAGCAGCTGTTAAAAAAAGCGGATCTGGCGATGTACAGCGTCAAGCAAAATGGAAAAGGCGCTTTCCGCTTTTATTCAGAACACAAAGAGGAGAACGAATAAATGAAGTTACTTTGGGATTTAGATGGCACAATTTTTGATACGTATCCGGCAATTGTCAACAGCTTTGTGACGGTTCATGAAGCCGCAAAAGGAACAACGGTTGACCCGGCAGAGGCGCTGAGATGGCTGAAGAAAAACTCAAAGCTCGCATTTGCGCATTATGGCATTTCGGATGACTACCGCCCGATGTTTGCCGAGCTCGACCATAAAGAAGCGGAAGTGAGCTGCCGGCCGTTTGACGGCATAAAAGACGTTCTCGCTGCCGCGGAGGTAAACGTCATTGTCACCCACCGCAAAAAGCAATCGACGATTGAGCTTTTAACCAAATGGGGATTAGTCGACTTTTTCGATGAAATTGTCAGTCCCGAGGATGACGGCTTCCCGCGCAAGCCGGACGCTGCCGCGTATTTGTACCTGCATGAAAAGTACGGCCTTGACTGGGCTGTCGGCGACCGTTCGCTCGATTTAATTCCGGCGCGTGAAGCCGGCCTGAAAACAGCCGCGTTTCAAAATCCCGATATTGAAGCGGATGTGCACCTCGATGTATACGATGAGACATTTTACCAAAAAGTAAAATAAGCGCATAAAAAACCGGGCTTCTGGAAAGTCCGGTTTTTCTACTTTTCATATTCCGCTTCCAGCTGCTTTTCATCAGAAGGCGCCAGGTTCTTTTTCATCTTAAAATTCACCAGTTTGACTCCTTTTCGTTCTACGGTCTGCGGGCAAATCACTTTGTAGCCCCGGCGTTCAAAAAAGGGCCGGGCAGTAACGCTTGCTTCTGTTTGTATTTCCGTCACTCCCTGTTTTTTCGCCTCCGCTTCAAGCACATCAACCAGGGCAGAAGCAATTCCCTGCCTCTGATGTTCTTTATGAACAAACAGCCTGTCGAGCCGCCCATTTCGAGTTAAATCACTGAACCCGGCAATTGTGCCATTTACTTTAGCAGCCACTGCTATATTCCGGCTTAATGATTCCTTCCATGATTTCATGACGGCCTCCCTTTCCTCTTCTGGTGCCCAGGCATTTAACTGCGCCCTGGAATAATCCTTCGCATTAACGGAATGAACGGTTTCGTAAAACAGCGATACAATTTCTTCAATATCCGATTCGGTAATGTTCTCGATCTCCACGTTCTTTTCGACCCCCTTTTATTATAATTAACTTCCATAACAGTGCGGTTTTTAAAATAAATGGAAAAATATAATTTTGTTAATAAAAAAACCATTACTTTCTTTCCTTTTCAAGCTAAAATAAAAGTACTACGACAAAAGGAGCATAAACACCATGAGATGGACAATCCGAAAAAAGTTAATTCTTTCTTTTTTAGCGCTGCTGCTGATTCCATCCGGCCTGATTGGTTACTTATCCTATCAAAGCGCCAAAAACGAAATGGAAAAGCAGCTTATTGATTCTGCAGATGAAAGCGTGATGACACTGGATCGGCTGATTACCGATAATGTTAACATGAAAACCCATGATGCCGGGGTTTATTCCGAGCTGGTATCGAAAAAAGACATTGCCGGGGAAGAAAGCCCCGCTTTGCGCCGCCGTCTTGACCAGTACGCAAAGCTTCATCCGGATGTGATCAGTATTTATGTTGGCACAACGGACGGAGTGATGATCCAGGAGCCCCGGCAGGAGCTTGAACCCGGTTACGATCCGCGCGACCGGCCGTGGTACCAGGAAGCTGTTGATGCCGGCGGTGAAACGATTATTACCGAGCCCTACATCTCTTCTTCTGGCTCGGAAGTTGTCACAATTGCCCGGCAGACAGCAGATAAAGCCGGCGTGATCGGGATTAATTTAAAAATGGATGCCCTGCTGGAAATGGCTGGCCTTGTGAAAATCGGCCGGGAAGGCTATCCGATTCTGCTCGATGGCCAGAAAAAATTTATCGTGCATCCGACAGAAGAATTTGGAACTGAGGCCGAAGACCCTCTTTATGAAGAAATGTATAAAAAAGAAAAAGGCATTTTTGATTATACGCTCAAAAATGAAAGCAAGATTATGGCTTATTCTACAAATGAAGCAACCGGCTGGAAAATTGGCGGTACGATGTATGCGAAAGAAATTACCGATGCGGTGCGTCCGATTTTGCTGAAAACCGTTGCAACGGTTCTGATCTCACTGCTGGCAGGCCTTCTGCTTGCCTGGACAATGGTCCGCTCGATTACCCGTCCGATTTTGTCCCTGCAGCAAAGCGCCGAGACGCTGAGCCAGGGAGATTTAACAAAGCCAATCGAGGTGGAGCGCCGCGATGAGATTGGCGATTTGTCGCGTGCTTTTGCAAACATGGCGCACAATTTGCGGGAATTGATCCTGCAGGTGGATCATAACACGGAACAGGTGGCCGCTGCTTCCGAGGAATTGACGGCTTCCTCTGATGAAACAACAGCTGCTACCGGCCATGTGGCGGATTCGATCCAGAAAGTCGCCGCCGGTGCTGACGAGCAGACAAGCGCTCTTTCTTCCGTGCTTCATGAGATGGACGAGCTGCGTACAGGTGCCGGCACGATTGTCGACCGCACGGTTGATGTTTCCAAATCCGCCAATGAAACGATTTCACATGCATCAGAAGGAGCAGAATCGGTGCGCCGGACTGTTGCCCAGATGAATGAAATTCAAGAGCATGTCCATGCATCGGATCAAATGATTCAATCGTTAAGCGGGCGCTCGGCCGAAATCACATCTATCGTCGATGTGATCAGCTCGATTGCCGACCAGACCAACCTTCTTGCGCTCAATGCGGCCATTGAAGCGGCCCGTGCCGGCGAACACGGCAAAGGCTTTTCCGTGGTTGCCGGAGAAGTCCGGAAGCTTGCTGAACAGTCACAGGCATCCGCCGGGCAGATTGCCGGCTTAATTGCGGCTATCCAGCAGGACACCGAGCATTCCGTCCGGTTAATGAGCCAGGCAGCCAGAAGTGTGGAGACCGGCATTTCCTTGTCCGATGACATCTCCGAGAAATTTGGCGGCATTTTAAGCGGCATGCAGCAGATTGCCCCGCAAATCCAGGATGTGGCGTTTATTGCCGAGCAGGTGTCCGGCCGGGTGCAGCAGCTTTCCGTATCCCTTGAGGGTGTTGCCGGCATTGCCCAGGACAATTCATCAAGCGCTGAACAGGTCGCAGCTGCGACTGAAGAACAGCTTGCTTCCCTTGAAGAAGTAAATACCGCCGCAAGATCGCTTTCGGTCATGGCTGAAGAGCTGCAGCAGGTTGTCCGCAAATTTTCGGTGTAACAAAAAGAAGTCCCTCTCGTCCCAAGCAGTTCCGATAACATTGGACAGTTATAAAGGAGCAGATAAAATAACACGCTGAAACACAGTGTGTACAGCACCATAAATAACTGTACCAATAGCAAACAAAAACGCCTGGAGGATACTTTCCAGGCGTTTTTGTTTTTATACTGTATTGTTATGCGAAAGTTCCCGTTAGCTTACATATATTTCTTTATAAACTAATGACAAATTGAAATATAACCAGGCTTTTTTTCGAATAAATACCCACTTGTTTTATTCGACTCCTTAAAATCCTTTTTCAATTTTGATTTGTAAGATAAAAATGTATATTGTTGCTGTAACCACAATAGTGTATGACACATAGTATAAATCATATAGTGTATTATATACAGTAATGTGTGAAACGAGGTGTATGATGGGTACTTTATTGAATTCTTTAACAACAGAGCTTCGAAGGGGAACATTGACCCTGGCCGTGCTAAGTCAATTACGCACACCGCAATATGGATATTCACTTGTGCAGCTGCTGGAAAATTCAAGTATTACAATTGATCAAAGCACCTTATATCCTCTTCTGCGCCGCTTGGAAAAGCAAGGACTCGTTACGAGCAGCTGGGACACATCCGAGGGAAGGCCGCGAAAGTATTATGTTTTAAGTGAATTTGGATTAGAGATTTTTACACAGCTAAAAGAAGAATGGCTAAAAAATTCAAGAGAACTCTATGAGTTGTTAAAAGGAGAGGAAGATGAATGAACCTGATTGATGTTTATATTCAGGAAGTCACTCGAAGACTCCCTGAAAAAAACCGCGAAGATATTGCTCTTGAATTAAGATCAACTATTGAGGATATGCTGCCTGATCGTTATAGTGAACAAGACGTACAATCAGTTCTTCAAAAAATGGGGAACCCTGTTTCACTTGCCAGCGGCTATCGGGATCAGCCAATGCATTTAATTGGCCCGCGTTATTTTGATGTATATGTTTCATTATTAAAAATGATTTTACCGATTGCAGCTGTCGTTGCTTTCATTTCGGTGATTGCCGAATATATAAGCGGGGTTAACGGTGAAGAAGCGATTATTAATGTAATTCTAGATATAATAGGATTTGGAATTTGGAGAATCCTTGAGGTAGCGATTCAGACATTTTTCTGGCTTACAGTCGTTTTCGCCATTCTTGAACGAGTGGATAAAGACAAAGATAATCAGCCATTATCTACAGCCTTAACAAAATGGACACCTGACGATTTAAAAAACATCACGTATATTCCAAAGAAAAAAGCGATATCAAAATTCGAAGTTTTTTTCGGACTATTGTGGACTTCAATATGGGCTGCACTTTACTTCTATGCCAACCAGCTAATCGGTATATATGAAGGCGGAGAAGACGGGTTAACACTCGTTGCACCGGTATTCAACCAGGAAATATTGCTTCAATACTGGCCGCTGGCTGCAGCTTTACTGGCATTTGAACTTGCACTAACCCTATATAAATTCATTAAAGGCCAATGGACGAAAAGGCTGGCCATCGTAAACGCAATATATGAATTAACCGCAACTGTAATTCTCTCAATTATTTTACTGACCCCCAACATCCTGACTCCAGAATTTGCAGACTACAAAACAGGCTTTGAACATTTAGATACATGGCTTATTCCCATGGTAATCATTATCTTTGCTGTTTTTGCAGTGAGTAATGGAATTGACGGTTTCCGCAAAGCCAGATCCACTGTAAAGTCATAATGATGGGCTGCGGCTTTGTATGCTAATTCAAATGTTACTGTCCAATACCATTGACCCATTATAAGAAAAAGAGACCAAATCATATACGATTTGGTCTCTCCATTAGTATGCTGTTTCATATGTTTCTTCACGGAAACGGAACTACCTGCGCTGATTTGAGTACTTCTTTTTATTTGGCAAGCTTAAACCGTTTGACAATCCGGTTGAGCCCGTCTGTATCTTCGGATAAACGCTGAGCATGATCCGATATTTCATGAAGGTCGTGCTTGTTCTGGTCCATGACCGCCACGGTCCGGGCCACCTGCTCGGTAAACTGCTCGGCGATTTTGTTTACGTCATGGATAACGGCTTCAAGCTGCTCGCCTTCGGATAAAAGCTGCGCAGCACTGGCCCGGTTTCCTTCAACCGCAGAAAGCGTCTCGGAGGCAGCAGACGTCAGCGACGTAATCGCGCCGCCCGCTTCCCGGACGTGGCGGACCCCTTCCTCGAGCTCTCCACGGCTGCTTTCCACTTCGTCCGCGACGCGGTAAATGTCATCGCGCATTTTCTGGAGCGCTTCTAAAATATCAGCGGAAAAGGTGTTGGTTTCCTCGGCCAGCTTGCGCACTTCCTCGGCTACAATCGCAAACCCTCTTCCGGCGTCGCCTGCCCTTGCGGCTTCAATGGAAGCGTTCAGGGCCAGCAGGTTTGTCTGCGCGGCGATGGCGGTAATCGAGCCGACAATAGACATTGTTGAATCAGTGTCTTCTGAAACGGTGCGCATTTTTTCCGCCGCCTGGCCCACCCGCTCCTGCAGCCGGGTCATATCGGCTTCGATTTTCTGCATCGTCTGCGACCCAATATCGGCGGAAGCAGCTGTCTGCCCGGAAAAAGCGACGGTTGACTGCATATCTCCTTCCATGCCGCGGATGGCGGCCATCATTTCCTGCACGACCGCGTGGGCGGACTGAAGGGACGACATCTGCATGTCGGACCCCGCCTGAAATTCCTCCATCGTTTCTGACAGCTGCTCAAAGGTTTCGAGCAGCCTCGCCGACTGCTCTGCCTGAGAGCCGGAAACGACCTGGACCGACTGGGCAGATTTTTGCAGCTCATTCAGTATATTGCGCATTCCGAGTACGACTTTGTTTAATTCAAAGCCGATTTGATGAAATTCTGTGCGGCGCCCGCTTTTCACTTCGTCTGTTAAATCCCCCGCCGATATTTTCCGGGTCAGGCGGTACCAGGCTCTTGTCTGTGAAACAATGGATTGATAGAAAAAATGGCCGCATACCATTGTCATCACAAAAATAACAGCAAGCCCGGCAGCGGTCGTTTTCGTTAAATGGCCCGCTGCGAGGAGAAGAATAAAGGCCGCCAGCACCGGCAGCATGCTGAAGGCAAGAAAAGCCGGACGAAGAAATGGCTGCTGGGCAATCCGGCCAAGCCGCAGATTAAAGCGGCTGCCGTCGGCAAAAGAAACAATCGGCGCCGAGGCATCGAGAATCATTTCTCCTGTATCCCGCGCATACTGCTGAATGATCGGCTCGGACGTCCGTGCAGCCCGCTGTCCGGTTTCATCCGAAAAATGAACCCCTTCCCGCAGGCGGTTCGTGTGAATCAGGGCTGTCCCTGTTTCATCCACAATAAGCAAATACTCATTTTCGTCCAGTTCTTCATCTAATAGCTGATGCAGCGCTTCATATTCCTTGGAAAGCGCTTGCTTATTTTTTAAATACGGCTGAATTTTTTCGGCAATCCCCTGCACATCCTGCAGAAGACGGCGTTCTAGCTTGCGGCTCATATTCACCCACCCCCATATGTTTATTATACAGGAAGACCCCTGACATTTTGACTATTTTTTGAAAAATTCGCTAAAATAGTAGAGGCCTTCTTTCTTATAAGCAAAGAAAGCATACGAGCCCTGGAGCTTAGCCGTTATAAAAGCAGGCTCCCAAAAGGAAGCCTGCCTGTTTTCACGCACTTAATTTTGCTTTTGGAGTGGACGGTTTAATATATTTCGTTAAAAGCCAGCGTGAAACGGGCCCCACAATCAGCAATTGCGCCGGAAGTGCCACGATCACATTCAAGCCGGCTGTTTTAAGGTATGCCGTGAGCAGGGAGCCTTCTATTCCCGCCGTGAACGCCGTTAACACAAGCCCGTATACCGACATAATCAAAACCATGGCAGGGACCATGCATAAAGCAATCGCCAGGATGCGGTTCACTTCCTTTGACTTGTCATATGGCAGGGCGAAAGCCAGTTTCCGCGCTTTTGGTTCAACGAGTGACTCGATGATAAAGGCGGCTATAAACGTTATCACAAACTGAACGATTGAGTTTCCGATTGAGATAAATCCATGTAAAGCTGTGTTATAAGCCGACATAATCAGAACCATTCCAAAACACATAAACAGTCCAAAAATAATACCTTCTTTCTTATTACCAGGCAAAAAAAACATCCTTCCTTCTTGAGATAGATGTAATTATATACACTCGCCATTTTTTTCATAAGTGACCATTTTGTGAACTTTTTAGCGTGATATTTTTTTGAAAACTCTCGTAAACAAGGATGTTAATTTTTGAGCAAGCCAAAAGGTAGACTGAAGATAAATTATTATTTTTTAAAAAGCGGCATAGTGGGCTGCGGGCTTGCGGCTTCGCCCATTCTTTTTCAGGAAAAACAGCTGCAAATTAACAATGGCGCTTTGTTTCCTTTGACAAAAGAAAAAAAATAAACTTTGCTGGTTTTTCCTCCCACAAAGGCGGCAGGCGCGGGACGCAGACTCCTATGGGAAAAGCAGGGCAGCAGAGATCGGTGGAGCCGGCAGGCGGAAACGAGCTAAGCGCTGTTCTCAAGCGCTTTTTTAGAGGGCAATATGTAAAGTCATTTGTTCAACTATAAAGTAAATGACATTATCTGCAAGCTGAAACCACGCCTGGTTTCAGGCGTGGTTTTCAAAATGGTTCGGGGCAGGCCGGGTCAGCTTCTCGCTTTTTGCACTTTAAGCTGCTTGCCTTTTACAGTGGTGGTTTTCATTGCTTTTAATACCGCCGGGCCTTTGCCATTCAGTATTTCAACATACGTTACGTTGTCCTGAATCGTGATAATGCCGATATCGGCCGCTTCAATGCCGGGCAGTCTGGAGATCGTTCCGACAAAGTCAACCGCCCGCAGCTTTTTCTTTTTGCCCCCGTTAAAGTACAGCTTCATAATGTCCCTGTTTAAGCGGGCTCCTTTGTCCTCCCTGCGCTGCGGACGGGCTGCCATTTTTGCTTCAAAGGCCGGCTGTGCCGCGGCGGCTTCACGTGCTGATGGCGGTTCGATCCGGCTGAGCACCAGCCCCGTGAATTCTTCAATTTCAGTAATGAACTTTTCTTCAAACGGCTCCATCAGGGCAATGGCTTTTCCGCTCTGGCCGGCGCGCCCGGTCCGGCCGGTGCGGTGAACGTAGCTTTCTTTTTCAAGCGGAACATCGTAATGAATAACGAGCGGGATGTTTTCAACATCAATGCCGCGCGCGGCCACATCCGTAGCGCATAAATAGCGGAAATCGCCCCGCTTGAATTTGTTCATAATCTGAAAGCGGTCTTCCTGCACCATTCCGCCATGCAGCATACCGGACGAAATGCCGGCTGCATCCAGTGTGTCAAACAGCCCTTCTACCCGTTCCTGGGTGCGGCAGAACAAAATAGCGCTGTCCGGGCTTTCAATGGCCAGAACCCGTTTTAATACCTCTGTTTTTTCCGCTTCCGGCACCGCGATAACCTGATGGGAAATGGCCGGTGCGGCCGTTTTCGCTGACACGTTTATTTGCTTTGGCTCCTTCATATATGTATCGGCCAGCCGGGCGATATCATTCGGGAAGGTTGCCGAAAACAGCATGGTCACCCGCTCGGCGGGAAGGCGCTCAATAATGGCCGATACCTGGTCGATAAAGCCCATATTCAGCATTTCGTCGGCTTCATCAATCACGAGAAAACGGATTTTGCCGGCATCCAGTGTCTGCTTTTCCAGATGATCCAGCAACCGCCCCGGCGTGCCGACCACAATATGATTTTTTTGTTTTAATTCAAGCTTTTGGCGGTCAAACGGGGATTTCCCGTAAATGGCCGTGGCTTTAATCCGTTTAAACCGTCCGATATTGGTGATGTCTTCCTTCACCTGCGCGGCAAGCTCCCGCGTTGGCGTCAGTACCAGTGCTTGCGCCTTGTTTTCCTCCCAGTCCGCCAGCTGAACAAGCGGAATCGCAAATGAAGCGGTTTTCCCGCTGCCCGTTTGGGACTGGACGATCATATCTTTTTGTTCCAGCGCTGCGGGAATGACAGCGCGCTGAACCGGCGTCGGCTCGCGGTACTCCAGTGTCTCAAGCGCGCGGAGAATGTCACTGCTCAGTGAAAATGATTGAAATGAACTGTTCATAAATGGTCCCTCTTCTTTGTTTGTCATTCTGTTTATTATACAGGAAAAACAGACGGTTTACTCCAATTGAATGGACTGCCTCTCTTTATCAGAGAATAGAAGAGGCGGCGCTTTTGGCCGGGAGGAAAAATCAGCCGGTAACCCTCTGGTGATTTCCTTCTCCTGAGAAGAAAGAGAAGAACATGAACCGGGTTCCCCGCCTGCCCCGCGAAAAGCAGAGCCCCGCAGATGCCGCCGTTTCCAGGCACGGCGGTTCATTCGTCGCGCTGGAGACCTGAACGTTCATAGATGTGCTGGATATAAGCTGGAAAAGATACAGACAGCCGTTTAGTATTGCTTTACTCTTATTTTTTCATCGAGTCAAGATGCTCTTCTAAACGATCCCATGTTTCGTTAATTCCTTGTTCTATTCCCATATCCAGGACAGACTGCAGTGCTTCTTGAGAAGCGTATTCTGCGCGATTAATGAGCTTTGTTTTCCCTTCCATCTCTTCAAATAATAAAGTGCTTTGAGTTGCAGGCATTCCTTCCGCTTCATTACCTTCTGCATCTGAAAAATAATCAATATAAACTATTTTTTCATCCTGAAGAATTTCCTGGTATACTCCCTTTCCCCAGGATTCAAAGCCAAAAAAGTCACCCTGATTCTCGTCCATGCACTTCATACAATAATGCCAGATACCATTTACTCGAAAATCAATATCACATACTGTTAAAATCCAGCCACGGGGCCCCCACCATTTCTTTAGATGCTCCTCTTCTGAAAAAGCCTTGAACAAAAGAGCTTTTGGAGCATCAAATTCACGTTCTAATACAAGTACGTTTCCTTCTACCTTAGAGTTCATTTGAGTTGACATAAAATCCCTCCGCATATTTCTGATTTTTTGACAGCTTCCGTGTGTTCCTCGAGGTGGTTAATGGGCTGCACTTTTACTATATATTCTTGAAAACATTTCTATTTCCTTCCTCAGCGAACCCGCGAGGATGAGAGAAACGAAAGCAGCCATACTGATAAAGCAGGCCGAATAAAAAGGAGAGGGAGGATGCGATCATGCCGAGAAATGAAGCACGGCAGGCAATCGATCAAGTAAAGCAGGGGATCATGTTTGAATCTGGTATTGAACCCGGAGCGGATGCCCCGGCACGCATTAACGGCGAAATCACGAAACGCCTTGTACAGCTGGCAGAGCAGCAATTGTCCCGCCGCAGAGAAGCACGGTAAAAGAAAAAAGCAGAGGACCAAACTGCATGGAGTCCTCTGCTTTTTGTCGTATAGGAGCTGCCTGAATTTCCCCAGGCTGCTTTTTTATTTTTTTTCTTTAAATGAATACAATTCTCCCTGCTTGCCGTAATCGTCCGGCTTCATGTCTTCAAAAAAGACAAAGACGTTTTCCGCGTCCACGTCGAACGATTCCTTCACAGCAGCGGTCATGCGCTTGACTAAATCCCGTTTTTGTTCAGGTGTTTTTCCTTCGAGTACTTTGACCGTAATAAATGGCATACAGCCCACCCTTTCTTCTTAAACGCCCGGGAACCATCCAGGTGTGTTGATAATCGCCTGCCAGAGCGGGTCCGGCACAACGAGCTTTTCCTGCGCTTCTTTATCAATTTTCACCGCAATGGTCTCTTCCCTGCCGCTTTCCACCTTCTGCACCCAGTCCGGCTCAATAATGAGCCCGCGGCCGACCGCAACCATGTCAACGCCCGTACCAAGTGCTTTCATTGCATCGTCCGCTGTGTAAATAGAGCCGACGCCGATAACCGGCACCTTATCGCCCGCACGCTCTTTGATAATTTCCAGGCGGGAGCGCAGATCATTCACGCCGCGTCTCGGCTTCGCCCAGAATTCATTCAGCGATACATGCAGATAATCGAGTTCTTTTTCCTTCAGCGCATCAATCAAATCAAGCGTATCCGCCATGGTAATCCCTGGTGTTTCCGGCTCCTCCGGCGAAAAGCGGTAGCCGACCGCAAACGGGCGTCCGGCTCTGGCAGCGGCCTTTTTCACCTCATCTACTACCGCAAGCGGAAACGCAAGGCGGTCACCCCACTGATCGGTGCGGCGGTTTGAGTGCGGCGAGAAAAACTGCTGGATTAAATAGCCGTTAGCCCCGTGAATTTCCACACCATCATAGCCTGCTTCAATCGCGCGGCGCGTTGTTTCGCCAAAAGCAGCGATGATTTCTTCGATTTCCCCGGCAGACAGCTCGCGCGGCACCGGGCTTCCTTCCGCCTCAGCCGGCACGCTGCTCGCACTGACCACATCACCGTTCACCAGATTCGGAGGCACCATACGGCCGCTATGGAAAATTTGCAAAATTGCTTTCGCGCCTTCATCCCGAATCGCTTTTGCCAGGCTGGCAAGGCTCGGAATCATCTCGTCACGGTCGCCCGCAAACTCTCCCGGAAAGCCTTTTCCATTCGGCGTCACATAAGTACAGGCCGTAATAACAGCCGATACGCCTTTTGAGCGGCGCGCGTAATAAGCAAGCTCGTCCTGTGTTACCGTGCCATCATCATTGGATGAAAAATTCGTCATCGGCGCCATTACAATTCGGTTTTTCAGCTCAAGTCCGCTTCGCAAAGCGATTTGATCGAATAGGGGTGAATACGTTGATTTCATTAAAAAACTCCTTTGTCAAGCCGGCCCCCTGCCGCATAAAGCAGCAGGGGGCCGATCCATTTATAAAAGCTGTGTCCGCAATTCATTCAGCTGCTTCAGCAGCTGTCCAAACCATTCTTCGTCTTTTGTTAAAAGAGCGATGTCAATGAGCTGCTCAACGGCCGCTTCAGCCGGCGTTTCTTCCGCCACTTTTTGAAGCGCCTTGGACAGGACACGGATCATCCGGCCCTTCAGTTCTTTATTGACGGAATCCACAATGTACACTTTTGTGATGTCTTCCGGGTTCTCTATTTTTATGACGTATCCGTAGATTCTCTGTTTATCCCACGTTTCGCCCTGCACCCAGTCACCAACTTGAAATTGTGCTTTGTTCCCCATTTTTCTCTCCACTTCCCTGTTTCAAACGGTCTGGTGCCTGTTCTCTATTTTTTCCAGAACATCCGCGACCGTATATTGATGTAAAAAAGCGGCATATGAACTTTCCGCTTCTTGAAAAATACAATCCATGACATTTTGTGTGTTGGATGAGACAGGACAGCCGTGATCGGGATCACCTGTCTGCCACTTTGGCTGCAGGGCCCCGCGGGAAATCGTCTCATACACCTGGCCAATTGTTACCAGTTCGGGATTGACAGCCAGCATATAACCGCCATGAATCCCTTCTCTCGTTTTCACAAATCCCTCATTACGGAGCGCGCCCATCACTTTGCGGATACGCGCGGGGTTTGTCGCCACGTTATGTGCAATCGCTTCACTGGAGGCTCTGTTCCCCGGCAAATAAGCCAGGTATACCAGGCTGTGAACCGCAATCGTGAAGTCACTAGTCAACCGTGCGTTCCCCTTTCTGAAACCGTACTGTAATTTTATTTTGTACAGTTTAAAAAGTCAATAAAATTGATTTTATCCGACAATTTGCGACCTGTCAATGCGCTTTTCAATCGACAATTCGCGACAAAAAACTGCCTTCCTATTAGGAAGACAGCACCTTCTGCTTAACGCTCCGCTTCTGCCAGACGATGGTAATCCCCAGCGTTACAGCGAGCAGAACGAGGCCAAGCATAAATGGATAGAAAATGTTTACGTCATAAAGCAGCCCCGCGCAGGTAGGTCCGAGCACATTGCCGATGGACATATACATATTGTTCATCCCCATCGCAAAGCCCTGCTCGTTGCCCGCCATTTTCGAGATCAGTGTATTTAATACCGGGCGCAAAATCGACGTTGCGCAGAAAATCATCAGTGAGATGCCAAAAAAGACCCAGTAGTTTCCGGCAAACAATGAAATGAAAAAGCCAAGTGCCGCCACCGCCAGAAATGCATTGAGCACCTTGCCTTCCCCGTATTTCGTGACGATCCGGTCCACGACAAACAGCTGAACAATAACACTGACAACACCCGTGGACGTCACCATTAACGCGATGTCCTGCGGCGAGGCGCCGAATTCATTATCCACAAACAGGCCGAGTACCGATTCATACGCCATTAACCCAAAGCTCATCACAAGCGTAATAACAAGGGGAATAAAGTACGGCATGGTCACGGAACGGGCCAGCTTTTTCATCATCGATTCCTCCGCCGGACGCTCTGTCCCCGCCGGCTGCTTCGCACGTTCCGGTTCTTTTAAAAGAGCAACCGAGAAAAACACCGCAAACAGGGAGACAACCGCTGAAATTAAAAACGGTGCTTTCAAGCCGAAATCCGCTAAAAATCCGCCGATGCCAGGGCCAACCACAATTCCAAACGACATGGCCGCCGAAATAAAGCTGTTTCCTCTGGCCCTCTGTTCAAATGAGGTGATGTCTGCCACGTACGCAAAAATCGCCGGGATTAATAAAGCCGCCCCGATGCCGCCGATTACGCGGGACAGGTACAGCATCCAGATCGAGTCGAAAAAATAAAACACAAAGCTCGAAACCGTGAGGCCGAATAATCCATAAATAATCATGCTGCGGCGGCCGTAATCATCCGCCCACTTCCCGGCAATCGGTGAAAAAACAAGCTGAGCGCCCGCAAAAATAGCAATCATGAGCCCCGCGGCCATTCCTCCCTGATTGATGGACTCCAAATACGCCGGCAAAATCGGAATGATAATGCCGAAGCTGCCAATGGCAATAAACATGTTGATCATTAAAATAATCAACTTTTTCCGCTGATCACCGGTCATGATAAAACCTCCTTTTCTTATGTGCCTGCTCATTTTAGCAAATTGGTGTGAAGATGGAAATCTTTTTTCTTCGAATTTGACGAATTTTTTTAAAGCCCTTATGATAAGTATAGTACGAATAAAACTATTTTTGTTTTTTCAGTTTCAAGGGGGATTGATATATGAAAGACCGCATCATGAACGCCTTCATCGAAGAGATTCTCGACAAGAGCATGAAGTTCACGATGGACGATCTTGCACGAAGGCTTGGCATCAGCAAGCGCACGCTTTATGAGCATTTCCCGTCTAAAGTGGCCATATTGGACGCGATCATTGACTCGTCGCTCGCCGCGTTTGATGAACGGACAGACGCGATTCTCGCAGATCCGGATTTAACGCTGCTGGAGAAAATCAAAAAAACGATTACCGTCGCGCCGACATTCACCGAGTTTTATGATCTGCGCATTCTGGAACAAATGAAGCGCCATTATCCGGCGCAGTGGGAAAGAATGAATACGGCGCTGAATCAGTGGGAGGATTTGCGGATGCTGATCGAGCAGGCAATGGCAAAAGGCCTGATCAAGGAAACGAGCGTCCCGCTTATTATGAAGCTGATCATTGATGCCACCAATACAACGCTTGACCGCCGGTTTTTCCAGGATAACCGGATTACCGTTCAAGAAGCGCTTGATTCAATCGTTGACATTCTGCTTTATGGCCTTGTGAAAAAGAACTAGCAGCAGCCCGCGCTGTTCTCTTTCTTTTGCCTTTGAAAACTAATAAAACAAAAATAGTTTTTTTATTCTCAAAAGGAGCGTTTTATTTTTATGAGTGATTCACTCACCAGACTGCCTGTTTTGAAGCTGTTTCTCCGCTACTTGATTCCGTCGATGATCGGCATGATGCTGATGGCCGTGAATATTGTCATTGACGGCGTGATGGTCGGCAGCCGACTTGGGGCTGAAGCGCTTGCCGGCGTGGGCATCGCCGGTCCGGTGTACACGCTGTTTATTGCCGTTTCGCTCTGGATCGGCGCCGGAGCCGCTACCCGTTATTCGATGGCCATGGGTGCAGGCGAAAAAGAAAAAGCCCGCGAAATTTTTACGCAGGCGCTTGTGCTTATTTTTTCGGTTACGCTCGTTATCGCCCTCGCAGCTTATCTGCTTCGCGAGCCGCTTATTTACGCGCTTGGCGCGAATGCCGATACGTATCCCCATGCCTCAAGTTATATGACGGTGCTGCTGCTGTTCGGCTTTGTGTTTACAATTGAAAGTGTCTTCAGTGTGTTTGTGCGGAATGACGGAGCTCCCAATCTCGCCATGGCGGCCCTTGTTACCGCTGCAGCCGCCAATATCGGCTTTAACTATTTGTTTTTATTTGTGCTGGACTGGGGTGTGGCAGGAGCCGCGGTGGCAACTGTTATTGCCTGCACACTCGCCATCCTGATTTTATCATTTCATTTTTTCCGGCCGCAGAGCAATTTAAAGCTCGTCCGCTTTTCTTTTCAAAAGCGGGTTATCTGGCTGATTATCACGATCGGCTTCCCGAGCTTTCTGGCGGAAATCGGCATGTCGGTGTTTACGGTTTCCCATAACGTGCTTTTAGAAAAACTTTCCGGAACGGACGGCGTTGCCGCTTTTTCCATCCTAAATTATGTGCACAGCGTGATGCTGATGCTGTTTATTGGCATGGGATCTGCTATTCAGCCGCTGATCAGCTATTACCACGGGGCCCAGGAAACAAAGCGGAAAAAAGAAACACTCCGCCTCGCTTTGCTTGTGTCGGTGGGTGCAGGGGTTGTTTTCTTCATCGCCGGCCAGCTCGCTGCCGGCCCCATCGTCTCGATTTTCGGCGACTTTTCTCCTTCTGTCACTTCTCTGGCGGCAGAAGCCATCCGGTGGTTTTTCATCGCCTACTTATTTATGGGCATTAACCTTGTGATGATGACTTATTACCAGTCGATCGGCCGCGTCCGGATGGCCGTCTGGATTACAGCGGCGCGGGAAATCGCCGTGATGCTTGTTTTGCTTGCGGTGCTGCCGCAGGTGTTCGGGCTGGCCGGCGTCTGGCTGACCATTCCGGTATCTGAATTGATCGTGCTTTTAACCATTCTCCAGTATGAGCGGAACCTCCGCTTTAAACGGGCGGAGCGGCACCGCGAGCAGGCCGATTTCTAACAAAGCCGCCCTGCAGATGAACACCCGCCTGAATAAGGCGGGCTTTCTTTTTATTCTCCTTCCTTCAGCTCGTCCTTTTGTATCTGAATAAGATCGTGGTCTATGCCGCTTGAACAGCCGGCAGCCGTAAAGGCCATTTTCCCTTCTGCCTTCTTTGTTTCGATAATCGTTTTACAGACGTCAGTCTCCACTCCTTTCCCTTCCCCCGCAAATTCATCGTTCGAATTGTCATAACGGTATGCAATTACCTTTCCATCGAACTCCAGATCCTGAAAAATCGGGTCTCCTTCCAGGGTGTATCCCGTAATTCGCACGTTATCGGCTTTTTTCTCAGACATGTTTTCCAGAAACACCGCCCATCTGTCCGCATTTTTTACTTCCTCCAGCACTACTGCCACATCGCCCCGCTTCACCGCTTCTTCTGACGAATACGCTTCCCCGTCCGAGCAGCCGGCCAAAACGGCCGCAAGAGAAAACACAAATCCCATAATTTTCATCACGCTTTGTCCCTCCAAAAAGGTTTTCCGGCTCATCAAAAACGAGCCGCCCCTTCGGACAGCTCGTTTGTAAAAAATACTTTTATTTGTTCACCGTTTGATTCAATTCCTGAGAAACAGGTTTGTAGTCTTTTTCCCAGAAATCCGCATTTTTAATGCCAAGCGGTTTCGGGTCGAAAACCGGATCTTTGCCCAGCTTTTTCTGCGCCTCGTAATCTTTTAAAGCAACCAGTGCCGGTTTGGCCAGAATCACAATCGCAATAATATTGAGCCAGACCATGATTCCAAGACCGGTGTCGCCGAGCGCCCAGGCAAGTGCCGCTTCATTCGTCGCACCGTAAAACGTTGTAAGAAGCAAAACAATGCGGAGCGCATTAATCGCAATCGGGCTTGTACGGCCGCGCATTAAATAAGAAACGTTTGTTTCGGCAATATAGTAGTACGCCATAATCGTCGTAAAAGCAAAAAAGAACAATGCAATCGCGACAAAGCCGGCGCCAAATCCCGGAAGAACACTGTCGATCGCTGCCTGCGTAAAGCCAGGCCCCACTTCCACCCCTGCCAGATTTTCCACAAGCATCGGGCCGTCATCGCCTCCCGAGGTCGTATTATACATGCCGGTAAACAAAATCATAAAAGCCGTGGCCGAGCAGACAAACAGCGTATCGATGTAAACGGAGAACGCTTGCACAAGACCCTGCTTCGCCGGGTGCGATACTTCCGCTGCCGCTGCCGGATGGGGACCTGTCCCCTGGCCTGCTTCATTGGAATAAACACCGCGTTTAACGCCCCATGCAATCGCCATTCCAAGCAGGCCTCCGAATACCTGGTCTGCACCAAAGGCGCTGCGGAAAATAAGAGCGATTACACCCGGAAGTTCCGTAATGTTCATTAACACAATAATCAGAGAAATCAGAATATAACCAAGAGCCATAAACGGAACAATCACCTGTGCAGCGTTGGCAATCCGCTTCACGCCGCCAAAAATAATAAAGCCGATTAATAGTACAACAATGATTCCAGTTACAATTGGGCTGATGCCAAAAGCATTATCAATCCCTGCTGCAATCGAATTCGACTGGACGCCAGGCATAAGCACGGCCATCGCAATGAGCGCAGCAATCGCAAACAGCACCGCAAACCATTTTACGCCCATTCCTTTTTCAATATAGTAAGCCGGACCCCCGCGATACTGTCCGCCTTCTTTTGTTTTATAAATCTGGGCGAGCGTTGATTCCACATACGCACTGGATGCGCCGATAAAGGCGATGGCCCACATCCAGAATACAGCACCCGGGCCCCCGTAAAAAATGGCTGAAGCAACACCGGCAATGTTACCTGTTCCAACACGGCCGCTAAGCGCGATTGCCAGTGCCTGAAAGGACGAGACACCTGCCTCTGAGCTTTTCCCCTGGAACATAAGCTTGACCATTTCTTTTAAATGACGCACCTGCAAAAAGCGGGTTAAGATAGAAAAAACAAGACCAACACCTAGTAAAATATAAATAACCGGGGTACTCCATAAAACACTGTTTAACGCCGATACAAATGCCTCCATTAGCATCTCTCCATTTCTGTCTCCAAAGGTAGATTACTTTTTTAGAATAAAGGCAAATGCAAAAAATTACAATAGGAATGTGAACTTTTCTTACATAAAAAGCCCCCTGCGCAGGCGGGGGCTGTCAGATTATGAAGTAATAAAGTCTCCGCCATTCACATGAATCGTCTGGCCGGTGACATAGGTTGAATCATTTGATGCTAAATAAACGTAAGCCGGCGCGTTTTCTGACGGCTGGCCGCGCCGCTTCATCGGCGTTGTGGAGCCGTGCTTTTCCACTTTTTCCTCGTCAAACGTAGCCGGAATGAGCGGTGTCCAGATCGGTCCCGGCGCCACTGAATTCACCCGGATGCCTTTTTCCGCCAGATTGGCCGATAAAGAACGAGTGAATGTTGTAATTGCGCCTTTTGTGGCAGAATAGTCAATGAGCTCCGGCGAACCGCGGTAAGCCGTGACGGACGACGTATTGACAATGGTGTCTCCTTTTTGCATATGCGGAAGGGCCGCCTGCGCCATATAAAACATGGAGAAAATATTGTTCTGGAAGGTTTCCTGCAGCTGTTCGGGTGAAATCTCCAGAAAGTCTTTGGTCGGGAACTGCTTGGCCGCGTTGTTGACCAGAACATTTAAACTGCCAAACTCCGAAACAACCTGTTCGACAAGCTGTCTGCAGTTATTCACATCGCTCACATCGGTCGCGACACTCAGCGCCTTCACTCCGTACGATTTCACGACTTTTACCGTTTCTTCGGCATCGCTGTGTTCATTTAAGTAGGCGATCGCCACGTTTGCGCCTTCTTTCGCAAATGCAACCGCTACCGCACGGCCGATACCGGAATCGCCGCCTGTAATGAGCGCCGTTTTGCCGGCCAGCTTGCCGGACCCCTGGTAATTGGGATCGTCGTAAAGCGGCTCAGGTGTCATTTCCGACTCAATGCCCGGCTGCTGATCCTGCGTTTGTGGTGGTGTCTGATCATCCATGCGTTCGAATTTGTTATCTTGCGCCATTCTGTCCAACTCCATCCGTTTTATTTTTACAAGAAGAGTATTCCCCGCCGAAAAAAAAGCTAAACATGCTACAATGGAGGAAAAAGGAATGGCGCCCATGATTCAATATGAACAGCTTCACCATGTCGGCCTTAATGTAACCGACCTTGCAAAAGCAAAAGAATTTTATGAAAAGGTGCTGTGCCTTCCGGAGATCGCACGCCCGCCTTTTGACTTTGAAGGAGCGTGGTATGCGGCGGGAAGCCAGCAGATCCACCTGCTTGTGCTGCCGGAATCACAGACCATCCGCCGCGATCCGTCGCTCTCAAGCCGGGAAGGCCATCTGGCACTCCGGGTGAAAAGCTATCAGGAAACCCTTGACTGGCTGAAAAAACATAATGTTGACGTATTAGAAAAGCCAAACAGCGTCAGCGGCTTTGCCCAGATTTTTTTGGCAGATCCGGATGGAAATTTAATTGAGCTTCATGTAGAGCGGCCTTAAGGGCTGCTTCAGGCTGTCCGCAAACGCTCGCTTTCGGCGTCACTTGCCGGCTGGGAATGCTCATGACCCTCTGAAAGGTCACTCCGCTTCCCAGCCGGCGGCGTTCCTGGAAAGCCAAACGTTTTCAATCCGCCTGCTTTCTAACTTTGTCTATGCTCTAAAACTGTTTTTTTATTATGAATTTTGCACATAATGAAATAAAAACTAAACAGAGTCCGCTTCACGTGCTTCCGCTCCTTCCGGCTGCCGCTTTTTTCTGCGGCGCTCAAGCAGGGCATATAAAAAAAGCAGGACGGACAAGAAGGTCAGTGACACATACCACGGCATTTGTTCAATGGCTTCCCCGAATGCGGTGTATAAAAGCGCCGGCGCAATAACGCCAAGCACTGAGTATTTCATATACTCACGGCAGGATTTCGTCATATCCATTAAGTAAATGGACAGCAGATGAAAGTGGACAAACGGCATGACCCGCAGAATCATGACCTGGCCCACGGTCATTTTCCGGTCGCCGGCCACTTTCCGCTTCACCTTCATCATCCGCTCCCGTACAGACGGAAACCAATTAACGATTTTATAAAAAACGGCTCCCATCAGCGAAAGCCCGATAATTGAATACAGCGTTCCCTGCACAAACCCGAACAAATACCCGCCCGCGATGCAGACAACCACGACCGGCAAAAATAACAGCGGCCGCACCAGATGCAGCAAAATAAAAAAAACAGGGCCAAGCCATCCCGCCTGTTTGATCATTCCTTCAATCCATTGTTCTGCTTCTATCATTTTGTTCCACCTCTTTCTATTAGTGTAGCAGATTTCATCCAAGAGGTGAGATGAAACAGGGACGGGCGGCCAGAGAAGGAAAAATTTTTTCGGACTCCCTTCCCTTTAAGCAAACGCTTTTCCGGCTCCAAGCAGGAAGGCCCTTATCAAAACTGGCTTTATACAAAAAACAACTCTGGCAATTTCTTAAAGTTCATTTAATAGAAGCGAGACGAACAGGCCAAGCGCCGCCATAAAGCCGACGACCGGCCCTCCCTCTTCAAACGCTTCGGGCATCATAGTAGAGCCGGCCATGGCGATAATGCCGCCTCCGGCAAACGCTGCAATGGCCGCCATTACCGCTGCACTCGCCCCGCCCAGGAAAGCATAGCCGGCACCGGCGCTGGCGGCTGAAATGATAAGTACAGTTATCCATAAAATAAAAATTTTCTTTTTCGTGTAGCCGCTTTTTAAAAGGCCGGTTGTGCTCGACAGCCCCTCCGGCACGTTACTGATAAAAATCGCGATTACGAGAAGCAAGCTGACGCCCTGTCCGGCAAGCAGGCTCGCACCAATCATAATCGACTCGGGAATGGCGTCCATCACCGTTCCAATGAAAATCGCAAGTCCCGACCCCTGATCCGAGCCCTGGGCATGGGACCGCTTCCGCTTTTTGGCTCCATTTTTGGAAATCGCCATATCAAGCAGCGTAAACACAAGCGCACCCGCTAAAAAGCCGGCCCCTGTAGCCAAAAAACCGCCGTTTTCGACCGATTCCCCGAGCAGCTCGTAGGAAGCGGCACCGATCAGGACACCTGTTCCAAAAGCCATAATATACCCGATGATTTTCTTTTGAATAGGGAAAAACAGAGCCGCAAGCGCGCCTAAAAGCACAGCCGAGCCTGACACGCCGCCCCATATTAATGCATGCCACATAAGCAGGCCTCCTTTTTTCCTTGCTTTTCCCTTGTTTTAAGCAATAAAACTTTTATTTTGAATTTTGCACAATGTTAAATAAAAAACAGCTGCTGAATCGGCTTGCCGTTATTTGCCTTTCATACGGCTGCTTATTCTCCATATAAGGATTGGCAGTACGGCCGGGTTTAATCGAGATCTCATAAGTTTTTCTTTCGCCGGCCGGCTGACCGGTAAAATGCGTTAAAATAAGAATATGTATTTTGATGGAAGGGCATCGATCAAAGGAGAATGAAGAATTCAAGAAAATAATGGCACTTTCCGTTCTGCTTTCTGTACCGAAAAGATAATATAAAATGAGGAGAGGCTGCTATGGCCCTGCATGTTAATTCATTTCCCTTACTTGAGACTAAAAGATTAGTATTAAGAAAAGTTACGAAAGAAGATGCGAACAGTATTTTGAATTACCTGTCTGATGAAGAAGTAGTGAAATATTACGGATTAGAACCCTTTAAATCATTGAGTGATGCCTTTGAGGAGATTTCGTGGTATCAATCAATTCAAAACAACAAAACGGGGATTAGATGGGGGATTACGTTAAAAGAGCAAGGAGCTGTGATTGGCAGCTGCGGTTTTCATCACATTGTTTCACAGCATTTCCGTACTGAAATCGGCTTTGAATTGAATAAAGAGCAGTGGGGAAAAGGTATAGCAGTTGAGGCAGTGGAGGCCATAATAAGTTACGGATTTGAACATATGAACTTCCAGCGCATAGAAGCATTAATCGAGCCGCCTAATCTGTCTTCACAAAAGACAGTAGAAAAGCTGGGTTTTATCAGAGAAGGGTTACTGAGAAATTACGAGTTTACACGTGGTAAATTTGATGATCTATATATGTATTCTTTGCTGAAGCAGGACTTTGATAAAACGAAAAATAGTTAGACGCACAAGTATAGTGAATGTTATATTATGAAGCCAAAAAGCTTGAGGTTTTAAAAATTCCCTCAAGCTTTTTTGTGTGCTATTTACACTGTTAGTTGTATTGCTAATTCGTATGTTGTTTACCCTGTGATTTTGGATTTCTCCATGTTACTGGAACTGCTTACCTTTATTAGAGAGTTCCCTTTTTTTATGAAAATCTTTACCGCCACAGGGAATAAAACCTGTTTTTATTGAAGCGCCCGATTTAAAAAGGCGGAAAATTCGCCGCGCTTTACCGGCTGGTCAGGCCTGAAGGTGTTGTCGCTGTACCCGTAGGCGATGCCGGCTGCGGTCACCCGCTGAATCGACTCATAGGCGCTCATGCTTCTGCCGACATCCCGAAACGAAATCGGCGCCGATTCCGTCAGCTTAAAGGCATTGGTCATAATAATGGCCATCTGCCCTCTTGTTACCGGCCGTTCCTGGTAAAACTCCCCGTTTGTATAGCCGGACATTACCCCATAGTGCTGGGCGGCTTTGATTTCACTCATTCCATTCAGCGGCAGCGCGAGTGCGCGGACCATCATTGCCGCTGCCTGCCCCCGGGTTACCTGCGCGTCCGGACGGAAGGAGCCGTCCTTGTATCCGTTAATAATTCCCTGGCTGGTCAGCGCCATAATATCCTGGTAAAAGCCGTAGCGCGGCGGCACATCCGTAAACTGAACGGCAGGCTTGTCCGTTTTTTCAAGATAAGCGGACGAAACAAAGCCGGCCTGGCCGGAGGCGGATTTGACCGGGTACCAGACAAACTGTTCAATGGCGGCGTTATTCTCGTTAAACTGAAACGGCCCCGTTATCGTCAGGACGGTGTTTTCTGGGATAACCACCATTTTCTCTCCCCCCGGCGTTTTGCGCAGGTTCGGGCTTCCGGTTGTAACGGCCCGGTCTCCCGCTTTCCATTGATAAACCGTCCGGTGTGTTTGATCTGTTAAGGAATAGCTCATTCTGGTAAACACAATGTTTTCGCTGCTAGCCGGATCATACTGAAAATCACTTGACTGAAAAGGAAATTCAGCAAGCTCCGTGTCATTTACATAACTGAACTGCTCGAGCTTCGCAAAAACCTGCTCCTGGTAGGCCGCTCTGTTTCTCAGTCCGGTTTCTTTCTGGACCGGGCTGTTGACCGGCTTGATCCCGTTATACGCCATCACAGGAAAATACCAGTTTTCAATGACGTCACGGCCGGCGCCGGCAATCTTCGGCACACTCCGGCTGTACATCTGATCAAGAACCGTAATGCCTGATTCAATATTATAAAGAAGATCTGTTTTCAGCCGCTCCTCGTCAAACTGCGGCTGATTCGTCAGCTGCATAAGCCCGATCCCCCCGTCTGGCGAAATGATGGCGTTCCCGCTGGCATCAAACTGCTTCCACGTCTGGCTTTCCTGTGTCATAACGGCTTTGGCGACTTCCGGCGGAATGTTTTTTTCAAGGGCTTCTGCTGTCACCAGACAATTCAAATGCTGATACGACGGGTTCACACCCGGCTGCACGCTTCCATATGCGGAGCAGGCGGATGAAGCAGCGGAAGCCTGTCCACTGGCTGCAAATCCTGAGATTAAAAAGAAAAGCCCTGCGGCTTGAACAATTTTTTTCATATTCTCCTCCCTTCCTTTATAGATTATTTTACCATATAAGGGTAATAAAAACGATTAATCCTCATTTTTGAAAAAGATAATCTATATAAATAAAAAAATTCCTTTCCTTATTGGCTTTTTTAAACAATAACATTGATTTTATAGTATATTTCTTTTACATCACTTAAATATAGACCTGCAGCTTAATTCAAATTTGATATGTGACGGGCAATTTTCTCACAGTAATCAAGATACTCTGTGCTAATCAGCGTATCTTTGGGAGCTATTATGGCACTCAGGTAAATCAGAAGTTCTGAATTATACAAGGATGGATTTAGCATAGAATGTCCCACCCCAGATATAGTTTTAATCTTTAATTGCTTTTCTGGCAATAACTGCTTGTAAACCTTCTCTGTTTCTTCAGAATCAACATTTTCATCCTTCTCAGCTAATATTAAAAATATTGGAGACTTTATGTTTTTAAGATCTTCTGCTGCATCTGATGAAATATTCTTTTGTACAAACAAATATCTTTCTTCTGACATACTGCTATCTCCAGTCTTTTGCTTGTATTCCTCATAAGGGATACCCGTTTTAATCATTTCAGACTCCTCATTGTACCTATTTAGTTCACTGCTTATTTCCTGATTTGTTTTGTTCTCTCGTTTCATTTTCATCATAGTATAATATTGCCCTTGCCTAATCCAATTAATGGCAGGACCTACCAGTATAGAAGCAGAAATATCTTCTCGGTTCTGCTGTATTTTAGGAATTACCCAGCCAGCCTGGCTGGCTCCCCAAATAATAATTTTATCTGTATTAAAATTATTCTGCCCTTTTGCCCATTCAATTACTTCTTCTACTTCTCTCGCTCGGTCGTCCATCGATTGGTTTAACCAATCTCCAGATGATCCCCCTACACCGAGTTTATTCCAAGAAATAGAAGCAAAACCTTGTTTCGCAAAACGTTCCATTAATGGCTTGTAACCGCCATCCTGAGTTGCATTTTGTGCACCATCTCCATGAACAAATATAACAACGCCCTTGTTATCTGTTTTGGGAAGAGCAAGATAACCAGCTAACTTTCCTTGCTCCGTTTTGATAGTCACCTCTTTTTCCAACATTTCGTAATTATTTTCATAAAGGAAACATCCAGTGAACGCCAATAGAGTCAACGCAATGCCAATAAGTAATTTACCTCTCTTTTTCATTAGTATTGGACCCTTTCCACTCCATAAAATACCATTGGTTTATTCCATGTAAATGCCTTCCTACTTTACTTGCTCCTTCTTTCTTTATTCGAAATCCAAGTCTTTCATAAAGCTTTCTAGCAGCAGTGTTAGTTTTAGAAACATACAATGTTATAAACTGACCTTGACCTGCTGAGTTTTTAACTAATTCAATAAGTTTCGTTCCCACTCCTGCCCCTCGACTTGCTTCAGATACGGTTATAAAGTCTATATGAATTTCATTCTCTTTCTTGTCGTGATGGAGTGCACCGAAAAAGAGTAGTGCTTTGACAAATGATTTAAAACTCAGCTGTTTTAACAAAAGATTTGAAAATTCTCTGAGATACCATTTCTTTGGTTTTATCAATAAAATGCCTTGGATGCTTTTATCCCTTATTACCAGCAAGTTTTCTCTATGTTTTTTTAAAATATGTTCTGCGAGACAATGCAATAAATACTCATGTTCTCTTTTTGGTAATTTTAATGTTTGAAATTTGCCCGCGAATCCTTCCATTAACAGAACCGCTATATCCTGTATATCTTTATTTAGATTTATTATTGTCCTATGCATTTCGCCTTACCTCTAAGCTATATACCATTTCTTTCATATAGAAAGCAGATAACTGAGCTTCTTCCGTTATTAACAATGGATCTTCGTATTTAGCATCTATCTGAACAAGTTCTTCATAAAAATGCTCGATTTCTTGAAGCAACTCCTGCTCATTTTCTATACATATCCTCTTACAGTAATAGGTTCCTGCGGAGAAGAAATAATCCCCTTCTGGCTTGCTTGATCCGTACATTACCTTGACCTTGCTCCCATCCGCCAGAATTAAATAAGAGATTTCATCCAAAATATTTATAGCACCCTCTTTCCGGTTTGCTAACTTTTTCAATTTAATATTGTATGAATCATCTACAAACGCATCATCTAGAAAGATAAAATACCGTTCTTCTTTTACTTCTATGTTTAACTTATATGTTTCTTTTTGTTTAAGTTTTAAGACTGTTTGAACATTTTCTCTAAGTTTATTAAGGTGTTTAATGTCATTTTCCACCTTTATAAGAACATCAGATAAAGCTTCCGTATAATTCGTTTCCTTATCCAAAATTCTTTTTATTTCTTTTAAAGAAAAACCTAATTCTCTTAGCAACAAAATATGTGACATAGTATATACTTCTGATTCGCCATACATATGATAACCATTTTCATCAATAAACGCAGGCTGTATTAATTGTTGTTCTTCATAATGCCGAAGCAAATATTTAGTTATATGAAGTAATTTAGCTAATTCCCCACTTGTTAAATACTGCATCCTTCTCTCCTCCCTTGATATCAATAGCATAAACTATGTGGTTACCACACAGTAAATAGACTAATTAAATTTAAAAATTTATAGCAATGAATTTATTAATACTCATATCTCGGAGAAATTCATCATCAATTGTACTAACCTAATACAACACAAAAAAAACAGCTGCCTATGGCAACTGTGTTTATTCAAAAAATGTATCCACTTTTAATGGGATAACAAGTAAGGAATTCTTATTTTTTCTAAAATTTTACTGGAGGGTATTTAGGTTGCTCATCTATCTGTTTTTTAGGTTTGTTAAGGAATGCACGCAGGCTAAGCTGCCCTTTAACGAAACAAAAAAAGCCACTGTGTTTGGCGGTCTGGATTTCCTACAGAATTATGGGTATGCAATTCCCTAAAAAATGTACTATATAAACGAATACAAAAACATCAGGGTAATGCATTATTTGTAAACGGAGTTACAGCACTCAATAAAGTCTTCTTATTAAATAGAATAGAGTGTCATTGTTTATTTACGGCCGCTGCTTTTTAAAAGGAATTCTTACCGAACAACCTTTTAAAAAAGCAGGACAGGGAACCCCTTCAGAGAAAGTTCCCCGTCCTGCCCCCCTTCTTCCTGTTTACGAAAGAAAGCGCCCAAACGCTGATTTTAAGTAAGAATCAAATGCTTTTTCTTCGCCATCCCGCCAGTAGAGGCTTTCCGGATAGGAAGACCTGTCCGCGAAAATGTTGTCAATAATATCCGGTTCTTCCTCAATCGTCTTTCCACCCGATACCTGGATAAACGGCTCTGTTTCGTCAAACACCACATCGAATCGGAGAAACCGGTCTTCAATCCGGAGCGCGGCTGCATTTTCCGCTGCTTCAAACACTGCATCGAGGCCGACGGACGCATACTTTTCCAGCTCGTTGTCAAATGCCTCAAGTTTGCTGTATAAGTTTAAAAATAAATCTGTTAAAAACAATTCATCTTTAAATCGGACATCGAACTGGCTCACTAATTGCTCTTGAAATGTCATTCGATCGGCTCCTTTTATTTTTAGAATATTCTCAATTTATAGTATAGAACACTTTTACTGGGAAGAAAACCATTGTTTGTAACCGCAAGAATTGCCCTTCTTCGAAACCCCTGCTCTGATATCTCATGCTTAAAGTCCATTTTTTTCGAAGCTTTTAATAGATCATTCGTCTGGTTTCTAGTAAAATGGTATGAAAGAAGACACTAAGGGGAGTAAGGGGCATGCAAAATATCGTTTGGTCTTCATCACTGCCAGAAGTTTATCAAACGCTCTTTGAACAGGATGATGAAATTTCATTTGCGATGGATACAAAAGGGAACATTCAGCTTTTAAACAAAGCCGCCGTGCAGATTTTAGGCTATACGCGCGCTGAATTTTCCCGTGTTGATTACTCAAAAATCATTTCCGGGGACCAGCTCGAAGCGGTAACGGACCGTTTCCATTCGGTTTTACAAGGAAACAAGGCTTCGTTCCGGATGACGGTCAAGTCAAAAGAGGGCAAAATTATTCACCTGTCCGTCAACACAGTGCCGATTTTCGAGGAGGGCCACGTAAAGGGAGCCATCGGCATCGGCCGGGTGCGGACAGAGGAGCAGTACACAAGAGAGCTGTTAAACGGGCAAAATTATATTCTGCAGATGATTGCCAGAGGAGAGCCGTTCGGTGATGTGCTGCATCAAATTGCCGTAACGATGGAACGTATTTCTCCCGGCCATCCATGCTCGATTTTGCTGTGTGACGAGGAAAAAAAGCATCTTTCCCACGGAGCGGCACCGCATCTGCCGGCTGAATACGTTTCAGCCATCAATGGAATTTCCATCGGCCCCGCCCAGGGATCATGCGCAGCAGCCGCTTTTTTGCGAAAGCCCGTTGTGGCCGCCGATATTCAAAACGACCCTTCCTGGGCCGACCGTAATAAAGAGCTTGCGCTGGCGCACGGACTGAAAGCCTGCTGGTCTACCCCGATTTTTGACGATGATGAGCAGGTTATCGGCACATTTGCCATGTACTCCGGTCACGTTGCGGCACCGTCCGAGGCGGACATACGGCTTATTCAAGAAGCAACCGATTTGACGAGCCTGGCCATTCAGCATTATAAAGCCAAAGAGCAAATTCAAATGCTTGCCTATCATGACCAGCTGACCGGACTGCCGAACCGCCGGCAGTTCCGCCAGAAGCTCGAGCAAACGATCAAGTACCATCCGGAGCACCCACATACGCTTTTCTTTCTTGATCTGGACCGCTTTAAGTTTATTAATGATTCGTTCGGCCACAAAACAGGCGATGACCTCCTGACTATGATCGTAGACCGGGTTGGATCATGCCTGGGTGAAAATGCGCTTTTTTCCCGCGAAGGCGGCGATGAATTTACCATCTGGCTTGAGCACACGAACAGGCAGGAAGCGGCGGATACGGCCGCGGCCATACTTGAGACGTTTCAGGAGCCTTTTCTGTTGAAAGAAACGGAATTATTCATGACTGCAAGCCTCGGCATCAGCCTGTACCCTGATGACGGACTTCAGGAGCAGGAGCTGCTCCGGAAAGCAGACATTGCGATGTACGAAGCCAAAAAGCAGGGCCGGAATATGTTTCAATTTTACACAGACATTCTGGATGACCAGTCATTGAAAAAATTAAAAATGGAGAGCGAGCTGCGTTCCGCCCTGTCGCGGAATGAATTATCGCTTGTTTATCAGCCCATTCAGCATTTAGAAACGGGGAAGGTGTACGGCGCGGAGGCGCTGATCCGCTGGAACAGCCGCGAATTCGGCTTTGTCTCCCCTGCTGAATTTATTCCGCTTGCCGAAGAAACCGGGCTGATTATCCCGATCGGCGAATGGGTGCTCCGCACAGCCTGCGGGCAGTTTCAAACATGGCGGGCACAGAGAATGCCGCTGACCTGCATGTCGGTCAACCTGTCGATTTTTCAGTTTTATCAGCCCGACCTGCCCGGCATGATCCGCTCCATTCTCACGGAAACCGGCATGGAGCCTTCTCATTTAACGTGTGAAATCACCGAAAGCACCACGATGAACACAGAGACGGCCGCCGCTGTGTTAATGCAGCTGAAGGACCTTGGCATCGGCCTCTCAGTTGACGACTTTGGGACCGGCTACAGCTCGCTCAGCTATTTGCGAAAGCTGCCGCTTGATACATTAAAAATCGACCAGTCCTTTGTCCGGGATATCGCAGTCAATGAAAACGCCGAAAAAATCGCCACCACGATTATTTTAATGGCGCACCATCTCGGCCTGCATGTAGTAGCGGAAGGAGTGGAAACGCCCGACCAGCTTGCGATTTTAAAAGCGTACCGGTGTGACGCGACACAGGGCTACCTGCTCGGCAGGCCCGTGCCGCCGGAGGAATTCTCCGCCGGAGCATAAAAAGCAGCCCTGCTTACACGCCAGCAGTTCCGTTTTGATAGAAAAGCATATGAAAAAGCAGACCAAATCCGATGCGATTTGGTCTTTTTGAATTCATGTCCTGTCCATAGTGGGAGCTTTAAGAAGGTAATTTCTCCTTTGCATGGAACTAAACTAATAGAATAGTTTAGTCAGGAAATCATGAACAAAGGGAGGAAATGAAGATGACAAAGCAAAATAAGGAGCTGGCAGCTGAACGGCGTGAGGAATTACTAGGAGCCTTGAAAGTCCGTTTCGAGAAAAACATGCACCGCCATAAAAGTCTGGAATGGGCTGACGTTCAGGCGAAGCTGGAAGCAAATCCGGAAAAGCTCTGGCCGCTCAACGAGATGGAAATCACCGGCGGTGAACCGGATGTTGCTGGTTATGATGAGACGAAGAACGAATATATTTTTTATGACTGTTCAGCGGAAAGTCCCAAAGGCCGCAGAAGTGTTTGTTACGACCGTGAAGGGCTGGAGTCAAGGAAAAACCATAAACCGGAAAACAACGCTATTGATATGGCAGCTGCGATGGGCATTGAGCTGTTAACGGAAGGCCAGTACCGGGCGCTGCAGCAGCTTGAACATTTCGACAGGAAAACGTCGAGCTGGGTGCAGACACCTGCTGATATAAGAGAACTCGGCGGCGCTCTTTTTGGCGATTTTCGCTTCGGCCGCGTCTTTGTGTATCACAATGGTGCCTCCTCTTATTATGCTGCCAGAGGGTTTCGCGGCTTGCTGCGGGTTTAATTCGCACCCGGAGAAAAGGCTTTTCCTTTCTTCTTCAACGAGTGAGGCTTTCGTCTAACAGGGAAAAAACGCCTGAAATTAAATTCGAGGCGTTTTTTTCTATTTGTACTGTTTATTTTCGTGCGAATCATCCTGCTTTTCTACTATTATTCCGACTGTTTTTTTCGAACTTTCTCTTCGTTAACGGAACGGACTGGCTTACCTGAAGACTGCCGCTATTTCTCTTTCCGAAACCCCCGGCGCTCCGCATATTCCGAGCAGGCCGGGCACAGCCTTGCTTTTTTTCCATCCCGGTCCTTATACTGGCGGAGCGGCTTAATTTTCCGCCTGCACATTGAGCATTTCCCTCCAAACAGACCGAGCATGGCTTTTCCTCCCTTCTGCTCCGTTACCTAAATAATCGCGCTTTTTCCCGGACCCTTTGCGGTTTTCGGCACATTCGAGTTCGTTCACATGTTTAGCCCCCTGTTTCTTACGGATAAATAGATAAAGAGGTTTTGAGTGCATATCCTGTTTTTTCGTTTTATTGTTTTGCGCATAAGTACATACCGGTATGTGGATGTCCTTGACAATCGGAAAGCAGGTAAAGGAAAGGAGATCGACTATGCCCACTGGAAAAAGACCAGGTTATATTGAACGGAAGGTGATCGCCGGCGCCCTGGCCGGCACGCTGTTTTTTGTGGCAGCCGCTTTTTTGCAGCAGCTTCCGCTTAGTGCTCCGGCGGATGCATGGCCGGCGTTTCTTCAGCGGGTCGCCAATGCGCTGCCGGTTTATATGATGTATATTATGCCGGTGATGCTCGCTTATTTTGTACTCGCATCCATGATCAGCGATTCCATCGCGCGCTTTCTGGCGCGAAAGCAAAACGGGCAGTTTGAAGGCATTTACGCACTCGTCTTCCACTTGCTTTTCGGCATGATTCTGCTCTGGCTGACGGTTCTGGCGATGCTGCTGTTTTTCGTGATTGACCGTATCCTGCAAAAATGGCGGGAGCGCTATACGTATAAGCATGCGCTCACCAGCCTGCTGCTGCCGCTTACGGTCTGGTTCGCTTTAATGATCATCGCCTTTATGAAAGGATAAAAAAAGCAGTCCGCGGCCGATTGGCCGGGACTGCTTTTTTGTACAACGGAATCTGGCCCGGATCAGCCCTGCTCCATTTCAAACACCTGCTGCACGTCCTTATCGCCGCGCCCCGACAAATTCACAATGATAATCTGCTCCCTGGCCATTTCAGGCGCCATTTTCATTGCAAGCGCAACCGCGTGGGCACTTTCAAGCGCCGGAATGATTCCTTCAATCCGCGACAGCTCTTTGAATGCCTGAAGCACTTCTTCATTCGTCACTGTGTAATACTCGGCCCGGCCGCTTTCTTTCAGGTAGCTGTGCTCCGGCCCGATGCCCGGGTAGTCAAGTCCGGCCGCAATGGAGTAAGTCGGCTGCGGATTGCCTTCTTCATCCAGGAGAACATAGCATTTAAAGCCGTGAAGCACAGCGGGCACGCCTTTTGTAAGCGAGGCCGCTTCCGCCGGCTCGGCGCCGATCAGCCGTACGGACGGCTCGTCGATATAATGGGCAAACGCCCCGATCGCATTGCTCCCGCCGCCCACACACGCCATGACCGCATCCGGCAGCCGGCCTTCTTTTTCAACAATCTGCCGCTTTGATTCTTCACTGATAATCGAATGAAAATGCTTGACCATCGTTGGATAAGGATGCGGGCCCACCGCTGAGCCAAGCAGGTAAAAGGTTTCTTTGTAATTCGCTACGTAATCATTCAGCGCCGCATCAACCGCATCCTTCAGGCGCCCTTGGCCGTCCTCCACGCCGATGACCTTCGCTCCCAAAAGCTCCATCCGGAACACATTCAGTGACTGGCGCCGCATGTCTTCGGCGCCCATGTAAATAATGCATTCCATGCCAAACATCGCACAGGCTGTTGCAGTCGCGACGCCGTGCTGCCCCGCTCCGGTTTCCGCGATCACCCGGTGCGCGTTCATACGCTTGGCAAGCAAAATCTGCCCGAGCACGTTGTTGATTTTATGAGAGCCGGTGTGATTTAAATCCTCCCGTTTTAAATAAATTTTCGCGCCGCCGAGCTTTTCCGTCAGGCGCTCTGCATAAGTAAGAGGATTTTCACGCCCGATGTATTCTTTTAAGTAATACCGGTATTCCTCATTAAATGCTTTGTCATCTTTAAATTGTTCAAACTGGCTGCCCAAATAATCCAGCGCTTCTTTTAATTCAGGTGGAACAAAACTTCCGCCAAACTGGCCGAAAAAACCCGCTTCTGCCATTTCCCACACATCCATTCTTTGATTTTTCTGATAAAATAAGTGTACTATATTCCTTTGCTTTTTCAACCAGAAAAACAGCCTGACTAAAGACAGCCGTTTGCTTTAAAAGATGATGAAATAAAATGAATACCAGGGAGCGGATTACATTCTTGAATAAGAGAAAAGCAGCATTAGTTGTCATGATCATCCTGGTGGCTGCTGGTTTTTCAATGTATCTTGGAAGCCACACTTTATACGGAAATGATCAAGAGTCCATTGTCAGAGTCATTCAATCCATTGAAGGCTACGAAGATAAGCCAATTGAAATTTTAAGGATTACTGATTTTAAGGATGTAAGAATTGTGGGGTTTCTATATAATGACTGGCCCGCTCAAATTACATTTTATAAAAACAGTACAGGCAATTATAAGTGGCAAAGCATCGAAGTCAGGCAGGGTGAAACAGTAAGTACTTTCTTTCCTATTCTGCCGGACAGCATACGGCCCAAACTGATGTATGTTTCCAGCGGTGAAAATAAAACCACGGTGACACAGGTGGATGTAAACGGCCAGATGATAGAACAAGAAGTTCCTCCAAATAAAGCTTCCGTTATCTGGGTGGACCTTCCGCAAACAGGCGGCAATTATTAAATGCGATCTGCCCAACGCGGCAATAAAGGTTTTCAAAAAAAAAGAGGCTGGCGACTCTGTCGCCAGCCCTGGTCAGACTGCTTGCTCCCAAATAAACTGGTATGCGGCGCTTTCCAGCCTGTCAGTTACGCATCAGCCCGGTAAGCGTTTTCATATTTTTTCTGCTCTTCTGCCAGCAGCCGCCCGGCTTCGTCCTTATGCAGGGGCTTACTGAACAAGTAACCCTGCCCGACGCGGCAGCCCATCTGCTTAAGCATCTTCAACTGGCCGGTATGCTCCACTCCTTCTGCTACGATATCTAATTCGAGATTGCGGGCCAGATCAATAATATTTTTGACGATCGCCGCTTCTTTTTTCGATGACGTTACACCACGGATAAACGACTGGTCAATTTTCAAGCAGTCTAGCGGCAGATCTTTGATGACACTCAGGGAGGAATAGCCGGTGCCAAAATCATCAATCGCCACCTGCACCCCGATCTGCTTTACGTGCGCCAGAATCTGGTTTGTTTCATACGTGTTTTGCATAATGCTTTCGGTAATTTCGATCTGCAGCAAATGCGGCTCCATTTTTGTTTCCTGAATAAGAGCGTGGAAGGATTCAACAAAATCCTTTTTCTGAAACTGCCTTACCGAGATGTTGACGCTCATTTTCAAGCTTCCAAGGCCCTGGTTCTGCCAGACTTTTGTCTGCAGGCAGGCTTCCTTCAGCACCCACTCGCCGATTTTTGAAATCAGGCCGGTCTCTTCGGCAAGGGGGATAAACTCGGCCGGAGACACGAGCCCAAACTTCCCGCTTTTCCATCTGACCAGTGCTTCAAACCCATCAATCTGCCGGCTGTAAAGATCCACCTGGGGCTGGTATTGCAGGAAAAGCTCGTTTTTCTCAATAGCGCGCCGCAGTTCTTTTTCCATCGCCGCCCTGCGCTGAATTTTATCAAATAAGCCCGAATTAAAAAACTGGTAGTTGTTGCGGCCTGCTTCCTTGGCGGTATACAAAGCCGAATCTGCATAAGAAAACAGGGTATCCATTTCCTCCGAGTCGTTCGGGTACATGCTGATGCCGATCGATGGGGTAATCGATACTTCGTGGCCGTTCACATCAAATGGGTCCGCGAATGCCTGGATAACAGACTGCGCCATTTGAATGACTTCCTCTCCATTTGAATGTCGGTATCCGACCAGAAATTCGTCTCCCCCGTACCGGTACACCCGGCAATCGGGCCCCGCAACAGCAGCGTTCAGCCGGTCTGCCACCTGGCGAAGCAGCACATCGCCGGCCTGGTGGCCAAACGAATCATTTACCGCCTTAAAACGGTCCAGATCCAGAATAAAAAGAGATGTTTCCCGCCCGGCCTCGATGCATTTTTTTAAATCGGCAAACAGGGAAGCACGGTTTGGCAGCCCTGTCAGGGAATCGGTGAAAGCAAGCCGTTTGATCTGCTGTTCGTTTTTTTTCCGTTCGGTAATATCAGATGTGACCCCGATTGTTTTGACAATCTCGCCTTTCTCATTTTTAATTGGCGATAATTTAATTTCAACCCATCTGCTCTGCTCTTTGTCCATGATGCGAAATTCCGCTTCCCGGACCGTTTCCTGATGAAGGTTCCCGAAAAAATGATACGCTTTTTCCCGATCCTCTTCATGAATTCGTTCCGCAAAAAGCAGCGGGTTTTCGTTAAGCTCTTTGAGTGGGATGCCCAGCGTTTTTTCACTTCCCTTTGACATGGAAAAGTTTTTATATTCGCGGTCTACGGACCAAATAAACGCATCGGCATTGTCTAAAATACTTTGCAGCTCATCCTTATTTTCTTTTAATGCTTTTCCTAAATATCGACTATGATCAAAATATTTGCCCACCTGCCAGGCAACAACGAAAAAAAACAGCAGTGACAGCACATGCCTGATATGGAAAAGCTGATTATACTCAAAGCCTATTGTCCATTGAATATAAGATAAAACGGCAAATAACGCCACTCCTATTCTTCCCGTATAGTTCATTGGTTTGCTCCTTTATACTAAAGTACATCATAAATAAAACTTTCGACCTATAAATATATAGTAACAGATGAACTCGCAAATTGCACTGCAAATTCAGGATTATTCCTGTTCGGTGCTTTTTTCCCGTTTTTGAAAACTTAGTTTATTTGGTAGACAAACTATTTAAAAATTTGTTACACTTTACTTGCAAATTGAAAACGATCTCAACTCGCTTTTCAAACCTATTATGAATTATACATAGAAAGGAGGAAAAGACAAATTGCCCGCCATCATTGTGAAAACAGGATGTCTCCCTCCTTCCGGTTCCTTTGCGAATCAACGAAGGAATTGAAATCGCTCTCAGCTTTTAAACAGGCAGGAAACGGGACCCGTCCTTTTCTCTTGCTTTCCGTTTTGGCGGCTGAATTTGTCTTTATCCAAAATGGAACAAAAACGCAACTTATTTTATATTTTCTCCTTAACGCTCGTCGCGGCTATTGGCGGCCTGCTGTTCGGCTATGATACCGCTGTTATTTCAGGGGCGGATAAGTCGATTGAAGCGTATCTGGTGAAGCCGCTCGGCCTTGGCTCTCTCGCCCACGGCGCGACGATTTCAAGCGCCCTGATCGGCTGCATCATCGGAGGTCTCATTTCCGGCTACTTTGCATCCAAGTTCGGCCGCAAATATTCACTGATTATCGCCGCTGTGCTGTTTTTGATTTCCGCGCTCGGCTCTGCTTATCCAGAGTTTTTGTTTTTTACAAAAGGAGAACCGTCTTTTGCTTTATTAATGATGTTTAATGTGTACCGGATTATCGGCGGAATCGGGGTCGGCCTCGCTTCGGCGGTTGTGCCGATGTACATCGGGGAAATTGTCCCTGCGGATATCCGCGGCCGGCTTGTTTCCTTTAACCAGTTTATGATTATTTTCGGTATGCTGGTCGTTTATTTTATTAACTGGGGCATTGCCAGCGGTCAGACCGTTGAATGGATCAACGACATCGGCTGGCGGTATATGTTTGCCTCTGAAGCGGTCCCTGCCCTGCTGTTTGGTATCTTGCTGTTCCTGGTGCCGGAAACACCTCGCTATCTCGCTTTGAAAAACGAGGATGAAAAAGCGCTTGCAGTGTTAACGAAAATCAATGGCTCCAAAGAAGCCAATGCCATTATGGCCGATATTAAACAAACGCTGACGGCTCGTGCCGCTTCGGAAAAGCTGTTTGCCTACGGAAAGCTTGTGATTACAGTCGGCATTATGCTGTCGGTTTTCCAGCAGTTTGTCGGCATTAACGTGGCCCTGTATTATGCGCCGCGGATTTTTGAAAGCATGGGCGCTGCCAAGGACGCTTCTATGCTGCAGACAATTGTGATGGGGCTTGTGAATGTTGCCTTTACCCTTATCGCCATTTTCACCGTTGATAAATGGGGACGCAAGCCGCTGCTGATTGTCGGCTCGATCGGCATGGCAGTGGGCATGTTCGGCGTCGCGGGTCTTGCTTTTGCAGGTGTGATCGGCATCAGCACACTCGTGTTTATCATTATTTACACGGCTTCCTTTATGATGTCGTGGGGGCCGATCTGCTGGGTATTGATTTCGGAAATTTTCCCGAACAAAATCCGCGGCCAGGCCGTTGCGATTGCCGTTGCCGCCCAATGGGCCGCCAACTACTTTATCTCTGCCACTTATCCGATGATGATGGAGTTCAGCGGCGGCTTAACCTACGGCTTCTACGGCCTGATGAGCGTTCTTTCCGCCCTCTTTGTCTGGAAATACGTTCCGGAAACAAAGGGCAAAACACTCGAACAAATGGAAAACGTCTGGCTGAAACGAAAAAAGAAGCCTGCTTAAAAAGGAGAGAACCCCGCTTTCTACGAAAAGCGGGGTTGTTCATTCTGTTGAATGAGAGATGCTTGTCTCTTGCGATGGCTGGTTTAGCATTCGCCCCAAAGGAAAGCGGAACCGGCAGGCCGCAGTCCCTGACACTGCTTTTAGAAGAAAACCGTTCTTTCAAAAAGGCCGTTTCACCCCGAAAACAGAATATCTTCCTGCCGGCTTTATTTTTCCATAATGCAAACCCCCCGCTTTCTATGAAAAGCGAGGGGGGTTTTTTTGGCGGTCTCAGCTTTTAAACAGCAGGGGGGGATGAGCGAGCCAGTTTATGTATGCTTCGTTTGGCACGGGGCGGCTGATGTAATAGCCCTGGGCAGTCTGACAGCCCATTTCCTTTAAAATCGTCAGATGCTTTTCTTCCTCGACACCTTCCGCCACCACATGAAGCCCCATGGCAGAAGCGAGCTGGATAATTGAGCGGACGATCATCTGGTCTTTTTCGCTTTCCGGCAGGTCCTGGATAAATGAACGGTCGATTTTCAGGATATCGACCGGCAGCTCCTTTAAATGGGACAGCGAGGAAAAACCGGTCCCAAAATCGTCAATGGAAATACGCACCCCGATGCTTTTCAGCTGCTTGATTGTTTGAATCGCCATTTCCACGTCCTGAACAATTCCGCTTTCGGTAATTTCCAGTTCAAGCTGGTCCGGCTGGATGCCCGACTGCTGAATGGCCTCTAAGATTGTGCTGGTGAGATCCTTCCGGTACAGATGATGAGGAGAAATATTTACCGATACATATCCCGGCCGGTTCTGGTCTGTCCATTCCCTGCTCTGGCGGCACGCTTCGTGCAACACCCATCTGGTCAGTTCGTAAATTAGCCCGTTCTGCTCCGCGAGCGGAATAAAGCGGTCCGGGCTGATTAGTCCTTTTTCGGGATGATTCCACCGGATTAGCGCCTCGGCTCCAATCACCCGGCTGGTCTCGATATCCATTTTCGGCTGATAAAACAATTGAAATTCCTTTCGCTCAATCGCGTGGACGATATCCATTTCAAGCTCTACCATTGTATCGGCGCTGCATCCGATCGCCGGGTCAAAAAACCGGTACATGTTTTTCCCTTCGCGCTTCGCATAATCGAGCGCCTGGCCGCTCCGCTTGATCAGCAGCTTTTCCGTTTCGCCGTGTTCGGGATAAAGAGCGATGCCGATGCTTGCGGTAACAGTTAATTCGTGGCTGTTTACCTGCCACGGCCGCCGGAACGCCTTTACAATGCTTCCTGCCAGCACTTCGGCTTCTGCAGGCCCGGACAGCGGCTGCAGGATCAAATAAAAATCATCCCCGTCAAGCCGGTACAGCCTGCCGCGCCCCGAAATAAGCGGGCAGATCCGTTCTGCCATGCTTTTCAGCACCAGATCTCCCGCTTCCATGCCGAGCGCATCATTTATATACTTAAACCGGTCTCCATTCAAATGAAGAAGAGCAAAGCCCGCCCTCTTTTTTTCGGCTTCAGCCAGGATTTTTCTTATGTCCCTCTTGAACAAATGACGGTTCGCCGTTCCGGTTGTTTGATCATAAAACGCCAGCCGCTCCAGCTTTACTTCATCTTTTTTCCGCTTGGTAATATCGGTGGCAATGCCGTATACCCCGACAATTTCCTTGCCCACCACAATGGGGGAATTTACGATATGCAGGTTTTTCCGCTGCCCGGAGCGGTCGATAATATCCGCTTCATATTCCTGGGCCGTTCCTTTTAAAGCCATATAAAAATGCCTGATCACCCTGTTTCGGTCTTTTGGAACGATTAAAAAAGAAAAATGGCGCTGCATCATTTCTTCAGTCGTATAGCCGATCAGCCGGGCGCAGGCCTGGTTGATGCTTGTGAATTTCCCTTCTAAATCAAAGGTAAACACGGCATGCGGATTGTAATCAAACAGCGATTTATAGCGCTGCTCGCTTTCTTTCAGCCGCTTTTTCGTCTGAAGATGCCCGTCCACTTCAACAAAAACAGAAGCAAGCGCTTTAATTTCCTCATGGGCGTCCCGCACCGGCATTAAGCCGAGCAGAACATCGGTCAGCTGCCCGTCTTTTCTCTCCCGTTTCGTTTGTTTCGGCAGAAGCCAGTCGCCGGCAGACAGGCGTTTGATATCCTGCGCAAATTCCTCCCGCAGCTCAGAAGGAATAAAAGGTAAGCTATGTATGGACCGTCCCAGAACCTCTTCTTCCTTCCAGCCAAACAAGTCCGTAAAGCCCTGATTCACCTGAATCACGTTTCCTGCTGGATCAGTGAGTAAAATGGCATCACCTACCTGTGGAAGCGGAACAAAACACTCCTGCTTCCCGTTTTGAAATGCATGTTCTTCGTTTTTTTCCCTGCTCATGCTGTCACCCCCGGCAGTAACCTGCTTTATTGTGTTTCTACTATGTATGGTTTTACTTTCCAAAATCTTCCCACTGCTTTTTTACTATTCCCGTTTCGAAAACAGAAAAAACCCGCCAAAAGAAATAGCGGGCGGCCTTTAAAGAAAAGCGCAGAAAAACGTATGTTTCATCTGTTTCTTTTGGCAGCCCGGCGATCATCGCTTTTTTTGAACATTAGACCCGTAGCTTTGCGTCCTTATTTTTCAATAAGTTTGCTATTTTCATGAATTTGATTTCTTTTTATAGATCATATGACCTAATTATATCCACTTTTTACGGAAGGAACAAGATAAATTTCAAAAAAAGTCGACTTGTGACGAAAATAGAAATTCAAAGAGGATTTTATCTTCTTTGGATTTATTATCCAAATCGATCCAGAATTTAGCGCTGAATTTCAGCCCGGACTTTTTTGGCCGTTTTTTCAAAAATGAGCCGGCATGATAATAAGGCCTGTCTGCATCGAAGTAAAGCGGATTTCAGTGGATTTTATTGATAAAATAGCCGGGCACAGTTCCTGTCCTATTTGTTTATTCACAGAAAAAGATCCCCTTTTTCCAAACAAAAAACCCGCACCGGCCTTTTACCGGTACGGGCTTCTATCGTTTATGACTTGTTCCGCTTCAATAATTCTTCCCTTAGTTTGCGGGCCTGGCTGCGGATGCTTTCCGTCCGGTTCTCCTGGAAACGGAAGGTCCATTCACCGTTTTTCAGGATGGCCTCAACCAGATCCCCCGCTTTGGCCGGGTATCCGAGCGCGTCAGCTTCAATCAGCTCTTCAACCGATTCATCATCCCGCCACAGAAGCTTCGCTGTGCCGTTTTCAAGGGAATCGATGGTATAGATGCCCTGCTTCATCATTTTAACCCGCTCACATGCTGGCCGGCCGAGTTATACAGCTTCGCCGCATCCCCGCTGTTCAGCCAGATATTGGCGTTCGTCCATTTTAAGTATGTCGGGCGCTGCTCCTTCGCGTTCGGTCCGGAAGTCACATAAACCGTCCTGCCGGCTCCCAAAATAAAGCCGGCCGGGAATGTGTACTTTTGGTTTCCTTCCACGCTGACAAGCTTCCAGCCGCCCATGTTTACGCTGGTCGATCCGCTGTTTTTAATGCCGATCACTTCTGTTTGCAGGTTCTTGCTTGAAAGCGCCACTTTGCCGTTATCCGCCGGCACGGACGGAGCCGGGGCCGGAGCCGGGGCCGGGGCAGGCTTCGGCGCTGGTGCTGGAGCTGGAGCTGGTGCCGGCACCGGGTCTTCTCCCTGCTTCACGTAAACAAAGATGCCGTCGCTCCAGGTTTCAATCGTTCCGTCCGGCGTTGCATACATTTCAGCGCCGGCTTTTTGCAGGCGGCTGGCCACGGAGGCGGACGGGTGCCCGTACGGATTTCCTTCCCCGTAGGAAAGCATGCCGTACGCCGGCGACACTTCATCAATAAAAGCCTGGGAGGAGCCGGTGTCCGAGCCGTGGTGCGACACTTTGAGCACTTCCGCGTCAAGGTCGTATTTCGCTGCCAGTTCCGCTTCGACCTCTTCTCCCGCATCCCCCGTCAGCAGATAATCCGCTTCGCCATAGCTCACGAAAAGAACGATTGAGCCGTCGTTTAAATCCGCCGCATCCGAACCGGCATGAAGCACGCGGACCGTCACTGACGGATCAGGCGAAATATTCTGTCCTTCCTGTGCTTCTTTAAACACAGCTCCTTCCGTTTGAACAGCCGTTAAATAGTCCAGATAAGTCTGGGTGGTGTGATCCTGGCCGGAGTCGATCACCGTTTTTACATGATAGTTTTTAATTACGTAATCCGCGCCGCCAATATGGTCCGCATCCGGATGCGTGGCGACAAACGTATCAATCGACGCCGCCTCAAGGCCCGCAAGCGCTTCTTTTACTTCCGTGTCGCTTCTGGACGCATCGACAAGCATGTTTTTGCCGTTTGGAAAGCTCAATAAAATGGCATCTCCCTGCCCGACATCCAGAAAGTCCAAGTCAAACGCCGGCAGTTTCTTTCCGGTCGCAAAAGACGGATGCAGCGCCCGCGACATAAACGCCGCAAACTGGGCACGCGTAACCGCCTGGTCCGGACGGTATGTATCGTCTCCGTAGCCGGACGTAATCCGGGCGGAGAGAATTTTGCCGATAAACGGGTACGCAGCCGAGGACGGCGATACATCTTTAAACGCCACCGGCGCGGACTCGGTCAGTTTAAAAGCCCGGGCCAGAAAGATTGCCAGCTGGCCGCGCGTAACCGTTTCATCCGGCTTGAAGGTGCCGTCCGAATAGCCCGAGATAACGCCCGCTTTTACCGCCGACTGGATGTAGCCGGACGCAAAGCTGGATTTTCCGACATCGCTAAAGACCGTGGTTGTTTTCGTTCCATCGAGCTCAAGAGCCCGGCCGATAATGGCGGCCGCCGCTGCCCGCGTCACCCGCTCATCTGGATGAAACGTTCCGTCCGCGTAGCCGGAAATAGAGCCCTGGTTGGATAAGTATTGAATTTCCCGGTAGAAACCGTATGTATCCGGCACATCGTCAAATGAAGCGGCCTGTGCAAAAGGTGCGGCCACACCCAGCGCAAGCGCCGCACCGGCCAGAAAAGCAAATGGTTTTTTCATAAATCCCCCTCCTTATTGTTATTTTATTATAACTTTTACCAGAACGGATTTTAAAGGGAATTTTATAAAAAATATAAAAATCAATATTTTTCCATTACAGACCAAAAAAGAAAACAGCGGCTGCCGTTTTCTTTTTACTCCTGTTTCGTCTTTTTTAAAACAGGTATCCATATTTCACTTCGGAAAAGAGGCAGAGTCACATCTTTCCCTTCATTCCACAACAATTCCGGCCCTTCCCGCACCTCGAACCACTCTGCATAAAGCCGCCCGGACTCGTTTTTGTCGTCTCCGCGCCAATATAATGATCGAGTTCTCCTTTTTCCTCCATCCGTCCTGCTGAAAAGTTCATGGATGCGCTGATAAGCCCGTACGCCTCTTCATTGGAAAGGGCTTTTAGCGTTTGAATCATGTCTGCGTCCAGCCGTTTCCACATCGCCTCGATTTCAGGATGGACACCGTTAAATTGAATTGGGATTCTTTTCTTCATTCCCACAGAGGAAGGAGATTCTGGCTGGACAGCAGTAAACGGCTGGGAAGATGATGATTTTCTAAGTGATTCTGAAAATTTTCAAATTCTCTGAAAAACAGCAATCATTGATTACGTGGCCGATTATGCGAGTAACGCACCTTTTCGTCTTTGCCCAAAACGGATGTAAAGAATCATTTGATTTTGTATAATGGTATTTGGATGATTTGTGTATTTTTTACAGAGTGCAGCATATAGATTTCGATTTTTTAATTGGGAGGATGATTCATTTGGCACAACCAAAAAACAATACATATCTATTTATACTTCTGGGCGTGTATATATCACTATTGCTGTACTTCATGTTTTTCGGATTTGGCCGTCCGCAGCGGCTCATAGAGATGCGCGAATTTCGGTATTCATTCGAATTTAGCAGCATCCCTTTATGGATGCCTGACCATTTTTCAATAGATATTTTAAAACTGTGGATATTTGCTGTTGGCAACCTTTTAGCATTTGTTCCGTTTGGAATACTGGTTCCAATGCTGTTTGAAAAACCGGGAAAATCCTGCTTCCAGTTTATTGTCCTGTTTGTATTTTTTATTGTATGTATGGAACTTTTACAAATGGTAACGTATTTAGGCAGCTTTGACCTGGCTGATATTTTTATAAATACAGCGGGCGCAGCCATTGGGTACTGTTCATATCGAATAAGTGGACGTATGAATACTTTAAGTACGTATTTCGTTACTATGGGAATGTCCATTTTGGGATTTTCTGTGCTGATGTTCTTTATAGCATGGATATATAACAGTACAATCACGCCATACCTTCTAAAAACACTCAATATTGATTAATTACTGATAAAGGCATGGCTCCTTTCCTGTTTAATGAAACACCCTCTGCTTAAGAATGGTAAATGCGGAGCAGGCGGCCCCGGGTGCTTCATTGTCTACAGGCAAAAAGGCTCTAAAATAAGAGCCTTCTTGACCGGTTTATCTTTTAAATCCACCTTCTGAATGAATGATCTGCCCTGTAATCCAGTCTGCCTCTTCACTCACCAAAAATGTAATTATTTTCGCAGCATCCTTCGGTTCACCCATCCTCCCAAAAGGAAACATCGGTTTTAATTGCGTTTTTATTTCCTCTGTCATCCAGCCTGTATCCGTTGGACCAGGATTTACGGCATTAACGGTTATACCCAGCGGAGCAAGTTCCGCCGACAACGTAATCGTTAGAGCATCAACGGCTCCCTTTGTTGTTGCGTATGCCAGTTCACCGGGCATCGCTCCTTGAAACTGGCCTGAAGTCATATTGACTATTCTTCCACCCGATTTCTTATCAAACCCCTGAGCAAATAAACTGCTTACTAGTGTCGCAGCTCGTACATTTACCATGTAGTGTTTATCCAGTACGTCAGCCGTCACGTTAGAAAAATCATTATTCGTTGAGTAGGCAGCGTTATTAATCAAAATATCAGGAAAACCAAGTTTTTCAATCACTGTATTTATAAGCTGCTGCGGTGCATCATGCTGTGTTAAATCTAATTCCATACATGCTACCTTCACGCCTTTTTTCAATAATTCCTCTTTCAGTTTCAATGGTTCATCTGAGTTAATGCTCCAGGGCATCTTTTTATCATATTCCATCCAATATGTAAAAAAGATATGGTACCCCGCTTCCGCCAACTCCTTACATATTGCCGCTCCAATCCCTTTAAGGCGGCTTGCACCTGTAACAATTGCCACTTTATCTTTTAATTGGTTCATCCATACCCCTCCAAATGAAGGACACATTAATAAGAATAACAGGAGATATCATTTTTTCCTGCTAAAAAGACAGGCACAAAACAGGCGTCTGTCCTTTTAATAAAGGATTTTAAATTCATATAATGCAGTCCTTCAATGATTATAAACAGGTTAAATAACCCTCATGAATGAGAGAGAACATAAATCTATCTTTTGATCCTGTTTCCTGATTTTCAAAACCGCCTGGTGGAGCCGTTGTTTGCAGGCTGCGCCTCAAACTCTTCCCCGCTCGGCGTCACTTGCCGGCTTTATTCGTCCTCTTTCTCCGCAAGATACAGCATCCGCTCTCCGGGTACCAGCAGCTTAAAGCACTGCGCTGGATAATTCCGGTACACGTAGTCCACAAAATAAGACGGATTGTCGGCATTAAAGGGAAAAAGGTCATAGTGAACCGGCACCAGCAGATCCACTTCCAGCAAATGCGCGAGATCCGCCGCTTCCCGAAAGCCCATGTTCCCGACAATCCCTTTTTCCCGCCGAAGAAAATCCCCGCCGTTGACCGGCAAAAAAGCAACATCAATTGAAACCGGCTGCAGCGTATCAATCAGCTCCCGGTGCAAAACCGTATCTCCGGCATGATAAAATGTCACGCCGTTTGCACTGACAACATAGCCAAGATACGCATGATTTCCATGTTCATCAATCTCATATTCTTCGTGCTTGCAGGCGACCGGCAGGATTTCCATGCCCGCTTCTTTGATCAGCTCCCCTGCTTTCGCCGCGATAATCCGGCTCTCTTCAATGCCAAGCCCGCTCAGTAACGGAACAGACGGCGCCGGGCAAACGAACCGCACATGCGGTGAAGCGCTGTCAATCCCTTTAATGGTAACAGGGTCTAAATGATCCGGATGCTCATGCGAAATAAACACATACGCGGCGTTTACAGCCTCCGCCGGCTCAAGCGGCGGTTCAAACTTCCTCGGCCAGCTGCCGCTTGTATTCAAATAGTCGGATAGGTATGGATCAAAATAGCAGACCGCCTCTCCCGTTTTAACGGCAACGCCTGACTGGCCAAGATGCCAGAACGCAATCGCTTCCTCCGGCACAGCCGTGCTGTCCATCTGGCGGACCAGGCTCTGGCCCGACCGGTATATCTTTTTTTGTTCCTTCATTTCTGTCCTCTCCCCTCTTTCAATCTACTTTCATGTTTACTGTTCCTCCCGGCTTTGTCAACCGATCATAAGCTTATCGTTTCCAGGCCGCCTTCAGCTTGCTGATCCCTGAGCGGATATCGTCCTCCGGAACTCCTGCGAATCCAAGCAGGACGGTCGCTGCCGGCGGCTCCTGCTGATAAAACGGGGAAGCCGGATACATTTTCACGCCGTGCCTGCTCGCTCTCTCGATCAGTTCTTTTTCACTGAACGGCGTGTCCACATCAAGCAGAATGTGAAGCCCCGAGTTTTCGCCCCGGATCTGCACCTGACTTCCCAATTCGCTTTGCAGGGCTTCCAGCAAAACGGACCGTTTTTTCTGATACAGCTTTCTCATTCTGTTCATATGCTTCTGCCATTCGCCTTTCTGAATAAATTCCGCCAGTGCCAGCTGACTGTGGCGGGAAACCGTCTGCTTGTACAAAGAAGCGATGCCCCGGCCTTTTTCCAAAAGAGACGGCGGAAGAATCAAATAGCTGATGCGCATGGAAGGAAGCAGCGACTTGGAGAACGTGCCCATATAGATAACCCGGCCGTGCCGGTCGAGTCCCTGCAGTGATGGGATGGGCTGCCCGCTGTACCGGAATTCCCCGTCATAATCATCCTCTATAATAAATGCCCCCTTTTCCGCCGCCCACCTGAGCAGCTGCATTCTCCTGTTAATCGTCATAACCGTTCCGAGCGGAAACTGGTGTGAAGGCGTAACATACACAAGGTCCGGCTGCGCTTTTTGGAGTTCCTGCACTCGGATTCCTTCCTTATCGACCGGAACAGGAAGAATCTTCATATGGCCGGCTTCAAAAATCGTTCTTGACCTGGATGAACCGGGGTCTTCGAATCCAATGGAACGATCCGGGCCGAAAATCTGGCACAGCAGATGCATTAAAACAGGGCTCCCGGCTCCTATCACGACCTGCTCGGGAACGCAGCGGACGCCGCGCGACTGATACAGGTATTCTGCAATCAGCCCTCTCAGCTCAAGCTCGCCCAGCACATCTCCCGGCTGGTAAAGCAGGTGCCCGTACTGGTCCAGGCTGCCGACCATGCTTTTTCGCCAGGCGGAAAACGGGAAGCGGGCGGAATCCACATTTCCGTAGTGAAAATCAATGATTTGTTTCGTATCTTCCGCTTCGAGCTTCATAGCCGGCATGCCCGGCATTTTCATCTGCACAAAATCCGAACCGTCGTAATCCGCAAACCAGCCGCTTCTCGGCCTGCTCACAATATAGCCCTCCGCCGCAAGCTGTTCATACGCCCGCTCCACCGTCGTCTGGCTGATCGAAAGCTGCGCGGCAAGCAGCCTTTTGGAAGGAAGCTTCACCCCCTTTTGGATACGGCCTTCATGCATTGTTTTTTTGAAAAACTGATAGAGCTGCTGATAAAGCGGAATCTCCAGGCTCCGGTTTAAAAAAGGTGTGATATCCATTTGCGCGGCTTCTCCTAACTGGCATGATGTTTTTTATTAAAACTGGCTGTTTATCAAAAGCCAGTTCCCATTTATAGTCATTGTAATCTATTAGGAAAGGATTGGTAAGATGATTGGTCAAAATTGATTTACCTGCCTTACTCAACAGAAAACATGATTTGGAGTGATTGTGATGAACAAAGCAGCCAGTGGCTGGGTAAATGGTTTTGCAGGTGTATTGATTTTCAGCGGCTCACTGCCGGCGACACGCCTGGCAGTGGCTGATTTTGACCCGTTCTTCCTCACCGTCTGCCGCGCTACGATCGCGGGCGTTCTGGCCGGCGTTCTTCTTCTCGTCTTCCGGCAGCAGCGGCCGTCCGGAAGCGATATGATCCCCCTGCTCGTGGTGGCGTTCGGCGTGGTGGCAGGCTTTCCGCTGCTGACGGCGCTCGCCCTTCAATATGTCACGTCGGCGCATGCCATTCTCTTTATCGGCCTTCTTCCGCTCTCAACGGCAATCTTCGGGGTGCTTCGGGGCGGCGAGCGGCCCCGCCCCGCCTTCTGGATTTTTTCAGCGGCGGGCAGCTTTCTCGTCGCGGGATTCGCCCTGCTGCAGGACGGGGAGTCCTCACCGATCGGCGACGCATTGATGCTCGCTTCTATTATTGTGTGCGGCCTCGGCTATGCAGAAGGAGCCCTGCTTTCAAAAAAGCTCGGAAACTGGCAGGTGATCTCCTGGGCGCTCGTGCTGTCGCTTCCCCTGATGCTGCCGCTTGCGCTGGTTTTTGCGCCGGACTCGTGGGCGGACATCGGTGAGCCGGCTCTTCTCAGCCTTGCGTATGTGTCTTTATTCAGCATGCTTATTGGCTTTGTGTTCTGGTACCGTGGCCTCGCCCAGGGCGGCATCGCCGCAGTCGGGCAGCTGCAGCTTCTTCAGCCTTTTTTCGGGCTGCTGCTTGCGTCTTTCCTTGTCAATGAAACAGTGGGCCTGGCACTTATCGCCGTAAATATCGCCGTTGTTCTGTGCGTGGCAGCCGCCCGGCGGTTCGCCTGATCTGTATTCAAGCTTGCATCATATGCGCTATAATCATTGTAAGCATTTTCCTGCTGATGTAAATGAGCAAAGGAGAAGCCTCAAGCAAGGGAGGATAGATAAATGGCAGATCATCAAAGCGAAGAAGAACTGGCAGGCGGAAATGTTTCACGCGTCAGCCGCGTGGGAGATACGGTCCGGCGGGAAGTAAAGCCTGTAAGCCCGCACATTCATAAGCTGCTGCTGCATCTCGAGAACAAAGGCTTCTCTTATGCACCACGGTTTTTAGGAATGGACGGGCAGGGCAGAGAAATTCTGTCTTTCATTGAAGGAGAGGCCGGCCACTACCCTTTAAAGAAATACATGTGGTCAAAGGAGGTGCTGGCAGAAATCGCGGGGATGCTCCGGCTGTATCATGAGGCGGTGTGTGATTTTCCGTTCATACATAACTTTGAGCCGATTGATCGCACTCCGCCAAACGTGGAAGTATTGTGCCATAATGACTTTGCCGTATACAACATTATTTTTAACGGGCAAAAGCCGGTCGGCATCATTGACTTTGACACCGCCGGGCCCGGCCCGAAAATATGGGATATCGCGTATACAGTGTATACGTGCCTGCCGCTCAGCCGGTTTTCTCTTTCCGAAGCAGGAGAGCCGGTTCATTATACCCCTTCACGGCACGCCAGCTCTATTAAGGAAAGATTACAATTGTTTTTTGAAGCCTACGATGAGAAAATGCCCCCGGACTTTCTCGAAATCGTCCTGCTGCGTCTGGAAGGGCTGTGCCGGACGATCCGAAGAAAAGCCGGTGAAGGCGATCCGGCTTTTCAAAAAATGATAGACGAAGGCCACCTCACCCATTATCAGGACGATATCGCGTTCATCCGGGAACACGGAAACGAATGGATCGAAGGATAATGGGATAGAAAAAGCGTGTTTTGAAACAATCAAAGCACGTTTTTTCTTTTGGCTGTTTTCTAAAGAGGGCTGCTTTTCCCATAAATCCATTTGAGGTTCAAATTACATCCATTTTTACATAGATTAAAAGATAAATTCATAAATGGGCTGGATCTTGATTTGATTCACTTCTGCCGTTTCTTTCGCAGCAGCCTCACTTCTTGCCGCCATAGGTGAATCGCTTTTTACTACTTTCTTTTCCTTTATTGGCGATATGAATAAATAGATCGGCTGATCTTTTAATTCTTGCTGCAGGTGTTTCAGTCCAATTTCCCAGGCTGCCCCATTATGGAAATTATCATGAATTAATTCATTATTCATAAAAGCGTACCCGATATCACCGTTATAATGAACTTGCAATAACGCTTCTTTTAAACCGGCTAATTGTGAGTGATCAACAAATACTACTGTACGCCGGTTATCCATTTTTTCAATTTTTAACGAAATATTTCTTTGCTCCTGTGAAAATGTATAGGAGGTAAGCAATCCTTTTTTCTCTACTTCACTTGAAAAAAATCTTTCCATCAGTGTTTCATCTGCCAATTGATCTATTGTAGAAAATGTTACACAATTATTGGCAGATTCAAATCGGATACTCGTTTCATCGACTAACAATGTGGCATCCGTAAGCAATACCTGCTCTTTGTTTCCCCAGGTGAATTTCCAGAAATTCATACTTTGCTCATCCGTTAACGTATACACCTGAATGATTTGCCCGTCTTTCGATTTGATACTTATTTTGGTTACTATGTCTTCCTCCGGTTTCACAAAGACGAACGGTTCGATTTGTTCCACTGTTCCTTTATCCAGGATAATGCTTTGAATATTTTTCAAATCAAAACAATATTCGGGCTTCATTCCTGCTGGTATAAAGAAAAAATACGACGTTTCCTTCTCTTTTTCCACTTTCGTAATCAATTGTGCAGCGGCATATTTTAATAAGACTGAGTCCATTTGTAAATTGAATGGCAGCATACAGCTTGCGTCCGGGGCTAACGACAATCCATCTTTATTTGGAACCCGAATAGTTTCGTTATCCAGCGATAACTCGAAAGCAAAATTTTCTTTAGCAGATGAATTCAAATGGTCCTGGTAATTATTGATAAAAATATAGCCGCTTCCATTATGAACACGTACTGCATAACGAAGTGTTTCTGTATCTTTCGGATCCATGCTGCTTGTGTCGTATGGCAGAACGGTTTTCGTTGGACAAAAGGACTCTTCAAATTTTTGAAAAAAATAATGCAGGCGTTTCAAACGTTTATACGATTCGCGTACCTGTCCAAACTCCCCAATAGGAGCCTGGTAGTCATACGAAATTTTTGGCGCTGCATTTTCATTCAAAAAAGGCGTTTTCTTTCCCGCCGGATTTGAACCGCCATGAAACACGTAATATCCTACAAAATTACAGCCCCCTGCAGCTTTCATATTCGCCATGGCTTCTATGCTTTGATAAGGCAATTGAAAACGATATTTATAGAAAACCGTCATTCCCCCGCCCATTTCGCAGCAGGCAAAAGGCACTGTCGAAGGGTCATACTGCGGCTCAAAATTATATGCAGGCTGGCGATAATCTCTGTATATAAACTCCGGGGTTACGGGATGTTCTTTCACCGTGTCATCATAAAAAATCCATGGCCGAAATGCATATCCGCCCCATAACGGCAGGACAGCATCTATGGGAGCCATAGCCCCTCCCCAGCCGGTGGCCGTATACAGAGGTGCATCCATTCCAGCTTCATTGGCATACTTTTTAAGCGCAAGAAGGTGGTCTTTCCCATCCTCACCTGTAGGAATCCACTCATTGCTTGTACCTGCTGTTATTTCCCAGGGGGCACCCGCATGATAAAATTCATTTTCTAATTGAATGCCGATGATAGGCCCGTTGTCTTTAAAAAACAGCCCTTGAAGCTGCTGTCCTATTTCATTGTACAATCGTTTAACGTACTGAAGATAACGCGGATCATTCGATCTCACCCTGCAGGGCTCTCCATACAGCCAATCCGGGAATCCTCCATTTCTCACTTCTCCATGAACAAATGGCCCGATACGGATAATAACGTGAATACGGTGCTTTTTACAAAGAGAAACAAAGGAACGCAGGTTTTTTGAGCCAGTCCAATCAAACTGGCCTTTAATCTCTTCATGATGATTCCAAATAATATAGGTGGGAATAATGGTGATGCCAGCCATTTTCATTTTAATAATTTCATCTTCCCACTTCTCAAAATGATACCGGCTGTAATGAAACTCACCACAAATGCCGAAATACGGTTTATCATTTTTCATCATATAATAATTAGTGAAATGAATGTGATCTCCGTTTAAATTCGCACCTTGAAAATGATCAAGTGTTGGATAAATTTTATTTTCAATACTATGTAACGCTATTTTATTTACATTCACCCTATTCTCGTTCATCAATTTCCCCCGCCTTTCCTGTGTCTTTAAACGGACAACTCTTTATCTGTTTCCTTTTTATTGTTCAGAACCGGCAGACCGCAGCCCTGACACTCCTTTTGAAAGAACATAGCCCGTTTCCAGCCCATAAAAGAAAGATAATTTCAGCCCGAAAAAGGACTATCTTCTTGACGACTCCCTTTTTCAATGAGGAAGCAGGTTTTAACACTCAAAACCTTAGCCTCTTTTTTATTTAAACCTGCTCCCATAAAGAGCGGGCGATCCTTGCAAACAGCAGCGCCTGCTCCCAGCGGTCGCTCACCTCATGCTGCACGCCATTCAGGTCCTGGACCGTGATTGCATAAGGCGGCGGCCCCAGCTCGCAGACAAAAGGCAGAACTTCGCCTTCCTGTGCCGCCTGGCGCCAGCTGCGCATCCCTCCGAGCCACCAATTTTGAAACCGCTTTACCATTTGATGCTCGAAGCCGTACTCAGCAGCACCTTCCTCGTTTACCCTTTCAGAAATGGGCACGTCGACCTGTACCTGTTCCCCGTTTGATACACGAGCGTGTATACTCTTCGTCCGATGAAGCAGCTTCTGAAGCATTTCTTCTGCCTCGTCTGACACCGTACGCATTTCTCCGGCCACAACGTAATGGGAGAAGTCGATCGTCAGCTCAAGCCCGGGTAAGCGCTGAACATACTCTACTGTACGGAGCAGATCCTGCGTAATTGTGCCGCGGTGCGTTTCGATATACGCCGGGATGCCCGCAGACCGCGACAGTTCTCCTATGTCCGCAAGCAGCTGCACTGCTTGCTCTCCAGCCAGAAACGGCCTTAGCACCTGCACATTGATGAAATCGACCCTTCCGAACAATTTTGCCTTATGAAGAAAAACGTCCAGCTCCTCCGCCGTTTTTGGATACGCATTTACACTGTATGAAAGGTTGTATTGATCCAGCAGCCGATGCCATTGTTCGGCCTCCCTGCTCTCCGGCAGCATCCCGTTAATGCCATCGTACCCGGCTTCAGCGATAAAGCGTATCTTCTTCTCCAGGCTCCATTCCCCGCCAGATCCGCTTTGAACTCCCAATCCGTTCATCCCCCACCAGGACATCAGGACTTCGAGCCGCGGCTCACGCTTAGTGGATATACGGTGCATCATATTCAACGCCGCACGGCCCTCCATTAGGATTGCTCTCCAGTTCCACTGGCGTACCGTCGGAACGAAATAAAGGACGATAATGCGTCGCAATGCGCGTGGCCGAGCTGTTGGCATAGTGGCAAATGAATGAGCGGCGGAACCGGTCTTTCGTCTTATTGCGGTAAGAGCCGTGAATGAGATTTCCATTGAAAAAGAGCACATCTCCCCTCTCCATCAATGCCGGAATGGCCTTTTGATCCTTCGGCGGTTTCACGTAATGCGTGGTGAAGGACTCCCTGGAATCGGACAAATCAGGGCATACGATATCATACGAACTCGTCTTTGGCACAACCAGCAGACCGCCGTTCTCCTGATCTGCCGCGTCGATCGCCGTCCAGGCAGCAATGCAGTTGCCCGGCTCGACCTTCAAGTAAAAATTGTCTTGATGAAGCGCCTGTCCCCGTGCTCCCGGAGGCTTGTAATAAAACATGCTCTGGGCTGCCAGCGGTTCTTCCTCATACAAATCAGCAAGTACATCCATTACCGGCTGATGCAGCATATACCGTTTAGCTGTTTCGTTAAACCGGTGTGGATGCATGACCCTCGGATAACGCTTTAGCGGGTCAACCGTTTCCTGCTGCAGGTCCGGCTCAAAATGCCCTGGAATCACCTGAGAGCTAATGTCCTCAAAGGTTCTATCCATTTCCGCCAGCTGCTCCTCTGTAAACAATCCTTTGACCATTAAATAACCTTCCGCTTCAAACTGCCGCTTTTGATCATCCGTTAACACTTGAGGCTTATACACCATGCCTTCGCCCTCCCCTGTTTTTACAATAAATGATATGTAATACACCTTTAGTATAGGGTTGAAATAACAAGTAGAAGAAGGACGAATCTTGCTAATTATTCATACGATTCTGCTATTTCTTCAAAAGCCAGCTTGTGTGCCGCCGTAAGTTAAGCTACACTAGCCTTGATAAAGTACTGCTTTGAAAGGGATGAGTACCATGGAGCGAGACCGCCCCTTTAACTATGACGGATTGGCCTATGGCATGGTGATTGCCGGGCATTTTCATAAGCGCGACACTTATTCTATCGAACGTCCGGATGGTATGAATGACTGGCTTATCACGTACACGCTGGATGGTGAAGGCTGCTTCGAGACAGACGGCTGCGAGCGGCGTGTAAGAGCTGGTGACCTGACACTATTGAAGCCGGGAACACCCCATCTTTATGGCACACCCAAAGGAAAAAGGTGGCATTTCGTCTGGGCGCATTTTCCGGGCGGGCTCATGGATATAAGCCTGCTGCCCCTTGAGGCGCTGACCATCCGGCAGATTGAGCAGCAGGCGGTGAGGGAGCGCGTCTACCGGGCTTTTCGCCGTATTTTGTCCGACTCCCGGGAAGGAGGCCCTTATTGGCACGAGCTGTGCCTGGGCGCATTGCGGGAAGTCCTGATGCTGCTCGAAAAGCAGCAAACCAGCGGACTTGACCCGCGGATCGAAGAAACACTTTATTTTCTTGCCCAGCGGATGCAGGAGACGGTTCGAATCGAGGAGCTGGCACACAGCGTCGGGCTCTCCGCATCGAGACTGTCGCATTTATTTAAAGAAAATACCGGCGAATCGATTGTGGAAGCGCTTAACAGAATGCGAATTAAACAGGCTGCCCTGCTTCTTGCACATATGGACCGGAATGCCACGGAAGCCGCCCGCGACGTAGGCTTTCAAAATTACAACCACTTTACCCGGCAGTTTCGCAAATATACGGGCCTGACTCCAAGCGAATTCAGTCAAAGCGTCCGGTCTAAAGAAAAGCAGCGCGCTAATAAGCAGCTTTTTGACACACTGAAATAAGCATTTGCTCTGCTCGTTCAGCAAATGCTTATCCGGGGCAGCGGAACCAATGGGTTAGCGCCTGTATCTGCGCATAACAAAGCAAACTCGCGCTTCAGGAGAAGCCGGCTATTATTCTATCACCCTGCTGCCTCTATATCGTTACGTTAAAGAGAATAGTATAACCGGCTAACCCGAGAACAATAACGGGCACGAGAAAACGGCAGCAGCGGAGTCTTTCTCTCCAAGTTCTCTGGAGTATCAGGACGAGCAATAAACCAAAAATAATTTCCGCAATCGGCACCGGGATCATATGCTTGTAATCCTCCAGGTGGATCAGCATGTTCAGCCCGTCTGCTATAAAAACGCCTGACAGTAAAGCACTGCCTGCTTCATGAAATTTAGCTTCTTTATGCCCCCACAGATACCCCGCTAACCCGAAGATGATCCCCCCGACTGCGGCGCAGCCAAGCCAGACGAATATAAAATAAGTAAACGAAAAAGCATATTGATCGATCAGCGAATGAAAGAAATAATATCCCATCACTTCCCCTATTAAGCACAGCGTACAGGAAAGAATAGAATCTCTTTTTCTTTCACCAAGGGAACTGATCAAAAAAGCGGGAACCAGCCAGACGGGTCCCAGATTCGCGAGTGAATTCCAGTGGCCTTCCAGGTGACCCTGTCCAAATATCGTCAATAAACCCACCGCAGCACCAAGCAGCAGGGATAACAAAAAATATAAATAGATATTTCTTTTCATGCTCTTTGCAAATAATGACTTCATTTTACCGCCCCTTCATTTGAATGATTGTTATTCGCAGCACAAAGCGAAAATTCTCCCAATCCCTTATTCACATTTAATCCTATTCTGTAATATATTACCTGGAATTATAACGTAAAGAAAGAACAAAATCAGCAAATGCTTTTTGATTGAAGGCGCTGTGCCGGACAATTAAAAAACTGGCTGACGGCGATCCGGCACACGCTTGAATAAGAGGATGCTGAAATAAAAAAAGCATGTTTTGATTTTCTTCAAAACACGCTTTTTTCAGGATGTTTCGCATAAAAACCAATTGCTTCAGGTGCATTCCCTTATAAAACAGCGGATATTGGATTTTAATGGCCGCCGTTATGTATGGCAAATTTCCGGTACGCTTTCGCGGTGATCATTGAAATCAAATAAACGCTTGCAAACGAAGCAGCGCCCACGAATAGTAAATAAACGGCTGTATTTGTGTTAGAACTGTCCCCTATGAAAAAAGCCAATATTATCATGAACAAGGAAATGCCGGCTGCTTTTTTGATGTGTTTATTTTTTCCGCTCATAAACATCCTCCTTTCGTTATATATGAAACTAACAGGATTTTGCTACTGGTATCAGTTTATCATATGCTTCTGTATTTTGTATGAATTTTCCTTTCAGAACATCGACTTTACCAGCTTCTTATATAGAATGTATGTTTACATGGATCACTCCGACAAGAGCAGGAAACGAGCCGCATTCGGAAATCATTTCCTCTGCGGTCACCGCCCGCCCGTTCCGCTCCACCGCATAATCCGGACGGCAGCGCGCCACATAACCCGGCGGACCGCCGTGCTCACTGGCTTTTTGCAGCGCCTGTTCCTTTGAAGCCGCCGCAATCAGCAGCCAGAGCGTCCGGTTGGAGGTGACCGCATATACATGAACCGGACGAAAGCCGAGCGCGTTCCGGCTTTTCATTTCCCCGATGGCGTTATTGTCCATTTTCTCGAATGGAATGGCTTTTTCATCCGTTTTCCCGTCGACCACCCCGCGCCGCAGCAAATCGAGCAGCCCGTATACAAGCGTGTCGTCCTGCCGGCGGAACGCTTCTTTAAACAGCGCTCTCACGTTCATGATCAATCAGCACTCCGCTTTCTTTTACATAGGTGACCGTCACAAAGCCGGTCGGGCCGTTCCGGTTTTTCGCCACAATAATCTCCAGCCGTTCGTCTCCCGCTTCCTTCGTGTAGTACGCCTCCCGGTACAAAAACAGCATTACATCGGCATCCTGCTCCACCGATCCGGAGTCCCGCACATCCGAAAGCATCGGCCGCTTGTTCGCCCGCGTCTCTACCGCCCGCGACAGCTGGGCCAGGCAGATCACCGGGCAGGAAAAATCCTTTGCCAGTGCTTTTAAGCTGCGCGAAACGGCCGCCACCTGGGCCGCTGTATTCCCGTCGAAAAAATGCGGCGGCGTAATCAGCCCCAGGTAATCAATAAATACGACCGGGCGCGCCTCCGGGTGGTCAAGCGAGAGCCGCCTGAGCGACGCGCGCATATCCGGCACCGTCACAGCAGGCTGGTCGGACACATACAGGCTGAGCCCGCTCACTTCGCGGATCACATGCGGCCAGTTTTTCCGGTTTGTTTCATCAAACAGCTTGTACGGATTGCGCAATTTCGCCCGGTTCAGCCGCCCCGCCGCCGCCAGAAGCCGCCTCGTCAGTGCGCCGGCGGACATTTCAATTGAAAAAATAACCGGCAGGCAGCCGCTTTCAGAAGCCATCCGCGCGAAATGAAGCATCACATCCGTTTTCCCCATTGAAGGGCGGGCGGCGATAAAGGTGAGCTCGCCCTCCTGAAAGCCCCCGAGCGTTTCATCGAGCTTTTTGATGCCGGTAATGGGACGCTGCACTTCTTTTTCTTCCACAAACGGCGCTTGTTTTAGCGGCTCTACCAGCTCGGAGACCGGCTTTGCTTTTTGAATCGAGACGCTGCCGATACGGGCCGCTTCCCCAATAATCCGGTCTGCCGGCCACTCCTCCGCCGATGCCTGAATGCACATCGACCGGACCGCCCGCTTCTGCCACTCCTCAATCAGCAGCGCTTCATAATGTGAAAACCGTTCGATATTTGCATGAGCGAGCAGGTCATTGATGTACGGCGCGCCGCCAAACGACTCAATCTGTCCGCCGACCGACAGCGTCACCACATCGACAATCCGCCCCGCGTCCGCCTCCGCCCGGATAAGAGAAAACAGCTCCCGGTGCAGCGCCGACCCGAAATAATCCGGCACAACCCGGGTATCAAGCGCCACGCGGCTGTCATGCAGGCAGGTGCCTAAAACGGCCATCTCGGCTTTCATCCGATTCCCTCCCCGGCCGTAAGATCGAGTACAAGCGGCTCGTATAAAGGAACCTCCGCTGCTTTTTCCGGCTTGGGCCGCATGTCCTGAAGCGTGCTTTTTCCTTCTGCCTGCCAGCTTGTTAAAATCGACTGTGCGTACGCGTAGGGCCTGTCCGCCTCACACGACAGCTTCAGCGCTTCGATCACCAGCTCTTCACTGAGCGAGGAGCACCACTCCAGCAGGCCCTGCTCCACAGCCGGCGCCGGGGTGCCGAACACTCTTTCAAAAAACCGCACCGCCGCCGGACGGCTCTCTGTTTTCTCCGGTTCCGTTTCGTTTTGTTTTTCTTTTCTTCCGTTTTGTTTTTGGTGCCGTTCCGTCCACGTATCGTATAAAGACCGGATGCGGCCCGGCGGAATATGCGCCGCCACAAACGAAACAAGCGACGCATCCTTTACAAGAGACAATTCCTTTTCCACACAGTCCTCCACCGGCTTGCCGCCCCGGGTGAAATTGTAGCGGCCCCAGTGCCGGACCGCCATTTCCCCTGTATCCCTGTTAAAGCGGATCAGCCCGTTTTCCTCAAACCGCCTGAAATACTGCTCCACTTTTTTCGGCGGAATGCCCATATCAAACGCCGCCTTGCGGATATTCAACGAATAAATGCCAATCTGCGTCGTCTGGCTGTTGGTCAGCACATACAAAAAACAAAGCTTCTCGGCCGCCGCCATATCCATCACCCTGTCATCGCTCCAGAAGTTCGCGTATACAAACCGGTACTTCGCCATTTACCAGCCCTCCTCCTGGCGGCCGATCCACTCCGACAGCGTTTCCTGCGTAAAAAAAATCCGACGCCCGACCCGGTAGTGCGGCACCGTCCCTTCCTGCACGTACCGATACAGAGTCCCCGGATACACGCCCAAAAACACCGCTGCCTGCTTAATCGTCATTCTTGTTCTCATTTTCTTTCCTCTCCTTTCCCTTTCTATATACGCACCTGTTGAAAAAATCGATACTAAAAACAAAAAAGAAACACGGGCGGCGCGATTTGGGAACCCTCTGGCGTGTTTTTCCCCGGCTGCGGCGCAATTACCCGAAAGGATGGCGCGTTTTAAGAAAAAATGCGCCGTCCTGATATGAAATCGCGCCGGCACAGCACAAAAACGCGCCGATGAAGTCTTTCCAGCCGAGCACCCCGCTTCAGCTGTATTCATTGACATATCTAAAAACATCGATATATAATGTGAACCATGAAACCAATCGATATATTTAAGGCGTTATCCAATGAAACCCGGCTTAATATTTTGCAGTGGCTGAAGGAACCGGAGAAGCACTTTCCAAAACAGGGCGCTCACCTGCCGAAGGAGGTCAGTATCAAAGGGGGAGTGTGTGTAGGAGATATTCAGGAAAAAGCGAATGCTTCTCAGTCTACCGTTTCCCACTACCTGAATATGATGCAAAAAGCGGGTCTGCTTGAATCCGTCCGTTATGGGCAGTGGACCTACTACAGGCGAAACGAAGAAGTGATTCGCCAGATGGCTGACTTCTTTAAAACAGAAATCTAAGCGGGCTGATTTCTGTTTTTTTACCGCCTTTTATATCGATTATTCTAGATATTTAATTATAAGGATAGTAAGGAGAGCTTTATCTTATGCGTTATATTGCTTATATACTGGCGCTGCTCGCAGGGTCGGCACTTAGCTTTGAAGGAGCGATCTACGGAGAGCTGGGAAAAACAATCGGCCAGCTTGAAACGAGTTTTTATAACTTCTTTGTGGGCTCCATCATCATGGGCTTGTTATGGGTGTTCTTCGGAAAAGGGAAGCTTTCCTATACGGTGGAAGCACCGAAATGGTCCATCCTCGGGGGCCTGCTCGGGGTTGTGTATTTAACCTCGATCGTGATCAGCGTTCCATTTGTCGGGGTCGGAATTACGATGGTTGCGGTTATTATCGGCCAGCTGGTTATGAGTATGGTCATTGAACATTACGGCTGGCTCGGCAGCAAAAAAACGAGAATCAATAAAGAAAAAGTATTCGCTGTTATTTCCATGATTATTGCACTTGTTTTAATAAACTAGGAGGTCCGGACATGAGTATCGTCATGATTTTATTCACCTTATTGGGAGGTATTACCTTAAGCGCCCAGTCGTCGATCAATGGAGCGTTCAGCCGAAAAGCCGGAACCATTGAAACGACCTTTTTAACGTTTATCACTGGAACCCTGTTTCTTGCCCTTTTTATTCTGTTTTTTGGCCAGGGAAACGTGCTTGGAATACTGGAAGCACCGAAATGGCAGTTAAGTGCCGCTTTTTTAGGTACGATGTATTTGCTTCTCACCGTAATGGCTGTTCCACGAATCGGGGTCATCGCGGCGAATATTGCCGGCATTATCGGCCAGCTGGTTATCGGCTTGCTGATTGATCATTTTGGCTGGTTCGGCAGTTTAGTTATCCCTTTAGATGCAAAACGCTCGTTTGCCCTGTTGTTTATGGTGATCGCTCTTTATTTTATCTACAAAGGAAACAAACGCTCCAGCGAAGAACCTTCGTAAATAATAGAAAACACTGCAGCCGGGCTAAAACCGGCTGCAGTGTTTTTTTATTCCTTTTAAAAAAGCAGTGCTCTTCCTGCCCTTCTACATTGTAATGACAATTTTCCCCCGGGCGTGCCCTTCCGCAAAATACGTGAATGCCTCCCTCACTTCCTCGAGCCCAAACTGCCTGTCGAGAACCGGCTTTACTTTCCCGGCTTCAATCAGGTCTTTTATCAAAAGAAGATCGTCCTGATTCGCCCGCTGCAGCAGGCTGCCGACTTTCTTTTTTTTCGTCAGCGAAATCCACGGCCCGAGCATCATCGCCTGCGCCATCTGGGCACCCGACCCGCCGATATGAACGAAGGTTCCGTTCGGGCGCAGGGCACGCTCATACGCCGAAATCGGCTGGTGCCCGTTTACGCCGGCAATTAAATCATACTGCTCCTGCCTTTCGGTAAAATTCTCTTTTTTGTAGTCAATCGCATGATCCGCCCCGATTGATCGCAATGTATCAATATTTCTCGTACTGCACACACCCGTTACCTCGGCCCCGAACGCTCTGGCAATCTGAACGGCAAAAGTGCCCACGCCTCCCGAGGCTCCGTAAATCAATACGCTTTGCCCTTCCTTGATCCCGCCTTTATTCCGCAGGCCCTGCAAGGCGGTCACAGCCGCCATCGGGACCGCGGCCGCTTCTTCAAATGAAAGATTGGAAGGCTTTTTCACCAGGGCCGTCTCCGGAACACAGGCATACTCCGCAAAGCCGCCCCAGCCCGAGCCGGACAGATCCCCAAACACCTCGTCGCCCGGCGCAAACTGTGTTACTTCTTTTCCGACCGCTTCCACCCGGCCGGCGATGTCCCCGCCCGGCACCGGATACTTTGGCCGGCGGAGGCCGAACGCAAAGCGGGCCGCAAACGGCTCTCCTTTTAACAGCACCAGATTGCCGTAATTAACCGAGGCGGCCTCCACCTTCACCAGCACCTGGCTGCCGTCCGGAACCGGCTTTTCCACCTCTTTTACCTCCAGAACATCAGGCGGGCCGTACTTCGTATACACGATCGCTTTCATCACCATTTCTCCTCTCCTTTTTCATCATGGTGAATTCGTGCCAGAGGTGAACATTTCCTATTAAAAGACAATTCCCTTACCAGGCGCTTTTTTCCTGCCAGAAAGCGGCCCCGGAACCGGCTTTAACACTGTTTATTTACATATGGCCGAGGTATTCCCTCAGCTGCTTAACGGCGGATTGCTGCCACTTGCGGACTGCCGCCGGTGTAATCCCGTACTTTCTCGCAATATCCGGATTCGACAGGCCGCCGATCACCGAGAGCCCAAACCATTCCTTCGCCCGTCCTTCAAGTCTCTCCCCGCACATCTGCACAAATGCCGCTGACTCCGGCGACAAATCCATGTCTGCTCCCTCAAACAAAGCCGTCTCACCCGTCAGCACCGTTCCGTCACTGAACGCGGCGTCTTTCGTTAACGCATTTTTCAGGCGTCCCTGAATATAAGAATACGCGTACGGCGCAAAATCGCCTTTTGTTTCATCAAACCGTGTGTATGCCTCCCACAGGGCGATCAGCCCCACCTGATGAAAATCGTCTTTGTTTTTGTAAATGTGCAGCTTGTTCATGATGCGGTGAATCATTGGGTTGTATTGCTGCGCGAGTTGTTCAAATTGCATGTGAAACATCCAATCCAGCCAGCGCCAGCCCCAATACTCCTTAAGGGCATGACCATCGTAGCGGATTGCCAAATAAGTGTAAATACCCACAAAAATGGGGATTGTAAAGAAAAAAATCACTCATTTTGAATGAAACTTGCATTTCCAAAACATGCCGATTATACTACTTTCCGTCCCAAAGGAAAAATCAGGACATTCCCTTGTTTTATCCACCATTCGACATTTTTTGTAAATTAAATGTAAAGACAATATTATTTTTTCGAAGAAGAGAAAAGCAGAATTTAGTTTTCTAGGATACTATTTTTATTTTTCATTTTTAAAACCTGCCGGCATTGCTGGAACACAAACAAGGAGCCCCTTTGCGGCGGCTCCTTGTTTTGAATCTTTTCTCTATTAATGAATAACAAGTCTCTTGTTCTCACGAAGGTTTATCCTTCCGCTCAAAATAACTGTGCAGCCTGTACTCGCAAATATCCTGCGTCCATGTAAAGACGTTTTCGTTTCCTGCGGCTTCAAGCTGAATTTGAAAAACGCCGTTTTCAAAGGTGATAAGCCCTTTGCTGCGGCCGCTCCATTTTGTCATCGGCATTCTGGCAATTAAATCTGCGACTGCTCTCTCATTGTACTGCTCCAGCTTTTTGCCCTGCTGGTCGGAAAAATCAATTCGTTTCCGGTATTCCTTTGAAGTCAGATACTCGTGAAAGTACGGAGCTGCTTCCACCGGCGTTATCGGATCAAGCCAGCGCTCCGCTCCTCTGGCAAGCATGCAGCGGAGCAGGACCATTTTATAGCTTTTGTTCATGCTCGTTTTTTCCACTTCCGCAAACCAGTGCTCAAATTGCTGAAAGACCGATTTCTCTGAATCTCGCAATTCTCCCATAGCGGCTAAAAAGCCCGGATAAGATTGATAGAATTCCTTCACCATTTTGCTGTCGGCCGTTCCATGCAGGTGAAGCTCTACATAAGATGGACGCCGGCCCAGTTCTTTTTTTAAATCTTCGTAAGCGGCATGAAGCTGTTCTTTGCGCGGATTGCGCTTCCGGTTCATTTCCTTTAACAGCTCGACCGCTTTTAAATCAAAGTTCATCACACATCCGGCCGGCACAGCGGGAACCACATCACGCGTTTTCCGGTCAGGCTCGGTATCGAACACACGCATTTTCACATCCGCATTCCGGTAGTTGCCGATCAGGTCAATCATGACACAATGCGTTTTGCCCGGCGCTGTGCGGAGGCCGCGTCCGATCTGCTGGGTAAACACGGTCAGTGATTCAGTCGGACGCGCAAACAAAATCGTGTCAACAGATGGAATGTCCACCCCTTCATTAAAAAGGTCAACGGTGAAAATCACGTCCAAATCTCCTTTGTCCAGCATCGAAACGGCTGCCGGGCGGGATATGGTTTTCGTCCCGGAGTGAAGCGCAATGGTTTGAAGTCCGTGTTCATTGAAATAACCGCTTAAAAATTCCGCCTGACGGATCGATGAGCAGAAAGCAATCGTTCTCGTCTGCCTGTGCTTACGCCATGCGTTCAAGATTTTTTCCGCCATTTCCTCCCGCAGCTGCACCGCCAGCAGTTCTTCTTCATCGTAGCGGCTGCCAAGCCAGGTCAGCGCTGAATAATCGGTTTCATCGTAAACGCCGTAATAATGAAACGGGGCCAGCCATTGCTTTTGAATGGCTTCCATAAAATGAATCCGGTACGCAACATTTCCGTCACAAATGCCGTATACATCCTTGTTGTCCATCCGGTCCGGTGTCGCGGTAATGCCAAGAAAAAACTTTGGCGTAAAGTAGTCACGCACCCGCTGGTACGACTGGCTGGCCGCATGGTGAAATTCATCCACTACAACCAGGTCAAACGCATCCGGCTCAAAGGTATTCAGGTGGTGTTTGGAGCCGATGGTAAACACAGACGCGAAAAGCATATCCGCATTTTTTTCCTTTGTCCTGCCATCTAAAATCCCTGCGGTGCGGTCCGGATGCACATGGAGAAAAGATTTTTTCGCCTGTTCCAGAATTTCAATCCGGTGAGCGACAAACAGCACCCGCTTAAAGTGCCTGGCAAAAAAAGCCGCCAGATACGTTTTGCCGAGACCCGTCGCCATAACCACTAACGCCCGTTCATATTCTTCCTCCATTGTTTGCTCCAATGCCGAAAGAGCCGCTTCCTGGGCAGGACGCGGCAACAGGGCAGTCGTGTATGGCTCCGCTGCTTCTGCCACAATGGATTCCTGGTCAGCAGGCTCCGAAAACATGGCATCCACTTCTTCCGTTTCCGTCCATTCTGTGTGGAGCGACTGCTTTTCATGAAAAGCTTCGTAGCGGTCCCGGTATTCGCTGACGGTTTCCGAGTTGACCGGAATGGTCCGCTCATTATAAAAAATGGCTTCAAACTCTCCAAGCGCTTCTTCAAAAAGAGCTTCATTTTCAGCCTCGACATTCCATTCCACCCCGCCGGTCAAAGCCATAGCCGACATATTGGACGACCCGATAATCACATGACCCTTCTCGCCCAGGCGGAACAAATACGCCTTCGGGTGAAACGAACGGCCGCCGCTTTTGTACAGACGAATTTCCGCTTCCGGCACTTCTTTCGTAAGCATTTGCAGCGCGTCCGGCTGGGTAATATGCAGATAGTCGCCGGTCCCAACCCGGATTTCTGCTCCCCGTGCGGCGGCTTTTTGCAGAGCGGGAACGAGCTTTTTGACGCCCGACTTCATCACAAATGACGTTAAAATATCAATCTCCGTTGCTTCCTCAGCAAGCCGGTTAATTACATCCAGCAGCTGAGAGGTAATGAGCCGCAGCTTAGTCATCCGCTACCTCGATCAAGTAAATGCGGTCCTGAAAGCCGCCCCGTTTTTCCGCTTTCCGGCGCCGCACTTCTTCCAGCTCGTCAGCCGTCGCTCCATGAATGGCCGCCGCCGCGTGGATCAACTCCATTAAATCAGCCAGTTCTTCTATTGCCTCCTGGTCATTTCCCGCGCTTTCATACTCGGCCAACTCCTCGTGCATTTTTGCTTTTACTTCCTGTATGTATTCATTTTCATCCAAAATACGTGACGTGCAGGTTTTGCCCGCTTTCTCAATCACTTCCAAAATGCGGTCGCGGACAAGCTTGTTGTGGACTGGCATGGGTGAACACTTCCTTTTTTATTTTTATTATCTTATTTAACTATACTATATTGAAAATACATGGGTTGCTTTTTATGACAATCACATTTCTGTAAACTTGGTTTTTGAAACCCTTTGTAAACGCCGAGATATAAATAAAATTCAACAGGGTTATTTTAAAAGTGCAGCATTGTAAATCAACTTCAGCTAGCGTCCAACGAGCATTTCAACTATTTTCTCTCGTCATAGGCCTTATCAATAAACTGTTTAATTTCTTCTAACCCACTAACCCAATCTAATCGTATAAAAACTTCATGGGTTTTCTCGTCAATTTGGTTTGGTATCCTTTCATACATCTTTCCTAGTATCCGGTCTACTTCTTTTTGTATTCTAAGACCTTCTTTATCAGCTCTTTCACCTATATGCAATACCAAAGCTGGAACACCTCTGAGCATCATCAAGGTGGCAAATTTTTTAGTCAGAGTTCCATCATCTTTAACCTTTTTATATCCATAAGTAAATTCTTTTTCAGCTATAAATCTCTTAACATATTCCTTACTTGATATATAAGTGTCTATTGCAAGCCCTTTAAATTCCATTTTCTCAAATGCTTTGTCGATATTTTTGCTTGATGGCATGATAATCCCCTTTTCCATACTTTTTCGCTACTTCTGCCGCTTGTCTAATTACAGGTATTCCCCCTTGTTATTCCATAAAATTTTCCTTTAATTTAATTATATAGTCAGTAAAAGTAAAGGGGAATGATAGTATTTGTCGTATTTTGTCGAAAAAAAATCCTATGAAAATTGATTTTTTTGTAAGAAAATATAATAGGTTGGTTTATTATAGTAAATATCTCAATATTATCTGTCTTTTGGTTTATTTATTTTTTTGTATAGATTCTTTCCAACTTTAATTAGTGCTGGGGAAGAATTTTTAATTAAGAAGAAAAAGGAGTGTTTAAATGGGGTTAGGTTTTAGAAAAAGCTTCAAAATTGCCCCTGGAGTTCGTTTTAATGTTTCCCATAAAAGTGTTGGAGTCAGCGCTGGCGTGAAAGGTCTTAGATATTCTGTTAATTCAAGAGGGCAGAGACGGACTACAGCAAGCATTCCAGGCAGCGGTATTTATTATTCCAGCACTTCAAGCTCAAAAAGAAATTATAAAAGTGCGGCTCATCAACAAAGACAGCAACTCTTAAGACAGCAGAAAGAAATGGTTAAGCAAGAAGAGCTTCAACAAGCCAAATATGAAGTTGAAATGTATGAAAATCAAATTGATGTTATTCACTCTATCCATAAAGAATGCGATGATTTCTTCGACTGGAAGGAAATTAGCCAATCAAGCCATCCTTATGATCATAATGAAATAGGTGAACACGAAAAAGAAGCTCAACAAAAGTTAGAGCAGTTTACTCCGTCTTTTATGCAGAAAATCCTGAAGTCTGCGGACAAAGAAAAACAAAAATTAGAAGATGACGTTACGGCTGCCCGCGATCAAGATTCTCTGGAGTATAAAGAATTGCAGAGAACCATTGAAATTGCCAGGAAAATACTTAGTGAAGACGTTGATACTTATTTCCAAGTTATAGAAGAACTCTCTCCTCTTGATGATTTATTAGAATTTGGGAGTGGTTTTGAATTCTTTATAGAAGATCCTAAAACGTTGGAAGTAGAGTTTAACGTACTTTCCAAAAACGTAATTCCTACTCACATAAAATCTTTAACAAAGACTGGAAAACTTTCTGTTAAGGAAATGCCAAAAACAAAATACTTTGATATTACACAAGATTATGTCTGCAGCTGTGCAATAAGGATTGCGAGAGATATGTTTGCGATCTTGCCTTTTGAGACAGTCGTTGTTCACGCTTTAGATGAATAAATAAACACATCTACCGGTCATGTAGATACTGTTCCCATTTTGTCGGTAAAGTTTGAAAAAAACATTCTTCATTCATTAAACTTTGATTCTATTGATTGCTCGGATTCCTTGAGTAATTTTGAACATAACATGAAATTCAAGAAAACACAGGGGTTTGTCCCAATTAAAAAACTAACAATTTTATAATGACATAATTAACTTACATTATTTTCAGAACCATTAACAAACAAGGAGTGCACATAAATGAAACGAATCATTGCAGTTACCCTTTCTTCCGCTTTGTTTTTAGGAATCACAGCCGTATCCCCTGCTTCTACAGACGCGGCAGCTAAATCATATAAAAATTGCACTGAACTCAATAAGGCATACAAAGGCGGGGTAGCTAAAGATGCCAAAGTAAAAAACAAAGGCGGCAAAACAAAATACAAGCCTGTTGTTTCTGCCGATCTTTACAAAGCAAATAGCAGTAAAGACCGTGATAAAGACGGGATTGCCTGCGAAAGATAACCTGTAATCAATCCGCCCCTATTCTCTATAGGCGCGGTATTTTCTTGTGACTGCTTTCTAAGTGTAAAACAATTAAAAAGAAGGAATGAAAAAATGGCAAGCAATAAGAAGAAAAACGGAAACAATAAGAAACCAGGCGGCTGCTTTGGCTGCCTTGGCTGTTTAGGCCTTATATTAATCTTCGGGTTATTATTTGGAGCATGCTCTGCAATTTTTAGTGATGAAACGGAAGAACAAGATACAGTAGATACTAGGAATGAAGAAATAACACCTGTGGAAGAAAAACAAGAAGAACCTGCTGTGACTGAAGATGAACCCGTTGTAGAAGAAGAAAAAGAGGATTCCTCTGTAACCGAAGATGAACCCGTTGTAGAAGAAAAGCAGGAGTCCGAACCAGCTGTGGAAGAAGCTCCTGAGTCTGTAGAACCGGCCGAAGAGGAGCCAGTTGCAGAAGAAGAAACCGTGGTGGAAGAGGAAGAACCAGTAACTGAAAGTGTCTATTATAAAAACTGTTCCGAAGCAAGAGCCGCTGGTGCCGCTCCTGTGCATAAGGGTGAACCAGGATATGCAAGCCACCTGGACCGCGATGGCGATGGCATTGGCTGTGACAGTTAATTTTATTACCCTGCCTTTTAATAAGGCAGGGTTTTATTTATTAATCACTCTGCTTTTTGTTGAATACGGAATTACCTAAATAGAACATGCCCACCCTATAATCATTGCAGCTATTTGAACTTTAGCCGGGAGAATATCTCCGTGTGAAATAAACCCCTCCTATCCATCCCCTTTCCCTCGGTTATTTTATTTTTCAATAAATGTCCTGTACGCTTTTTGAACAAGCCGTCTCCATAAAGAAAGGGCACAATTCTTTTGGAATTGCGCCCGATTGTCGAATATAAACAGGAAACCTTATCATGAGCCGTTACCTGATTCATCTTCTTTTTTTTCTGTTTTGTTCCTTGATGAATTTCCTGGCGTTTTTCATGCCGCCCATACTGCTGAACATATGATTTATCTTTTCTTTTTCAATCATTTTAGAATTCAAGGCATCATATTTAGTTTCCCTTTTCAGTTTCCAGTAGCTTTCCAGTCTTTCAGCTGATAAGGTACCCTCTTGAATGGCTTTTTGCACGGCACAGTCTGGCTCACTGTTGTGCGTACAGTCGTTAAACCGGCAGCTGGAAGCAAGTTCATCAATGTCAGCAAAGGATTTTGTTAAATCCGCACGGAAAACCCCAATTTCTCTCATGCCCGGAGTGTCGATCACAACGCCTGAATCCGGCAGCACAATCAGTTCACGTCTTGTCGTGGTGTGTCTGCCCTTATCATCATTTCTTATCCCACTTGTATCCAGTATAGTTTGGCCGATCAGGCAATTGATTAACGTCGATTTCCCAACTCCGGATGATCCTATAAACGCTGCTGTCTTACCGTTAGAAAGATACCCTTTTAAGGAGTGGTACCCTTCATCAGATGTACTTGTTGTAACAAGCACGTCTACGCCTATTGCAATAGAGGAAATTTCCTTAAGCCTTGTCTCTATTTCCTTGCATACATCTGATTTTGTAAGGACAATGACCGGCAATGCACCGCTATCCCAGGAAATAGAAAGGTACCGCTCCAGCCTTCGAAGATTGAAGTCATTATTCAATGACATACAAATAAAAACGGTATCAATATTTGCGGCGACAATCTGAATATCTTCCCTGGAACCTGCCGCTTTCCGGGAAAAAACACTTTTCCGAGCAAGGATATGGTGAATAATTCCATTTCCCTATGAATGATCTGTCCGGTCCACCATAACGAAATCGCCGACAGCGGGATATTTAGAAGGTTCTTTTACACTATAGAGAAATTTTCCCGACATCTCAGCAGCCATCTCACCATTTTCCGTAATCACTTTATATACATTTTTATATTGTGATGAAACCCGGCCTATAAAAAGATTTTTATACAATGCAGACTCCTGTATCCATTCTTCAGTAAGCCCCAGGTTTTCCAGGTTACTATTATTCAACTTCATTTCCTCCTAAAGTTTAGTTCATAACCTTTGGGAGGCTTATGCATACGTTTATTTTGTGCATACCTCCCTATTTGTTACAATCTCGGCATTTTTTTGGCTATACATAAAAACAGCATCTCCTTTCGATTACATATATGTTTTACTATATCACAAGTGTTCAGCCATTTTTTTAAGAGTCCGGTCAACAAAAGAGTTTTCATCTATATACTTATTTTCAATTCATCATTATGTGTGGAATAGGTGTTCTTTAACACAAAATGGCCTGCTTCATACAAATAAAAACCGAGTGAGTCAGCATATTGATTCGGTTTTTTTCCTTTATATAGCTGTGACGCTTGAGTGTCTGGGCGCTTACTGACGGCTCTTCCTCTCGTATTTATCCGCCCCTTTTGCTTGCTTTTTCAGAAAATATTCGATTCCTCACAGTGTAAACATGCCCTTTCCGTTACTGGCGGTCTCAAGGGCTTTTCGCGGCTGAAAAAGAGGAGTTCGCTGCTGGATTCGAGAATGTACATACTGAGAACAGGAGGGAATTGGATTGAAGCAAAATATTTACGATAACGACACCTTTTTTAACGGGTACATGACCCTGCGCAAAAGCGGCGTAACCTACAACGATTTTATCGAACAGCCGGCTATAAAGTCTGTCCTTCCCCCTCTCCACGGAAAAACGGTGCTGGATGTGGGCTGCGGGATGGGCCAGTTTGCGGCATACTGCGTGGAAAACGGGGCGGCGTCGGTTTTGGGGATTGATATTTCCGAGAAGATGATCGAACAGGCGCAGCGTTCCAATCCGCACCCGGGCATCACATACAGATGTGTGCCGATCGAAGACTTTGAATCGCCGGGTCAGTCCTTTGATCTTATTGTCAGCTCTCTTGCTATTCATTATGTAGAAGATTATCCGGCTCTTGTGGGCAAAGTGAGCGGGCTGCTGCGCGGGGGCGGGGAATTTATTTTTTCAACGGAGCACCCCGTTGCCACGGCCCGCCAGAAAATGAACAACTGGGTGCGGGATGAGGAAGGCAACCGGCTGCACTGGGCGCTGGACAACTATCAGGAGGAAGGAATGCGGGAGCAGCACTGGTATATCGACGGCGTGATTAAATACCACCGCACCCTTTCCACCCTGGTAAATACGCTGATCACCGGCGGGCTGGCCATTGAAAAAATGGTCGAACCCCAGTCCATTCCAGCGGGGCTTGAGCAAATGCCCGATGTGGCGAACGAAAAAAGGCGCCCTTCTTTTCTGATCATACAATCAAAAAAGCGGCCTTGAATTATATTAAAAGAAGGACAAATTCACATGCACAAAATACATTTAATCGTTTTCACCGTAATTGCTTTTTTTACCTTATCCGGCTGTGTCCAGGATGAACAAACTGCGGTGTCCTCCCCTCCCTCCGCGGAAGAAGTGCTGGAACAGGATACGGAGGCGGATCTTTTTCAATACAAAGATACCGTCTATCAAACGAATATTGACTGGGTGGATGAGCTGGAGCTGACGAAAAAGCAGGAAATCGGCGAAGTCCGGGCGGTTTTTTCCGGTGAAGATTCGTTTTCAAATGGAATGTCGACAAAGCTTCCGGCAGGAACAAAGCTTTATTCGGTTCAGGAGCGGGAGGATATTCTGATGTCCGGCGACGGAAAGAAATATCTTGCACTTTCGGAGGGCTGAATGCTGCGGCTTGAGTGCGGAAGGCGTTCCCGCTACAATGAAGCAAGGCCCTATGTGAGGAGTGATGGAATGTCAAAGGAAATGGAAGATTTTATTGTCCAGAGCTATCAGAAAGAAGAAAATATGATGATTCTCGTGTTTGCGCAGTGGTGCATCAACCACGATCTCGATCCGGAGGCGCTGTATTTGGAGGCGTATCCGGACCAGGCGAAAAACCAGGCGCTGCGGGATGCCCTGGCGCTGACGGTTCCGAAGGAAGAAGCCGGCGAGGTACCGGATGAAACGCTGCTTGGCGTGCTGTCGCTGTTTGGCAATGATGACCTGGCGTTTGTGGTGACGCAGGAAATCGCCCGGCTCGGCAAGCAGAAAAAGCAATAGCCGCGCAGCTGCAGAGAACCCGATATTCGCCGGGTTCTCTGTTTTATTCTGCCGTAAAAAGCTAGTACCTAATCCCCTCTGCTTCATAGCAGAGCCCCTCTTAAACAGCGATCGTTATGTACCCGGCCCGTCAAAAAGCCCGCAGACATGCTCTTTGTATGAAAGGCGTGTCTGCGGGCGGCCGGCATTTATCATGTTAGTAGGCACCATGACCACCGTTAAGGTAAGCAGCACCTATAATGATCAAAAGGATGAATAAAACAACAATTAACGCAAAGCCGCCTCCATATCCGGCGCCTTCTGTTACAACTTCGCTCATCCCGTTCACCCCCTTTCCATGCCCCAAAGGAAACATCTCTTTTGGATACCGTTTGTTTTGTTCCGCTGCTGATCCAGGGGGATTTAACAAAAAACAGCCTGAACCGCGACTTCATACAAAGCATTCTTTCCTGGAAGCCCTATCCCTTCCTTTTGTAGTTTATGGAACAGGATGGGATATGGTGTGTGCAGAAAGCGGAGAGGAAGCGGATTTTTCACTTTCTAGCGCAAAACGGCTGACCGGGTTCCATCATTGCCGCTGTAAAATTCATCACCGGCCCCTCAAAATCGATGGCATGGCTTCTCTCCTTATGTCGTACTCCTTTATGCGGCACCTGAAGGAAGGAAAAATAAAAATGAAGCTCCTTTCCCCGCTCTTGAGCATATTTTATAAAAAAAGAAGAAAGCTTACGGATTTTCTTGAACAGGCTATATTCAAAAATCCGCAAGAAAACTTTATCCAGCCTATTTATCTTACAACTTTCAGCTTTTTTTCTTCTAAGCTCCTTTACGATTCCTTTTATCGAATTTGCAAGACGGATATAAGAGATTTCAAAGCAATACGATAATCGGCCCGCCTCGCTTTTTTTGTTTATTATCAAAAAGAGAAAAGGTTTTTCTGGAATAATGCACCTGTCTATACCAAAAAAGACGGCCATTCATATAATGTATTAGATTCAAAGAAAGGAGGTGCAGCATATGGGTGGTTACTCAGGCGGTGGAAGCAATGGAAATTCAGGTTTCTTCCTGATCGTTGTTCTCTTTATCCTTCTTATTATCGTTGGTGCATCATGGAGCTACTAATCGGCATGCTTTATGCCATATGAGCCAACAAGCATACAGGGGCTGGGCGGCCCCTGTATTTTCAATTGGAAAAACCGCCTCCATACTGATGTATTTCAAGCAGGACTGGATGATCCTCATAAACAATAAGAAACCAAAAGAGGTGAGAAAAATGAAGCAACGCCTTCCCGGCAGTCCTGTTTTTACCCCGGGCTCCCCATCCAATTATCCACGGCTTTCTGATCCAGCTGGAGCTTCTCCGTCTTCATTCCCCGAAGAGCTTTTCCACTCTTCCTGGCCGCTCGTTTTTTTAAAACGGGATGAAAACGGCTGGTTTGCAGATCCAGCAGGAAACTCCCTTCCATACGTAAAGCATCCTGGCACCATTGACTGGGATGAACAGCTGCTGCTTGTGGAGAAAACACTGAAACACCTGACTCCCAGACAAAAAGCGATAGCGCGCTACTGGGATACTGACAATGTGATCCAGAAATGCGCGGCGTCAGCTGACCGGTTATTCGGCATTCCTTTTACCCTTCAGCTGCCTCTTCTGCCGCTGCTTTTATCAATCCCAGAGGATATACATATTCTGGTTCTTCTCCCGGGTGCCATCCACGATGCCCTGATGGTTTGCTGGACCGTGAAGTACCGCTACAAAACAGCCCGGCCCAATCAGCTGGGCAGCCCGCTGTCCTCGTTTCTGCCTACCCCCCGCCAGCCGTCTTTCATTTCCGCGCACGCCACGATAGCGGGAATGATGGCCGAGCTGCTGGGCGGCTTTTTTCCGGCTGAGCGAAACCGGCTGCAAAAGCTTGCGGAAGAATGCGCGGCTTCCCGCGTATACGGCGGCGTGCACTTTCCAGTCGACTGCAGCGAAGGGCTGCGGATCGGGCGGGCAATTGGGCGAAGCATTGCCGGTTTTTATTCCAGGCAGCCCGACTGACACGCCGCAAAAAAAAAGAAGCCCGGGTATTATTTTGCCGTGACGGTCTTTTTTTATGTTTGCAGGAGTTCCGGGCGGCCAGGAACGGAATCCCGCCCTCCCTCATTTTCCGCCTGTATTCGCAGACAATTCATTGTACTGGTCCTTATTGTCTTTATATGAAAAATAACAAACCCTGAAACGATTTTCAGGGTTTGTATTATAATATATATCTTTAAAATTAGTATGCGGTCCATCCTGCGTCAGCTGCGATCACTTGCCCATTTACGAAGCTTGATTCATCAGAACCTAAGAAAACAGCAAGTTGAGCAATTTCATCAGATTTTCCCGCACGTGGCATTGTACCGATACCAGTTGCTTGGCGCCCGGCTCCAAATTCAGAAATATTCGTCATAGAAGCACCGATGTTAGTCTCTACACCACCAGGGGCGATACCATTACAACGGATTCCAGAGTGGGCATACATATATGCAGTGTTTTTCGTTAATCCCGTAACCGCGTGCTTAGAGGCTGTATATGCTGCCCCTGCACGCGCACCACGCAAGCCACCTGCCGAAATATTGTTTACGATTACGCCATGTCCTTGTTCTAAGAAGATATTAACAGCAATACGCATTGCACGCATGACACCAGTAGTATTAACTGCAAATACGCGGTCCCATCTTTCATCAGAAATTTCTCCAACTGGTTCCATACCATCCATAATGCCTGCGTTGTTAACTAAAATGTCTAGCTTTCCATATGCTTCTTTGGTTTCAGTGAATAATTGCTCTAAGTCTGCTAATTCAGCAACGTTTGTACGGTTGGCAATTGCCACGCCGCCATTATCGTTAATATTCTCAGCTACTGCTTGAGCACCTTCAAAATTATAATCAGAAACAACTACTTTTGCTCCTTCTTTTGCGTAAAGTTCTGCGATTGCCTTCCCCATTCCTGAAGCTGCGCCTGTTATGATGGCTACTTTATCTTTTAATCTCATATGATAAATCCTCCTTAAATATATTGTACAATTGTTCAATAAAATAATAATATTAAATTGTAACCGCATTCAATAATCAAAAAGAAGCAAATCGTACAATATTGAACAAAAAACCAGAAAGTGTTTAATAAGGGAGAGATCTATTTGAATAAACATGATTTGCGCGTTCTAAAAACAAAGCAAAATATACATTCGGCATTAACGAACCTATTAAAGAAGAAACCCTTAACTCATATAAAAGTAACTGAACTTTGTAAAGAAGCAAATATAAATCGTGGAACATTTTATTTTCATTATCAAGAAGTGGGAGATGTTTTTAAGGAGTTTTTTGAAGAAATCATGTTAGACTTAAAAAAATCTTATAACGAACCTTATTATCACACAGATTTTCTTAACGGAAAAACTTTGGACCCCAAAACAGTTCGTATCTTTCACCATATAAAAAAATATGAGGATTTTTACAAAATTGTATTTTCTCAAGAAGTATCTTCAGAATATTATTACATGTTATTCGATGAAATACGTTCATTTGGCCTTGAAAATGAACATGCTGTACACCAGGGAAAACTTAATAATTATTTACACTCCTACTCAGCCAATGCGATTATTGGATTAATCATTGAGTGGTATCGTCATGATTTTCAAGAATCCGCTGATGAAATGAATGTCCATTTGGTCAATATTCTTAAATTATAAAGGATAGGGACAGGGTTTCAGAAAAGCCATTCTGCGGGCAGGCTATCCCAACTATATTCAAACAGCACCGTCTATTAACTGTTACAAACAATAGTGTGTATTAATGAAATACAGATTATGAAGGATTATACTTAAACTAACCGGGCGGTTTTTCAGTAACGATGGATTGTTTTTGCTGATTAAAGTAAAGGGGACATTTCTCTTAGAAGGATTTGCACCATCTGAAAAAATAAGAACCCGCTAGTATGATGCATATGCGCTGGATTGTGGAAGTAATACCGGCAGACGCCTGCGAAAATCCGTTTCGTATTATGGTTCCATTCCTTTTTTAACGTGAAGCATGGCAGCCTGAATCATATAACCCCTCTTTTTTACAAATTACACCATTACCAGCCAGTAAAAAAAGAAGCAAAACGGAATGAAACGCGACGAATATTTAAAAGAAATCGCGCCGTTCTCACCCTGACACTTTAAAAGGAACAGCAAGGGTTCTCCCGTCCGGCTTCTTTTTCTTTTCATTCAGCACAAAAAAGTAGTCTGACGGATCATACTTCCCCTCCCCTTTGAAAGATCGCCGGTTTAAGCGAGGAACAGTGGACTCGATACAGCGCGCATGCCTGCTTAGTTATTTTCTCTTATTCGATTTCTAAAAACGTTTATACCTTCCCCAATAGCTGCCCCTGCAGCAAATATAACAATAGGCGCTGCAGTAAACTTGTTCCCGAGCACTGCCATATAAACAAAATAACCCGCCAGAAAAATGAATAAGAATGTCATGTACTTTTTCACAAAGAACAAGTTAATCACCTCTTTTATATTGTCAGCGTCATGGTAAACCTTTTTAATGCATTCACTCTTAAGTTTTCACGGGATTCTCTTGAACACAAGCCCTTTGATTGAAGAGTTTCTATCACTGGATTTATGTTAACAGTATTTTTTGAACTCATTCAATTCGTATCCATCAAGTCTGCTCCATAATATTTTTGCGTTACTTTTGAAAGCACTGCATCTAAATCTTCAAAATCCATCCCGTGTTATCTGGCCGCCAGAAAAAGTAAAATCTGAACAGTAATCATTGCACTTTTGCAGAATTATTTTTTCCATCTCCATCACTCCAGATCATTACGGCTGATACCCCAGCATGGCGATAAATACAATGAACACCAGATAACAAAATCCAACCGGAATCATACTAATGCAAATTACGATTTTTTCTTTAGTGTTTTTCGCACTGAACAGCCAAATGCAATACCCCCATATGAGGATGACGAGCAGTGGCCAGGCAAGGAAGGGAAAGTAATTGTCAACATACGTTGAATTCTGATCCCATCTTTCTTCGATCGGATGTCCCGCCGATTCCTCCCACCGCTTTTCTCGTCCTGTCAGAAAGACAAACAAAAGGATAACATAGTAGACAACCGTCCCCAGCAAAGCACGCAAAAATAGCTTCATAATCATTCTCCTAATTTCCTCATCCTGCTTTCTCCATATTATCACTCACATCGCCATAAATTCAAAATTATTACAAAAATAGTGAGTAGACTTTATTTTGCTTAAGATTGGAGTTTATGCATAAATAACAAGCAGCCATGAGAACCCGGTCATTCTCATGGCTGCTTCAGCAAGGATGCTGCATTCAATCCTTTCACAGGATTTTCAAGGTAACGGGAGGGATTATCCCAAAGAAATAGAATGGATAATAGAATAAATCATTTGGAGGTGTGTGATGAACCCTGCTGCCAATCAAATCAGTGGAGTTTTTGTGCCTGTTCGTGATATTAAAAATGCCCGTGACTGGTATTGTGATATTTTAAGCCTGCCGCGGGACGGTGATCTTTACTTTGGCCACATTTATGTTCTCCCGTTAGACGGGGCAAATATTATTCTTGACAGCAAAATTTACGCTCCCGATCATGTGCATAAGGTTCCGGCATTTCAATTGCGAACGAATGATATCCATCAATCCTATGAATATATGAAAGAAAAAAATGTGGAACTCATAACGAACATCGAAAACGGCCACTGGTTTAATTTTAAAGACCTGGATGGAAATGTCATTATGGTTTGTAAATAGATTATTCCCCTGGTCCTCTTAAAAGTAATCCGTAATTTCTCGGAAAGCCCGGTCATTCCGGGATAAAGGGAATGACTGCTTTTTTCATTTAATCTTTTCTCAATTTCAAAATACGGGATATTTCCGATGCAGCACCAAAGATAAGTGTTGAAAATTGGGATACACACCATTTCCTAACGAACAAAAACCAAAAGCAGGAGACAGCCAAATGCGATCCCGTTCAAAGAAGCCCCTATTATCTTAATGAGACCTTTCTTTCCTGAAAGGGCGGAGACAAGTCCCAGCAGAGGGAACAAGGCCCATATAAAAACAGTATATTCGCCGAAATCACCAAAAACCCCGTTCAGCGCCATGATAATCATAAGAGGACCTAACAAGCAGGCAAATAAAAATACAAATGAAAGAATGCTGAATACCATTTTCATAACCTTCCCCCTTAAAACCGCTCGAATCGCCCTGATGACAATCACTTATTCCGAAAATCAAATGTCTCATCAGGTACCGTTAATTCTTTCTCATTTATGATCACTGTATCTTCATCAATCCAGTGGATGTTTGCTTTGTCCTCACGGTAATTCCAATAAATATTCTTTGAAGCTCTTTTTTCTTTATTAAACGTAAGCTCCCCGCGAACAGCTGGAGCGACTGTTGCTCCCCCGTTTGAAACATAGGCTTTAATTGTATAGGTTCCATCCGGAGAATTCACTTTAGAAATCAAATCTCCTTCGGGTAAACGATTCATATCGAAGAACGCCCAGTATATGCCGTATCCCAGCAGCCCGGCTACTAACAAAGCCGTAACTGTCACTTTTTTCTTCATGTTTTTCTCCCTGAAAGTTATTTCCGGATTAAGCAGCAGCGGACCGAAACTTTCCAATAAACCCAAATAAGTAAATATATGTTATACTAATACAAAAAGATTGGAGAGGTCACTTTGTCGAAACGAGAAAAAGCACCAGTTACTAATTACATTTTTATTTTTATACTGGGAACCCTGTTTGGTTATTTTGGCATTCCTTTAATAGAAAGATTATTTTTTTACATATAGATAACTTGTTCAGGATGTTGACAAACGCCCGCTTTCTAACTTTGTCTACACCCTCAACTTTTTTTCATATTTGACAGTGCGCTGGTCTGTTTCTTATTTATTATCATAATAATTTACGCAACCCTCTTCATCATATTTAGTTGGACTCTCGATTTCTGGATCAGGGGGCTATATGTTTCGCAAAATCGCTTTACCTCTCGCCCCTTTTTTCTTACGCCATAGTAACAGGTTCATCTTTGAATCTGACTATATACTGATCTGCAAGCTGGAATTTTATTATTTTAACTTCTTAGAAGGCTCTTTTTTCATAAGAAACTGCTCTCCTGATTCACCATGCTTGATGACGATGTGCTGATCTGTACCTTTAATTGAATAAATGGCAGACCCGGCCGGAAAGTAATTGGACTCCAATTCATCAGGAGCTTTACTCGGCTTCGTCTCTCTTTGGATCTTTCCAATCCGCTGATCAACCCCGCCATGATCTTGAACTGCCTCATCATTACCGTCAAAGATGTAGCTCTCCCCTTTTACTCTGGCCAGTATGGCATAGCTGCCTTCATCACCATTACCAGCCGTTGTACTTTGATTACAGGCAGCTAATATACATACAGCCAGCACCAAAACTAGTTTTCTCATCAAGAACACCTCCCCCCACTATATTAACATATATATCCATTCCATTCTTTCTACAATTCATGAACAATGAACCCGAAGAAAAAAGCCCCCGTTTCTTAAAAACGGGAGCTTTAACACCATGCAATCTTTTATGGTGAGATCTATTTTGCCGGCCAGCAGCTGATCAAAAATGTTGATTAAGCTATTTGCACAAGTTTTAAACGCTATTTTCCATGTTGATATAAAGAAAATTCAGTCTTCCAGCGAAATTATTTTCCAACATAAATAATCAAGCCCCGCTTTGCGTCCTTGATGCCTTTTTCTGATAGTGACGTTTTGTTCTCTGCGTTTGATGCTTGGAAAGCCCACTGAATGAGTGCGTCCATCGATTTTGCGGCATAGCCATTAGTCCAGCAGCTTTCAAAAAAACCATCGCCAGCCTCCGCTGGGTTATGTTCATCTGGTTTTCCCTTAAAAGCGGGGTCCCGCAGCCAAACAGCTTATCATATTCCTATTTCCCGCATTTTTGCGGTGATTGCTTCTATCCTGTCCTCCATACCGGTGCCATTGAATTTCTTAAACCGCATTTCACTCACAATCTTTCCATCGCACATAAACATAATGCGCTCCGTCCTGGCTGCAACCTTTGCGTCATGAGTGACAAGCATAACCGCCGTCCCTTCTGTATTTATTTCGGAAAGCATATCCATGATTTTTTGTGCGGATGTTGAGTTAAGCGCGCCAGTCGGCTCGTCACCGAAGATAATTTTCGGCTGGCTCATCACTGCGCGGCATATTCCCGCACGCTGAAGCTGCCCTCCCGAAACCTCGGTAATATCACGCTTTTCCAGTTCCCCAATCCCTGCTTTTTTCATAAGCGCTCTTGCTTTTTCAGTGGTCCTTGCAGCGTTTTTCCTGTTATCCCGCATGGCGGGGAGAATAATATTATCGAGAATATTCAGGTTTTTGAGCAAAGTCGGCTGCTGAAAAACAAACCCCATTTTTGTCCGGCGTATGTCGCTAAGCTCCTTTTCACTGAGTGCTGATAGATTTCTGCCATCAAACAAAACCGTTCCGCTGTCAATACTGTCCATTCCACTCACCGCATACATAAGTGTCGTTTTTCCGGAGCCTGAAGGACCCATAATCGAAATGAACTCCCCCTCGTTGATTTCAAGAGATACGCCACCCAGAACAGGGTGTTTTTCATTTCCTGCGCTGAAAGATTTGACTATGTTTTCACAGCTAATAATCTTCATCATCATCTACTCCTTCATATTTGCGGCTAGTTTTATTTGTCCTGCCCCCCATGTGCCGAGCATGGTTGCGATCAGCACCGTGCCTGCCATCAGCAGCAATGGATACATAGAAAGTGGATGATCCGCAAATTGAAATGAAGCTGCCCCGAAAGAGGAGATAACCGCGCCCGCAAGCACTTCTCCGATAGTGTTGGCGAGCAGCGTCCCAAGGATCATTCCCGCCATCAGGACAAAAACTGAACGCGAAACATACTGCATGGCAATATCCGAGTCCGTAAAACCAACCGATTTCATGACAGCAATGGAGTAGCTGTCTTTTGCGACAAGCATTTTCATAAACAAAAGGATAACCAATCCCGTGATCATCAGCGCAACAGCAACCGACGTATCGGAGGCCTTTCCAACGGAGCTTATGGTCGAGCCGAATGTCTGTGCAACATATTCATCAATGTGCGAAACCTTCGCGAAATGAAATCTGTCCGCATATTCTGAAGTCTTGGCTTCAGCAAGAGACGGATCAGAAAGCTTCGCATAAATAACGCACCACATAATATCCGCCGATTCGTCGGAGAAAACTGCTTTTGCGGTTTTGCCGCCGTTCGTAACGTCGGAATACACCCCGCACACCGTGAAATCCTTCTCCTTGCCTTCAATTACCAGCGTCATGACGTCGCCGACTTTTATCCCCAGATCATCAGCGTTCATAGTTGAAAGCGCAATTTCATCCTCTGCGACGGGCGCTTTGCCTTCGGAATATTGTACGGGGAGTATTGAATGGTCGCCAAGCTCAATTTTTATTCCTTGCTCCGATCCGTCTGCCGCCTTTGCTTTGAAGGTTTTGGTCGTAAGTACAGCATACTTAGAGATAGAGCTGTCGCGCTCCATCGCCTTTACGATTTCTGCTGCTTTTTCGGAAATATGGCTGGTTTGCTGAATATCCATGCGCATATCGCTGCTTCCTATTCCCATGTATGTAATGAAGCTTTTAGAGGAAATCGTATTGTACAGGTTCTGTGGAACAATAATGATAAAGGTCGAAATGATGAGCACTGCAAGCATTGTGGCGTATAGGCTTTTTCTTGCTAAAACATCTTTTACACCCAGAAAAATATTCGTATTAAGCAGCCTGTTTCTACTTAGCCGGAAATGTTTTGCGCCAGCGGCTTTTCCTTGTGAAGTGCCCAATCGTATTGCTTGTGCGGCCGATATTTTTCGAAATCGTTTCAGCACGTTGTTCACATAAGCAACAATGGCAAGGAAAACAACCAATATACCGACTATTCCGAAAAGGAAAGCGAAAGAAGCATGTTCACTTTCCCCCATATAAAGCCGTATGTTTTCAAGAAGCAGGTCCCTGAAAACAAATGAAAGAGCAAATCCAAGCATACAGCCAGCTGCTGCGATCACCGCGTATTTCACCAGATAAATCTTTTTCAAGTCAGAAACCCGCAGCCCAATTGCTTTCATGACACCTATTTCACGGTAGTCGTCTTCGATTTTTGCAAGGAGCGTAAAATGTATGCACATAAAGGTGATGGCAACGATAAGTGTACTTACAAGAAGCAAAACGGCGATCATCAGCCCATCGGAAATGGCATTGAGCATTTTAAAAAGAGGATAGGTGATTGTCGGCCCGTTTGCTTCAAGCTCTGCAGAAGTGTAGTCCGTTTCAAAGGCGCCTATTTCAGACAAGTCCTTTAATCTGAACTCAATCAGATATTCCATGCTCCCGCTGCCCTTTATTGCCGCATAATCATTTTCGCTCACAAGAAATCTCTTTGACGATGCAAGCAGCGAATTCATCTGTGAGTCACGGAGAAAGCCCGCCACAGTCAATGTCTTCCCGTTTATCGAAATCGTATCGCCGACTTTTCCAGTGCCGTCCTTCATGTAACTTACTGGAATATAAATTTCTCCATCAGAGACAGTGATAACGTTTCCGTCCAGATCAAGGAGGTAATCAAATTTTTCGCTCTGTGTGGTGAAGCCGTTATCCTGAACACTGTCCGCAAGCGAGTTTCCGTCAATGACAATCCGCGCACCGTCGACATTGAGAAATTCAAGCACCTGAAATTCATCGACATGGCTGTTTTGCTCCGCGAAATCTGCAAGCCGTCCGGCATCAATATCGCCTGAATGCATCTGCATAAAATGCGGTGTTTTCGCCTGATCCATAAGCATATTTATCGAACCTGAAAGATTGACGACAAGTATTGCCGAGAGAGAAACAAGCATAGCTGCTACCGCGACAAACATCATGGTTGTCAGTGTGATCAGTTTGCTTTTTAACATATCATTACGGATTATTCTGTAATACATACGCCACCTCTGTTTTTAAGGTTTTTAACCGATTTCAGGCTGTACAGATTGACTTAAGCAGCATGTCGCAAAATCACGCCTGCCATAATGGGCCATCTCGTTTTTCTGCCAGGCGGCTTAAAAGAGTGGAGTACATAAACGCAAGGAAAGCAGCAAGTGCCACTGCCTGTTCCGTCTGCCCGAAAACATAAATTCTAAATAAATACCAGGCCCGCTTTTTGGGGGTGAAATAAGCTATACCGGCCGCAGAAGTTTCTTGCATTACTCATCACCGCTGTCAAACATCCTCATCATGTGCGTAAGACTTCCGCTTTCAACACCAAGCAGCCTTTCTGCGTTGAAAACAAACGCCTGTATACGCGAAACGCGCTCTTTATTCGTGAGAGTGACGAGTTCATCATCAAAAACGGTATTCGTATACGCCACAACCATTTCCATGCATTCATACGGGTATGGCGTGCTGAATAGTCCCTGCTCGATGCCCTCCCGGATTATTTCCGTGAGTATCGGCGGAACTTCGTTGATTATGACCTTTTGTATTTTCTGATGCATAAGCGCATTCTGAGGCTTGTGAATGTGCTCCATGATTTCCCTGCCATTTCCGCCGCTTATGTTCAATGCCATGACCACACGGATAATGCGTTCATTCACAGGTATATTCTTGTCTGAGGCAATCTCTTTCGCTGCTCCCAAAAGGTGGACGGTGTGCCGCTCAATCAGTGCATTCATAATCTCCTCCTTCGACTTGAAATGATAGTAAAGCGTTCCCCGCGCAACTCCGACTTTTTCGAGAATATCATTTGTAGTTGTGCCATCAAAGCCCTTTTGACCGAAAAGCTCGTCAGCAGCATCAAGTATTTCGTTTCTGCGCTCCTTTGCTTTTTTTGTAACTCTCATTTTTACAACCCCTCTTTATAGACCGTCTGTCTGTCGGTTTTATGCTTTTATAGTAGCATACTGCGGGTTAAAAATAAAATTCGAATAAAAATTTTATCCTCACCCAGTTATTATTAAAACTGATGATAAATAATGAATCATTTTCAAAAAGGATCAGGCATTGCCATTGCTGCGCATCATTCAGTTATTCTAAATCTGCGCTATGACCATTCCCCCGGCTTTCCAAATAACCTAATACAATAATCAAGAATCTGCTATAGCTAATAATCGCAAAGGAAGACAGGCGTTATGCTTTTCACCGGTTATTCGGCTCATCCCAACTGCCCGGGAAGCCTCCTAGCGATAACCGGGGCCTCTAAAACAATAAAAGCAAACAGGTATAATGATCCTGTTTGCTTTTATTTGAACTCTTGCTTATTGATTAGGAAGCATTTGCTGCCGCTGCGGCAAATTCATCTTCCAAGGTCTCTTCAAACTCTTCATCCAGCACGATGTTATAAATCTTCCATTTTCCATCGCTTCCTTTTTTCAGGTGCGCTGTTCCAGATGCGTCGATATTTATGGTGAAAGACATATCCGGTGCTGTAAATGAAACTTTGTACTTCAGATTATCTATTCTGGCCTGCGCAAAGCGTTTATGAACGGTTCCAGGGCTGACCGTGTGGGTGCCAATTTGCTCAATGCTGTACGTAACACCTTCTTCAAAGTCATCTTCTGTGAACATCAGGCTTTCATCCGTCGCAAGAGACAGATAGTACCCTGTTGCCGTCTCTTTATACAAAGCATCTAAACCGGAAAGATCCCCTGCTGCCATTAAACGGGATTCTTCCGCTGTATTGCGCTCGACAACCTCTTTCACAGCTGTCCGGTCATCAGCCGTGCCAGCTTCCTGCTGAAGTGCCCGGTCGATCATCACGATTGCCTGGCCGCGTGTTGCTTTTTCATGGGGCTTAAACAAGTCGCCGTAGCCTCTAATGATTCCATTCGCCGCTGATTTCGTAACAGCTTCATACGCAAAGCTTGTTGCCGGTACATCTTTAAATGTTTTTACAGGTGTTTTAAACACGACTGTTCCTTTAAAGGCCCGGTAAATCATCGCCGCCATCTGGTCACGCGTAATATTGGCGTCTGGATTAAATTTCCCGTTCGAGCCTGTTACGATCCCGTTGCTGCTCGCAATGCGGACATAGTCATAATACCAGCGCGATGATTTCACATCTGAGAATTCTACTGATTTATTTCCTGCTTTTAAAGACAAAGCATTCACTAAAATTTTCGTGAATTGAGCGCGGGTAATATTTTCATTCGGACGCACTGTCACAAATGAGTATTCATATGTTTCACCGTCTTCTACTTCTACCTCTTTTTCTACATATCCATCAATTAAATCACTGTAAATGAACCGCTCAATGGCATCATAAAACTGATGGCTTGGATCTACATCCCAAAAATCATAACGATCAATCGGTTTTACAGCGGCTGAAGCGGTAGAAACAGAGAATAAACCAAGTGACAGAACAAAAGCCAATACAATACGAATTGCCTTCAAAATACATCCTCATTTCTGCTAATATTCTTTGGTGCTAATGTATATTATAGGATTTTAGGAGGGAGCACAATAGGTATAAAATAGTATTCTATCATATTTTTTGTCAGAATTACTTTTCGGGATTGCTTCTAACAGTAGACCGAAACGGTTTGGTAAGAATTCAAATGCCTCTGACGGGATTCGAACCCGCACTCCTTTCGTAAGCATAGGCCAGGAGAGAACACGCTTCCCTACGGAATTTCACCGGCAGGATTTACGTTAATCACCACGGCTGCCAAAGAAACCCGGGGTGCTTTCAACACAACAAAATAAGCACTATATTGTATTTTCCTGCTGGCCAACAGTAGAGCGATACTGTTGGGTAAGAAGTTCAGTGAAATTAGTCGACTAGACGAAAAAGCTGTTTTAGGAAATCATCGAAGGTATCTGCCATTTTGGTGTAGTACCAAGTCATTTCTCCTGTTGAATAATCCTCGCAAATAAATTGAATGGAAGGATTTTCTTTTGTAAAGCGATAATCCATAACAAGCCAATTATGAAAATCCCACCACAATACAATCAAATCCTTCGGCAGGTTTGCTTCTTTCAATAAATCCTCTGATGATACAATGCTCGTATCATCTTCTTCAAAGTGAATAGGGTCAATGTCTAACTTGCACTCTACTGCACTATTAGGAAACATAAAATACGGATAAGTAAGTTGACCGCCATTTTGCTCTTTCATTAATTGTTTAAACGTTTCTGGAAATTTAATAGTTAATTTAGATTCTGCTTTTCGAATGATGTCATCATTGATTGGGTATTGATAACGCCAAGTATTCTTTTTGTCCCAAAAGTTTTTGCCGGTATAATACTCCTTCATATTTGTATCCTCCTATGGTGACGGCAAATTTGGTCTATTTTAATGATTTATATTACAACACAACATAATGGCATTTATGTTGTGTTGAATACTGAATTTTATATTTCATTTTTTAAACCAATGCCCTGTTAACTAAAGAATATTTATGTCTCTCAGATGATTGTGTGCTTGAAATTTGGTCCTTCTTCTCTTTTTTTGATTATTACATTCTCATCCAATCCATTACATATGGCGAAATATCCATCATTCAAGTGAAGCCCTATACCAGTTAAATAATAATCCGATGAGTTTGTTTCACGCATTTCAATCATTTCAATCCCCATCACTTTTTTACCAATAGCAAAATTAAGTTCTTCTAACTTGTTCTTTTCCCAATTAAGTTTTAAATCTGACCCATACCAAGAAAGACCCTGGGAAACAAGAATTTCATCAAACGTGATAGCGTATTCATTCGTTTTATATGCACATAATTCTAATTGGCGGTCTTCAAAACAAATAACAACGGGACAATCGTTAAACCATTCATGTTCATCTTGCGCCCAAACAGTCCATATTTCTTTTACATTTCTACCAATCAGAGCTTCAAGTTTCGTTCTGTGGTCTCCTATAATAGTAGATGGGTTAGTATACATTTTGGGGTTGTAATTTTTAATTCCGAGCATAAACAAATTCACCTTTTCATAATGAAGTAATAATTTTAGACCATTTTATCATTTCTTGTTCAACTAACCTGCCCCGTTTGTTCAATAAGAAAAGGAGGTGCCACAGCTACCTCCGTTGTTAAGTTAAAGCCCCCTTTAGTTGAACAAGCACCTTTTTAAATTATTATGTCCTCTTTTACCTCTTAATAGCTGTAATAAAGATTAATCAATATAATTAAACATGTAATATAGACCCCAATCCTGGTCATTTGCCCATGGATCATAGAATCCCGCTTTTATTCCATTCACTGTGTGAGGTGTAAGCTTTGCACAAGATGCGCTGCCGTCTTCATTGAACAAATTTAACACTCCACGATAAGAGGCTTCTGCTTTCTTATAATACTCAGTATCTTTCGTTATCTCTGCTGCGTTTTGATAAACACGTCCAGTTAAGGAACTCCAATAATGCGGGAATGTATCACCATACAATCTATGTTTACCAAACCAGTATCCATCCCAGTGTCTTATTGCCGTTTCGTACAGATGATAATCAGGTTGAAGACCATTGAAAAGTTCTAAAATTTTTATATGTTTTTTTGCTTCATCAAGATACTTACTATCATCCGTTAACTTATACATTTCTAGTAAACAGCCTGAATATAACTAACAGTGCCGCCACACCAAATATGTGCATGGCATTTATTTGTTATACAGATATCAGCTGATTCATAATCATCATTAAATATTGTGTATATGGAGATGTCTCCTAATTTCGAAAAAATATCAAATTCTGTATTGTTCGTAAACGTGTAAACCTCTCGAAGAGTATTGTTGTTAGTAAAACTCCGAGTAACCTCTGTGTCTATTCCTTTTGGAGCTCTAATGGTTCCCCAAAGTTGAGTCCCTTCCACCCAATTCATTTTATACGGATCATCCTTATGCGATAATGAGCTTATATATATGCCTTCCTTATATTCAATGTTAAAAAAACTTTCCTTCATCTCATCCCTATTGTTTGTTTGCATGTAAGTACCCCCAGTATTAAAATTCATCCTTAACAATAATCTTAGATCCCTTCAATATTCTAATGATTAACTATTTTTCGCTGTTGAGTTGGGAACTAGATGAAATATTTTATTTGATTATATTAAAACTCTTGTGTGCATTTAATTTAAAATTCAGTTTTTTTAAATTGAATAACAGTAAATTTCTATACCTCCTTTAAAGGAACAGCTGATTCTCCGGAAGAACCGATTGAATAATTACCCGATTTATGGAAGTTCGTTGCATTTGGCAATTAAAAATGCTGTTTATGGCATTATGTTTTTTTGAATATAAAAAGCCGAAAACATGCAAGAAACGAATAAAAATTTGCATATTTTTGGCTTATTAATAACTTTGGATATTGAACAAAAGCCCCTGATTGTTTAAGTGAATCCTTTCACAATATTATCCTTTAATACCGTTCGTTTATTACAGGGATGCTGCCATATTTGTGGCTTAAGAAAGGTTCTCTACATTTTTTATTGCAATGCTTTCCTATAGAGACAGAATAAAAGGAACTCTCCCTTTATGAAAGGAAAGTCCCCGTTATTCACCGCTGGTAGTAATAAATATAATTTACTATTTAATCCTTTTCACTAAGGGTTAGTACGGAAGAGTGTTTTAGTTACTTTAATTCTAAATCCCCTCGTTCTTCCACAATTCTTTGTCCCCAGAATAATTGTTCCTCTTTTGCTTCCTTTAATAATAGCAGTATTTCTTTCATTTATTATTTCATAGGAGCCTTTGATAACAGGGCCGTTTCCTTAATAATATCTACCTCGTCGGTGTCTCTATGCTATGGGTGTTCCATTTTCAACAGGTTCATCTGGCTTTAAAAGTACCACATCACCTTCTTCTGGGACACCTCCTAGTACTAATACCTCAGATTTAAACCCTGCGATACGTCTATGTGGGAAGTTTACTACTGCCACCACTTGACTTCCAATAAGCTGTTCTGGTTTATATCTTCGTGTAATTTGAGCTGAAGATTGTTTAATGCCCATTTCCCCAAAGTCGATTTCTAGCTTTATAGCTGGTTTTCTGGCTTCGGGAAAAGGTCTTGCATTGATAATCGTCCCAGCCCGAATATCCAGTTTTGTAAAATCTTCTATTTCTGCCAAACGGATAACCACCTTTTTAAAATTTTAAATGTTGCTATTTTGAACCTGGCTTTAGTCAGGTCTAATACATTCGGAAGACCATATTAAACCCGGAGTATTGCTGCAACGTAATAAATAGCTCCTTTCATTTTGCTCACCTTTTAAAAAAAGGATATGTAAACTTATAGTAAGAAATTTTTCAAACAATTTCTTTACCAAGTTTCATATCCTTTTTATCCTTTATTAAGGAGTCTATACTTTTGCGGGGACAATCCCTCAGATTTAACAAACCATCTTGTAAACGATGAAGAATTCACAAAACCTAACTCCTCACTAATCCTTGTCATAGACCATACTGTTGAATTCAGCAAGATTTTAGCCTCTTGTAAACGAATTCCAGCTATATAATCTTTTAGGCTTTTTCCTGTTTTTTTCTTAAACCATGTTGAATAATATACTGGATGGTAATGCTCTATTTCAGCTAAAGTTTTCAATCTAATTGACTCTCTAAAATGTTTATGAATATAGTCGATTGAGGGAGAATTGGTCATTTGAAATTTATTGGTTACATATCTAGTTAACTCTATTAAAGCGCCAGTACTCTCTTTATTCTTTGATTCCTCCAAAAGCAAATAACGGATTGAATCCCACTTTTTATCCACCGGAGTATACATACTACTTGTGTCATCCGGCAAAAATCGCAAGGGAATATCTAAGATTAAGAACTCATTCCTGTCCAGTGCACGAAAGGTATGCTCAAACCCCGGAGGAAGGTAAAAACAGTAATCTGAGTCAAGTTTTATCTCCTGCCACTGTGTTATTATCTCTAAGGAACCTTGTAATGGAAAAAGCAATTGCCCATATTCATGCTGATGTGAATGAAACTCTCTAGAATATGACCTTTTCTCACATAATATTTGATTGAAACTTTCCATGATCTCCCCCCTATTCATTAATATATTATTATAAATTTAAACCAGAAATATATGAATAGTTTAGAAAGAGGCCCCATATTTTATTTTCTCTTCTTAGCATGATAATTCTCATTCTTTTTATTCATAATCTATCTCTTTCACTATACTGCATCGTTTGTTTAATAATTCAACAGAAAAAGCGCTGACCCTTTTGGATCAACACACCCGTTAGTTGAGTAAAAAGTAATTTTCATGGGGACAATTCTTGAAGCTCATCCACAGTCACAAATTTATACCCTTCGTTCGTAAGTTCTCTTAAAATATCTTCAATCGCTTGCATTGCCCCACCTGTTTGATCGTACATTGGATGCAGCAAGATTATCGACCCTGGTTTAATGTTCTCCACCACATATTTTACTTTTTCATCAGCACTTGTGTAATATTTATCCGGTTCTAAAGACCACATAATCGTTTCTCTGTTGTGCTTATTTAAATAATAAGGCAATCCCGCAAATTTTTTCCCGTAAGGAGGTCGAAAGTCAATTTCGCTCTTATATCCAGACTTTCTAATCAACTCATCCGTTTTTTCAATTTCTTCTTTAATAAAAGCGGGAGATTTTAAAACCATTCTTTTGTGTGAATAGGTGTGATTTCCAATTTGATGCCCTGCTTCTACCAATTTTTTTGCTTCTTCAGGGTATTTTTCAATATCCTTTCCAATAAGAAAAAAGGTAGCTTTTGCCTCGTATTTATCCAATAAAGGCAGAATCTGATCCACATTCTTTGTCGGACCGTCGTCAAATGTTAAAGCAAGAACCTTGTTTTCCGTTTCAACCTGATATGTTAACCCTCCAAATAATTGAAAGGTTCTTAATTTTGTCACTTTAAAAGTTCCTGCGAATAAAAGAGCTATTAACAAAAAGCCAATTCCAAAAAATATTAGTTTCTTTTTCATCTGTGTTTCCTTTCTTTCAAAGGCTGCTATATAACGCCTGGTATTTTAAATGCAAATGCTTTATTGAAGCAGCCTGCCATGATTCATTGAATAGTCTCTTCCGTTTCAAGTTCTATAGTCAAGTCAATAATTCCTTTAAAAGAAATTTTAAGGGGGTGTATTTTGTTATTATCACAAGCATGGGAAATGTATGACTCGGATGAGCGAATAGAAGGATTCTCTCCGAAAACATTAAAAGCATATCAACTTCAAGTTACCTTGCTTATTCGTCATTTGGGAGATATAGAAATCAATTCACTTACAGCGGAACAATTAAAATAATATTTATCTAAAATTAGTTAAATAATGGCGCCCCCATTGAAGTGATACAAAGTTTAATGAGACATGAAAAAAGTAAAACAACTCGAATCTATGCGGAGTTACGTGGTCAACTTAGGAAGGAATTTCATCAGAAGTATTTTTAAAAAATCATTAAGAGCAATGAGGTTCAAATAACCATCGTTGCTCCATTAAACTCTTGCCCTCTATCGTTTAAGTTCATCTGTTTACAAACTTCCTTTAAAAGTTTATTTATTACAGGGATGCTGCCCCCTTTTGTGCCAGGAGGAACCTACATAAAAAAGCATTAATCCATAGTGAATCAATGCGCCCGATTGTGATAGATACATTTATCTCATTACTTTTTTGAATCAAAAGCGCCATACTTAACCTCTTCGTATTATTTTTCTTTTAATATTGAATATTTCCGATAAAATTTATAGAAACTGATACCAAAAAAAACAACCAGAAGTGCAGGAGCCAACTTCAAAAGGACAAATGGAGTTTCAAACAAAAAGGCCTTTAAAAGTAATGAACCTTTCATACTCCAAAGACCTTCATGATATAATCCCGAATTTTCGTAAGGCCTATAAGAAAAAGCCAGACACAGCATCCCTAACCAAAATGAATAACTCATTAATCTTTTATAATAATTAGCCTTTGATTGGCGGTCCGAAAAGATTTCATTTTGATCATCCTCTTCTTTTTGCCAATATCGAATTCCCCCAAGCCAGGAGTCATTTATATAGATCCAGCCAAAATCTTCATATATCCCTTTGTAATCCTCGAGTTTTTTCTTTGGTAAATAATCTTGATAATCCAGCCGCATAACATATTTTTTGTCCGTTTTTTGGAAAGTGTATATTCCTAATCCACTAATATTTGTGCAGCGATAGCCTTTTTGTAATTGCTCGTTCAGCCATTGCTCTTCTCTTTCAATATTAAAAAACACTTTAAACTTCTTCATTGGATTCACTTCCTTCGTATAGGGATAAAATATGCGTTAGCCTTTCTTGTTCCATTCTCAATATGGCTGTTCCTTCTGCAGTTATCCTATAAATTTTTCTCCGGCCCGAATTTCCAACAGGTTCAATCCAACCATGTTTACTTAAATTTTCAATTGCCCCGTATAATGTACCAGCTGCTAAAATAACGGCACCGTTACTTATTTTTTCTATCTCCTGCATTACGGCATAGCCATGGAGAGGTTCACGAAGGGCTAATAAAATATAATGCATGGTTTCAGACAACGGCAATAATTTGTGTTTCATACTTTCACCCCTTATTCAGTTCAACTATACAGTTTAACTTTATAACAATATAATACAGTTCAACTGAGTAGTCAACAGCGTTTTTAAAATTCATCGAAGGAACTCAAAGTAAAATATTTATAATTGAGAAAAAATATATAAAAAAGCCGGTTTCCATTACGTAGGAAAACCGACTTTGTGTGTTAATCTTATTTAATTTAATGGCCTGATTATTGCATCTGATCTAAAAATGCTTCTTGAATTAATCCGCCCTGTTCGTACAATAAAATGCATTATAAAAATCTCCTCGAGCTTGCACTTGAATCGAAAAAACGCCCCAAATTCTAAAGATCCGGGACGCTCTCAATACAACATAATCGCATTTATATTGTAGTCAATTTCACTGATCAACAGTAGACCGAAACGGTTGAATAAAACTCATTTATTTATACTGGTGAAAATTTGTCTCCTTTGGCGTTACGGATTTGATATACGCTATATCTTCCTCACTGATATTTGGAGCGAAAAACTCTGTTCCCCAATGTTCAGAGTGAAAAAGGAGTGCCTTATTTTTGACTAAAGAAATCGAAAACCATTTTAATCTCCCGTTTGTTTTTACATTCTTATACAACAGGCGGTTTGAAATCTCCTCTGTTTTGCTTCCTTTGATACTAACAGTATTTCTTTCATTTACTATTTCATAGGAGTCTTTGAATAAAAGGGTCGTTTCCTTAATAATATCTTTCTCGTCATTCCAGCATTGAATTTCTATGGTGTCTGATTGCTCGATAAATTTTCTCATTAAAAGAACCCAGTAATCATAATTTTCAGTTTCAGGGAGCGGCTGGGAAAAAACGAACGACGGCAAAAAGCTGCACTGGAACGTAGACAAATACTTTTATGAAGGGATGTATGAGCAGCGTTTAGGCGAGAACGAAAAAATGTTATTCTTTCATCGAACATTAACAAGTTATATAAACACGTTAATCAAAACAGGCTTTATCTTAGAAAGCCTGGTAGAGCCTACGCCATCAAAAGAGATGCTAAAAAAATATCCTTCATTCGAAGAAGATTTCAAATGTGCTGATTTTATCGTTTTTAAATTGAAAAAGTAAAAATAGTGAGCAATCGTATTGTCCTGCACAGCAAGTGACGTTGCAGGGGGTATTCGATGTATTTAAAGCGGTAAATTGCGATGTTTAAACACGACAACTGCCGCTGCATAAGTAAAACATCCCATTCCGAAAAGAATAAGTGAAGGAACGAATATCTCCGCATCACCACTTGCTATTTCACTGGGGTTGTATAAGGAGAATGGTGTTATGTTCCTCAGCCATTCAAAATCCGGGCTGATTTTTCCTGCCATATCTAACCCATAAAAAATAAAGGTTAACGCACCGGCTGTACCAAGCGATGTTTTTTCGTCATTGCATAAAGATGAAACAAGAAAAGAATATCCTCCAACCACAAAAAACAATAAAAACCCAACAAAGTTTATCTGGAAAAATGTATAAAATTCAAGCGAGTATTGTTCATCAATTAATGCTTCTCCCGCAGCGATACCGCCTAAAAATGTTAATGATACGATAAGCAGTAATCCGCTGATCAAGACGAATCCTTGAGTAAAAGCTATTTGACTGCGAGAAACCTTTGTGGAAAGTAAATACGCCATAGATCCCTTATCAACAAGATGCGCCAGCAGTTGGGTTGCCGTCATTACACTAAAAACACCTAAAATAATAGGAAAAAACAGACCGAAATATTCAGCAGAGATAAATCCGCCATAACTAGTTAGAGAATCAAAGCCAAGTGCGTTTTTCATCGTTTCAGGAACAATCTTTATCAGCTCGTTGACTGCCTCGGTATTATCGGCAAACAGAGGATATAAAGATGTCATTAAAACGACATAAAGAGCCGAGCCAAACCCAAAACAAAGAAAGTTTTTCATATTTAGCTTCACCATTTGCCTGAACAATGAAATATTCATTTTACAGTTTCCTTCGCATCATAGTAGTTCATAAAAACATCTTCCAGGCTTTGATTAACACTATTTATATTTGTAACATTAACTTTAGATAATTCCTCTATCAGCTTATTGTAATCCCCCTGGACCACGATCCGGACCACATTGCCATTTATGTCTTCAATGATTAAATTAGATGCTTGAATTCTTTCTGCATCATTTTTATTCTCAAGAGTAATTTCATAGATTTTCCGCTGCATAAATTGAAGGTCATTGATGTTTTGAACGGTCACAATCCTTCCATCCTTTATAATGGCAGCTCTATCACAGGTTCTCTCTATTTCTGCAAAACTGTGGGAAGACATGAGAAAGGTTTTCCCTTTTGCTTTTTCTTCTAATACAAGATCGATAAAGACTTTTTGCATTAAAGGGTCTAATCCTGACGTTGGTTCGTCTAATATATATACCTCAGGATTATGCATGAATGTAACCACAATGCCTACTTTCTGTTTCATCCCTTTTGACATTTTACGAATTGGCGTTTTAGGCTCGAATTGAAGCCGTTCAATCAATTCATTCCGCCTTTTTTTATCCTTTCGTCCTTGCATACCTGCCATTAACTGAATAAATTCCAATCCGTTCATTCCATCCATAAAAGAAATTTCTCCCGGTAAATAGCCTACTTTTGCTCTTGCTTTCTCTTGTTGTTCCCAGGTGTTAAACCCATGGATGACAGCCGCTCCTTCTTGCGGCTTTATATACCCCATCAAATGGCGGATCGTTGTGGACTTTCCTGCACCATTCGGCCCCAGAAATCCGAACACCTCTCCTTTTTCCACCTCGAAGGTTACATCAAATATTCCTCTTCCATTTGAAAACTGCTGGGTCAGACCATGAATTTGTATCATATAACCCCTCCTCGAAAATGAAATCTTCAAAAATTTATTGTATAAGTTGAATACAGCTTTTTACATTGTCCGTTTACTGTCCTGTTAGAATTCATTTAAAAAACAGCATAGCGGGATGCGGACTGGCGGCTCCGCTTTTCTAAGAAGCAGTATGTAAACCATTCGTTCAATTTATATAAATATATTTTTCTTTAGGCTGTACTCATATTATAGTGTCAGTTTATCACCTTTATGTTTTGAAGATAACGATAAAACCAGTAGCCAAAGAGATAGGGAAAAAAGTATGAAACAAACGTCCAAATAACATTCCATCCATTTCCATATGCGACTTTTCCCATCAGCAAAAAGAAGAATTCCATTAGCGCTGTGAGGAATGCCATGAGAACCACAATGAAATAGGGATTTCTGCGGCTTTGCTTTATAAAATAAATCATATAACAGCCCAGGACAGGATAAAGCCCCAGGTCAAAAGATATTGTGGAGAAAAATTCTCGCCTGATAAAGGGATACACATGCCAAAAACCAAACTGTACGCCTAATCCATTTACAAGAAATGCATTTACAGAAGAAAACGGGGCAATCAATGGAATCAATGTCTTATCTTTTCGCTGCAGATGCAGCAAGGCGATCACCCAGGGGACAACTAAGAAAACAATTGAAAAATACATATCAGGCCAGCTCCTTTTAGCATGCATTTCCAAAACAAATCACTGTTTTATCCTTTACATTATCCTTTCATCACAATAATCATACACAAAATCGGCAGATGGGGACGGCACCTGTAAGAAAAAAATAAAAAAATGGAAAAAGCCGATTCTCGAAACAGTGAGAATTCGGCTTGTGGAATTTTTTCTTTTTACATGGTTTTCACTTCTTCTTTTGAAACAGCACGCCAGCCGTGTTCTTTCAGTCTTTCTACGTAGGTCTCTGCCGTGATTTCTTCCTTTTCCAGCACAAGCGGGTGCAGTGAAACAAAGCATTCATTTGCGGCGTAATTGAGTGTGACCTTCACGACTTCATAGCCATTGTGAAATCCCGGATGGAATCCCGGGTCCTCGATGATATCTCCTTTTGCCGGACGGATAGCAGATTCAAATGTTTTCATCATTAGTTCCGCGGCATTGCTTTCCTGCTGTTCTTTTACGGACGATACAAAAATCAATAAATGTATTTTCATTATTATCTCCTCCCTTGCTTTATTCAGGAGTGCGGTTTTGATTTAATGAATATCGTTCTTTTTGAAATTGCCGCCTTTCACTTCTGCTACATCGTATACGGTAACAAAGGATTCCGGGTCAATCTCATTGATAATTTCCTTCAGCTTGGTTTCTTCGAGGCGGTTAATCACACAGGTGATTTCTTTAAAGTTTTCATTGGTAAAGCCGCCATACGCTTCTTTATAGGTGGCACTCCGGCCCAGACGGTCACGGATGGTCTCTATCATTAATTCAGGATGGGTGGTAATAATTTGAAAGGTTCTTGAGCCGCTTAATCCTTCTTCAACTATATGTATAACTTTCGAAGCAATAAAGTAAGCAATCGCCGAAAGAATCGCTCCCTGCAGGCCGAATACGGATGAAACGACAATAAATACAAATATATTTAAGAAAAGAATGAAATCACTTGTTCCAAACGGCAATTTCCGGGAAAGCAGCACCGCAAGCATATCAATTCCATCCAGGGCACCGCCGTTACGCAGGGCTAACCCCATCCCCAAACCAAGAATAATCCCGCCAACCACGGTAATCAATAATGTATCGCCTTCAATAATAGCCGGGGTATGGTGCATAAGAACCGTGCCAGCAGCCAGTGAAACGATGCCGATAATTGAAAAAATGGCGAAGCTTTTTCCGATTTGTTTGTATCCTAACCAGATAAACGGAATGTTAAGAACTGCTATTAGAATTCCCAATGGCAGATCAAACAATTGTGAACCCACGATGCTTAGGCCTGTCACTCCCCCATCTGATACGCTGTTCGGGATCAGCACTGTTTCCAGGCCGTATGCGGCGATAAATCCCCCGAGGATAACCATCAGCCCCCGCAGCAGCATTTTCAATTTATTCGGCCTGCGCCTGTTGATTTTCTTCATACTAATTCTCCTCTGTACACTTTTGTCCTGTTCAAGTTTACCATAAAATTTAAAACACCATTAACTGCCAGGCAACAGATGCGGTATTTATACGAAGAGAATTTCTAAATGAAGGCGTTTGCCGCCTAAAGCATCCTCCGCTACCGGATAACTAGATGCGGTCTTCATTATCACGGCCGCTCCGAATTGGCCGGTGGTTTCATGGCGAAGCATATTTCGGCGCTGTATATGTTTGTTACTGCCCCTGTTCTTTGGCCTCTTGACCCCGCCAAAAAACATGATTAGAATCAATCATGTTTGTGCGAAATTCATTTGAACGGCAATATACTGTCAGATTGGTTAATAGCAGACCGAAACTGTGCAATAAAAAAAAACCTCTAAAAGTTTTAGAGGTTCTCAGTCAAATCATTATTCATTTATTAGTTCTGCAATAACAGCCGCGGCTTCATCTATATCATCATAATATTTAATCTCTTGGGATTTAAGAAAGGTTAACTGTATGGTTTCAGTGTTTTTTTTGCAGCTGGCTTTTAAAAAAGCCTGTTCATTCTTGCTGAATGTATGAGTAATCTCAACAGCATTATAGTAACACAGCGTCTCTAACATTTCTTTTATATGTTTTAAAGACAATTCGATCGTCTCCTTTCCTGACAAAGGAAAGTGACTAAAAAAAGTCTGAAAGAATCCCGTGTATATATTTGATCCTCACTATAACACAAGTGCAGATATTTTGCTCAATAGTACGTTTAAAAGTTAAATAACGTTTATCATTTATTCGAAAATTTTATAGTTATCCCCAAGAGGCAGCTTTTAAAAAACCGTAATCATTTTTAATATGCTGCCATTTTTCCTGCACAGTAATTTCTACGTTTTCTGCTTACCATAAAGCAAGCGGCTGTTTCCTTCCGGGTTTTGGATAGATGGAGTTTAACTGCTTCAAATCCTGCTGTGTTAATTGGATCTCAGCTGCTTTCACATTATCTATCACATGAGCAGTATTACTGGATTGCGGTATAGCAATTGTTTGGCCATTTCGAATACACCATGCCAATAAAATTTGAAAACAATTTGAATGGTGTTTTTCAGCAATTTCCTTTAAAGCTTTTTGTTTCGTCAGGTTAGTGCCGAGGCTGTCACCCCGAGCAACCGGGGCATAGGCGATTAATGGCATTTCACGTTTGTTCATCATAGGCACTAAATCGAATTCAATCCCTCGATCTCCTAAATTATAACGTACCTGATTGGCTGCACAGTTTATTCCATCAGGTATTTTCATGATTTTTCCCAGGTCATCCACATCTACATTAGAAACACCCCATGATTTAATTTTCCCCTGACTTTTTCCTTTCTCCAGAGCTTCAATGGTTTCTTCCATTGGAATATTCCCTTTCCAATGGAGTAAGTAAAGATCCAAATAATCTGTCTTTAATCTTTTTAAGCTGTTTTCTAAACTGACTGGTAATTGCTTTTTTGAGGCATTTGAAGGAAGAACCTTTGAAATGAGAAATAATTCTTCACGGTTATAAGGCTGAATAGCATGTGCAACTAATCTCTCTGCATTTCCGTCACCATACATTTCAGCCGTATCAATAACTTGAACGCCATGGTCAAGACCAGCTCTTATCGCTTCAGCTTCCTGTTCAAATTTATCTGCTTTGTCTCCCATATTCCAGGTTCCCAAGCCTATGGGAAAAACGTTCCTTCCTGCGATTTTTACTTGATTCATTTTTTTCACTCCTCACCTCAAATTTTGAAGCTGCTTTCGAGATGATTTCCTGATAAAAATGGATCAGAGGCCAGAAATCACTTTTGCAGCGCATATATCATGTTTACTCCATAGATCAATCTGTGACAAAGCAAGAAAACGGTCCCTGTGCTTCGCTTAATTAGAAGCAGAAGCGCCTTCTCCAGGCTCTTCTGCTTGTCCTGCAGCGTTAAACATATTGTTCCGCAGCAGGATCACAGCAAGACCTAGAATTACGGATAGAATTCCTGTTAGTACAACGTATGGTGTACCCATTTGTGATATCAATAACCCGCCTGCAGCTGAGCCAACTGTTGTTCCTAGGTTACATGCTGATATAAATAAACCATTGGCGAAATCAGGAGCTTCTGGAGCTGAGGATGCAATCAAATATTGATTTATATTCGCCATGATTCCTCCAGCCAGCAGACCCCAAAGAAAAGTGATGATTACCACAGGTACGGCCAGCTCCGCAGTGAAGAATAAAAGAATGTAAACTGCTCCCAATAACAAAGGAAAAGTGAAGACGGACTTAACAGGACTATTCGTGAGCAGCCTCCCTGCAACGATGTTTCCAATCATATTGGCTCCACCGAAAACGAATAGCGTTAAACTGATGGTATTCGGAGACATTCGGGTAACCGTTTCCAGGTACTCAGCAATATAACTGTATACCCCGAATACAGAAGCATTTAATAAAATGACAGCTGCGATAGAAACCCATATAATGGATTTTTTCAAAACAGCAAGCTGTTCACCGTACGATTGTCTTTTTTCCACAGGCATAGACGGCACAAAAATGAATGTAGCGGCCAATACAAATGCATTTACAATAGCAAAAAAGGCCATCGCCATTTCATACGAAAGAGCGCTGTCAATAAAGCTTGCGATCGGTACGCCGGCTACCATACCGGCAGATATTCCTATAAACACGTTAGAAACAGCTTTTGGAGCTTCTTCAGGTTTTACTGAGGAAGCGGCTACGGTAAATGCCATGGAACAATAAACCGGATGGAAAAGAGCCAGTGCGATGCGAATGATTAATAGAAGGGTAAAGTTCGTGACAAACACGGATGCGATGTTTCCCACAACGAATACGCTTAATACAAGCAGCATGACCTTTTTTCGATTGATTCCTGATAGCAATAACGGCATCGTCGGCCCCGATACCGCAATAGCAAGAGCAAAAAAACTCACCGTCCAGCCTGCCTGCGCTATACTGACATCAAAGTGATCAGCAATGGAAGGCAATAACCCGATAACCCCCATCTCCGTATTTAAGATGCCGAAAACACCTATGGTCAATATGAAAATCAACAATTTATTTTCTTTCACAAAAAGAAACAACTCCTATCTTTCATAAAAAATAAAATGCTCCCAGCCCCCGTTCGCGAAACGGTGATTCCTCCTGATTGGTGATGGAAATTAGAGGTTTTGAAGCGATGTAATTCCAAACCTGCTGTTGTATGAAACTGATTTTCTTGTTACCTTATCGCTTAACTCAAAAATACATTTAGATAACATCCTTTCAGTTATCTTCCCTTCGTTATTTATTTTAGCTATGCCATCTCCATATAACAAATACCTATATCTCATATCAAGATATGCTTGATAAGCATTTGTTGAATATTTATACTAAAACATAATAAAGGAGGAATGCTGGATGGAATTTAGAGTTTTGCGCTATTTTCTTACTGTTGCCAGAGAAGGAAGCATTACGCGTGCTGCTGATTTCTTGCATGTGACACAGCCAACCCTGTCAAGACAATTAAAAGATCTTGAACAGGAATTAGGAAAAAAACTATTTACTCGCAGCAGTCACAGTATTATTCTCACAGAGGAAGGAATGCTCCTGCGCAAAAGAGCAGAAGAAATTGTGGATATGGTCGAAAAATTAGAAGCAGAATTCAGCTCCATGGAGGAAACCATAAGCGGTGATGTTTACATAGGCAGCGGGGAAACAGACGCCATGAAACAAATTGCGCGGGCAGCAAAGGATTTACAATCACGCTATCCAAATATACGGTATCACCTTTACAGTGGAAACGAAGACGACGTGACCGAACGGCTTGACAAGGGCTTGCTTGATTTTTGTATTTTAATTGAACCAGCCGATTTATCAAAATATAATTATATTAATATTCCGGCCAAGGATGTTTGGGGAGTTGTCATGAGAAAAGACAGTCCTCTTGCTTCGAAAGATACCATTCAAGCAGTTGATTTAGTAAATGTTCCGCTGCTCTTTTCACGACAGGCTATACAGCAGACATTGTCTAAAAATGAATTTGTGGAGTGGTTTGGAGAAGATTTTGATAAATTAAACGTCGTGGCTACATACAATCTTCTCTATAACGCTGCTATTATGGTGGAAGAAGGCATCGGCTATGCAGTAACCATTGACAAGCTGGTGAATACGTCCAGCGACAGCAGCCTTTGTTTTAGGCCGCTGGAGCCAAGACTGGAAGCCGGCTTAAATATTGTCTGGAAAAAGCATCAAGTTTTATCCGCTGCAGCTGATCTGTTTTTAAAAGAAATTCAGGCGAAATTCACAAATTCTTCATCAGATGGATAATAAAAGCCCGAAGCGTATTATGAACTTTTTCTTATTATCAATTCCTTGAAGAAGCTACCTTTCAAGTGAGAATCTGCACATTAGAAAGAGGCTTATGGTGATCTTCTTACCGATCTCATACGCCTCTTTTGTTTATATGTTAAGTGAGAAGTCTGCAAACAAGTACTGCACTGTGAAGAATCAAAAGTAATGCAGGGTTATTTTTGTCCGCTTGGGTTGTACAACATCCGGAATTCACTGGGTGTCACACCAATTTCCCGATGAAAGAGCTCTGTATAATAGCTTGCACCTGAAAAGCCGCTATCATGAGCCACTTCCAAAATACTTAGTGAAGGATCCTGCAGCAGCTCCATACTTTTCTCGAGCCGGAACTTGTTCAAATACTGAATAGGAGACATTTGCAGTTTATCTTTAAACAATTGACAGCATTTGCTGCGTGACACTGCGCCAGCCTGGGAAATTTTTTCCAAAGACACCTTTTTCGAGTAGTTAACTTGGATGAATCCGATCATCGCTTTCAACTCCGTAAAACCTATCTTCTTTATGCGATTGTCTGTATGCATGGCATTTTTGTAAAGTACTAGCCAAAAGGAATACAACAAGCTTTGAACGCTTAGTTCGTAGCCTTTTTCTTTTCTTTGACAGACATCAAAAATATCCTTAATAAACTGTATTGATTCCATTTTCCATGGGATATGAGGATCAAAAACGATAAGAGGACAGTTATGATTATGGATGAAAGGCAAAACATACTCGGATTCAATATGAGCATTCGCGGAAATTAATTCCGGATGAAACAACAGAACAAGAAATTCACAGTCTTTTCCTGATTCAGAAAATCCATAATGCAATTGCCCTGAGTTCACAAAAATACCCATTCCCTTTTGCAGCAGATACTTTTCCCCATTTACAAAATAAGTCATTTCCCCCTGAAGAATGACAATAAATTCAACATCATCATGCCAATGACAGACTGCTGATAAATTTTGAAAATAAGAAAGCCAGCTTCTTTTAGTCCTAATTGGCATATTGCCCGAATCATAATGAACAATTTCAGAGGAGTTTTCCAAAACATCAAGTTTAATAAATTTATTAGAAGGATTCATTTATATTTCCCTCTCCTCCTTAAATACGATTGTTATATTAAATTATCCTATTGTGATAGAAAATTCAATAATTGTGGATTATTATTATATGAGTAAGTTGCGAATGCAAAGGAGTGGCCAAAATGAATACAGAAGAAAAAATGGCAAAGGGTCTGCTTTGGACAGATACAGGAGAATATCTCCAGGCGCAAACAAAGGCAAAAGAATTGATGTATGATTTTAACCATTTAAGACCAGCCGAAAAAGAAAAACGAGTCGAACTGATTCATGAGATATTCGGTTCAGTTGGAGAAAGTGTGTGGATTGAGCCGCCTCTTACTTTTGCAAGGGGCAAGACCGTAACGATTGGAGACAATTGTTATATTAATGCCAATTTAACACTTGTAGATGATTATAAGATAACAATTGGGAATGGAGTTCTAATTGCACCGAATGTGACGATCACCGTTACGGGTCATCCTGTTCACCATGAGCTTCGTAAACATGGGGAAATGTACACTTTTCCCGTACATATTGGCGATAATGTTTGGATTGGAGCGAATGTTGTCATTTTGCCTGGAGTGACTGTTGGAGAAAATTCTGTAATTGGTGCCGGGAGTGTTGTAACGAAAGATATTCCTGCAAATGTAATTGCAGTTGGAAATCCATGCAGAGTACTTCGTGAAATTACAGACAAGGATAAAGAGTATTATTATAAAGATAGAAAATTGTAAGGCCAAAATAAAAAGAAACCAATTAAGGATATTGGGCACAAGGAGAGCATGGAATTTATTACAATCAAACGAGCGAGTGGTTCGCTAAACATTGTATAGATCCTCTTCGAATGGCCAATGTTTCTTGTCAGGGGTCAACCGGATAATTGTTCATTACACTGAAGTATAAGGGTGAGAAACATGTTAATTAGCGATCTTATCGTTCGTCTCCCACAAGGTCTTCAGGCTAGAAACTCATGTAGACTGGTTAAAAATGCTTCCTCCTTTAACAGTGAAGTAACGATCGTTAAAAATGGAATTTCAGGCAGTCTCGATGTAATGGAAATTATGGATTTAAATGTTCAAGAAGGAGACGAGATTACGTTACTAGTAGATGGATCGGATGAACAATCTGCAGCTGAGGTGTTGAAAAAATACTTATTGGACATTGAATAACCTTGGAAAGAGTTTGCTCTCTAAAAAAATGGTAATAATCAGGTCAAAATAACTTTCTGGTCCAAAAATGAGCCATCAACCTTGTTCGAGAGAAAGCATTCCACGACCACATTCCATTTATCATAATTCCTGCGCCCTGGGTGTTTTACTAGAGGGCAAATTTACGAAAGATTAATGGTGAAAATTCAAATATGGGCACATTCCTTTTAGTCATCATTTATTTGGCTTCTATCAGTATAGAGTTACCTGATTCATTACTAGGCGCAGCATGGCCTGTGATGCAGCCGGATTTTGGGGCCTCAATTGAGACTGCCGGCTTCCTGTTTATGGTGGTTTCAGGCGGTACCATTATCTCGAGTCTCGCTAGCGGAAAGATACTTGAACGGTTTGGAACCGGCAATGTCACCTTTGTCAGTTGCCTTATGACTGCAGGGGCTTTGTTGGGATTTTATTTTGCTCCCTCGCTTGTTTGGTTAATGATATGTGCCATACCGCTTGGATTAGGAGCGGGAGCTGTTGATGCAGGGCTAAACAATTTTGTTGCTATCCATTATAAGGCACACTATATGAGCTGGCTGCATTGTTTTTGGGGAGTCGGAGCTACTTTAGGTCCTGTCATTATGGCTCAGTTTATTTCAGGACAACATGCCTGGAGAAGCGGGTATCTTGCGATTGCTGGACTTCAGTTTGCGTTAGTTGCCCTCCTTTTCTTCACTTTGCCCCTATGGAACAGGGGGGCAAAAAACGGCCCTATTGCCTCAAATGAAAAGCCGGAAGATTCAAAAGCTGCCTTTTACAGTGAAGATTCTAAGCATGTGAAACCCTTGCAAATCAAAGGGGTTAAACTAGCCCTGGTGTCCTTCTTGTTTTATTGCGGGGTTGAAGCAACCGTAGGGCTTTGGGGAAGCAGCTTTCTGGTAAATGTCAAGGATCTGCCGGCAGCGGCTGCGGCACAATGGGTTTCCCTGTATTACGCCGGAATCACAATCGGCCGCTTTATTACCGGTTTTATTACCTTTAAAATGAGGAATCGCACTCTTATTCGGATGGGGCAAATTATAGCACTGGCGGGTGCTGCCCTTCTGTTCCTGCCGTTGCCGCCCACTTTCTCGCTTGCAGGTTTTATTATGGTTGGATTCGGATTAGCACCGATATTTCCATGTATGCTGCATGAAACACCCATTCGTTTTGGGAAGAAGCATTCCCAGACTATTATGGGATATCAAATGGCTGTTGCCTATACAGGCAGTACATTCATACCGCCCCTTCTTGGGTTCATTGCATCGCATTCCACAATAGAAATCTTCCCATTTTGTATTGTTGTTTTTGTGGCAATAATGTTCCTGAGTTCAGAAAAATTAAATACATTATTGAAAAAGAAGGATTTAGTAAAAAGAAACGACACAAGCTCAACAGCATTTTAATCGTGTTGAGGGCTAACAAGCGTTTTTCAAAAAAGAAGAAATGCAGGAGGAAATCATATGATTAAATTAGTGTTAACGGATATGGATGGCACATTCTTGAATAACAGCGGTGATTTTAACAGAGAACTGTATAAGAATGTGAAAAAGGTAATGAAGGAAAAGGGAGTGGCGTTTGCTCCTGTTACTGGCAAGCAATGTGAACGTGTGGAAGAATTGTTTGGCGAGGATGCTGAAGATTTATGGATTTTAGGAGATAGTGCAACTCGAATCAAACATAATGGAGAATTTGTTTACGAATCACTGCTAAGTAATAAACTGGGACTGGAAATTATCCAGCTGCTTGAGGAAATTAGTCTTGATCATACCATTATTGCGTGTACTAGAAATGGAGCTGTCACTAAAGACCACCTATCCCCGGAAGAAGCGGCTATTGTTAGAAGATCCTATGCTCAAGTAAGACAAGTATCTGATTTTAACGAAATAACAGATGATTTTGTCAAGATTACCATTCACGATCCAGCCCTTAAGTGTTTCGAAACGAGGGAAAAATTATCCCGCTTTTTTGATTCAGCTTATATTGTAGCATCTGAAGCAGCCTGGATTGACATAGCCAATGCGAACGTTCATAAAGGCACGACCGTTGAATACTTGCAGCGTTTATTGAACGTAACACCAGAGGAAACAATGGCATTTGGGGATGGCTACAATGATTTAGAGCTTATGGTTCGCGCCACATACAGCTTTGCTGTCCGAAATGCAGTTCAAGAATTAAAAGACGTTGCGAATTTTATTACCCGTTCTAATGAAGAAGATGCTGTAATGAAAACCATTATTCAATTACTATCCTTGCAAAATGACATAGACAAATAATATAGACCTTTTAAATATCTAAACTAAACAGCTTCCTTCCATATTACACCGGTAGAACGCCAAAAGAATCGAAATAAGCAGATGAATAGGGATTTTATTTTATATGGTAAAGTACCAGCAAATCGCAGATGAAATTGAAATGTATATTGAAGAAAATGCCCTTCAGCAGGGAGATAAACTGCCCGTGTTAGAAGGCTTAATGGCTCATTTTAACGTGAGTAAAAGTACGATTACGAAAGCACTGGAGCTATTGGAGAATAAAGGCGTCGTATTTCAAGTGAGGGGCAGCGGCATTTTTGTAAGAAGGCATAGAAGAAACGGGTACAGAAGCCTCCTTTCTAATCAAGGGTTTAAAAAGGAGCTTGAAGATTTTCACACAGCTTCAAAAGTAATCGAACTGGAAGTAACGAAGCCTGCAAAAGAAATAGCAGATCATTTAAATATTGAACTTGATGACGATATCTATTTTGTAAAAAGGGTTCAGTATATTGACAGGCAAATTTTGTGCCTTGAAGAATCCTATTTTAATAGATCCATCGTTACCTATTTGAATAAAGAAATTGTCTCTGAATCCATTTTTGATTATATTCAGAAAGGTTTAGGGGTAAAGATCGGCTTTTCAGATGTGTATCTTCACGCAGGAAAGCTGAAGGAAGAAGAGGCAAAACAATTATGCCTGGAAAGTGAAGAGCCTGCCTTTTATGTCGAATCCGTTTTTTATTTAACCAGTGGACAGCCGTTTAATTTTTCAAAAGTCACTTATAATTATGAACAATCCCAGTTCTTTATCCAAACGAATGGCCACTTTTCCTAAAAACCGAAATAGGGGCTTCCTTTTAACACAAAAACGTACAAGAAGCCGGAGTAGAGGGTAAAACCTTCTCCCTGGCTTCTTTTGGATTAAATGGAGCCGGCTGCTATAGTATTTATTGAACGGCTTATCTTGAAATTAAGTCACACTTCCCTCAACTTGAACAGCATTTAATCAAACCAGCAAGCAAAAAACCCCCGGAAATTTTCGAGGGTCCTATTTTTAATAACAGATGTGGCTTCTTCGTCATCTTTGTATTCTTCAGCTGTCGGCCTTCAGCAAATGGTAACAAGTACGTCCATACTGTTCGTTACGGCAAAAAAAAGGCAGCTTCCACTAAATCCATGATGACGCCAGCTGCCGCTTTACTGCCCTCGGCCGCCGCAATCACCAGCTGGGGAGGCCCGCTGAGCGAAGCATCTCCGCATGCATACACTCCTTCAACTGTTGTTCTTCCCAATGAATCGACTTTAATCCCGCCATTTGCGGTGGCCTCGCAGCCGAGCTGTTCTGCAAAGGGAGCCGACTGCACGAGACCGGTCATCACAATCCCTGCCTCCCTTTGAATATCCCGGCCGTTTTTCAGCCGGACCGCTGTCAGCTTCCCTTCCTTTGAATCGAGGCCTTCAATCCTTTCCTCTACGACTGCCACCTGCTGCCGGGACAGAACAGCTCTCTCCCCATCAGGCATCCGATAGCCGTTTGTGAACACCATTACATCGCGGCTCCAGTTTGACAGCAGCTTGCCCATATGAAAAGCCCGTTCACCTTCCGCAAACACCGCCAGCGCCCGGTCCCGCATTTCCCAGCCGTCACAAAACGGACAGCTGAAAACACTCGTTCCGTAGACGTTTTGAATGCCTGCAATTCCCGGCAAAATATCTCGAAGCCCTGTTGCGAGAAGCACCTTTTTCGCCATATAATCCCTTCCGCCTTTTGTTTGAACCCGGAACACATCACCGGCTTTTTCAACAGTCTCCACCCTCTGTTCTTGAATAGAGACAGACGGATACTTCTCAACATCCATTCTTGCCCGCTTCTTGAACTCCGACGGGCTTACCCCGTCCTGTGTGATAAATCCGTGCGACTCCTGCGTTACCCGGTTACGCGGCTTACCCTCATCAAACAAAATTGTCTGCCGTCCAGCACGCCCCATGACCAGCGCGGCATTCAGCCCCGCAGGCCCCCCGCCAATAATTACACAGTCCAGCATATAAAACACTCCTTTTTATAAAATATATTAAAGACCCTTAATGTCTTTAATTAGTGTAAAAAAATTTATTTTTCTTTTTTTGCTTCTTCACAATGTCTTTTTTCTATCTGCTCCGCTATGCTTTGAATCGTCCGGCCGGCCAGCTCTTTCTTCATGCTGCTCTCCGCCTCGATCATCACCCGCTCAATTAAGCACTCGCTTTCGTTATGGTCAAATGCGCAGTTGAACAGCACCGACTGGCCCTCCACCGCTTCAATCACATCCAGAAACGAAATATCCTGGGCGCGGCGTGAAATACTGTAGCCGCCCTTTGCCCCGGGGACAGATTCAATTAATCCGGCTTTCACAAGCTTTGTCAAAATCTTCGACAAGTACGTCGGAGACAAATCCTGCATGGACGCCAGCTGCTCTACGCTTACTGCCTGGCCCTTTGGTTCCAGCGTTAAATGCACCATTGTATGGAGTGCATAATTGGTTGCTTTTGAATACTTCATTGATGCACCTCATAATTAAAACTATTACAGACATTTAATATCTGTAATTGATTATAACCCGGACTTCGAAAAACCGCAAACTTTTCTTGCCGTAATCTGAAAGTAATTCTTTAGCCGAACTTTATTGAATTTGTTTTCAGGCATCTGGGTGTATATCATCTTTCAAAGGACGGATATCTTCTCTTTTAAGCGCCATTGATTTATGTAAAAGCCGGGGATCATCATGGGATAGGACAGGTGAATCGTGCTATTTAATGGTATAGTAAATTCAATAAATAACTCATTACCAAAAGGATGAATGCGTATGGATGTTGGAATAGCTTATTTTCCGAAGCACTATATTAGCGATAAGCCTGATGCCGGCGGCCATTTTCCGTTTGCTATCGAAGGAACTGTAAATTATATTTTTGATATAGATAACGTTTATCCATTTGAGTGTGATGGGAACTTCGTGCTTGCATGGATGAAAAGCATTAAAGCATATCCTGTCTTCTTTTGTTTCGAGGTTCCTTCTTCTAGTAAACAAGAGTATGAAAAGAATTGCGCAAAAACAAGTGTCCCCTGCCATTACTTGTTCGAAAGCCGGCAGCTGGCTGTGGCGGTTACGGAGATTCAAACTGAAAAGCAATTTCAGGATATTTTCCCCTGGCTCTCTGCAATATGGTCCATTAATGAAACCATTTTATGGTCAGCAAATAAAAATGTGTTTAGCGTGGAACAAAGAGAGTGGACAGGAAGTTGGGAAGGAAAAGTCACAAACACAGTAGTAGTGGAAGCAGGTCAGGACACAAGTGTTTTTTGGATTGGCTACGGTGGTACCAGCATTGTCGTTCTCTCAAATAAGCCGCAATTCTCTACATATGAATATATATGCGGAACGCTTCCGGGCTTTGTGCATCCAGCTCTGTGGACCTATGATAACCCAGTATAGCTGCCCGTGTACGTTCGAGGGGGAAAATATATCTTTTTTGATTATATTAGCTCCCCTATAAACCAAATTTCTCTTGTATGACAGGCTTCCTCTTCATCGTCAATAACTTCTTCTTTAAAGCCCTTTACCTTCATTCCACTTGGAATAGATAATTCCCATTCGGCTGCAAGATTTCTTTCCTCTGCTAGTGGAATCCATCTTTGAAAGTCATCGTTCCGGTTAAAAAAGTTCTGAAAGTGACGATCACCTTTGAAAACAATGATTTGTGAGTCCCATAAATGCGGAAAAGTAATACAAGCCGCAGCCCTGAGCTTTTCATTGCTGTCTGGCTTTATTTCCATAAGATGATTTGTTCTGTCTATTAACGCTTGAATGCATAGCCGCTTAACGTTACAGGGAGTTTTATGAGAATTTATAAAGTCCTGGTCCGCGGGCAAGTGCAGATGCCAGTATCCTTTATAAAATTCTGAAGGAAATTCCATTGTGCTCTCTTCTATTCGCTTCATCATATTTTCTGTTTTTCGCTTCATGCCGCGAACTTTTTTTACCCGCATGGCTTTTTCTCCTTATTAACCAGTAATAGAATACTGTTAAAGCACCTTTATTTGCCGTATACGTTATGCTGGTAACGTCAACCTTACATTTGATTTATTTCCCATTTTTATTCGAATGCATTCAAATCGGACAACCATAAAAGCCGCCACAAAAAAGCCCGGGCTTTTCATCAGCCGGGGCTTATTCCATCCAATCTCATTCGATTAATGCTGTAATCCATTTTCTTTAACTAAATCATCCGTCAGGGGCACCAATCATTTGTAAGTGATATCTTCTTTTAGTGAAGCAACTTTACTCAAGGCTGTATTTATATCCGCTTCCTCTACTCCAAAGTGAGCAAGAGCGGTGCCAAGATGGCCGGCGATCGCATCAAACTGGGCTGGCTGAATATTCATACCTTCGTGTGCTTTCGCCATTGATTTTCCTGAATACTGATTAGGTCCGCCCAATGCAAAGCTGATAAATTTTGTCTGGTGGCGGCGTTGCTTTTCCATGTCTGTATGTTCAAAAAAGTGATTCACGGTATCATCTTTAAGCACCAATTCGGAATAAAAATAGTCGACCACTTTGGAAATTGCTTCTTCTCCGCCAACCTTTTCATAAAGTGTTTGTTCCATTGGTATCCCACTCCTGTCTGAATGTTTATACTACCATTTTCCCCAGAAGTGTCCGGTACAATCCCTAATGAATTATTATTAGACATTAATTTTTCCAATTTTTATATCCAATTAACTGATAAGAGGAGATCTCTCACCTTTTTTCATTTGTTTTCAATATTCTCTTCTCTTTAATATAAGGAGACAAACCTTTTAGTTTGCGTTGAAAGGTTTTGCCGTCCGCAAAATCATTTACATCGACAATAATATAAATATCATCATTTGGGGCATGCAGGGAACGAAACAGGGTAACCGCCCTTTTATAAGTTCTTTGTAGATATGGACTGTTTTCATACGCCTCTTTATGGCTATAGCCCACACCGAGTTCAAATCGAATACCCGTTTCCCAGTTATAAAACAAAGGCGGTCTGAGCTTTAATTCCGGGAACGTATTTTGTATATAGTCGCTTACTTGCATTTCTGCCTCTCGCACCTTTCTTTTGCAGGACCATTAATCATAAAGCCCCCATTCATATTCAATAGTCTTTTAGAAAAATCCGTTAAAAATGAATTGTCTTAAATAATTCATCTTCTCTTCTTCAATCGTTCGTTCCTTCTTTTTCAGCCATCAGCTCTTCTATCCTCTGGACATTCTCTTCGCTAAGCAAGTAAATTTGTTCGTCTTCTCCTTTTCGGCCACTATCCGCTTGAATCCGCGCAGAATTTCGATCAGGGTAGAACCAAAAAAGAAATGCCCGGGCGGCACCTTCTTTGAAAAAAAACGTCAGTGTAAGGTTCTCTCCTTCAGCCGTTACGGGACCTGAATGAGGAGAAGAATTCTTTATAGCATCAGCAAACACTTCAATTTCTTCGAGCTGCTTCAAAACCAGCTTTTCTTCAACAGGCTGTTTCGCTTCCGGAAAGTACATTCCTAATCCATTTCCAGTTACCTCTATCCTGCTAATATCCTTTGGAACATCTAACTCCTTTTCCCCGATGAAACTGCAGCCATATAAACCAGCCGTTACCAGCAGCAAGAAACATGCTAAAACGAGTTTTTTCATCGTAAACCTCCTATGTTTCTTCCCGTCTGTTGAATACGTTAAGATCCATCGGTTTTGGCAAATCGCCAGAATGTATCAGTACCCTGACAGCTGCCCTGCTCACCAGAGAAAACGTGTATACCAGTTCAGCATGGTGAGCCTTAAATAGAGACCATCCCCCATATAAATCCTTGCTTGCTCCGGTTATTGGGTTATTTAGCGTTATTGAGACATTTTTGCTTCATTGGTTAAAGGATTCGAGCGCATAACCAGCGTGAACCAAACGGCAAATACAAAATAAACGAATGTTAAAATAGCGAATATCAAGTTAAACTGCTCCGCCAGCTGCCGGATTAGGGCAAAAAAAACAACGATGCAATGAATCAGGTTTCCCAATACGACAGGTCTGTTATAAATGCCGCCGATCCGGGAAGAACGTGTAAACCAGTTTAACATGGCGAATCCTAAATATAATCCTCCAATGATTTGCAGAAGAATCAGAGTTACCGGCGAAGGATCAATCCCTAAAATGTTTGAAATTTCTTCGGGAAGAAAGGTTCCTGCCAGCCCCAACAAACCCATTACCACTGCACTGCTGCTCAAAAGCCATTTTGTTTTCATATTGCTTCCTCTTTTCACCTAATTTTGCAGTTCCTAAATGCAGCCATAGAATACAACGGCTTTCAACGACAATCAATACCACGGGTACGGTTCTGCGTAAGTCAACAGACTCTCGTTCAACGGCTTTATCCGTAGATTGTCTTCCACCAGAAGATTGACCAAGAAGGTTTCAGGCATTCTGGGCGAAGTGTATGTGAACTCAAATGTTCACTTAAACAATAGTGTGGATATGCTTCTATGCGCCCTGTCCCGTGATTTTTCGCAGCATATAGCTTAAGTAGTTTGAAGATTTTGCCGAAAAATATTGCACCGATGGCAGTCCTGTTTGCTGCATCAATTAACAGCCCGAATATTCAGTTAATATTTTATATATTTTATCGCTGCAGATACTAAAGAATTTGGAAGTGAGGGACTTACAGACGTAATGATGTAAATCTACAATTCCATAGTTGTATCATACTATAATAGCTTTTGCCGGCTATACATTTTTTCAAAAAGAATTCCTGTTACATAGTAAAACACGAGGCCGAAACTGATATGAATAAGTGTAAATTCAAGACCGAATGAAGTGAATTCATACACTAGAACTGGCAATTTTACTGTTGACCAGGCCCCTAGGAAAAACACTATATAGCGGACGCTGGCTCCTTTTTTCAATAAAAGTACGGCAATTGGAAAAGCTATATAAAGAGGTCCAGCAGCTGCTGTTGCTAATAATACGGTGAAAAGGATACCAAATATACCTGATTTTTCACCCATGTATCGAATGAGCGTTTCCTTCTTTACCCACTGGTCCAATAATCCCACTAATATAAATATGGGAGGAAGCAGAATGAGCATATCCAAAATATTTTTACCGGTTAACTGAACTGCTTCTGCAGCAACAGCTTGATTTATAAATGCCATAAGGAAAAGCCCTGATAATAAAATAAGAAAGAACCGATATCTTTTTAACTGTTTCATGTCATCACCACCCAGATAATGAATGCAAAGAGAAGAGACATTACCAGGGCAGAAACGTTTCGGGCATAGGCAAAACGATGTCCAAACGTTTTTTGTTCCATAGATAAACTTGCCAGCCCTACAGACATTAATGTCGACATTAATACAGCCACTTGTGGGAGAGCAGCACCATTTTCAACTAATGTATGTCCAAGAGGAAAGACGATAAAGCTGGGAACTATAGCAATCGATCCAATGATTGTTGAATAAACCATGCCAGGTAAACCGGAGTTTTCTCCAATAATTGAAGAAATAAGGGATGGTGTCAATAAAGATAATGTCAGCCCAACAAAAAGCATAATGGCTAATAAATCAGGTAAAACATTGCGAAACATTTTCCATGAGCTTAATACAGCTGCCTTTGTTTTGTGTTTGTCTTTTATAAAAGATATCCCCAGATAAACAGCAGCTATTGTATATAAAACAATTCCATTAGCCATTTCTTTCACTATTCCATTTTTCGTATTTCTCCAGGAAAAACGATAAATTTTGAATTTTTTCTTCAATATCAATTTGAAAATCTTCTAATTTTCTTTTTCCAACTGCAGTGATTTTGTACATCCTTATCGGTTTATCTTGATTAGATGTATTTAGATAAGACTCAACAGCGCCTTCTTCCTCTAATTTTTTTAATGTGCGGTATAATATCGCACTATCAATTGGATTGATGGGAAGCTCTTCCTCACATTTTTGCAGCAGTTTCCCCCCATAGTTATCTCCCTCTGTTAAAAACAGCAAAAGAAATGCACCTGTATGTCTCCCTGTATGCTTCATAAAAGATATAACCTCCTATTTTTAATGTAATGACCTTTTTCCGATAAAACAGTACTGTTAACAACAGTATACTGTCGAAAACAGTATTTAGTCAATTTTTTTATAAAGAAAAAATAAAAGGTGAAGGATTAAAAGGTGCATTCGTTTAACAAGAAACACAAAATGACTAAGGACGTTTCCCGTTCTTTCCTTTTGAGCAAAAATCAGCAGTGAGATAATACAGCCTGCCAGCCATTATTGTGTATGGTTTGATAGTAAACCGGTGCTGTGAAGTTCGATAACTGAACGCAAAGAAGGGATTCTAAAATATGTATTGAATTTAATTAAGAAAATGTATTTAAAAAGGATGGATGGCGAATGGAAAAAGTGATCCCATTTTTAATGTTCCAGGATGGCAGGGCAGAAGAAGCGATCAATTATTACACGTCTGTTATTGAAGAATCAGAAATCATCAGTATTGTTCGATATGGAGCGAATGAACCCGGAGATGAAGGAACGGTTAAGCAGGCTTCTTTTTCGATAAAAGGACAGGAATTTATGTGCATTGACAGCAATGTGAAGCATGCATTTTCTTTTACACCATCATTCTCCATTTATACAGTTTGTACGACTGAGGAGGAAATTGACAGTCTTTATCAGAAGCTTAGCGAAGGAGGACAAGCGCTAATGCCTATAGGCGATTATGGCTTCAGTAAAAAGTTCGGCTGGTTCAATGACCGTTTCGGCGTTTCCTGGCAATTAAATTTTCCTGGATAAAAAACAACGACGGAACCCTGTCACAGGAAGCCAAAACCAAAAAAACCCGGTTGTTAAAGAACCGGGTTTTTACATGCGCCTCTTTTTTAAAAAGGAGTAAGACACACCTCTTCTTCCGGCATGTCGGCACCCCCACTGGCCTTATCCGCAGGCCGTATTGTTGCTTACCATTCTCTCCATTCTTCCGTTATGTCTTCTTTCGTTTTTAATCCGGCTATTTTCGCGCCTTCCTGGATAAACTCGGCTAATTCCTCTCTTTCCATTGTTTCGATAAAGTAATCATGCTGGTCGTTTAATTCATTGAATCTGCTAACCACTTCTTTGACGTTTTCCATAATGGCTGCCTCTGCCGGCCTGTCTTCCAGTTCTTTTAATCTGCTGATGTAAGAGTCAAGAATTACATCGGCTGCATTGATTGCTTCATCCGTAAAAAGATCGTCGCCTTCCTCCATTCTTCTCCTCCATTCTAGTGTCGGCTTTTGCTGGATCAATTTTTCAAAAGTCATCATTAAATCCTCCAGTAATTATCAAATTTCTTTATTATCTATCTTACCGCATTTCACCTGCCTGATTTAGGTGGAATAATTTGTCATATAACTTCATTTGCGTTATCATTGAAATAAAAGCTTAGTTTGAAGGAAACTTAATAACTCATAAAGTGGGAAGCGAGGGCAGGTCATGTCTAAAAAAGCAATTGGATGGTCTGTAATCTTCATGCTGACTGCAGTCATTGTTGGAACAGGAGCATTCCTGGCCGTGGTCATGAACGATCAAAAACAAGAAGAAGCCGATATTAAAGCTGTTTCTACGGAAGGCGTCCATGCGAAGCAAGTCTCATACGGGGTAGTACAGCATTATCTCGATCTTGCGCCTGGAGCCAGCCAGGACGAGGTTATTGAAGCTATGCATAGAATGACACACCAAAAGGTGAAAGCGAATGCTGTACGGGGAGCGATCCCCATGACTGTCACTGCCATTGATGAACTGTACCGCGTCATTCAAATGAATGATTATGAACGGAAAGACGACCTCCTGGAAATAGCAGGCCGCTGGAAAAGAAATGACTTTAGCCACATTGTCAAAGACCACAATTATCTCTGGGAATACCAGGGAAAAGGAGATGGCAAAGCATACGGTGCTTTAAGCAAAGCAGAAGAAAAAGCCTTTGTCGAAGTGAATTTTGGTGAACACAGCGAGCGCTTGCTGAAAGGAATGTAACGCTTCCGATCAAGTAAACCTGCTGAATGATATTGTCATTGCAAATAAAGCCGGAAGAATTTATGATTCCTCCGGCTTTGTTAAAAGAAGCATACGATTTTTCTTCAACGGCTATTGCTTCACTTATCGAAAGACCTTTTACCGCAAAAAGAGAGCTCCCTTCAGGATAAGCATTCGCATATCCGTTTTGGCCGGAAACCCTTCTATTTGTCCTTTGACAGCACCAATTTCCTTTTTTATTCCTTCTTTTGAAATAAAGGTGCCTGAACCTATATAATTGGTATTTTTCCACCTTACCGCCGATGGATAATCTTCTATTGGATGGGAACACCCGCCCAGCAATATGAATAGTGTTACCCAAAAAGGGAATGCAACATATCTCATTTTTATATTGACCCTCTCCCCGGACACCTAAAGGGCTGCCGCACTTTTCTAGATTACTGCTGAAAAAAATAATAGGAACAGCCAAAAGACCGAAATAACTACGAATATAAGTTTATACCCTATGTCTTTATCGGTATTATTTTTTCTTTTCTTTGTATAGACCAGCCAGTAGACAATACTGCTAAACATTATAAGTATAGACAGAAAAGTGAATGCACCCGGACCCATAGACAAATCCCCTTACGCAAAAAACAGAGGCTTTAACCCTTCTGCCTGTTGTTTCATTCCTGTTTTAATACATTATCGTATAATTCATGAAATTCTTTAAAGTACTTTTGAAAAGCTCCCAGCTCTCCAATGAAATCCTTCTCAACTTCAGCGGGCAGCTTCTCTATTACTCCATTCACAGCCAAATCGTAGCTGTCATCAAAAGAATATAAGCCGTAATACTCGCTTTCCCACGATAATCCCGTATGTACCAAAAGCCGGGATGTTATCCGGATTGCCCTTTCAGCCGGCAGCTGCGCCAGCTCTGCCTTTTTATGAATAATGGATAAAACGACCTTTGCCATATGTTCTTCATCTTCTATGGCAGATAACTCAAATAGCTTTCTCTCGATATCATCCAGCTTTGATTTTGACATCATGGATACTTCGAGAAGCTCAACAGGCGGATGATCCATGGCTTCGATTACCCTGTCGCACCATTCAATGACTTCATCTTTATTCCATACTCCGCAGCCGATCCCTAAATAATATATACCTGCTAATGATTTTAAAAAATCCATCCATTCCACCGCCCTGTATATTAAGATCTCGGTCAGGCCTGCATATCAACAGTTACCGGAGATTTCTTTTAGCTGCGGGTCTGACGCTTCAACAATTCAATTATTTCTTCATTCTGCTTCACAATTGTCTTTATACCTCGTTCCATTTCTTTCGCCGAATCAGCCATTTTTTTCGAATCCTTTGCCAGCATCGGCAAATAATACATAAAAAAGACAGCCGCCCCCGCCACTAATAAATATACAAGCAGTTTCATCACCCCTTTTTTATTATATTGGATCAAATAGTATAATTTGTAAATGATGGGCCCTATGCTAAGGGAAGAAGATATAGCTGAAGCGAACGATGTGGCGTGCCATCCCTGCGCTGCTAAATTTGTTTAATTTCATCTGCGGTCATTCTGCCGCCGTGGTTTTATTCCTTTTCCGAAAAAAAAAGACACATTTCCCTTGTAAAATCGGCAAAGCGGCGTGATAGCCGCTATCAAAGAAAGACCTGCATTTTTATTTGAGAATCTCTATCTCGTGCCCGTAGGCTTGAGGTGGACTTGAATACATTACACCTTTGTATGACACTTTGACCTTTTGGCCGACTTCAAGATTTGAAATTTCCCGCTCATCCATATCCCTTGTGCGGATGAAAATTTGTCCCTTTATCTCCTTTTCACGCAGCTCCTGGTTGTTTACTTGCTCTAAAGCAGGAACTATAAAAATTCTATCCGGTGAAATAGACGCAATATAGCCCGTCGTTTCAGCAAATTCTGTAACAGCCTTCTTTTCACTGCCTTCTCCTTCAGCCACCGGCTTTTCCTGCTGTGCAGAGTCACCGTCATCGCCTGATGGCTGATCTGCTTGATTATTGTAGCAGGCACTTAAGACAGCTGTGAGTAAAAGAACTGCTATACTATTTTTTACTTTATACATGCTCAGAACCACCTTCCTTTTTCTACAGAAACACATTCGTTAGCTTAAGACAAATTACTTTTCCTCACCAGGAAGATTTAGATAGAAACTATCGACAATTGGATAGATATCTGGCGCGGTATGATAGTAATGATCACCTATTCTTGTTAAAGAAAATGAAAAAGTGACTTCTTCATCCCAGTAAAAAGCGATCCCGTAATTAAACCCGGATCTGTCTTCTTGATTTTCATCCGGAATAAACTTTATATCTTTTATATCATCGAGAAAGCTTTCTATAATCGTTTTATCTGTAATTGTTTTTGAGTATCCTGTGTTTCCATCGATAATTACTATTTTCGTTACTTCCTCAAGGTTTTTTTCATAAAATTGAGAAAGTATTTTTGTTTCCAAACCACACCCGCCTAAAAAAGCTGCGAAAAAAAAGAAAAAGAATCATCTCCTCATTTTGATGAATACCCCTTCTATAAACATTATTTTACCATAAAAAACCATATGCCTTTTGAATAATTTAAAAATAAAAGCAGCCAGAAGAATGGAGTCATTTTTCCGGCTGCTTTTTTACATACAACGGTATTTTCTTTTTCTACTTTCAAGACGGGGTTTCGTTGAAATAAGTGCCAAAAATCATTTTTTTTACTCCACTAGAAAATGTTTAAAAGGTCTTCGAAACTGTCAATTGCTTGCTCATATTCACTTACTTGCCCAAATCCGTATTTCGCATATATAAAAGGAATTCCGGCAAATCTGGCTGCTTTTAAATCACCTTCTGTATCTCCTATATAAACCGGGTTTGATAAATGATTCCTATCCATAATTAAGTTAATATTTTCCCCTTTTGACAGGCCCGTTCTCCCGGGGTTTTCAAAATCTGAAAAATACGTTTCAAGTTTATGGTACCTGTAGAAAACTTCTATGTAGCCTTCCTGACAGTTGCTGACAATGTACAGTTTGTATTTTTGCGAAAGCTCTTTCAGGACATTTTCTACATTTTCATAGAGAACCCCACCCTGTTTTTCCAGGAAAGCAATTTCCGCCTCACCACACTCCTTTACTAATTGCTGCCGCTGCTTATTGGGCAATTCAGGAAAAAGTTTCCTGCTTATCTCGTTCATCTGCAGCCCCATTATGTTTTCAAAGTCTTTCCGGGTTAATTCGCTTTTTAGTTTTCTTTTTATCACGCTGTTCCAGGCAATGAGAACGGTGTCTATGGAATCCCAGATGGTTCCATCTAAATCAAAGATGATACTGTCCAATTTATTAGTTCCTCCTTTAGTGTTATACCACTCCTGTTAAGCTGTATTGGTTTACTTAACTATTTCCATGTTTCCATAATCACACCTTTTTTTATTGTCTCACAAGAAATTGGTTGATTTTACATCAGGCGGTTTTGTAAGGAAGGTGTAAGAGAAATCGATAGCAGGGCTATTTATCAGAAGGTATAGTGTAAATAGAAATACCGGTGCGCGGACAGCGGTTAAAGGGGACTTGATTATGAAACGAATGGAAACGCTTGATGTGTTGCGCGGATTTGCCCTGCCTGGCATTATTTTGGTTAATATTCGGCAAATGGTCCATATGTCGACGGATGTGTCACAGACAGATTATCAGATTGCCTCTTTTCTTGATGCGGCAGTCACCGGCCGGTTTTATGTTATCTTCTCTTTTTTATTTGGGGTTGGTTTTTTTCTATCCGGGGCGGAAAAAAAGGACACCCTCTGCGCCGCTTATTCATGCGCAGGCTATTCACCTTATTCTTGATTGGGCTGGGTCATCATTTTTTTCGGCCCGGGGAAGCGCTTTTGTATTATTCGATCGTTGCCCTGCTGTTATAAGATTTAATTTTTATAAAAATTTTTTCAGCGCTTTACCAATACAGATAAGTCACCCTCAAAAACTTTTTCTTCTCGGTCATTAAAGGTCGATAACAATACAGTGAGGATGCCTGATTCTTTTTTTGTTGTTTTCTTATCAATCACCTCAACCATAATTTTCAGCTCATCTCCAGGGTAAACGGGCTTCATGAATTTTATATTATTCATTTGTGTTCCAGCAATTACATCGCCGCCATACATACCTTCTTCAACCCAGAGTTTAAATGTGATCGCCAGCGTATGGATACCGGAAGCAATGATTCCATTAAACCTTCCCTCAGCTGCTTTTTCCTCGTCCAAATGCATATACTGGGGATCAAATTCACCTGCAAACCTCACTATATCCTCTTTTGTTAATTTGAACGATTTAGTGTGAAACACCTGTCCAATTGTAAACTCATCAAATTTCATTCCTGCACCTCTATTTTATGTCGTTGTACTTGTTTATTTTAGCACCATGCAGCCGAAAAATCGGGAAAAATAATCGAATCGTTCGTTGATAACCTGCCTGTTCAACCGAACACATGACAAAAACGCCCTGGATTCTATAACCCGGGCGTTTTATTCTGGGCATTACAACACCACATAATGGCATTTATGTTTCATTTGCTCGATTGTATTACTTTTTTCATTTAGTATCGAACATTGATATATATAATACAAAGGCCAATTAATAAGCCTGGCAAAACTGAGAGAGTACAGGCAGAAGCTTTGCTCTTAATTTTTTGGCTTGCGAGAAACGTCAATGATCCTAACACGGCCAAAAAGAATAGAGGTGAAAACAACTCATTTTCAGTAGTATAGGTCATGAACCACCCGCACAGAATACCCAACAATACGTACAATAAATAACTTTTTGCTGTATTGTATTCTTTCTTTTTCACTAAAAATAAGCAGGCAGCTCCTAACAGACTAAATATATATCCAAAACCAGTAACATATACAAGGCCGACATAAAAGTCATCAAAAGATAATCCGTCAGCCATTATTAGTAAGCCTAACATCGTTACTATAACCGCACTTCCAGAGCCTTTCAGATAGTTGAGCATTCAAGATTACCCATCAAAATATCCTTTAACTGGCTTACGCTCCTGACAATATGAGCAGGGTTAGAATCGTTCAGTTCTTCAAATGAACCATATCCATAAGTTACTCCTATAGAGTGAATTCCGATGTTATTTGCACCAATAATATCGTGCTTCCTGTCGCCGATCATAACAAAATCATCAAGCGTATGTTCCTTATACTTATCTAGTATGTATTGGATGATTTCAGTTTTTGATGCTCTTGTTCCATCAAGGTTGCTTCCGACAATATGTTCAAAATACTGGTCAATATTAAAGTACTTTAGTATTTGTTCAGCAAATACAGTAGGCTTCGAAGTTGCTACAACTAAAGTAAATTGTTGTTCTTTTAACGACTTCAATAGCAATGCGATATTTGGATATAACACATTCTCAAACATTCCCTTTTCCTTAAACCTCTCCCTGAATAAGGCAATTGCTTTTTGTGTATTTTCCTCGTCGAAATTATAATATTCAGCAAATGAAACATGTAGTGGCGGACCAATAAAACATTCAAGCTTATCAATGTCAGGCTCAACAATGTTCATTTTTTGCAATGCATATTGAACCGATTTAGTTATTCCTGCCTTGGGGTCTGAAAGTGTTCCGTCTAAATCAAATAAAATAACTTTGTATGTATTCATATTGAACTCCCTTAATATATCTAATAGTCCCCCTGATTTTACCACAGTCTCTTATTGAGCTAATTTCCCTTTATTCTAATTTACTGCTTATAATACTATAAATCTCTTTACAAATGGTACCTCCACTTTAATATTCGGGAAAAACAGAGAGGTGCTCACACCTGTTGCTAATGAAGATAATAATGCAGCGGATATTGCGGTGAAGCAGTTCAATAAGGACATTTGCAAATTTAAAAAATAATGTAAAGAACATACTAAAAAGGCTGAAATCCTTGATTTATCAAGAATTCCAGCCCACCGATTAAGATGATCTTTGAGGGAGTTGAATTCCCCGGCCCCGCCCTGTCAATCCAAATCATTTAAATCAATCTAATTGTTATATACCGCCATGCTTAAACTGAACTTCCAGAGCGATTAAAAGACAGCCCTAATCTGCAATAACTCAAATTTATTTACCCTTTTATTCCGCCAATCATGACACCCTTAACAAAATACTTTTGTAAAAACGGATATAAGCAAAGGATTGGCAGTGTTGCTACGACAATAGTCGCGTATTTAACGGTCTCTCCTATAGGCATCGCATCCACTGCACTTACTCCTGTCGTCATGCTGCTAGTATCATTTGCAATTAGAATTTCACGTAATATGAGCTGTACCGGAAATAGCTCCCTATTTTGCAAGAAAATCATCGCATGGAACCAGGAGTTCCAATGATACACACCGTAGAAAAGAACCATAACAGCGACGACAGGCAGTGACAACGGCAGAATGATTTTAAAAAGAATGGTAAAATCATTTGCTCCATCAATACGAGCTGACTCTTCTAAGCTGTCAGGTATACCCTGGAAAGCAGTACGCATAATAATTAAGTTAAACGCGCTGACTGCTGTTGGGAGAATCAACGCCCATCGTGTATCAATCATATTCAACTCACTTACAAGCAAGTAAAGAGGAATCAGTCCCCCTTCAAAAAACATAGTGAAGACAATCATAAACATAATAAAGTTTTTCCATAGCACGTTTTTTCTAGAAAGCGCATATGCACCCAAAGACGTTAAGACAATATTTAGAGTTGTACCAACGACTACATAGAACAACGTGTTAAGATAAGAAGTTATAATCATTGGGTTTTTAAATACCATGTTATACGCGTCCAGGGTGAAATTCTTTGGTAAAAGCATAATCCCTCTAGCCTGGGCAACATAAGCAGGATCACTTACAGATGCAATTAAAATATAAAGTAGTGGGTAGAGGGTTACAATGGATAAAAGAACTAGAAATAGTATATTCCCGTAATCAAATAACCGCTCTCCGAGTGTTTTTTTCATCTTGTATCTCCCCCTACCATAATTTAGTGTCACCAGCTTTTCTTGCTATTCCATTTGCTATTACTAACAGTGTAAAAGCTATGATAGCTTTAAACAGCCCAACAGCAGCACTGTAGCTGAAGTCACTCTCTAAAATCCCTTTTCTATAGACATATGTTCCAATTACATCAGCCGTATCATAGGTTGTTGGATTGTACATTAATAATATTTTTTCATCACCCACTGTCATAAACTTGCCAATAAGCAATATTAGCAAGATGACAACTGTCGGCATAATACCAGGTAACGTAACATGAATCATTTGTTTAAACCGGCCCGCCCCGTCCATTTTAGCTGCTTCATATAATGAAGGATCAATGCCTGACATAGCCGCAAGGAAAATGATCGAGCTCCAGCCAACGTTTTGCCAAATATCCGAGCCTATATAAAGTGTTCTGAACCACTCTGATTCCCTCATGAAAGCAATTGGCTCAATGCCAAATAAAGATACTAAAATATAATTGATCACTCCGTCTCTTGCCGTAAAATCATATAATATACCCACTATAACGACCAGCGAGACAAAGTGAGGCATATACGTAACCGTCTGGACAGTTCGTTTGAATACTCTGCCTCTCACTTCATTAAGTAATAACGCCAGTATAATTCCTGCTGGAAAAGCAAAAATCAAACTATAAAAGCTAAGAAGAATGGTATTTTTCAAAAGCCGTCCAAAATAGAAACTATTAAAAAAGTCTTTAAAATGCTCAAACCCTACCCAGGGACTTCCATGAAAACCAAGTGCAGGTGAATAATCCTTGAAAGCAATTTGCAATCCATACATAGGCCCGTATTGGAAGATAATATAATATAAGACAACCGGTGAGATCATCAAATATATAAGCTTATTTCTTTTAAAATCTTTGACCGCCTTATTTTTGAAGTTCGTCACTCTATCACCAAAACTGCTTTTTTGTTTAATAGAGCCAGCAATAATTTCCTTTTCTACTTTTGCCATATCTTCACCCCGTTTTCTATGATACCCGGATGGATAAATGCGGCCGTGTCGGGATTTCCCTCGAAACAACCGCATTAAGGAACTTAATTATCTTTCATTGTAGCGGTCCAATGCAGCCTGCTGCAGCTCAGTCGCTCTTTGAATACCCATCCCTTCTAATGTTGCAACGAAATCTTCAAAATTATCCAGCGGCTCTTCGCCCATGATGAATCTAATAACTGTTTCATCATAATACGTGTTTAAGTCACTCATGATTGAATTAAACTCTTCACTTTCTTCAGCGTTTAACGTAGTAGGAGGCAAATTAATTTTATTCTCTGCTGATTCACCCCATAAATCCACGGATTCTTTTTGTTCAGGCAATTCATAGTATTGTTCTAAAAAACGTTTATCTTGAATAAGCGGTCCACCATAAGATGCTCTTATATATTTACCAAGAGCCTGTGTCATTGGAAGACCCTCTGAATTATCCGTCATTTCCTTCGTGTAAGTAGGGTATCCGTCAATCATTTCATAGCTTTCGCCTTCAATACCAAAGTTAAAAAGCATATGTCCTTCCTCTGAATAAGCAAAATCAAGCCATTTAACAATTTCTTCCGGATTATCAGCTGAACCTGAAATGGCCGCACTGTGCATACCCTCATATGGATGTGCTAGTTGGCCTGTAGCGGCCTTTTCCCCTTCTTTAAGGCTGGGATGAGGAGCGGGGGTAAGCTTAAAATCGGGATTTCTGTCTTTCATTAACCCTGTATATTTACCAATTCCACCACCACTAAAGCCATAGAAACTGCCAAGCTGGTTATTTGTTACCTTGGCATCCATTAACTTGGAATCAACTGCAGCAAAATCTGAATCAAGTAATCCTTCCTCATACCATTTATTCATCGTTGTTAAAAATTCTTTAAATTCCGGCTGTACAGACCCGTATTTAACAGTCCCATTGTCGTTATAGAATTGAGCATGGATTCCATATGCACCAACAAATGCTCCTATATGCTTCATGTCATTCAGCTGGACCATGAGCGGTATTTCATCCTTTTTGCCATTTCCGTTAGGGTCCTCATTTTTGAAAGCTGTTAAAACGTCTTCCCATTCACTAATCGTCGATGGCCTTTCTAAATTAAGCTTGTCCAGCCAATCTTGGCGGAGGATCATACCCATAAACACCATTAATGATTCATCGCCACGAAGAAAAGGAAAAGTATAAATATTCCCCTCGTCGGTTGTAACCATTTTCTTAACCTCTGGGTTCTCATTTAAATAACGATTTAGATTCGGTGCATAGTTCTCAATCAACTCATTTAATCGTATAATTGTACCCGCTTCAATTGCCTGATCGGGTCCTTTTGGAACAGTCCGCCAATTGTATTCAATGACATCAGGTAATTTTCCGGATGCAACCATTAAGTTAAATTGTTCAGTAATATCTGTTCCTTCCCCGGATGGATGTTTGAACTCAACCGCTGTGCCCGTAATTTCTTCTAACTTTTTATAAGCTCCGACATCGTTAAGGCTTTGTGAAGTCGATGCCACATTCGGAACTAATTCAGTCCAGTAAATAATTTGATCTGGATATTCAACTTCCTCCGGGCTTTTCATTTCTGCTGTTTTCTTTTCTCCTTGCTCCTTTGCCTTATCAGATGTCTCGTTGACTGAACATCCAACAATTGACAATAGGAGCGTTGGCATCAAAAGAACACCTGATAACGCTTTCACTTTTTTCTGCATTTGACTCTGTCCTCCCTTATCGTTGTGATTTGACCCCTTGCTCGCACTAATCATAAACCCAAAAGAGCTTAAAAATACATGATCAATTCTTTTGATTGATTATCAAAATGTTGTAACGTCCATTATCTATTCTTGATTGCATTATCAACTTCTTATATATACATACTTTTTAATTATTTCTTCCCATAATGTATAATAAAAGCCCTCTACCATAATGTCATAAGACAAATATGGTAAAAGGGCTGTCTATAACTATAACCACTGGTGCTAGCCTTTTCATCATTTGGCCTGTATGATCTTTTAAATAATCTCCCGATACTGCCCAGGTGTAACACCCTCAACTTTTTTGAACACCCTGATTAACCCTACACTGTTTGCATACCCTACCTTTGTTGCAATCTCTGATATCGTAAGCTTTCGATTTGGCAGCAGCTTCTTAGCTTCCTCTATTCTAATTTGAGTAATAAAATCTGACAGAGTAATACCACCTTGCTTCTTAAAAAATGAAGACAAATATGACGAATTCATTGCAAAATGTTCAGCTATCAACCCAAGACTAAGCATATTGTCGGTAAAGTTCTCTTCAATAAAAGCAGCTATCTCCAGATATAAGCGTTCCCCTTGAGTAGATTGTTTTTCCTGTACTTTAAGACAATAATCATAATATAGAGATTTTATTTTTTCCTGCAATTCTTTGACTGTCCTGCATTCCGAAATAACTTTAAACGGTTTGTGCAATTCGATAATCCTTTTTTTATCTTCGCCACCCAGCGTACTAAGCAGCTTAACCCAGGTACTTAATAAATCATAAGATAAACATTTGCTTATCTCGGGTGTCATTTCTTGCTGCACATTATTACTAAAAATCTGGTCAAGTACTTTTTCTACATTTACAAAATCAGCGTTTTTGGCAAAATTAAGTATTTGAACTTCCGTTTCCACAGGGTAATGGTAATCATATTCATTATTATTCTTAATATCATTATAAAAAATAATGGAACTTGGCCCTTTTATCATCCTGTAATCTAAAGCCATGACCGATTCTCCGTAACATTCAGTAATTTTATTCAGACCATAATGAATTTGACTGATTGCTGCGGAAATCTTTATACCGAATTGTTGATCTAAAATGTCCATTAATTCTCTGCTAAGGTCCAGCTGCCTGCTTCTTTCACTATCTGAATCAGTATGATGATTATTTAAGATAAGAAGCTTTTCGCGTTCGATTTCAATAATATATCCATTATCACCAAATAACTCTTCACTAAGGTTAGCAATAATAAATCTGGTCAGTACCCAATTCGTTTCGGTATTTTCATTATTAAACTGACAGAAATCATCAATTTGAATAATGATTACGCTGAAATAATCTAATGTAAAGCTGACACCCATACTGTCTAACTCGTTTTTGGGGATCGTCGTTACATCTACTTGTCCCCTTATCAACCGTAAAAGAAAATTAGACCGTATTACTGGTTTTTGTTGAGAAACAATACGCTGTAATTGTGATTGTTCATCCATGGAACTAAGGATTGTTTGCTTTATTAAGTCCATCTCATTTGTGAATTTACCCATTGGATTATTTTTACCAATGACAGTATTGACAACTTCGCGAATAGGCCGATAATTTTTATTTGCTAAATAGTAAGAAACCACTACTCCAATAATAATTGATACCAGCATCATACTCAGTGCCCATAACTTCACATTATTCACTTTGGACAATACAAACTCTCTCGGTACTAAAGATACGTAAGTCCACCCATTTTGCTCTGAAACAATATAGGAAGCAATCATATCCTTCCCATTTACCTCTTTTGCAAAAAATCCCGCATTATCATTTAATAATTGTTTTATTTCTCCAAAAGCACCTTCATTATCACTGGTAGACATCATGACCTCTTTATCCTCATCAGCTATATATATTACACCTTTGTTTAAGCCTTCAATTTGCTGGAGCATTTCTTTGATCTGATGTTCAGAAATGTGGATCATTAACGCTCCTTTAACATCTGATATTTCTCCATACGGCAATGATTGTATAAATGTAATGATACGCTCCTCTCCAGAATTCATAGTAATTTTCTCTGAAGGAAAATAGCTGTTCAAATGAAAGCCGGACATTCTATTATTCATTATTTCTTCATATGAACTATTTTCATAACGCTTAATATGATTAAAAAATAAGAATGAATCCGTTTTCATTTTTGGCGAGAGCAACACATCAGATTGGGAAAAATAAACATAATAATCATTACTATTTGTACTAACAGGCTGGTATGTTTTTAACTCATTTACGTAGTCAATATATTCATAATTACTTATATTTTGCTGGTTCATCATCAGCCGATTTAACTTCTGATCCAAGGAAATTTGTAATGATAATTGCTCGATTTCTTTAAACCGATTATCTAATACATCTCTTACCTGCTCCAGCATAACGGTATTTGATTTATTCGCGTTCTCCACCATAAGGGCTTCAATCCTGTAAAATAAAATAATGCCAATAATAACAGGTAAAAGTAAAACGATTAAATACGAAATAAGGAGCTTCATAAAAACAGTTTTACGCGTTTCACCCATTAGTAAGCGCCTCCATCCTAACACTATGTCACCCCCTATCCTGTGTAATTGCACATTTTTCAAACAAATTACTTTATATTTTTCGTTTCTTCTTTTAAAATATAACCTTCATCATTATTTATTTTTGGTAAAGACATAGATGCAATTTTCATAATGATTAACGCAAATACGCTAATTCCAAGAACCGGAATTAACCCAGGGATCCATCTTAGTAAATACAATAAGGCAATTATGCTCACCATCAAGAATATTGTGTGGAAGGGTCTTCCTATTATTAGAATAATAGTGTATTTAAAATACCCTAATACATTCATCTTATAGTGGACAAATACCGGAAAAATATAAGTTATTAACGCCATATATATTACTATTAATACGAACACAACAATAATTAACACTTGATTCAATATACTTGGATCCAGCTTATTCAGTATATATATATCCACGAAAAGAATAGCCCCTATTGACAAAATGATACTACCTAGAAAATTTGATTTAATAAACTCTAATTTGTAAGTGCTCCAAAATAGTTGAAAGATAGAGACATCTTCGTCGTGCATAACTAATTTCCTTATAACTGCAAATAATGCTGCGGTAGCTGGAAAAAAACCAAAAATAATAAGACCCAGTCCTGTGAACATAACCCATAGTATATTTAAAATTAATAATTTCAGGACCCAATCACCAAACCGCATATACCATCCCGGAATTCCCTTCATTTCCTATCCCTGCCTCGCAATTGGTTAAATTTTTTTATTGTTTAAAATATTCTGGATTAACTGATTATGATTATACTTTTGTATCTCAAAATCAGTACGGATGCTCTTCAAGGAATTATTCCAGCAATTGCTTTATTCATTTGCTTTCCCGCCTTAACCATTTCTTTTTTTAAAAAAGATTACTCGTAATAAGGATGGCAATATTCCTGTCCATTACAGCTTCGTCAATCCTTCACAAGACAAGTAAAAGGCACTACCCTAAAGGTTAGCTGCCTTTTTTAAAATGAGCGGCGAGATGCACTCCGAATGTTCAGAGTGTATGCGGCAAAACACGAGGAAATAGAGACTTTTTTTTCAACCGGAACCAGCAGATCCGTACCGGGGAAAAGTCCTGGTAATCACAGACTTTCTCTCATATAAAACAACTACTTCTGATAGGAATGGAATATGTCCTTTACTTTACTATAAGCAAGCTTTTCTCTTCTATAAATATCGACTAATCCTTTGTTATTCTGGGATTTTGGCCTTCCATGAAACCAGCCGCTGTCTACCCTGCAATCTGCATACTGCCAGATAATCACACCACTTAAATCCTCATCGGATAAAATAGAAGTCACTTGCTCCGTTAAAGCATGCTGCTGATATTCTTCAGTCCACTTTTCCTGGTTATTACTTCTAAAACCATAAATTGCACCCGCTCCTATTTCGCTAATGAGTAATGGTTTACCTGCTCCACCTGTGTTATTAACAAAATTTTTAAGAGTGCTCAATGAATCTTTTACCGGTGTATCATGATACCAGCGCGGATAGATATTAAAAGATACAATATCAACCAGGTCCAGGCACAAATCTGAGCCTATATGAGCTTCAAGACTTGCAAAGGATACCGGCCGGCTGGAATCCAGGCTCTTAATAAGTTCAAACTGCCTGGCATAGCAGGATCTCCCAAATTCTGTGTTGCTCACACATTCATTTAAAATTCCCCATATAAAAATAGATGGATGGTTTATATGATTTTCAATCATTTCTTTAATACAATCCAAACTTTGTTTTTCAAAGTTTTTGTGTCTCATCTGTTCTTCATTTAATCCTCTTGCGTGAGACTCTTCCCATACCAATATCCCATTTTCATCACATAAATCCAGGAATCGCTCATCATTGGGATAATGACTAGTACGAACGCAGTTTGCACCTAATGATTTAATCAATTCGATATCACGATACATTGCTTCAATGGGAATCGCACATCCAAATTCCGCATAGTCTTCATGGCGGTTTACGCCTTTGATGATCACTTTTTCTCCATTAAACAATATATCCTTTCCGTCGGCTTTTATATCACGAAAGCCTACTCTGTCTATGATATCGTCCACTACTTTATCATTGTATAAAAGACTGGCATCCATCATATACAATTTAGGATTTTGCAATGTATATGCAGCTGCAAAAGGAAATTCAAAGGTATTCTCCAATAGTGTTTCAGCATTCGGAGGAAGTACTTTGTCAGCAAAGGAAACCTCTTCATCCCCGATCTTAATTTTCAGTGTTATATTCTTTTGCTCATTGGAAAGATTACTTACCGAGGCACTGATTGATGCACACCATTTCTCATTTTCCCGATATGGAATAAAGCGGACATTTTTAATAAACATTTCACCTATCTCTTCCATTACTACCGGACGGGTGATTCCACCGTACGAATAGTAATCATTGCTCACATGCAGAGCAGATTCCTCGTGGAAAGAATTATCCACTTTAACCTCCACTAAATGCTCACCATAGGGGATATCCTGTAATAATACGCTAAATTCAGTATAAGCATTATAGTGGTATCCAACCTGTTTCTTGTCCAGGTAGACATGTGCCGTATGGCTGACTCCTTTGAATACCAGACGAGCATTGGCTCCAAAGGTTACTTTCTTAGAATACACTGCCTTTCCCTTATAAGAAACCAGCCTGGGATTGCTCTCCCAGCAGCCTGGAACAAGCATTTTAAATTCCTCCTGCTTCTTCTCCTCCGAATCCAAGGTATGAAAATCCCACATAGGATCAAGAGGGATTTCTTTACGTACAATGTGATTTTGAAATAATCTCGTATTCATTAGCTTCCTCCATAACATTGTGCTTTTTGATGACGCTTACATTACATAAGAATACTGATAAAAAATAAAACAGAATTAACTATCAAGTTCTTTATCATAGTTAAAATATAAAGAATTGCCGTACTAATTCCAATAAAATATAATAAGATAAAACTGATATATTCTAAGGTGATGATGTTATGTTTAAAATTCTGCGCATGGGTTGTAATACGATACATGACAAATACTTTTCGGTTAATCGCCCTAATGGGTATGAATGGAATCTTCTTTTGCTTGTAAAAACTCCGGCAGTTTTTATTATAAATGGAGAGTCGATAGCTACACCTGCTGATACCCTCATCATCTATGATCGGAATTTCCCTCATAAATATAAAACAAGCGGCGCTGAGTATAAAAATGACTGGATACATTTTGAAATTGATCCGGTTTTTCTTAATCAATATCCCATAGAGCTAAATACACCATTGTATATCTCAAATCCTTATTATATATCCGATTTAATTCAGAAAATGGCAAATGAGTTTTACTCAAACAATCCTTACAAGGAGCGCACCATCGAATATTTGATGCAGATTTTATTTGTAAAAACGAAAGAACAAATGGAGACAAAGAACTTTCACCCCTGGCACTCAAAAATTCATAATGAACTAATTAAACTAAGAAGTGAAATACACAGCAACCCGCAAAACAACTGGTCAATACCATTAATGGCTGATAAGCTGCATATAAGCTGTGGCTATTTACAAAATATTTATAAAGATGCCTTTAACATCTCCTGTATGTCGGATGTTATAGAAAGCCGCATTACTTATGCCAAAGAGCTTTTAATCGAATCAGATTTTCCAGTCGGTGAAATATCGAGTTTATGCGGCTATCAAAATGACGTCCATTTTATGAGACAGTTTAAGAAGCTGACTACTTTAACTCCCACTGAATACCGCAGGTTGAACAGCAAACGGTAACAGAGGGGTTTCCTTCTGCACTTAATTCGCTGGCAATGTGAAGGAGATTTTTCCTGATGAATGGTAAAAAGACTTCTTAAAATCACGAAGAAAAAAGAAAAGAAGCCCACTATCTGCATATAGCAGGCAGTCAGCTTCTTTTTCTTTAAATAGACTTTTTCAGACCCTCGCCTGGCGGGCAGCCGAAACCGGGGTGATCCCCAAAGGCACAACCGCCGGTAATCGTTTGTTGGCGGCCTGAATCTGCTTCCCGCCCGGAGCAGGCTGTGGTTTATTCTAAAATAATCTCTCCCGTATGTTTTGCATTTTCTATAATCGAAAACACTCTCGAATAACAGCTCTGAATCGTTTTCTTTGTTTGTTGATGATCGTACAGGCTCAATCCGAAATATGTATCATGAAAGTACCCAATCAAATAATCACCTGATTGTGATGCATGGGCGTCTTCATAGGAAAGCTCTTCATCAATAAATGCTAAATATACCTTCTCGGACTCGATAAATACAAAAGGAACAGGAGACTTCAGGTAAGCGGCCGCGTACTCGGGCTCTGCTGCTTCCGGTAAATGATCTTTGGTGATAAACACCGCATCCGCATTTTTAATATTTCCTTTTTCCACGTCTTCGAGGGTCAATGAAATAAACTGCACATTGCTTTCCCTCATTTCAGGAGGTTTACCCACAATGCCGATTTCCAGGCTTCCCCCTGTATATAATGGTGAATGGAAGTTATTCACTTCCTGACTGCAAGCTGACAGCATTGAAGCCAAAATAAGCAGCAGAATGGGGTTCAAAAGGCGGTTCCGCATGCTCCTCCTCCTTTTATAAAATGACTATATAACATCAATTCCAGCTTGCTTAAATGGCTCCAGCACCTCCGGGTAACACATTGAAACATAATCCACTTCTTTTAAATTCGGTAAATTCTGAAAGCCTTCAACAGAAGTTACATCAAATAAACTGTCCTCGCCATCCCAATCGGGCTTTAAAATATGGTAAATGTCATTGCCCCCGTCAAAACAAAGGGATTCAACCTTGTCAAGGTCCCTTTTTTCCAGAGTTACTTCTTCTAAATAGTCCCTGATTTCTTCAATAGGCCCATTTCCAGCATACCATTCAAAACAACTGGTATACTTATTTTTCAATTCTATTAACTCTTCCAGAAAGAGAGGCTCTTTGTCCAATAATGCTTCGATGACCACCAATTTAAAGTTAAAATCCTGAAACATTCCGCTTTTATCCATGATCTTGCCTCCTAATTTATTAACTGACCCAGTCTGAACGTTAAACTTTTGAAAAAAATAGAAAAAATAAAAGATTATCCCTCCTGCTTATTATACAATACTCTTATATCACAAATTCAATAGATATAGTGGATACGTTACAGAGGGAGGAGGATGAACCATGAGGTTTGTGGATGAACTGGCGGATTTTTTATATGATATTTTCGCGTTTATACTGCGGCCGGTCAGCTATTTCGCTGCCGGAATGATCCTTGTTTCGCTTCCTCTTTATCTGATTGTCTGGATATTTGGCTTCTTTCATTAAAATGGAAGTCATTTTTTTACGAAATACCAGACCATGTTGAAAGATGGATCCCCGGGTCTCCAGGTGATCCATCTGTGTTTTACTCTCTCCAAATTAATTGATAATGGATTTTAACGTGTTCATAATCCCTTCTGAATACTGCCCTTTCGCAATCGCTGAATAAGCATTTTTTGCTTCTTGTGTCGCATTCTGTACCAGGTAACCATATTTCACGGTTTCCAGCATGCGCAGGTCGTTTCCGCTGTCTCCAAACGCAAAAGCATTTTCTGGCTGCAAATGATATTTCGCCAGCATAAATCGTACAATTTGATCTTTTCCGGTGCCGATTGGAATAAAATCCACATCAAAACTATCTTCTGGATCGCCAGCAAGAGGATTGCAGCGATTGATATTGACTGCCACCCTGTACTTCTTTCCTGCTGCTTTAATGGCTAATAAATTTTCCTCGTCTACTATTTCACTTTGCTCTTTATAGTAATAATTATATTTATAACGAGAGCTTCCCAATTGCGTTTGCGGGCTTAAAAGAATATTGTTTTTCTCATGCAGAAAGGTAACGATCTCTTCAATCTTCTCTTTAGTGAAATTTTCACTTACGGTTCGAGAATGCCATTCCATATCCTGCCGGCCGAAGTTATGTTCCGAAAAGTAGGTGATTTCCGTTCCCAAATCACTCGCTATAAAATGGGGGAAAAACCTGAGCCCTCCCCGTTTCATTTTGTCTAGAATCGACTCGATGCTGCTTCCGGTAACCCACCCAATAACAAGTGTCCCTTCTTCACTTTTTTGCTTTGCATAATCCTCAAGCTCGTACAAATCTTGCTGACGCTTATTACTCATGGTGTGAGGATAATATGTTTCATCAAAATCACAAAATACAATGTATTTTGGGTTTCTGACAGGCGGTAGCAACGTAAATTCCGCTTTTTTATTTAATAGCATTACTAATCCCTCCATCACTCTGTTTTATTCTTCAAAGGTGAGCCCTCTATCCCAGACAGTGAAAAAATTCTATACGTGACCTTTTGGCAATTCAGGCAGTTCACGTATTCCTGATTTCCCTAAATCCCCCGGTCCATTGCTGCATTGTCGACGCCTGACATTATTCAATGAGACATGCGCAATACATTGTAATCCAATAGCCGCCTGTTGCAATTATGTCCTTTTTTTGTAAATATGGAGCTAACGTGCCTTCTAGCTGATCGAGACATGGACCTTCTTCGCACATTTATGATCCTGTAAAGGCTTTTAAAATGTCCCGGCGACCTTTGAGCTTGACAAATGTCTGCAAGATACCGCTTCTCCAACTGCTTATCATTATGTGGAACTTACAAGCTCATATTAATTTCTGAAATCGATAACATGTCAACATTTTTTTAAGGATGATAAACGATGGCCAGTATTGATGAAATAGCTAAATTATGCAATGTTTCAAAAACAACCGTATCCCGTGTGCTTAATAATCACCCGTATGTATCGAAAGAAAAAAGAGAGCAAATCTTAAAGGTAATAAAAGAACTAGATTATACACCCAGCTCGCTTGCACGTAGTCTTAGAACCAGTAAAACTCATACAATCGCTGTATCGGTTCCAAGTATTGACCATCCATTTTTTGCTCAGCTCATTAAAGGTATTTCTCATGAAGCCTTAACATACAGTTATAAATCCCTTATCTTTCAAACTTTTTATAATCAAGCAGTCGAATTGGAATTGATGGAGCTGCTGCGAAATAAAGAAGTCGATGGAATTATTTTAGGGGCACTGGAAAATGAGTGGGAATTGATAGAGCCTTTTTTAAAATACGGCCCCATTTTATTATGTAACGAATACCACCCTTCAGCTGATATACCTATTATAGGTTATGACGAATTTGAAGCCGCCTCCAAAGCTGTCAGCTATTTAATCGAAAAAGGGCACCAGAAAATAGGGTTCTGCTATGATCACTCCTACAGTGAAGCCCAGCGACAACGAAAAGCAGGGTATCGAAAGGCTTTATTGGCTCATAAACTGCCGCACAAGAAAGAATGGCTATTCGGTAAAGCATTTGATATTGAAGATGGATTCCGTATCTTTAACGAAATCTATAAGTTAAAAGAAAAACCTACTGCTTTGTTTACAGGAAGTGACCAGGTGGCTGCGGGAATTATTAAAAAAGCGGTCTCCAGTGGATACAAAATACCAGAGGACCTGGCTGTGATCGGATATGACAATCAATTAATCTGCCAGGTATCGGCTCCCGCTATTACAACAATTGATATACCCATTATGGAACTGGGACAGCAAGCCGCTCGCATATTGATACAATCGATAAAACAGCAGGCGGAATTAAAGCGGGAAGTTGTAAGGCTGGCTACGAAACTTATTATAAGGGAATCAACGTAGATCCATCTGAATAGTAAAGAGCCGTTTCATCCGTTTTTGAAGAATTCCGGACAAAAAATCCACAAATCGATCTTTTATGCAGTGAAACAAGCGATAGGACAATCCCTTAAAAAAAGTGCAGAATAACAGCGCTTGATCCAGGAAAGAAATGGCGGCATTCACAGGGCTACGCGTTCCATTTGTAAAATTCCTGCTGTTTTATAAAAAGCAAAACAGCTGGTAATGCCGCGATGATCCTGAAGCCCGGGGAATGGCTTGCCTAGAATTGGTGATAAGCAATGAAAGCATTGAACTTGATAAGGAGGCCTGGCTTTCAAACGGGGGCTGAATTACTTGACCACTACATGGTCCGACAAAATTTTATCCGTCAAAAGCCTGTACAGCTTTTCTGAGTCTGCTTCATTCAATTGAACATATAAGGGCTTGCCTTCAACGGTAAGTTCAACCTTTTTGTCCCCGGGACTTACCCAGCTGTTCCTTGCTTCAAAAAAACACCCCGGATTTTCGAAATCCAGAGCGCCATAGTTACTTTGTAGAGGCAATTGATAACCACCTTTATGAGGCATGAAAAAGAAATTCAATTGAGCCTCCTGGATATTTCCGGAAATAAGAATTGATCTTCCTTATGATCAAAGATAATATGTAACTGAGGCCGGTATTTCTCAATGCACCTGATTACGATTAATACTACATACTTTTGTGGACACACTTTTTGTTCAACTGTTTGCATTTTGTGTACTGATTACTACAAGGAGCTGAGTAGAATGGAACTTTTATTACTGGCAGTAAGATTTTTGGCAGAAGTCTCTTCCGCTATTGCCGTTCAGGCTTTCGATTATTTCAACGACAAATAAAGAGGTGCCGTATGTCAGTATTTATATTTGCAATCAGCCATATAGCTATTGGCTTACTCCTAATTGCTAAATACAAGGAATTGCCAGGTCCATTGTTCACGCTCATCGGTTCATTTTCTGTGATGAGCCTGTTTTATTGGTCAGCTGCGGTGTTAGAAATGCTTTTTCTATAAGGCAGCCGCATTTTTTCAACTTTTATCTCCTGCAATAATTTATTTTCGTATAGATAATTACCCCTATAATCTCCCTGCTTTTAAGCTTCACTACCTTGTTAATTTGTGACCTCAAAAGGGGCCGCAAGCGTAAATTGAGATTTTTGTTTCGCAGGAAAAACGGATAATGATCCTATACTGTCCGGGGTCCAGCTTCTCCTCCAGTTAATCAAGTGAAAAAGGAATTTTCCCTTCGCTCTCTGACACCATGCCTGTTCCTGCTCCGAGACAGTTTTTTATTTTCTCTTACGGCATCGGCTTAAAAATAAAAATGAAAGACTGTGAAGCCTTTCATTTTTCAGATATGCTGGAAGCTTTGAATAGTTTTTCAGTGAGAAAATAAGCGAGTGTTGCTGCTGCAAACATGATAACAGCAAAGGTTTCGTTTAAAGATGTTTGACCGAAAGCTGTCTGTGAATCTAGACTGCCTCCTGCTGAAGAAAAATCAGGCGCATACGACAGGGTAAGAAGCAGGCCGATTCCGATCTGGGCGGCCGTAAACAGCAAAGCAAAGCTAATCAAAAAGACGAAATATTTTTTGATGATCCTCACTCCTTTTTCCCATTTACGCATATGTTTGGTTCAGGTTTCAAATTTTCACAATATTTCCACAAAAAAACCTTAGAAGAACCATCATCATGGCTGGCAGCTCGTCAAATAAAAACAAGCACAGGGAAGCCCATGTTATAGGGCTTCCCTGTGCTGCCTGTTGCTTCATTTTACATTTCTTTAGATGATTTTGCCTTTTATAAATCCTCTTTTTCCATTGATTTATCGGCCGGTGCAAACCAGCCGATCAGGGCAATGGCCACCAGTACGCCGTAGAAAATTAATGTCCAGACGGTACTGTGCGGAAAATCATGATCCAGGACCCCGATATCCTCATGGGCAAGCGTAATGACCGCAAGCTTGACACCGACCCAGGCCACAATGGCATAAGCGGTTGTTTCCAGTGCGGGACGCTGGTCAAGAAGCTTCACGAACCAGGTTGCTGCATACTTGATCAGGATAAGGCCCGCAATTCCTCCGAGAAGAACCACAAGGAACTTTCCTCCATCCATGCCGCCGAAATTGCCAAGCGGTGAATCTGGAAGACCGAGAGCAAGCGCCACCGCAGCCAGAATGGAATCAATCGCAAACGCAAGGTCCGCTATACCAATCTTTCCGACTGTCGGCCAGAAGCCCATCCCTTTCGCTTCCTCTTTGACCTCTTCGCGAATATTCTCGTTTTCTTTCCCGAACCTCGCTTGAATTACATGCTTTAAGCCCAGGTAAAGAAGGTACAGTGCTCCTATCGCCTGGATCTGCCAGACGTTGGCGATAAATGAAATGGCAAAAAGCGCCCCGAAACGGAAAACAAAGGCCATAAGGATTCCGTAACTTATCGCTTTCTTTTTTTGATCTTCAGGTAAATGCTTGGCGATAACCGCCAGTACAAGGGCATTGTCGGCCGATAACAGGCCTTCCAATCCAATTAAAATCAGCAATGCCCAGGCATACTCCAGCCAGATTGAATCCATCAACATCTTTCCTTTCCTAAACACAAAATGGGATGTAATAGTTGCAATACCATACTATTCCCCTTTATGATACACAGGCAATCTTATTAAATAAAGTTTTGTTCTTAAAATTTTTTCTATATCTCTTGTTTTTTCTGCCGGCCAACCGTAAAGGCATTGTTCGCCCGGTGAAGCATTTATGTGAAAGGAAAAGCTATTTGCGTTTAAAATTAGCCGCCTGCCGCCTTGTTTGTCTTGAATTTAAAATAAAAAGAAAAACACAAAATAACTGTCGCTGTTGCGGATGCTCCGAGTATATATACACCATTCCAATCATTTAAACGCCCAGTTAGTATCCAGGTTTGATAGGGAATAAAAAGAATACAAAAAACAAGCAAGAGCCCCCAGACCATCATAATTGCATTTTTCTTTATTTTCTTCGCCGCTGACTCGGGCTTTATCCTTTCAATTGAGATTATTTTTCTTAGGACTGTTAAAGAAGTAAGAACAGCAGCAGCCAAAAAAATAATATTCACAGAATTTTCTCCTTTTCTCCCACTGAATTAATTTTTTTACTGAAGTAATATAACCTGCTTCGCTAGTTTAATAGCTTTCATACAAGCATCCGCCTGCTGTTTCAGTTGTCATTTTTTAACCCTTTGGTTTCTTTTTCCGCCATTATTCTCTCCCTTTTGCTATTCCATGCAGTTATACTTCTCTGTCCCGGCACCAAATTCCTTGTTCCGCATAACGTATAACCTGCCTTCTTTCGGCGCTTTATTCTGCTTTTATGGCCGGTATTTTTCAGTTTTAGGCGGTTTTTCGCATGTTTTGGCCGGTATTCTTATTTACCGGCCCAGAGAAGCGAAATACCGTCCTTTATTTCATTATTCCGCCCCGGGAGAAATTGCTTCAGTTCGGATGAAATCAGAATCCTTCACAATGAATCTGTAAAAGATCTTGCTCACACAGATAAGTGGAAACTAAAGCGGAAATTCGACCTGCTCAGGGGGTTAACTTTATTACCACACTTGATGAATTAATTACAGCGTTATTTCTGAGATATTGCTTTCGCTTTAAAATAAAAAAGACCAGCGTTTGAAATGGCTGATCTTTTTATTAGTTTAAGGGTTTACCTGGCACTTTAACCCGGAAAGGACGCAGACTTACTGATTCCCGGTGAAAACCGCGCAGGATAAAAAATTGGTCTGCGCTTTGCCTGCAGGCTGAGGAACATGTTATGAGTCTATTTTGCCCGGTGAACAGTAAGATTTACCTTGTTTGTCTCACACATAAAAGTAGATAGGTGGACAGGCTCATCGTTCGCATCAAAAGCAATTTTTATAATTTTAAAAAGATTGGATCCAATATCACACTCTAACAATTTTGCATAATGCTTTGTAGCTCCAATTACATCAATAATTTTATCATTGCTGACTATTTCTGTATGGTAATCTTGCAAAAGAGTTTTATATGTAGATTCACCCCCTGCAATTTTCTTTTCTAAATCTGGAAAGCGGATGAGCGAATAATGCGCAATATCATAAAAAAGAGGGCGGTCATTGACATACATAAGACGTTCAAGTTCCAGAACGGGGCTTCCTTCTTCGATTAAGAGATGCTCTGCAACATATTCAGTTGCCGGTATAACCTCACTTCTTAAAATCCGGGAATTAGGGATCATGCCCAACTGATGGCTGAACTCTGAGAATCCGCTTACAGACAATAGTTCATTATGGAACTTTTTTGATGTCACAAACGTGCCTCTGCGCGGAATACGTGTCAGCGTGCCGTCTTTCACCAGTTCCTCGATGGCTTTTCGTATGGTAATACGGCTTACGCTGTATGTTTCACAAAGTTCTGCTTCCGTTGGGATCTGTTCATCCGGTTTGTACTTTCCGTGCTGAATATCATTCTTCAACATTTGCCTTATCTGCATATAAAGTGGCTGGGGAGTTGAAGGGTTTAAGGTCATATCTTGTTTCATCCTTATCAATTAATAGATTATGTAGTATCTATTATACATAAATGGCCACCCCCAGTCACCAGGCACCAAAATATCTAATTGTCTTCGCAGCTGTTTCTGTACCCAGCTCTAAGCATTTACTGACAGGGAGCCCGTCCAATATTCCATAAATAAATCCGGAAATAAAGGAATCTCCCGCTCCCATTGTATCAACTACATTCTTTTCAACTACGCCGCATTGATAAAATTGTTCACCATCGTAGGCAAGTGCGCCGTTTTCCCCCAAAGTCGCCACCACAATTTTAGAACCGAGATTTTTTACTTTTTTTAAAAACAGGCGAATAAAGTCATCGTCCTTTGTATACGAGAAAAAAGAGTAATCCACAAACCTGGGTAAAGTATTTACCAGACTATGATTTAATTTATCTGAAAAATCAAAAGAAGTGGCCAATCCCCTTTTTTTAAAAGATGAATAATAGCTTGCAGCATGACCCCAGATTCCCGCATGGACGAGTTGATGCGTCCCAATAAAGCTAAGCTCTTCCTGTGTTAAAGAGAAATCAGCCATTACGCCTTCATTGTATTCTCCAAAAGCCCTGTCGTTTTCCACCAATTCAACAAAGGTAACGGCTGTTTTTCCCTCTTTACGAGAAAGGCAAGTGATATCCACCCCCTTATCCTGGATGGCTTTGATCATTTTATCACCATATGAATCGGTGCCCACCCACCCAATATAAGCAGAATCGGCACCCAATTCCTTTAAATAGACAGCTACATTAACCGGATTCCCCCCCGGGTAAGCTTTCCCGCTTGCCTTATAGACATCCATGCAGTTATCTCCAACTGTTGCAATTTTCATCCTTTCCCCTCCCTCTATAAATGCCCGTGCATTGAAAGAAATGAGCACTAGGGTATAGTGCTCATCGCGTCGAAATTCTTAATATTCCATTTGCCGGTAGTATCTTCTAAGATCCAGTGAATGATTTCTTTCACGTTCCAAGTGCACGCTAATCCGGCTTAAAACAGACCAGTTGATACTAACTGCAAAATGCTTTCTAAATTCTTCACTGATGCCTGGCATGTCAAAGTCTTTCGTGTCAATAACTGTCAGTTCTTTTGTAACCTTCTCCGCGAATCTTTCAACGCGGTCCATCAGCGGCCGTGTTTCGTCTTCACCTTTCAGCAGAATAACGCTTGTATCTTCTACAACAAGTTCAAGTGTGCCATGGAAAAACTCAGCTGCATGAATCGATTTGGCATGTATCCACTGCATTTCCTCTAAGATACACATTGCATAGGAATAAGTGTTTCCCCACAGGTTACCGGAGCCGACCATCATATGGTAGTCTGTCTCCTTGTGCTTAACAGCGAATTCTTCTGCTTTTTTATCAAACGCTTTCACTGCATCTAAAATTGCCCTTGGAAGCAGAGCGACCTCCTCTGTGAATTGCTTATATTGAGGAAACTCATTGTTATTGTACATAAAACGGAAAACGATCATGTACAGAAGCATAAAGAAAGTATCAAAAGAATGTTTCTCAGACCCTGTCGTGATACAGTAGTCGACAGCTTGCGTTAGAGGCGTGTTTGGCTCAGCTACTAAAGCAATAGTAGTAGCTCCTCTCTCTTTACAGTATTCAGCAGCTGCAACGGTTTCTTTTGTTGTGCCTGACACAGAGGTAAAAATGCAGACAGAGTCTTTGCTGAAATGCTTATTGTTCATTACCATAAATTCAGCCGCAATTTCAGCATGGACATCGATAGTAGAGTTTGATTTTAAAATGTATTCATATGGATACATCATGGCGATCGTGCCGCCCGCACCGATAAGAAAAATATTACTGTATCCTCTTTGTGAGATCCCATCCACAATATTTTCAATTTGCTCTCTAAAACCAAGGCCCTCTTTCTCTACAAGATTAAGAAATAATTCTTCATCAAATTTAAGCATAAAATTCTTCCTCCTCTAATCGAATCCATATAAGTTGCAGTACAACCTCAAAAATAATTTGTTATGTTTTGTATTATAATAAATTATACAATTATTTTAAACGAAAACACAAGGAAGCTAACGAGAACAACATAACTTTCTCTGCCTCATTCCGCTAGATCGTTAATCTGATGCTCTTTTTCTTCAAGTCCATATTCTTTTTCTTTATATCTGTATTTTTTCTCCCAGTAGTGATAAACGGGAAGACCTGTTGCAATTACAATAAATGCTGCGATCATTCCTTCTACAGGAGCCCAGGTAAATGTCCCCCATGCCAGCCACGCTGCACCAATAATTGCCAATATGGTTGTCAATCTCCACACCGGCATACGATAGACAGGATGATAATCATCCCGTTTGCGGCATTTATACACTGCTGCAAAATCCATAATATTGATCACCAATTGAATAAGGGTGAAATAGCCTAATAATGCTGTTAAATTACTGAACATAACAAGAACACACGCATATGTTACCTGAACAATGATAGAAAAACTTGGAGTTTCATATTTTGGATGAACCTTTGCAAAGCGTTGAAAGAATAAACCATCCTTGGCCATCGCATATTCTAGTCTCGGCTGAAACATGATACAGGAACTTAATGAGCCCAAGATGACAATAATCGCCGTAACACCCACAAAGGATGAAGCAATGTCAGAAAGTCCCGGAATGTATGTTACAGCGTCTGATAAAGCCGCATTAGATTTGATTAAGTCTTCAAAAGGCATTAATCCAATAACACAAATCGCTAACAGGGTGTATAGGCCTAATACAATTAAAACAGAGCTAATCAGAGCTTTGGGAAGAACTTTTCCTGGGTTTTTAAACTCTCCAGCCATAAAACAAATTGCTGCCATGCCTGTATATGCCCAGGTAGTTGCAGACACCCCGCCAATAAGACTTGTTTTTGCCTCTGCAGCTGCGGGCGTATAAGCAAAATGCCCAGGATTCATATACATCATTCCTAATATGATAACAATTAAGAATGGAATAATTTTAACCGCTGTAATAATAACCTGAAAAAGAGCTCCTTCTTTTACACTTCGATAATGAATGGATGTGATAATCAGTATAAGCGCGATTCCAAGCAGTTTTCCAGGCATTCCAGAGAAGAAAGGGAGAAAAGTGGCGACATACGAAACGACTGCTAAAGCCATAATCGCAATGGAGGGAGGGTCCAGGGCCCAAAAGGTAGCCCACCCGTATAAAAATCCTAAGGGTCTCCAGCCTGCCTTATTCAAATAAACGTAACCGCTTCCATTTTGAGGGTAGGCAGTTGACAGCTCAGCTAATACCATCACCTGCGGAATCGCAATCAATCCGCCAATAATCCACGCCAGTATAGAGATAGAAGGGGTCCCCGCAGCTCTTGCTACTTCACCAGACGAAACAAAAATGCCTGAACCTATAGTCGTACCAACAGCAATAGCCAGGGCAGGCCAAAAACCCAACTTTCGTGTAAGGTCATTACTCATACAGGGTTCCTCCAATTTAGGATGATAGAATTTCCAATTCTCTTATTTTCTCCATAGATTTCATAATTGTTTCTTGCGGATTTTGGTAATAATCTGATCCCATTATCTCCAGGGTACACACTCCTTCATAGCCGTGTCTTTGAAGGCTTTTCAGGTAATTTCTCCAAGTTAGTACTCCATCATCAAGCGACAGATGCTGATCAGATTGACCGTCACCGTCTATAAGGTGGAAATGGCTTAATTCTGGAAGAAGGGAAAAATAGTCATCCGGTGTTTCATCAGCAAGCTGCATGGCCACTGTGTCAATCATTCCTTTTAAGGAAGGGGACTGAATGTCATCTATCATTTTTTTTAGTCCACGAAAGTCCGTAATTAAATTCGATTCAAATTTCGTTAATGGCTCTAATGAGAGGGTCATGCCTTCTTTTTCGGCTGCTTTTGTTAACTGAAAAATCGAATCACTGGCATATTTCCACGACTCGTCCCGGGAAATTGAAAAATCACCAATTCCCGATGTAATCAGCATCATATTGGTTTCCAGCTCCAGAGCAGCATGTATATTAGCCGCAAAATAATCGACACTTATTTTTCGCCAGTGAGGATCTGAAGAAGCAATGTTATAGGGATAAACACATTGTTCCGGAGTATAACAAACAATTTTCATATTTCGGGACTTAATTTCTTTTTTGATATTCCGAATACTTTCCAGCGCATTTCGATACACATACAAATGCGGTTCGCCCGCCCACAGTTCAATATTACTAATGCCAATTCTGTCCATCGAATCCAAAAAGCAACGGAAAGGATAATGTTTAAAAGTTATATTCATTCCGGCAAAATCCAATTTCCCAACTCCTTCAGCGTGAAAACGCTTTTATTTGTTATATCTTGTATTGTAACCAATAAATATAAAAGTTTCAACGGTAAGTTTAAATTTTTTCGTTACAATTAATACACCTAAGAAATTTCCTATAGATTTATCCTTGATCTTTATGTAAATCTTCTACCGCCCTTTGGTTGGCGGACTGCTTGCGGAGCGTACATTATGCGGAATCAAAACCGTGTTATCAACGCTCTGTACATCGTTTATACAAAGTCAGAATCATGCAAAGCTGATTCACCGGCACGTGTGAGAGGACTATTTGGAAGAAGCGAACCACCTGTGCCATACAGAACAGAATAAAAAAGACTATGCAAAGCGTATAAAAAAACGATTGAACCAGGATTGAACCAGCCTTTGCAGAATTCAAAAGAAAAGCATGGCATGCGTTGGACAACCCTGAAGAGACTGGGAAATTACCCACCCAGGCAATGCTTACTTTCACTGCCATAAATCTTAAAAAGCCGGCCTTCTTAAGTACATAAAAAAGATAAAGCGGCCCCAAATCAAAGATTTGAGAACCACTTTATCTACAGTCTGAGCATTACCTTATTTCAATAATACCCCCACATCTTTTTTTTCATTTTATCAGCCAAAAAACAGATCCAGTATATTTGCCCCTCTGGAAGAGTCCTTATTATAAAATTCCGAGTAGCCGCAGCTCTTGCAATAAACCACTATAAACTTATTATGCTGAACATCAAGCATTTTTGATAATCCCGTGCCTGTCATGGCCACTTCTTTAGTCCCCGCCTCTTTGCTTCCGCATTTTATACAGCTTTTTTCAGACATGCTTTGTTCTCCTCTCCAAAAACTGGATTTCCTGCGTTTTTATACGCAGGCGGCTTGAAAAAGTTTCAAGCGGAATTTCTAAAAAGATGCGGCATGGCCACGTTATTGCGCTTTTTACTGCGAACGATTGGCAGCTGATTCACATCTTTTTTCAGCATTTTTTTTATGAATGAATAAAATTTTATTTTAGGGGTCATACTGGTTAGCAGTGAGGCGGTCTCATCCTCACAAGTTTATATTTCCATTACCCGATTGCAGCCAGAGCCCCCTCTGGCTGCCTTTTTTAGTAACCCCCATCCCGTTCGCCGTACTTAAAACTACATTGCCACCCATCCATTATTGTATTATAAAATATACAAGTGTTACTTAATTTGGGCAGAAGAAGCATTAGAGTAAAACGGGCGCTCTGCTATTTCTATGGTCTGCTTCGGGACAAGCTGTCGAGCAGCAGTGTCTTATTTAGAAATGGCATCTTTCAATCCCGGCCTTTGCTTTAAGAGTGCAGCGCCGTTAAACTCAAACTATGGGAATGCAGCGACTAAAAAAAGATGGAGGCCTATTATGGAATTAAAGGATGTAGTCATGAAAACCAGGGAAATTGTTTTCACACCGGGTATAAACAAGGAAGCAGCCATTGAGGCATTAAACGATGCTGTCGCCGCTTCTAATTTAAAGGGAAAGATAGATGAAAACACCGTAAACAAGTATATAAGAGCTCTTACATCCCTGCGTATCTCCCCGGTTATAGAGGATGAACTCACCGACCCGGCAATAGAACACCAGACACGAATCGCAAGCATGTACACGCAGGATGCCAAAGAAATATACGGCGCCGGCTATGATGAGGAAAAAGCATTGGATGAATTGGATGAGATTTTCCGCTGAGCAGCCGGAATTTTGCAATGCTGAGCTGATCCCGCACCAGCTCAGCTGTGCTTCCGAGTCTTTATCATACAAATACAAATGATGTTCTCTGATGCTATTATATTGGTTTATTTTGATTTTTTTCATTCCCCGGCTGCGAAGAAAAACGCGTGAAACAGCGTTACATCAGGATAAAATGGATTGATCCTAACCAATTAGGAACAAGTAAAAATTCAAAGGACATACCCTTTCATTTGATTAACTTTTGGATGATTAAAGGCAATTCTGCCAGGTCATCAATAATAAAATCAGCTTCAACATGGTTCCACTGGGAGTCTTTTTTCCAAATCCCTTTCATTCCTGCGTTTCGGGCAGCTTTTACATCGTTTACTGGATGATCGCCGACAAATATACTTTCCTCGGGCAAAAAATTAAGCTGATCCAGGGCTCTCTTAAATATTTGGGGATCAGGTTTTTTCATTCCCTCCCATTCAGATATTAAAATGGCCTCAAAGTATTTTTCGATGCGCAAAGCTTTTATGTTATCCAGCTGGAACTGCCCCTTTCCATTTGTGATGATTCCTAGAGTAAGATTGCGGCTTCTTAGTTCTTCTAACGTGCTAAAAAGATGATCAAAAGGGACGCAGTTGTTTTTACATTCGCTTATGTAATCCTGAAGCAGGTCTTCCCATGTTACCCCGGTAATGGAAAACTCACTGACTAACTGCCGGTATACCCTGTCCTTCCAAACGTACCCGCGGTTATCCAGCTCTATGAACCTGGTCATGTATTTTTCTTTGGGTATATGCCCCACCCATTTATTCAGCCGCTCGTATTGCTGCTCTATAAACTTCTCTACTGATTTATCCCGGTTCAATAAAGTTCCATCCAGGTCGAACAAAACAGCCTTGATCATTCTGCCCCTGCTCCCCCTTTGCCTGTCTATGTAAAAAACGCCCCCAATTTTAAAAATCCGGGCGTTTCCCATAAATAGATTTCCTTTGATCCAGCTAACGCTGCCTGTTTGTGAAAGCGGCTTTTCTTACACTCTTATCATACATTGCGTTTCTTTAAAATTAAATTTTTTATAAAACTCGTGAGCGTCTGTTGTAGCCAGGGCAAATTTCGTATGTTTCATGTCGGGATGCTCCAGCATGCATTTCATCAGCCACTGGCCGATCCCTTTTTCTCTGTACCTTTCATCAATGACCACATCCAAAATCCAGGAAAACACAGCTCTATCGGTCACAGCCCGGGCAAAGCCGATTTGCCTGTTATTGTGATATACACCAAAAGAAATTGAATTTTGAATACTGGCTTCAATGGCTTCTTTCGTTCTTTTGGATGCCCAATACGTGGATGAAAGCAAGTACGAAACAATATCCAGATTCATCAGTGAACTCTCGTCGCTTATCATAAACTCATCTTTTGACCATTCCATGCCCTTTCCCCTCCAGGTGCAGAATGTTATTGTTACTATGCTTCTCTTTCCATGTGCCAAATCCCTTGTTCCGCTAAATAAAGAATACTTACTTATCTTACAGCGTCCCTGCTTTATTGGCGCTTTCTTATGCTGTTATGGCCGGTATTTTCATTTACCGCCCCCGGGAGAAGAAATTCCGCCCTTCCTTTCATTATTCCGCCCCGGGAGGCGCTGCGTATACTCTTTTGTTTATCAATTCTCTGCATGCCCGGATTTATTCCTGGCTCGAATCAAATAAAATCTTATTTTCACTGTCTTTTATTTGAACGGATTCATAGGATATATCATTTTGGCTGGAAGGGCTGTTATAAGGAATGATTACATGTTGAGTGTTCTCCATACTTTCCTACTGCACTTCTCCGTTATCCCAGCTGATTGATATATGCCTGCCGTTTTCCCATATGTCCTTTGCATTTATTTTTATGACAATGAAAGGTGCACCTGCAGCCACACCGGAAATAAGAACTGGCAGCTCTTTGTTTTTGGGCGTTTTAAAGTAAGAAGTACTCCATTCACCTTTCGAATTACTTGAGACAGTATAAAATCCTTCTTCTTGTTCGTCTTCAAATGTCATAACTGTGATTTCATTGTGAACGTCTCTGACAGCACCGGCATTCAAATGATTCGCTTGAATAAATTCATTTTTTTCTTTCCCCGTAAGAGCTCTGTATTCACCAGAATGTAAAGGGGTGCAGCCTGCTAAAACGGCTGTCAGTAAAACCAGGATTACGTTTCTTATCAGACTCACCCTTTTTCAATGAAATTATCTTCATTTTTTGTCCCGCTGTTCTCTATTACTCCGAAACGTACAGAAGCAAAGTATGTAAGCAGCACCGTCAAAATGCCGGCGCACAGAAGAACAGTGCCAAGAATGACAAAATTATTCGTGTACATTTTAATGCGCGTGTCGTACTGGCTGGTATCCGCTTCGGCACTCTGGCTTATCTGTCCATCGAGCCAGGAATCTCCCAGAGCCGTTCCAAGAGAGAGGCTTGAAAACATAAAAACCAGTCCTGCGATTATTGATAAAACAGAAACAATGCTCAATGCTTTCACGTGGTCACGTAACACTTACACCCCTCCTTTCTCTGCTGGCCGTCTGTGAAACTCAATCCTTCACACTGCTGGCATAATCATAATCTCTTTCCACCTTGCAAATGCGTGTTATGCAGGAGGAATACCAGTCTTTTTTCCTTTTCCCCTGCGCTTTCTGATGAGAAAGGTTTTCCCTCCAGCGCTGAATGGCATCTAATGAATCCCAGAAGGAAACCGTGATTCCTAATCCGCTTTTTTTCCTGGCACTTTAAATCCCGTCTGCTTTGAAGCAAGCTCAACCATGAAATCAGCCGTCGAGCCGTAGCCGTCCGCATCGATTTCTGTTCGCCGGGAAGTAAACACAACAGCGTAATAAGGGGGATCCGGTGTGTTTGCAAATGACATCACTGATTACCTCCAATTCCATTTATATTGAAAATAATACCATATTTTTTCAATCAGTGAATTATTTATATCTCCTTGTGCAGCAGGAAAGCGGCCGCTTATTTTCCCTGTTCTTCGCTTCCGTAGTGTATGACCATTCCCACAACTAATGTAAATAATGTGAGGATCCCTATAAAAAGTCCCCAGTCCCATCCAGCATGGGCTCCCAGCAAATTCACAATGCCAATTAAAAAACCAATGCCAAACAGCACTCTAATTCTCTCCTTAACAACTAACAAAAAAAGAAGTGCTCCTATATAAGAAATCGAGACTGCATAATAAACGTGATCACGCAAATTAGAAGGTATTTCAACAGAAACGCTAGTTAAAAAAAGAAACATAAGGGCAAAAACGATAAATGCTAAAACCTTCATTTTCTTCACATTCCCATCCTTTCACATACCGTTTTCAAATCGCGGCCCCCTCAATAAACTTCCATACAGAGCTTATACTAAACTTACAAAAAATAACCACATTATATGTGGAGCCAGTTTCTTATAGGATTAAGTAAAAGATTTATATTTACGAAGGAAAAGACTGAGTTCTAAAGAATATAAATAGGAAAACCCGGAGAGGAGTTTGAGGATGAGCAGTAAGGAGACCAGAGAAATGATCGAAAGCTATGTGGAGGCATACAATTCGTTTGATGTAGAGGGAATGACCAGGCTCCTGCACAATGATATTCTGTTCAGAAATTTTTCCAGCGGCAGGCTGGATACTGAAACCAGGGGAATCCAGAAGTTTCAGGAACTGGCGGAAAACTCGTCAAAGATGTTCTCAAGCCGCCGCCAGAGAATTACGGAATTCAGTGATTCAGGTAAAAATGTAGAGGTGCATGTTGATTATGAAGGAATCCTGGCTGTTGATTTTCCAAACGGATTGAAGGCCGGCGATAAGATAGAGCTGAAAGGAAAGTCAGTATTTGAGATTAGCGAAGGAAAAATCTCACTGATTGAAGATTACAGTTAGATCACAGGATTTAAGTAAGCTTGATATGAGCAGATTAGATGAGTATGCCAGACAATAAACAGGCATTCCTGCAAATTAAAGAGATGCCTGTTTTAAAAGAAAGCCATTCTAAAATTCAAAGTCCAGCATCATTTTACTGGCTTGCCCTGAAAATGTGTAATGATAGAACCCTTTCAGCCCTTCGAGGTTACCCGTTGCTTTCAGTATTTTTCCTGGAGAATCTAAATTTCCTTTATCAAAAATTCCTTGCTCAATAGCTGTAAAGGTTCCCTGCCTGCCTTGATACGTGCCTTCGAAATGCAGAAAACCGGAAATTTTTGCAGTGGCCAGGTGACCATCCGTGGCATTCGACTCTAAATAATATAATAAATACTCCACAAACGCTTTTCCTTTTAATACGCCATCAATTTCATATTCAACCCGGGCGCTGTTCACAGGGAAATCTTTTCTTGTTTCATCAACCGGTTTTTCATCCCACTTACTGACAGAAAATGTTGCCTCCATGCTTTAGAACCTCCCATTTTTAGTAGAAGCGATTTTGTCTCCAGTATACCAGCAAACCATATAATGGTAAATTCATTTTTGGATTTTAATAACACTCCAATTCAGCCACTGACGGCTAAAACGCTTATGTGAGTTTATAGTAATTTTCAGCCGTATAAATCGGCCACCACCAAAATTTTGCCCCCTGGCTCATAATAAACCGGTCAAGCCACAGCTCAAAGTTCATCCCTAACGGTTCCGCCTCTGAAAACGGATCGATATGGCTCTTCCATAAAAGATAATTTTTTTGGTTTTCTGCATACTGCTTGGAGTCGATCACAATGTTATCCTGATAAATATATGCGATGTCAAAACACCCTTCCCCTTCGCCGTAATCTCCATTCCATTCGAGAATTTGCGCCAGGCTGTAAAGCTCAATTTCCCCGCCATATTCACTATCATCAAATAACCGGCAGCCATTCGTTATTTTTAAAAATGCTTTATAGTCCCGCGGAAGCAATAAGCCTGTTTTTTGTTCAAACTCGGTTATTTCCCCATCACTTGCCGGGTCATTGAACGTGCACACTGCTTTATATATATGCCCCTGTTCACTTTGAATCTGGATAACGCCACTATTTTCCTCCAGGCGTTTTTTTAAAGAATGCAGCGTTTGTTTTACTATGCTTCCTTCTGCCAGCATTTGATTTCCCCCCGCTCTCTTTCGCTTTATGATAATCAGCCTGCTGTTCAGGGCTTTCCGGTAACCGGAAAAACAGCCAGAACAGCTTCCAGCTCTTTTATTAAACTGTTTAAATATGACTGGTCTGATTCAAATTCAAACTGAAGAACGGCACCGTATCCAGCAGGATAGCATGTCTCTACCTGCCAGTTCAATCCTCCCAATGCGTTCATGCTGCATTCAATGTCCATCCAGCCATCCATTGCGCTGAAGGATGCTGCTCCCTTTAATTTCTCGTTCATCTTTTTTAGCTGCTGTAAAAAGTCCGACAATTCGTCCGTTCTCAAAGCTGCTTCAAAGTGAACAAGGTAACCGGGAATTTCGATGCGCAATTGTGACCTCATCCAGTTGCTGTCCCAGTAGTCTACCGTGTTTGAATACATTCTTTCTATTACATTCATTTCAATTTTGGTTTCCTGGCCGGCAATTAAAAACCTCATTGTTATCTCCTCCCGGCTCGGTTGAATTCGCCACAGGATAGTGAACCAGCAGGCCTTTAACAGAAACGACTGAGTAAAAGAACTACTCAGGGACTTCTTTAAACAATAAATCGATATCGCTCTTTACATTCCCTGCTTTGATTTCTCCGTAGTCATCGCCAATTTCTATTAGTACATACGGCTTCTTATTCAGTAAATAGTTTTTTAATTTCAGAAATGTACTCAGCGGAAATTCATGATCCCAGTTTTGCTGGTACCCGACAATTCCGTGCTTTTTCAGTAACACATCTGCTTCTTTGATGATCACTTCCAGCAAATAATCATAAGAGCATTCCGTATCAATATCAATTTCTGTTTGAATGCCGGCATAGGTACCATCTTCGTTTGCCGCGGAATATTCCTGGGAAACCACAACATGCAGCAGTCCAGCTCTTTTTAAACTGAAACTCCAGGTCGTAATAAGCGGTTCACTATTCCAAAGGCAGGAGGTCTCCGTCATCAAATTATCACCTTCTGGCACGCAATCTGCGTTTAAATCCATTAGGGCACGGAGCAAATCACCTAAACAGTCACTTACATAAGTTACATTCGAGCCCGACTGCTGGGAGTTTATTTCAATTGAATAATCCACGCACCAGCGGCTGCTAAACCTGTATGTAAATTGCATTTGGCTGCCTGCCTTTCATGTTCTTTTATTTTTTTCTTTTTTGAAACTTTTCCGTTTATATGCCGTAGAAAGGCTCATGATAAAAAATGGAAATGAGGCGGAGAATCTTGATCAGTGCATCAACCTGGTTTGACCCGTACGTAATGGAGCTGCTCGCTCTGCCGGCTGCGTTTATAGCGGGGGCAGTGGCAGCCTGGTTTTCCAATAAAACGCTGGCGGGCCCTTTTACTTATATGATATTTACAATACTTTCCTACATATGGATCTGGCAGTATTTTTACAGGGGTGCCTGGACTGAATTTTCTGCTGTCCATCTGAATACCAACGAAATTTATGGAATTGTGCTCTTTTTCGCTGCGATGACCTGGCTGTTTTCCTGGGTGCTGCTTACAGGCAAGCAAAAAGCAGGCAGGCGTTAACCTGACCGGGCTTTTTTGAAACTTTTTCCCCCGCGGCACGTAGAAAAAAGAAAGAAAAATAGGAGAGGTGAGCCTGATGTTCCAATCTATCTACCAGCGGTACAAACCGGCAATCTGGCTTGTTCTGGCCCTGCTTTTTGCAAGCGGCGCCATCACAAACTATTTTACTGGCACCACTTTTGAAATTTTTTTAAATGGCGGGTTCGCTGTTTTCTCTTTTCTCGTATTTGTAAAAGCCCTTCCCATGAAACACCGCAAACAGTAACCAGTCCGGTTTCCGCCCTGGCTGCTGTGTTTTCTCCTGATTTTATTCCTTAGTCAGGATGGCTGTTACCTGTTCGGCTTTTTCCTTGAATTGGCCGGGGTTTTCCTTTTGTATATCATGAAACAGTCCAATAACCGCCTCCTGAATGCGCGTGTCCGCTTCCCTTAAGACCTCTGCCAGCAGCCCTCTGTATTCATCATGGTTTACTATCCTCACATGCAGGATGCTGAGCCATCCCCTGCTTTTGTCCAGATTTTCTGGAACAGCCGCAATCTGCCGCGCCAAAGCTTCCTTTGGGGATCGGGCACTCAAGGCTTCAATCGCATGAATCACTCCCCACATTACTTCTTCCTGCTCTGTATCATCTTCCAGAACACCGGTCAGTTCTTCTGTTAAGCGGTAGTCATTCGCCTGATAGACTGCTTCCAGCGCTTCTTCAAACAGCGAAATTTCGGTTTCCGTTCTCATAAAACGGCTGTTCATCAGCGTGTGAATGGCTTCTTCAGCTTTCATTCATAGACCTTCTTTCATCGCTATCCTGTTTTTTCCTTTATTATAAGTATAAAAAAGCATGCTTTGAAAAGAAATCAAAACATGCTTTTGGGACGCTTTTTTATGAAAAGGTGTTTTTCAGTTGTTCTGCCTTTGAAGAAGTTTCACTCATAAGAGCCGCAATCGTCTCGTTATCGTCCGTTACATTTTCGATTGTGGCGGTCATTTCCTCCAGGCTCGCGGATGACTGTTCAATGATGGCCGCAAGCTCCGTGGTCGATGCTTCAATGGCGCCCGTTTCCTTTGTGACGGATTCTGACAAAGCCGCAAATTTCACTACCTCATCATTCAAATACAAAAGAATATTTCGTACCTGTTCAAAAGAGGCCGTCACTTGTTCTGTTGAAGCCACTCCCCTGTCAATGTATGAATGGCTTTCATCCACTTTTTCGAGGGCGCGTGAATTGCTTTGATTCAGCCGCTGCAGCTTATCATTGATTTTCTGCGTTGTTTCTTTTGTTACATCCGCCAGCTTGCGGATTTCAGAGGCAACTACCGAGAAGCCTTTTCCGTACTGTCCGGCCCTCGCTGCCTCGATCGAAGCGTTTAATGCAAGCAGCCCCGTCTGGTCGGTTATATCCTGAATCATGCTGGTCAGCTCGTTCATTTCCTGAATGGTGCCGGAAAGCGAATCAAAGGTTTCGTTTAATTCCAGGCTGATGCTTTTCGCCTGTTGAATATCGTCATTCAGGCCCTTCACCTGCTGCTGCCCTTCTTTGACGATTTCGCCCGCCTGCCCGCTTTCAGCTCTCAGCTCCGTTGACACTCTGTGAAAGTGCTCCATGGATGCTTTCGTACTTGACGTATTAAGGACCACTTTATTGATTTGCTCGGCCTGCGTCTGGCTTCCGGCTGCAATTTCCTGAATAGCGGTTTTCATTTCACTTTGAGCGGCCAGGCCGCTTTTCATATGAGCATCTGCCTGCAAAATGTCTTCAATCATTCCCGAGACAGTCACCTCAAGTTTTTGTTTCTGCTCTTCCTTCTGCTTCGTTTCTTCCTCAATCCGGGCAATAAATTCTCCCAGCTGGGCAAATTGCTTTGATGTTAAGGAAATCACTACACCTAACACAATCCCCGATAAAATATAAACAATCATTGCTACCGGAAAAATAGCATCAATTGTTTGGGTTTCATCTGTATTAAAAACAGCAGCCATGATCATTCCGGCAAGACCGAGTGTATATCCCAGGATAAAGACGCGGAACTGCAGGTGTACGGACGAAATCAAAACGAGAAAAAGCAAAATAATGACCAGTTCGGCCGATGCGCCGAATAAAAAGATCGAGAAAATAGAAGATAAATAAATGATCCCCACTCCGGCATAAGGGAAAAGAAAGGGTTTTTTTATTCCTTTCTGAAGCACAAAATACATAATGGAAAAGATGACCAATTCCGTTCCGTAAAAAGCAGCTTTATCAAGCTCGCCGATTGAAAAAGCTTTTCCAAGACCGAAAAGCAGGGAAATTGAAAACACAATATACATGAGCGTATTTTTTTTGCCGGTATCACGAACCCGCAGGCTCTCTATTGCAGTCATAGGGACAGTCTCCTCACGTTGTTAATTATCTCAGTATCGAATTAATAGGTAATATATCATGTTTTTTCGTGTGTATCTATATAATTTTTATCTGCAGCAGGAATTATTACTTACTTCTGCAAAACGATTAATCCGACAGTGCTAAGCGTGTATCTTCTCTGCATATATCGGCGGCTGACAATAAAATTTCATCTCTTTCATGAAACTTTTTCCTTTTCTGCCCGTAAAGAAAACGGAATCTGCGGTAAAGGAGCTGGTATGGGTGAAGGTCATCGTATGGACAGTGGCAGCTGGACTGGCGATAGTCATTTTGATTCTTTTTTTGATACATAGGCGGTTTCAGCGTGAAATCCGCCAGGCAAGCCCGGATGCAGTGTTGCAGTTTATAGAGGAAAATGCGGCGGATGGCCGGGCAGCTCTCTCTGTCCGCTGGAATGGGGAGCGCCTCGCGGATGTGAACGAAACGCTGCGGATGCCGCTTGCGAGCACGGTAAAAATAATGGCCGCTGTTGAATACGCCCGGCAGGCGGCAGACGGACAGATTGATCCGAATCAAAAAGTGCCGCTTGAAACACTCCAGTCTTTTTATGTGCCGAGGACGGACGGAGGTGCGCATACCATGTGGCTCCGCTCTCTTCAGCCGGCTTTTACGGGTAATTCAGTTCCGCTGTCAGAAGTTGCAAAAGGCATGATCACCTACAGCTCGAACGCCAATACCGATTATCTTCTTCACCTGCTTGGCCTGGAAAACGTTAACCGGATTCCTGCCCTGTTCGGTCTTGAGCACCATGAGCCCATTTACCCGCTTGTCAGCACGCTGTTTGTTCCGGTTAAGCTGATGAAGGAGCAAAAGCTCGGCAAAAAAGAAACCATGCAGGCGGTAAAACAGATGGAGCTGGCGGAATACCGTCAGCGGTCCATCGCCATTCATGAAAAGTGGCTGGAAGACCCGCCGACAAGACGGGAGCAGAAGCAGCTGTACCGTCTCATGAACGTGCCCAATCAAAAAATCTGGTCGGACCGGCTGACACGGTCGACAACAAGTGAATACGCATCGGTTATGGAAAAGCTAAACAGCCGGACCTTTCTCCCCGGTCAGGTTCATGCTTTTTTAGATCCTGTTATGGAGGGGATTATGAAGGACCCGGCCAACCAGGAATGGCTTTTGCATGCTGGCAGAAAAGGCGGATCGACGGCTTTTGTGCTGACCGAAGCCATGTATGCAGCTAAAAAGAACGGCGGGCTGCTGGAGCTGGCATTTTTCACGGACGGGCTGACTCTGTTAGAGCATGCGAAGCTGTCGGGCAGCTTGAATGCGTTCGAGCTCTCGCTGCTTCGGGATGAAGCGTTCCGCCGCAAAACGAAAGAGGTGTGCCAGCAATGGGACAAACCGGACAGCTGATCATCTTTTTGGCCTGGTGGGGGGTTCCGGCCCTTTTGATCATTTATATATACTGCAAAATGGAGGCTGGTAAAAGAGCGTCTATCCGTGAACGGTTCGCCTCCTTCCGCTTTTTATCTACGATCGGCCTGCTGATCGCCGGTGTTTTCTGCTTTCATCTTGGCTCGCTTTTGTCGGCGGAAGCATTTCTCTGGGCCGGCGGCATTTGTGTTGCCCTCAGTGCCGCCAGTTCTTTGTATCGAAGCATCATTTCATAATAGGGACCTGTTTCTGCAGGTGAAAGGAGCATAGCATGAATATCGGACTGAGTCTTCTTCTCACTCCTTTTGCTTTCGTATTTCTTGATTTTGCCCTTTATCTGCGCAAAAGAAAAAAGAGCTCCAGCCGGTTTTTTCTCACCGCAGGAGCTCTTCTGTCCGTTCTCGCAGTCCTGCTGTGGACAGGTGTGCTGGACCCGTATTCTTCGTATATCCGCTGAGACAAAAAGCCGCCCGGCTGCCGGACGGCTTTGCTACTTTGCTTTTTTTAGTTTTTGTTTCACAAGCAGCAGTCCGGTCAACCCGGCTGCAAGAGACGGAGCCAGACTGTACATGAAAAAATTCCAGCTGCCGGTGTACAGTGACAGAACAAGGAAAAACAATGGAAACCCGGCCAGAACGACTAAAGACACAACAAAAGCCAGCCGCAGATTTTCTCTCATTTTCTTTCGCTCCTTTTTTCAAGACGGTTTGTTTTTCTTCTTCTCAAATGGAATATACCTGGTAAAGTAAGCGCCCGTCAGCAGCAGGGCGAATTGAACAAGCGACGCGTACAATCCTATCATTTGAAACCAGCTGGCAAACAGGCCGACCATTCCCATCGAAAAAAAGCAGAGCGGTGTCAGCCAGCTTTTCCAGCCCGTAATGCCGAGCCGGCGCCGTCTGTGAAGGATCAGCGGAAACGCAGCGAAAAGAGCCGCCAGCAGGATAATTGTGAAAATCACTTCCATCTGTATCATCCTCTTTTCTTTTTGTAACACCTGTGATAGATGAATGGCAGAGCCGTACACAAAACAACTCTTCCTGCTAAACAATACGGCTTCAGAGCGTAAAGGTTTCACCTTTCCCTCTTTTTTAAGGGAACGGCCAAAAAGCGCACACTCCTTCAGGAATCGTACGCCCTGCCTTTCCAGTAGTATGTTTTTCTCAGCATGGAAGAAATAAGCAGCACCGGCATAAACGGAGACAGCCACGGCGGCTTGCTTTGAGGTGAGATCAACCGCGAGCTTCTGGGCGCTGATAATGGCGTACGGCCAGATGTGCCCGGACAGCAGCAGACCAGAGAATAATAAACAGAGACAGCAAAATTCCTTTCTTCCTTCCAAACCGCTTGACGAGATAAACGGCGCAGATCAGCCCTGCCAGGTATAAAAAAACAGCATTTGCCTGTTCGAGCGCGGGCGGCACAAGGTCGAACCCGACCAGCGCATCACCGACTGCATACCAGATAAGAAAAAGCCGCCAGAGCCATGTTGACATGCTCCCCACCTTCTCTTTCCTTATAACACGGCCCCAATGAAGATGGTAATCTCAATCGGCTGTTTTTGTGCTATACTGTTTTTCGGCAGAGGAGATGACCGTATGATTGAAACTGTAACAATGCGCGCCAAGGTGCGCCAGTTTTCAGTAATTTTGCTTCCCATTTTGGTGACACAGATCGCCATGTTTTCCATGACCTTTTTCGACACCATTATGTCCGGCCGCTACAGTGCGGATGATCTGGCCGGTGTGGCGGTCGGCTCGTCGCTGTGGATGCCCGTATACACCGGATTGAGCGGCATTTTGCTGTCGATTACGCCCATTGTCGGCCATTTAATCGGCGGAGGCCGCCGGGACGGGGTAACGTTTTCGGTCATGCAGGCGGTGTATGTCGGGCTTGTGATTTCCGCCGCTACCTATGCGCTCGGTTTTCTGCTGCTGGAGCCGGTGCTCGGGCTGATGAATTTAGCGGACAATGTGCGGCGCATCGCGTTTAACTATGTGATCGGCCTGTCCTTTGGAATTATCCCGCTGTTTTTAACAGCCGTTTTGCGCGGGTTTATTGATGCGCTTGGCATGACCCGGACTTCCATGGTTATTACGCTTATGACGCTGCCGATCAATGCTGCGTTTAACTATGTGCTGATTTATGGGAAGTTCGGCTTTCCGGAGCTTGGCGGAATCGGCGCCGGCTATGCGTCTGCCATTACCTACTGGCTGATTTTTATTCTGGCGGCGTGGATTATCTGGCGCCATGAGCCGTTTGCTGCCTACCGGCTGTTTCACAGGCTGCCGCGCGCCTCGTTTTCCAAATGGAAGGAAATTTTGCTGCTCGGGCTGCCAATCGGCCTGTCGATCTTTTTTGAAACAAGCATTTTCTCAGCGGTGACGCTCCTGATGAGTGAATACAGCACCAATGTGATCGCCGCGCACCAGGCGGCGCTGAATTTTGCTTCGCTGACGTATATGATTCCGCTCAGCGTCTCAATGGCGCTGACAATTGTCGTCGGCTTTGAAGCAGGCGCCGGACGGTTTCAGGATGCGCGCCAGTACGGCATCATCGGTATTTTAATAGCAATTGGGGTGGCAAGCATCGGCACCGTCGTTATTTTTACATTCCGCAATGCCTTTGCGCATTTGTACTCGACCGATGCCGAGGTGCTGGAGCTGACCGCGGGCTTCCTGCTGTTTGCCGCTATTTTTCAGCTGTCCGATGCCGTGCAGGCTCCGGTTCAGGGCGCCCTCCGCGGCTATAAGGACGTAAATGTCACCTTTATCATGACGATGATCAGCTACTGGGTCATCGGCCTTCCGCTCGGCTGGGCGCTTGCCCGCTGGACAGACTGGGGGGCGTATGGCTACTGGATCGGCCTGATTACCGGCCTTACATGCGGGGCCATTACGCTTTCCATCCGCCTTCGAATGGTTCAAAGAAAAAACACATCACGCGCTGCGGCGTGATGTGTTTTTTTGCTTTCATTCTTATACTCAAACACAATCATTTAAGCTTTAAAGGATTCAATCAATTCGCAGCGGCAGAAACCTGACTCGTGCTGCTTCTGGCAACAATGATCCGCTGCAGAACGATAAACAATAACAGCAATACGCCAATGGCAATTTTTGTCCACCATGAGCTTAGGGTTCCTTCAAAGACAATCACCGTCTGGATAATTCCTAAAATGAGCACGCCCACTACGCTGCCCGCTACATAGCCTGCACCGCCTGTAAGCAGTGTGCCCCCAATCACGACAGCTGCTATCGTGTCCAGCTCCAGGCCGTTGGCATGAAGTCCATAACCCGATAACATATAGAACGTAAAAATTAACCCGGCAAGTGATGAGCAAAAGCCGCTGATCGTATAAATCATGATTTTTGTTCTTCCAACCGGCAGTCCCATTAATAAAGCGGACTGTTCGCTTCCGCCCAATGCGTACACATTGCGTCCAAATTTAGTGAAATGAGCAATAAAAATGGCTGCCGCCACTACGAACATGGCGATGATTACACTAATGGAGATAAAGTTACCATTTCCTACTGGAATCCGGGTGCTGGCCATAAAGTTGAAAAATTCATCGGTAATCGTAATCGATTCCACGCTTATTAAATAACATAGCCCTCTCGCGAGAAACATTCCGGCAAGTGTCACGATAAATGGCTGCAAATGAAAGTAATGGATGAGGCAACCCATGCAAAAACCAAGTACCGTGCCAACAAGCAGACTAATCGGCACAACCATTACCGGCGGCAGCTCCGCGTTCATTGTAAGGCTGGCTGCTACCATGCTGGTTAAGGCGATCACCGAGCCAACCGAGAGATCAATCCCCCCTGATAAAATAACAAATGTCATCCCCACCGCCACGATAATCAGGAAGGCGTTATCAATAAATAGGTTTAAAAAAACCTGCGTTGAAAAAAAGCCAGTATACCGCAGCGATCCAAAAAGGAACATGATCACAAACAGGGCAAGCGTAGCTGTTAAGGGAAGATGTTTCGTATCTACCCGCAGTCCTTTTGTCATGATAACGATACTCCCTCCTTTTTCTTTTCCGGTCTTTTGATTGTAAAAATACCGAACACTTTCTTTCTGAATTCTGCCGACTGCAAAAGGCAGACAATGAGCACAACGATTGCTTTTACAACAAGGTTGATTTCCGGAGCGATCCCGATCGAATAAATAGTCGTTGTCAGGCTTTGAATGATCAACGCTCCAATCACCGTCCCTCTTAAAGAAAATCTGCCTCCATTAAGAGAGGTCCCGCCAATGACTACTGCAAGGATGGCGTCCAGCTCGTACCACAGGCCTGCGTTATTCCCGTCCGCGCTGGCGACATTTGAGCTTAAGATCAGCCCGCCAATCCCGGCGCATAAACCGGAAAAGATATAAACCATTAACAAAATGTTTTTTGAGTTGATTCCCGAAAGCCGGCTTGCTTCTGGATTCGTTCCGACAGATTCGATAAATAAGCCGACAGCCGTTTTTCTTGTCATAAAGGCGGCAATGGCCAGGACAGCTGCGACAATAAAGAAGGAGAAAGGCAGCATTGCTAAATGTCCGCCGCCGATAAATGTGTAAGGCTCATAATAAACCGTCATAATCTGGCCATCGGTAATTAATTGAGCAATACCGCGCCCTGCTACCATTAATATTAACGTTGCGACAATCGGCTGCACCCCGATTCTTGAAACAAGAACACCGTTCCATACCCCGCTTAACAGGGAGATGCCTATCACAAAAGCAATCGCTGTAAACAGCGGAACCAGCCCGCCTTCACTTGCGCCGCTTACCGCCATCGCCCCGGCCGCACCCGCCATCGCCATAACGGAACCCACACCAAGATCGACTCCTTTTGTCGCGATAACGAGTGTCATCCCAATCGCGACTAACAGCAAAGGAGCTCCCCTGTTTAAAATATCAACCAGGCTGCCAGTTAAATATCCATTTTTCACCTCGATAGCGAAAAAGCTTCTGTCAAAAAAAAGGTTAATGAGTAAAATAAGCACTAATATCATGAGCGGCCAGAATAGTTTTGATTTCATCGAGCGACCCCTCCAGCTATTGCTTCCTTATTGTTTTTTTGTTCAGTATGACCCCCGGCCATTGCCTCCATAATGTCTTTTTGCGTAATATGCCGGGCATTTTCAATTTCAGACACCTTCTCATGATCGCGGAGAACCGCAATTTTATGGCAGGTCCGCAGCACCTCTTCTATTTCTGAGGAGATAAATAAAATCGACATGCCTTTTTCACTTAATGAAAGCATTAACTTTTGAATTTCCGCTTTTGCGCCTATATCAATCCCCCGGGTCGGCTCATCTAAAATAAGCAGCTTTGGGTTTGTAACGAGCCACCTGGCAAGAAGCACTTTTTGCTGGTTGCCGCCGCTTAAATTTTTGATTAGCTGCTCGGGATTGGGCGGATTAATATTCAATAATTTAATGTATTCATCCGCAATTTCAATCTGTCTTTTCTTCGGAATATGCTTAAACCACCCCTGCGTTCCCTGCATCGCGAGGATAATGTTTTCCCGAATGGTTAAATCTGCGATGATTCCTTCCGTTTTTCTGTTTTCCGAACAAAAAGCGATGCCTCTTGAAATCGCCTGCCGGGGGGAAGCAAGACTCGTTTTCTTCCCATTTATCTTAATCTCTCCTGAATCTGCTTTGTCTGCCCCAAACAGCAGCCTGGCCAATTCTGTTCTTCCCGAGCCAAGCAGCCCTGCAAGCCCAACGATTTCTCCTTCATGTATATTAAGATCAAAAGGAGCTATTTTCCCTTTCTTGCACACCTTTTCTCCCTGTAAAAGAAGGTTATTATTTTCAAAAGATTTGCCGCTTTTCTTTTCGGTATGCGCAAGCTCATTCAAATCCTTGCCGATCATCTTTGAAACGAGTTCAAGCCGTTCAATGTCCGCTGTCATATATTCACCGATCCATTTGCCATTGCGCAAAACCGTCAGCCGGTCTGTGATTTCATAAATTTGATCCAGGAAGTGGCTGACAAAAACAATGGCCAATCCGTCCTGCTTTAGTTTTCGTATCACATTAAACAGCTGGTTCACTTCATTTTGATCGAGGCTTGAGGTTGGTTCATCCAAAATAAGTACTTTGGCAGAAACCTGAAGAGAGCGTGCGATGGCGATCATTTGCTGGATGGCGACCGAATAGGAAGACAGCAGCTTCGTTACGTCAATGTCCAGGTTTAGCCTTGTTTTAAGCAGTTCTTTTGCCTGCCTGGTCATTTCTTTCCAGTCCAGCCTGCCTCTTTTCATAATTTCCCGGCCGATGAAAATATTTTCTACTACTGATAAGTTTGTACATAAATTCACTTCCTGGTATACCGTGCTGATGCCCAGGTTTTGCGCTTCGAGGGGGGTTGCTGCCCGAACGGGTCTGCCTTCAAGCATTACGGATCCTTTGTCAAACGTGTATACACCTGTTAATACTTTAATGAGTGTTGACTTCCCTGCACCATTCTCTCCCATCAATGCATGAACTTCGCCAGGATATAGTTTTAAGTGAACATCTGTTAAAGCTTTAACGCCCGGAAACTCCTTTGTTATTCCATCCATCACAAGTATTGGAGCTTGATTCTGCAAAGCGTTTCCTCCCAGCATTTTTTTATTGGAAGAACCACCGGGCAAGGCAGTGTCCTGCTGCCTGCCCGGTGGTTCTTCGTGTTTTTTCATTAATACTCACGAGTTGGAAGCAGTTCCTCTGCCTGGTCCATCGTATACATGCTTTCTTCAACTGCTACACGCTTTTCAATTTCTTCACCGGCTAAATGCGCTTCGATTAAATCAACCATCTGCGGGCCGAACAGCGGATTACACTCAACTGTGACATTCATTTTTCCTGCCGCCATTGCCTCAAACGCTCCTTTAACCGCATCTACGCCAATAATTTTGATGTCTTCCCCTGGCTTTAATCCATACTCTTCAATCGCTTGAATGGCCCCGATGGCCATATCATCATTATGAGCGTATAAAACATCGATGTTCTCGCCGTCTGATTTTAAGAACGCCTCCATAACCTCTTTTCCTTTCGCCCGCGTAAAGTCACCCGTCTGAGATTTAATGATTTTAAGGTTTGGATGATCCGCAATAACTTCCTCAAATCCTTCTTTCCGGTCAATCGCCGGCGCTGAGCCTACTGTACCCTGCAGCTCGACGATATTCACATCGCCTTCCGCATCCTTTGTTTCCTCCACCAGCCAGTTTGCAGCTTTTCTGCCTTCCTCCACAAAATCAGAGCCAAGGAATGTGACCCAGAGGGAGTCATCTTCAATATCAACGGCACGGTCCGCCAAAAACACGGGAATCCCTGCGTCTTTCGCTTCCTTTAAAACTGTTTCAAACCCGGTTTCTACAACTGGAGAAAAAACAATGGCATCTACTTTTTGTGCGATAAATGAACGGATTGCCTTAATCTGGTTTTCTTGCTTCTGCTGGGCATCTGAAAATTTTAATTCATGGCCCGCTTCTTTAATGGCATCCTGCATCGATTTCGTATTAGCTGTTCTCCACTCACTTTCAGCACCTACCTGTGAAAAGCCGATCACCAGCTTTTCCTTATCACCAGCCGAGCCGCCATCCGATGTGGCAGTCTGCCCGCCCGAAGAGCCGCAGGCGGATAACAGGAGCAGAACCGACGTGACCACCAGCAGAAGCATTTTTGCTCTTAGAACTTTTTTCATTAAAAACCCTCCTTTTCCCTCAATAAAAAAGAGCATTGCCGTCTTTTTCACTGGGATTATATGAGTTAATTATAAAGCGCTTACAGACAAAAATTGAATAGACTTCCTTTTGAAAAAACTGTACATTCATTTGATTTTCATTCAGGTGCCCTTTTAAGAAAGTCCACTTTTTCAAAAAAAGTCCACTTTTCCTGTTACAAAGAAGATGTATGTTGAAAAATGAGCTGGCCATTTATTTTAAAGCAGCCGGGTCTCCTGCCTTCCCTGCTGTGAAGGCATTCTATCAGAGCATTGCTTGATCCGTCATCGTAAAATATTATTTAGCATTTTTTAACGGGTTGGTATATGCTATTTGTAAAACGCTTACAATATAATGTAAAATAGCTCTCTTTTTGAAAGCTCTGCATCCGTTCCGTTTCTATTTATCTCTTACGTTTAAATGCGGATTCTGCCGGCTTCACCGATCGGCTTCTGTAAATCATTTTTCTATTTTTCAAATGCGCTTTTTATTATAAAAAAGGATTGCCCGGGAAGGTGAATAATCATGAAATTATTTTCTTATATGTCTGATTTATCATTACGGAAAAAACTGATCCTTGCTTTTTTAGTTATTCTTCTGTGGCTTGCAGCAATTAATTGTATACATATCTATCTTTTTTTCGGATATATTCGGCAATATAATTCCATAGTCGAAACGATTACCTTAACAAATTCTATTAATGGTGTGTTAAAACAAAAATTAAACGATGAGATTCGGGATATTGCCTATGGAAAGCTGCTTTTTGAAAACGAAGACCAATATGATTATCTCAGGGATATGTACCAAAACCTGGACAAAATTGAACTCAATGATCAAAACATGGATTTTCCTAAAGAAATTCAGGATGTCCGAACAACATTAATAACGACTAATGAGTATATCGATAAGCTCGGCATACAAATCCAGGGAAATGCGCCTGCTGATGAACGAAATATCACCTACGAGTACATTACCATTCTTTCAGGCCTTATTGATGAAAAAGTGCAGTCTCTTCTTCAGAAAACACTTGCTGTTAAAGAAGAATCACAAAATCAAATTCTCTTTAATTTAAAAAGAGACATTATTATCTATATCAGCTTATTTATTGCGGCCGTTTTGCTGTCTCTCCTGTTTGCCTTATATATATCAGGAAGCTTTGTAAAGCCCATCCACAGCCTGGTAAAAAAATCAACGGACATTTCAGAAGGAAATTTAACTGTCGGTAAAATTGAAACTTCCTCCAAGAATGAAATTGGGGATTTGTGCCGCTCCTACAACCGTATGTTTTATAACTTAAAAGAACTTATTTTAAGTGTCAGGCAAACGAATGATCTTGTTGTTTCCACCTCAAAGGACATTCATCAGAGCATTCTGGAAAACAGGCTGGCCGGTGAAGAAGTGGCAGAAGCAACGCAGGCCATTTCGATCAACCTTCATAAACAGGATGACTTAATCAAGAAATCCGCAGCAATTGGAGAAAACTTATTTCAAAAATTCAATGAATTTGCTTTAAAAACAAACAGCATCAATCTTCATTCGAATGACACTGTGCAAATTGCCGATTTGATTGATCATCAGCTGAATAATTATATTGAGTACTTTGAAAAAAGCAGCTCCGCTTTACAGGGAATGGATCAAGAGATAGCGAAAATGGCGGATTTTTCGGAAGACCTTCACGAGCAGGTGAAAATTACGCAGTCAGTAATCAGTGAAATGAACCTCCTGACACTCTCCCTTTTAACAAAAATAGAAAAAAACGTATTTCATGAGATTGAGAAGGAAGAATTGGGCCAAATAAAAAAGCTGTCTAACGAATCAGTTAAGATGGCCCCTCTTTTTGAGAAAAAGCTCCTTTCGTTTCTAAACAAAGCTTCTTCAATAAACATGCATGCAGCGCAAAGCTTTGAAGATAATCTGGACTATCGTTTAAAATCCCGGCAAATCAAAAATGATTTTCAGGAAATTCGGTCTATCCGGTATAAACAGCAGCTGGAAATAGAAAGCATCAAGCTGGATATACAGGACTCATTTGATCAAATGGTTCTTATGCGGCACGCCATTTTAGAAATTGAAAACAATTCCAAAATAAACAAAGAAAAAGTGGTCGAGATTGCGGCGATGGGAGAAGAACAGCTGACAACCCTTGAAGAAGTGGCTGATGCCTCCTACAAGCTTGTAGAACGAATTCAAAAAATGAAAGACGATATCAGTCAATTTACCATTTAAATATAAAAGTTTTCTCGGGAATTTTCATATTAACATTAAATAGAATGGCTGGGTTGCGATGAAATGGAGAAAAAAAATACTTTCAAGCCTGCGTGCAAAGCTCCTTCTTATGTTTATTTTTTTAACGATTGTTCCGCTAACCATCGTCGGCGTGATTTCTTATATGAAATTCAATTATGTTATTTCCGAGCATTCCTCTACGCTGGCACAAATGCAAATCGAACAAGTAAAAAGAGAATATGATAATGTTCTTCAAGATATCAAACGATTAACGGAAATAGGAAAAAAAGAAAGCACCGTTCAATTTTTAATAGATCAAAAAAACACGGCTGAAGAAGCGAGAAACATTTTAGGCATGATCAATCTCTATAAAGAAAATTACCAGTACAGTGAAAACGTTATGAACATCAAAATTATGGGTCTTGACGGAAAAGCAATCAGCGAAGACCGGGGGGTGTATCAATTAGAAAACGAGGCATTAAATCAGGAAGTATACGCGAAGCTTCTTAAACAGCCTGAAGAAACGATCATTGATTCTGCTTATAAAAACAGCACTCCTGCTCTTTCAATGACAAGCACGATCATTTCAGACGATTCTGAAGAGGTAATAGGCTTTTTGAATATTATTATAAAAGCCTCCATTTTTAAAAATATTTTATCTGAAGCAACTCAGTCTGCTCCCGGAAACTTTTACGTTGAAACAGAAAACGGCGATATTTTATTTACGTCACCGGAGTTAGCCAAAACGACTCAAACATTTAGCCGGGACATTATTGAAGAAAATCATTCCGGCTATTTCACGGAAAAAACGCTGTTTACTGTTTTCCAGACTTCTGACTTAACGGGCTGGAAATTTATCCGCTCTGTTCCCGTTTCCCATATTATGAAGGAATCAACTGATTACAAAAACTTTTTGATCGTGATGATTAGCTCCGGGATTATTATTTTGATTATGCTGTATTATTTTTTCAGCTCGAAATTGATTCTTCCCCTTCGCTCTTTAAAAACGAAAATGAGCCAGGCTTCATCAGGAAACCTGGATATAAAAGTAACGAATAAAGGCTATGATGAAATCGCTGAGCTGGGCCACAACTTTAATCACATGATTACAAAAATCAAATCGCTCCTGGAAACCAGTGTAAATAAAGAAAAACAGCTGAAAATGGCCGAGCTGCGAACCTTGCAGACACAAATTAATCCCCATTTTTTATACAACACGCTCGAAACCATTATCTGGATGGCGGAGGCGGGAAAAGGCCGCCAGGTAGTTGACATTACAAAAGCGCTGTCTCACTTTTTTCGAATTTCATTAAGCAAAGGAAGAGATGTTATTTTATTAAAAAGCGAAATTGAGCATATACGTAATTATCTTTTTATTCAAAAAATACGTTATCAAGACATTTTAGATGTGTCATTTCATTTAAATGAAGACATTTTACACTTTGAAATTGTTAAGCTGACCCTTCAGCCGTTAGTTGAAAACGCGATATACCACGGAATAAAAAACAGACGCGGCAAAGGCTTTGTCCGCATCAAAGGAGACTTTACACCCGAGGGTTATATTTGTATCGACATAATTGACAACGGCGTCGGGATTACGGAGAACAAGCTGATTGAGATTCGCAATCAGCTGTCCGCAGGGGCCCCCTTCCATAAAACACAGGGAGGATTTGGAATGGTAAATGTGCATCAGCGAATCCGGCTGCACTATGGGGAGCCCTTTGGACTAAAAGTTAACAGCTGGTATGGCTCAGGCACACGTGTCAGCTTACTTATTCCTGCGAAGAGGTGATGGACATGAAAAAAATTTTTTTAGTAGATGATGAAGTGACGATTCGTGAGGGGATCGGAAACGGCATTGACTGGGCCCGGGAAGGATTCGTTTATTGCGGTGATGCTTCTGACGGCGAGCTTGCCCTCCCTTTAATCGAAAGATACCGTCCAGATATTGTGATTACCGATATTAAAATGCCTTTTATGAACGGTCTGGAGCTTAGCCGCATTCTTCGCGATAAAATGCCTTCTGTCAAAACTATAATTCTTAGCGGGCATGACGAATTTGAGTATGCAAGAGAAGCCATGCGCGCCCAGGTGGCGGAATATTGCTTGAAGCCTGTCAGTTCACAGGACCTGACTTCCATCTTAAAAAAAGTGTCGTTAAAAATTGAAGAAGAACAAATGAATAACAGAAGAGTAAGCGACCTGGAAAATCAGGTGCTAAAAAATACTAGAACATCGAAAAATACGTTTTTGCATGAACTCTGTGAAGGAGCTTATACTGCTTCAGAGGCGCTTAAAAAAGCTTCTGACTTAAATATTAACCTTATTTCCAGTTATTATTTCGTGGTTATCATCAAATATTCAGCAGAATCTGATTTGTTTAGCTGGATAGAAACAGAATACCGCTGCATACGGTTTAGCAGAAAAGTAAACGAATCGATTTATATCATGATGGGTGAATCAAGAGAACAGCTTGAGCATGACACTGAGATGCTGAGACAGCGCTTCCTTACCATTGAAGAGCCGAACAATGAAAATCCATTCGTCTTTGGCATCGGAAAAATCGAAAACCGAATCCAAGGCATTCCATTATCTTTCTCGGAAGCAGATGAAGAAAAAAGTTATTCAAGCATCATTCAAAAATACCGCTCGAAAGAAATAGAACAGGATAGTGAACTGAAAAAAGAATTACAGCACTTTAGAAGGCGGAATTTGATAGATTTCTTAAAGTTTGGTTTACGTAATGATATATCTGCGTTTGCCCGGTCCTATTCTTCTTATTTAAAAGAAGGAACCATTCAATCACCGTTCACTATCTATTATTTTTTAATGGACTTTACCATTACGATTTCCCATTATGTAAAAGAAATCGAAATGAACAACGTCCATACCATGCAAAAAATTGGTCAACTCGAAATGAAAACAAGCTGGATACGGCATTATCAGGAAATTCTTGCATATATGGAAGAAATGCTCCACCTTGTTCTTTCAACCAGAGACGGCTTAAACAGCCCGTTTTCTTCGGCCGTACAAACGGCTGTAGATTATATTGATGAAAATTACCATGACGCGCAGCTGTCTCTTCAGAGTGTATCTGATGCGGTAAATGTAAGTTCCTCCTATTTAAGTCACTTATTCAGTCAAGAAACAGGCAAAACGTTTATCGAGTATGTAACAGCGATACGCATCAACAAAGCAAAAGAATTATTAAAGTCCACCCACGATAAAACATATGAAATTGCCCATCAAGTCGGCTACAGCGATTCCCATTATTTTTGCCGTTCCTTTAAGAAGGTAACCGGATTAACGACGAAGCAATTTAAAAGCCAGCACCATTCTTTAAATGCATAAAAGTGAAAAGCGGAGCCATTAAGAAAGTATGCCCTTTCAGCGATCACAAACGCGCCATCTTTCAAAAGCAGTGTCAGGGGCTGCGGGCTGGCGGCTTCGCTTTCCTGCAGGGCGAACGCGGAAGTTTTCGCCGCCATCCTCCGCCCGGTGTTTTTCTAAAAAGCAGGCATAAGAAGCATAGTTGTCTCTCTTTCATTTGAAGAAGAAAAGTAAACATATGCGGTGGCCTCTTCTATGCCCGGGATAGCGCGGCGGCCCATTCATCGTGCTGAAGACCCAGCCAAATGTACCAGCGAGTTTCTTATTTCAACAGTATGAAAACACATTACGTATTGCGGCATTATTTGGCTGTCGACAACATAGACAGCCCTTTTTTATATGCAGCAGCCATTACGTTCGCCTCAGCCGGCAAAAAACTGACAGGCTTCTTAAAAAAAGTGATAAGGTTTTATTGCTAGACTATGATTCTTCGGTTTCAGACATGAGAAAGTTCTATATAGGGTAAACTGTAACTGCATAAACGCACTGTGCTTTTCGCGAAGCAAGCGTATCAAAGGAGAGCGACCTAATGGAAAATATACTTGTTCAAACTCAGCAGGGACTTATCAAAGGCCTGGAAGAACGAAACGCCAGAGTATGGAAAGGCATTCCGTTTGCCCAAAAGCCAACAGGGGATCTTCGGTTTCAGCCGCCGGCACCTCCGGAAAAGTGGGAAGGTGTCCTGGAAGCTTTCGAATACGGACCGGTCTGCCCCCAGAATGCGGATGCTGCCGCCATGCTCGGAACACCCGCCGCCAGAATGTCGGAGGACTGTCTTTATTTGAATGTGTGGGCGCCTTTGGAAGCCAAACGGAGGCTTCCTGTTATGGTGTGGATTCATGGCGGGGCTTTCCGTTCCGGATCGGGAAGCAGTCCTTTGTATAATGGCGCCAATCTAGCGGCTAATGGCAGCATGATTGTTGTGACCATCAATTACCGCCTGGGCGCGTTTGGCTTTTTGCATCTTGCCGGGCTCGACAGCAGCTATACGGCAAATGTTGGCCTGCTCGACCAAATTGCAGCGCTGAAATGGGTACAGGAAAACATTGAAGCCTTCGGCGGCGACCCGGATCAGGTCACTATTTTTGGTGAATCAGCCGGGGCCATGAGTATTGCTTCTTTACTCGCCATGCCGGCAGCCAGAGAACTATGCAAAAGAGCCATTTTAGAGAGCGGTGCGGCACAGGTAATCCCTCCGCAGCAGGCAGAAATGACCGCCAGGGCGATGCTTCATGAGCTGGGGGTTGAAGCTGGCGGTTTACGCTCCCTTCAGGAGGTCCCTGCTGAAGCAGTCATTCAGGCCGCCGAAAAAGTCACCCGCCTGTATGGCGCCGGCGGTTCCATGATCTTTCAGCCGGTCATTGATCCCCATACCCTGCCCGAGCATCCGGCTAAAGCGATTTCAATGGGTGCAGCAAAAGGCGTTGACATGCTAATCGGCACGAATCATGACGAAGGGTCCTTTTTCTTCCGGCCCGGAACTCCACCTATGGCACAGCATATACGAGATGAAGCGATGACTCGCTTAATCGGCAGGGAAATGGCCGAAAAAGTAAAAGGCCATTATCCAGCGACGACTGACGGGCAGGCCGAGTTTATGACTGATTTTGTTTTTTGGAAGCCGGCCATCGAATATGCAGAGACGCAGTCGAGACACGGTTCTGTATGGATGTACCGGTTTGACTGGCATCTCCCCGATCATCCGCATGTAAGCAGGGCCGCCCATGGATTGGAAATTCCATTTGTTTTTTCAAATCTTGCTTTTTTTGAACGGCTGAATATACAGGCAGATGAAGAAATTGGGCAGCTTGCCCGGCAGATGCAGGAGGCCTGGATCGCATTTGCGCAGACCGGCAATCCAAACTCTCCGGCTCTTCCAGACCATTGGCCGGCTTACGATCCAGCGGACCGTTCTACTTTTATTTTCAGCAGGAACAGCCACGTTCTGAAAAATCCATACGAAGAAAAACGGCAGCTGATTATGAGCGGCAGCCGGCTTTAAAAAAAGCCAAAAAGAAGCTTGATCCGGCGGGCAGCAAAAGCAGAGTGAACTCTTATGCTTCTCTGCCCTCTTTTCCCCTGCTCTTCCAGACAGGCAAAATAGCCTCTCTGTTAAAAAAGAGGCTATGCCCTAAGGATCTGTTTTATTTGCCCGCGCTGTATTTTAGATAATCACCCGGTCAGCACGTCTTCAGACGGATATTTAAAATGCGTTTCCTGGCTGCGTTTGGCGAACATATATGCCACAGAAAGCGGTCCGACTTTTCCGAGAATCATCAGCACAATCAAAATGCCTTTGCCAGCCCCTGACAGGGTTGGAGTCAGATTCATCGACAGGCCTACAGTCGCAAAAGCAGAGACCGATTCAAACATAAGCGGCAAAAACGGCAGGTCTTCTGCCACATTTATTAAAAACGTCCCGGTAATAACTACAAAAAAAGCAATCATCGTGATCGAAAGCACCCTCATCACATATTCTGGCTTAATGGTGCGGCGGAACAGGTGAATGTCTTTTTTTCCCTGTATATACGTCAGCATCGCAGCCGCCATAACGATAAATGTGGTCAGCTTAATGCCGCCGGCAGCTGAGCCGCTGCCGGCGCCGATAAACATCAGCATCATCATAAAAAACGCGGTCTGGCTGTTAATCGCTCCCATATCAATGGAGTTAAAGCCGGCTGTCCGGGTTGTAACCGCCTGAAACCAGGAAGCCTGAAGCTGGTCAATAAACGGCATATTGCCGATCGTGCCCGGGTTTTGATATTCAAGCAAATAAAACATGATAAACGCAAGCACGTTTAAGCCGGCTGTGGCCGTCACCATAATTTTTGTATGCAGCGTCCATTTCCGGAACGAGCGGTGTTCAAACAAGTCTACCAGCACTGTAAAGCCGAGCCCGCCCAGAATAATAAGCGAGGTAATGCCGATGGTAACAATAAAGCTGTCAGCGTGCTGCATCATATTGTCAGGCCACAACCCGAACCCGGCATTATTAAATGCGGAGACGGCATGAAAAAAGCTGTAATACATGCCTTTAGCGAACCCGTACTGCGGCACCCAGTCAATCGCCAGAAAGCAGGCGACAATGAGCTCAATCGCAATCGAAAACAAAAGCAGGTTGCGCACAAGCTTCACCACACCGCCGACATGCAGCTGGCCGAGCGCCTGCTGGAGAATCAGCCGCTGCTTCATGCCGACCCGTTTGCCGAGCAGCACAAACACAATAACGGAAAAAGACATAATCCCAAGTCCGCCCAGCTGAATCAAAAGCATAATCACAATTTCACCAAAAAGAGTAAATTCTGACCCGGTGTCTACAACAGCGAGACCGGTCACTGTAAAAGCAGACGTCGCTGTAAATAAAGCATCCGTCCAGGAAAGCGGTCCATTTTCAGAAACGGGCAGCTTGAGCAGCAGCGTTCCTATTAAAATAGCACTCAGGTAAATAATAAGCAGGACAGCCGCCGGTTCAAGCTGTTTCTTTTTCATAAAATTTCCTTCTTTCGTACGGAATGGATTTATCTTACGCCGGCCCGCCAAAAAAGTAAAGACTAATTTTCAACAGAAAAAGCCGGTGCTCAGGCACCGGCTTAAGCAGATTCATTCATGCAAATAAATCCTTTGACGTGAATATTGTATTTTTTTAACAGGCGCACTGAAAAATTCCGCTCTACTGCCGAAGCAGCCGCAATATACACTTCCTGCCCGCCGAATTTACCGGCATTGCGCGGAATATAGCCGCATGGGATATGCTCGGCACCCGCAAGCGGAAGACGGTTCGCTTCCTGCCAGTCACGTACATCAATAACCGGATGGCCGGCTGCTTCATCAATTGAAATGCGTTTTGTGTTAACAGGCCAGTATCTCTTATAGCCAATCAATACAGCAGCGACAAGCACAGCTGCTATCATGATAATCCCCGCCATTCATCAGCCCTCCTATTATTCGCTGGTTTTTATTTTATACGTGCCCGGGGTATAAAATCAATTTCTTTGTTTGAGATTCTCCAAACACTGTATGTAAGCGGAAATTAAACTCATTTTTTCCTCGTCCATTAACGAAGAATCACGCACACGGCGTACCGCTTCAAAAAATTTCACTTCCGGCTGCTTCCTCAGTCTCGGATGATTCAGCTTATCCGCAAGCTCATTTTCCATCGCTTCTTCTATATTCGTAAAGGTCCGCCCTTTCCAGAGCGCCTGATACAGCTCCTGCCAGTCGGCCAAATACATCCCTCCTCCATACCCAACGTTTATTGTATTCTGAATTTTCCTGTTTGGCTAGAGAAAAATAAATGATTTTGCCGTTTTTTTCACGCTTCCTTATATGGTATACATCTCTTTCTGGTTATGTCCCTCAAATAAAAAACCCCTCCGGATTGGAGGGGGTGATGTTACTTGATTTTTGCCTGGACGGCCTGGGCTGCTTTTTTCAGCTGCGTATCATTTTCTTCCAGCTTCAAACGCAGATTTTCCATCAGCTTTGTTGTAGAAGCGCCGGTGAGGACACCGTTTGCTTCAAGCTCAGAGGCTTCCTGGAATTCTTCAACGGCGCTTTCGGTTTCTTCATCGAAGTAGCCGTCCACCTTGCCCGGCGCGTAGCCGAGGGCCTCAAGCATTTGTTCCGCTGTTTTCACTTCATCGGACAGCGACTCAAGCTTCAGCTCCGATTCCGGGTTAATATACGTTAAACTCGCGTAGTCCGGAAGCGCGACAGCGGTATCCGGCTTAATGCCTTTTTCATGAATCCATGTGCCGTTAGGCGTCAGCCATTTCGCGGTTGTCAGCTTCAGGTTCGATTGATCGCTGAAGTCTTCCGCCGACTGAACCGTTCCTTTGCCAAACGATTTTTCCCCGATGAGCGGAATGCCGGCTGATTCGCTTAATGCGGCCGCTAAAATTTCCGAGGCGCTGGCGCTGCCTTTGTCAATTAACACAGCCGTCGGCACGGTGATTTTTTCCCCGCCCTCTGCCTGGTATGCCTTTGTTTCGCCGCCGGATTGGATCTGCATAATGTTTTTACCTTCCGGAACGAACATATTGGCCATTTCAATCGCCTGATCCAGCAGGCCGCCCGGATTCTGGCGGAGGTCGAGGACAAGGCCTTTCATTCCTTCTTTCTCCATAGCGGCAAGAGCCGTTCTCAGCTCCTCGGCCGTATGCTCGGAAAAGCTGGTTACCTGAACATGGGCAATTCCGTTTCCGCCCATTTCCGCATAGACTGTTTCAATTGGAATTTCATCGCGGACGATGGTGACTTCCTGCGTTTTTTCCGTGCCGGATTTTTGTACTTCCAGCTTTACTTTTGTACCTTTTTCTCCGCGGATTAAGAGCACTGCTTCCGAGGCGCTCATGCCCTGAATGCTTTTGCCGTCCACGGATAAAATCATGTCATTCGGCTGCAGGCCTGCTTTTTCCGCCGGTGAGCCCTTGATCGGTGAAACGACCATAATAAAGCCGTCTTTCTCTTGAATTTCCGCCCCGATTCCCTGGAAGGAGCTTGAAACGTCTTCATGGAACTCGGAGGCTTCTTCTTCGTTCATATAATCCGAGTACGGGTCTCCCAGTGACTCAATCATCCCGTTAATGGCTCCATTGACGAGCGATTCCTGATCAACTTCCTCATAATACTTCGTCTGGATTTTGTCATATGCTTCGTACAATTTATTAAATTCTGACCGGGCCGGCGCTCCAACTTCAACCGCTTTCTCGTCACCAAAAGCAAGCGTCAGCGTTGTGACCGCCGCCGTAATAAAGACCAGCGCAAAAATCATAATAATAAACGGAAACCGTTTTATCTTGATGTAATGCCCCTGTTCCGGCTTTTCTTCTTCCATTTTGTTCCCCGCTTTCTTCACCTACTGTGTACACTCATTTTTTCATTTTAGCAGTTTTCACGGATTTTTGAAAATAAAAACCTATTCAAAAAAGCCGGCGGATTACTCTGCCGGCTTTGCCTGTTCGAAATAGTCTTCAAACGTCCAGTCGTTTTCATAAATAACGGCCGCGGCTTCCTGACCAACATAGCGGAAATGCCACGGTTCATAAATATAGCGGGTGATGTCTTCCTTGCCTTTCGGGTAACGCAGAATAAAGCCGTATTCATGAGCATGCTCTTTCAGCCATTTGCCTTCTTCTGTTGCTTCAAATGCCTGGTTCAGCTCAAATCCGTTGCTTTCTGAGGAAATGTCCATCGCAAGCCCGGATTGATGCTCGCTCATGCCGGGCGGTGCAATCGACTTGAGCGCTTCTTCTTCACTGCTTGCCGCAGCGCCTGCCGCTAAAATTTCCTGCTGGCGGCTGTAGGAGCGGTAGCCAGAAACCGCAAATAAGTACTGGCCGTCTCCTTCCGCCCCTTGAAACATTTTTTCAAGTGCAGCGGCAGCTTCCTTGCGCATGTAGCTTTTTTCAATATCCTGGTCGCCGAATGAGTATTTCACTTTCGGGCGCACAAGATCCGGCGGTGTGTAATCCGATGGAAGCGCAAACTCTTTATTTACGAGCACCAGCGGGTTTTCCGGATTTTGAATCACCTGCACGCCATCCACCTCTTTCAATTGATTGAAATACGATGCGCTAATGACAGGTCCGGCAGTTTTTTCTTCTGCCGGTGTTTTGGCCGGCGCTGTTGTTTCTGTTTGTTCTGTTTTGTTTTCAGGTTTTTCTTCAGCAGCTGCACAGCCCGCAAGCAGGATGGCGGCCGCCAGGGTTAAAGCGGTTTTTTTCATTAGAACTGAACCGCCGCTTCTAATGCCACTTCAATCATTTCGTTAAACGTTGTCTGGCGTTCTTCTGATGTCGTTTCTTCACCGGTAATGATATGGTCGCTTACCGTCAGGACTGACAGCGCACGGCGGCCATATTTAGCAGCCAGCGTATACAGCGCCGTTGTTTCCATTTCAACCGCTAAAATGCCGTACTGTGCCCATTTTGCGTGATCCGCGTTTTCGTTGTAAAACTGGTCCGCGGTAAACACATTGCCGACTTTTAGCTGAAGCCCTTTTTCCGTGCCGGCATCAAATGCCGCTTTTAAAAGGTCCCAGCTGGCTGTCGGCGCATAATCAATGCCCGGAAACGTAACGCGGTTCATGCTTGAATCTGTTGAAGAGGTCATGGCAAGAATCACATCACGGACCTTCACGTCTTTCTGGATCGCTCCGCATGTGCCGACCCGGATCAAATTTTGAACGCCATAGCTTTGCATTAATTCATTTGCATAAATGGAGATAGATGGAACACCCATGCCGGTTCCCTGCACTGAAACCTTCTTTCCTTTATATGTTCCCGTATACCCGAGCATGCCTCGAACTTCGTTGTAGCAGACCGGATTTTCTAAAAATGTTTCGGCAATGTATTTTGCCCGGAGCGGATCGCCCGGAAGCAGGACCGTTTCAGCGATATCGCCTTGATTTGCACCAATGTGTACACTCATTTACAATTCCTCCAATATTGCTTCAAAAAGCAGCACTTATCCAGGCTTTTATAACCTGCCTGGACTCCCTATTTTATCATGCGAAGCGGCGGATTGTCTCGTCAATCCTGGTGCGGACACCGGAAAGCTCCGTGCGCTTAATGCGCAGCCGGACATTTGTTTCATCCGTGCCCATCGCTTCCGATAAAAAGCCGCCGAGCCCCCGTGCCCGCCTGTCTACCTGCAGCAGCACATTCACTTCATCCTTTGACTGTTCAAGGAATGTAACCTCCAGTTCATCGAGCCGGCCGGCATAAGCGCCGGTCACCGGGATAAATTCAAATTCCTGTACAAACGGGTATCTCGTTAACCGGGCATGCTGGCATTCCACCTCGCGCAGCCGGAAGCCAAGCGACCGGACCGCATCCAGTACCTCCTCCGCGATAACGGTCGGCTGCACATCAATATAATCTTTGTCAGATGGATCGACAGCCTGTTTAATATCAAGCCCGGTCGCCACCCAGACACGTGTTTTTCCCTGCGTAACCGGTGTTTCATGCGGGAGAGTCATCTCCAGCGGAAATTCGCGCACTTCTCCCGCCTGAATGGTGAACGGCTCATTCAGCTTTTCTTTTATCACTACCGCTTCATCCGTCACTTTCCGGTCATCTGTTTCTCGCTCGTACGTTGTCATAACGGACACATAAATGGAATCAACCTGCTGCTCGACATTGCCGCCTTTTACCTCTACGATTCCGCGCATCATTTCACCTGCTGTGTATCTCGCTTTTTCAAGCTTTGTGTCCACCTTTGCATTTCCAATTCCGATGCTTGCCAGTGCTTTGTTAAACAACGCCATTTCCCTTCACTCCATTCAACGTAATAATCCTATTACGCACCAGTATGAAAAAAGTTTCAGCGATTTAGTTCATCCTGTTCATATTTTTCCCAGGCTTCATCAAAGACACCCATCGTCGGCAAATAGCCGGCATCCATCTCCAGATAGCGGCAGAGCACATCATAGGAATCCGCCATTTTCGGGAAGGAATGGTCATCAAATGCATGGTTCGCAAACGCCGCCAGCTCATCACGCGGCGGCTCCTCCCGGTATTTCATTAAATAATGGTAAAACGACTTATGCATACGTATCACCTCCAAAAAAAAGACCTTTTAGAAAAGGTCTCAGAGTGTAGACAAAGTTAGAAAGCAGGCTGATTGAAAACGTTTGTCTTTCCAGGAACGCCGCCGGCTGGGAAGCGGAGTGGGTCATGAGCATTCACAGACGGCAAGTGACGCCGAAAGCAAGCGTTTGTCAACAGCCTGAGACCTTTTAGAAAAGGTCTCAGACTGTTTCTTAGCAGAGGTCTTTATACTCCCCGTAGCCTTCCGCCTCCAGATCCTCTTTCCGGATAAAGCGGAGCGAAGCGGAGTTAATGCAGTAGCGCAGGCCGCCTGCCTCACGCGGGCCGTCCGGGAACACATGGCCGAGGTGCGAGTCGGCTGTTTTGCTGCGAACCTCGGTGCGGATCATGCCGTGGGACAAATCCCGCTCTTCAAGTATTTCCGCATCTTCAATCGGCTTTGTAAAGCTCGGCCAGCCGCAGCCGGCATCGTATTTGTCCTTCGATGAAAAAAGCGGCTTGCCGGAAACAATATCTACATAAATGCCGTCCGCCTCTTCGTTCCAGTATTCATTATGAAATGGCGGCTCGGTGCCGTTTTGCTGGGTGACATTGTACTGCATCGGCGTAAGAGTTTCTTTTAAGTTTTCTTTGTTCATTGTACGTCCCTCCAGTGTGATTGTATAAACGCAGCGCGTCCGGATCCTGTTTGATAGGCATTGTAATGGGCTGGATTTTTTTTATAGTAATCCTGGTGGTATTCTTCCGCCGGGTAAAATGTCGGTGCCGGCAGGATTTCCACGGCAATCGGCTTTTGAAAGCGGCCGCTTGCGTCGAGTTCTTTTTTGGACTGCTCCGCCAGCTGCTTCTGTTCATCTGTTGTGTAGAAAATCGCCGGCATGTAAGAGCGGCCTCTGTCGTAAAACTGTCCGCCCGCATCAGTCGGGTCAATCTGCATCCAGAACACCTCAAGCAGTTTTTTATACGAAAAAACATCCGGGTCAAACGTGATTTCCACCGCTTCAATATGCCCTGTTGTGCCGCTGCACACTTCTTCATATGTCGGATGTTCCGTATGCCCGCCGGTATACCCGCTGATTACGGATTGAATACCGGGCTGCTGGTGAAACGGCTTCACCATGCACCAAAAACAGCCTCCTGCAAAAATTGCTTTTTCCATATTCGCTGCCTCCTATTCTGCGGCTTCTTTTGGCAACAGAACCGCAAATTGAATATTGTCTTTTTCGAGATTGAATGATTCCGCTTTGACGCGCATGCCGTTATCAAGCTTCATTTCAGCCAGCGAAACATAAATCCGTTCCTCATCCGGCACAACATGCACCCATTCGGGAAATGTATAAGCGTTATCTGCTGTTTTTAACACATAAGAGGCCGGAATATCAAGCAGGCCGACTCGAAGCCCGTTTTGGCGGAGAACAATATTACCGTTTTCCTGCGCTTCCGGCTCAAAGGTCATGTAATAGTCAATATCGGTCCCAAAGACCGGAAACGATCCATACAGTTCGACGTTATCGCCAATATACACATCATAGTCAATGGGCGCGTTTCCCGCTTCTTTTTCAAGATAATAGCTGACAAGCTGATTCAGCTCCGCTTTCGTTGCGGTTACGTGAAACGCCGTTTCGCCCTCCACCTCTGCCATGACTGGCTTTTCAGCATCCGACGGCAGAAAAACCAGTACTGCCACCAATCCTATTACGGCAATCATGCTGAATAACAATATAAAAAAGGCCACTTTCCACTTCGTCAATTTGATCCCTCATTTGATAAAACAATTTTATGGCTGGTCAGCTCCTCGAGCGGATCTCCATTGATCGTGTCAAAAATGCGGCCTGCCATTTGTTCATACCCCATATCGTTCGGGTGAAACTGGTCTTCAAAAAACAAGCCGTCACTTCCTTCGCCGAAAATGGTTTCGACGCTGACAAATACAGTCCGCTCCATAGATGCCGTCGTTTCAGCCGCCCGCTCGTTCCAGGTGCGGACGATCGTTTCGTCGTCATCTGTATCAATAAAAATACGCCCGAACGGATTGTAAATGCCGACAAGGACGATACCTGCATCTTCATTTATCGTACGGACGGTTTCAAGCACGCTTTGAATGCGCTCCGCATATCCGTCTTCTTCTTTTTCAAACGTGTCGACCGTCAAATTTGACCAGTTTTCTTTGACAACCTTCACGACATCATTGCCGCCAACGGTAATAATAACCATGTCCGCTTTTTTAATGTCCGCCTGAATGCTTTCCTGCTTCAGGCGCTTAACAAGCTGGTCGGTCCGGTTGCCCCGCTTGCCGTAATTCACAAATGATGCATCCTTTATTTCATCAAGCGATTCGAGCTGTTTCTCCAAATACGGCACATATCCGCCCGAATTGGTGCTGTCGCCGACGCCCTCGGTCAACGAATCGCCGATCGAAACGATATTTATATTTTGCGGGACGCTTGGTACTGCTGTTTCCTGGACGTTATCATCGGCACAGCCTGCCAGCAGCACTGCCAAAACCAGGCCCGCTATTGCTCGTTTCAAAGCGGTCACCTCTTCTTCATCAAAATCGTATTTCTTTCCCTCTACGGTTGAAAGTAAATGGTTTTCAATATATGATTATATCAGTTTTTTCGCTATTCTTCTATTTTGAAAGGAGTGTTCCCCATTGAAAAAGCAACTCTCTGCCCTTCTCTTTACCATGGCGATTCCTTTTGCGGCTGCCTGCGGAAACGAAGAAGCGGCTGACTCACATAAAGACCATACTTATACGGCTCACAGCGGCGATCTTCAGGAAGTAACGGCATCCGCAGAAACGCTTCCGTCTTTTCTTGATGATAAAGACGAAAACATGCGTGCCATTTATCTTGCCGCGGCGAAGCATGCAGACGTGCTCGACCAGATGCCGTGTTATTGCGGCTGCGGCGAATCAGCTGGCCATAACAGCAATCTGAACTGCTTTATCGCAGAGCGAAGCGGCGATGAAATCACCTGGGACGACCATGGCACGCGCTGCGGTGTCTGCCTTGAAATTGCGGCGACAACAGCCCTGATGACAGAAGAAGGAAAGTCTCCGGCGGAAATCCGCACCCTGATTGATGAAACGTACAGTGAAGGATATGCGGAGCCGACACCGACCCCTCTGCCGGGCGCTTAAAAGCGTCCGGTTTTTTTCATGTTTTTATATTATTTTTTTCCAAAGCATGGTACAATTTACGTATGTCGAAAAATGAGGATGATTCAAATGTCAATCAACGTTTTTCTTGATGATTACCGTAAATGTCCTCCCGACCACCAGCTGGTTGAAACTATTGAGGAATGTTTCATCTTACTTTCGACTGAAGAGATCGGGCATCTGTCTCTCGATCATGATCTTGTCAGCAAAACACAAAATGGTTTCGTTCTTGTGCAGCTTATGGTCAAGCACCAGCTGTTCGCGGAACGCATTACCATCCACTCTGCCAATGCAGGCCGCGGAAAAGCCATGTATAATTATTTAAAGCAGGCCCAGACTGATTTAAAAATGCCGCGGTCCATTAAAGTGACACTTCGCCCTTTGCCGCTCCACTAATTCAATATATATGAAAAGGAGTACCCTGATAGAGATGTTCTGGGCACTCCTTTTTCTTTTTTTATGTTTATGCGTTCTTTGCCTGGTACATAATCCCGACCGCACCCGGCCCGGCATGAGCAGAAATAATCGGTGCGGTAACGCCGATCTCTACATCTTTAAAGCCGGTCATTTTGATAATTTCCTCTTTCAGCTTTTCTGAAAAAGCAGCGCTGTTGCTGCCGGCATGCACGATTGAAAAATGAACAAGCTCTTTTCCTTTTAATTCCCCGCCGAGCTGCTCCACGAAAAATTTAATTCCTTTTGCGTGCGAGCGCACTTTTGTCACTGGCGACAGTGCTCCGATATCCAAGTTGGCAATCGGCTTAATATTCAGAAGCGAGCCGATAAAGCCTTTTGCTCTGCCAATCCTCCCGCCTTTAATTAAGTTTTCAAGCGTATCGACCATTATATACAGCTTGGTTTCCTCCCGCACCTTATCAAGACGCGCCGTAATTTCCTCTACCGTATGCCCTGCTTCTGCCATCCGCGCTGCTTCAAGCACCTGGTAAGAAAGCGCTTTGGAAATATACCGCGAATCAACAACGGTTACGTCCGATGAAGACATTTCTGCCGCCTGCTTTGCTGATTGGTACGTTCCGCTCATTCCGCCGGTCATATGAATGGAAAGAATCTGGCTTCCGTCTGCACCCAGTTCATCGAACACTTCCAGAAAACGGCCAACCGGCGGCTGTGAGGTTTTGGGAATTTCTTTGGAATTCGCCATTTTCACTAAAAATTCTTCCGGTGAAATTTCCACGCTGTCCAGGTATGTTTCTCCGTCCACCAGTACCGTCAGCGGCACCATCGTGATGCCTTTTTTCTGCAATTCTTCACTTGTCATATCCAGCGCAGAGTCCGTGACAATTTTGATCTTTCTCATAAAAATCCCTTCTTTCCTGCCATTCAACGTAATGATGAGTTCATTTTACTATTCTTTAGCCATTCTTCCTATATTATTAACGCATTTCTTGAAAAAAAGAATCGTTAAGAATATAGTCCTTTTTTGGCTAAAACTATCTTTCTTTTATAGGCTAGAAATAAGCTATTTTCTTTTGAAAGCATTGTCAGGGGCTGCGGTCAGCCGGCTGCGCTTTCCTGCATAGCGAACCCTGAACCAGCCATCGCTCTCGCGCTGTCTGTTTCAGCTCGTCCGCTCGTCCTGCGTGAGTCTTCGCCTGCAGCCCTCCGCCGTTGTTTTTCTAAAAAACAGCATGAAAAAGCCTATTTGTTCCTTCCTTTCTTATTCGAAAAAGAACATGAACCGGTTGTTACTGGCTAAATCTCCTCCCCGCAGATACCGCCGTTTCTATGGCCGGGTTAAGCATGGTGATTCATCCATCGTGCTAGAGACCCGGACGTTCTTAAATATGTTGGATTTAACCTGGAGAAAGTATAGCCAGCCGCTTATTTCCACAGCATAAAAAGAAGAGGGCTACACGCCCTCTTCTTTTTATGAAAGCAGCGCCCGGTCGCTTAATCCGCCGCCGCCTTTTATTTTTTGGAACTCTGCCAGAAGCTTTTCGACTGTGAGATCCCGCTTTTCTTCTTCATTGGCCGAGAAAATAATCTCGCCTTTATCCATCATAATCAGCCGGTTGCCGAGGTCAAGCGCCTGCTGCATGTTGTGCGTTACCATAAGAGTCGTCAGTCCGAGCTTGTCCACAATTTCTTTCGTTAAATTCGTAATCAGCTCAGCCCGGGATGGATCCAGTGCCGCAGTATGCTCATCCAAAAGCAGAATTTTCGGGTCGGTAAACGTCGCCATTAAAAGCGACAGCGCCTGGCGTTCCCCTCCGGACAGCAGGCCGACCTTGGCCTGAAGACGGTTTTCAAGCCCGAGATGAAGCATTTCGAGCTTTTCCCGGTAAAAATCACGGCGTTTTTTCGTTACACCGAAGGACAGCGTCCGCTTTTTCGTCCGGTTGTACGCAAGCGCCAGATTTTCTTCAATCGTCATCGCCGGTGCTGTGCCCGCCATCGGGTCCTGGAACACCCGTCCAATTTTGGAGGCACGCTTGTGCTCCGCAAGACTGGTCATGTTAGTTCCGTCAATCATGACCGTTCCCATGTCCGGAGATAGCTTTCCTGAAATAACGTTCATCAGTGTGGATTTCCCGGCACCATTTGAGCCGATAACCGTGACGAAATCCCCCTGCTTCATCGTTAAATTAACTTTGTTCAAGGCGATTTTTTCATCAGGGGTACCTTCGTAAAACACTTTAAAAATCCGGTTCATTTCAAGCACTCTGGCTTCCTCCTAACTGCTGGAGCCGTTTTTTCTTCCGCGCCGCCGCTTTTTGCCGGTCAAGGATTTTTGGCAGCACAAGGGCAATAATTACAATCACAGCGGTAATCAGCTTCATATCCCCTGTATCTAAAAATTCCACGCGCAAAGCCAGCGTCACAATCATCCGGTACAAAATGGCGCCAACAACAACCGCAAGCGTAGCTCTGGCAATAGAAGAATGACCGATGACCGCTTCTCCGATAATAACAGACGCAAGGCCGATGACGATCATCCCGATTCCCATGCCGACATCGTTAAAGCCATTGTACTGGGCGACAAGTGCGCCGGAGAATGCAACAAGTGCGTTCGAAAGGCCCAGACCGAGCACTTTCATCCAGCCGGTATTCGCTGAAAAGCTGCGCACCATGCCTTCATTGTCGCCGACTGCGCGAAGGCTCAGGCCGACTTCCGTTTTTAAAAACAAATCGGTAAGAAACTTAATAATCAGCGTTACAATAAGCATAAAAATCAAAATGCTCCAGTCTGACGCAAACCAGGTATTGATTTTGGTCATCACAGTTTCTTCCGCCAGAAGCGGCACATTCGGCTTGCCCATAATGCGCAGATTAATCGAATAAAGGGCAATCATCATTAAAATTCCGGAAAGAAGCGGGTTAATGCCCCCTTTTGTATGCAAAATCCCGGTCACGCAGCCGGCTATAAACCCGGCAAACAGGCCGGCAATGGTAGCCAGAAACGGACTGCTGCCGTTCACGATCATAATTGAGGCGACCGCGCCGCCTGTTACAAAGCTTCCATCTACAGTTAAATCCGGGAAATCAAGCACACGGAATGACAAGTAGACACCAAGCGCCATGATCGCATAAATGACGCCTGATTCGACGGCGCCAAACATCGCTGTCATCATAATAAAATCCTCCTATATGCATGAAAAGAGCGCCCGGTGAAGGCGCGCCTTTTCCACTCATTTTACAAGCTCTGCATCCTGTTTCCATTCATCTTTAATCTCAATATTCATTTCGGCAGCGGCTGTTTCATTAATAACCAGCTTTAAATCCTGCGGCGGCAGAACCGGCAGCTCGCCTGCTTCTGCTTCACCCGTTAAAATCTGTGCAGCCATTTTGCCGGCTTCCTTGCCGATGTCTTCGTAATTAAATCCGTATGCCGCAAATCCGCCGCGGGCTACGGAATCCTTTTCCCCTACAAATAAAGGAATGTCTTCATCATTGGCCACCTGGATGACCGATTCAAGTGCCGAAACAACCGTGTTATCGGTGAAAATGTAGAACATGTCCACTTTGCCGATCAGGCTTTCCGCCGCCTGCTTTACTTCAGAAGACGTTGACACCGTTACTGGCACCATTTTTAGTCCGTTTTCTTTTAAAATTGATTCGACCTGTTCAGCCTGGGCAACAGAGTTTTGCTCACCTGCGTTATAGACAACGCCGACATTTTTACCGTCAAACTCTTCTGCCATAAATTTCACCGTATTGGCGATCGCATCCGGATGAAGGTCAATAGTCCCGGTTACATTGCCCCCCGGTGCTTCTGCATCCTGCACAAGCCCCGCCGCTACCGGATCAGTTACCGATGTAAATACGATCGGAATATCTTTTGTTGCGTTTAATGCTGCTGTCGCACTCGGCGTGGAGTTGCCGAAAATTAAATCAACGCCGTCGGACACAAAGTTCTGGGCGATGGTCTGGTTATTGTTCTGGTCACCCTGCGCGTTCTGCTCGTCAAATTCGGCTTTAACGCCCGCTTCTTCCAGCCCTTCTTTAAAGCCTTTGTAGGCGTTGTCCAGTGATGGGTGTTCTACGAACTGGGTAACCCCGATTTTGTATGTTTCGCCTTCTGACGATCCGCCTGATTCACTTGATCCCGCATTCTCTTCACCGCCGCCGCATGCTGCGAGCATCATCGCTGCTGCACCAGTTGTCATCATCCATTTCCACTTGCTCATCCAAAATGCCCCCTCTTTTTTGCTTAGCCGCTTTTATGTAGTAAATTAATTTTCATTATCCTCGAATAATAACAGAAAAGCAAGAATTTTTTAAATGTAAAATCTATTAAATGAGACAGCTGGCGGGTGATAAATTGACAGCGTTTCTTTAATCATCTTCTGGAATTCTATTCCCTTTGGGGCGGTATTCCCTTCCTTTGGGCCGATAAAAATATATACCGGCCCTGGCCTGCGAAAAACCGCCCCAGACTCCCAAATACCGGCCATAATCACAGCGGTACTGCCGGTAAAACAACAGAAAAAAGCAGAAATGCTGTGAAGCAAACATTTCTGCTTTTGGCTTTTTCTTATGCTCCGTTTTTTTGAACAGCGGAAGCCTGTTTCATGGCTATGAGCTGCACTTCGATTTGTTTCTGCACTCCGGCAGCCGTTTTTTTCAAATCATCTTCTGCATATTCCCCGGGCATAACCGGCGGCAGCACAGCCACTTCAATATGTGCCGGTGTCAGCTTTCTGCCCGGATTGTTTTCAAAAATATCGGCGGTTCCTTTGATCGCCACCGGCACAATCGGCACGCCCGCTTCTTTTGCCATGCGGAAGGCCCCGCTTTTAAACGGCTTCAGCCCGCCGCCTTTGTTGCGCGTGCCTTCCGGGAAAATAAACAGCGAGTGCCCGTTTTTCAGGATTTCCGCCCCGTCCCGCAGCATTTTCACCGCGTCACGCCGGTCATTCCGGTTTAAAAACAGGCAGTGAATGAGCTCCATCCAGGTGCTGAGCAGCGGAATTTTTTTCATTTCCGTTTTTGCCACAAACCCGAATGGCTTGTTCAGATAGCCGATAAATGCCGGCACGTCAAAATCCCCTTCATGGTTGCTGACGAACATGACCGGCCCGGCCGGCACGTTCTCTTCCCCCGTTACCTGTACTCTGGCACCGGCCATTTTCATGACACCGCGGTTCCACTTTTTCACGAGCGGATGAATGCGCACATCCCGTTCGTCAGCCGGCAGGGCCGGGTCAATCCGTTTGAATTGATTCATTTTCGGTATTAAGCCGATCAGGGTAATGACCAGGTATCCGAAAAAAACAGCCAGGCGGATCATGGCGCTATCCGATCATACACACAAAAGAAATAGTCATATGGATTTTGCTCATTTTTTTCTCCTTTTGTGCAGGAGGCTTCGGTAAACTTTTCCCATGGGATAAAATCGATTACTGTATCCCCCTTGAATTCCTCTTCAATTTTCGTCACATACAGACGGTCTGCGTGCGGCAAAAACTGTTTAAACACATTAGCGCCGCCAATAACGAATAAATCTTTTTCCTCCGCCATTTTTAGGACTTCATCCGTTGAATGGATCACTGTGACGCCGTCCTGTTCGAACGACTCGTCCCTTGTTAAAATAACGTTTTCCCGCTTTGGCAGCGGCCGGCTTCCAAACGATTCAAAGGTTTTTCGTCCCATCACAATTGGATAGCCAAGAGTTGTTTTTTTAAAGTAGCTCAAATCCTCCGGCAAATGCCACGGCATATCATTATCGAGCCCGATCACGCCGCCCTTGCTTTGTGCCCAAATAAATGAAATCATACCATTCTTCCTTTCTGCTGCTGTTTTCTGTTTTCATCGTACCATAAAAAAGACCCTGCTGGCGCAGGATCAGGAAGTGGACTGGCTTTCTTTGAACGTTTTAATATAAAATCCTTCTGCTTCAGACCATTCGGCATACAGGATATCACCCGGCCCGCTGTACCCCTTGCCTGTTAATTCATCATACAGCCAGCCGGCCGTTTTCCCTGCGAAATAAAGCTGTTCTTCTCTCACTTCTCCATCTTCAATTAAAAGATAAGAAGGATCTTTGTCCGGTGCGTCTATATTCAGCAAATCAGGTGTTACCGCTTCGCTGGCAGCATGCTTGTTAACGCTGATCGAGCCGCCGGGCTCCAGGTATAAATCCCGGACCTCCCGCAGACTGAAAATCCCCTGCTGCCTCAGCATGGTTCTGATTTGCTCGATATCCAGATGGTTTTTGCGAATCTGCTCCAGATCCAGTTCCCCATTGCGGATAATGAGAGATGGGCTTCCCTTTAACAGCTTTCGAATGCTTCTTTTCTTTTCTGTCAGTACCTCAATGACGTAAATAGCTGTTCCCCATACTGCGACCGCAAACAGAACCTGCCAGATGCTTACCTTATCATCATAAATGCTTTCCTCGAGAATACCGCCCAAAACGAGCGCATAAATAAAATCAAACGGTGTCAGCTGTGACATTTCTTTTTTGCCGAGCAGGCGCGTAATCAAAATAAGTGCAAATAAGCCGATCAGGAGTTTCAAGGCAATCTGCGCATATACCACAGCCTTCCACCTCCAATCTTTTCTATACTTATTCACTTCTTTCTTTCACTCTTAAACTGGTAATTTCCTACTCTTTTATTTATTTTCTTTGCAGGCCGGACTCTTTTTTCACTGTCTTCCACGAAATTGGCACAAAAATAGGCTGTCGAGAACTTCTCGACAGCCTGTAACCGGCTTAATCAGGCAAAGAAAACTTTCACCTTTTTAATGCTTCATAATGGCCTGTGATCTCTTTAGCAAGCTCGCCTGACTGATCCAGGCCGCATACTTCCTGCAGTACATAAGGAACCCCATTTTCTTTGATCATGGCCTGCAATTTTACTGCATCCTCATCTTCTTGATAATCAAACAGCAGGGCTGCCGCAATGGCTTTGGCCAAATTTGTATAAGAAAGACCTGCTTTTTCGGCCTGCAGCGCCGGGCGCACCAGCCGGTCTTCAGGACCCAGCTTTCTTATCGGCGCACGGCCGACTCTTGTAACGCCATCGTTAAGATGTGCATTCTGGAAACGGCTGATGATTTTATCAATATATTTTTGGTGCTCCTCCGGGTTCAAATCATACTGATTGATCAAGTAAGCGCCAGTCTCGTCCAGGGTTGCTTTTACCTGTTTGTAAATATCCTGATCGGCGAGTGTCTGGTCAATGGTTTCCTTGCCTTCAAGATAACCGAAATAAGCAATTACTGCATGGCCCGTGTTCACCGTAAACAACTTTCGTTCAATAAACGGAGCAAGTTCCGGAACAATCTTCATTCCTTCAATGTGCGGAATGTCTTCTTTTGTTTCCACTACCCACTCATGGTAAGGCTCAACAAGAACATCGAGCGAGCCCTGATTGTTTTGAATTGGCACAATCCGGTCAACCGCTGAATTCAAGAAAGAAACCTGAGAGAGCACTTTTTCTTTTGCTTGTTCATCCAGATGCTCCAGAATATAGCTTTTCAGCAGATCCGTTGCTGAAATCTGGTTTTCGCAGGCAATCACGTACAGCTTTTCACTGTTATTTTCTACTCTTGCAGCCAGACCTCTGGCAATTAATGGTGCGATTCTTGGAAGAATACTTGGCCCGATGGCTGTGGTCAAAAACTCGGCATTTTTGATCGCTTCTACTACTTCATTTTCCTGCTTCAGATTATTCAGCCCGGAAACATTTTTGATCGTCAGGGCTTCCTGTTCGTCTGCAGCAAGCTTAACCTGATACTGTTTTTCCTCGTTTAACTTATTAATAATTTCATCAGCAATATCAACAAATGTCACATGATATCCTGACTGAGAAAAAAGGGCTCCGATAAACCCTCTGCCAATATTTCCTGCTCCGAAGTGTACGGCGTGTTTCATAAAATCATTCCTTTATGGATGTATTTGAAAATTAGATTGAAGATAGGCTGCCAAAACAGATTCAAGCTTATTATAAATAGTTTCCTCGTTTGCCGAAGAAAAAACCAGAATTGCCTCGTCGGTCTCAATAATACTTGTGCTGATCAGGCTTATTATCTCCTGCTCTCTCCTGCTTAACTCCATCGGAGCCAGCATAAGCAGCAGGTTTTTCATCACCATTTCCTTTCCGTCCATTCCTTTTACAAGGCACGGGTCCGGCAGATGGACGACCTGAAAAATAAGCTCCTGGACATGCTCATTTCTCGCATGGAAAAGTGCAATGTTTGTCTCGGGAATTCCAAGACCGCCTTTTTGTTCGCGCTCCTTCAGGGAGTTCAGTACATCTGCTGGATTTTCCAGCAGCCTTTCCTCCGCTGCCCTTTCCAGCATTTTTTCCAGAATTTCTTCCTGGCTTTTTTGCTTATCCATTCGGTAAAAACGGAAATTGCCGATGATCGACTCAATGCTTTGCTGAGTTTTTTTAAGGTCTCCAAGCAAATCACGTAACGCAGCTTTATTTTCTGCAGCGGGCGGCGCCTTTTGCGCTGCTCTTTGATACTGCCTGCCTTTCGTAAAGCTTTCGATATTGTTTTGTAAAAAGCTCTTGATTGTGCTGATGTTTTCTTCACTCAAGAGCGGGTTCACCAGAATATATTCCGCATTTAGAAATGGCAGGCGGACCGTAGAGATAATGATATCGTATGCAGCGGAATCAAGCTGCCCCGTTATATCCTTAATGGACTTAGTATCAATCGAATCAATCTCGGCTACTTCCCTTTTAATCCGGCTGGCCAGCATTTTGGATGTGCCGATGCCGGTTGGGCAGATGACCAGTGCTTTGATCGCCAGGTTTTCTTCCTGCATGACTAAAGCAGACCCAAAATGCAGGACGATAAAAGCAATCTCATCATCAGAGAAATGCTCAATCTCACTAAACTCCTCTTCCACACTGTTTTTCACAGCGATAAATAAAACAGGATACTTCTGTTTAATTTCCTCTTTAAGAGGATTAAATGACTCCATGTTCTGTTTCATGCGGAATAAGGACGGCTCCATATGGGCAAGCAGACCCTGAAACAAAGAGAAATCCCTGGTTAAATCTACATGAAGCTGGGCGGAAACGGACTTGATCACGTTTTTTATCTTCTGGGCGAGCACGATACTGTCGTAAGGAACAGCCTCCGCTCCCCGAAGCTTAGTGCCTCTGAGAAGAAGCGCTAAATAAAGAAGATCTCCCGCTGAAAAAACTGCATTAAATTTGAGTTCCAGCTCCTTGCTTATTTTAAGCATTAACTCATACTCAGTCTCCATGCCCCTCTCTGGCAGGCTTATATCCTTTTCCATTAAAAATCCAGACTCTGCCCGCTGCACCGCAATGCAAATATGAACCACCATTTCCAGATAGCCGCTGTCTGCGAGACGAGCAGGCGTGCCGGCAAAGGCAGCATTCACCAGGAAGTTTACTTCGAAAAGATAATCAGGAACAAAATAATGCAAAATCTTTTCTTCCGAAAGAGTTCCTTTTTCCAGAAAAAATAACTTTTCAATTAATTCTTCCTGAAAATATTGCAGAAAAAAGTGCGCCAGTGCCCGCCGCTTGTTCGCTTCAGTACCGCTCAGCTCTACTCCGACTCCTCTTTTTCTTGTCAGCTGCAGCTGAAAGCCGTCCAGCCACTCGGCAAGTTCATTCAAATAAATGGCCAATGTCGCTGAACTGACTCCAAGGTGGCCTGCTAAAGACTGGATTTTAAACAACTCTTCATCGAGCACCGCTAAAAGGAGGCGCAGCTTTTTTTCCTGGGATGTCTGATCAATGGGATCACTGCTCGCCAGATGCTGAATCAGCCGAAAGATTTGCTCATTCTTCCCCTCAATAATGAGCCCCTGGTCATTGTTGCGTGTTAAACCAAGGGCAAACTGCTTTAGGATTTTTTCAACTGCCTTTAAGTCCCGCTGAACCGTTCTGGCACTTACATTAAGGGAGGAGGCAACAGACAGGGCAGTATGCTTTCCTGCTGTTTTAATAATGAGTTCAATAATCGCTTTTTCCCTCGAAGTAATATGCATGGCATCATCTCGTTCCTGAATAAACTGATTTAAAAATAATGAATAGAAAAGCGCGTTTTAGCGCTTTTCTATCTACAAAGTAAAATCCGGTTTATTTCTTGCCGATAATATCGATAATTTCCTGGGCAGTTTTGGCCTGCGCCATTTTCTCGATATTGTCCATATCCGAGCACGTTACCGCTATCCCGGATAGAATTTCAAGATGTGTGCCGTCTTTTCCGGCAATGCCGAAAATCAAACGTGCCTTTTGACCGTCAAAATCAACGCCGTCCGGCACCTGAAGAACCGTAAAGCCTGACTTGATCACATCTTTCTTTGCTGCTTCCGTTCCATGCGGGATTGCCACATCATTTCCCATATACGTAGAAGTCATATTATCCCGCTCAACCATCGCGTCAATATAGCTTTCATTTACATAGCCGGCATCAGCCAGGACTCTGCCCGCAAAGCGGATGGCTTCCTCTTTATTCGCAAACTGCTGGTTTAAAAATACGTTTTCCGGACGGAGCAGGTCATCATCATGGGCAGTTTCCTGGCCCTCATTATCCGTACCGTGCTCTTCTGCATCGTCCACTATTTCCTGAAGCTCCGAATTTGCCGGGAACTTCAGCTCACTGATCAGCTTATCGTATTCCGGGCTTGACAGGAAGTTATCAACAGAAACGTGATAAGCATTTGGCACTTTATTCTTTGCTCTCGGTGTCAGCTCTTCCTGGGTGATGACGATCTGGGCATCAGCCGGCAGGCTGCTGATCGCTGTATTCGTAACGGAAATATCCATTCCCGCTTCTTTTACCTTTTTGCGAAGAAGGGATGCACCCATAGCACTAGATCCCATTCCGGCATCACAGGCAAAAATAATTTTCGTAACGTTGTCAGGCAAAGCCCCCTGCTCTCCTGCAAATACATTGGATACGGAGCTTTTTTTCCCTTTCATTTCCTGCATTTTCTTTGCAGCTTCTTCAATGTCTTCCTCGCCCTGCTTGCCTGTTTTTAAAATGAAAGAAGAGGCAATAAAGGACACGGCAGCCGCCACCAGTACACCTGCAAAGTTAGCAATATAAGCACTTGCATGATGAGGTGTTACCGCTGTGATGGCGATAATGCTTCCCGGTGATGACGGAGCGAATAAGCCTCCGCCCAGCAGAACCAGTGTAAACACACCGCTCATTCCGCCAAGAATTACCGCAACGAAAAGCATCGGGCGCATCAAAATATACGGGAAATAAATCTCGTGGATACCGCCAAAGAAGTGAATGATTCCTGCACCAGGCGCAGACTTCTTCGCTGTACCTTTACCAAAAAACATATACGCAAGCAGGACACCGATACCGGGGCCGGGATTTGCTTCCAGAAGGAACAAAACGGATTGACCGGTTTCTTTTACCTGTTCGACACCGATTGGTGACAGAACACCGTGATTGATTGCGTTGTTTAAGAATAACACTTTGGCAGGTTCGATCAGGATACTTGTTAATGGCAGAAGTCCTGTTCCAACCAGCCAGTCAACACCTGCTACAAGCCAGCCTGTGAAGGCATCAATAACAGGGCCTACGCCGAGGAAAGCAAGAATGGCGAGAATAGCTCCAAGGATCCCTGCAGAGAAGTTATTGACAAGCATTTCAAACCCGGCGCGGACTTTTCCTTCAATCATCTGGTCGAATTTCTTGATGACCCATCCGCCGAGCGGACCAATTACCATTGCGCCAAGGAACATCGGAATGTCTGCTCCGGCTATAACCCCCATCGTTGCGATGGCGCCGACAACAGCTCCGCGCTGCTCATGGACGAGCTTGCCTCCTGTGTATCCGATCAAAATTGGAAGCAAATAGGTCACCATTGGGCTGACCATTTTGGCAAGGCTTTCATTTGGAACAAAGCCTGTTGGAATAAATAAAGCTGTAATTAACCCCCATGCGATAAATGCAGATATATTCGGCATGACCATTGAGCTAAGGAAGTTCCCAAACTTTTGCACAGCCACTTTTACATTAGATTGCGACATGCTCTCACTCCTTTAAATAGTAGTTTATTTTTATCCTATCCCACAAAATAAATGGCATCAATAAAGTTAAAAACCAAGTTTGTCGCAGATCTAAAGACAAAAGTATTGTTTCTCAAAGAAAGAAGGCTGATACGTTACGGGCAAATATCGCTTTTTTATCCTTTTGTTCAAAAAAACAGCGTCACCGCCATGGATCAGCTCCTTTCTGAAGAATGAGTAGATCTCCGCTTGAGAAGTTGCTGCATGCCTCTTCAAGCCGTTTGCCAGCCGGTTTGTCTTTTTTTTCCCGAAAAACTGCATAAAAAAACCGGCCGAAGCCGGTTTAGAGTATAGACAAAATGAAAAAGCAGGCTGAGCCGGTTTTTACACGGCTACCGGTGCCTTGATCGCTGGATGCGGATCATAGCCGGACAGTTTCATATCGTCAAGCTCGATGTTAAATAAGGACTTTCCTTTTGTAAGCTGGAGGGCCGGCAGCGCTTTTGGCTCGCGTGCCAGCTGCGTTTTTACCTGCTCAATATGGTTTGTGTAAATATGCGCATCACCGATCGTGTGTACAAACTCGCCAACATCTAAGCCGCATTCATTCGCAATCAAATGCGTCAGCAGCGAATAGCCGGCAATATTAAACGGAATTCCAAGGAAAACATCTCCTGACCTCTGGTAAAGCTGACAGGAGAGCTTTCCGTCTGCCACATAAAATTGGAACATCGTATGGCACGGAGGCAGCGCCATGGACGGCACGTCTTCCGGGTTCCAGGCGGACACAATCAGGCGCCGGGAGTCCGGTGTTTTTTTGATCATTTCAATGACATCGCCAATCTGGTCAATTGTTTCGCCAAGCGATGTTTTCCAGGCGCGCCACTGCCGGCCGTATACATCCCCGAGCTCGCCGTATTGGGCGGCGAATGCTTCATCTTCGAGCACCCGCTGCTTAAAAAGCTCCATCTGCCCGTTATACTGCTCGGCGAACTCCTCGTCCACGAGCGCCCGCCGGCCGAAATCCGCCATGTCCGGACCCTCGTATTCGTTGCTTTCCACCCAGCGCTTAAACGCCCATTCATTCCAGATGTTATTGTTATGCTGAAGCAAGTAGCGGATATTCGTATCGCCTTTTAAAAACCAGAGCATTTCCGAGGCGACAAGCTTAAACGGCACCCGTTTTGTTGTCAGCATCGGAAATCCTTCGGCAAGATTAAAGCGCATCTGCCGGCCAAACACCGAGATCGTTCCCGTGCCGGTCCGGTCTTCTTTTTTATTGCCGTTTTCCAAAATGTCCCGGCATAAATCAAGGTATTGCTGTTCACTGCTGCTCACCTGAATCCCCCTTTTCAATTACGCCGAAATGAAATTTTGACGTTTTGCGGATCTGCTGGCGAAAGCCGAACTTTGCAAACCGCTCCGAGCGGAAATGGTCCTTCAGCACGACCCGGCGCCTCGCAATCCGCTTTGCCTCCGCCACCGCCTCCACCGTTAAATCGGTGTACGCTGCATGCGGGCGAAGCGGCGCAATGCCGCTTGATTCAACGGCTTCTTCAAACATCGGATCAAAATATACAACGTCAAACGACGCATCCGGCACATTTTTTAAATACATATAGTAATCGGCCGCTTCCACTTGAATGCTCCGCATTGCTTCAACAAGCTCGGCCGGTCCGTCCACCCAGGACTTCAGCCCTTCCTGGACAATATGGGCAATATACGGATTCGCTTCCAGCGACTGGATCCATCCGGACTCACCGACAGCGGCCGAGGCGGTTATGCTGTCGGCAGCCGGCCCCATTGTACAGTCGAGAAATGACATGCCAGGGGCAAGGCCGCACGCCTTTACCAGCTCATCCTCCCCGCCGGAAAGAAGCCGCTTGACCCGGAACATGGCCGAGCCCGGATGAAAAAAGAACGGGCTTCCTTCGCCGCTGTGCAGCTCGAGCCGCTCTTTGGAGACAAGCAGCACCGGACACTCATAAAAAGCAGCCAGCTTGGTCACCGGCTGCTTTTTCCGTTCTATATATGAAGCGTGAAACCTTTCAGCAAGCAGGGCTGCTTTTTGTTTTACAGCTCTGTCTGCCCGCTGCGACGTTGTGACAATCACTGGCAGTGCTGGTCAAACGCCGTTGTTAAATTGGAAATAATGGCGCCAAGGTCCTGTCCTTCAATTTCGTGGCGGGGCACAAAATGAACGACCTTGTTTCCTTTTAACAGCGCCATAGACGGCGAGGACGGCTCATATTCCGGCATCCACGCGCGCATCGCTGCCGTTGCTTCACGATCCTGCCCGGCAAAAACCGTCACAAGATGATCCGGTGCATGCTCGTTCATGGCCGCCTGGGCAGCCGCCGGACGGGCAAGGCCCGCCGCGCAGCCGCAGACGGAGTTAATGACAACAAGCGTTGTTCCTTCCGCTGATTCCATATAATTATTTACTTCTTCTTCCGTAGTCAGTTCCGTAAAGCCGGCATTGGTCAGCTCGGCACGCATTGGAATGACCATTTGCTTCATGTATTCTTCATAGGCATTCATATTTTCTTCCTCCTTTATTGATTGCGGGCTTCGGTCATTTGCTTCCAGACCGAGCCTTTGGCCTGTTCTCCGCCTTCAATCCGCTCAATCGCCATTAATACCTGCATTTTCACTTCAAACTCAGGATCATCGGCTGCTTCATGCAGAGCCGGAAGTGCGGCCTCACTGCCCGCCTCATATAAAAACATCGCGGCACGCCAGCGGACAATTTTGCTTTTGTCCTTCAGCGCCTGAATCATCGCGTCCTCTGCTTCCGGGAAGCCAAGATCGCTCAGGCAGTCTCCTGCTGTCCGCCGCACGGTAACGGCCGGGTCTTCAAGCGCTTTGTAAAGCACCGGCAGAATCTGTTTATCTTCAATCATGCCGGCATACACAACCGCCAGCCGGCGAATCGCCGCTTTTTCATCATTCAGCGCTGCTTCTAAAAGCGGCATATCGTCGAGATCCGGGTCCGGCATCTGCTCAAACTGCTGATAGCGCGTCCGCCAGTCGGATTCCGCAAGCCAGGCGTCTTTTTCCGGCTTGATGCCGTGCTCTTTATGCTGCACGAGCGGACCGCCTGCTTTTGCCGCTTCAACGAGCCGTTCAACCCGCTCCTTCGGGTAAGCCGCCATCACTTCTTCCATCAGCTCCGGCGCGATCGCTTCAAGCTCTCCGTACCGGATGCCGAATTCCTGCCATTTGCGCTCTAAAATATAATTGTCGCCGCCGTCTCTCGTCAGCTCGGCGAAAGCTTCCTGACAGTAATCCGGAAGCGCCACCCGCTTTTCCTCGTCTGCCGAAACAAGCTTTAACTGCAGCGGAACGCCTTTATATACCTGGATAAAGGTTTCCACTTCTCCAAAATGCTCCAGCGGCTTGGCAGCTGTTTCCTCCGCATCCGTTTCACCGAATGCAGCGCGGACATTTGGCAGGATATCCTGCCAGTCGTAGCGCCCGTTCCGCTCAAGAGCGATAAAGTCGGCGACGTGGTACACACCTTTGACACCCTCAATTTTTAAAATAGCCTGGATTATTTCGGGCGCTCCTTCTGCAGTCTCCGGCTTGTAATTGGTGCTTTTGCCTGCCGCAAGCTCTTCATCCAAAATAACTTTCATTGTATTCGGGCTCGGCGTCGGCTCGATTTTAACAATCTTCATGCTGGACTCCTCCTCCTCGTTTGGAAAAAAATCCGTCCAGGCTCGGGGACGGATTTATTCCTTGTTTCGTTCATTTACCTTTTTCAGCGCCTCAATGCGCTTCGGGTCTTCTTCAAAATATTCCACCAGGTCTGCGATCCGGTTGATAGAATCGGAACTTAAATGATGTTCAATTCCTTCTACATCCTCGTAAATGTGCGTTTCATCTACTCCGATCACCGACAAAAACCGCTCAAGCAGATCGTGCCGCTCTACCAGGCGCCGGCCGATTTTTTGCCCCTTCGCCGTCAACATAAGCCCCCGGTACCGCTCGTACACAAGGTATTCATCTTTATCGAGCTTCTGGACCATTTTCGTTACGCTGGACGGATGGACCGACAGTGCGCCGGCGATATCCGAGACACGCGCATATCCTTTTGTATTAATCAGCAGATAAATCTGCTCTATGTAATCCTCCATACTCGGTGTCGGCATAAGGACGTTCCCCCTGACATTCTCATCAATAAAAGTGTACTATAACTATTTCCGCTAAACAAGGAAAAAGCCGGGCAAGAGCCGGCTTACGATAGCTTATCTCCGTACTGTTTCAATTTTTCCCCGACCGTGCATTCAGTAATACAGAATTTATGAGCAGCAATTTTGCCTTTTTCTTTGCGCAATGTGCTTTTGACGAGGCAGTCTTTGCAGTACGTATTTAATATCTCTTCTACTTCGAGCAAAAGTTGAGTTCGGCTCAACACGCGGCACCTGCCTTTCACATTAAATCCCAATCTCAGCGTTGCTTGAGATTGACGTCCCAAAAAGCGCTTGGCGCGCAAGCTGGTCAGCTTCTTTATTGTGCCTTCTATCGATTGGTTTGTAAAGCGGCTTAATGCGCATTGACATCATTTTTTCTTCGATCCGTGCCAGAAACCTGGCGTGGCTTTCTTCGTAGCAGGGCCAGTCCCCTTCCAGCTGGTTTAATACTGTCAGCGAATCGCCGGAAATGGTAACCGGCTGGCTTTTAACACCAAGTTCTTCCAGCTTTTGCATAGCAAAATACAGCGCTGCATACTCGGCCTCATTATTGGATTCGAGCCCGGACAGCTCCGCATTTTCCCGCAGCCGGTACCGGCGTCCTCCCTTTGAATAATAAATGGCGGTTCCCACACCGGCGCTGCTTGATTCTACATCAAAACTGCCATCGAACAAAACGGTGATTTTTTCCGGCTCTTCATCCAGCTGTTCGTTTAATTTTTTAAACTCCTTCAGTGTCCACTCATGTCCAAGCTCATCAATAATTTCGATTTCTTTGGCACGGCCGGTTTTTAAAAGATCATCCGTCAGCCTGAGCACAAGCTGGCGGTCAACCGGGTCAGAGGTAAACACGGTTTTCATGCCTTTAAACTCATACATAAACCGAATTGTCATTTGCATTTTGCAGCCTCCATTCTTTAAAATAAAAAAGAAAAAGATCGGGGGAATCAAGATGTTTGAAGTATATACGGATGGGGCTTCCACCGGTGATCCAGGGCAGGCGGGTGCAGGCGTTGTTATCCGCCGGGACGGCAAAACCGAGCGTTTTTCCATTCCGCTTGGCGAAATGGACACACATGCAGCTGAATTTACGGCGGTGATTAAGGCGCTTGAGCTGTGCAAGGAACGCGGTGCCCAGACGGTTTCACTGCGAAGCGACTCGCAGACCGTAGTTGCCGCCATTGAAAAAGAATATATTCACAAGCCGGCCTACAAGCCGCTTCTTCAAACGATTTTAACAATGGCCGATGAATTTCCGCTTTTTTTTGTTAAATGGATTCCATCCAAGCAGAACAAAGCGGACCAGGAAGCCAAAAATGCGGTCCGGGCCAACCGTTAACCGGCGGCCGGCCGGTTATGGCCGGACCGCTTTGCTTGATATCATATAATGCCCGGTCTGCTTTATCCCTAAACGCTTGGACCGATTCTCCTTTATAGATGACGATTCTTTTTCATTGACGTTCATCTGCGGCTGTTTTGGCTCACGGACTCATCACGGCTCTTGTCCTAGTCAAAGCCAAACGGATCTACTTCTATATAACCGGTATGGCGGGCAAATTTCGCCAGCCCCTTCATGCCGTTCGCCTCAATAAAGGAAACGGCCCGGTCCGCTGCGCCGGTATATTTCGCCTGCTCCATTGACCATTCCAGCGGCACATCATAATGAATTTGAGCTAATTTTTCTGACATGCGGAGCATTTCCTCGCCTTCCCGCAGCTTTTTCTGGACGGATGGGGTCAGCTTTTCGATTCCTTCCAGCACGCCGTCTGTTGTACCAAATTCGCGAATCAGCTTTACGGCCGTTTTTTCACCGATGCCTTTTACGCCGGGGTATCCGTCCGCCGCATCGCCCATCAGCGCTTTTACATAATGAAACTGCTCCGGCTCGATGCCGTATTCTTCACGGAACAGGGCAGCATCATACGACTTCCAGTTGCCGTAGCCGGTTTGGAGAAGCCATACATAATTATGGCCGTTTAATAGCTGCAATAAATCCCGGTCTCCTGTTAAAATGTACGTTTCAATGCCTCTGGTCCATTTCGAAATGGTGCCGATGCAGTCATCCGCTTCAAAGTTTTTCACTCCGGCATTAAGAAGAGAAAACGCAGCCGTTGCTTCCTGCGCCAGGCTGAACTGCGGCACCAGCTCGGCGGGCGGAGCGGGCCGGTGCGCTTTATAGGAATCAAACATATCGGTTCGGAAGGTGTTTTTTCCCATATCCCAGCAAACCGTAATATGGGTCGGCCGGATGCGGTCAGCTGCCGCAAACAGATGGCGGATCAGGCCATGGACCGCATTGGTCGGCACTCCCTGTTCATTAAACATAAACCGGCCGCTTGGCGCTGTTTGATAAAAAGAACGGAACAAAAGCGCCATTCCATCCACAAGCAGTAATTTTTCATTTGTCAAAAATATCATGCCTTTCTGTTTCAATCGGGCGTAACTCATCGCTTGACCAGTCGCTGTAGCTGCCCGGGTATAATTTCACATTAGTAAAGCCGGCCTGCTTCAGGGCGATAATGTTAGGAGTGGCGGATACACCCGAACCGCAATAAACAATAATTGGTTTGTCCCGGTCAATACCGGCAAACCGTTTCTTTTGTTCAGAAGCAGGCTTCCATTTTCCCTTTTCCATTGCTTCTCCAAAAAACCGGTTGATGGCGCCAGGAATGTGCCCCGGCACCCGGTCAAGCGGCTCGGTTTCGCCCAAATATCGCTCGGACGCGCGCGAGTCAATGAGCAGCGCCGAGCCGGATGCCACTTCCTCCGCGTCCGCAGCCATATCCTCCTGAAGCTCAAGCGTCAGCCGGCCCGTCCGGCGTTCCGGCTTTTCATCTGTCACCGGCAGTCCCGCTTCGGTCCAGGCGGAAAAGCCGCCGTCTAAAATAAACACATTTTGGTGTCCGGCATAGGAGAGCAGCCACCAGAGCCGGCCGGCAAACATCGAAACACCGTCATCATACGCTACAACGGGGGTATCATCCGAGACGCCGCAGCTTTCCATAAACGCCTGAAACACGGTCATATCGGGAAGTGGATGACGTCCGCCTCCCTGCCCCTTTTCGCCGGATAAGTGATGGTCTAAATGCGCATAATATGCGCCGGGTATGTGGCTTTTTTCGTACAGGGCCGCTCCTTCTGCCGGGTCTGCCAGGTTAAACCGGCAGTCAAAAATGGCAGCCTGCTCCAGATTTTCATTCAGCCAGTCGGTTGTAACGATCATCCAATCGCTCCTTCTCCATTAATTTTTTCACATGGTCTTTCGGGTCCCAGCAGTTAAACCGGCAGCCCGGGTTTGTTTCATACCCGAGCCGGCCGCATTTATACAGCATACTTCCCTGCTGCTTTAGCGCCTGGAAGTGGCGGCACGTTGCACAGGCATGAAAGCGCGAATTACGAGATGTCACGAAGAATCTGCTCCCACTCCTGCAGGTTTCCGTTTTGCTCAAATACGAGCAGCCACGCATCAAACTGCTCAGTTACATCAAGAAGCGCTGCTTTTTTCACTTCTTCTGTCCCGCCGTCAATAAAGCGGTGTGCGTTTTGAAGAAGCACTTCTTTCTGCTCTGCTAAGTAGGCGTCCGCCATCCCTTCCATTTGCTCCTGCAGCGTCTGCATCATCGTCTGCTTTTCATTTTTTTCAAAGAATGATCTGGCGTTTTTAAACAGTGCCAGCGCAGCGGAAAAAGCTCCGAGCTTCGCATCCTGGAATGCCGTCTCAAAATCAGGCACAATGAGCTTTCCTGTTTCTGTTCCGGACAGCAAAAGCTCCGGCTCAATCATTGCCGCCTTTTGTTCAAAACGCGCCTGTTTGTCCTCGATCAGCCTGCGGCCATGGTTTTCCACCCGGATAGAGGTGGCCCGCATTTCCTGGGCCAGATCATACCCAACTGACTGCAAAAGCTCGCCAAGCGCTTTTTGAAGAGCCGCTTTAATGTCTGCATTTCCACTCAAGGTCGCCGGATTAAACGACTCCTTGAAAAAATCGGAGAAACGGTAAAATACCCGCTGTTTCACATAGTGAACAAGCTCATCAAGCTCCTGTTCCATCCGTTTTTTCTCCAGGACTGTTCCTTCCTGCTTAATGACAGAGATAATTCGGCTTTTTTTGTCGTGAAGCTCCGCTTTTTTCTGCTCTCCCTGATGAATGCTTTCCCTTGCTGCCGCAATCAATTTCTGAAGCTGGCTTACGCCGCGCTCCGCCTCCGCTTCTGCCGACTGTACCGCCATATGCGCCAGGTCCTGATGCAAGAAGGCGCGGAACGGCTCTTTAAACTCCTTCATGCCGGACTTCGGATGCTCCCACTCACCGCGCATTGCTTCCTGCACCGCCAGCATGCTAGATACTCCATGCAGCCTAGGGAACCGGATGCCGTATTGAAGCAGCTGATCGCGCACATATGCTTTTACATCATTCAATTCTTCCTGGTCTGCCGCCAGGTCAATCGCATTAATGATAAAAAACATTTTATCGAGCTCAAACGCATCCTTGACCCGGCCAAGCTGAATAAGAAATTCACGGTCGGCTTTGGAAAACGCATGGTTGTAATACGTCACAAACAAAATGGCATCCGCATTTTTAATATACTCAAAAGCCACGCCTGTATGGCGGGCATTGATCGAATCCGCTCCCGGCGTGTCAACAAGCGTAATGCCAAGGCGGGTAAAATCACAGTCATAATACAAATCAATCGACTCCACATAGCAGCTTTTCTTTTCGTCCGCCACATACTGCTTAAACGTTTCAAGGTCCACGCAGATCGTTTCGCCTGCCTGCGTCTGGTAATCCTTGTAGCCGGCGTGGAAAGCCCGCAGGAAAGAGAGGTGAATTTTTTCTTTTCCTTCTCCTTCATTCGCAGAAAGAACCCCGGGCACAATATTATACGCGTCATCCAAAGAAGAAGCGCTCCGGCCAAACAATTCAAGTGACGCATTCACGTCGGCAAGCATAACAGAGCCGGGCTTCAGGTGAACATCTGCGGTCCTGTGTTCATGCGTGCCGTCTACCGGATGAATACGGTTTACCGCAGCCGTTGTCGGATTTGGTGAAACCGGCAGCACTTTTTCTCCAAGCAGGGCATTCGCAAACGAAGACTTTCCGGCAGAAAACGCACCGAAAAGAGCAATCGTGTACGTCCGGTTTTCGAGCCGCTCTGCTTTTTGAATAGCTCCGTCCACAAAGCGGGCAAAGCCCGGTACACTTTGAAGGCGGGAAGCCATTTTACGAAGCCTTGCCGCGGCCGCTTCTGCATCTCCGGCTTCGCCAGCAGGCTCAGGTCTCTCTTCCGGAGCTTCCTCTTTCTCAAGTGTCGCCGCGGTCCACTGTTCAACGCCGTCATACAGCACGGCTTCCCCATCTTCCGCCTGCCATTGCTCCTGCAGCTTTTGCAGCACGCGCGGCAGCACGGGATCTTCATCTGCGACAATCTGGCGCAGCGCCTGCTCACGCTCCGTCCGTTCTTCCTCCAGTGCACGCAGGTATTGTTTCGCCTCCAGCCGCTGCGCCCATACCCGGTGGTCTGCTTCGAACGCCGCATACTCGCTGCGGAACTGCTCCTTTAAAACAGGGACGGCTTCTTCCTTCCACCTGTCCGATACTTCACGCGCGCGCTTTTTGACCAGGGACGCCACGTCTTCCGCATAATTAAGCACGGCATCTCCGGTTACGCCAGCGCCCGGCTTTACCGCCGCTCTGGCAACAGATTCATCAACGGGAACCGCCAGCTCCTCGGCTTTTAGGGCAAGAGCCGGTTCATCGAGGCCGGTTTCTTTCAGCCAGGCAGCGCTCACCTGGCGGACCGCCCAGGCAAGCTGTGATTCGGCCTGTTTTGTTAAATCTGTCACAAAAGCGTGCAGACGGCGCTCCCGCTCTTCTTCTGTTTTCTTTTTCGCAAACAGCATTCCTACTTTAAAATCCGGCCGTGTGGATTCCAAATAGCCGCGGGCCAGTTCCCGTACAGCGGCCGGCATTAGAATCGCATTTTTCAGCACATCATCACGCTTTTCCTCATATTGCTTTATCCAGGCCGCTGCGTCGCGTTTTGTTAATTCAGAACGAAGAGACGCTTCTTTATCTTCAATGGACAGAGCCCCTGCTTCTTCTACAACTGTCTTAAACGGCTGCGCCGTCTGCTTCTGCTGCTCGGCCAGCCATTCCATATGCTCATGCACAAGCCGGTTCATCATCGTCTGGGCGGACTGCTCGGCCAGCTGCTCCCGGTTTTCCATGCTGTCATGAATCAATTTCTGGACTTCATCAAAATCGTTATACGGAAGATCCCGTTTGCGCAGGCTGGTAAAGAAAAAAGCTTCCGGCTCCACATTCCACGTTGCAAACGATTCTTTGACCGACTGCCGGAATGCGTCAAAGGACAGCTCTTCCTCTTTATGCTTATCAATCTGATTAATAATCAAATAAAGCTTAACGCCATGGGACAAAAGCTCTTTTGTGTAAATAAAATTCAGTTCCGACTGCACGTGGTTGTAATCCATTACGTAAAACACCATGTCCGCAAGATGCAGCGCGGATTCAGTAGAAATCCGGTGGGCGTCATCTGTGGAATCGACTCCCGGGGTGTCCATAACCGTCACATCCGGCGGCAGGCTGGAGCCGGCGTGCCCGATTTCAATGGATGCCACTTCATCTCCGTCTTTCGCAAACTTTTTCACATGGTCCATGTCGTACGGCGCCTGAAAAAGCAGAGGCCGTCCTTGATGGTAGTGAATTTTTGCGTAATCTTCCCTGGCAGGCTTGATTTTCACCACATTCGCACTTGTTGGAATCGGGCTTGACGGCAAAAGCGCTTCTCCGGCCAGTTCATTAATCATCGTTGATTTGCCGGCTGAAAAGTGGCCGCAAAACGCCACGATAAATTCATTATCATGCAGCTTGCGGAGAAACAGCGCCGCTTTGTCAGCGCGTTCGATATCTCCATTATGTATAAATTGTTCGTATAAACGGGCAGTGCGGGCACGGATTAATTCAAGCATCCGCTCGGCTGTTTGCGTTTCCATAAATGACATCCCCTTTGGTGCAATGCGTTTTCTTTTATTGTATACGATTTTTCCCCAATAAAAAAGGATACAGCGGCCCGAAATCTTTCGTCCTCTGCATCCTTGAGCGATTATTTTTTTAAAGCAGGCGCTTTGTTTCCTTTTGCCGTATGATCAAGCACATATTTCATTACTCCGCCGTAAATAACAACTGTTGCGGCCGTAAATAACCAGACCATCAAAACGCCCTCTTTCTTAATTGATAATAATTTTCATCCTCAATGGTATCTTATCATCTTTCAAAAAAGAATACAACGAAAAAAACGCTGTTATGAAGCTCTATTTTCTTTTAAACCTTACTCAACAGCATGACAAAAAGAGCCGGCAGGTGGAGTTTTCGTCCGGCCGGCTTCACCTACCAGCTTTATTCAAAAAAATCGTTTTAATGTAGTTTTCCGCCAGCCTGAGAGTGGCGGTTTTATCGACAGTCCTGCAGGCGCTTTTGTTAAGCCCCGTGTTCAATGCTCAGCACAAGCCGGTATTCTCCGGCATCCTGAAACGACAAAGGCAGTTCAATTGCCTGTTTAAATCCCGAAATTTTCGAATCTCCTACAATAATGGTTGGCGGTGTAATATCAATAGCAACCCCTTTTTCAGACAGGGAAACACCCATGTTTCCAGCGATCATATTGACGACTTCGCCGGCAAATGATTCAACCATCGGTCCTTCAATCGGCATCCCAAACATCCTGGTTCCAAGACTTGCAAACGCCTCTTCTTTTCCAACAAGAATAATGCGTCCCGGCAGGTCACCGGTCACTCCGATAAATACCCCTATGGCATGATGGTCAAAAGACCCATTTAATAAAACTGGCTTTCCAACTGTCAATTCCGCTGGAATAATTGCCTTCATGGCACTGACGGCGCAGTTTAATACTTCTTTAACAACATTGCTTTGATCCTGCTGGCCATTGGCCATAGTAGCCACCCCCGTGTGTTTCTTCCTATTTTACAGGAAAAACGCACATATGTCAGCCCTTTTTTACCAAGTCGTTTGGTCTATATATTAAGCTGAAGAAACGCCGGAGAAGAATATTTCCCCGGCAGCTGTTCTTAGTTTTGATAATTGTACTGCTCTTTTCAATTCGGCCGTCTTCATCATGAATAATAGCCATTGTCCCCGCTTCTTTACCCGCACCTTCGATTTAAAAGCGAAAAACTTATTCTTCTATCACCAAACCCTTGTGTATGGGTAACGTTCTTTAATAAATTCGGCATGGTACTTCCCGTGCGATTTTGCTTTCATCAAGCTTCTATAAACGTATTCCGGAACATTCTTGTAGTCGTATATGCTCTGGTCTTGAAATTCAATCCGGAGAATTTGGTGGAACGGGTCGTATCCGGCCCGCTTCAAATGAGTGGACGAAACAGGCTCCAATTCCATTGATTTGCGCTCCTCTCTGCTGCCTCGTTTTTCATTACCCTTTCCTTTTTGCCGGGTTGTTTAAACGAAAAAGCAGCCGCTCTAAAAAAAAGAGAGGCTGCTCGGACTTGTTTACTTTACTTCTTGTAAATTGAACTGATACACTTTCACCTGATTCCGCCCGTTTTCTTTTGCGTTATACAGCGCCCGGTCTGCGCAGCGGATAAGCTGGTCGGGTTCTACCGCCTGTTCTGGAAGCATGGTGGCTGCGCCTACACTTACTGTGACGCTGGAGCTGACGGCAGACTGAATATGGGGAATTTGTAATGACACAATGGCTTTCCGCATGGTTTCCGCGATAAGGTGAGCTTGTTTTTCGTTTGTATCTGGAAGAATAACCGCAAATTCTTCTCCGCCGTACCGCGCAGCTGCATCGGCAGGGCGGGGAACGGAACCTGCTAAAGCAGCCGCTACTTTTTTCAAGCAGTCATCCCCTTCTAAATGCCCGTATGTGTCATTGAATTTTTTAAAATAATCAATATCCAGCATAATAAGAGAGAGAGGCTGCTGATAGCGGAGAGCTCGGTTCCATTCTTTTTCCAGCAAGCCATCAAACGTACGGCGGTTCGCAATGCCGGTCAATCCATCGAGAGATGAGATAGCCTGCAGGCGTTCATTGGCTTCCTGCATTTTTCTCTCTGCTTCTTTTAATTCAGTAATATCCGTAAAAACACCCACATAATTCATCGTATTTCCGAATTTATCGGTTACTTCGCTTATATTAATTAACTCTGCGTATGCATGTCCATCCTTGCCCTTATTCCAAATTTCTCCTTTCCATTGTCCTGTATGCTTAAGATCCTTCCACATTTTCCGGTAAAACGCCGGATCATGCTTTCCCGACTTCAGCATACGGGGATTTTGCTGCAAAGCTTCTTCAGGTGAATAGCCCGTTATACTTGTAAATCCGCCATTTACAAAGACAATTTTTCCTTTCGCATCTGTAATCATGATGCCCTGCTGGGTCGTTTCCAGGACCTTTTCAAACAGCTGCAGCTTTCTGAAATTCTCATTTGACCGCACAATATAGCTCGAAATATAGTAAATAACAAAGCCGCCGACTGCACATACTCCCCCGAAGTACAGGAGTGTTTTCGCTAACTTCTGCGTATCTTCCATCAAAAAAACGAGCGCAATGGAAACAAGGACCACACTGCCTGCATTCATCACCATAAATTTCCTGAATACTGTAAGATTTGTTTTACGTATGAGCGCACATGCCACAGTAAACAAAATAAAAATCACTACGGCTGTAACGGATGATTCGTTAACCCCAAATAAGAGCACCCGGCTTACTGAACAAATAATAGCTGCGATCGTTCCGCTCAGCATGCCGCCGTATATAACCGCCAAAATGATGGTGAAAAGCCGCAGGTCGATGATAATTGTCTCTGTTACCTGAATGGAAAAAGTCATTAAGATAATTCCAATTACGCCAGCAAAAACACCGCCCATAATTTTGGTTCTCTTTGACGAATACATCGGCTGATGCTTGAATGCTTCCCCTGAAACAGCTAAAAACGAGATGATAATTGCCAGATTGATAATTAAGTCTCTATACACAGTCCTGCCTCTTCCGGATAGTAAATTTGATCTATAACATTATTTTATTCTACAATGAAATAGCCGGCTAGACAACGTTTTCATTATTTATTCACAAATTCCCATTTGTCACTTCGGAAAAAAGGACGCACATAACAAAAAAAGAGCAGCCCCTGTGTGACCGCTCTTTATGCATTGTATTTTGCGAGATATTTTTCTTTTGCCAGAGCGTAACGCTTGATATTCTCCTCTGTTTTTTCAGCGGAAGCAATATCATACAGCCTGGCCAGCTCATCAGCATCAAGGCGGATATCCCTTATATCAATGCCCCCCAGGTTCTTTCCGTCAATTCGATTCAGTAAGGACTCGTCACCCGTAATCACCATTTTCTCGCCGGTATACATCATTTTCAATGAACTGATCCTCTTTTCTGCGGGCCAGCACTCGCACGGACTGGATGCGCGGCTTTTCCCTCGTTTTCACATTCGATGCTGTTTAGTTTTTCACCGGCCGCCCATTTTATCCAATGCCGGTTTCAAGCGTCCCATCACCGGGCCGCTAATAAAAGACCAGTACATGCTTGTCCAGGTACTTATGAAAAAACCATTCCCCCGCTGCAATGCTGGCGGCAGAACTCAAGGAAACAGCCAGGATATCACCGCTCATAAACTGTGTTCTGATCATAAGCCAGATAATAAAGAAAGCAATTATAGCGTCCGAAACAGCAGCAACGGCATTTCTTTGCGCAGGGTGTACATAACGCTTATAGTCTTTGCCTACTCCCTGGAAAACGATTAAATCCCCAAATATATAAGCAGTAATTGTCAGAACACCACTAATAAGAAGTGTGATTTTAAACGCCACGCCGCAAATGCCAGTAAGTATCACGCCAAGGATCGCCGCAGTCATAAGAAATTTAAGAACGATGGCTTTCATATGGACCAACGCTATTCCTCCTTTTCTTTTCCAGCTGTTTACTACCCAAAACATAATAACCACCTGGCACCGGTTTAAAACCTCCTTCAGCTTTCGTATTGATTACTTGTTTCAGCCTGCCATGTTTCACAAGCAGCACAATGGCTCCAACTTTCCCCCGCTCTTTTTATACCGCCGCTACACCTGCTGCTTTAAAGCTGGAGATTTATAAATATCCGTATTAATATTAGTACCAACCCTGCTGCCGACACTAATATGCGTTTTCTTTCTCCGTTGGCGCCTGTTCACTGGAGACGGCTTCATGGATCAAGTCAACACTATCAGGATCATAAAGCCAGCGTAACGCGCCCTTGCAGAGGCCAGTGTGTTTTTTAATGGATCGTATTGTTTAATAAAACATCCATCTTTTTATCCCCTTAATTGGCTTCCAGTTCTTTTACTTTAATTATAAAGCCATCTTAAAAACGATGGGCTTCAGTTAAATTTTTTAACAAGAGCATTTGACCATGTGTATCCATTTTCTGCATAATAAGCCTCCTGGTTGTTCATTCTATATATGTGAAATCCGACGAGATGAAAGGAGCTTTTTCATGCAGAATAACCAAGCGCCCATTCCTTATCCGCCCAGAGCTCTCTCAACAAAAGATCTGCTTTATTTAAAGGATGCTTTATCGTGGGAGCTTCTTGCCTTTAAGAAATTTCATTTCTTTGCCCAGCAGGTAAGCAATCCAGATATCCAGCAGGCACTCGACAGAGCAGGAAAAATGCACCAGGACCACTTTCAAAAGCTGCTTGCCCATCTGCAGGTCGATAACAATGCTGCATTAGCCAGCCTGCCCGAACAGCAGCAGGGGCAATAAACGAAACGGAGGCGGAATAAATGTCAAACCAGCAGAACCAGAATCAAATTGCCAATCCTCAGACAGGGCAATTGCCAAAAGTAAAAAGTCCCGATATGAACGACCGGGATTTTCTTAATGATGGCCTCAGCACCTGTAAATATTTAACGGACAGCTTAAATATTGCTGTACGCGAAGCAAGCCACGAACAGCTGTATTCGGACATGCTTCAGATTCTTACCGAAACACATCAAAGCTGCCGTGAGCTTTATCATTTGATGTTTCAAAACGGCTGGTACAAGCTTGAAGCCGAGGAACAGCAGAAAATTGATAAAGCGTATAAGCAATTTGGCAATTACTCTTCGCAATTTCCTTATTAAATGCAAAATTAACTCCAATTTATCATCAAAAGTTTTCATTATTTGAACAAAAAATACGTCACTCGCACTTCTTTTCATATAAAGAACTGCAGGTGACGTATTCATTTTTTATACTTTTAAAGCATGAGACTGTTTCTTTTAAGAAACTTTCAGAGTGTAGACAAAGTTAGAAAGCAGGCTGATTGAAAACGTTTAGCTTTCCAGAAACGCAGCCGGCAAGTGACGCCGAAAGCGAACGTTTGTCAACAGCCTGACTGTTTTTTTAAGAAACTTTGTTTTCCACGACAGAAACGGGCGCTTTTTTGCGTCCGATCTCATTGAAAATAATATTTAACACAATCGCTGTAACGCTGCCCGCCACAATGCCGTTGCCCGTTAAAATCTGCACGCCGCCCGGCAGGCCGGCAAACAAATCCGGCACAACGGTTACGCCAAGGCCAAGGCCGACGGAGCAGGCGATAATCAGCAGGTTTTCCTGGGCATTCATATCGACCCGGCCAAGCATTTTAATGCCCTGCGCTACCACCATACCGAACATGGCAATCATGGCCCCGCCCAGCACACTCGATGGAATGATGGTCGTAAAAGCGCCGATTTTCGGCACCAGGCCAAGCAGGATTAAAAAGCCGGCTGTGTAAAAAATAACATTCCGTGACTTAATGCCCGACAGCTGCATCAGCCCGACATTTTGTGAAAAAGCAGTGTATGGAAACGCGTTAAAGATTCCGCCCAATACAATCGCAAGCCCTTCTGCCCGGTAGCCTTTCGCCAGGTCTTTTTCCGTTACCTCTTCATCGCAAATATCGGAAATGGCAAAGTACACGCCGGTTGATTCTACAAGGCTGACCATCGCCACTAAAATCATAGTAATAACGCCTGTCCACTCAAATGATGGAATGCCGAAGTAAAACGGCTGAATAAAGTGAAACCAGGAAGCCTCTGTTACCGCGGAAAAATCAACTTTCCCCATAAAGGCGGCAATCGCCGTGCCTGCCAAAAGGCCAATCAGCACTGAAATCGAGCGGGCAAAGCCTTCGAAAAACCGGTACAGGACCAGAATAATAGCCAGTGTGGCAAAAGCAAGCGTAATGTTTTCGGAAGAGCCGAAGTCCGGGCTTCCCTGTCCGCCGCCCATATTGTTCATCGCTACAGGAACAAGCGTTAAGCCAATAATCGTAACAACCGACCCCGTCACCACCGGCGGGAAAAAGCGGACGAGCCGGCTGAAAAATGGTGCAACGAGCAAAACAAAAACACCCGATGCGATGATCGCGCCGTAAATTGCGGAAACGCCGTTTGCGGCACCAATCGCGATCATCGGGCTGACAGCGGTAAATGTACACCCAAGCACAACGGGCAGGCCGATGCCGACCCATTTGCCGCGGTACACCTGCAGGAGCGTCGCAATCCCGCACATGAAAATATCAATGGAAACAAGATACGTTAACTGGGCAGCATCCATGCCAACAGCACCGCCTACAATAAGCGGAACGAGCACCGCACCGGCGTACATGGCCAGAACGTGCTGGATGCCAAGCGATGCGGTTTTTAAACGATTCGGGTTCATTGCGGCACCTCCGCTTTAAACTGGATCTGCCCATTTTGAAGAGAATCGATGCGCGCGAGCGACTCTACCCGGATGCCTTCTTTTTCAAGCAGCGCCCGCCCATTTTGGAAAGATTTTTCAATCACAATGCCAATGCCGGCAACCGAGCTGCCCGCCTGCGTTACAATATCAAGAAGTCCGAGCGCCGCCTGCCCGTTTGCCAAAAAGTCATCAATAATCAGTACGGTGTCGTCTTCTGTTAAAAAAGAGCCGGAAACAGCAATCCGGTTTGTTGTTTCTTTTGTAAACGAGTAAACATCCGCTGTCAGCAAATCATCCGTCATGGTGAGCGACTGGCGTTTGCGTGCAAAGATGACAGGAACGCCGAGCACAAGTCCCGTCATAACAGACGGAGCAATGCCGCTTGATTCAAGCGTGACGATTTTGGTAATGCCCGCGTCCCCAAACCGATCGGCAAAGGCTTCTCCAATTTCCTTCATCAGCTGCGGATCAATTTGATGATTTAAAAACGAATCTACTTTCAAAACGTGCTCTGATAACACGCGTCCTTCCTGTTCCATTTTTTCGTGCAGACGTTTCATTGTATTTCCTCCTCTGATTCGTCTTCAGGCACAAAAAAGCCTGAAGCGCAACGTATTCCTCAAAAAGAGTGAACAATGCCTTCAGGCAGCGAACAGGAAAAAATCCGTTCTCTTGTTCACTCATAGTCGGATCATTTACGGTGTTCCGGTAGAAACTTGCAGGCCAATTCCTGCGATTATATGAGTGAATATGTTTGAATTGATAGTCATTATAATAGCATAACAATCAGAAAAATCAATACAAAACACGAACATTTTTAATTTTACTTTTCAGATTATTCGTTAAGATTCATTTGTTTTTCAACACAGGGGAGGCCTTCGATAATGAATATCGAAGGCCTTTCTTTTGGCAGCTGTCAGCCTTTCCTGCTTGGGCAGGAGCGCTCAGCTTTCGCGGCGCGGCGGGCGTTTGCCCCAGTACTGGTAGTAATCGCAGCGGATAAAGCCGTTAAACAGCTTCCGTTTTTTCGTGGCCGGGCGGCCGTAGAACTGCTCGAATCCTTCGTGGGATGTTAAAAGGTAAATCGACCAGGTATCAAGCTTTTTAAATGCTTCCCCTAAATCGGCATACAGCTTTTCAACACTGGGGCGGTCGCTCAGCCGTTCCCCGTATGGCGGATTGCCGATGATTACGCCGTACTCCTTGCCGGTTTGAAATGCAGTGGCGTCTCCCGTGCGAAAACGGATCAGGTCACCGAGCCCCGCTTCAAAAGCATTGGCTTTTGCAATATCCGCCATGCGCGGGTCCAGGTCAATGCCTTCGATATCAAGCGGCTGGTCATAGTTAGCTTTATCCTCCGCCTCGACGCGCACTTCATCCCAGATACGGTCTCCAATCCACTCCCACTGCTCTGAGATAAACTCCCGGTTAAAGCCGGGTGCAATGTTTTGGCCGATCAGCGCCGCCTCGATCGGAATCGTTCCAGAGCCGCAAAATGGGTCCACAAACGGTTTGTCGGGATACCAGTTGGTCAGCTTGACAAGCGCGGCCGCCAGTGTTTCCTTGAGCGGCGCTTCGCCCTGGCCGGACCGGTAGCCCCGCTTATGAAGGCCGGCGCCGCTTGCATCAATGGTCAACGTCACTTTGTCCTTTAAAAGAGCCACTTCAAGCGGAAAGCGGGCACCGGTTTCCGCAAGCCATGTTTCAACGCGGTAAGCGGATTTCAGCCTCTCCACGATCGCTTTTTTTACAATGGCCTGACAGTCAGACACGCTGAACAGTGTGGATTTAACTGATTTCCCCTGTACCGGGAATGAGGCATCCTTCGGCAGGTATTCTTCCCATTTGAGTGCTTTTGTTTTTTCAAAAAGCTCATCAAAAGTTTTCGCCGTAAATTCCGCGACTACGACCTTTACCCGGTCTGCGGTGCGAAGCCACATATTGCATCGGGCAATCGCCAAAGCGTCTCCTTTAAAATAGACTTTTCCGTTTTCTGTACGGGGTTCATATCCGAGATCTTTTACTTCTTTCGCTACAATGGCTTCAAGCCCCATCGCAGCGGTTGCGATTAATGTGTACATGTACACCCTCTTTTCATTTCGGTTCGTTTCATTTTTTTCATAAATGTTTATTTGCGCTAACGTTTCATAAAAAAGCAATGGTCCGTAAATAGAACAAAAGCTCCCCTGAAAAGGAGAGCCGCTTTTTTATCATTGTGTAAACCCTGAATAACGTTCTGTAAGCCATGTTTTGTACCATCGTACTGCAAACAGCCAGGGTATGGCCTCGTACTCCGGTGGCAATCATCTATCTGCGAAAAACAGCTGTTTTTCACCTTTCCTTCCGTTCATTTCCGTCCGGAAAGTGCCCCTACCAAAATTTGGGTTGCTCGCTCGCGGGGTTTACCTCGTTCCACCTCTGCCATTTCTGGCCGAGCTACGTCACTGTGGCACTTTCAAGGTATTCACACCATATCTGTAAGACGTAGGTGCTTTCCCTGCCGTCAGCAATAAATGCTGCCCTGGCTTATGATTTCGCCAGGCACGATCACTACAGGCATCTCAGCACTGTGCGAGCATGGACTTTCCTCTGCAGCCATAAAGACTGCAGCGATTACCCAAACGCTATTCGATTTCATTTCTCCATTATAAGAGATGAATTGCTGTTTCGCAATGGTAATTTATTCATTATGAAGACGATCACCAAAAACATGGCGTTCCAAGTTCGATAACCGTTTTAAAATATCAAAATTGGTTGAACCAGGAGCCGGCTGCTGCTGGCGGATCGGCGCTTCCGGAATTGGTTTCCGGGCCGCGATGGAACTGTTTTCTTTTTTCAGCCTCAAGTTTTCCTGCTGCAATTCTTCAATTGCCTGCTGAAACATTTCATAGTCTTTTATAACAAGATCTAAAAATTGATCCACTTCATCGGGATTATATCCACGCATAGAAGTTTTAAATTCTTTTTCAAGGATGTCTTTCCCCGTTAGTTTGATTTTATCCGACAACATTGTCGCGCACCACCTTCATCGAGTCCTGCCTCTTTTCGTTAATTGTTTCAAAAACAGGATCGTTTGTCAATTGGAAAGCAGGCCGCAGACGAGTTTTTCCCTTCCTTACAGCAAAGCATAAAAACTATCTTTTAAATTCGTCAACACAAACGCCGTCAAGCCGATAAACACGAAAAATAAAACTAGAATTGCACGATACAACCTGTCATTCACCCCATATTTATAGTTTACCTGTAAAACAACCAATTTCCATTTTACGTTGTTTTCAAAAAAGTTACAACTGAATGACGACTGTTTTCGCGTTATTTTGACAATTTTTTTTGCAATCGCTGCAAACGGTGCTCCAATGCGCTTTTTACGCCTTCATTTTTCAAGTTCTGCTCAAGCGCCCAGCTTGTCTCCTGTAATGATTTAGGGATATCCTTCCACTTGTGTTCATACATTTTTGCCAGCTCAACAGCTGCCTCAACCGCCCGTTTTCCTTCCGCCTGCCGCACACGTTGAAATAAGGCCGCCGCTTCCTCAAAGGACTTCTCCCGCTTATGCTGCATCGCAAGGCGGTAAGCCGCATCTAGCGCGACTTCTGTTTCAGTGCTCCGGGCTGACTGCTCAAACGATTTTTTCGCAGCTGCCCGGTTCCCGGACGCTTCAAACCATTTTCCCACTTCGAGCGCCGTCTGGCTGTCAGCTGGCCCTTTTTGATCAAGCACCAATCGGCTGATATGTGTGTAGAGCGTAATCAGACTTAAAATGTCCCGTTCATTGTGCTTCATAACCTCAAGCACCCCTTCAGGATCTCCCCGCTCGACAAAATCAAAATAAATAATCGGTGCCAGGTGGCCGGGTACATCATTAATCCGTTCAAGCCCGAGATGCTCTTTTTCCACATTCACGAGCTTAACCGATTCCATTGTATGCTTAAAAAGCCGCCGCGATGCATGGTATAAATCAAAATGGCCAAAAGCCGGCAGAGCCGGCACTTTATCGCGAACGAAGGTATGGCGCGACTTTACCTGCGGCCAGTCAAACGACTTCCCATTGTAGGTGACAAGCGTTGTATAGTCGGTTTCCTGCAGAAACTTTGCATAAAGAGCGGCTTCATTGCCCGGTGACGGCAGAAAATACTGCCTGACCGTCACCCTGCTGTTATGAATACGGGCGGTGCCAAGCAGAAAAATTACGCTTCCGCTGCCGCTCAGCCCGGTTGTTTCAATATCAAAAAAGAACAAATCAGACGTCGCAAAGCCTTTTGCGGACAGTGGGTGGTACCCTTCAAACGAGCTCCATTGCCCAATTGTTTTTTGGGCATCCTGAAATGTATAAAGGCCATGTGCCGTCTCAATATCATAATGTGTTTCCCGCGTAATGCAGTACTCGCCGTCAAATTCAAAAAGCTCCGCCCCCGCTGCTTCCCATGCCTCCCAAAACCGGATGGCTTTTGGCGCTTCTATTTTTGGGGCTGGCGGCTCCTCGCGCACAATATGTTTTTTGAGCCGCTGCAGTTTTTTTGCCATGCTCATCTTGGACACTCCTTAACACTGGTCAAGCAGTTCAATGCTTTTTTGCTTTATATTCATGCCGTCAAATCCCATGCCCACGCACGATGGGCAGCCATTCTCGCACGGGCATCTGCGGATCAAATCCTGGGCGGCTTTTTTCACTTCCTCAAACCGCTTGTACACATCCTCGGCAAGGCCGATTCCGCCCGGATAATGATCATACAGAAAAATTGTCGGAATCCCGGTATGGGCAGCTTTAATTTGGGAGGTAACATGAATATCGCTTTTATCGCACATTGTATGGATCGGCACAACGTGATGCAGCACGTTCGCCACACCCATCAAAATGTGCTCAAGCGATTTCTCAGGCTCTTCCCGCTTCCATTCAAGCCACACGGCGCTTGTGTGAATTTCTTCTTCTGGCAGTGTAATCGGCCCCGATCCAATATTTTCAAACGTCGTCATTTTAATTTTTTTGAAAATCGTCGGCAAAATGTTCACCGTCACATCTCCATAATGAACAGCAGACTGCTCCTGCTCTTTGGTACGGTCCACTTCCAGCACTTTCAGCTGCACGGCAAGGTTTGCGTCTGTATAATATTCCACGTCTACCTGCCGAACATAAGCTTTTTTATGTTCCCAGTCGAGCTTTTCCACTTGATACTGAATGCCTTCATGCAGGTAAATCGCTTCATCGTGCAAAAGCGTCATCGCACTGAGCCGGTCCATCTCCCCGATAATTTTTACATTGGCGGTTTCCGACTGGTCAACGATTACAACATTTTCCTGCGCAGCAGACCGGAGGCTGATATTCGAAGCCGGGAACGATTCGTGTGACCAGTGGTATTTGCCGCTATTATAATGAAGAACCCGCTCTTCTCTCAAGTAATCAAGAATATCGGCCACTTCCATCGGGCCGAATGATTCGGTTTCCTGGAATGGAAGCTCATAGGCGGCGCATTTTAAATGATCCACTAAAATAATTAAATTTTCCGGATTGATGCGTGCCGATTCGGGATTCCGTTCAAAAAAGTAATCCGGGTTCTGGACAACATACTGGTCGATCGGCGCGGAGCCCGCGACCATTACGATGACGGATTCACCGTGACGGCGTCCGGCACGGCCTGCCTGCTGCCAGGTGCTGGCAACGCTTCCGGGGTATCCTGTCATCACACATACCTGCAGCTGGCCAATATCGACGCCAAGCTCAAGGGCATTCGTGCTTACCACCCCTAATATATCGCCATCACGCAGGCCTTTTTCAATAGCGCGCCTCTCATTGGGCAGGTAGCCGCCCCGGTAGCCGCGGATTTTCTTCGGCCCGACCTCTTTTTTTACAAGCTCCTGAATATGGCTCAAAATAATTTCAACCCGTACCCGGCTTCTTGCAAAAATAATTGTTTGAATCTGGTTTCGTAAAAACTCCCGCGCCAGCCTGTTCACTTCAGCCGTCGCGCTTTTGCGGATGTTCAGCGGTTCGTTTACAACCGGCGGGTTGTAAAAAACAAAATGCTTCCGCCCTCGCGGGGCACCATTATTGTCAATCAGCCGCATCGGGCTGCCTGTCAGCTGCTCGGCCAGCTCTTTCGGATTGGCAATGGTCGCGGATGTGCAAATAAACTGCGGATGGCTTCCATAAAAAGAACAAATCCGCTTTAAGCGGCGGATGACGTTCGCCACGTGGCTGCCAAACACGCCGCGGTACGTATGCAGCTCATCAATAACGATGTATTTTAAATTCTCAAACAAGCTGACCCATTTTGTATGGTTTGGCAAAATAGCCGAATGAAGCATATCCGGATTTGTGATGACGATATGTCCCGCCTGCCGGACTTTCTGCCGGATTGTCGGCGATGTGTCGCCGTCATAGGTAAAGCTTTTAATATCGATGTCCATCTCGGCAATCAGCTCATTTAATTCGCTTTTCTGGTCCTGCGCCAGTGCTTTTGTCGGAAACAAGTAAAGCGCCCGGCTCGTTTCATCTTCCGCAATTTTCTGCAGCACCGGCAAATTGTAGCAAAGTGTTTTGCCGGATGCCGTCGGAGTAACCGCCGTAATATTTTCGCCTTTTTGCACCGCTTCATAAGCGGAATATTGATGTGTATATAAATCGTGAACACGGCGTGCCTTCAGCGCCTGCCGAAGCCGTCCGTCAATGGTTTCCGGCAGCGGACGCACGTTTGCTTCTGCCGGCTCAAGCTCATGCCAGTGAATCACATTTTCGTCTTTACGCAGCTCAGCAATAAGCTCCGAAAGTGTTTTTTTCCACATGATGATGCACACCTCTTTTGTCCTGGCCTCCGCCCGGGGCGGCCGATTTTGCTTTTGTTTTTATTCTATCGAACAAACGATCTTTTTGAAAGCAAAAAAAAGAACGCAGTTCCGCGCTCTTATTCTTGTATGCAATTATCGAGCGATTCAAGCACGTACAGGGCTGAATCTGCCGATTGAATAAATTTCGCTTTTCCCGTTTCAAAAAAGTGGGCATGAGCGCCAACCCGCCGCGCATTATCCGCCGCCTGCACAATTTGAGCCGCATGCAGGTATTTTTGCGGATGCTCCTGTAAAAATTGAAGGGCTTCCTGCTCCCACACATCCGCCGCAGCATCCATGTTATCCGCAAACGGCTTAACCGTTCCAAAAAAATCCGCTTCTTCTTTTGTTTCACGATATGTTTCATAAATGGCTTTTGCCCGCATAATCAGACCACGGAGCTTTGCCGTATTGTCACGCAGCGACACCTGCTACCCCTCATTTCAGATAGAGCCCGCAGCCGGTTTAAGAGGCGTCAGTGAAGGCGCGTCCTCACATAAAAATCGTGCTCCTTCTTCAACAAGAAGCAGCCGGTTATGAAGGCGCTCAGCATGAATCCGAAAGCCGGCGATTTTGCTGCTCCGCTCATCCGCTACTCTCATTTTAAGCCGCTGTTCAAGCTCCTGTGTTTCTTTTTCCAATTCCATCAGCTGCTTCATCCACTCGTCTTTCGTCATCAACTCTTCTTTCTTCATATTCCTTCACCCCTTTGCCTTGTTGACTAAAAAAATTCGTCAGGCAAAAAAGAATTCCTTCCTCCCTGACAAAACTAGTGCCAGGACGGCAAAGAAAGTGACGGGGCGACAAATTATGCGAAATTTATTCCTTTTTTCTTCATTAAATATTGAAGGGCGCTGCGGAATGTTAAAAATGTATTTAAATCCGGCCGGATCTGCAGCCCGCTTCGCATCAGCTCCTGGGTAAAATCCGGAGTAAATCCGACAAAAAAGGTTTCCGCTCCCAGTAGGTTTAAAGAATTTACCAAATGATCGATAGACTGGCCAAGCACAGAAGTTTCGCCAATTTCTTTTTTTGAAATAGCGGTAAAGTCGATAATGACCGTTTCCGTTTCATTCCCATAGCAGGCATTCATAATGGAAGAAGTAATCATTTCAAACCGTTCCTGTGACAGCTTGCCTGTAATCGGCACTAAAATTGTTTCGGGAATAATCGACGGAATAATCGGCGCTGAAACATCTTTCACCAATTGTTTATATTCCTCAAGCTCTTCTTTTAGCAGCCGATTCTCTTCCTGGAGCGCCGCAATCTGCTCTGTTTCTTTGCTCAAAATGGCTCACCTGCTTCATTTGCATCATTTTACTTATTTCCTTATACTAGCCGATCGGACGCTTTTTTTCAATTGAGAGATGTCAAAAAAGGTCGAAAGGAATGCTCCTTTTCAAACAGGCGTTTTGTTCACTCTTGTGGTATGATATTGATTGGATTCAAGAGGAGGGAAAAAGATGGCGATCCGCTATCCAAATGGAAAACAATATACGCAGCCGTTACAAAAGTCCGAATCGGCACCGCCGAAAAAAGATTCCGTATTTTCAAACCGCGGCATGACGCTCGAAGACGACATCAATGAAACGAACGCGTACTATTTAAGCCGAAATCTGGCAGTAATCCATAAAAAACCCGTACCCGTGCAAATTGTGCGGGTGGACTACCCCGCCCGAAGTGCCGCTGTCATTAAAGAAGCCTATTTTAGACAAGCATCTACAACGGATTACAACGGGGTGTACAAAGGAAAGTATATTGATTTTGAAGCAAAGGAAACTAATAATGCGACATCGTTTCCACTCAAAAACTTTCACGAGCATCAAATTGCGCACATGAAACAAGTTGAGGAGCACGGCGGCATTGCGTTTGTGATTATCCGTTTTTCCAAAACGGACGAGCTGTTTTTTCTGCCGTTTTCTACATTAAACGGCTTCTGGCAACGCATGCAGGACGGCGGCCGTAAATCCATTACCAAAACAGAGCTTGCCGGCTGCAGCAAAGCATTGAAACTGGGCCTCTCCCCGCGCATACCTTTTTTAGATGCAATGGAAGAAATATACTTTTAATTTTGAAAGCGAGGAAAAAAGATATATGGCTGAGGAATACAAATCGAGAACGGAGCGGCGGAGCCAGCAAAAGAAAAAGCCGGTTCGCGCCGCCAAAAAACCAAAAGCGGCGAAAGCACCAAAAGCGCCGAAGAACAAAAAGCGCTCCATTGTAAAACGAATTTTTCTTGGGCTGTTTTTAGCGGCTCTGCTTCTTATTGTCGGCGGTGTCGGCTTATTTGCGTACTATGTAAAGGACACTCCGGAAATTGACGAAGCGCTGCTAAAAGACCCGATTTCGTCAAAAGTCAACTATGATGACGGCACCCTGCTGACGAATATTGGTGCTGAACGCCGTGATTATGTGAATTACGAGGATGTTCCTGTTCTTGTCCGTGACGCGTTTATCGCAACGGAAGACAGCCGCTTTTTTGAGCATAAAGGGATTGACCCGGTGCGTCTTGCCGGTGCGGTTGTGAAAAATGTCACGGACGGTTTTGGCTCACAGGGAGCAAGCACCATTACCCAGCAGGTGGTCAAGCTGTCGTTTTTATCACCGGATAAAACGCTGAAACGGAAAGCCCAGGAAGCGTATCTTGCTTATAAGCTGGAGCAGAAATACTCCAAAGAAGAAATTTTGGAGATGTATGTTAATAAAATTTATATGTCTAATCGAATTAATGGCGTAAAAGCGGCGGCCGATTATTATTTCGGCAAGGAATTGAGCGAGCTGTCTCTTCCGGAAGCGGCTTATCTTGCCGGGATGCCGCAGAGTCCGAATAACTACAACGCGTTTGAGCATCCGGAACGGGCGGAGAAGCGGAAAGATGTGGTTCTCTCCCTTATGAATCAGCACGACAAAATTTCCGCTGCCGAGATGGAGGAAGCACAGGCGCAAAATATTACAGACTTTTTAGTGGACGAGCCTGTCAGTATGACTGGTATTGACCCTGAATATGATGCTTTCGTCGATCTTGTTATTGAAGAAGTAGAAGAAATGGGCTACAACGCCTACACAGACGGGTTAACGATTGAAACAACCATGGATAAAGATGCACAGGAATATATGTATGAACTGCTGAACAGCGACGAATACATCAATTATCCAAGCGAACTGTTCCAGGCCGGTATCGCCCTGACCGATACTGAGACCGGCGCTATCCGTGCGATTGGCGGCGGCCGCAATCAGGAAGTGCAGCGCGGCTTAAACTATGCGACGGATATTAAACGCCAGCCGGGGTCAACGATCAAGCCGATTTTGGATTACGGCCCGGCCGTCGAATATTTGAAATGGTCTACGTATGAGCAGGTGGAAGACAGCCCGCTTCAATACTCGCGCGGCGGTTCAGTCGGAAATGCCGGCGGCTCGTATGCCGGGATGATGTCAATGCGTGATGCTCTTGCCCGCTCGAAAAACACACCGGCCGTCCGGACCTTCCAGGAAGTCGGCTTCGAGGATGCCTATGAGTTTGCCGGCAAGCTTGGCATTAACTTAGAAAATGAGTATGAATCCTATGCCATCGGTGCCATGGACGGCGATGAAGGCATTTCGCCGCTGCAAATGGCCGGTGCCTATGCGGCATTCGGGAATGGCGGTATTTACAATGAACCGCATACTGTCACAAAAATCACCCTGGCAGACGGGACAGTTGTTGAAAATGATGTAACCTCAGAGCCTGCCATGAGTGACTACACAGCTTATATGGTAACCGATATGCTGAAAAGCGTAGTGGATTACGGAACAGGGACAGCGGCTAATATTCCTGACCTTCATATGGCGGGTAAAACGGGGACAACCAACTACACGGATGATGAGCTCGCAAAATACGACTTCCCATCCAGTGCATCACCGGATGCGTGGTTTGTCGGCTATACGACCCAATACACAGCGGCCGTTTGGACAGGCTATGAAAGCCGGACCGAGTACTTATCAAAAGAAAGCCAGCAAATTGCAAAAGAAATCTTTAAACAGCTCATGACAAAAGTGTCAGAGGATGTGGAAACCCCTGATTTTGAAAAGCCAGACAGCGTGATAGAGCTTCCAATTGTGAAAGGCTCGAACCCCGCTATTGTGGCCGGCAGCGGGGCTTCAGGAAGCGATGTAACGTATGAATTGTTTATCCGGGGCGAACAGCCAAAACGTTCTGTTCCAAAGCCTGAGCCTGAGGAAGAGGAAGAAGAACCGGAAGAAGAAGAACAGCCGGAGGAAGAAGTGACAGGCGGCGAGATTACCGGTTTGTCGGCTTCTGCTGACGCAAATGGCAATATGTCTGTTTCGTGGGGCTACAGCGGCGAAGGCAGCCCGTCCTTTAGTGTAACAAACGGCGCGGAAACACAGTCGATTGGCGGCTTCTCAACCGTCTTTGGCGGCGGCCAGCCCGGACAGTCCTATTCTATTACCGTAACGGCTATTGTAGATGGACAAAACGTGGACTCTGCTTCTACGTCCGTGACCATCCCTGGCGGCCAGGCCGAAGAACCGGAGCAGCCTGCTGAACCGGAGCCTGAGCCAGAACCAGAGCAGCCAGAACCAGAACCAGAACCGGAACCGGAGCAGCCGGAACAGCCGGAGCCTCAACCCGAGCAGCCGGAGCAGCCTGATACAGGCACACCTTCGGAAGGCAGCTCTGGCGGAGGAAATACCGGCGGGAACACGGGTGGAAATACCAGCGGCAACTCCGGTGGGAACACCGGCGGGAATACTGACGGAAACACCGGCGGGAATACCAGCGGGAATACGGATGGCAATACCAACGGAAACGGCAATAGCGTAAGCGAGCCTGAGCCTGCTCCTGAAGTAGATGCCGCACCTGCCCAATAAAATACAAATAAAAAAGAACCCCCCGATGATCAATCATCGGGGGTTTCTAATTGCATAAACAGCGGCGGCTTTTTTTAATTCAGTCATCAATTCAATCAGCTGACGGTATGCCATATAAGTGTAAGGGCGGCTGTCAATATAACTGAAGCGCTCCAAAAAATTAATCGGCTTAACGGCGAACTCTGCTTCTTTTTCTTTCCACAGCACCGGAGCGGACGGCTGCCCGTTCACCCAGAACAGAGCCATAAAAAACATCGCAAGCAGCGCATCGACCTCTTCTTTTACCTCTTTGCTGCGGCTGCGCTGCTTTTTATCCAGTGCGTTTTCCATTTCCGCCCACGCGGATTCAAGCAGGGGAAGGCCGCTTTTTTCCCCTTTCCATGGCTTTTCACCGCTTAGTTCATATTTAAAATAAGGATATGTATGAACGGATTCAGGCAGCCGGGCTTCAGCTTCATCTGAAAAGTAACGAAGCTCTCTTGGAATCCTCACTTTCATTTACGGACCCTCCCCAGCTTCATGCGCTTTTTTCCTTCGCGGCATATATCAAGAAGCGGGCATTCCGGGCAATTAGGCGATTGAGCCTTGCAATGGTACCTTCCAAAAAAGATCATGCGGTGATGGGTAACGGACCACTCTTCTTTTGGAATTTTGCGCATCAACGTTTTTTCGACTTCTGTCACATTATCTTTCCAACGACAAAAACCGAGCCGCTTGGAAATTCGTTCGACATGAGTGTCGACTGCAATCGCTGGCACGCCAAAAGCAACAGACGCGACAACATTCGCCGTTTTGCGGCCGACACCCGGCAATTTCTCAAGCTCATCCTGCGTCTCGGGCACTATGCCGCCCAATTCTTCAATAAGCATGCGTGACAGCTTTTGAATGTTTTTCGCTTTATTCCGGTATAAGCCGATTGAGCGAATATCCTGCTCGAGCTCCTCAAGCGGAACAGACAAATAATCTTCAGGCGTTTTGTATTTTTCAAACAGCCCTTTTGTTACTTTATTGACGAGCGCATCCGTGCATTGCGCAGACAGTGCCACCGCAATCACAAGCTCAAATGGATTGCGGTGGTTTAATTCGCAGTGCGCATCCGGAAACATTTCTGCAAATGTATCCAGGCAGCGGCGAATTTGAATTTTGTTCAGCATGCTTCAATTCTCCTTACTGCTCCAGCCAGTTGTAAAATGGCACCGCATAATCGGAGCGCGATACCTGTTCGGTTCCGGCCGGCTTCCGGAACTTTTTCCCCTGTTCCCGAGCCTGCTCTACTGTTTTAATCCCCTGCTTTTTCCATTCAAACAAAATACGGTCAATATAGCGGAAGTTCAGCTTCATGGACAGAACCGCTTCCCGAAGCGCTGCTTTAATGAGCGGCGGCTCATGGCCATCCTGGTCAATCCAGAGAGCGAGAGTTTCGCATTCAATCGAAGAAAGAGGCCGGCCGAATTCCCCTTCAAATAAACTGTACAAATCTTTTTCTTCAATCATTTTCTGCTGGACAGACTGGCCTCTCGCTTCCGACTCAAAAAGAGCAGCAAGCTTGCTCCAAAGCGGCTCAAATGAATAAAATTCATAACCTGTCTGGCTCCCCTGTTCAATCGCGATCACCTGTTTTTGAATGAGCTTTTTTACACATCCTGCACAGTCAGACGCCGACATCGTCATCCGGTTTGAAAGCTCTTCAAAGCTCGGAAAGCTGATTCCTTTTTGGGAATAGGAGTAAATATGCAAAAGCACCATCATTTCCTGCTCATTCAGGGACAGACGCTTATAGTTTTCAAATAGCACATTGGGCACGCTTGTCGCGCCCTTCTCCATCCAGCGAATCATCATTTCTTTTTCTTTCATTTTTCATCCACCTCGAACCTCTGCAATGCTTCATATTATACTAGGACCCGGAAAAAAAGAAAAGCCGCCCGAACGGACTGCTTTTCTAAGTATTGTTACCCTTTTTGGTTTGTTTTTACATAATCCGCAATACGCTCAACGGCTTTTTCAAGCAGTTCAAGTGACGTAGCATAAGATAAACGGATGTTGTCCGGCGTTCCAAAGCCGCTGCCCGGCACAACAGCCACATTTGCTTCCTCAAGAAGGGCTGTAACAAAATCATCCACACTGGCGTGACCTGTTAATTTTGCTGCTTCTGTTACATTCGGGTACAGGTAAAAAGCACCCTGAGGCTTTAAGCAGGCAACTCCCGGAATTTCGTTTAACTTGGCATGAATAATAGTTAAGCGCTCCTCAAACGCTTTTTTCATTTCTTCCACCGGCTCCTGTGTGCCCGTATAAGCAGCGATGGCTCCATATTGAGCAGTAGATGTCGGGTTAGAGGTGGAATGGCTTGCAAGGTCTGTCATCGCTTTAATAATCTGTGCGTTTCCAGCCGCATATCCGATCCGCCAGCCTGTCATAGAATGCGATTTCGATACACCATTAATGATAATCGTTTGTTCTTTCAGCTCTGGAGACAATTGCGCGATCGATACGTGCTTGTTTTCGCCATATACTAATTTTTCATAGATTTCATCTGACACGATCCATATGTTACGGCGCACGGCGATTTCTCCGAGTGCTTTCAGCTCTTCTGCCGAGTAAAGCATGCCGGTCGGGTTAGACGGCGAGTTAATAATGACTGCTTTTGTTTTATCCGTAATCGCCGCCTCAAGCTGCTCCGGTGTAATTTTAAAATCATTTGACTCTTTGCCGTCTACATAAACCGGTACGCCGTCCGCGAGCTTAACTTGTTCAGGATAGCTGACCCAGTAAGGAGTTGGAATAATTACTTCATCGCCTTCATTTAAAATAACCTGGAAAAGGTTATAAAGGGCGTGCTTTGCACCTGTTGTGACAATAATTTCATTCGCTTTATATGTAATGCCCTGATCCTGTTTAAATTTCTCGATAATGGCTTTTTTCAGCTCTGCGAGGCCGCCTGCCGGCGTGTATTTTGTTTGGCCCTCTTTTAATGATTCATAGGCCGCTTCAATGATATGCCCCGGTGTATTAAAGTCCGGCTCTCCGGCACCAAGTCCGATGACGTCAATACCCTGTGCTTTCATCTCTTTTGCTTTTGCTGTAATCGCCAGCGTTGTTGACGGGGTTAGTGCTTTTACGCGTTCTGCTAATTGTACATCCATGCATCCATTCTCCATTCTGTTAAATGTTTTCAACCTTTTTCCACCATGTTCCGTCTGTAAACGATAAATAGTAGTAATTCAGGCTGTCATTTTTCCCTTCAAATGTAAACAGCCAGACAGGCGTTTTGCCTTCCATGCCAAGTGTCAGCGAAAGAATTTCCGCACTGCCCGCTTCTTCTTTGAAAAGGGCACGCGCTTCTTTCTCTGTTGTTCCGTTTTTCAGCGGGCGGATAACCGGCTCTGACTTTCCGTCTTCAGCCAGCCAGACCGCAACATTTTGGCCGTTTTGATCCTGTCCGGTTCCCGTATAATACGTTTTCGTACTGTGATAAACATACACATCGTCCACGCGGGCAAGAGACGCTTTATCCTCCAATTGCCGGACAGCTTCCTCCTGTGCTTTTTCATACGGTTTTTGAGCATTATTATACAGGATCGCTATCGCTCCTGCAATGAGAATCAGCGGAATCCCGATTATTAATAGCCATTTTTTATTATTTGTTCGCATATTCACCACGTTCTTTATGTTCGGTAAATTGTAAAAACTGCTTTCGTCTGGTCATCTGCATCAAGCGAAAGGCCAAACATTAAGTTCTCCCGCTTGAGCGTCCGGTTCAGCGTATCCACAAGCTTATACAAGTCACCGTTATTTTCAACCTTCACGGTTGAGAGCACTTCGATTTTCGACTCCATAAACATCCCTCCTGGCTCAAATTATAGCAGGAATAGCCTGGGTTCTGGAACTATTTTTCGCCAGGGAGCCATTTTTCAATGAGCTCCATTGTACCACTGATATCCAGCTCTTCCGCCGGCACCTCGGGTATGGAGGCAAGAAAGGCTTTTCCATACCGGCTTGTCAGGACGCGGCGGTCAAAAAGAATCGCGATTCCCCGGTCTGACTCCGTCCGAATTAAGCGGCCAAAGCCCTGTCGGAAGCGAATAACGGCCTGCGGCAGTGAATAAGCGGAAAAAGGATTCTCTCCGCCTTTTTTCAGCTGCCGGCTCCTGGCTGCAACAAATGGATCATCTGGCGGTGCAAATGGCAGGCGCACAATAAATAGAACAGACAGATCTTCGCCCGGTATATCAATTCCTTCCCAGAGTGCACCTGTGCCGAGAAGAATCGCTTTGTCATATTGCCGGAAACTTTTTGCAAGCCGGGCAGCGCTGCCGCCTGTAATGCCCTGCGCAATAACTGCGTACTCGGCCAGCAGCTCGGTTTCCCGGATAAAATCATGGGTTTTCTTCAAAATATCAAACGATGTAAAAAGGACCAGCATACGTCCGCCGGCGGCTTCGGCTGCTGCAATAATATAATCCGCCACAATTTGGGCATATGCTTCACTATCGGTTTCTTTCACTTCCGGCACATCGTTCGGAATTACAATCCGGCAGTTGTTTGCATAATCAAATGGAGAGGGAATTGCATATTCGCTGTACGAAAAAGCCGTCAGGCCCATTTCCCCTGCAAAAAAGCGGAAAGACTGTTCCACTGTCAGCGTCGCCGAGGTAAAAAGCACACAGTGCCGCTCCAGCAGATAATTTTGAATGAGGACACCCGGCTCCACCGGCTGCGTGCGCATCGTCAGCGTGCCTGACAGCGAGCGGACATCGCCTTCCAGCCAGATAACTTCTTCAGCATCCGGCCGGAAAACAAGCTCAAACAGCTGTTCATTCCATACCCGGCACCGCTCTAACAAGAGCAGGGCATCGTCTACGTATAATTCATCCCGGGCTGACAGCTGCTTACGGATTTCCTCAATCGGGGTTATTTTCTCCGAAAAAGCTTCCATAAAGCGCGACAGCAAATTATACAGCCGTTCGGCTCCGTACTCGATTTGCTGCCAGCCGGCAGTGCTGCGGCCCTCCTCGGTAATGGCCTGCTGGCGCTTGGAATGGGCCATGCGGGACGTCTGCCGTTCAAAAAACGCAGCCAAGACCCCAAGCCACTCTTCTGCTTCTGCTAAAACAGCCGCCACAGCCGCGGTCACTTTTTCAGGCGGCCGGCCAGGCAGGCGCTTGGCTTCAATCCGGTTTAAATGATACAAAAGGCGCCGGTCCTCGGCCGAGCCTATCTTTCCAAGCAAAAATTTTAAACGGGCCAGCGATAGCTCCTGGCCGAGACGCTCTCTTGCCGCTTTTTCAAACCGGTGCGCTTCATCGATAATCACATAGCTTTCCGGCAAAAGCAGTGGTTTTTCCGCTTTCATATCGGCAATTAAAAACGAATGATTCGTAATAATAATATCGGCGCCTGCTGCCACCTCTTTTGCATAACGGGCAAAATCATGCTTGCGCCATGCCTGCTTTGCTTTGTTCATATAGTCGTCCGCCTGGCATACTTCCTGCCAGAACAGAGCGCCGCCTGAAGACAGATTCAGTTCATCCCCATCACCAGTTTCTGTCTCAAGAAGCCAGACAAGCATCTGCATTTTGGTGACGGTCCGGTCATAGTTTCGCTCTTTTTCCCGAAGCGACCGGACAAAGCGCGATAAATCCAAATAATGGCGCTTGCCTTTTAGCACAGCTGCTTTCACATCGAACGGCAGCATCATTTGCAGCTTCGCCAGCTCCCGCTCAAGCAGCTGGTGCTGCAGAAGAACGGTATAGGTCGAAACCACAACCGGCCGGCCGCTCCGCCGGCTTTCAAACACGGCTGGCAGCAAATAGGCGAGTGACTTTCCCGTTCCGGTCCCTGCTTCAATAACCGCATGCTCTTTTTGTTCGAAAAAACGCTGGACCGCATCTATCATCTGCATCTGGCCAGGCCGCTTTTTCATACCCGGCACGCCGGAAAGCAGCTCCCATTTTTCTTTTTCTTTTTCCGGGAATGAAATCGATTTATCCGCCTTACGTTTCTCCGGTGGTTTTTTCGTTCGCAGGGCCAGGCCCCGGTACACCGTCCAGTTTTCAGGCAGCATTTCTACCCGCTGCTTTTTCTGTGCAGCAATTCGGGACAGAAGCATATGAATATCGCTTTTTAAGCCAGAGGACAGCTTTAACAACTGTTCAATCGTCACAAGGGGAATGGACTCTAACCGTTCCACCAGCTGAATAAACAGCTCTGCTGTCGCATGAGCGTCACTGTCTGCCCGGTGCTTCTGCGTATGGCTCAGCCCAAATTGATCGGATAAATCGCCGAGCTTATAGCTGTCTGACGCTGGCAGCACTATTTTCGCCAGTTCAACCGTATCAATAAAAAAACCGGTAAACGGCGCACAGCCAGCGGCTTCTAATTCACTATTTAAAAAGGTTAAGTCAAAAGATACATTATGCGCAACAAATACCGAATCAGCCAGCCATTCCTGCACGCGCCCCGCTTCCTCTTTAAAAAACGGCGCCTCCTGGACCGTTTCTTCATCGATCCCCGTCAATTCCTGGATAAAGGGAGGAATCGGCCGGTCCGGGTTCACATACGTATTGTACTGCCCTTCAATGCGCCCTTCTTCAATGGCGACAAACGCCGCCTGCATAATTCGGCCGCCGCTTGCATAAGAGTGGCCGGTCGTTTCAAAATCCGCCACTATAAATCGTACATCGTTGATCACGGCAAACACACCTTTAAATAAATTCTTTAACAGTTTACCACAAGAAGAGGAAAAGGTGCCTGTTTATCGCAGGCACCTTCGCAAAAAGAACGGCTCGGACAGCTTCCACCCCGAAAAAAAGGCTATTTCTGCTTTTAAACCTGCTGCTGTGGCGCCATTTATAAAAAAGCAGATTTGCTTTTTCATCGCATTCTCTTTTATTTTTTCGATTTATGTTTTACAAAAACAAAATCGGGAATGGGTGCAATAACGAAGATAAAACAAAATAGAAAGGAGGGGAACCATGACTCTTCTGTACAGCAAGGCAATGGAAGCATTTAAGAAAGATGCCGAGCGCCAGAGAACCTCTAAACAACAAGAAGCAAACCTAAATCGTCGAAAATCCAAATAAATAAGTGAATTTGATTTTTCCCAATCGCCGGTTTCTTATCCTTTGGAAGCGTTTCATATTCTTCGAATAAAAAAGACTTCCGGCTTCGCCGGCAGTCTTTTTTACTGTGTTGAAAAATATCTTTTTTTAAAAGAAGAGCCGGGGCTGCGGGCTGGCGGCTTTTTCATTCACATAATCGTCGCAGCCGGCTCCTGATGCAATAGGTCAGCAATGCGGTTTTGTTTGTCCATAATAAGCACCTTTGGCTTATGGTCTTTCACTTTTTCCTCCGCTACCAGAACGTAGGAAATAATAATGACCGTATCACCTGGCTGAACAAGCCGGGCGGCGGCCCCATTCAAGCAGATGACACCGCTGCCGCGTTCACCCGGGATAATGTATGTCTCGAGGCGGGCGCCATTGTTGTTATTGACAATTTGGACTTTTTCATTTGGCAGCATGCCGGCTGCATCAAGCAGATCCTCGTCAATTGTAATGCTGCCAACATAGTTTAAGTTGGCTTCTGTCACCGTGGCCCGGTGAATTTTCCCATTCATCATTGTGCGGAACATGAGGCACTTCCTTTCACCGGCAAAATAATATTGTCAATTAACCGGGCATTTTTATATTTCACTGCTGCCGCGGCAATAATTGTGCCACTGGCTGAATCTGCTGGCTCTAATTCGGGATACGACAAAATTTCCAGATAATCGATTTCCGCCCCGCCCTCTTCTTCAAGCATTCGGCGCGCTTTTTCTTTTAATAAAGCGATATCGGCCTCTCCTGCTTCCACTGACTTTTTGACAAGCTGAAGCGCCCTGTAAATGGCCGGCGCTTTCTCCCGCTCTTCCGGCAGTAAATAAACGTTGCGCGAGCTTTTGGCCAGGCCGTCCGGTTCTCTTACCGTCTCCACGCCGATAATTTCAATCGGCACATTTAACGAATCAACAAGGCCGTGAATCACGGCAAGCTGCTGGGCATCTTTTTTGCCAAAGTACGCCCGGTCCGCTTCTGTTAAATGAAAGAGCTTCATCACAACCGTAGCTACACCGTCAAAATGCCCCTCGCGTGTTAACCCGCATAACGCACTAGTTCGTTTGTGGACAGTGAGCGTGACCGCAGGCTCCTCGGGATACATTTCTTCAACAGAAGGCAGAAACAGAAGGTCTACACCTGCTTCTTCTGCCAGTTTGATATCCCGCTCTTCATCACGCGGGTACCGTTCAAAATCTTCATTCGGCCCAAACTGAAGCGGATTAACGAAAATGGACATAATGACTGTATCATTTTCCGTGCGTGCCTTGCGGGCAAGGGTTAAATGCCCTTCATGCAAAAAGCCCATCGTTGGCACAAAGCCGATTGAATGGTGGTCAAGCTTAAAATGGCGAATGTCTTTTTTTAAGTCAGCAATCGTCCGAACAATATTCATGAATGAACGCCTCCGTACAGCCGGTCCAACTCGTCTTCGTTCATCGTGAACGTGTGGGCTTCTTCTGGAAACGCCCCTGCTTTCACGTCCTTGACATAAGAAGAGACAGCCTGCAAGCCGGCTTGATCAAAATCAGCATAGCTTTTTACAAACTTCGCTGTCCGCTCAACACCGTAGCGCATAATGTCATGATAAACAAGCACCTGTCCGTCTGTCTCGGCACCGGCACCGATGCCGATGACCGGGATGCCCAGCGCCTCCGAAATGGATTTGGCGACCTGGCGCGGCACGCATTCGAGCACGAGCATAAAGGCACCTGCCTGCTCCATTGCCCTGGCATCCGCCAGCAGCTGCTGGGCCGCCTTTGCCGTTTTCCCCTGTACTTTATAGCCTCCAAGCACTCCGACCGATTGCGGCGTAAGCCCAAGATGGGCGCAAACAGGCACGCCGGCCGCTGTTAATTCACGCACCCGCTCTACCACTTCACCTGCCCCTTCGAGCTTTACCGCATCGGCCCCGCCACCCTGAATAAGCGCGCGGGCTGCCCGGAACGTTTCTTCTTTATTGATGTGATAGGTCATAAACGGCAGGTCGGCTACAATGAACGTATTAGGCGCCCCCCGCTTGACTGCTTTCGTATGATGAACCATATCTTCGATTGTCACATAAACGGTTGATTCATAGCCAAGCACAGTCATGCCCAGTGAATCTCCGACTAAAATCACATCGGTCCCGCCTGCTTCTGCCTGCCTGGCCGAGGGATAATCATATGCCGTAATCATAGCGATTTTTTCCTGACTTTCTTTCATCTTGATAAAATCCGCTGTTCGCTTCATAGTGCTTCCTCCTTTGAAATAAGAGGCGACGAAACAACAAAAAAGGTCCCTGTGCCCGAAAAAGAGCAGAAGGACCCCGTTGTAGACGGATGAATGTTTCGACCCTCTGTCCCTGTCCATATGGATCAAGGCAGTATTTGTCTGTTCGTTATGGCACAAAATTATATGGAACACGGTGCAGCTCCAGAATGATACCGCCCTGTTCACGAATTATTATAACAGGCAGCCTTTCATTTGACTACCGGTCAATTTCAATATCAGCTGAATAAATAGAATGAATGACGCCGTCTTCGTCTTCAAGCCGGAGCACACCTTCTTCGGTAATGCCGAGCGCTTTTCCTCTGATCGAGCCGTTGAGCGTCCGCGCCGTAATCTGGCGGCCGATCGAAACGGCAAATGATTCCCATTTTTCTTTAATCGAACTGAATCCGTTGTTTAAATATTCTTTGTAATAGATTTCAATATTTTTCAAAACAGCCTGTACCAGTTTTGCGCGCGGCACATGCTCTCCTTTTTCCAGCGCAAGCGAGGTGGCAATGCCGGAGAGCTCTTCCGGAAAAGACTGCTGGTTTGCATTGATGCCGATTCCGATAATAAGTGAGCGGATACGGTCAGAATCCGCCTGCAGCTCCGTTAAAATGCCGGTTATTTTTTTCTCATTTAACAAAAGGTCATTCGGCCATTTGATTTCTGCCTTCAGTCCGGTTGTGTCACGAATTGCCTCCGTTACCGCCACAGCGGCAATTAACGTAAATTGCGGCGCTCTGTGCGGCGGCAGATCCGGCTTTAATATCAGGCTCATCCAGATCCCCGTATATTTTGGCGAATGAAAGGTCCTGGTCATCCGTCCTCGTCCCGCAGTTTGCTCTTCCGCAATGACCAGCGTGCCTTCAGGCGCTTCTTCCGCTATTTTGTGCGCTTCCTTTTGAGTGGATTCCACACTTTCCTTGAAAACGATATGCTTGCCCAGCCGGTTTGTTTCCAGTCCGAGCAGCAATTCATTTTCACTTACCTTATCAGGCTTCGCCGTAATCCGGTAGCCCTTATTCCGTACAGCTTCTAATTCAAATCCTTCCTGGCGGAGTGATTCAATATGCTTCCAGACCGCTGTGCGGGAACAGCCGATACTGTCTGCAAGCGCCTGGCCGGATACAAAATCGCCCCCGGCTTTTGAGAATACTTCAAGCAGCTTATGTTTTACAGAAGATTGCATGCGCGCAGCCACCTTTCAATTTCCATTCGTTCATTTTGTAATTTGCCGGCAATCACCGCTTTTTCCGTTTGTTCAAGCGCTTCTTTGATCCACACACCGCGCGGCCTGCTAGACCACTGGAGCAGCTCTTTGCCAGTAACCGCAAGATCCTGGCGGCTTTTGATCGGAAGTGCTTTAAACCGGCGGATGATCTCCTGCGGATCTGCTTCTTTACCGGCTAAAACAGCGGCCGCGGCTGAAGCATCCACAGCTGCATCAATTCCCGATTGAAATAAAAGCCAGTCACTGGCACCGTCAGCCTGCAGCTGCTTTAAAGTGCGAATGCTCTGCACGATATGCTTGATTCTTTTTTGCGGCATTCGCCAGCCAGTTAAAAAAGAGGCCGGATCATGGCTGCATAAATAAGCGGCCGCAATCCATACCTGTCCGGCTGACAGCTTCTCAAGCGGCAGCTTTGCAAGGCCTGCCAGCGCTTTTTCCTGTCCGTCAAGCCCAGGAAGAAACCGGTAAAGGCCCGTTTCAATTAACACGGACAGCGCCCGCTTCCTATCGGGTCCTCCAACTAATTTGTCCATCTCATTCAGCTTTCGCTCCACCGCAATATGGCCAAGCAGCGGTGCATGATTTGCCATGGCCAGCTTTGTTTCCGCATCGAGGCTGAAACAAAGCTGGCTTGCAAATCGTGCCGCACGCATCATCCGGAGAGCGTCCTCTGAAAACCGTTCTCCGGCGCTGCCTACGGTTCGGATCAGTCTTTTTTGAATATCCGTTCTTCCATGAAATGGGTCAATCCACTCTCCGGCTTTATTCATCGCCATCGCATTCATCGTAAAATCACGCCGCTTCAAATCTTCATAAAGAGACCGGACAAATTCAACTCGGTCCGGCCGCCTGAAGTCGCTATAACTCGATTCTGTACGAAAGGTTGTCACCTCAAACCCGGTGCCATTCTGCAAAACAAGAACTGTGCCATGGTCAATGCCCACATCAACTGTATGAGAAAACACCTGCTTTACCTCGGATGGGACCGCTGAAGTAGCAATGTCTACATCATGGACAGGGCGGTTTAAAAAAAGATCTCGAACCGCCCCGCCGACAAAGTATGCTTCAAAGCCCGCTTTCTCAAGACGCTCAATTACCGGCAGAGCCTGCTGAAAAAACAGGTCATTACTCATCAAAAGTCTCCTTTAACAGACGATAATAAACACGCTCATACTGGCCGACAATATCGGAAGAATGAAACCGCTCGCGGACCGTTTCGATTGCCCGCTGTTTCATGTATTTATATAATGCTTCATCTGTCAGCAGGCGGATTGCCGCTTCACTGATCGCCGCAATGTCTCCGACCGGACGGACGAATCCGTTTTCCCCGTCTTCAATTACTTCAGGAATGCCTCCTGCATCGGTTCCAATGCAGGGAACTCCGCACGCCATTGCTTCAAGCGCTACAAGGCCAAAACTTTCTTTTTCTGACAGCAGCAGCTTTACATCGCTGATCGCATACAGCTCTTCAAGGTTATCCTGCTTCCCGAGATACAAAATGCAGCCTTCAAGACCGAGCGATTCTGCCAGCCGGCAGACAACCGTCATTTCCGGCCCATCTCCGACAAGAAGCAGCTTGGCAGGCATTTGCTCAATAATACTGGCAAATACTTTCACCACATCCGTGACCCGCTTAACTGCACGGAAGTTGGAAACGTGAATAACCACTTTTTCGTCATCAGCAATTCCGAGCTCCCTTTTTAAGTTGCGGTCTGTTTCAATCGGCTGATAAACCCGCTCATCAATAAAGTTGTACACGGTTTCAATCTGCTTATCCGGCGCAATCATATCGTTTGTCTGCTCAACGAGCGAATGAGACACGGCTGTTACTGCATCTGACTGTTCGATTCCGAATTTGATGGCCGGCGTGAGTGCGGAATCCGACCCGAGCACCGTAATGTCTGTGCCGTGCAGCGTCGTCACGATTTTCACATCAGATTTGGCCATCTGCTTGCCCAAAATCGCGCAGACCGCGTGTGGAATGGCATAGTGGACATGCAAAATATCAAGCTTTTCCCGCTTAATGATATCTGCCATTTTGCTCGCCAGCGCGATATCATACGGCGGATACTGAAAAACCGAATACTGGTTGACCTCTACCTGATGAAAAAAAATATTATGGTAATACATTCGATTTAAACGGAACGGAACCGCCGATGTAATAAAATGGATCGTATGTCCTTTTTCCGCCAGCAGCTTGCCAAGTTCTGTTGCTACTACACCTGATCCGCCGACGGTCGGATAGCAGGTAATGCCAATGTTTAATCCCATCTTTTTCCCCTGCCGATCATTCACTCTGTTCTTCAATAATCCCATCAATTAATACGCGTGCTGTGCCAAGATTTGTGGCAAGCGGCACAGAATAAACATCACAAAGCCGGACAAGTGCCGTTACATCCGGCTCATGCGGCTGTGCGGTAAGCGGGTCGCGGAAGAAAAAAACAAAGTCCATTTCTCCGCGGGCTATCCGCGCACCGATTTCCTGGTCGCCTCCGAGCGGCCCCGACTGAAAACGGTGAACATTCAGCCCTGTTTTCTCCATAACACGCGTCCCAGTTGTTCCGGTCGCAAACAGCGTATGCTGGCTGAAAACATCTTTATGAAGATCTACAAATTCCATCAGCTCTTCTTTTTTCTTATCGTGTGCAATCAGTGCAATATTCATTAAAATCCCCCATTAATCTAAAATGTTTTCAAGCCCGTAAACAAGTGTTCTTGTTTTCATAACTGTCTCCACACACACTTTTACTCCCGACATAAAGGATGCCCGGTTGTATGAATCGTGGCGGATCGTCAGCGTTTCGCCGTCCGCGCCGAAGAGCACCTGCTGGTGGGCAATCAGTCCCGGCAAGCGGACACTGTGAATGTGCATACCGTTCATTTCAGCCCCGCGCGCACCCGGAATCGTTTCTTTTTCGTCTGGATGCCCCTGTTTTTTCGGCTCGCGGATTTCATTGATCATCTGTGCTGTTTTTACGGCCGTCCCGGAAGGAGCGTCCAGCTTTTTATCATGATGAAGCTCAATAATTTCCACATCGCTGAAATATTTGGCGGCCATTTGAGAAAATTTCATCATCAACACGGCCCCGATCGCAAAATTAGGCGCGATAATGCAGCCAAGCTCTTTTGCTTCCGACAGCTCTTTTAGCTCCGCCAGCTGCTCATCTGTAAAGCCCGTTGTCCCGACAACGGGGCGAATGCCATGCTCGAGCGCTGTTTTTGTATGTATATAGCCGAATTCCGGTGTTGTTAAATCAATCAGTACGTCTGCCGGCTGCTCAGAAAAACATTCCTTCACATCGGTATAAATGGGCACCTGCGACCCGGCAAATCCGATATCGGCCAGTGTCTGCCCTCCATGTTTCCGATCAAGAGCCGCCACCAGTTCAAATTCCGGTGTATTCATCACCATTTTAACGGCTTCTACTCCCATGCGGCCGCGCGGGCCCGCAATAATGACACGAATGCTGCTCATTTATTTTTCCTCCTCAATTCTCGTCCAGCGGTCCTTATCTCTCGTCTGGAATTTATTCATAACCCGGTCGTGTGCTGTCTGCAAATCAATATCGAGTGAATTTGCCAGGCAAATGGCCACAAACAGCACATCTCCAAGTTCTTCTTCAATGGTTTTTTCTTCTTCGGATGATTTCTTTGGCTTTTCGCCGTGATAATGATTAATCTCCCTGGCAAGCTCCCCCATTTCTTCTGTGAGGCGCGCCATCATGGCAAGCGGGCTGAAGTAGCCTTCTTTAAACTGGCTGATATAGCCGTCCACTTCTTTTTGCATATCACGCATTGATTTATCCATTTTTTTCACCACTTTCTCTCTTCTATATGTTACATATTATATAGGAACGGCGCAATTTTTTCTTTCTGCCTATTTCAATTTAAAAAAGGAGCTTTTTATGAATCAGGGATTACAGGCAAAAAACATTTTCTTTATTTTATTGGGTTCAGCGATTTTTTCGTTCGGGCTTGTTCATTTCAATATGGAGAACAACCTGGCTGAAGGCGGATTTACGGGAATTACCCTGCTGCTTTACAACCTGTTTTCTATTGACCCGTCCTACTCGAACCTTATCTTAAATATCCCGGTTTTCTTTATCGGCTGGAAGCTGCTCGGCCGCCGGTCTTTTTACTATACACTTGTCGGCACCTTCAGCGTTTCACTTTTTTTATGGATTTTCCAGCGCTGGCAGCTTCATATTCCGCTCCACGATGACCTGTTTCTTGCCGCTTTGTTTGCCGGCGTGTTTATCGGAACCGGTCTCGGCATTACGTTTCGTTACGGCGGCACAACAGGCGGGGTGGATATTATCGCACGGCTTGTGCATAAATACCGGCAGGTGAGCATGGGGAAAACAATGTTTTTGTTTGATGCGGGCGTTATTCTTGCGTCCATTCTTACCTATATAGATTACCGTGAAGCCATGTATACGCTTGTCGTTGTATTTATTGCCTCGCGTGTAATTGATTTTATGCAGGAAGGAGCTTATGCGGCCCGGGGAGCAATGATTATCTCCTCTGCTCATGAAGAAATCGCGGAAGAAATTCATAAACGGATGGATCGCGGCGTGACCATTTTAAAAGGATACGGTTCATTCACAAAGCAAGAACGTGATGTTTTATATTGCGTCGTTGGCAGGAATGAAATCGTCCGCTTAAAAAACATTATTCAAGCTGTTGACCCGCACGCCTTTGTCTCCGTCACCGCCGTTCATGATGTTTTTGGCGAAGGCTTTACTCTTGATGAAAATAAACAGCCGATTGAACAATAAAAAAACACCGGAGAATGTCCCCGGTGTTTAGGCTGTTGACAAACGCTCGCTTTCGGCGTCACTTGCCGGCTGTGAATGCTCATGACCCCAAAAGGTCACTCCGCTTCCCAGCCGGCGGCGTTCCTGGAAAGACAACCGCTTTCAATCAGCCTGCTTTCTAACTTTGTCTGCACTCAAAAAAAACACCGGGGAATATCTCCGGTGTTTTTTTCTTAATCGTCGCTTTGAGCCATACCTGTATACATTAATACAAGGCGGACTAATTCAAGCACAGCAACCGCTGCTGCTGCCACATATGTCATTGCCGCCGCATTTAATACTTTGCGGGCTTCCCGTTCCTCATTATTGCGGATGATGCCGGAAGCAACAATCTGGTCCATTGCCCGGTTTGAAGCATTAAACTCAACCGGCAGGGTCACAACCTGGAACAAAACGCCGGCAGCCATTAAAATAATTCCCAGCAGAAGCATATTGGTTGCCTGAGCGAAAATACCGATCATAATGAAAACCCATGACATGTTTGAGCTGATATTCGCGACCGGCACAAGAGCGTGGCGGAAACGCAGAAATGCATAGCCTACTTTGTCTTGAATAGCATGGCCGACCTCATGGGCAGCGACCGCCGCACCGGCAATCGAATGACCGTGAAAATTGTTTGGCGACAGGCTGACTGTTTTTGTCAGCGGGTTGTAATGGTCACTTAGAAACCCGTGTGATTCTACTACTTTTACATGCTGCAGGCCGTTATCATCCAAAATGCGGCGCGCTGCTTCAGCACCTGTAATGCCTGTTGAAACCGGTACTCTTGAATATTTATTATACGTGCTTTTCACCTTAAATTGCGCCCAGAGCGGCAATAGGATAAGCAGAGCGAAATAAACAATCCAGATCATGTAAACCCATCTACCTCCGTAGTTGTATCGTATTTTTTCTTACTGTTATTGTACCGGTTAATACCCCCAGGCGTCAAAGATTATGTTTGCGGCCTTTCTGTTTTCTCATGCCTTTATATTTTTTTCTGCCTGTATATAAAAGCGATGCTGCGACCACTCCGCCTGTCAGGGCAGTTACATGGACAAGCTGTTCTTGTTTCTCTGCACTCAGCTCTTCCGCTTCGCTGACCGGCACAAATATGAGAAGGAAACTCCATAAAAAAGCGACAACTTTTTCCATTCTCTCTCCCTCCATCCGCTTCTTCAGTATATGCGGGCGGAAGGCGGAATGATGCCGCCTGTTACCAGATTACCCGTTTTGGCCGGACACACATCCACCAGGTAATAAAAATAGACAAAATGCTGAGCCAGAAAGTAAAATAACCGATTTCCCGGATATATAAATGCAGCTGAGAATAAACCGGGTATTGCATATATACATAATCAATGATTTCATTATGCACCGTCCAGACAGCCGCAATGATCAGATGAATCGGCTTTATCCGGAAAAACGGCGCATACAAAAGTCCCTGTACCGCCATGCCAAAATGGGAAGCCACAAGCATCCAGCCGAGCCAGGAAAGATCCCCTGTGACAATAAGCGTCAGCATATTCATGACGACCGCCCAGATTCCATATTTAAACAGCGTCATGACTGCCAGCGCCTGTACAAGTCCCCACTGGCGCCCCATTAAAAGACCAAGCAGTGCAATTGTAAAAAACAAGCTGGCGGTCGGGCTGTCCGGAACAAACGGGAGGAAGATTGGATCTGTCTGCTCGAGCTGCGGCCCGTACCATATGTATCCATAAATCGTACCCAGCAGGTTTACAACAAAAAGTGCCCACATAAACGAGCGTTTTGATAAAAGAAAAAACAGCATAGCTGCGCCTCCATTGAAAAAAAGGACCGCCGAGCAAGTCGGACAGTCCTTTTTCGATTATTCTGCTTCAAGTGTTGAAATAAACTCAGACAGCTTTACAAGGTCTTCGTCATTTCCCTTATACATTCCAGCTGGCATGCTGCCTTTCCCGTTTTTCGCAATATCTGCGACTTCTTCCGGTGTCAGGCCTGTGCCGATCAGGGATGGTGCAGCTGCTCCGCCCGATAACGTATCACCGTGGCAGTTGATACAGCCGTTTTCCTCGTAAATTTGGAAACCTTCCGAACTGGTATCGATCGCCGCTTCTTCGACGATTTTCCCCTGTGCTTCTTTTGCTTCCCAGTCCACCGCGTCGGCAGATTCCCATGTAAGATAAATAACTGAGGCAAGCGCCAGCAGCATAAAGCCAGTCGCAAATGGCCGTTCCAACGGACGGCGCTTTGGACCGCGGTCAATAAACGGTGCCAGCATCAAGCCGCCAAATGCAAGGCCCGGAATGATAAACGCCCCAATGACATTGTATGGTCCTGATGCGTATGAATATTTCAGTAATTGGTATAAGAATAAGAAATACCAGTCAGGCAGCGGCAAATAGCCGGTATCTGTCGGATCCGCGACACGCTCAAGCGGAGACGGGTGGGCGATTGTCAGACAAAGATACCCGATCAGGAAGACGGAACCAACCATCCATTCCTTTAAAAGGAAGTTTGGCCAGAAGGCTTCCGTTTTGCCTGGATATTCCGAATAATCTTTCGGGATATTTGGTTTGCGTTCAGCCGGAATACGAGAATCCCCGACGAACTTCATCCCTTTTCCACGATGCATTGCGTTCCCCTCCTTTTAATCAAACTAAAACAGGCATCCGGTTTTACAACGGGCCGGAAATCCCCTGCTTGCGGATCATGATAAAGTGAGCACCCATTAAGCCGAGCAAAGCGGCCGGCAGGAAGAAGACATGAATAGCGAAGAAACGTGTCAGCGTCTGGGCTCCGACAATATCCGGATGTCCGGCAAGCAATACTTTTAATTCATGGCCGATCAGCGGTGTAGAAGCCGCAATCTCGATCCCTACTTTCGTCGCAAAAAGCGCCTTCATATCCCACGGAAGCAGGTAGCCTGTAAATCCAAGGCCGAGCATAACAAAGAAAATAAGTACGCCGACAATCCAGTTTAATTCACGCGGCTTTTTATAAGCTCCTTGGAAAAAGACACGCAGCGTATGTAAAAACATCATAACAATAACAAGACTCGCACCCCAGTGGTGCATACCGCGCACAATGACGCCAAATGCAACTTCATTTTGCAAATAGTAAACGGATTCCCATGCATTTTTAATATCCGGCACATAATACATTGTCAGGAACATTCCGGATAAAATCTGAATAACGGTAACGAAAAAAGTCAAACCGCCGAAACAGTAGACAAATGCCGAGAAATGATGGGCCGGGTTGACGTGCTCAGGCACTTCATGGTCTGCAATATCGCGCCACATTGGCGTAATATCGAGACGTTCATCCACCCAGTCATAAATTTTATTGAGCATGTATTACGCCTCCTTTACACGATATTGTTTGCCTGTGGCTTGCCAAGCTGAAGCAGGCCGTCTTTTTCGGCTGTCGGGTACACATCAAGCGGCTTAAGCGGCGGTGTTCCCGGAACATTTTTCCCATTCTTTTCATACAAGCCATTATGGCACGGACAGAAGAACTGGTTCTTATGTTCATTTCCTTCCCAGCTGACCGTGCAGCCAAGATGCTTACAAATCGGTGACAGCGCAATAACCTCACCCTTGTCATTTTTGTAAACCCAGGCTGTACTCGTAACTTCAGATGTGTACCATGCATCGGTCTGCTCATAAGAAAAATCGACACGTACCGGCACATCGGTAAGATCAGCCACTTTTTGCTGCGTCGGATGAAAATCACCGGCCGCTTCCCCTTTCAGCACCGGGTCCACAGCAAATCGCACCATTGGCATCAGCATACCCGCAGCCATGAAACCGCCTACACCAGTGAGCGTGTAGTTAAGAAACTGGCGTCTTGATACAGGTTGTTTACTCATTTTTTTCCCCCCTCTATACAATAGCTTCGTCCGCTAGGGACTCTATATGAGCATAAACATAAACTAGGACATTATTATGATAATCCATCCATGTATGGAGGTCAATAACATCCGAAATGAAAACATTTTTTTGAATGTGACGATTTTATGAACTATTCCGCATACCCCTGCCATTTTTGCACAATGATATTGACAATCTGCTTTGCCTGGTTTTCGATGATAGAATACTTGATGCTGTCATCCATATCTCCAAGCGGTACCGAGGGAATCCAGATAACAGACGCATTTAACTCTTCTTCTTTATCCCGCCAGGCACTGTCCGCTGTAAAAAAAAACACATGCTTGAATCCGGCACCCCGAAGTTTTTCAGACCATTTTTTTGCTTCGGCAAGGCGGTTCGGGCTGTCAGTCAAGTAAGCATGCGGCGGCGTTGTTAAAACACGCCCTTTAAACTGCCTTTCCAAAAAAACAACAAGCAGCTGCACAAATTCGTACTGTTCCGCAGACTGGATCATTCCGGCTCCAAAATCAGCAGGAACCAGCGGCACCATTGCTGTATCAATGTATTCTTTTTGCTGCTGAAACAACGCAGTCTCTTTTCCATTCCAATTCATTTTTATCACCCTGTTTCATCATACATTTGTTCTGTTGTCCTGGCAATTGCAAAATAAAAAAGCATCTGATTCATGATCAGATGCTCGGATTGCCGGGAAACTCCATTTTTACATTTGTCTATGTTTTTTTATACGGATCCGATACGTTCATGCGCTCAAGAAGCTCATTTAATTCCCCGGTCAAGCGGAGAAAAGCTTCTTTGTCTCCTTGATCGAGCGCCTCGTCAATCCGCTCATTCAGCCGGTCACGCTGAAACTCGTATACACTCCATTTTAAAAACTGCTCAGCCAGCTCTTTTTCTTTTTCGGTCAGCCGGGTCCGCTTGGGCATAAACGGATTTTCCACCCGGACTGCCGCATATTGATGGGACAGCTGGGCGCCTTTAAATTTTAACTCGATAAAGATATCTTCTTCTTTATTTAAACGGATGTCATGAAACGATTTTTCCGCATCCGTTGTCATAATATTATCTTTAAAAAAACGAAACGGTGCACTGTCTACACAATGGGATGACATAATCATGCCGCGCGGGCAGTATTGCGCGTCATCTACAAAATGAACATGCTCCATAAGCTGGTCATGGCTCATTAAATAATTTAAAATCCAGACAGATTCCCTGCGCTTCAGCTGATAATGATTTAAAAACCAGCGGATAAAGTCCTTTTTTTCATGAACGGAAACCGGGGCAGCCATCATCATCACTCCTCTGTCTTTTATCCTTTTTTAGTATATATCCATTTTCAGTCGTTCAACAAGCTCTGTCCACTCCTCATTCAGCGGCTCTTCTTTCATCAGCTTTTCAAACAGCGGCAGCGCCTGGGCCCGGCTGCCTTCTTCAAGCAAAAAGTACCCATACTCTGCTACAAACTCTGTGTTTTCATTCAGAACCGGATACAGATATTCATACAACCCGGCCGCTTCTTTGTAGTTTTCAAGCTTCTCGGCTGCACGGGCTGCATCCCAGAGCAAAAGCGGTTCGTCAATGCCTGTCTCACGAAATGCCGATGCAATCTCCAAAACACCTTCATAATCTTCTTTCTTCATTAAAAGGGCATTTAACGCAAGAGCTGCTTCTGAATATTCAGGGTCAAGGGCAAGCGCCTCACGCAGGTGGGATTCTCCTTCTTCTTCCTGTCCCGTTTTCAGTGCAAGCTTTCCAGCCAGCAAATAGAGCTCTTTTTGATACGCATCGCGTGCAATACCGGCGCGGGCCGCTTTAAGGGCCTCATCAAGCTCTTCTTCCATTTCATAAGCGCGTGCCAGATGCAGATAAACCGAATGATAATCGGGGTCAAGCTCTGCGGCTTCTGTTAAGACGAGGGCTGCTGTTTTAAACTGGCCGGCTTGAAAAGCGGTGAATCCATACATAAACAGGGTGTCAATATCTCGCTTTTCTTCAAGTGCCCGTTCAAAATGCGGCAGGCTTTCTTCAAATGCCCCTCCTGCACTATATGCTTCGGCAAGACGCTTTTGAATCGAAATTCCTGCAATATCCGGCATCCCTGCTTCTTCAAGCTCTTTGTACTGCCGGACTGCTTCTAGAAATTTCCCTTCTTCAAGATACAACTCACCGAGCGCCAGCTTAATAACCGGCTCGTCGGGCTCTGTCTGCTTCGCCTGCAGCAGCTTTTGCTCGCTGACTTCATACAGTCCCTGCATCTGGTACAGGTCTGCCTGTACAAGCAGGGATCTTGCATAAAATGGGTCGGTATCATCTATTTCATCTAAAATAAGCATCGCTTCTTCCTCACGGTCCAGCTCCACTAACGTTTCAGCTAATAGAAGCGACAGCTCACCTTCTCCCGGGAAAGATTCCAGCAACTGTTCAAACAGCTGGCGTGCTTCATCTAAAAAGCCAAGCTGGAGCAATTGCTCGCCCAGCATAAATTGTTCTTCTGCATCACTAGAGGCCAGCACCTTTTCATACAGAGCAGACGCACCCGCCATGTCCCCTTTTTCCAGGTGTGCGATCATATTTTCCGCATTGTTCATGTTTACCGCCTCTTCTTTCTTCGTCTTCTTTTCTTGATTTCTTATTTTAATCAAAGATAGTCAATCGAGCAACTTTTTCGCTCGTACTTCATGTATTCTACTTGTTCGTTATTTTTCCTTCTTTGCAAATAAAGAAAAAAGATGCCCTGTATTCACCGGGCAGGACCGGTAACTTCTATCGGCTGAGCTGTTCGTTTGAATGCAGGCAGCAGCCCCCTTGAGCCGGAATAATAAAATATGGGGCGGTTTTTACATTCTTTAGGCCGGTTAAAATGAAGACCGCCCCCGTGCATGAAAATCCGGCCCAAATCGGCCATCACAGCAGAGAAACAATCCCACCGGCCTGTTTAGAAATGCAATAGCACAAAAAAAAGCAGAGATGTTTATGTAAAAACATTTCTGCTCTTTGCTTTTTCATTCATATTTAGAAAAGGAAATCCTTTATTTGGCGAGCTGGCGCAGATGCTCGAAAAATTCCGGGTAGGAAACCGCAATGGCTTCATGATCCTGGAGCTCGACATCGCCTTCCGTAATTAAAGAAGCAATGGCCATAACCATGCCGATCCGGTGGTCGCCATGCGATGAAACTGTGCCGCCGTGCAGCTTTGACTTGCCGCGGATAATCATTCCATCATCCGTTGCTTCAATATCCGCTCCAAGCTTCTTTAATTCATTGACGACTGTATCGATCCGGTTCGTTTCCTTCACTTTCAATTCTTCTGCATCGCGAATAACAGTCTCGCCTTCCGCCTGCGTGGCAAGCAGGGCAATGATCGGAATTTCATCGATCAGGCGCGGAATAATCGAACCGCTGATTTCTGTGCCTTTTAAATTTGAGGTTTTCACCGTAACGGTGCCGATTTCCTCACCCGATGCAGACGTTTTTTGAATCGTCATCTCGGCTCCCATTTGCTTAAACACATCAATAATGCCGGTCCGCGTTTCATTTAAGCCGGTATTTTGAAGGATCACTTCACTGTTTGGCGTGATGGCCGCTGCTGTCATGAAAAAAGCAGCGGAAGAGATATCGCCCGGCACATACACATCCGTTCCTTTAAACGACTGGCCGCCCTCGATGATAATCCGGTCCCCTTCGCGATGGATCCTGCCGCCAAACTGTTCAATCATTTTTTCTGTATGATCACGTGTTGCTTCCGGCTCAATAATCACAGACTCTCCATCCGCCTGCAAAGCTGCAAAAATCACTGCGGATTTTACCTGGGCGCTTGCAATCGGCAGTTTATACTCGACAGTGTTCAGTTTTTTTCCGCGGATGGACAGCGGCGTAAAACGGCCATTGTCACGCCCGGCAATATCGGCTCCCATTGATGCCAGCGGAACGGTTACCCGGTCCATCGGGCGCTTGCCGATTGATTCGTCCCCGATCATCACAGAATGAAAGGGCCGGCCCGCCAGAATCCCAAGCATCAAGCGTGTGGTTGTGCCGGAATTGCCGGTATCCAAAATTGCCGAAGGCTCTTTCAGCCCGTCCCAGCCTGTGCCGTGAACAATAATTTCTTCATCCGTTTCATCGATCTGCACTCCGAGCTTCCGAAAGCAGTCAATCGTGCTTAAACAGTCTTCCCCTTTTAAAAAGTGCCGAATCGTTGTTTTGCCTTCTGCGAGCGCTCCGAACATAATAGAGCGGTGCGAAATAGACTTGTCGCCCGGCACTTCAATCGTTCCGCCCAGAGACGGCTTGTTAAACGTCAGTTTCATGGTTTCTTAACCTCTCTTACGCTAAAAATAAGTCATACGTTGTTTTTTGTTCTATGCACTGCTTGGCACGAAGACGGTCTTTTTCACTTTGAAAGCTGATCACAAGCACACCAAAAACATCTTCTCTCGTTTCGACAATCCGTATATTGGTAATGCTGATCCGCTCATCGGCCAGATAGCCGGTCAGTTCAGAAATAATGCCCGGGTAGTCGGGAACGTCTACGTATAATTCATAAAATGCCGGAATGGCTCCTTTTGAAGCGGCTGGAAGCCCGTCACGAAACTCTTTTGCTTCATTGAAATAACGGTAGAGCTTTTCTTCGTCCTCCGCTTCCAAAATAGACAAAACACCATTCATTTCATCCCGCCAATCCGTTAGCAACGAAAGCAGTATTTCCTTGTTATGAAGCGAAATGTCTTTCCACATTTCCGGATTGGATGAAGCAATACGGGTAATATCCCGAAAGCCGCCGGCTGCAAGCCGTTCAATCAGCGGGTTTTCCTCATTGTACTTTTGGGCCTGACGGACGAGCGATGCGGCAATAATATGTGGGAAATGACTGATAACGCCGGTCATTTCATCATGCTCCTGCGCTGTTACTTCCAAGATCTTCGCCCGGGTTCCTTCAAGCCACTTTTTTAAAATAGCGACGTGCTTTTCTTGTGCGGCAGCGCCAGGCGTCAGCAAATAAAAAGCATTTTCAAAGAGAAGCTCCTTTGAAGCCGCTACACCGCTTTTATGGGAGCCTGCCATTGGATGGCCGCCGATAAACACGGTCCCTTTTTCGCTTAACAGCTCCGCCTGCTTCATAATACGGCTTTTTGTGCTTCCCGTATCGGTAATCAGTACTCCGTCTTTTAAAGGAAGAGCGGCAAGCGTTTGGATCATTTGTTCCGTTTTTAAAACCGGCACCGCTAAAATAATTAGATCCGCTTTCCGGGCACCTTCCTCAAACGAAACGGCCTGCTCATCAATAATATTTAATGCTTCTGCCAGGCCGAGTTCCGATTCACGCAGATCAAAACCGACTATATGGGCCTGCGGGTGAGCTTTTTTAATCGCTTTGGCAAGTGATCCGCCGATTAAGCCGAGACCGGCAATAAAGACATTTCCTCTCATGGGTGAATCCCCTTTTATCTTTTTACAGTTTCAGCCAAAAAACTGCTCATCGCGTTCATCACGCCTTCATTTTGTTCCTTTGAACCAACGGTAACGCGCACCGTCCCCGGAATACCGAGTGCTGCACCGGAACGGACAATATAGCCTTTTGACATTAAGTATTCAAACAGCTCATTGCTGTCACACTTAAAATCGATCAGGATAAAATTCGCTTCTGACGGGTAATAATCCAGGCCATTTTCCCGGCAGAACGCGTAAAATTGCTCCAGTCCTTCCTTATTTGCTTTGCGGCATTGATCAATAAAAGACTGATCAGAAAGGCCGGCTGCTGCGGCTTTTTGCGCCAGTGAATTAATGTTAAACGGCTCACGCACCGGATCAAGCTGCAAAGCCAGAGCTTCATCTGCAAAACCATAGCCGACCCGGAAAGAAGCCAGGCCGTATACTTTTGAAAACGTCCGAAGAACTATGACATTTTTGTATTCTTTAATAATATCGAGCGCATTGTAATAGTCATCTGCTGTGACATATTCATAATACGCTTCGTCCAGTACAACCAGTACCTCTTCCGGGACGCGGTCTAAAAAGCCGCGCAGCTGTACATCTGTAATATGAATGCCGGTCGGGTTGTTCGGGCTGCACAGCCAGACAACCGCTGTATTTTCGTCAATCGCCCGGGCCATTTTGTCCAAATCGTGCGCTCCGTTCACCAGCTCGATTTCACGCACCTCCGCTCCTTCCACTACGGCGTTATGGCGGTATTGCGGAAATGACGGTGTCGGCATAACTGTGTTTTTGCCAGGCTCAAGCATGGCACGGGAAATCATCATAATGATTTCATCGGAGCCGTTGCCGAAAATAAGCTGTTTTTCATCAAGATGCAAAAAATCGGCAAGCTCCTTCCGAAGGTTTGTCACATATCCGTCCGGGTAAATAGCAAATGATTCCGCGTATTCGCGGATGCATTCCTTTACTTTTTCGGATGAGCCAAATGGGTTTTCATTTGAAGCAAGCTTGACGACTTCCCCCAGTCCGTATACTTTTTTTACCTCAGCCGTTGTTCGTCCGGGCTGATACGGTTTTAGTGACAATATTTGTTCCTTCCATTTCATCCTATTCGAGCTCCTCTCAGTTTGTGGATTGCTGCAGATCCGGACGCAGAACAACCGCTCCTTCTAAATAAACATGCTGAATGTTCTTTTGAGCCGTTTCTGTGTCCACATGCATCATAATTCGGATACACCTCTCCAGGCTGCCCTTGATCGTCAGCTCCTGCATGCACATAACCGGTACGTATTCCCAGCCCGGCTGCTCGCGGAGAGCTTTGGCCGGAAACATCGCATCCAGATCATTTGTTGCGGATAAAAAAGCGGAGCAGACGGTTTCCGGATCGATATTATTCTGCTTTACCATTTCGGCGATCAGACGCTTTGTTGCTTCGATCATTAAGTCACCGTCATTAGCCGGCACGGTAATCGCGCCGCGAATTCCTCTTACCACTGGTCGGCCTCCTTTCGAAATTTCTCATCAATTGCCTGCAGTTCTTCTTTTGTCATGTCTGTTACATAAGGTGCGCCTATTTCATTCAGCAGCACAAACCGGACGGTGCCGCCGTATGCTTTTTTATCCCGGGTCATAACTCCGTAAATTTCTTTAAAGGAAAAATTAAGCCCCGCTTCAACCGGGTAGCCCGCCTGCTTCAGCCACGAGGCAAAGAAATGAATATCAAACGAAAGATTGTTTTTAAAGGCAGATGCATACAGGGCAAAAATCATTCCGCAGGCCACCGCTTCCCCATGCGCGATTTTGCCATAGCCGGACAGGGCTTCTACAGCATGGCCGTACGTATGCCCAAAATTTAAAAAGGCACGGACGCCTGTTTCTTTTTCATCTTCCTTTACAACGGCACTTTTAATTTGAATTCCTCTTTGCAGGCAGCGCTCCAGGAAAGCGCCTTTTATATCGCCTGCGTTTTTTACAGTCTGCTGAATCTCTTCAAGCAGGCTGGCATCCGCAATCAGTGCATGCTTTATTACTTCCGCAAAGCCGCTTCTCGTTTCTTTTTCGGAAAGTGACGCCAGAAAAGAGGTATCATAAATGACCGCTTCCGGCTGGTGAAAAGCGCCAATCATATTTTTGCCCAGCGGATGGTTAATCGCTGTTTTGCCGCCGACTGCGCTGTCATGTGCCAGAATGGTCGTCGGCACCTGAATAAAGGGAATGCCCCTCATATAGCTGGCTGCACAAAAGCCTGCCAGGTCGCCGCACGCTCCGCCGCCAAACGCAACAACAAGTGAATGGCGGTCGAGCGCTGCCTGCAGCATAGCTGTTAAACATTCTTCAAACACTTCAAAAGATTTTGCGGATTCGCCTGCCGGCACAAGATGCCAGTCTGCCTGCAGGGAATCCGGCAGTTCCCGGCGAAGTGTACTGCCGTGAATCGCATCCACAGCTTCATCTGCAATAACAAACAGGCGGGTTGGCTTTTTTTTCATTTGAAGGATGAAGCGGCTGATTTCCTTTACCGCCCCCTCTCCAATAATGACCGGATAAACCTTGTGGGATGTCTCGACCATGACCTGATTCATTTGCTTAAAACTCCTTTGCATACGATGCATGATCCTGCACCTGGCGGATCAGGTAATCCATCCGGTCGCCGTTAAACTGTTCGAGAATGGCATTGGCCAGCTCCCAGGCAACGGCTGCTTCTGCCACAACGGCTGCCGCCGGTACGGCGCAGGCATCCGAGCGCTCAATACTCGCTGTAAACGGTTCTTTTGTATCGATATCTACACTTTCAAGAGGTTTATAAAGCGTCGGAATTGGCTTCATGACGCCGCGGACAACAATTGGCATGCCGTTTGTCATTCCGCCCTCAAAACCACCAAGGCGGTTTGTTTTCCGATAAAAACCGCGCTGCTCATTCCAGGCGATTTCGTCATGCACCTGGCTGCCGAATTTGCGTGCCGCTTCAAAACCAATGCCGATTTCAACTCCCTTAAAGGCGTTGATGCTGACAATGGCTGCTGCGATCTTTGCATCCAGCTTGCGGTCATAGTGAACATAGCTTCCGATTCCAATCGGCATTCCTTCTGCAATTACTTCGACAACTCCGCCGATCGAATCGCCGTTTTTCTTGGCATTGTCAATTGCTTCGATCATTTTCGCTCCTGCTTCTTCATCCAGGCAGCGAACAGAAGACGCTTCACTGCGCTCCTGCAGCTCTTTAATGGTATCAAATTGAATATTCTCCGCGCGAATGCCGCCGATTTCTACCACATGTGACGCGATTTCTACACCGAGCAGCTTTAACAGCTTTTTGGCGGCTGCCCCGGCGGCCACACGAACCGTCGTTTCACGGGCGGAAGATCGTTCCAGTACGTTGCGCATATCCCGGTGGCCATATTTGATGCCGCCGTTTAAATCCGCGTGGCCCGGGCGCGGCCGGGTAATTTTCCGTTTGATTTCTTCAGCTGCTTCTTCACTGTCGAGCGGCTCAATGCCCATGATTTTCGTCCAGTGCTTCCAGTCATCATTTTCCACAACGAGTGTAACGGGCGAGCCCAGTGTATGCCCGTGCCGGACACCGGATTTGATTGCTACCAGGTCCTTTTCAATCTGCATACGCCGGCCGCGGCCGTGGCCTTTCTGGCGGCGTAATAGGTCTGTATTTATATCTTCCGCCAAAAGCTCCATTCCGGCTGGAAGCCCCTCAATAATGGCCGTCAACTGCGGACCATGTGATTCCCCTGCTGTTAAATATCTCATTTTCCTGCTCCCTTCAGTGCGTTAAAGCGGTTATGTACTACTATATCATATTTAAAGCCGATTGGAACAGCCCAAAGAGCTGTTTTTGAGAATTTTATCACAATTCCGTGTTTAACGGCGACAAATTCTCTAAGTTTGAAGATAAAAAGCGCTTTCTCGCTTTGCCGTGCTGCCCATTTCTTCATATGGACATATAAATCCGGGTAAATGAAAAAGCCGGGCATACCGGCTTTATGCTTTTTTATAAAAGAAGGTATCCTCTACTTCAAAGCCGTAGCGTTCAGGGTTGAAGATCTGTTCGGTGCTGCCGACAAATAAAACACCGCCCGGACGGAGCGCCGCATTGAATTTCCGATAAAGCTCATCTTTTGCTTCTTCTGTAAAATAAATCATAACGTTTCGGCAGACAATTAAATCATAGCCCGAATCAAACCGGTCGGAGAGCAGATTTTGTTTTTTAAAGGTAACCGTTCTTTTCACTTCTTCAGCCACTTTAAAAAACGATCCTTCCTTATGAAAATATTTTTTCTTCACCGCTTCCGGCACTTCAGCAAGTGACCGTTCTGGATAAATCCCGAGCTTCGCTTTTTGAATGACGCTTACATCCAAATCTGTCGCTTGTATGGATACTGATGAAAGTGGCACATGCGAAGACAAAACCATCGCCAGCGTATACGGTTCTTCTCCTGTGGAACAAGCGGCGCTCCATATTTTCAGCCGCTTGTTTTCCTGCAGAAGCCGCGGCAGAATTTTTTTCTCCAGTACCTCCCACCGTTTGCCGTTCCGGTAAAACTCTGACACATTGATGGTCATCCGGTCTAAAAACTCATTCATCATTTCCTGGTTTGAATTTAGCGCATCAAAAAAAGTAGAAAAGGATGGATAGCCTTTTTTCTCATAAAGAGAGGTAAGCCTTCTTTTCATTTGCGCCTCTTTATATAATGCAAGGTCAATGCCTGTTTTTCGTTTGATGGAGCCGACAAACTGCTCGTAATCCCCCACTTTGCTCATCCTTCCTGGCCATATCTTTATCTTTTCTTTTATTATAGCTGATTTCGGCCGGGAAATTAGGAATATTTTCATAAAAAAAGAGTTTTCAGCTTTGCCGGCTGAAAACTCTTTTGATTTTTAATATATCCACTCGGAACCTGACTTTGTGTAATCTGTAAGTTCTTCTTCTTTAAAGAAAAGACCAATTTCCCGCTCGGCACTTTCTGGAGAGTCAGAGCCGTGGATGACGTTTTTCCCAACAATAACCCCGTAATCACCGCGGATCGTTGCCGGTGCTGCATCTTGCGGATTGGTGGAACCCATCATTTTGCGGGCTGTCGCGATTACATTTTCCCCTTCCCATACCATTGCAAATACAGGGCCTGATGTAATGAAATCCACAAGCTCGCCAAAAAACGGACGTTCCTTATGTTCGCCGTAATGCTGCTCTGCTGTTTCGCGTGATACCTGAATAAGCTTGGCACCCGCAAGACGGAAGCCCTTTTTTTCGAAGCGGGATACAATTTCCCCAATTAAGCCGCGCTGTACGCCGTCAGGCTTTACCATTAAGTATGTTTTTTCCATATCGCTCACCACTCCTGTATTATGTATACCGCTTACATGCGGACATGATGAATCGTATCACTTTCGCTGTAAATTTACAACGCTTTCATGGAAAAATTAATATTTTCTTTTGCCAATAAAATGGGCAATATCCCGCAGAGAATTGCGATGTTTTCCCGGAGGCAGCTCATTTAAAATGTTCAGGGCACGGTCCAGGTAACGCCGGCTTAATTCGTGGGACTTTTCAATGGCATCACTGCTTTTTAAGCGGGCAATAATTTCATTGATTTCCTCACGGCTGGAGTGGGCGTGCACAGATGAAATAAGGCTGCGCATTTCTTCATTTTCCATTGCATATAAAACGGGCAATGTAATATTCCCTTGAAGAAGATCTCCCCCGGCCGGCTTGCCAAGTTCTTTTTCACTGGCAGTGAAATCGAGAATATCGTCCGTGATTTGAAACGACATACCGACATTGTAGCCAAATTCATATAGTTTCCGATGGATGGAAGCAGGTGCCCCTGCCGCAATTGCGCCAAGCTGGCAGCTGGCTGCAATTAAGATTGCTGTTTTCCGTTTGATCCGGCGCAGATAATCGCGTAAATGCTGTTCATACCGGTACTTGTCCTGGATTTGGACAATTTCTCCAATACACAGCTCTGTCATGGTATGCGATAAAATCCGGTGCGCTTCCATGTCTTCAATTTGCGTGATACACTCAAGAGCAGCCGCAAAAATATAGTCTCCTGTATACATGGCAATCCGGTTGTCCCATTCAGCTTTTACTGTATGTTTTCCACGGCGGATCACTGCATCGTCAATGACATCATCATGAACAAGTGAAGCCATATGGATGAGTTCAAGGGAGGCAGCCGCATGCTTTACACGATGAATGTCATAGTCGCCAAATTTTGCGCCGAGCAAAAGCATTACCGGGCGAATGCGTTTACCGCCAGCTTGAAGAAGATGCAAAGACGCCTCTTCTAAAATGGGTGACGATGATCCGACAGCACGTTCAAGTTCTTGTTCGATGAAATCAATATCCGCTTTTAATCGCGCATAAATTAGTTTTATATTCATTTCTTTTCACCCGGCTCTTGATCTAGTATTATTTATTTCCGTAATGTGTTGCCGCTACTCCGCCTGTATGGGCTTTAAAGCGCACATTTTGAAAACCGGCCTTCTGGAACATGCGGGCAAGCTCCTTCATATCTGGAAAATGGCGTGCGGATTCCTGGAGCCACGAGTACTCTTCATAGCTTTTGGCAAACAGGCGCCCAATTACCGGCATGATATAGCGGAAATATAAGGTGTAGCCTTCTTTAAAGACAGGCATTTGCGGCTGGCTCGTTTCCAGGCAGACTGCCATTCCGCCTGGCTTTAAAACGCGGTGCATTTCTTTCAGCACCTGCATATAGTCTGGTACATTGCGCAGCCCGAAGCCAATCGTTACATATTCAAACGTATTGTCTTCAAACGGCAGCTCCATCGCATTGCCATGAATCAGCTCCACCTGCTCAAGTCCCGCCGCTTTTACTTTTTCCCTGCCGACTGCAAGCATATTCTGGCTGAAATCCAGTCCCTTGACCACTCCTTCAGGTCCTACCGCTTCAGCAAGCGCAATCGTCCAATCCGCTGTCCCGCAGCAAATATCGAGTGCTTTTGCCCCTTTTGGCACTTTCATCATGTTCATTGTTTCGTTTCGCCAGCGCTTATGCTGCTGAAAGCTGATGACAGAATTCATTTTATCATAGCTGCCGTAAATTTTTTCAAAGACACCATGTACTTTTTCTTCTTTTGATTGCTGCATTGTTCACCCTTCTTCCACAAATCGAAGCGGCACGCTGAAAAGACGGTCCCGCTCCGCCCGAACAACAGACGCGCTGCGTTCATCCATGTTTTGAATGCATGTATTTATCGTCAAGCGTATTTGTTCAAGCTGATGCTTTAGTGCGCCAGCGGCCTGCTCGTTTGTTCCAAGCACCCGGGCCAGCGCATCGAAGGCGATAAACGGCTTCTCTTTTTCCTGAAGAAGCCGGTCGGCTGCCAAAAGCTGCTGGATAGCATGCCACACGGTTTTATCCGCTTTATTCTCTTTATACACCGCGCCAATAATATCTCCTTCAATCGTTTGCACCGCTCCGAAAACCGCTTCTTTTGAATGGAGCTGATGACGGTGGAGAGACGTTTTCGCTTCATTTACTTTTTTAACGGCATCCGCCAGGATCTCTACCCAATGAATAGATCCGGCTTCGGCAAGCGTCCGGTAGTACATGCCGCTGAAGAAGTCTCCAGCCAGAACAATCAGCTGGTGTTCCTGCGTCATCTCTTCTGTTACTGACGGGATTAAATCATGCGTGTCCATAGCCAGCTGAATCAAGACAGCAGCAGCTATTTGCTTTTGAACACGCGCTTGTTTTCTATCTTCGTCTGTAAAGGCCAGCATTAAAGCGGCTGTTCGAAGCGGGTTGACGGATGGCGGGCCAATCACCTTATCCAAAAACGGTTGCCTGCACACCCGGCTTATCTCTTCATTCAGCGCTTTCTGCTCCTCCTGCCACTCCTTCATTGTGAAAACCCCTCGCTCGTGAATCATTTCAATAGTTTGCTCCGTTCTATCCTTCCTGTGTATGTTTAGTATATCATACTCCACTTTTTATGACGAACGAATGAGCGAAAGCAGTTCTGTCCGCAGCTGGGAATTGTTTTCATAGATTCCGCGCGCAGCAGTCGTGACCGTTTTCGCGCCCGGTTTTTTCACGCCGCGCATGGCCATGCACATATGCTCCGCTTCAACGATTACCATTACTCCATGCGGCTGAAGCATTTCCATAATCGCATTTGCTACATCACTTGTTATGCGCTCCTGCAGCTGCGGACGGCGGGCAACCGATTCTACAGCACGTGCCAGCTTGCTCAGCCCTGTAACTTTTCCGCCTTTTGGCAAATACGCTACATGCGCATGGCCGAAAAATGGAACAAGGTGATGTTCACACATAGAATAAAATGGAATATCTTTCACAAGTACAAGCTCTTCGTATTGTTCTTCGAATACTGTTTCAAAATAAAGTTTTGGATCTGTGTGAAGTCCCGAAAAAACTTCTTCATACATTTTTGCTACGCGTTTTGGTGTATCTAAAAGGCCGTCCCGGTCGGGATTTTCGCCTACTGCTTCTAAAATCAGGCGCACTGCCTCCTCAATTTTGGCATGATTTACTTTCTCCATCTTCTCTCACTCCTGTATATGTCATTGTATATTTAGTATTTGTACTGCACTTCATCTTAGCATACCGGCACGAACCCGGCAAAAAGAAATATTCAAAAAAAGACTGCCCAATGGGCAGTCCTGCTTTAGCCGGATTAGGCTATGTACTTATTTCACTGCATCTTTCAATGCTTTGCCCGGTTTAAACGCCGGTACCTTGCTTGCAGCGATTTCGATTTCTTCTCCAGTTTGCGGATTGCGTCCTTTACGTGCTGAACGTTCGCGAACTTCAAAGTTTCCGAAACCGATCAATTGTACTTTGTCGCCTTTTGCCAATGTATCTTGGATGGCATCGAAAAGAGCGTCAACTGCTTTCGTTGCATCTTTTTTGGAAAGTTCCGCTGTTTCTGCAACCTCGTTGATCAAATCAGTTTTGTTCATGCCATTCACCTCCTCCCGCATGAGACCCGATAAACATTGTTATATCAATGTTTTACCGTAATTCTGTTAAAAGATTATCACATGTGTTCGGTCATATCAAGCAGAATCCATCTTAATTGGGCATTTTCGCCGTTTCAACCGAAAAAAGACTCCCATTTTGAGAGTCTGAGCCGCTTTTTATAGCAAAATCGCAATCATACCGCCTGATCCCTGGTTAATGATTTTCTCCAGTGTATCTTTTAATTTGCTGCGGGCATGGTCAGGCATCAGGGATACTTTTGACTGGATGCCGTCCCGGACAATTGTGCTTAAATTGCGTCCGAAAATGTCACTGTTCCAGACGGACAGCGGATCATCTTCAAAATCTTTCATTACATGATGAACGAGCTCTTCACTTTGCTTCTCAGAACCGATAATTGGCGAAAATTCGGACTCAATATCTACTTGAATCATATGAATAGATGGCGCTACCGCCTTCATACGAACACCATAGCGCGATCCGTGGCGAATGATTTCCGGCTCCTCTAAACGCATTTCGCTTATGGACGGAACAGCAACACCGTATCCAGTCTGCTTCACCATTTTAAGCGCTTCCTCTACCTGCTCGTATTCTTCTTTAATGCGGGCATAATGCTGCATAATTTCAAGCAGGTGCTCTTTTCCGCGCAACGGCTCTCCAATAATTTCATTGACGATCGTTTCATAAAGGCCGTCCGGCGCCTGGACATTAATTTCGGCAATGCCCTGCCCCATATCCATTCCCGTTAAAACGGCAGATTCAATGTATTCACCGCCGCCGAATTGGTCAACGACGCGGTTCACATCCCGCAGCCTTTTAATATCTTTGACCGTTTCTTTCACCATTTCATTGTATTTATCACGCAGCCAGTGGGACTCATCAAGTGCCATAATCCATGAAGGAAGATGCACATTTACCTCATGAACAGGAAATTCAAACAATGCTTCCTGCAGGACGTGAAGTACATTTGCTTCTGTCATCGATTCAACCGACATCGCCAGCACAGGTATATCATACTTTTCGGCGAGTTCCTGCTGAAGCAGCATCGTTTCCGTGTGCTCCGGGCGGGCGGAATTAATAATCAAAATAAACGGCTTACCGACTTCTTTCAGTCCGTTTACAGCTTTTTCTTCAGCTTCTACGTAGGAGTTTCTCCGCATTTCGCCAAATGAGCCGTCCGTTGTGACAACGACTCCAATCGTCGAATGCTCTTCAATGACTTTCCGCGTCCCGATATCTGCCGCTTCATCAAATGGAATTGGCTCATCATGCCAGGGCGTCTGGATCATTCGCGGCCCATGCTCGTCTTCATATCCTTTCGCTTCTGGCACAACATAGCCAACACAATCGACAAGCCGAATGTTTACCAGCACACCGCCTGCCTGTACGGCGGCTGCCCTGCTTGGGACAAATTTCGGCTCAGTTGTCATAATCGTTCTGCCCGCTGCGCTCTGCGGCAGTTCATCCTGGGCCCGCCGGCGCTCCGATTCACTGTCCATATTCGGCAGCACCAAAAGCTCCATAAACCGCTTTATAAACGTTGATTTCCCCGTTCTGACGGCCCCCACAACGCCTAAATAAATATCGCCTTCCGTCCGCTCGGCAATATCCTTAATGACTTCTGTATTTTCCATCAGCAGCCCCCTCCCGTTTTAAACGGCTCGTCCGCCGCCTGCCATACAGTGTATGAGCTACAGTTTAACTATATGCAAAAAAGAAGCCTGCAATGTTATTCAGGCTTCTTTTTTTGCATGAGTATTGGTTCTCCCTGTTTATCTACTGTATAAGGGAGCGAGAAAGCCGGCACAAACGGAGAAGACTCAACGAGCAAGGAGCGGATGTCTTCACCGGGTGCGGGAAGGTTGTCCATTTTCTGCAGCTCCGCATACAAGTCAGCTGCATAATCAATATATAAAGTTCTATCACCGCTGATCACGAGCGGAAGCTGTCTGCCCGAATACGGACTGGTCACATATGGCTCGCTTTCATAGCCGAGCTCTTTGTAATCCAATGAATAAACATTGTCAGCCAGCTCTTCTTTAAATGGCGGGTATTCATGGGCAATCAGGCGAATGTTTACGCTGCGAATCTGCTCAGCCAGACGCAAATCAATCAGCTTAACTGTCGGCTTCGTTTCAACATCAACTAAGACATACTGATAGATGCCCCCGCTTTCAAATGCATTTCCCGGAGACTCCGCCATAAAGCGCGGCACTATTTTGCTGAAGTCGATCGGATACTTCTCATAAATATCGGGGTCATCTTCTTTTGTTTTAATCGGCAAAATGCCGTCTTCTTCCGCTTGAAACTGCTCTACAGCAGACTGAACAGACTGGAGCTGGGCTTCATAAGGAACTTCATTCTGGGCCAAATCTTCTTCTGGATACAAACAGCCTCCAAGCAAAAGTGAAAGCAGAAGCATCGAAAAAAACATTCCGGTTTTTCTTTTGATCATATTGTTCTTCACCTCTTTGCCCTAACGGGTCGGGCCGCTTAAAACAACAAACGCCACAATTAGTCCGCCTGCAATCATGCAAAGGTATGCAACCAGCGCTGTTATTCCCTTTAAGATTTTATTGCTAAACTTATAACGGCTTACATAAATTGAAAAAATAGAGACAATCATCAGTCCCATTCCAGCAAACGAAATCCACATTTTCAGCATAGATGGTGACATGGGCATTCGTCCTTTCCGTTAATCCAGCTTTGTATCTAAAATATTTATCAAATCTTCCAGCTCGTGTTTTTTCACACGGGCCATCAAATCATCAACTGCTTTTTTCGGGTCCTGCTGCTTAAATAAAATATGATAAAGGGCATTTGTAATCGGCATTTGAACACCATATTTTTCGGAAAGCTGGTGCCCTGCTTTCGTGGTCCGCACTCCTTCTACGACCATTCCCATGCTATCGAGCACTTCTTCAAGCTTTTTTCCCTGGCCGAGCATGTTACCGGCACGCCAGTTTCTTGAATGAACGCTTGTACATGTTACAATCAAGTCGCCGATACCAGCAAGCCCCGAGAAGGTAAGCGGATTCGCTCCCATTTTGGTTCCGAGGCGGGCGATTTCAGCCAGTCCGCGTGTAATCAGCGCTGCTTTTGCATTATCGCCATAGCCGAGGCCGTCGGAAATTCCGGCAGCCAGGGCGATAATATTTTTCAAAGCGCCTCCAATTTCAACCCCGATCAGGTCGGGATTCGTGTAAACACGAAAATGCTGGTTCATAAACAGGTCCTGTGTTTTCTGAGCCGCTTCCGCCGACCTGGATGAAACGGTAACGGTCGTGGGATGGCGCAGGCTTACTTCCTCCGCGTGGGAAGGACCGGACAGCACCACCACGTTTTTTAAAACCGTCTCTGGCATTTCCTGCTCAATCATTTCTGAAATCCGCAGCAGCGAGTCAGGCTCGATTCCTTTTGATACATGAACAACCGTCACCGGCATCCGGGCTGCTTTCACAATCTGCTGCGCCACCTCCCGAATTGCTTTTGTCGGTACAGCCAGTACAACCGTGTCCACCTCTTCCAGCGCTTCCGCGAGCGACGTTGTGCCTTTTATATTCGCCGGCAGTGAAATATCCGGCAGATACCGGCTGTTTGTATGGTTCTCGTTTAACTCATCCATTCGCATCTTATTTTTCGCCCACATATATACGTTGTGGCCATTATCGGCAAGCACAAGCGCCAGGGCCGTGCCCCAGCTTCCTGCCCCAAGCACTGCGATTTTTTCTGTCATGCAAATTCCAGCCTTTCTTCCTTATTTTCTTGCGCGCGCAATAATGTGAATCGGCGTTCCTTCAAAGGAAAACGCATCTCGAATGCGGTTTTCAAGAAAGCGAAGATATGAAAAGTGCATGAGCTCCGGTTCGTTGACAAACACAACAAAAGTCGGCGGCTTGACCGATACCTGTGTTGCATAATAAACGCGCAGGCGTTTTCCTTTGTCTGCAGGAGCCGGATTCATCGCAACAGCATCTGTAATAACGTCATTTAACACGCTCGATTGAACACGCATCGAATGGCTTTCACTAGCCCGGTCAATGTACGGCATCAATGTATGAATGCGTTTTTTTGTCAGCGCGGAAAGAAAGACAATTGGTGCGTAGTCTAAAAACTGAAAATGGCTGCGGATGTTTTCTTCAAACTCACCCATTGTTTTTTCATTTTTTTCGACCGCATCCCATTTATTCACGACAATCACGACTGCGCGGCCTGCTTCGTGGGCGTAGCCTGCAATATGCTTATCCTGTTCCCGGATGCCTTCTTCAGCGTTTAAAACGACCAGCACAACATCGGACCGCTCAATCGCTCTCATAGCCCGAAGCACGCTGTACTTTTCCGTCGTTTCATATACCTTGCCGCGTTTGCGCATGCCGGCCGTGTCAATAATGACATATTTCTGGCCGTTATACGTATACGGGGAGTCAACCGCATCCCGTGTAGTTCCAGCAATGTCACTGACAATAACACGGTCTTCGCCAAGCAGCGCATTCGTAAGCGATGATTTCCCTACATTTGGACGGCCGATTAATGAAAATTTAATGACATCATCGTCATATTCCTTGTCTTCCCCCTTTGGAAAATGGGAGACCACTTCATCAAGCAGATCGCCAAGACCGATCCCGTGAGCGCCTGAGATCGGATAAATTTCTCCAAAACCAAGCGAATAAAAATCATAAATATCCGCACGCATATCTGGATTGTCTACTTTATTGACGCCAAGGACCACCGGCTTTTTCGACCGGTACAGAATCTTGGCTACTTCCTCATCAGCCGATGTCACACCTTCACGGCCATTGACAATAAAAATAATAACGTCGGCTTCGTCAATCGCGATTTCCGCCTGCTGGCGGATTTGTTCTAGAAAAGGCTCATCCCTCAGGTCAATGCCGCCTGTATCAATTAAATTAAATTCATGTGTCAGCCATTCGCCGGAGCTGTAAATACGGTCGCGTGTTACACCCGGCACATCCTCGACAATTGAAATACGTTCGCCGGCAATCCGGTTAAAAATCGTTGATTTGCCGACATTCGGCCTTCCAACAATCGCAACTGTCCGTTTCATCATTTCATCTTTCCCTTCATTGGTTCTTGCTTTTATATTGCTCATTTCTTTTTTTGTTCAAAAGAAAACCCTTCTGCCGTGAGAAGGGGTTCAATCAACATCTTATTTTAGCATATTTCCATTACGAATCAAATGGCGCCGGCGTCCGAAGCGCAAATCGGCCGGGCTCAAGCCCCCGTACACGCAGCCAGTGCTCCGTTTCCCCATAAATCATCAGCGGTGTCTGGTGAAGATGGCCGATGGTTCTGGCGCCAAGTGCACACATCATCATTTTCATGTCCATTTTCAGCCCGTTAATATGATCAATAAGGGCTTCCTGTCCGCCCGTCAGCAGAATGTTAAGGAGAAAGCCCGACAAGCCCGCCGCAGAAGCTCCAAGAGCAAGCGACTTCACCACATCCTCCGCATGCTGAAGGCCGCCCGAGGCAATAACGGTTTTGGCCGGTGCGCCCGCAGCCGTTTCCACAATCGATACAGCTGTTGGAATTCCCCAATTATTGAAAAAAGCCATCGGTCGGGCGGAACGTTCATTTTCGACCGCCGCAAAATTGGTGCCGCCAAACCCAGCTGTATCAATAGCGGCTAACGGAAGCTCATTTAAAAGCTTTGCTGTTTCAAGGCCGATCCCAAACCCGGTTTCCTTTACAATAATCGGTACACCCACCTGTTCACAAATAGCCGCAATCCGGTCAATGGCACCGCGAAAATCACGGTCTCCTTCCGGCATAGCCAGCTCCTGGATCACGTTTAAATGAATCTGCAGCACATCCGCCTCAATCATGTCGCACACCGCTATTGCTTCATCTACTGTCGCTTCAGATCCGATATTGGCCATCATAATCCCTCTTGGATTTGCTTTTCGTGCCGCCCGAAAGGTTAAGCGTTCTTCCGGGTGGCGAACAGCCGACATTTGAGAACCTACCGCCATCGGAAGCTCACAGGCGGCTGCCACTTCGGCTAATTGTGTATTAATATCTGCCGTTGTCTGCCCGCCTCCGCCTGTCATCGCATTCACAAAAATCGGCGAACTCCATTGAAGTTCGCCGATTTTTGCTGAGAGCGATATATCTGTGACAGAGGAACCCGGGAGGCTGCGGTGAATGAACTGAATGTGATCCAGGCCAGTCCGCCCGCTTTGTCCCGTCGACAAGGCATAATGAATATGGTCGATTTTTCGTTCCGCTCTGCTCAAGTTGTCATCACCGTCTTATTTTAAGTCTTTTAACTGGTCGCCTAAAATATCGCCAATCTGGAAGCCAGAGCTTTCTTCAGGAAGTTCATATGAATCAATTTCTTCTTCCGGCTCCTGCTCTTCAAATGATTTCATACTAAGCGACAGGCGATGCTCCTGCTCATTGGCATCAAGCACTTTCACCTGGACCTCCTGCCCTTCTTCCAGCACTTCATGAGGCGTACCGATGTGACGGTTTGAGATCTGGGAAATGTGAACCAGTCCTTCGACACCCGGGAATACTTCAACGAAAGCACCGTATGAAACAAGGCGTTTTACAGTTCCTTCATGTTCAGAGCCAATTGGAGCCCGTTCGGCAATGTTTTCCCATGGCCCCGGAAGCGTTTCTTTAATAGATAATGAAATTCGCTCACTGTCGCGGTCAATAGAAAGGACTTTCACTTTCACTTCCTGTCCTTCTGTTAATACATCAGACGGTTTTTCCACATGCTCATGTGAAAGCTGGGAGATGTGGACAAGGCCGTCGACACCGCCAATATCAACAAAGGCGCCAAAGTCAGTGAGACGCTGCACCTTGCCGTCGATCACGTCACCCGCCTGGATATCTTCCAGCACTTTTTGCTTGTTTTCAGCTTTTTCAATATCTAAGACCGCCCGGTGTGATAAAATCAGCCGGTTTTTATCTTGTTCAAGCTCAACGATTTTAAGCTTCATAACACGGCCTTTATAATCTTCGAAGTCTTCAACGAAATGATCTTCAACGAGAGAAGCTGGAATAAATCCGCGAATGCCAAGATCAACAACGAGGCCGCCTTTCACGACTTCTTTAATCTCCGCTTCAAAAATAGTTCCTTCTTCGAAACGTTTCTGCATGTCTTCCCATGCCGTTTCTGCATCCGCTTTTCGTTTTGATAAAACATAAAGATCATCTTCTTCTTTTGTAACGAGCAGTTCAAGCTCATCGCCTTCTTTGACGACGTCAGATGCTTTTTCTACGTGAAGGCTTGACAGTTCACTGATGGGAATAATGCCGTCTTTCTTGCTGTCCGGGATTTCCACCTGGACTTGCTTTTCTTCGACTTTCACAACCGTCGCGCGCACCTTGTCGCCAACGGAGTAGTTATTCACTTCTGCTTGATTCATATCCTCTGTCATATGTAATCCTCCTCAATACAAAACTGCGTCAATTTTAAAAATTCTTACTTCTAACTTCTTACAAACACGTAGATTTGTCAAGCCGGAAGCTCAGGCTGAATGCTCTTTTATCAACTTCCCAATCGCCTCCATAATGGCCTCCGTTGCTTCTTCGGCGGATGCTTTCCGCTCGCGGAGCGGCGCCATGTCGATCGGCGGCCCATATACAACCTGCAGCCTGCGCCCGATTTTATACGGGCCAATCACTGCACAGGGCACAACCGCCGCTTCAGTGCGAAGAGCAAAAAAGCCGGCACCGGCAAGCCCCTTCCCTAATTCTCCGGTTTTTGAACGTGTACCTTCAGGAAAAAGCCCCAGAACTTGTCCTTCTTTTAAAATTTTCAAACCAGTTCGAATAGCTTCCCGGTCACTCATACCCCGTTTTACCGGAAAAACGTTGAGTTCCCTCATTAATTTCCCCATCCACTTCTTTTTAAACAATTCTTCTTTTCCCATAAAGCGGACAGGGCGGTCCGATGTAATGCCTACAATCGGCGGATCGAGATTATCGATATGGTTTGCGCAAAGAAGAACACCGCCTTCTTTTGGAAAATGCTCAAGACCCTTAATCTGAATACGGTAAGCGGGGGTCAAAATGGACTTTACAACTGTTTTGGCAATCGAATAAAAGGTCCCCATTCGTTATTCCTCCACCTTTGCTGCAGACATAATCGCATCAGCTACCTCTTCAATTGACATAAAGGTTGTATCAATTTCGATAGCTCCCTCCGCTTTCTTAAGCGGTGACTCAGCCCGCTCCGTATCCATTTTGTCTCGTGCAGCAATCTCTCTTTTTAAATTCTCCAAATCGGATGAAAACCCTTTTTTCAAATTTTCAGCATGGCGCCGTTTCGCCCGCTCGTCTACACCTGCCAGCAAAAAAATCTTTACATCGGCATCCGGCAGTACACTGGTGCCAATATCACGGCCGTCCATTACAACGCCGCCTTTTTGAGCCAGCTTCTGCTGCCGGTTCGTCATATCACGTCGAACTTCGCTATGCCGGGCAACAGCTGAAACATTGTTCGTTACCTGATCAGTCCGGATAGCTTCTGTTACATCCTCTCCATCCAGAAGAACCATCTGGCCATTTTCTCCCTGCTCCAGAGAAATAACCGTTTCTTTCAGCAGCCGGCCAAGTGCTTCCCCGTCTTCTACATCTATGTTATTTCGGAGCGCTTTATACGTGATCGCCCTGTACATCGCCCCTGTATCAATATAAATATAAGAAAGCTTTGCCGCCACAATTTTTGCAGCTGTGCTTTTTCCTGCAGCCGCAGGGCCATCAATGGCAATTTGCAATTGTTTGTCCATCTCGTCACCTCATCCAAAAAGTCTTATTCATTTTATCACAGATTGGAACGGACACAAAAAAGAACCCAGACTCTGGGCTCTTCATTATCCTATCCCTTTTTTGCGCAGCTGCAGCTGCTGTTCAAAGCAAAAGCGCATAAGCATTTGCTGTTCGGCATAAGCAAAATCCGTAAATTGAAATGAACCCGTTCGCCGGCCGCTTTTTTGGTCCTGCTGGACTCGGATCAGCTCGGCCATTGTTTCAAAATAACGGGGCTCTCCCTGCTGAGACGGAATAACACCGTACAGCTTTGCTTTCGTTCCGCCTTCTGCCTGTACCGAGCCAGGAAGCAGAATGGCTGCGCCGCCTGCACTGATATCTTCCGTTATTGAAGAGAAAGCAGGCATTCCGTCCAGCTCAACAGCAATGTCGATTGCCTTTTGAACACGTACAAATTTCCTTCGCTGCACGCGCACATAGCTGTCCCTCCCGGGGTCTTGCAGGGCGAGCATGGGAATATTTTTTTTCGTGCGGCCTATTACTTCTGTTCGAAAAAGAAAAACAGCCGATGAAGCAGTCGGATCGACAAAGCTGGCAGACAGCTGCATGCCGTCTAAAAGAAAGACTGTCCGATTCGTCTGGATATTTACCGGATAGTCAATAAATAATTTTCCTTCATCCTTGTCTACAACCTTGCAGCGGTATTCTTCTTTTTCACTGTTTCCATCAAATGGCTCCAGTGTCAATGTTACACCCGGTTCCAGCATCCATTATCACTCTCTTTTTTCCTCAGTAAGCCTTAAGGCCTATGCGGTTCGTTGGAAAAAATTATAATGGATTGGCCGCCTGATTGCAATATCTCATTATGAACCATATACACCTTCCGCTTCCTGCAGCTTTTCGATCCGCTCTTCATTCCCGTTATCCGCATTGATAAAGATACGGTAAGACGCGGTTCCGTTCTCAGCTAAAAATTCGTAACATAAAACATCTTTCATTTCTTCATTGGTCACAATCGCTTTTTTCGTTTCCATGACTGTCAGTTTCGGATGAAGCTCTTTTTTTGCCTGCTCCTCTGATAAAGCGGGCTCAGGAATCGACCGTTCCTTTTTATTTTTCCAGTAATTTTGTGCTTCAAGGCCGGTCACCTCTCCTGTATCGAGGGCTGCCTTGACTACAACAGACTCTGGATAAACAAGAGTATCATCTATTTTGCGTGTAAAAGTAAAGACGCCTGTATGGTCGTACTGGGCACTCTCTGTAGGCACCATTTCTTTAAAACCATGCTTTTTCAAGAAAGCAGACGCTTTTTCAGACGCTTCATTTAAGCTGATCCGGCTTTTGCCCGGCGTTTTATTGACTACAAATGTTAATGGATAGCCGCCTTTTTTCATAATGTCCATTGTTGCTTCTTCGCCATTTTGCCCCGTAACTGAAACATTATAAAACGGGACGGCAGCGCCTTTTAAGCTGCTTTCAACCGCGGTAACCTCAGCATCAACCTGAAAATAATCCTTTGCTCTCTGGGCCGCTTCTTTTTTAGAAATCTCCGTTCCCGACAGCTTTTTCAGCGCATCATCCGAAACCGACTTTTGAACCTGTGATGGCCCGAATGTTTCTGCTTCTGAAAATTCAGTTGCTTTTTTCTCAACCGAATTAAAGCCGTCAATAACAGAATTATCTCTCGGCTCTTCTCCTTCAGAAGCAGCACGGCTTACATCCGTCCAGCGCAGATTTTTATCCAAAACGTCGAGCTGAACACTCCGAAGTTCGTTTTGAATATCCGCCGATTGCTTGTAAAGAGACTCTAGCTGGGTATACTCCTTGTCTGTCAGCGGCTCTTTATCAAGATCGCGGACAGCAGTTTTATGCGTGAAATCCCCGCTGTTGCCTAAAAACTCTTCTGTTTTTGAAAAAGGCGTAAAACCGAGCGGCAGGCGGCTGATGGCATTATGAGCTTCTGATGTAAGCCGCCATACATCTGTTAATGCCGGTGTTAAATTTGTTTTTGAATTCATCGCCAGTGCTTCACCTGTCCGATCGTGAATCACATCCACCTGATAAACAAGCTCATGGAACGCCTGCTGATAGCTGTTTTCCGCTTCAATTAACAACTCTTGTTTCTGCCGGTACTGGCTATAGCCCCATACTGCCGTTCCTACAAGCAGCACGGCCATGGCTGCAGTTAAAAATGTCCGCATGCCCGGTCCCTCCTATTCACAATAAATATGCTTTCCAATTTGTTTAATCTGCGGCCGTGTCCAGATCCATGGGCTTGTGGCTGTGTCGGGGTTGAAATAATAAAGCGCTTCGCCGGTCGGGTCCCAGCCGTTAATGGCATCCAGCACTGCTTTTTTTGCCGTTTCATTTGGCGTCAGCCAGATTTGTCCGTCTGCTACAGCAGTGAATGCTCTTGGTTCAAAAATAACGCCCGCCACACTGTTTGGAAATTGCTCGCTCTGTACCCGGTTTAAAATAACTGCCGCTACGGCCACCTGTCCCTCGTACGGCTCCCCCCGCGCTTCGCCGTAAACGGCATTGGCCATAAGCTGAATATCATTTTGCGAAAAGCCTTTTGGCGAGTTTACCGATCGGTCAGAAGTTTCGGCGCCGCCATAGTAGGTGAAGCCCTTGCCTTTGCGGATCTGGCTTTTCACATGAGCTTTATCGTATTTAGACACCTGTTCAAGCTTCCGCTTCGTGTCCGTTCCCGCCAGGCCGTCAACGGGCAGCCCAAATGATTCCTGGAAGTTTCGCAGCGCCCAATATGTAGACCAGCCAAACACCCCGTCAATCTGGTCACGATAGTAGCCGGTATATTGAAGCCTTGACTGCAGTTCAATAACATCGTCTCCTTCTGCTCCTCTCTGAATAACCTGTCCTGTAAACGCACCCGCATGCCCGGATGCAAGCAGAAGAACAAGCGTTAAAAAAACAGCAATCTGCTTTTTCCATTTTGTCAACTTCGTTCACCATCCTATCCAAATATACAAATAGTTTGTCATCAACCCCTTTTTTTATACGAAAAAAAGAGGCGCTCCATCGAGCAGCCTCCTTTACATTTTCACGCGGTGATACATGTCCGTCAGCATATGTGCTTTTTTTACCTTTCTCATTGCAAACCACCATAGAAACAGCATAAATGGAACCATGTAATAGATCCATGCACTCTCAATAAACAAAATATAGTCAAACGAGCCATGCAGAAAAAAAGGAATCAGAAATGCCAACATGAGCATTTTCTTTTCTAAATTCGTTTCTCCAAACTTGGCCCGGCTGAAATAATAGCCCATTATCGCTCCAAATAGCGCATGGCTTGAAACTGGCAAAAGAGCCCGCATAAACGCATATTCTACTCCGTGGGCTGCTAAATAAAGAACATTTTCAGCTGTAGCAAATCCGAGTGACACGCTTGTCGCATAAACGATTCCATCGTAAGGCTCATCAAAGTGGGTATGTGTATAGATAAGAAAATACAAAACGAACCATTTGATAAATTCTTCCGGCACAGCTGTGAATAAAAAGGCATCTAAAATTCCGCTGCCGGCGATGTGCTCCTCTTCAAGAACATATTGTAAAAACATAACCGGAAAGGTAACGACCACTCCATATAAAAAAGCTTTTGCTACCGTCGTTACCGGTTCAGCTTCATAGCGGTCGCGTAAATAAAAAAAGACCAGAAGTGCAAGACCGGGTGCAATTCCCGCTGAAAGAATCGGGACCATACACGTTTCCTCTTTTCTTTCTGTTTTTTCCATCGTATCATGAGATATGAAGAATGAAAATAAGGAGTCCAAAACATGTCAAAAAAACATATCCTGCTGCTGCATACAGGCGGCACGATTTCGATGAAAGAAAATGCGGAAACAGGCGGCGTATCCCCTGACGGCGCCAACCCGATTGCGGAAGTCATCGATATTCCCGGCGTTGATGCCCGCTATACAGTAAAAGAGCCCTTTCAAATTCCTTCGCCTCATATGACACTTGAAAATATGCTTAGGCTTAAGGAAGAAATTGAAGCGTCAGATGCAGACGGAGTGGTAATTACACATGGCACGGATACAATGGAGGAGACCGCTTACTTTCTTCATTTAACCCTCCATCCCTCCATTCCTGTTGTGCTGACTGGAGCGATGCGTTCAAGCAATGAAATTGGCGCGGACGGCCTCCCTAACTTGATCGCGGCCGTGAAAACGGCAGCCAGCGATGAAACTCATGGAAAAGGGGTGCTGGTTGTGATGAACGAAACGATTCACAGTGCCGCTCTTGTGACAAAAACAAATACAGGCAGCCTCGAATCCTTTCAAAGCCGTGACGGGGGACCAATCGGAACCGTATTAAAAAACGGGCCTCGCTTTTTCTTTATTCCATTGAAAACAGCCCCTTTCCCTGTCAAACGCGTCGATTATCGCGTACCCGTTTTAAAAGCATATGCTGGCATGGATGCTTTTTTCATCAGCCAGCTCGTCTCCTGCGACGGTGTCATTATTGAAGCGATGGGCCGGGGGAATGTACCGCCGGAGGCTGCCCGGGCTCTTGTTTCTCTCATCAAGTCCGGTGTTCCGGTTGTCATCACTTCACGATGCGGAAGTGGCAGTGTCCAGCCTGTTTATACATATGATGGAGGAGGAGGCTTTCTGAAGCAGGCGGGCGCCCTGTTCGCAGGTGAACTAAACGGCCAGAAAGCGCGCTTAAAGCTGATTGCCGCCCTATCAGCCGGCGAAAATCTTCAGCGCGTTTTTGAATAAAAAAGCGGAGCGTTATGCTCCGCCTTTTTCCCGTTTCTCAATCGCAGCAGCAATTTCGCCGCCGTGAAACCGGCCGTTTTCAATGAAAATTTCGTTTGCATTATTGCCCGCCGCAATTACGCCGGCAATAAAAATATTTTCTACATTTGTTTCTTTTGTTTCTTCGCTGTAAATGGGCCGTCCTGTTTCCGAATCAATATGGACACCCATTTTTCGTAAAAAGCCGTGGTCCGGGTGATAGCCTGTCATTGCAAATACAAACTCACTCGAAATGGTTTCCTCCTGGCCGTCCAGTTCGTACGTGAGAGAGCCCGGTTCAATTTTTTTCACTTCCGCATCGAAAATCATGTTGATTTCACCGTTGCGGACAAGTGCATCAAACTCTGGCAGAATCCATGGTTTCACACTTGGTGAATAGCCGCTTCCCCGGTAGATGACTGTTACCCGGGCGCCTGCTTTATGCAGCTCAAGCGCCGCATCAACAGATGAGTTTTTTCCGCCGATTACGACTGTGTCCGTATCAAAGAAAGGATGGGCTTCTTTAAAATAATGAAAAACATGATCCAATTCTTCGCCTGGAATATTCATATAATTTGGATGATCGTAATAGCCGGTCGCAATGATAACATACGGGGTTTCATAAGCGCCCTTTGAGGTATATACATGAAAAAGTCCGCTTTCCTGCTTTTGAACCCGCTCCACCTGCTCAAACCGGTTGATTCGAAGATTTTTCAGTTTTACTACTTCACGGTAATACACAAGCGCCTGGTTCCGCCGCGGCTTCCGTTCTTCGATAATAAACGGGACATCGCCGATCGCCAGCTTTTCGCTTGAACTGAAAAATGTCTGGTGGGTTGGATAATTGTAAATGGCATTTACCACATTTCCTTTTTCAATCACAAGCGGATTTTTGCCGATCTCTTTTAATGCTATGGCAGCCGCCAGCCCGCATGGCCCGCCGCCGACAATAATACATTCTTCCGTTTTCATTTCATCCGCTCCGTTCTTTTTCTCTGCATGGTCTATTGTAGAAAAAAAGCCTGTGCTTTTCAATTCTGCCGCTTACATGCGGCTGCTCATCCAGTCCTTCCACTCATTCTGGGTATTGCCAACCACATATTGCAGAGCACGCTCCGGAACAGCTCCGCTCATGGCCGCCCCGCCGATCCCGATATGGATATCAGGATATTGCTTTTTGATATCATCTGCTAATTGCAGGGTCGGCTCTAAATTTTCGCGGATTGTGCAGGAAAGAAATAGGAATTTCGGCTTTACTGTTTCTGTTACAACAAAAATATCGCCTTCTTTTAAACTCGCCCCTAAATACACAACTTCATAGCCAAGGCGCCTGACAAAAAGAGTGAAAATGAGGAGGCCCAGCTCATGCCATTCATTTGGCCCGCAGACGGCCACCACTTTCGGCAGCACGCCGTTATGCGGAAAAGAATGCATAACCATGCCGATGCGCGAGCGCAAAATAGAGGTGGCAAAATGCTCATGGGCAGTCGTAATCTCACCCGTTTCCCATAGTGCTCCAATCCGCACAAGCAGACCGGCTAAAATATTTATGGTTACATTATCAATTGTATACAAAGCAAACGCTTTGTTGATTAATTCCTGTGCTTTTGCTTCATCAAAGCGAAGAAGCGCCCGAAGCAGCTCTTCGGCCAGCGCTTCATGCCGGGGTCCGGCCTCCGCCAGATAATTATGGGCGGGCTCATCGTGCTGTTCCAGAAGAGAGGCAGCCTGACTGATCGTGAAGCCCTGCTGCACTTTTTCAGACAGCCATTTCAGCTTGCGAATATGCTCATCGGTATAAAGCCGGTGGCCCGCTTCATTGCGCACAGGCTCAAGAATACTGTAGCGCCTCTCCCAGGCCCGGAGCGTACCCGGCTGAATTCCAGTAAGCGTTGAGACTGCTTTAATATTATATTTGCCTTCAGACATAAAGCTCTTTCCTTTCACGGATTATGTTGTACATTTATTATACAAGCCGCCCTGCTCCTCGTAAAATCTAAATCGTCTGCTGCGGCCGGCAGATCGTGATCAGGTGGGTTTCCGCCCGCGCACCCAGCCGGAGAGAAATACCCGTTGTACCATATCCGTTTGAAACAAGCGCATGAATGCCGTTGACTGTTTTCCAGCCTCCTTTTTCATACAAGCCAAAGCGTCCCAGCCGGATCTGGCCTCCGTGCGTGTGCCCGCTCAGCATGACCGCCACGCTGTCTTCCGGTTCAATAATCCGGATAAAAGCAGGGTTGTGGCTGGCAATAATTTTGTATACAGCAGATGGAACGCCATGAAAAAGAGCAGCTTTATCGGTTTTTCCTTTGCTTAAATCATCCGTTCCAAGCAGGTATATGCTGTCTGTTAAAGGAACGGACTGGTTTTTTAAAACAGTGACATTCCATTCTGAAAAAATGGCCGCTAACTGCCCAAAGTCAACCTCGTAATCATTGTTGCCAGGAATAAAATAAACGGGTGCAATGGCCGACAAGCGCTTAATATTTTCATGAATTCGACTGCTCTGCACACCGCCTTCACACAAATCACCGCCAACAATGACCGCATCAGCCCGGCCGGCCGCTTTTAAAACAACCGACGGATGGACGAGTCTTTTATGAATATCAGAAATAAAAAAAAGCGCAAGCGGCGCTTTTTCCGGAAATCGATGATCAGCTATAACCGTTTCTTTCACTTCATTTCGAAATGCTTCTTTCCACATATATAAACCGGCTGCCGCTACTGGAGCAGCAGCTACCATCAGTTGTTTCCACATACACTTTTTCATTCCTCTTCTGTCGTTTACTGATCCGGCTGCCCCGTTTCTTCCTGGGCGGCATCCGGCTGTTCATGAACAATTTGATTTACGACGGGCTTTTCTTCTTTTAGAGCGTAAATCGCTAAAAAAGGAGAAGCAATAAAAAAAATAAGCAGTCCGGTAATCAGCGGAAAGCGGCGCTGTTTTTCCGTTTGTTCTTTGACCGGCCTCTGCAATCCTCCATCTTCTGATAAATCAGGCTCTTTCACTTTTTCAAGCGGCTGCTTATGGCGTTCAGCCAGTTCACGATAAGGATCTTTCTTCATGATCATTCCTCCCATTTGTTATCGTAAGAAGAAATTAATTACTATTATACCCGACATCTTCAATTTAGGTAATAGGTTATTGGCCTGGAAAAAGATGGTTTAGGCGCTCTCTCCAGTTCATCTGTTCCGCCGGTGCCTCGTCCTGGCGGCCTGCTTTATAAAGGGCCCGGTCAAAGCCGCAGCGGTCACAGCATTGCGGCTGCATATGAGGCTCCTCACCGAAAAGCTGCATATAGGCGGCGCGACGGCAGCCGTCAGACTCAACCCAGCGTTTCATCTGTAATCGTTTTTCCGCTTTTCTCGCCAAAAGTGTGGTCCGAACCTGATTGATAAAAGCCGATTTTGGCCTGCCCTGTTCATCTGCCGCTTTGCCATAGTGAGTTAAAAAGCGCTCCTGAGTTTCAGAAAGCGGCGGAAGTACATTGCCTGGCTGAATCCCCTCTTCCGCTGCCTGGCGGATCTGTCCTTCATCAGGAAATTCCGATTCAGCAATAAAAGCATGAAGCCTTTCATCCCCCGGCACATACAAAAGAACGGCAATAGATGGCTGCCCGTCACGTCCTGCCCGGCCAATTTCCTGTAAATAAGCTTCCATCTGCGCGGGCATATGATAGTGAAGAACAAACCGGACATTTTCTTTATTGATTCCCATTCCAAAGGCACTTGTCGCACAAACAACATCCAGGTCCCCATTTAAAAACTGGTGCTGAATCAGCAGACGTTCTCCAGCATCCATCCCTCCGTGATAAAAAGCGGCTCCCTTGATCCCCCGGTTTTTTAAAAGCATAACGGCTTCTTCGGCTGCTTTTCTGCCTGAAAAGTAAACAATGCCCGGCTTTTGAAGGACCCTCACAAGCTCTGTAAGCCGCTTCTGCTTTTCAAGCGGATCCTGAATCACCTGCACATCAACTGCAATATTGGGACGGTTCACGGAAAATACCCATTCGTTTACTTTATCCAGGGAAAGCTTCTCACAAATATCTCTCCGGACTTTTTCATCGGCGGTTGCTGTCAAAGCAAGTGTCAGAGGGCTGCCAAGCATTTCTCGGGCCCGGCCAAGAAGGCGGTAATCGGGACGGAAATCATACCCCCATTGAGAAATGCAGTGGGCTTCATCCACGACAAACAGCGCTACAGTAAGACGGCGGAGTGCATGCATAATATGGGGGAGCTGAAGCATTTCCGGCGATAGAAAAATAAATTTATATTGATGCAGCCGGGCAAGTGCACTGTTTTTTTCTTCATACTGTAAAAAGGAATTAAGGGCGATGACCCGTTTTTCCCCCATCAGCTTCAGCTGTTCGACTTGATCCTGCATAAGCGACAAAAGCGGTGACACAATAATTACCGGTCCTTCTAGCAAATAAGCCGGCAGCTGGTAGCAAAGCGACTTCCCTGTCCCTGTCGGCAGCATGCTGAGCGTATCGCTTCCATTTAAAAGCGACTCAATTGTTTCACGCTGGCCGGGACGAAAAGAAGAAAAACCAAATGTTTTCTGTAGAATTTTGTCAATTATCATAGTCATCACCTGCTTTCTTTCGCCAGAACAAGCCGAATTTCAAAATAAGAATGATCAGGAAGCTGGTCTTTCAGCGGTTTTAACTGGCGCACTGCACTCGTTCCACCGGCTTTTACCACGGCTTTTTCTTTTTCCTCGTCAATAAATGGCCGAATGGAAAAGTGCGGATCATTTAAAGCGAGCTCAACAATATGATCCTCTATTGTTGCCCGCTTCAGCCGTCTTGCCGCTGCGATTTGTTCCACCGTCAGGCCTTTCTGTAAATAATCAGCCGTTTTGCGGGCGGAGTCTGTTAAAGGAATGGAAACGGTAATACCGCTCAAAACCTGGCGCAAAAACGGCAGCGGCTCCTTCCCGTGCATTAAAAGGCCGATAACTGCGTGCAGGCTGTTCAAAAAACGAAACCAATATTCCGTTGCTTCCATTTGCAGCATTTCCGCTGCCTGTTCCACCGTCCGGCCGGTCTGTCCGTGCCCGGAAAAGCGGAGCAGCAGGCAGTCCGGGTGCTCCGGCTGCTTTTCAAGCACATATGCCAGTTCCCGCCGCAGCTGGCCCGGCATCGCTTTTTTTTCAATTGAATTCTGCTTAAAAAACTGTTTTACCCAGTGCTGCACTTGTTCATCGCGGGTAACAGGATAATATGTCCGATCGGAGTAAGCAAAGTGAGAGACCACCTGGACGGCCAGCTGAAGGCGGCTGAAAAAAACGGGCGCGGTGCCGGCCAGACGCCAGCCTGATAAAAAGGAAAAATTCCCTGTTCTGTCAAATGAGGCCTCCATTTCGCCCAGTCCTTTGTCTGTAACAAATAAGCGCTGCCGTTCTCCTGTTAAGCAGCCTGCTTCGAGCAGCTGCCCAATAATCTGGTCAAATGTATCCATCGTCAGAAAAGGAGCCGTTTGAAACCATTTCGAAAGCTTATATAAATGGGCATCCTGAATCGTCTGGGCTGACTTTTTCCCTTTCAGCAAATGAAAGACAGACGAAGCTGACCGCCCCCCTTCCACTTCTTTCAGCATATTCACAATTACAGCTTCAAGACATCGCATATGTATCCCCCCTTCTTATACAGCGCTAGTTTATCACAAAACATGCGTTCCTGTCTTTATTTTTCCGTACCTTGTTTTGAAAGCTCTTTCATCCGGGGAGCGGGAAGTTTTTTATTGAAAAGTAAATTAATCGGACTTAAAATGAACAATAGAAGTGTTTTCACATACGCTTACTGACAGACTTTATGGGAGGTTTAAATCTTGGCGAAGTATACGATTGTCGATAAAGACACATGTATCGCTTGCGGTGCCTGCGGTGCTGCAGCCCCAGATATCTATGACTATGATGATGAAGGCATCGCCTTCGTTATCTTAGACGACAATGAAGGCACAGCCGCTGTTCCGGATGTATTGGAAGAGGACATGCAGGATGCATTCGAAGGCTGCCCGACGGATTCGATCAAAATTGCGGATGAACCGTTCGACGGGGACGCATTAAAATTTGAATAAAAAAACGGCTGCCTGGTCAGGCAGCTGTTTTTTTAGTTATGCGGCGGCTGCAAGTTTTTTCATCCGGCTGCCGAGACGGGCAAAAATCATATAAAAAACGGTTCCTACAATAATCCCTTTAACCAGGTTAAACGGCAGAATTCCTGCTACAATCGTTTGGCGCATTTCAGTCCCGCTCATTGCCGGGGAACCAAGAAACAGGGTATAGGCCGGCAAAATAACAAAGTAATTTAGTATACTCATAATTACCGACATGGATACCACTCCGGACAGAATGGCAGCGGGCATCGCTTTTTTTGATTCAAAGCGTTTATATACGTAATAAACAGGCAGAATAAATGTAACTCCGGCCGCAAAATTTGCTAAATGGCCAACGGGAACACCGGTAGGACTACCCGTCATAATAAAATTAATGACATTTTTTAAAAACTCAACGGCAATGCCGGCTGCAGGCCCCAGGGCAATCGCTGCGATGAGCGCTGGAACATCGCTGAAATCAATCATTAAAAATCCTGGAAACGGCGGGATTGGAAAATTAAGCAGCATCAGCAGGTAAGAAATTGCTGACAGCAGCCCCACTGCTGTTAAAACACGTGCACTGTTTTTCTTCATTTCTCATTCTCCTTCTTTTTCATCCATCTCTTCAGAAGGAAGGCAGCCAGGGCTTACAAAGCAAAATCCCCCTTACGCAGGAGCATAAGGGGGAGAAAAGCCATGCATAAATAAACGTTCGGCAATTGCTTTTTTGAACGCAGGCATACCTTCATCTTCTCCCATCCAGACTATACTGTCGGCTCCGGATTCACACCGGATCATGCCTTATCGGCTCGCGGGCTTAAGGACCAGGTCCATTACCGCCGGTCGGGAATTTCACCACGCCCCGAAGATGAAATGATTTAATTTGGCTTTTATTATCTCAAATACGAGAAAAAATTGTCAAGCCTGCATGCCTGGCAGTGTAAAGAAAAAGACGGTGCCGTGTCCCAGCCGACTTTGCACTTTAATAGTACCGCCGTGTGCCTGGACAATGTTCTTGGCAATAGACAGACCAAGTCCGGTGCCGGCTCTTCCACGCGTCCTTGCTTTATCCGCTTTGTAAAACCTCTCAAAAACAAAGGGAAGATCTTCTTCTGGAATCCCTGCTCCTGAATCTTCCACCTGGATCAAATGAACATCCTTTTTTATTTCATGAATAACCGTCACACGGCCATTTTCGGGAGTGTGGCGCAGGGCATTATCAATTAAATTGGTCAGCACCTGCTCAATTCGGTCTTCGTCAATCGATACCATTGTTTCTGTGCCATTCGTTTTCGCTGAAAGAAAAATGTTTTTTTCTTTCGCAAGACCCTGGAATTTATTTGTTACTCGCTGTAAAAATGGTTCAAGGATTGTATCCGTCTTATTTAGCGTAATATGGCCGGCCTGCATCCGTGCAAGATCCAGCAATTCATTCACAAGGCGTCCCATTCTCAGTGACTCTTCATGGATAATCTGAGCGATCTCTCGCTTTTCCTCTTCCGTTGCTGCGATATCATCTACAATTGCTTCACTGTAGCCCTGCATCATTGAAATAGGCGTTCGCAGCTCATGAGAGACATTGGCTATAAAATCTTCGCGCAGCTTATCAAGCCGCCGCTCTTCTGTCATATCGCGAACGACCGTAACCGCTCCCCGCACTGAATCAGCATTATAAAGCGGACTGACAATCATTACGTAGGAACGCCCCTGCATCGTTAATTCGCCTTCCTGCTCTGTTTCGGTCTCGACCGCTGTTTTAAATAATTCCTGCAGGAGTGTTGGTGTTTCTTCCTGAGAACGGCCTGCTTCTTTTTCAAAATTCCAGTCATGCAAAAACTGCCGGGCCGGCGGATTTGTAATCAGCACCGCGCCGCTCTGATCAAGCGTGATAACTCCATCCGCCATGGAGCTCAGAATACTCGAGAGCTGCTCTTTTTCCTGGTTAAGCGCATGAATGTTTCCTTTTAACTGATACGCCATCCGGTTAAAAGATGTGGCCAGCGCCCCGATTTCATCGTTTGTTAAAATCGGCACCTTCGTATCAAAATTTCCTTGTGACAGTTCTGTAGCAGCTTCACGCATCGTACGGAGCGGCGCCGTTACACGCGTTGAAAGAAAAAAAGCAAAAACGGTCGTTAAAATAATGGCAATGCCAGCCGCAACCAGTATCAGCTTTGTCGTCTGCTCTGTTGTTTCTTTCATCACTTCAAGCGACTGATAAATAAAGACGGCCCCGTTTTCGCCGTTATTCATTTGAAACGGAACTCCTACAATAAACGCATTTTCATACCGGCTGTCTGCATCGCTGCCGGATCCTATACGGATTTCTGCCTCTACTTTTTTTTGGCTGCTGAAAACAGCGGACAGCTCAGGGCTCGACGTAATGGTTTCCTGGTCGATTTTCGCTTTCTCTTTTTCCAGAGGGGAAAAGTGAAAAAGCCGCTCATTTTCAGCAATGACAATATGAGCCGGATCATCCACCAGTTCCCAGGCGACTTCCAATCCTGTTGCTTCGTTTTCATGGTCTTCAATAACAGCGGCAATTTTTTCGGCTGTGTTTTCCAGCTGCTGCTCAACCTGTGAGATATGATAATTCTCAAAAAACTCTAATAGCAATATGGTTAAGAAAGCGAGCACAAAGGAAACGAGAAGCAGAATAGTAATCCACAGCTTCCCGACGACACTTCTCCACAGCTTCATTCATTCCCGACCTCAAATTTATAGCCGACGCCCCAGACTGTTACAATCATTTTGGCTGCTTCCTCGGATACTTTGTTCAGTTTTTCGCGCAGCCGCTTTACATGTGTATCAACCGTGCGTAAATCACCGAAAAACTCATAATGCCAGACTTCTTTCAGCAGATGCTCCCGGTCAAACACTTTATCGGGCGCTTTTGCAAGAAAATAAAGAAGCTCATATTCCTTTGGCGTTAAATTGACTTCTTCGCCGTCCGCCGTGACCCGGTGGGCATCATTATCGATTGTCAGGTGATTGTAAACAATCAAATCTTTTGACTTGGTATCCGTATGTAAATACGTTGTCGGGGAAGAACGCCGTAAAAGCGCTTTAACCCGCAGCACAACTTCGCGCGGACTAAACGGCTTTACAATGTAATCATCTGTTCCAACTTCAAACCCCTGCACCCGGTTTGCTTCTTCTCCCTTGGCCGTCAGCATAATAACCGGCGTTGCCTTTGTAACCCGGAGCTCCCGGCAGACTTCAATGCCATCCTTGCCCGGCATCATTAAATCCAGCAAAATACAGTCATAATCCTTTTCAAGTGCTTTTTGAAGCGCTTCTTCCCCATCAGCCGCTTCGTCGATTACATAATTTTCCCGTTCTAAATACATCCGCAGCAAACGCCGGATGCGCTCTTCATCATCAACCACTAATATGCTCATTTCTTTTTCCAAAACATTCCCTCCCAATACGCCAATATCTCCTATTATAATACAAAAAAAGAGCCCCGCCAAAGACGGGGAGAAGAATTTCTTATGCATAGGAATGCAGGCCTGCAATAACAAGGTTGACGGCCACTAAATTAAACATGATAATCCCAAAGCCGACAACAGCAAGCCAGGCTGATTTTTCACCATGCCATCCTCGTGACAGGCGCAGATGCAAGAAAGCTGCATAAAATAAAAAGGTAATAAGCGCCCAGACTTCTTTCGGATCCCAGCCCCAGAAGCGCGTCCAGGCAATCTGGGCCCAGATCATAGCGAAAATAAGCGCGCCAAGGGTAAATACCGGAAAGCCGATTAATACAGAGCGGTAGCCAATTTCATCGAGAAGATCCGAGCTGACATTCCGGACAAACGGCTGCAGCAGTGCAGCCACCCGTTTTCTCGTAAGCACCCGGATCAGTACATATAAAATGACGCCGCCAATCAAAGACCACAAAACAGTGTTTAGTTTTTTCGCGTTTATAAAAGCCGGCATATCGGCAAGCGGCTCCATTTTTCCTTCTGTTAACAGGGTTCCTTCATGAGGGCCGACAAGAGCTGGAATCGTAAACTCCTGTTTTGCAGCGGCATCTTCTTTGTCAATATACTCAAACTCCGCTTTGTAATCCGCAAGCGAAAAGCCGCTTGTAATCAAAATAAATGCTACAACCGATACAATAAAAAACATGACTGCTTCAAGCCATTTGGTTTTTTTCGTACTGACTGACTGATCAATATTTTTCACCAGATAAATCATGCCGGCAATAAAGCTGATGCCGAGTATGCCCTGCCCTGCCGCAGCAGTCGTTACATGAATGGCCAGCCAGTGGCTTTGCAGCGCTGGAATGAGCGGGCTGATTTCACTTGGAAACATGCTTGCATACGCAATAATAATAAGGGCAACCGGCAGGGCAAACAAGCCAAGTACAGCCGTTTTATAAATAAAGAAAATCAAAATAAAAGCGCCGACAATCATCATGCCAAAAAAAGTGGTAAATTCAAATAAATTGCTGACAGGAGCGTGCCCTGCTGCTGCCCATCTTGTAAAAAAGTAGCCCAGCTGCGCAGCAAACCCGATAAGCGTGACGATAATGCCAAGTTTGCCCCAGCGATTCAGCCCTTCCCCGTCACGAAGGCCTTTTTGGCGGATCGCACCGCCAAAAAGAAACGTTGCCATCAGGTAAAAGAAAAATGCTGCTTCAAGCAGTGTGCTGCTTATGCCTGCTAAATCCATGCTCCCATACCTCCCTTAATCCTTTTGTCTGTCTTCTGGAACCGGAATGAATGTCTGGTCCAAAACAGACCCAATTTCCCTTTTTAAGCCGTGCCAATTTTTATTGGTGTGGCCTGCCACATAAATCTGGCCGTCTTTTTCCCGGATCCAGAGACGGCGATGATTCCAATATGATCCCTGAATAACACCAATCATAAAAATGATGCCGCCGGCCGCCAGAATGGGGAGCGTCAAGTCCTTCCGAATGGTCAACGCCGATACATCACGGGTTTCCAGGTTTTTAAACGCCATTTTGTATTTTGTTTCACCGAGCGGCTCCATCGTATTCTGGATTTGAGCAAAACTCATTTCTCCCTCCGGCGTTTCAGGAGTAATCATATTAAAAAGAAAAGCCGGGTTGTTTGGCAGCGGCGATTTTGAGATCGGTTCGCCAGATTCGCTGAACCCATCGAAATCCGGATAGAAGCCCCGGAGTTCCACTTTATAGCCGTTGCCTAGCTCATACGACTTTTCCTGATCAAACAGGTCGATCGTAATCTCGCCAAATTCCTCGCCCGTTTCTTTATTCGTTAAAGCAAATTGCATCGCTTTCATTTCATTCTGGCGGAAACTTGTCTGATAAACAGCAAAGTTATCAAACTTCATTGGCTGATTGACTTGAATAGAATCTTCCTGCACTTTTGCCAGGTCCGGTTTTGCTCCAGGCAGTTCATTGTTTTCATCCCGGTACAGGACCGCATCAGTCTGGTAATTTTTCGCCACAGTCCCAACCCGGTCAATCGCTTCATTAAACACTTCCGGGTCTTCCCCTGCCTCATAGTTTTCGAGTGTAAACCCGTTATTTTTCATATAATAAGCGCCATTGGTGCCGGGAACCTGCAGTGTCTCCCCTTCCCGAATCCAGAGCAGCTCATCTATATACATTCCGGGAACGGAACGAAGAAGCGCGCCAAACAGGAAAATAATCAGCCCGACATGATTTACATATGGACCCCATCTGGTAAAGCGGTTTTTCTCGGCCAGCAGAGCGCCGTTTTCCACCCGGACTTTGTATCGCTTTTTCGCCAGTTCTTCTTTCACTCTCTCAATCTCGGAATCGTGCAGCGCACCTTTTTGCTCCGCAAACAGCCGCTGCTTTTTCATAAATGATTCATGCCGTTCCACACGCTGGTTTTTCAGCGCCCGGTACAGCGGAACAAACCGGTCAAGGCTGGCAATAACAAGAGACACGCCAAGAGCTGCAATAAGCGCGCTGAACCAGACAGAATTATATAGATCATGAAATCCGATCATATAATAAATTTTTCCGAAGGTTCCATATACATCTTCATAGTAAGTTTCAGCAGGCACATTTGAGGGAATATAAAACTCCTGCGGCAAAATCGTGCCAAATGAAGCAGCAACAAGCAGCAAAACGATAATCCAAATGCCGACCTTTACCGAGGAAAAGAAATTCCACACCTTATCTATGATTGTTTTATTGTACGTTTGTGAGCGGCGCGCACTTCCTTCATAACGCATATCGGCAAGCTTTTCTTTTTTCGCTTTTTCCGTCAGCGCCCGTCCGCACGATTCACAAAGAACCGTGCCGTTAGGATTTACGTGACCGCATTCGCATTTCACTTTCCCCATACGAAAACTCCCTTTATGATGATGGTCTTACCCGTTCAAACAACGCCCGTACCTGTTCTTCCTGGACCAGGCCGCCGATAACAATTTGCTCGATCGTCCCATCCGGCTTAATCATAAATGTTGTTGGAAGCGGGTCAACCCCGTACGTATCCATCACTTCTTTTCCTGAATCCAGTCCGATCGGAAACGTCAGCCCGTACTGTTCGGCAAAGTTGTTCACCTGAAATTCCGACTCACCAACATTGACGGCTAAAATTTCCACTTCACCTTCGTATTCGGCCGCCAGTTTTTCCATATGCGGCATTTCTTTTTTACACGGTTCACACCATGTGCCCCAGAAGTTCAGGAAAACTCCTTTTCCTTCATAATCCGAAAGCTGATGCGTTTCTCCGTTTAAATCCGTCAAAACAAAGTCCGGTGCTTTGTCCCCGGCTTCAAGGGTGCCGCGGGACTCTTTAGTCACATTTGTGTACAGTGCATAAACAACAAGTCCGGCCAGCACTGCTAAAATAGCGGTCCGCATATAAAATCTTTTCTTCTTTTTCTCCATCCTTCATCCTCCAGACCTGCTCCCTTTTAAAAACAGGCATGTGTCAAAACTACGTACATTATATCATTTCTCCCGGTGCCTTATCCGGGTCTTTAATGTGACATTTTTATGACTTAACGCAAGGATCCCGTTTCTGCCAGCGTCCGCAGCTGCTTTATTTCATGAGCTGTCAGCTCCCGGTATTCGCCTGCATTCAAGCCATTCAGCGTTAAATGCGCAAAGCGGTCGCGGCGCAGCTTTTGAACCGGGTGCCCGATCGCTTCAAACATGCGGCGTACCTGGCGGTTGCGGCCTTCGTGAATCGTAATTTCAAGCAAAGAGCGGTTTTTCTTTCGGTCAATCGACAATTCCTTGATTTTGGCCGGTGCTGTCATGCCGTCTTCAAGCTTAATGCCGGATGCAAGCTTCTTCAACAGGTGGCGCTGCACAATCCCTTCTGTTTTCGCAATATACGTTTTATCCATCTCATAGCGCGGGTGAGTCATTAAGTTGGCAAATTCACCGTCATTGGTTAAAAGAAGAAGGCCGGATGTATCATAGTCAAGCCGTCCAACCGGGAAAATGCGCTCTTCCACTTCCGGAAAAAAGTCTACGACGGTTTTCCTTCCTTTATCATCTGTAACAGCAGAAATAACGCCGCGGGGCTTGTAAAACAAATAATATACCTTTCGTTCCCTTTCAAGCGGCACTCCTTCTACACGGACATCATCATGCAGCCCAACTTTTGTGCCAAGCTCCGTCACTTTTTTTCCGTTGACAGTAACTTTCCCTTCCTGAATAAGCTGCTCTGCTTTTCTGCGTGATGCAATTCCTGCCTGAGCAATCACTTTTTGCAATCGTTCCATCTATTTCACCTCTAAAGTTGTTCTTTCATCCATTAAGCATTATGGCACAAATATTGAAAAAGGAAAAGAAAACAAAGAAATTGTGTCCCGCTGCCCCCAATAAAAAAACCCGGCTGTAAAAGCCAGGCTGCCGTTTGCAGACACATAAACCATTTGCTGATGAAAAGAATGCACCAGCATACCTCTGTTTTTATAGAAGAAAATACAAGATACAGCCTGAAACCTGGCTACAAAAGCCAGGAGGCTGCAATGACGGAAAAAAGAAAAGCTGCCGCATCCGCCATCAACCCAATCTTCAAGGCGTCTCCGGTTTTTTTAATGCCGGCCGCACCAAAATAAACTGCGAGAACATAAAGCGTCGTATCAGTACTGCCCTGCATAATAGCCGCCAGTTTGGCTATATAAGAGTCCGGGCCGTGCTCCTGCATTAATTGGTCCAGCATTGCGAGCGTCGCGGAGCCGGAAATGGGCCGGATCAGCGCGAGCGGGGCCACCTCCGCCGGAATGCCGAATAAAGACAGAACCGGAGCCGCCCAGGAGGCGAGTTCTGCTGCGGCGCCCGATGCGCGAAACACCGCCACAGCGGCCATCATGATCACCAGGTGCGGTACAATCGCAACCCACGTTTGTATTCCTTCCTTTGCCCCGTCCGTCAGTGTTTCGTAAATATTCACTTTTTTGTAAAGCCCAATTGCAATCACAGCGGCAATGATAACCGGCATCAGCCAAACTGCCATTATTGTCTCCTCTTGTAGGCGTAATAGCGGTCAATTAAAACAGCAAAAACGGAAGACATCACTGTAGCAAACAGCGCCGGCATCACAATATCTGTTGGATTTGATGCACCGTGCTTTACACCAATCGCGATCACGGTTGTCGGAATCAGCGTGATTGCCGCTGTGTTCAAAGCAAGAAACGTGATCATCGAGCGGCTCGCTGTGTCCCGGTCCCCATTCAGCTTTTTTAGTTCGCGCATCGTTTTCAGGCCGATTGGCGTAGCCGCATTGCCAAGCCCAAAAAAATTGGCCGCCATATTTGAGGCGATATAGCCAAATACAGGATGGCCGGGCGGTATTTCAGGAAAAAGGCGTCCCAGCAGCGGCTGAACAGCGTTTGCAAGTGCTTTAACGATCCCGGCTCCTTCCGCCGTCTTCATCACCCCTGTCCAAAACAGGAGAATGCCGGCGAGTGAGATCGCCAGCTGTATGGACTGCTCCATCGACTGAAAAAGAGCTTCATTTACGTCTGCCATTGTTCCATTTGCAGCCGCAAAAAGAAAGCCGCTCAGCATTAAAAAAGCAAACACCACGCTTACCATATCATCAGCTCCTTTTTGAGTTTCGTCCAAAAAGAGGGCGGACTGCTTTTCGATCGATAAACGGGTGTCGATACTTGTTTTTCTTTCCCAATCCATAATTCAGCTGTTCCTTTTTTATCCGGGCCCAGCACTACCCGAAGATACGCCGATTTTTTTTCTTTATCTGTCATCGGGTACCGTACCAGCTTCTTGGCGTAAAAAAGCTCTTCTTCTCCCGGCACAGTAAAAGGTGTTTTTCCTACAATGACCGCTTTTTTATAAGAAGAAAAAGCATAGCTGAAAAGAGACGTATGATCGAGCCAGTCATCCGGCGCATTCAGCGTAACCGCCACGACTTCCATTCCATTTTCTTCAGCGGTTGTAACGAGCGTCCGGCCTGATTTTTTCGTAAAACCCGTTTTTCCACCTGTAATAATGCCTCCGTTCCGGACGAGGCGGTGCTTATTTTCCCACACACGAACCGGCTTGCTTTTCGTTTTATAAACGCTTGTTGAAACAATTTTGCGGAAGGTTTTATTTTTCATTGCCTCTGATGTTAAAAGAGCCATATCATAAGCGCTTGAATAATGAGCCGGATCATCAAGCCCGTGCGGATTCATAAAAGATGTGTTGCGCATGCCAAGTTTTTTTGCTCTTTCATTCATTAAAACGGCGAATTTTTCCGTTGACCCGGCAACCTGCTCACTAATGGCGATCGCTGCATCGTTTCCAGACCGAAGCATTAATCCATAAACAAGCTCCTCCAGAGTCAGCTTGTCCCCTTTTTCCAGGTAAAGGCTGGACCCTTCTATTTGACGGGCACGGTCACTAACCGCAGCCGTTTCATTCAGCCGGCCGGACTCAACAGCAAGAAGTGCAGTCATAATTTTTGTAATACTTGCAATCGGTCGGCGTGCATGGGCATCTTTCTGGGCCAGAACACGGCCGCTTTCCATTTCCATCAGCACAGCCTGCTGGGCTGAGAGAGACGGTTCTGCTTTTGCAGCCGACGGCATTGCGGCTATCCCGAGGAGCAGGATTAAAGCGAACAGCCAGCTCTTTTTCATCAGTCCGCTCCTTTCTTTTTTCCCTAATATATGAAAAAAGAAAGAGCGGCATGACTACTCATCGAGTGCTTCTTCAAACCGGCCAAAAAACAGGTCTGCTTCCTGCTGCATTGAAACATCGCCTTCTTCAAGCGGCGGCAAATCTGATAAACTCTGTAACTGAAAAGCATCTAAAAATTCAGCGGTAGTGACGTATAAGATCGGCCGGCCCGGAGCATCTGCCCGGCCCGCTTCTTCAATAAGCCCTCGGGCGCTCAGCGTTGCAATCGGGCGCTCTGTTTTAACTCCCCGGATATCTTCAACTTCAATACGGGTAACCGGCTGGTTGTATGCAATGATGGCCAGTGTTTCCAGCGCCGCCTGGGACAGTGTTTTCGGAGAAGGCTTTTCGGCAAGCTGCTCAATAAAAGCTGCATTTTCTTTTTTCGTCATCAGCCTGTATTCATCGCCAAATGTGGTAATCATTACTCCTCTTTTTTCATCCTGCTCAATAGCTTCTGCCATTGACTGAAGAATCTCCCGCACCTCCTCAATTTCAATACGGAGAACAGACGACAACTGACCGGCAGTCAGTCCTTCGTCTCCTGCTGCAAAAAGCAGGCTTTCTATAATACTTTCATTTTTCATGTTTCATTTCCTCCAGCCGCTACATAGAGAGCGGCAAAATTTCCTTGTTGTGAAACAACGATCTCATTTTGCTTCATCAGCTCCAATACAGCCAGAAAACTGACAACAAGTTCCTCACGTTCATTTGAATCAAATAAATCGTCAAACCGAACGGGCTTTTTTGAAGCCAATAGCTTTTCTTTCAATGTATGCATTCTTTTTTCTACAGACAGCTCTTCCCGCCGGACAGTTGCTTTTGGGGGTACCGCTAATTTTTTTCGGCGTGTCATTTTTTGAAAGGCGCCGAGCATATCAAAAATCGTCACTTCAAGCGGCCCTTCTGCGTTCGATGAGAAAAGCTGGTCTGCAGGCGGCCGTGAATACAGCTTTGTCCGCTCTTCTTCCAATTCGTGCAGCCTGCCAGCCGCTTCTTTGTACTTTTTATATTCAATCAGCCGGCGGGCAAGCTCTTCCCTTGGATCTTCTTCATCAAGATACTCTTCTTCCTCAGACGAGTGGTCAGGCAAAAGCGACCGGCTTTTCATGGCAATCAATGTTGCTGCCATGACAAGATATTCACTTGCCACGTCCAATTCAAGCTGCTGCATAGTGTTCACATATAATAAGTATTGGTTTGTAATTTCTGCGACTGGAATATCATATATGTCTATTTCAAGCTGCTGTATTAAATGAAGCAGCAAATCAAGCGGCCCTTCAAATGAATCAATTTTCACTTTATATTCCATCGTATGCTCTCCTGTATCCATTGCTTTTTTAGCACCACGTCAAGTATAGTTCATTTTACGAGAGATTTCAGCGTTAAAGTTGAGTACACGGACAAAACATGATACGCTTTACTTCAATCCGACCACTTGACTGGGGGAAAAGGAATGTATTCATATCCGGTGCCTTATCTGGCTTTTTTGGCACATTTTCATATTGACCGTGATTATTTCGAATGTCATGAGCTGCTAGAAGAATACTGGAAAAAAATCGGCGGCGCCCGTGATTCTGTCTGGGTTGGCTTAATCCAGTGTGCTGTTTTTTTATATCATTACCGCCGCGGAAACCAAACAGGGGCCCTTCGAATGGCGGAAAAATCTTTGCAATGCCTCAGCCGCAATGAACAGGCATTGATTCAGCTTGGCATTGACCCGGAACCATTTTTATTGTCCATCCAGCGGGCGGCCGACAGATTGAAGCAGGGCAGCCCCTTCCATCCGATTGCGATTCCCATTGCGGATGACCAGCTCCAAAAAGAATTTGGCCACTTTGTCCAGAGCTTTGAGCCCGAGCTGAATGAACAGTTTGTAGCAAATAAGCATATGTTGCGCGACCGCACCGACGTATTAAAAGCCCGGTCAGCTGCGCTAGCATTAAAAAAAGCCGGCAAGGCGACGATGTAATCGTCCTTTACCGGCTTTCTTCCATGCATTTTTTAAAAAATCGGTTTGTTGATTCACTTGAGACAACCGTCCGGTCTGAAAATAATTTTGTTACCGCAGCAATCATTTCTTTCCCGATTCCTTCATCGCGGAAAGATGGATTTACGGCAATATGCAAAATTTCGGCTTTTGCTTCATTGACAGCCACCCCAATTACTCCAACGACATCTTCGTCTACTCTCCAGAGAAACAGCTGTCTGCTGGCATCTGCTTCGTACCCTTCAATCGTTTCCCTCAGTGTCCGAAGTTCTTTCTCGCGGGGCATGTAGGAAAGCAAGCCCATTGCAATTTTCTTAAACGATTTCTTATATCGAATCAGCATATAAAATCCCTCTTCAATTAGCAGAATTTGCCTGCTTAATATCGCCACGTTTCTTATCTTACTAAATCCTGTACGTAACCGCAAGGTGTTCTCTTTTAATTTACAATGAAAAACCAGTAATACAGTCCCCATCCGAATGCCATCAGCGATAACAAAACAAGCAAAATAATATTACTTTTCACTTCGTCTGCCCTCAATCAATTTGTCTGCGGCAGACCGAGCGGCAGATCCAGTTTTACTAAATCATCAAATGTTTCACGGCGGATTACCAGCTTCATATCACCGTTCTCAACAAATACCACCGGCGGACGTGGAATCCGGTTATAATTATTCGCCATTGAATAGCCATATGCCCCTGTACAGAACATCGCAAGCAGGTCACCTGTTTTTGCTTTCGGAAGCGGCAGGTCCCAAATAAGCATATCTCCCGACTCACAGCATTTTCCGGCGATCGAAACGGTTTCCTCAACCGGATCATTCACACGGTTTGCCAGCACGGCCTCGTATTTTGCTTCATATAAAGCGGGACGGATATTATCGCTCATGCCGCCGTCAACGGCCAGATACTTGCGTACATTCGGTACATCTTTTACCGATCCCGTCTCATAAACGGTTATACCGGCATCGCCGACTAGAGACCGGCCGGGCTCAATCCAGATTTCTGGCATTTGAAGCCCCTGCTTTTTCGTTTCTGCCTGCACTTTACGAATAATTTCTTCGACATATGCAGCAGGCGCAATCGGATCATCTTCAGCCGTATAACGGATACCAAAGCCGCCGCCCAGGTTAAGCACTTCCGCCTCGAATGATAAACGATTGTGCCAGTCTGCCAGCTTGCCAATAATTTTTTCGGCAGCAAGAACAAAGCCCGTCGTTTCAAAAATTTGTGACCCGATATGGCAATGAAGGCCCAGCACACGCACAAATGGTTTTTTCAGCGCAAGAGTCAATGCTTCTTCAGCCTGGCCATTGTTTAAGTCAAAACCAAATTTTGAATCTTCCTGGCCTGTTAAAATATAATCATGCGTATGTGCTTCAATTCCCGGAGTAATACGAAGCAAGATGCTCATGGCCTGACGGCGCTCTTCACTGATTTCACCAATCATCTCCAGCTCATGGAAATTATCCGCCACAATACAGCCGATTTTTGCATCAAATGCCATTTCAAGCTCTTCGCGGCTTTTATTATTGCCATGAAAATGAATACGCTCTGCTGGAAAACCGGCTTTTTGTGCTGTATATAATTCGCCGCCCGACACTACATCAAGAGAAAGTCCTTCCTGCTCCGCCAGCTGCATCATGGCGACTGAAGCGAATGCCTTGCTTGCATATGCCACCTGTGCGGTGATTCCCAATTTATCAAACGTTTGTTTAAAGCCTCTCGCACGCTCGCGAATCAGCGCTACATCATATAAATAAAGCGGCGTGCCAAATTTAGCAGCTGCTTCTACTACATCGACACCGCCAATCTCCAGGTGTCCGCGGTTGTTGACAGCTGCTGTCCCATATGTATGCATAGATTTAATCGCCCCGTTCTATTATCGTTATGCCGTTTATCCGGCATGAGAATAAAAGTACTATAACATACATTCCCCACCTGCTCAATACATGAAAAATCAACGGTCAGCGGGAATGGGACCGGTTGATTTTCGGTATCCCCGTTTTTTCCGGAGCCTGGCGCCTGATTAAAATGGTCCACAGAGAGACGGCATCAAATGGAATAAGCGGCCATAAGTATGGAGCTCCAAACGGTTTTAAACGGACAAGGTATAAGAAAACAAGCATAAGCGATACGATAAACCCTTCCGGCCCGAAAAGAGCTGTCACAAAAAGAATGAACAGGCGCATCATTTTATTGGCCAGCCCCAGCTCATAGCTTGGCGTGGAAAATGTGCCGATCGCTGCGATCGCTGTGTATAAAATAACTTCCGCTACAAAAAGTCCCGTATCAATCGCAATCTGCCCGATTAAAACAGCCGCAACAAGCCCCATTGCAGTGGAAAGCGGCTGTGGTGTGTGAATGGCAGCAATTCGCAGCCATTCAATCCCTACATCTGCAATAAATATTTGCACAGCAAGCGGAATATGTGTTTTTTCGTTCGGTCCGATAAAAGATAATGCTTTTGGCAGCATATCAGGATTTTCAGCAAATACGAGCCAGAGCGGCAGCAAAAAGATAGACATCCATAATCCGATAAAACGAAGCAGGCGAATAAACGTGCCTGCGGCCGGCAGCTGCCTATATTCTTCTGCATGCTGCATATGCTGTAAATACGTAGACGGTGTAATCATCACAGCAGGAGATGTATCTGTGTATAAAAGAACATGCCCTTCCATCAGATGGGCAGCGGCAATATCAGCACGTTCTGTATACCGGACAAGCGGGTATGGATTATAATGCTGCTTAATTAAAAACTCTTCTATTGTTTTATCTGCCATTGGAACACCGGCTGTTTTAATAGATTCAATTTCCCGTTTAACTTTGTCCACCAGGTCCTGTGAGGCAATACCGTCCATATACCCGACAGCAACATCCATTTCCGACATTTCTCCGGCTTTCATCATTTCGAACCGAAGCCGGCTGTCGCGGATTCTTCTTCTTGTGAGAGCCGTGTTAACGATAATATTTTCAACAAATCCGTCACGCGATCCCCGTACTACTTTTTCTGTATCCGGCTCTTCCGGCTGGCGGCCCGGATAACTTCGCACATCCACCGTAAACAAAGCACCCTGTACGGCAATCACAATCAGGCCGGACATGAGGGCCACCGGCAGCTTAGATACATCCTTTATTTCTTCGACTGCCTGGTGAACGAGGTTCTCCTTGACTAAAGAGGCGGTTGAGGTATTTTCCTTTTTTTCAATTGATACGAGCGCATGAATGATCTCAATAATGAACTCTGTATCACACAGGCCATTAATAAAATAAAGATGGAGCGGCTCTCCGGCTACCGTAAGCTTTCTGACGCCTGTATCAAAGCTTTTGCCAAGACCTGCCTCTTTCTGCAGATAAGCATCGACTTCCTCCGGCTTGATCATTGTACTGCCTCCTTTTACATAGGTGAAAATAAAATCCATTGGATGAGGGAGCCAGTCATTTTGCCGAATGCCACCGCCATCATCAAAATGTTAACCTCAGCAAAAACCCCTGCTCTTTTTGATAGTATTGGAAAAACATTTAGTACTTCTGTTAGTGCCGCGGCTGACATCCCAATAAATAACCCGCTGAACAAGCCAAAAAATGCAGCTGCAACAGCCGGCCAGTGAAACTGCACTTGAAAGATATGCAAAAATGTGCCGGCTAAAACACCAAACACGAGCGACAATTCATATAAATAAAGGTGCGGGTTCGTCTTGGTTGCCGATACAAGTCTTGGAATGACACCAAGCACCGTAATGAACGCCACATACCCTGCGCCTGTCGCAAATCCACCGGCCAGGCCTAAAAAAATGGCAAGGACAATGCTCATCTTTTACTTCTCATCCTTTTCATTAGCGGCGAGATAACCATTTATATCTTCTTCATATTTAAACATTTCTAGATCGAGCGGTCCCGGCTCCTCATTTAAGCGTTTTTGCCAGAGCCTGTTAAAAAATAAGATCATGCCCAGGCCAAGGCCGATTGAATAAGGAATTTGCAGCCAGAGCGGCCGTTCTTCTCTGACACCGGTTATTTTTTCATACAGAAGCGTATGTACTTTTTGCATCGCTACATCTTCATGAAAATTCATAATAGTTAATGCAGCGCCGGTAAAAAGGACCAGCCAGACGAAGGCGACTTTCCAAAAAGGGGCCGGTGCTTTTACCGGCTGAAGGCTGACAATCGTTTCGGTTTCTCCGGCAATGACAGCCCGCACATCCGGGAGAACTGTTTTGAGAGCATGAATAACATCAAGAATGGTAACAATCACCACATTGCCGGCTGACGGCTTGACGGTTTTGACAATGAGCTTTTCAAGAACCGGCTGCATGCTTTCATCCGCTTCCGCTTCGGCCACATCAAAAAAAGAAATGCGCCGTTCGTCAAGGCGAACATGGCGCTTTAAACTGATGTACACTATTTGCTCCATAGCAGCACCTCCGCTTTTTACGAAGTTTCCCCGTGCCGGCTATTTTTTATTCATATCTGCCCGCAGGCTTTTCATAATCTGCTTTTCAAGCCTGGATACCTGCACCTGTGAAATGCCAAGCCGGACTGCGGTTTCCGCCTGTGTATAATCTTTAAAGAAACGAAGAAGCACAATAAGCTGCTCACGTTCCGGCAGCTTTTCAACCGCTTCTTTCACCACCAGGGATTCGAACCATTTTGCTTCCGGGGCCGCCAGCTGATCAAGCAGCGTAATCGGCTCTCCTTCATTTTCATAAACCGTTTCATGAATGGATGTCGGGCGCCGGGAAGATTCCTGCGCCATCATCGCTTCCTCAAGCGGAATATTCAGCTTTTCCGCCAATTCCTGTACCGTTGGCGGACGGCCGAATTTGGCAATAAACGCTTCGCGTTCACGCCTCATTTTTCCGGCTGTTTCTTTTAAGCGCCTGCTGACCTTCACTTCCCCGTCATCACGTAAAAAGCGCTGGATTTCACCAATAATCATCGGTACCGCGTACGTTGAAAATTTTACGTTATAGGACAAATCAAACTTATCGATACACTTAATTAAGCCAATGCAGCCAATTTGAAATAAATCTTCTGATTCATGGCCGCGGTTTAAAAACCGGTGTACAACTGACCAGACAAGGCGTGTATTCCATTCTACAAGCTTATTACGCGCTTCCAAGTCGCCAGCCTGACTTTTTTCAATCAGCTTCTTCACTTCACCATCGGACAGCTGCACCGCCTGTTTCATGGGATCACAACCCGTTCTTTAAACACAGTTAACACGCTTTCCGGCCAGCCGCTTTTTAAACCGGACGATTGTTCCCGAAGAGGTACTTGACTCAATTTCCAGTTTATCCGTAAAGTGCTCCATAATCGTAAAGCCCATCCCGGCTCTTTCCATTTCGGGCTTTGTTGTAAAAAGAGGTTCTTTTGCTTCTTCAATGTTACGGATGCCGCGCCCTTCATCGCGGATCACGACGTCAATTTCCCCGTCTTCTATCGATGCACTGATGTAAACAATTCCAGCCGGATTGCTGTCATATCCATGAATAATGGCATTGGTCACTGCTTCTGACACAGCTGTTTTTAATTCGGCTAAATCATCTACTGTCGGATTGAGCTTGGCAGCGAAGGATGCTACTGCTACACGGGAAAATGCTTCATTTTCACCGAGAGCATTAAATGAGATCGTCATTGCGTTCTGCATGATGATTCCTCCAATCGATCGAGTGCTTCTTGCTCGGTTTGCGTCACATACATAATTTTAAATAATCCTGAAAGCTGAAACAGACGCTTTACTTGAGTGTTCAGTCCACAGACTGTCACACTTCCGCCCATTTCATTCACCTGGCGGTAACGGCCCAAAATAACCCCAAGGCCTGAACTGTCCATGAAAGGAAGGCCGCTTAAATTCCAGATAAGATGCTGTGTTTGATGCTGGTCTATTTGCTGTTCAGTAAATTCTTTTACCTGCTCGGAATAATAGTGATCCAGTTCTCCTGTCAGACGAATGATGAGAACCTTCCCCTGTGCTTCTGCTTTCATGGTTACCATTGTGATTCCTCCTTTGCTTGCTGATACGTCAATTCTTTTTCCAAAAGCCCTTTTCCTGCCTGCTGGCAAAACTAGAAAAAAGCTTTGAATTTTCGACAAAAAAAAGACTGACAGTAGTCAGTCTCACGCTGTTTTAAAAAAGAGAGATTGTCAATTAAAATAACGTAATAAAAGTATAGCCATTCTCTGAACGATAAAAGTGAAATGCGGCTTTTCCTTTGTTATTTCTTTAAAAAAGTTTGTTTTTCAGCATTGTGAGACTGACAGTAGTCAGTCTCCGATTACTTTATGAATAAGCTGCGGCCGGTTTATAGGCTCCGGTGAGAACCGGTAAGCCTGCCTTACTTTTTGGACAGCATTTTCCGGCGATTCGGTATCAGCGTGCAGAGTCACAAGCACATCCCCTTTTTGAACAGGGTCGCCGATTTTTTTCTTTAATGTAATGCCGACAGCATGATTAATGGCATCTTCTTTCGTTGCCCGGCCTGCGCCTAAATACATGGCCGCTGTGCCGATGGATTCTGCATCGATTTCAGCCACAAAGCCTTCTTCCTCGGCTTTTATATCTAAATGAAATTTTGCCTGCGGAAGCTTAGAGGTATCATCAATCATACCGGCATCTCCGCCCTGGGCGATAATAAACCGGCGAAACGCTTCAAAAGCCCGTCCGTTTTCAAGATTGGCTTCAAGCGCAGTCCGTGCTTCGTCATAATGGGAAAATGCGCCGGCAAGCACGGTCATATGCGAAGCAATTTCAAGCGACAGTGTCCGCAGATCGTCTACTTTCGCTCCTTTTAAAATATCCACTGCTTCTTTAATTTCATTGGCATTGCCCACTTCAAACCCGAGTGGCTGATTCATATCGCTGATAATAGCGATCGTTTTGCGGCCAAGATTATTGCCGATTGCCACCATTTCCTTTGCCAGCGCCTCTGAATCCTCCATCGTTTTCATAAAAGCGCCTGACCCCGTTTTTACGTCCAGCACAATGCTGTCCGCCCCCGAAGCAAGCTTTTTGCTCATAATCGAACCGGCAATCAGCGGAACGGCTTCAACGGTTGCGGTCACATCCCGCAGTGCGTATAATTTTTTGTCAGCCGGCGCCAGGTTTCCGGTCTGCCCGGCCACAGCGAGTTTATGGGTATTAACAATTTCAACAAATCTTTCTTTGGACATTTCAATTTCCAGGCCGTCGATCGCTTCAAGCTTATCGATCGTACCGCCGGTATGCCCCAGGCCGCGGCCGGACATTTTCGCGACCGGCACCCCAGCTGAAGCAACCAGCGGCCCTACAATAAAGGTTACTTTGTCGCCGACTCCTCCTGTTGAATGTTTATCGACTTTATGTCCTTTAATTCCGGATAAATCAATAGTTTCTCCTGAATCTGCCATTGCTTTTGTAAGGACGGCCGTTTCCTGCGAATTCATTCCTTGAAAGTATATTGCCATCATAAAAGCAGCCGCCTGATAATCTGGAATATCGCCTTTTGTGTATCCTTCAATAAAAAATTTTATTTCATCATCTGTCAGCGCCTGACCGCTGCGCTTATTATGAATAATATCAACCATTCTCATTTGGACACCACACCTTTACAAAGATTGAACAATCTCTTTTACATAAGCAAGAAAATCTGCACGTACTTTCTCGGTTGTTTCAATAACTTCATCGTGTGTAAGCGGCTGATCCAAAATCCCTGCAGCCATGTTGGAAATGCAGGAAATACCAAGTACAGCCATGCCGCCGTGGCGTGCCGCTGTCACTTCCGGCACGGTCGACATTCCGACAGCATCCGCTCCAAGCACCCGTGCCATGCGGACCTCGGCAGGTGTTTCATATACAGGCCCGGTATTTGCAGCGTAGACTCCTTCTTTCACAGAAATGCCGACTCGCACCGCCGCTTCTTTTGCCAGCCGCCTCAATTCGCGGCTGTATGCTGCAGACATGTCAGGAAAACGAACGCCAAGGCGGTTATCGTTTTTGCCAATCAGCGGGTTGCCTCCCATTAAATTTAAGTGGTCTGAAATAAGCATTAAATCGCCGGGTTCAAACGACTCATTTACGCCCCCGGCTGCATTTGTCACAATAATTGTTTCAATGCCGAGTGCCTTCATTACCCTGACCGGAAAGGTTACCTGCTCAAACGTGTAGCCTTCATAATAATGAAAACGCCCTTTCATTGCAGCAACTGTTTTACCGGACAGTTTCCCAATGACGAGCTCCCCCGCATGGCCTTCTACTGTAGAAATCGGGAAATGAGGAATTGTTTCATACGGAATGGAAACGGCTTCTTCTACTTCATCGGCAAGCACGCCGAGGCCTGATCCTAAAATAAGGCCAATCTCCGGTGCTTGATTAAGCTTTTCTTTTAAAAACTGTGCTGCTTCTTCAATATGGTCAAAGTTCATGTTAATTCCCCCATAAAACTATTTCCGTGCTCCGGCATTTTAACGTGAAAATTTTCAGCAACCGAGGCACCGATATCTGCGAATGTTTTGCGAACCGGCAGTTCACCGCCATGCGAAAAGGCTTTTGAATAAACGAGAAGCGGCACATATTCACGTGTGTGATCCGTCCCGTGGTGAATCGGGTCATTTCCGTGATCCGCCGTTAAAATAAGCAGGTCGTCTTCTGTTAATTTGTCCATCAATTCCGGCAGACGGCCGTCAAATTCCTCAAGTGCCCTGCCGTATCCTTCCGGGTCCCGCCGGTGGCCAAATAAAGCATCAAAATCAACAAGATTTAAAAACGATAAGCCGGTAAAGTCTTTTTCGGCCGTTTTAATAAACTTATCCATCCCATCCATGTTGGAGGTTGTGCGGATCGCTTCCGTCACTCCTTCTCCATCATAAATATCCGCGATTTTTCCAACCGCAATAACATCAAGGCCGCCATCCTTTAATTCATTCATAACGGTGCGCCCAAATGGCTTAAGTGCATAGTCATGGCGGTTAGCCGTTCTTTTGAACGCGCCCGGCTCTCCCACAAACGGACGAGCAATCACGCGCCCGATCATATAATCACCCGTTTTTGTCATCGCCCGGGCCGTTTCACAGATACTGTACAATTCTTCAAGCGGCACAATCTCTTCATGGGCGGCAATCTGCAAAACAGAATCCGCTGACGTGTAGACAATCAGGGCTCCGGTTTTCATGTGCTCCTCGCCAAGCTCGTCTAAAATTTCGGTTCCGCTGGCCGGCTTGTTGCCAATTATTTTCCGGCCTGCCTTTTCTTCAAGTTCCTGGATCAGGGAATCAGGAAAACCATCCGGGAATACCTGGAAAGGGGTTTCGATATTCAGCCCCATTATTTCCCAGTGACCCGTCATTGTATCTTTTCCATTTGATGCTTCCTGCATTTTTGTGTAAAACGCGGCCGGCTTTTCCGCTTTTGGAATGCCGGGAATTTCTTTAATATTTGATAAGCCAAGCGCCGCTGTATTCGGCATATGCAGCCCGTTCATTTTTTGAGCGATATGTCCGAGTGTATCGGCGCCTTCATCCCCGAATGAAGCAGCATCCGGCGCTTCTCCAATCCCAACGGAATCGAGAACAATTAAGTGAATCCGTTTAAACGAATCATTCATCTGGCTGTTTCTCCCTTCTAGGTCGTACTGTTTTTAGTCTACCCTGACCATCTGGCAAATCACGCTTGCTTTTTCAAATGTCAGAAGTCTGACTTCTTGTTTTCTAGTATAATCCATTTGTTTTAAAAAAACAAAACGCGCCTGTATTTTTTCAGGCGCGCGGGTGAAACTGGCTATATACATCCTTCAGCCTTGTTTTGGTAACATGTGTATAAATTTGGGTAGTAGAAATATCTGCATGGCCAAGCATCTCCTGCACCGCCCGCAAATCCGCACCGTTTTCAAGCAAATGGGTGGCGAATGAATGCCGGATCGTATGAGGTGTCAGCTCTTTCTCAATGGTCGCTTTTTTCGCCAGCGCTTTAATCACTTTCCAAAACCCCTGGCGCGTCAGCCGCTGCCCATAATGATTTAAAAACAGCGCTTCATCCCGCCGCTTGGCAGAAACAAGCTTCGGGCGGCCATTCTGCAAATATTGTTCGATCGCTTCAAGCGCATGGCTGCCCGCTGGAATAATCCGTTCTTTGCCGCCTTTTCCTGTACAGCGGACAAATCCCATTGTGAGGTGGACATCTTCCTTATTTAAAGATGTTAATTCACTAACCCGCAAACCGGAGGCATACATCAGCTCCAGCATTGCTTTGTCCCGCAGGCCTAAAGGTGTTGATGTCTCCGGGGCTGCAAGCAATGCTTCCGTTTCCTCCATATTCAGCACCTTCGGAAGCGTACGGCCGGATTTTGGTGTTTCAATATGGTTTGTCGGGTCATGGGTGCTGATCCGGTCCTGGATCAAAAAGTGATGAAACGAGCGGATTGTTGAAATATGGCGGGCAATTGTTTTCGATGATTTCCCCTGTTCTTTGAGCTGTTCTAAAAAATGCAGAATGTGCAGGCGCTGAATATCCGGCGCTTTTACCTGCTCTACTTTTTCCATATATTCAGTGTAATGCCGCAAATCACGGCGGTAAGCTGAAATGGTGTTGGCCGAAAGCCCTTTTTCAACGAGTGAAAAATGCAGAAAATCATTCACATAATCATTCATACCACGGTACCTCCGTTATAAAAAAACCTTTCGATTCAAATCGAAAGGCTTACTCTGCATGCTGCTTTTCCAAATCTTCCTGTTCACTTTCTTCCTGCTTTGAATGGCATCTGCTGCAAATGCCGTGAAATGTCAGACGGTGATCTTTAATTTTAAAATTCCATCTGCTTTCGACAATCGCTTCCACATCGTCAAGCAAATCTTCCTGAATTTCATCCACAGCGCCGCATTCAATGCAGACAAGGTGATGGTGAAAGTGCGCTGCGCCTTCCTGGCGGAGGTCATAGCGGGAGACGCCGTCTCCAAAATTTATTTTATCAACCACTTTAAGTTCGTTTAATAATTCAAGCGTTCTGTAGACTGTAGCCAACCCAATTTCCGGTGCTTTTTCTTTAACGAGGAGGTACACGTCTTCAGCGCTTAAATGGTCCTCTTCATGTTCAAGAAGAACACGTACAGTCGCTTCGCGCTGCGGTGTCAGTTTGTAGCTTGCTGCATGCAGCTGTTTTTTGATTCGGTCAATCCGGCTTTCCATGTTTGTTCCCTCCCTCGCCGATGTACTCCTTATTATAACAAAAGGCATCCACGAATCAAAAGAATTTATTTATAAGAACATTCATAAACTGGCTCGAAATAAATGCCTCTGTCAGCGAAGCAAGCAAAATTGCCGCTGCTCCGCCGCTTATATAGCCCAGGTAAATGAAAAAACTTTTCGCGATTGGAACAGGCACGGTCTGGCGTGTTGTAATTTTTTGAACGAGACGGATCGAGCACGAAGCTGCCATAACAGCCGTAAACAAAAAAACCGGCACAAGAATGATATTTTGCGGCAAAATGGCTAAAAGCGAAAGAAAGAGCCCGTCCCATTTCATTTGCTGAATAAGAAAGCCAACCGAAAAGCCTGTTACTGCTCCTTTTAAAAAAAGGAGAATAAAAATCAGCGGCAGCCCAATAATAGAGATGCCTGCTACCCACATTGCGCCTGTGAACTTTAAATTATGAATCAAGCTTTCAACAAAGAGATCAGCTGGATTGGCTACCGTACCTGCTGAAGATTGTCCAAAAAATTCTTTTACGTACGTATACAGTTCTGATTTTTGCACCGGTTCCATGCTGTTGACTGTCATCGCGCCAAAAGCCGTACCCGTCATAAATAGCACCGCTGAAAATAAATACAATGCCGCTCTTTTTTGAATATGATCGATGATGGCAGTCCACATGAATGGAGGCCTCCTCTCTTTTCGCACTATATGAAAGGAGGCTGGCTATTATACCAGAGCGTTTAAGCGGATATATTGAAGCGCCCAGAGTGTTTTCGCATCAAAAATACGCTCTTCCTTCGCAAGCTGTTCCGCTTCTGCCAGGGTTACTTCCAGCAATTCAACAAATTCATCTTCGTCCGCGACAAGCCCTCCTTCTACTTTTTCAAGGTCTTTTGCCAGAAATACATGCACAAGCTCATCGGCGAATCCCGGCGATGTATAAAAAGATTGAACATGCGTAATACTGCCCGGACGATAGCCTGTTTCTTCTTCCAGCTCCCTCGCTGCACAATAAGACGGCTCTTCGCCAGGCTCCAGCTTGCCAGCCGGCACTTCAACGAGCGGGCGCTCCAGGGCTTTTCGATATTGTTCTACTAAAATAATTTTCTTTTCGACGGTGATCGCAATCACACAGACAGCGCCCGGATGTTTGATTAATTCCCGCTTTGCCGTTTTCCCGTCTGGCAGGATAACATCATCCACCTGCACATTGATTACTTTTCCTTTGAAAATAGATTCTGTTTTGGTCGTTTTTTCTTCAAATTTATGCATGAGAGTTCTCCTTTTCTATTTTTTCCTTTCCTATGATACACTTTTAAAAAAAGGAAGGTGATTCAAGTTGAAAACACGCGAAATTGGACAGTCTGGTATTTTCGCCAGTGAACTCGGCCTGGGCTGCATGTCGATCGGAACAGAAGAAAAGCAGGCAGAAGCCATCTTAAAAACAGCCCTTGATCAAGGCATCACCTATTTTGATACCGCAGACTTATATGACTTCGGAGTTAATGAACAGCTGGTTGGCAAAGCACTCCATTCAGTCCGTGATCAAGTCGTCATTGCAACAAAAGCAGGCAACCGCTGGACGGATACAAAGGACAGGTGGACATGGGATGCATCTAAAACGTACATAAAAGAAGCAGCAAAGCAGAGTTTAAAACGGCTTGGCATTGACTATATTGATTTGTATCAGCTGCATGGCGGTACACTTGACGACCCAATTGATGAAACCATCGAAGCCTTTGAGGAACTGAAGTCAGAAGGACTGATTCGTGCTTATGGAATTTCCTCGATTCGCCCGACTGTGATCAATGAATATGTAAAAAGATCGAATTTTTCAAATGTAATGATGCAGTACAGCATACTGGACCGCCGTCCCGAGATGCAGGCGCTTCCTATTTTAGCAGAGAACGGCGTGACTGTCGCCGCCCGCGGTCCAATCGCCTTTGGCCTCTTAAGCCCGAAATGGCGTGACAAGCTGCCGAAAGCATCCAAAAAAGGACTCAAGTGGTACAATGAAGCCGAACTGGAGAAGGTACTAACTTCACTGGAAAAAGAACTGCCGGCCGGACGCACCTTAAACGGACTGGCTTTCCGCTATGTGCTCCAGCATCCTGCTGCAGCGACTGTTGTTGCAGGGGCAAGCTCTGTGGAGCAGCTGAAAGAAAATGCCCGTGCGGTACAAGAATCCGCGCTCACGGAGGAAGAATATAAATGGGTACAAGATATCTCAAAAACAGCCGATTACGACGCACATCGGCTTTAAAAAAAGGACTGGCAGCCAGCCTGTCTGCCGCTGCAGTAACAGCGGGAACCGGATTTTATCTGTCACATCGTATTTTATATATTGCCAGGAAAGCGGAAGAAGCCATTATTGATCGCGAGACAAAAGCCGGCCGGTACGACATGCAGGCTTACAGAGAACTTCCAAAGAAGGAAGCCTGGGTAACATCGTCAGACGGCACCCGCTTAAAAAGTGTTTTTATTACCCCGCACCCCGGCCGTCCCTATGTGATCTTTTGCCATGGCGTCACAGAGCATAAAGTAAACTCGGTCAAATATATGAATGTGTTTTTGAAACGGGGCTTTAACGCTGTGCTCTTTGATCATCGCCGCCATGGAGAATCAGAAGGAAGATTAACAAGCTACGGGCATTTTGAAAAACATGATTTAAAAGCGGTGGTAGACGAGCTGATCCGCCGGGAAGGAAGCCAGGTTGTTTTCGGTATTCACGGTGAGTCGATGGGAGCTGTTACTCTTTTGCTCTATGCCGGTACCGTGGAGGATAAAGCAGCTTTTTATATAGCGGACTGCCCATTTTCAGACTTCCGGGAACAGGTAAAACACCAGATGAAACGGGAACTTGGCTTTTCGCCGCCTTTTTTCATGGCTATTGCCGAGTGGGCTGTCTGGCTGCGGGGGCGCTATAAAATGGCGGAGCTGTCACCGCTTGAAGCGGTCCGCCGGATAAAAAATCCTGTTTTATTTATTCACAGTAAAGAAGACGATTTTATTTTGCCTGAAATGACAGAAGCGCTGTTTCAGGCAAAGCCCGGGCCAAAACAGCTGTTTATGGCAGAAAAAGGCGGACACGCCCAGTCCTACAATGAAAATGCCGAAGAATACGAACAAACTATTGACCGTTTTTTAGCCGAATACCACTTAGTGCCAAAATAAAAGGAGCCCTGCCGGCTCCTTTTATTTTTTAAAAAACGCGTTCCTTCCAAGCCTTTCGACCGTTTTAGGAAACAATGAATGAATTTTGCTGCCGGCTGCCATCCAGCCCGGCAGATTGACTTCCCGTACCGGCCGCCCGATTACGCCGGCCGTTTTCCAGGCAACATGAGCCGGATCAAGCATAAACCGGCCGGCATTTTTCACATAGGTTCCGTCCGGGTCCGCCTGCTCAAAAAACGGAGTAGCAATAGGGCCCGGATTAACAGCGGTCACAAAAACCCCATACCGCGCCATCTCCATCCGCAGGCTGTTTGTATATCCCATCACGGCATGCTTTGTTGCCGCGTAAACCGCCGATTTTGGTGTTGCCAGTTTACCGGCCTGGGAAGCGATGTTGATAATGTGGCCGCTTTTTCGCGCCATCATTTGCGGCAGAACCTGTTCACAGCACGTGATGAGTCCTATTACGTTTACATCAATCATTTGCTTCGTTTCATGCGGCTTTGTTTCATGGGTCCATGTAAAGTAGCCTACACCCGCGTTGTTGATCAGTACGTCTACGGTGCCGATTTCGTTAAATACGTTTTCAATCGCCGGCCGGTCTGTTACGTCGCCCTGAAAAATGCGGACAGAGCCTGCCTGCCCGCTGATTTTATCCTGAAGCTTCTTTAAACGGTCCAGCCGCCGGGCAACCAGGACCAGATGAAATCCTTTTTCCGCTGCGGCTTTCGCCAGTTCCAGCCCAAGGCCGGACGAGGCACCCGTAATGACGACCACTTCCCGCCTGCTATTTCCCATAATAATAGATCGCTCCATTTTCAATCCGGTCTACTTGAATGTTCCCCTGTTCAAGCAAATAATCAAACTGGCCGACTGTTTCGGACAGTGTCAGGCCCGTTTCTTTTTTATAAACTTCGGGAAACAGCTGAACACATACATCAAAGACGGTCATTGGTTTTTTGCGCAGCATGGATAATACCAGCTCTGCCCGCTCGCGCTGCCGTTCAAAACGGCGTTCAAGCAGAGGGCGAATGGACGCAATATCATTGCCATGGCCGGTCACAGCGCGCTGAATATCAAGCTCCAGTATTTTCTTTAAAGAGCGGTGGTATTGAAGCAGTGACTTTGCCCGCTTTCCTCCCGGCTCCATTGGCGGTTCAATGAGCGGATTGGAGGAAACAGTTTTTAAAATATGGTCACCCGCCAAAAGAAGGCCGTCTTTTTCTCGGTAAAAAACAAGGTGGCTTTGCGCGTGTCCCGGTGTTTCAAACACATGAAAATCCGGCAGGCCCGGCATAGTATCCCCTTCTTTTAAAAAACCGGCAAGCCGGCTGTTCTGCGATCCAAACCGAAGCGTTTTTTCTAAATTCCCCAGGATCGTAAGCATATGCGGCGGAACTCCGAATTCAGTAAATAACTGAAGAAAAAACTCGTTGCGCCAATTCATAAACGGGGCATTGTAAGACAGCCAGTTTTTCCCGTATTCATGTCCGTAAATCTCAGCCGAAAATTGATCGAGCAGGCCGATATGATCAGGGTGATGATGGGTCAGGATTACCTGCTCAATATCAGAAAGCTGATACCCTGCCTTCCGCAGTCCCTCTTTAAAAACCGCTTTTGCTTCCGGTGTGTTGACTCCCGCATCCACAAGAGTCAGGCGGTCGCCTTTTACAATATATGTATTTACATCGCCGATTGGAAAAGGTGTCGGCAGCGTAATTTTAATGATATCTTTAAAAAATTCAATTCCCATATTGTCCACCTCATACCTATTTAAAATGCCGTATTTATGGTAACAGTGTAACGCTTCCCTTGTGAATTGTCATTCATTTCCCTTTCTTCTCTTGACAGATACACGATTATTCCGCATAATCACTTGAAAAGTCAAAATGTTTAGGCAACAGGGAGGAATGAACGTGAAAGCAGTTTTTATTGGCGCTGGCTCTATGGCCGAAGCCATTATTGCCGGGGCACTAAAAAACGGGGCGCTGCAGGCCGGCCATACATATGTCACAAACAAAACGAATACTGTCCGCCTTCAGCAGCTGTCTGAAGAATTTGGTGTCCGAGCCGGTTATGAGGCGGAAACAGCTATGCTGGACGCCGATCTTATCGTGCTGGCAATGAAGCCGAAAGATGCAGAGGCCGGCCTCCACAGCATCCGCTCCTTTATCCATGAAAAATCGCTGGTCATCAGCCTGCTTGCAGGGGTCAGCCTTGATTTTATGGAAGAAGTGATTGGCAAGCCTTGTTCGATTATCCGATCCATGCCCAATACCTCGGCGGCTGTTGGAAAATCGGCTACAGCTATCGCTTTAAACCGCTATGTAACAGAGGAACAGCATCAAGCGGCGATTGAGTTGTTTTCGGCAATCGGCACAGCAATCACCGTAGACGAATCACAGATGGATGCTGTAACAGCTGTTTCGGGCAGCGGGCCCGCTTACTTCTATTATGTGGCAGAAGCAATCCAGCAGGCCGGTGAAGAGCTGGGCCTTGAGCATGAAACAGCAAAAGAGCTCCTTATTCAAACACTTCTTGGCGCCGCCAGCATGCTTGCGAAAAATAACGGACAGGCTGCTGTACTTAGAAAAGCGATCACCAGCCCTGGCGGCACTACTGAAGCTGCTATCCGGACATTTGACGAATTCCGCGTTAAGCAGGCGGTTGCGGCCGGCGTAAAAGAAGCCGCCGTCCAGTCTAAACGGCTTGGAAATGCTTATATTCGCTAATCAATGGGCACTTCCATAAAGTCATGAGCGAGTACAACAGGTTCAAAGCGGTCAGCGGCTTCCTTTAACAGCTGCTGTTCGTCTTCTTTTGTGTAACGGGAGCTGATATGCGTTAAGCATAGTTTTTTAGCGCCGGCGCGCAAGGCCGTTTCTGCTGCTTGAACAGTCGTGGAATGAAAATAATCGCGGGCCATTTTTTCATTTTCCGCGCTGAACGTTGCTTCATGCACCAGCATATCTGCTCCTTTCGCAAGAAGTACGGCTGTGTCACACTGCCTTGTATCACCCAGAATCGTGACCACTTTTCCCGGCTGCGGACTGCTTGTATAAGGAGCCGGATCAATGGTCCGTCCGTCTGGAAGCGTAACGGCCTGTCCATTCTTGATTTGCTTATAAATGGGACCCGGCGGAATATTATCTGCCCGGAGTTTTTCGACAAGCAGTTCTCCGGCTTTATCTTTTTCTGCAAAGCGGTAGCCGTATGACTCAATCCCATGGTCAAGCTTTCCGGCTGTAACGGTTATGTGGCTGTCTTCAAATAGTATGCCTTCTTCAATTTCTTCTATAAAAAGCGGGTATTGAAGATGGGTTGTGCTAATTTGGAGCGCTGTTTCAATGAATGCCCGAATGCCGGCCGGTCCGTAAACCGTAAGCGGCTCTGTGCCGCCCTGAAAAGAACGGCTGCCCAGCAGACCCGGCAGGCCAAAAATATGATCCCCATGTAAATGGGTAATAAAAATCTTTTCAATCCGGCGCGGTTTAAGGGTTGTATGTAAAATTTGGTGCTGCGCTGCTTCGCCGCAGTCAATCAGCCAGACGGCACCGCGCTCATTCAGCATTTTCAAAGCAATTGATGTAACATTGCGCCGTTTAGCCGGAACACCGGCTCCGGTTCCAAGAAATAAAAGTTCGATAAAAAACACTCCCTTTATTCGTCTTCTTTTGACATATATGTACCATAAACAAAAATACTTGTCACTTTCACTGTTTTGTGAAAAAATGCAATAGTATAAAAATGAATCTCAAAAGCGAGGTTAGTACCGTGAAACAATCTGAAACACCTTCAGCGCTGACAATCCTGTTCGGGGCAACAGGAGATTTAGCCAAACGAAAATTATATCCATCCCTTTACCGCCTTTACCGGAAAGGGCATCTGTCTTCTGGCTTCGCTGTTATTGGAACAGCCCGTCGTCCATGGGACAACAGCATTTTTCGCGAGCATGTAAAAAAATCCGTCATGGAATCTACTTCGATTCACGACAAAATAGATGAATTTATTTCACATTTTTATTACTTGCCGCACGATGTCTCTGATTCCGAATCGTATGCTTCGCTGCGTGCACTTGCCGATGAGCTTGATGAAACCTATTCTCTTGGCGGCAACCGTCTTTTCTATCTCGCCATGGCTCCGGAATTTTTCGGTACCATTTCCGATCATTTAAAGCTGGACGGCTTAACGGACACAAACGGCTTTGGGCGGCTTGTGATTGAAAAGCCATTTGGCCATGACCTGCCTTCTGCCCAGGAGCTTAATGCCCAGATCCGGCAATCCTTTGATGAGAAGGATATTTACCGGATTGACCATTATCTCGGCAAAGAAATGGTACAAAATATTGAAGCAATCCGTTTTGCAAATGCGCTGTTTGAGCCGCTTTGGAATAACCGTTACATTTCCAATATTCAAATCACATCCAGTGAAACACTCGGTGTAGAAGAACGCGGCGGCTATTACGAAACTAGCGGAGCCCTGAAAGATATGGTCCAGAACCATATGCTGCAGATGGTTTCCCTTCTTGCCATGGAGCCGCCGATCAGCCTGCAGGATGATGAAATCCGCCTTGAAAAAGTGCGTGCTTTCCGCTCCATGCGTCCTTTAACGCTGGATACGGTCAATGACTATTTTGTCCGCGGGCAGTACGGACCGAATGAAGACGAACAGCTTCCAGGCTATCGTGAAGAGATCAATGTGAATCCGGAATCAAACACAGAAACGTATGTTGCCGGCAAAATTATGTTCGATAATTTCCGCTGGGCAGGTGTCCCGTTTTATATTCGTACGGGCAAGCGGATGCCGCTGAAATCAACAAAAATTGTTGTTCAATTTAAAGATATTCCCATGAACCTTTATTACCGTCCGGATGATAAAGAAATGGAGCCGAACCTGCTCGTTATTCATATTCAGCCGGAAGAAGGAATTACCCTTCATTTAAATGCAAAACGTGCCGGCCATCAACTGCAAACAACACCGGTGAAGCTCAGCTACGCAAACAGCGGCGTGGATGTCATGAATACGCCGGAAGCCTATGAAAAGCTCATTCATGATGCGATGCGCGGGGATTCAACGAACTTCACCCACTGGGATGAAGTATCGCTTTCCTGGAGCTTTGTTGATGTAATCTCTGAAGCATGGCGCAAGGAAAAAGCTGCGTTCCCGAACTACCCGGCAAACACAAAAGGGCCAAAAGCAGCCGATGAGCTGCTCGAGAAAGATGGCTTCTTCTGGTGGCCGCTCAATATGCTTGATGTGGATATTTGCAATTAACAGAAAAAAGCACCGAAAACAACCGGTGCTTTTTTCTTTTTGGGCTGCTTCATCCAGAGTCAAATATGTCAGCAGTAATTTCAATCAAATAGCTGTCAAGCTCGTCTTTATTCCAGTCCGGGCTTTGTCATAAACGCCTTTTCTTCTTTCTTTGGCCGCTTTTTATTCCGCAACGATTTCAACAATCGCTGTAGCCATCTCGGCCAGTTTTACAAGTTCTTTCACCGGCATTTTTTCATTTACTGTGTGGATATCTTCATATCCGACAGCAAGATTAACCGTCGGTATCCCAAAGCCGGCGATTACATTTGCATCACTGCCGCCTCCGCTCGTTAATAATTCCGACGGACGCCCGATTTTTGCGGCTGCTTTTTGTGCAACTTTGACTACATGATCTTCGGCGCCAAACTTAAACCCGGGATACATTACTTCAATTTCCACTTCAGCGCGTCCGCCCATTTCTGCCGCTGCTTTTTCGAAGGCTTCCTTCATTTTAGCCGTCTGCTTCTCCATTTTTTCCGGCTCAAGAGAACGGGCTTCCGCCAAAATCTCCACATAGTCACAGACGATATTCGTTGCGCGTCCACCCTCAAAACGGCCGATATTAGCTGTTGTTTCCTCATCAATGCGCCCAAGCGGCATTCGGGAAATGGCCTTGGCCGCCAGTGTAATAGCGGAAATTCCTTTTTCCGGAGCTACGCCGGCATGAGCTGTTTTCCCATACACACGCGCTGTTACTTTTGCCTGCGTCGGTGCCGCGACAATAACATTACCAACATCGCCATCGCTGTCAAGCGCAAAGCCATATTTTGCTTTTACGAGCGACGAATTAAGGGCTTTCGCGCCCACAAGCCCGGACTCTTCGCCGACAGTGATAATAAACTGAATGTCCCCATGCTGAATGTTCCGCTCTTTCAGCTGGCGGATCATCTCAAACATCGCAGCCAGTCCGGCTTTATCATCAGCACCGAGAATTGTTGTTCCGTCTGTTTTTACAATCCCGTTTTCTACCACAGGTTTTACACCGTTTGCGGGTACAACTGTGTCCATGTGAGATGTAAAGTAAATCGGATCGACGCCCGGCTTGCTGCCGGGCAGTGTACAAATCAGGTTGCCGGCTCCGTGCCCTGTTCTGGCAGCCGCATCATCTTCCTGTACATGGACGCCAAGCGCAGTAAATTTCTCTGTTAACGATCTGGCAATCTTCTGTTCATGTTTTGTTTCGGAATCGATCTGGACGAGTTCCAAAAATTCATTTAATAAACGCTCTTCATTAACCACGCTGCACCTCCAAATTTTCTGGCTATTCAATTATAAACGTTTTATGGCAAAAAAACAGCCGGAAGCGTTTCTTCTCCGGCTGCTGCTTTTTATAATGGGATATTTCCATGTTTTTTCTTTGGCCGTTCCTCCTGTTTTGTCCGCAGCATTTCGAGAGCCTGAATCACCTTAATACGCGTTTCCCGCGGGTCAATAACGTCATCGACCATACCGCGCGCCGCTGCGATATATGGATTGGCGAATTTCTTCCGGTATTCTTCCACCTTCTCAGCGCGCGCTGCTTCCGGATCATGGCTTGAAGCAATGTCCCGGGCAAAAATAATGTTAGCGGCTCCCTGAGGTCCCATTACGGCAATCTCCGCGTTGGGCCAGGAGAAAACAAGATCAGCACCGATCGATTTAGAATTCAAAGCGACATAAGCACCGCCATATGCTTTTCTCAAAATGACGGTAATCTTTGGCACAGTCGCTTCCGAATAAGCATATAAAATTTTTGCGCCGTGCCTGATAATGCCCCCATGCTCCTGCTGGACGCCCGGAAAAAAGCCGGATACGTCTTCGAACGTGATAAGGGGAATATTAAAGGAGTCGCAAAAGCGGATAAATCTCGCGGCTTTATCCGAAGAATCAATATCCAGGCCCCCGGCCATCCATTTTGGCTGATTGCATACAAGCCCCACCGTTTCGCCTTTTATACGTGCAAAGCCGACCACAATGTTTCTGGCAAATTCTCTTTGAACCTCCATAAAGGAATCCTGATCAGCCACCTGGTCAATCACCTTGCGGACATCATATGGGCGCAGCCCGTCAAACGGCACTATATCCGCTAAATCGGGACGGTAATCGCTTTCATTTATATCCTCCAGAATCGGTGTTTTCTGCTGGCTGTTCTGCGGCAGGTAAGATAAGAGCTCCCGCACCATTTGCAAGACTTCTTCTTCTGTTTCTCCTCGAAAATGCGCATTGCCGCTCACTGTGTTATGTACCTTGGAGCCGCCCAGGTTTTCGGCAGAAATCTGTTCTCCGGTAACCGTTTCTATCACTTTCGGCCCCGTAATAAACATCTGGCTTGTTTTATCTGCCATCAGCACAAAATCAGTAATTGCCGGTGAGTATACCGCACCGCCCGCACAGGGTCCAAGTATAACGGAAATTTGCGGAATCACTCCTGAATAAATGGCATTACGATAAAAAATGTGGCCATAGCCGTCAAGGGACAAAACGCCTTCTTGAATACGTGCCCCGCCCGAATCATTTAAGCCGACAAAAGGCGCACCATTTTTGGCTGCCAGGTCCATTACGCTGGCAATTTTTTTGGCATGCATTTCACCAAGTGCACCGCCAAAAACGGTAAAATCCTGTGAAAACAAATAAATAGGACGGCCATTCACTTTTCCGTAGCCGGTAACCACGCCATCCCCTGAGCCTTTTATTTTGTCGAGGCCAAAATCAGCAATACGGTGCTCCATAAACGGATTTAATTCAACGAAGCTTCCGGGATCTACAAGCAAATCAATCCGCTCGCGTGCCGTGAATTTTCCTTTTTCATGCTGCCTGGCAATCCGTTCATCCCCGCCGCCAAGCTCTACCTCCCGCCGCCGGTCCTGCAATTCGTGAATACTGTCAAAAATATCTGTCAAGATAATTCCTCCCTTTTTTCACAAAGCTCCATTAACACACCGCCGGTCGATTTTGGATGCATAAAAGCAATGCTTGCCCCGCCGGCCCCGGGCTTTGGAGCATTATCAATCATTTGGATGCCTTTTTCTTTCATTTCAACAATCCGCTCTTCAATGTTTTTTACTTTAAGGGCAATATGATGAATTCCCTGTCCGCGGCGCTCAATAAATTTGGCGATCGGGCTGTCTGGACTGGCCGGCTCGAGCAGTTCCAGTTTAACATTTCCCCCATCCAGAAAAGCAACAGCCACTCCCTGCGTCTCAACCAGTTCTGTTTTTACATGCTTCATTCCAAACACTTCCGTGTACAGCGGGAGCGATTCCTCCAGCGATGAAACCGCAATGCCTATATGATCGACTTTTTTCATTTCTTCATCCCCCTTTGAAGAACTGCGCGCATTGTTCTTTCTTTGACACAATTATAAAGAAATAACGCGTTGAAAAACCTTTTCAATGCCAGTACAATAAAACACAACAACCGTTTAAAGGAGAGTTTCATGCGCAATAAAACGATTCAAAAAATTGTTGTGTATATCATGCTGTTTACAATGTTAATTTCAACAATAATGTTTGGCTTAACCATGTTTATGTAACAGAAGGGCGGCGTTTTTCAGCTGCTCTTTTTTTCATGCCGCGAAACCGTGCCTTGATAAGCAAATAACGCTCCATCTCCCGTACAAATTGCAGCAGTGCAGCCCGCGCTTCAAATTCTTCACGCGTCTGCGGCAGCGGCATTTCTTCAAATTCCCGCTTTAAATCATTCAAATGGCTCAGGTGAAGCTTTGCCGTGTTGCCCGGATGAATATGTTCTTTTACATCTTCCATAAACACAGCAATCATTTCAGCCTGCTCCGGACGGTGTGAAATTGAAATCACCAGCGAAATAAGCCGTTCAATAATCTCAAACTGCTTTTCACGCATCGTAAAGTACTGGTAAAACAAGCTGTCATGGCGGGTGAAATGGTTTTGAACATCCTTGTAGGCAAGTGATTTTGCCCTTTTAAGCAGATCTGCCGTTTCCGTTAATTCTTTGCCATCCCAGCTGTGATTATTTGTCTGCAAATAAGCGATAATTTCTTCAAAAATACGTTCAAACAGCTTTTCCGTCTGCTGGCGCATTCTTACCAGATCATTTTCAACACTCGGCATGTACGAATTCAAAATAAGCGCAACACCGACACCAATCAGCACAAGGCCTATTTCGTTTAGAACCAGAGCAGCTGATAACCCTTTTGCAGCGTACATATGCAAAATCAAAACGGTACTTGAAACGATGCCTTCCTGCACCTTTACTGCTACCGTGGTTGGAATGAACACAATTAAAATAAGACCGATCACGATAGCATGATAATGAAGCAGCTCGAAAAACAAAGCCGAGTAAAAAAGTGCAATAATCCCGGCTGCCAGCCGTGTCCAGGAGGCTTTAAGCGATTGCTGCTTTGTATTTTGAATACAAAGAATCGTAATAATACCGGCTGATGCGGAGTTATGCAGGCCGATCCATTCCGCAAGCAAAATAGAGATAGCGATGCCAAGTGCCGTTTTCGCCGTTCGATACCCGATTTTTATCATTCTTTCTTTCACCTCAAGTTTCGGTTCAAGAGCTGGAAGAACAGTGTCCTGCCCTGCAGCACCAGGAACCGGCCGCCAGACTAAAGAGAAAGCCCCGCCGCACCGGGCAGGGCTTCAAGCCATCCTTACACTTCTTCGCAATACTGATCGAATAGTGTTTGCAGATGTTCAACAACAGACATTGGATGATGCCCTTCAATTTGATGGCGTTCTACCATTGCCTGAACCTGTCCATCTTTGATCAAAGCAAAAGACGGAGAAGACGGCGGGTAGCCTGTGAAATAGCTGCGTGCCTTCGCTGTCGCTTCTTTATCCTGTCCAGCGAACACCGTTACTAAACGATCCGGGCGTTTATCGTAATGGATAGAATGTGCTGCTGCCGGCCGTGCAATACCACCGGCACAGCCGCAGACGGAATTGACCATTACAAGCGTTGTGCCTTTCTCATTTAATACTTTATCGACATCTTCAGATGTTGTCAGTTCCGTATAGCCGGCCGCTTTGATTTCATCGCGTGCCTGACGAACTACATCATTCATGAAAAAGTTAAAATCCATTCCCATGTTTTTCTCTCCTTTAAGCTTTTAGTAGCTTAATCATAAGGCAAAAAAGTGTTTATTTCAACGAATAGAGCCGGCTATTTTTCAAGAATGATAAAAAACAAAAAAAGAATGTTTACTTTTAAAAAACGCGGGTAGAATAATAAGGCAACTGGATCCATACCCCTAAACTCCCTGTATTGGCCAGCCGAATCCGATTCGGCCGGCCCTTTTTTTTTAATCTGTTTCCTTCAGCACTTCTTTCAACAGCTTTTCTGCTGCCCGGGCAGGTGTTATCAGGCCCTCCATCAGTTGATTTTCCCAATCGCCCATATGGGCTTTCACATAGGGATGCTGATAAAAAAAACGGTGCAGCCGCTCTTCAATTAAAGTATGCATCCACTCTTTTGCCTGGCTGCGCCTTTGCTCCGTTATTATTCCTTTCGCACCCTCTGCCGACTGAAAAGCCTTCACTGCCTGCCATATATCTTTTATTCCTTTATGGTGCAAAGCGGAGCATGTAAAAGCTTTAGGCGTCCATCCCGGGGTGAAAGGCGTCAGCACCTGCAAAAACTGATCGTATTCTTTTTTCGTTTTTTCAGCCAGCTGCTTGTTTTCTCCATCTGCCTTGTTCACTACTACGGCATCAGCCAGCTCAATAATCCCTTTTTTCATTCCCTGAAGTTCATCACCTGCTCCGGTCAGGGCAAGCAGAATAAAAAAGTCTGTCATTCCTCTCACCAGAAATTCGCTTTGTCCTACACCAACCGTTTCAATTAAAATTACATCAAAGCCGGCCGCTTCACATAAAAGCATCGTTTCACGCGTTTTGCGGTGTACACCGCCCAGCATGCCGCCTGATGGAGACGGACGAATAAAGGCGTTTGGATGTCTGGCAAGCTGCTCCATTCTCGTTTTATCTCCTAAAATTGAGCCCCCTGAAATGGACGAGCTCGGATCCACTGCTAAAACGGCTGTACGGTGTCCCTGCTCACACAGCATGACGCCCAATGACTCAATAAATGTACTTTTTCCAGCGCCCGGCACACCGGTAATGCCAATTCGAATAGATTTTCCGGTTTCCGGCAGAATCGCCTGCAGCAGATCCTGTCCGTATGTGTAATGATGAGGTGCATTGCTTTCAATATAGGTGATTGCTTTTGCCAGCTCGTTCACTGATCCCTTTTTTATTTCTTCAGCAGAAGCAGATAAATCCGGCTGCCGCGCTTCTTTTTTTCGGTATATTTTACGGGGTGGAGCGGAAGCACCGGTGCTTTTCTTATGATATTCCTTTGTCATTCTGCCACTTCCTCATAACCGAGCCGCTCATAAATTTTTTCCAAAATCACCTGTGCGGAGATGGGAATGACCGTACCGGGACCGAATATGGCTGCTGCTCCCTGCTGTTTTAAAAACTCGTAATCCTGCGCAGGAATCACACCGCCAACAAATACAACAATATCTTCGCGGCCGTGCTTTTCCAATTCCTTTATAAGAGCCGGCAGCAGTGTTTTATGCCCGGCAGCAAGAGAACTAAAGCCGACAGCATGGACGTCGTTTTCAATCGCCTGCTTTGCTGTTTCTTCCGGCGTTTGAAATAAGGGGCCGATGTCTACGTCAAATCCAAGGTCCGCATAAGCAGTAGCAATCACTTTCGCCCCGCGGTCATGTCCGTCCTGGCCCATTTTGGCCACCAGTATACGCGGACGGCGTCCTTCCTGTTCCGCAAATTCCGACGTCATCTGCTGTACAGCCTCCATTTGCTCCGTATCAGAAAAATTCGAGCTGTATACCCCGCTCACAGACCGGATCACCGCCTTATGCCTGCCGCTGACAGCTTCCACAGCATCCGAAATTTCCCCCAGTGTTGCCCGAAGCGCTGCCGCTTCAACAGCCAGCTCCAGCAAGTTGCCCTGGCCCGACCGGACAGAGTCAGTGATAGCCAGAAGCGCTCCTTTTACTTTTGCTTCGTCACGGCTTTTGCGGACACGCTGAATACGTTCAATCTGCTTTAACCGTACCGCCGTATTGTTAATATCCAAAATATCAATTGGATCTTCTCGTTCGAGACGATACCGGTTTACACCAATGATTGCTTCTTCACCGGAGTCAATTTTTGCCTGGCGCCGCGCTGCCGCTTCTTCAATCTTCATTTTCGGAAGTCCGGTTTCAATCGCTTTTGCCATGCCGCCAAGCGACTCTATCTCTTCAATATGAGCCCTTGCACGCTCCATTAATTCACTGGTCAGCGCTTCTACGTAATAGGAGCCTCCCCATGGGTCGATTACTTTTGTGATGCCGGTTTCTTCCTGAAGAAACAGCTGGGTGTTGCGGGCAATCCGCGCTGAAAAGTCCGTTGGAAGAGCGATTGCTTCATCCAGCGCATTTGTATGCAGTGACTGGGTATGCCCCATGGCCGCCGCGTGTGCCTCGATAAGTGTGCGCGTTACATTGTTAAAAGGATCCTGCTCTGTTAAACTCCAGCCCGATGTTTGAGAATGTGTGCGAAGCATGAGGGATTTTTGATTTTTCGGCTTAAAGGGACTGATCAGCTCGGCCCACAATCTCCTGGCCGCACGCATTTTGGCTACTTCCATAAAATAATTCATGCCGACAGCCCAGAAAAAGGAAAGCCTCGGTGCAAAAGAGTCAATGTTAATTCCTGACTTCACGCCAGTCCGCACATATTCCAGCCCGTCAGCCAGTGTATAGGCGAGCTCCAAATCAGCCGGCGCTCCTGCCTCCTGCATATGATAGCCGGAAATCGATATAGAATTGAACTTCGGCATATACTGAGACGTATAGCTGAAAATATCGGCAATAATCCGCATAGACGTTTCCGGCGGGTAAATATACGTGTTGCGGACCATATATTCTTTTAAAATGTCATTTTGAATGGTTCCGGACAGTTTTTCCTTTGAAACCCCTTGTTCCTGTGCCGAAACGATATAAAAAGCCATAATTGGCAGCACAGCGCCATTCATCGTCATGGACACTGACATCTGGTCCAGCGGAATGCCGCTGAATAAAATGTTCGTGTCTTCCACCGTATCAATCGCTACTCCCGCTTTCCCCACGTCACCGATAACCCGGGGGTGGTCGGAATCATAACCCCTGTGAGTCGGCAAATCAAACGCCACGGACAGCCCTTTCTGCCCCATTGCCAGGTTGCGGCGGTAAAAGGCATTGCTTTCCTCGGCAGTTGAAAAACCAGCATACTGGCGGATCGTCCATGGACGTGTTATATACATTGTCGGATATGGGCCGCGTGTAAACGGCACGATGCCCGGAAAGTCGCTGGGGTGCGTAAGATTCTCTGTATCTTCTTGTGTATACAGCCGTTTCAAATGAATTTTTTCGTTTGTTTCAAATAAAAGCTCTTCGTACAGCCGTTTTATTTCCTGCCCGGCTTCTTTCCTTTCTTCTGCCGGCTGGTTTTTTGGTAACTCGAATGGATTCATGTTTCTTAACGTCACACCGCAGCACTCCCTTCGTATACTGAAAGCACCTTCGCCAGCTTTTCAACAAGGTTATCTCCGGAGGCGATCCGTCCATCCGCCCCGGCTCTTTCCCATAGTCCAGCGATATCAATTACTGCGCTGCCTGCCGCTTTTTTTAAGGCGGCAGCGAATGATTCCCCGAGCTGTTCATATATTTCGTCCGGCCCGCAAATACAGTAGTAAGGCAGCTTTAAGCGCTGGATAAATAAACGCGCTTCCTCAAGAGTATTGCACGGTTTAGAACGCACTGCTTTAATTCCCGCAGCCGCCAGCACTCCTTCTGCATAATCAGCCCGGATTTTAAACTGCCTTAGCTCTCCGAAACAGATCAAGCCCGCTTCAACCGACTGTCCGGTTTGTAACAGGTGCATGGCGCGAATTCGAAGTGATTCAAATGGCTCTGCCGCTCTTTGTTGTTTCACTGGTGTAATTGGCTCGCCATCCAGCTGCAGCCCGGCCGGTTTTTTTGGCGGAGGAGGTACCTGTTCCGCTGGATTTGCGTACATATTTGCTCCGACCATTATCTGCCCCCGCACCGCCAGCTGCTGTTCTCTTTGCAAACGGACCTGCCGGATTTCTTTCTGGATCATGCCCGATGTTAAGGCAGCCCGAATTCCTCCTGCTTCTTCAATGTCTGCAAACCAATCCCAGGCACGGCGGCCGATTTCACTTGTAAGGGCTTCCACATAATAAGAGCCTCCGGCGGGGTCCATTACTTTGTCCAGGAGCGCCTCATGCTTTAGTATTCTCGGAATGTTTTCGGAAATTCGGCTTGATAAAGCTGTCACCCGGCCGGTTACTTGATCAAATGGCTTTACAGACAGATAATCCACACTGCCAATAACTGCAGAAAAAGCGGCGCTGCCTGCCCGCAAAATGTTAACGTGCGGGTCAACGATTGACATCATTGCATTACTCGTTTCCACGCTGATCAGCGGCTTTATCTCTTCGTCCAGCCCAAACGCCTGTGTAAAAGCTCTCCAGAGCGGTTTAAACGCGCGCAGCTTTGCCAGCTCGGTAAAAAACACAGGCCCGGCTGCAAAATGAAGCAGGCATTTAGAAGCCGCTCCGCTTTTATCTTCGGCAATTCTCATATGATGGGCAGCTTCCGCAAGAGCCAGAGCAAGCTCCTGCACTGCATTCGCTCCTCCTAAATGGTACGGAGCCGTATTAATCGTCAATACTTGTTCACTATGTATTACCTTAAGAGCAGAATCCGGCGGCATAATACCGGCTGCTGCACCCGCTGAAATAGGATCAAGCCCGAGCGCCACGTTCCCTTTTGGAAACACTGGCATACGATGAAATCCTCTTGTGAATGGCGCTTCCCCGGGCAATGAAGTTACTGCCGTGCGGTCCGCATTTGTGTAAAGCGGCTTTAGTTCAATCCCTTCAGCTGTTCTTTCTGCAAGACTTGACATAGGCTTTCCTTTTAACGATGCCTCTGCAGCCAATTCCCAATCCTTGAGTGAAACCGGCGGAAACGCCTCTTTCCTCAAAGCACCCACCCCTTTTTTGAAATCGGTTACAATTGTAAAATTTTCAAAATCAGCTTTTATTCATTGTAATACAGAATGCAAGGATCAATCAACGTATACCGGACAAAACGTGAAAAAATATTGTGTCCATGCTATTCTATTATTAGCTTGTCTCACTGGCAGATAAGCTAATTTTTTATTCAGGAGAGAGATTATGAAAAAATTACTTAGCCTGCTCGGGATTGCCGTCTTTAGCTTTGGAACAGCCGTATCTGCGGACAGCACCCCCGGTGACATCATTGTAACACTTGGCGAAAATTTAACGCCGGCGCAAAAAGAGCAGCTGCTTGAAGAGATGAACGTCCCGCAAGACACTGAAACAATTACGGTATCTAATGCAGAGGAACATCAATACTTAGGTGACTATATTCCAAAAGCGCAAATTGGCACAAAAGCCATTTCATCCAGTAAAATTACAACAGCCGAATCCGGCTCTGGTTTAAATGTAGAAACGAAAAATATTACGTGGGTATCAAAAGAAATGTATACGAATGCTCTAACAACTGCGAGTGTAAAAGATGCCGACATTTATATTACTGCTCCATTTGAAGTATCGGGGACGGCTGCTTTAACCGGAATTATTAAAGCTTATGAAACCACAACGGGCGAAGAAATCCCGGAAGAGCAAAAGCAGGTGGCCAATGAAGAAATGGTCACTACCGCCAAGCTTGGAGATGAAATCGGCAAAGAGGAAGCGACTAATTTAATTGAGCGGATTAAAGAAGAGGTTGCGGCGCAAAATCCTCAGACTGTTCAAGAAATCCAGGTGATTATTAACAATATCTCCAATGAGTTAAATATTACGCTGACCGAGGCGCAGAAAAACCAGCTTGCGGCCTTGTTTGACAAAATGCAAAACCTTGACATTAACTGGGACCAGGTGAATTCGCAAATCGACAAAGCTAAAGAGCAATGGGACAGCTTTAAAAACTCAGAAGAAGGCCAGGGCTTCCTTCAATCAATTATTGATTTCTTACAATCAGTTGTCGACAGCATTGCCGGACTGTTTAAATAAGCTAAAGAGGCAGGAGCAAAAGTATTTCAGCCAAATAAAAACCCGAACTATCAAGCGGAATTCTAATTTAGAATTTCGCAATAGTTTGGGTTTTTATTTGATATCGCTTCATTAAACTAAAGGTTACTCGGCTTTAAGAATGGTCAATTTAGTTATGTCCCAGCTTCTTTTCACAGTGTTGAAAAACAAACTTGTCAAGAGCCGTTTCATTCGTTTTTAAAGAATTTCCGGACAGAAAATTTATAAATTGGTCATTTATGCTGTGAAACAATCTATATAACAAATCCTTTTTAAAAAGTGCAGAAGAACAGCGCTGATCCGGGTAAGAAACAGCAGGATTTGTTTTTTTTTCTCTTGTTAAAAGGAAGAAATCCCTATCGTTGATGTATGGTCCCCGGCTTGCGCTTTTAATAAACCGGCATCGTGTCCTCGGATGCTGCTTCAAGCAATTCTTTCACACGCTGCATAAACCGGCCGCAAATCAATCCGTCCAGCACACGGTGGTCAAGCGACAGACACAGGTTGACCATATCGCGCACTGCGATCATTCCATCAATGATAACCGGCCGTTTCACAATGGATTCTACCTGTAAAATAGCAGCCTGTGGATAATTGATAATTCCCATTGACTGAACAGAGCCAAACGAGCCGGTATTGTTGACAGTAAACGTTCCGCCGCTGACATCTTCTTTCGTGAGCGTGCCGGTACGCGCTTTTTTCGCCAGGTCATTTACTTCTCTGGCAATACCTTTAATTGACTTTTCATCAGCCCATTTAATGACCGGTACAAACAGCTTATCTTCTGCGGCAACTGCAATAGAAACATGAATATCTTTTTTGCGGACAATATGGTCGCCTGCCCACATCGCATTCATTTCCGGAAACTCCTTAAGCGCTCTTGCCACTGCTTTTACGAAAAAAGAAAAATACGTAACGCTGTAGCCTTCCGCTTTTTTAAAGGAGTCTTTGATTGAATCACGGTAACGGACTAGATTCGTTACATCCACTTCTATCATCATCCAGGCATGCGGCACTTCCTGCTTTGTTTTCACCATATTAGCCGCAACCGTTTGTTTAATTCCATCAACCGGTACGATGATATCACCATTACCTGCCTCAGGCGCTTGGACAGCCGGCGCCAAAACAGCTTCTGGCTGCTTCTGCGTTTCTTCCTGCTTTAAGTCAATCTGCTGCTGTACATCCTTCCGGGTAATCCGGCCGCCTTTTCCTGTGCCTTTAACAGACAAAAGGTCGATTTGATGAAGCTGTGAAAGCTTCAATACGGCAGGTGAATAGCGTCCGCTTTGATCTTCTGGAGCTTCTTTTGTGCTGCTTGCTGCTTTTGGTTCCATTGCTGCTTTTGGCGTGTTCTCGGCATCTGCTGTTTCAATCGTGCAAATAATAGCACCGACAGCCATCTGCTCATTTTCATTCGCTACTATTTCTTTAATGGTACCCGCGAAAGAAGAAGGGATATCAGCTGTTACTTTGTCTGTGAGCACCTCGGCAATAGGATCGTATTTATTCACATAATCCCCCGGTGCAACAAGCCACTTTGTAATCATCCCTTCTGTTACACTTTCGCCGAGCTTTGGCATTTTCATTTGTTGAATCGCCATGATGCGCCTCCTATTCCCTGTTAAAATTCAGCGAGATCGCGCATCGCTTTCTCTACTTTTTCAGGATTCATCATAAAATATTTTTCCATCGGCAGTGCGTACGGCATCGCCGGCACGTCCGGGCCCGCAAGCCTTTTGATCGGAGCATCCAGATCAAACAGGCAGTGCTCGGCAATAATAGCGGAGACTTCACTCATAACGCTGCCTTCTTTATTATCTTCTGTAATAAGAAGCACCTTGCCTGTTTTTGAAGCTGATTCGATAATGGTTTCCTTATCAAGCGGGTAAACAGTCCGCAGATCCACTACTTCTGTGTCGATTCCCTCCTGTGCAAGCTTTCCGGCAGCCTGCAGGGCAAAATGAACACAAAGGCCATACGTAATAACCGTTATATCTTCTCCTTTGCGCTTTACATCTGCTTTGCCGATCGGCAGCACATAATCATCTTCCGGCACCTCTCCCTTAATCGAGCGGTACGCTTTTTTATGCTCAAAAAACAACACCGGATCTTCATCACGAATTGCTGCCTTTAACAGCCCTTTTACATCATATGGCGTTGATGGCATGACAATTTTTAAGCCAGGCTGATTTGCAAAAATCGCTTCAACCGACTGCGAATGATATAAAGCACCGTGAATGCCGCCTCCATATGGTGCGCGAATCACAATGGGACAGTGCCAATCGTTGTTGGAGCGGTAGCGGATACGGGCCGCTTCCGAAATAATCTGGTTTACAGCCGGCATAATAAAATCGGCAAACTGCATTTCCGCAACCGGCCGCTTTCCAGCCATAGAGGCGCCGATCGCAACTCCTGCGATGGCAGATTCCGCAAGCGGTGTATCGAGCACCCGGTCTTCGCCAAATTGTGCATAAAGGCCATCGGTCGCCTTGAAAACACCGCCTTTTTTGCCGACGTCTTCTCCAAGAATAAACACATGCGGATCTCGTTCCATTTCTTCACGCAGTGCCATTGTTACTGCCTCGATATATGAAATAACAGCCATTATGCATTTTCCTCCTCTGCCGCTTCATTGTAAACAAACTGAAGCGCGGACTCGGGACTTGCATAAGGGGCTTGCTCCGCGTACTCCGTTGCCTCGTTAATCATATCTGCTATTTCTGTTTCCAGCTGTTTTTCCCGTTCGTCCGTGAGCAATCCTGCTCCTTTTACATACAGACGGAAAGAATCAAGCGGATCACGGGTCCTGGCTTCTTTCACCTCTTCTGCAGTCCGGTAGGAGCGGTCATCATCATCCGATGTATGCGGAGTCAGTCGGTAAACAAGTGTTTCAATTAACGCCGGTCCTCCGCCTTCCCGCGCCCGATCAGCTGCTTCTTTTACGCATTGGTACACAGCGATCGGGTCATTTCCGTCAATGGTGTATCCCGGCATTCCATAGCCGGCCGCCCGGTCAGAAACGTGAGGAGAAGCAATTTGCTTATTTAACGGCACAGAAATGGCGTACTGATTATTTTCACATAGAAAAAGAACCGGCAGCTTGTGCACGCCCGCAAAATTAGCTCCTTCATGAAAATCGCCCTGATTCGAAGAGCCTTCTCCAAATGTGACAAGAGAGACAATCGGTTTCTTATCCATCTTCGCAGCAAGCGCAATGCCAACCGCATGCGGCACCTGTGTAGTAACAGGTGAAGAACCCGTTACAATCCGATTTTTCCGCTGTCCGAAATGTCCCGGCATCTGCCGGCCGCCCGAATTCGGGTCTTCCGCTTTTGCAAAAGAGGCAAGCATTAACTCTTTAACGGTCATGCCAAATGCAAGGACCATACCAAAATCGCGGTAATACGGCAATATGTAATCCTGGTCTCGATTCAGGGCAAAAGCCGCACCGATTTGTGCTGCTTCCTGCCCCTGGCCTGAAACAACAAACGGAATTTTTCCTGATCGGTTCAACAGCCACATTCTTTCATCTAAGCGGCGTGCCAGAAGCATTGTTTCATACATATTAACAACGTCTTCATCTGTCAGCCCCGCTTCTTTATGCTTTTGTTCCATTAAACTGGCTCCTTTCAAAAGTGAATCGCTTTTCCATCCATCATAAGGGCCGCTTCCCCAACGGCTTCCGATAAAGAGGGATGCGGATGAATCATCGTTCCAAGTTCCCAGCCTGATGCGTTCAGCATGCGTGCAAGGGCTGCCTCCGCGATAAGCTCTGTTGCATGAGGGCCAATGATATGTATGCCCAGCACGTCATCTGTCCGGGCATCTGCAATAACTTTAACAAAGCCTTCTGCTTCGCCATATACAAGTGCCTTGCCCGCGGCTTGAAATGGAAACTGGCCGACCTTAATGTCTATCCCTTCTGAAACGGCCTGCTGCTCCGTCATTCCGGCACTTGCCGCTTCTGGATGCGAGTAAATACAGCGCGGGACAGCAGAATAATCAACCGCCTCACCTGCTTTCCCTGCCATATGCTCCACAGCTGTTTTTCCTTCATATGAAGCCACATGCGCCAGCTGAAGGCCGCCAATTACATCTCCAACCGCATAAATATGCGGTTCATTCGTCTGCATCCATTCATTTACTTGTATAAAACCATTTTCAACTTTAATCTCTGCATTTTCAAGTCCAATTTGTTCAATGTTCGCTGTGCGGCCTGCCGCAACCAGTACTTTCTCAGCAGTAAATGTTTTTCCATCTGCTGTTTCTATTGAAACGGCACCCGGCTGCTTTACAATCTTATCCGGAACGATTTCCGCATTTACAACAATTTGAACTCCCCGCTTTTGAAGCTGGCGTTCCATTTCTTTTGAGATGGTTTCGTCTTCAGACGGCAAAATCCGCTGTCCATATTCCAGAATAGAAACATTACTGCCAAAGTCTGCAAGCATAGATGCCCATTCGATTCCAATAACACCACCCCCTACAATAATAATAGAGGCAGGTATGTCTTTTATTTCAAGCGCTTCATTCGAAGATAAAATCAAGCTTCCATCAGGCTGCAGCCCTGCAAGGCTTTTCGGTCTTGAACCAGTCGCAATGATTACATACTTCGGTACAATCATAATGTTTTCTGTTCCGTCGTTCATTTCTACCGAGACTGCTCCGGCCGTTGGAGAAAATAAAGAAGGGCCCATCAGCCGTCCAGTTCCCTCAAATAAATCAATATCTCCTTTTTTGATCAGTGACCGTACGCCATTATACAATGTATGTACTATTTTATCTTTTCTTGCTTGAACACGGGAAAAATGGAGCTCTGCCTGGCCTGCTTCTACTCCGTACGCTGCCGCCTCTTTTACTGTCCGGTAGACCTCAGCGCTTCTAAGCAATGCTTTTGTTGGAATACAGCCTTTATGGAGACAGGTTCCTCCCAGCTTCTCTTTTTCAATGATGGCTGTTTTTAGTCCAAGCTGCGCTGCCCGGATAGCGGCGGTATAGCCGCCAATTCCCCCGCCTAAAATGACAAGGTCATATGTTTTTGCCATGTTTTTCGCTCCCTTGTTTATAATTCCTTTATCATTGTATACGGTTTTTAAAACTATGTCATGTAATAAGCTATATTTTCGTTGTTTTTTTCATGCTATAACCTGTTCTTGACAAATAAAGCGGTTGCGCTATGATGTGGGAGGGAAGATTTTTTGAAAGAAGGGTTGAATTGATGATCCGGATTATTGCGCTAATGATCCTTGTTATTCCCGGTTTTTTAGCTGGAGTGGGGATTAAACTAATGAGGGACATGCTGTTTGGAATTTTACAGGAGCCTTTCCCGGCTTTATGGATACAGTTTATTGCCGGCCTGCTTTTATTTGTGGGCGGTCTTGGCTTTGTGGCCGGTTTTATTTTCAGGCGGGACCGCAAGCAAAATAAAGTACAGCCAAAATTTCAAAATAAAAAGGAAAAGTGATCTCACGGCGGGATTGCTTTTTTATTTAAAAAGAACTTAATTATTTCGACACTCATGCAGTGAATCTTGACTTTTCATCAATCCTGCTTCCACTTTTTTGAATTTTACACATTTTGATATTTGTTAAATAAAGCTTTTTTCACCGCTTAAAAAAAAGAAAGAGACCAACGAATAAACGGTTCATTGGCCCTGCTAAAAAATAGTTATGGATTTAAAAATTATTTTTTGCTGATTTCTTAACGACAGCCGGACCGCATTTATTATTTTTCACTGGTTATGATGCCATGTATTCAATGCGAAGCTTATCCGCTACCATAGCGATGAACTCTGAGTTAGTCGGCTTTGCTTTGGAAACAGAAACTGTATATCCGAATAAAGCAGCAATTGATTCCATATTTCCGCGGCTCCAGGCTACTTCAATAGCATGGCGGATGGCCCGTTCTACCCGGCTCGGAGTTGTATTGTATTTACGGGCAATTTCCGGATAAAGCACTTTCGTAATGGATCCAAGCAATTCAATGTCATTAAACACCATTGTAATAGCTTCCCGTAAATACAGATATCCTTTAATGTGCGCGGGAACTCCGATTTCATGAATCACCGCTGTAATACTGGCATCAATGTTTTTCTTTTGTTTTTTAGGCTCTTCCTTGCGTTCCACATGGCGCATTGGCTGTTCCGCGCCGGCTACCTGCCGGATCTGGCTGATCAGGCTTTCCATATCGAACGGCTTCAGCATAAAGTAAGAAGCGCCTAATTCAACTGCTTTTTTTGTTACATCTTCCTGTCCAAAAGCCGTCAGCATAATAACATGCGGCTGCTTATCACCGCCTGTCCGCAGCCGTTCAAGCACTGCCAGTCCATCCATATGCGGCATAATGATATCTAAAATAAGTACATCCATTTCTATTTCCGGCAGCATCGCCAGACATTCCTGGCCGTTAAAAGCCGTGCCGGCAACTGTCATATCCTCCTGGCTTGTTACTACTTCTTCAAGCAGCTTTACAAGCTGCCGGTTATCATCCGCAATTGCTACCTTTATTTCACTCAAATCATTTCCTCCTCATTTCTCATCCTTAAAAGTTATTCTAATGGTTTTTTCGACAAAGCGAAATGAATTCCTTTAAAAAATTCAAAATATTTATTTTATCTGTTTTTATGTCATTTTTCGACTTTCTTTTCACAAATTTTCACCAAAAAAGAGCGCAATTGCGCTCTATAACAACCCTGCATCTTTTAACATCCAGTCAATATGAACACCATATCCCGACAACGGATCATTTACGAAAACATGAGTTACAGCTCCAATTATCCGCCCATTCTGCAAGATCGGACTGCCGCTCATGCCCTGGACAATTCCGCCTGTTTTATTGATAAGGCGGGGATCGGTCATCTTAATAATCATTCCTTTAATTGCCGGTTTCGTCTGTTCAACCGTCCGGGTGATGGAAATATTATATGTCTCAATCTTGTTATCCTTTGTAACGGTCCATATTTGCGCCGGCCCTTCTTTGACTTCATCGGGATGGGCTGCCGGATATATTTTAGCTCCATCAAGATCACTCTCTAATTTGCCAAACAAGCCAAATGGAGTGTTTGATGTAACTTCTCCCCATTTTTTCCCCATTGGAATATCGGCTGTTTTCTCACCTGGAACCCCTTCATCTGCTTTTTTGATCCCGGTAATCCGGGCTGGATAAAGAGTGCCTTTTATTGGCGCAAACGGTTTGCCTGACTGCAAATCACTGATCACATGGCCAAGCGCACCGAATTTTTTGGTTTTCGGTTCATAAAAGGTCAGTGTTCCAATTCCCGCTGTTTTATTTTTAATATAAAGGCCGAGTTTCGAAATATTTGTTCCTGTATCTTTCACTGGTTTTACGGAAAGACTCAGTGTTTTTTTACCCCGCAGCACTGTAAGCTTGAGCTTCTTGTGCTGGTCAGCTGCTTTTTTTACATATGGCCGGATTGCCTGGGGCTCCGTTACTTTATGTCCGTTTATATGGGTAATAACATCTCCTGGCAGCAGGCCGGCCTCTTCTCCTGGCGAAATACGATCTGTATCGGTTTCAATAAAATGAAAGCCCACTACGTAAAGCCCTTTTGTTTCAAGCTGTACACCAACCGATTGGCCCCCCGGAACGACAAAAATCCGTTCCCGCTGTTCCTGCACCGGCGGAAAACCCGCTGACCGCAGCAGTTCTGTTTCTGATTGTTCTGCCAGAGCAGCTGTTCCGCCTGCAGTCCATATGGTGAATAAAAGCAAAAATGAAAAAAAACCCCGATTCAATACCGCCATCCCACTCCCTCCTTTTCATCCTGCGTTGTTACTTTGTCCGGAGGGAAGTGTTATTATGACGGTAATTAGGGGGCTAGATGGATGGCTTTTCAAACAGCCGAATGTTTAATTTTTGCGGATAAAGAAAGCAGCTCTCTGGCATGCTCTTTTGTTAAATCTGTCATTTCTACACCTGAAATCATCCGCCCGATTTCCGCTACTTTCTCTTCTTCACTAAGCGGTGTTACCGTGGTGCTTGTTCGTGCACCTTCGAGATTTTTTTGGATGTACAAATGGGTATCTGACATAGCCGCTACCTGGGGCAGGTGGGAAATACACAGCACCTGTGAATGAACGGCAACTTTGTATATTTTCTCGCCAATTGCCTGGGCAACCCGGCCGCTGACACCTGTGTCCACTTCATCAAAAATAATAGAAGTAATCCCCTGGTGGCGTGAGAAAATCGTTTTCATCGCCAGCATCACTCGGGACATTTCACCGCCGGAAGCAATTTTCACAAGCGGCTTTAACGGCTCTCCCGGGTTTGTGGACATATAAAATTCAATTTGGTCTATACCGTCTTTTTTAAAGTGTCCCGATTCATTTTGGACATGCACATTAAACACCGTTTTTTCCATGTATAGCTCTTTTAACTCACGATGAATGGCTTCTTCAAGCTGTGAGGCCGATTCACTGCGGAGAGAAGAGAGTTTTTCTCCTTCAGTCTGGACCTCGATTTTCACTTCCTCCAGCTCTTTTTGAAGGCGGGTAACATGAGTGTCGCGATGAGTAAGCTGATCAATTTCTTTTGCTATTGACTCGCCATATTCCAAAATTTCATCGATCGTTGCTCCATACTTGCGCTTCAGCTGGCTGATTTCATTGAGGCGGCCTTGAATTTCATTCAGGCGCTCCGGATTAAATTCAAGTGTATCTAAAAGCGAGCCGACATCGCGTACCGCATCTTCAAGCACATAGAAGCTATTGGCAGCCGATTCATGAAGGGGTTTGTATTCTTCATTGATATCAGCTGCGGATTCAAGTCCATTAATGCCCAAACCGAGCCAGTCTAACGCTCTTCCTTCACCTGATAAAGCATTGTATGCTTCAGATAAAGCTCCGTATAATTTTTCAAAGTTCGCCAGCTGCTGCCGCTCCGCTTCAAGCTTCTCTTCTTCTCCGGGCACCAGGGCGGCTTTTTCAATTTCATTGAGCTGAAATTGAATTAAATCCAGCCGGTGTGCCAGATGCTGATCATTTTCACTTAAACGGCGGATTTCAGACTCCAGGTGTGCATAGCGTTCGTACACTTCCTCATATTGCTGTTTCGCTTTTGCGATGGGGATACCGCCAAAATCATCAAGAAGCCGAATATGAGCAGCCGCATTCATTAACTCCTGGTGTTCATGCTGCCCATGAATATCAATGAGCCGGGCACCAATTTCCCGTAAAATCGACAAAGTAACCATTTTCCCGTTTATCCGACATACACTTTTGCCTGCCGCTGAAATTTCCCGGCGCAAAATGATGGCTTCTTCGTCCACATCAATGCCAAATTCCCGGCAGACGGGAATACAGGGATGATTGCTGTGAATAGAAAACATCCCTTCAATTTCAGCTTTTTTTTCACCATGGCGGACAAATTCACCCGAACCTCTTCCTCCCGTTAAGAGTTGAAGCGCATCGATAATAATTGATTTGCCGGCTCCTGTTTCACCTGTCAGAACGGTCAGCCCCCGTTCAAATGAGAGGGCGAGCGAATCAATAATGGCAAAATGGCGAATTGATAATTCCTGAAGCAAAATTGTCACATCCTTATTAAAGCATTTCTAAAAAGCGGGCTGATACCGCCTCGGTTTGCTCGGGGGCCCGGCAAATAAGCAGGCATGTATCGTCACCGCAAATCGTTCCCATAATTTCTTCCCAGTCCAGGTTATCAATAAGTGCTCCCACTGCCTGGGCGTTACCCGGCAATGTTTTCATAACGACAAAATGACCGGCAGAGTCAATGCTGACAAAGCTGTCCACCAGAGACCTTTTTAACTTCTGCAACGGATTAAAGCGCTGGTCAGCGGGCAAGCTGTATTTATAACGGCCATCCATCAACGGCACTTTTACAAGATGAAGTTCTTTAATATCGCGCGAAATGGTTGCCTGGGTCACATTATAGCCTGCGTTACGCAGTAAATCGACAAGCTCATCCTGCGTCTCAATTTCATTATTTGCAATCATTTCTCTAATTTTTATATGTCGTTGTCCTTTATTCATGTTTGTCACCTCATAATGTATAATTATACTTAACTATACATTATCATACTGTTTTTATCATGAAAAGTATAGAAAAAGCGGCACGTTCCCATTTATATAGACGGAATCGGCCGCTTTTTCTTAAGCTGAGGCAGTTAGCTTTTTTGATTGAATTCTTCATGCGCTGTCCTTACAGCCTGATCCGGTGTCATCGGCAGCTTACTTTCCCCGTTTTGTTCGCTTCCTGTCCAGCGGATATGCAGCAAAAACTCAATATTTCCATCACCGCCGGTAATTGGAGAATGAGAAAGATTCACAGCATCGTAGCCAAGTTCCAAAGCAAGCTGGACAACCTTTTCGATAACAGCCCGGTGTACGGCAGGATCTCGTACAATGCCTTTTTTACCCACCTGCTCACGTCCTGCTTCAAATTGAGGCTTAACAAGCGCCATCACGTCCGCTCCCGGTACAAGAAGCGTACGTAAAACCGGCAAAATCAGCGACAAAGAAATAAATGAAACATCAATCACTGCCAAATCCGGCATTCCCTGCTGTAAATCGGCCGGTGTCACATACCGGAAATTCGTCCGCTCCATGACTATAACCCGCTCATCCTGGCGAAGCTTCCAGGCCAGCTGATTGTAGCCAACATCCAGCGCGTAAGACATTTTCGCCCCATTTTGAAGAGCACAGTCTGTAAAACCGCCCGTTGAAGCACCAATATCGATTAATATTTTGTCCTGGACCGTAAGATCAAATACTTGCAGGGCTTTTTCAAGCTTCAGCCCCCCGCGGCTTACATACGGCATGGTTTTCCCTTTGATTTCAAGAGGGGCATCCGTTGGAATTTTTTCTCCCGGCTTATCAATTCTTTCTTCATTGGAGTACACAATACCGGCCATAACGGCACGCTTCGCTTTTTCACGTGTTTCCATTAATCCTTTTTCAACCAGAAGCACATCAACTCGTTCTTTTTTTGCCATCGTTATGCACGTTCCTCTTGCTTTTCCCGAACAAGCGCTGCCAGTTTGCGAACAGCTTCTTCCTTCGTCAAATGAATATCTTCAAGAAGCTTTGTGACACTGCCATGCTCAATAAACTTATCTGGGATTCCCATCCGGTCAATAACAGCATCATAATAAGCGGATTCATGCGCATATTCAAGAACTGCACTTCCGAATCCTCCCTCAAGGACGGCTTCTTCAATCGTTAATACAGGCATATTTTGTCCAAACAATTCATCCAGCATTGCATGGTCAAGCGGCTTAATAAAGCGGGCATTTACCACTTTTACGCTGATGCCCCGTCCTTCAAGCTCTTCCGCTGCTTCAAGCGCCATTGGAATCGTTGTGCCAAAGGTTAAAATCGCTGCATCTGTTCCTTCTTTTAATATCTCCCACGAACCAATGGGGATTACACCAAGCTCTGGATCTATTTCAACACCAAGTCCATTGCCGCGTGGAAAGCGCATCGCAATAGGGCCGGCATCATATTGAATGGCTGTATTAACCATGTGGCGCCCTTCATTTTCATCTTTTGGCATCATTAAGACCATATTCGGCAAGTGGCGAAGAAACGCAATATCAAAAACACCCTGGTGCGTTTCACCATCCGCCCCAACAAGGCCGGCACGGTCAATACCGATAAATACATTTAAATTTGGCCGGCAAATGTCATGCACAACCTGGTCGTATGCACGCTGCAGGAAAGTCGAGTAAATCGCTAAAAAAGGCTTCATGCCCTGTGTTGCGAGTCCTGCTGCAACGGTTGCAGCATGCTGCTCCGCAATTCCCACATCAAACATACGGTCCGGAAACTCACCCGCAAACCCGAGCAGTTTAGAGCCGACCGGCATCGCCGGTGTAATGGCGACGATACGCTCATCGGTCCGGGCAATCTCGCGTACCGTTTCACTCACAACGGCACTCCAGGCAGGCGGTTCATTTGTCCCTTTAATCATATCGCCGGTGTCCATTTTGTATGGACCTGTCCCGTGCCAGGAGCCTACCTTGTCTGTTTCAGCAGGCTTGTACCCTTTTCCTTTTTTCGTAATTACATGAACAAGTACCGGTCCTTCCGTCCGCTTTGCCTGCTCCAAGCTTTGAATTAAATCATCAAGATTATGCCCATCAATTGGACCGAGATACGTAAAACCGAATTCTTCAAAGAACATGCCCGGAACGAACATATATTTCAAGCTGTCTTTTAGCCGCTCAGCTGTCGAAGCTACTCTGCCGCCTACAGCCGGAATTCGCTTTAATAACAGCTCAAGCTCATCTTTCAGCTTATTGTATTTGCCGCCTGTTCTCATCCGGCCGAGCATATTGTGCATGGCGCCGACATTCGGAGCGATAGACATTTCATTATCATTTAAAATAACGATCATATTCGTTTTTTCATGGCCAATATGATTGAGTGCTTCGAGCGCCATTCCGCCGGTAAGCGCTCCATCTCCAATGATTGGAACAACATGATCGTCTGACTTTTTCAAGTCGCGGGCAATCGCCATACCCATCGCAGCAGATAAAGAAGTGGAACTATGCCCCGTTTCCCATACATCGTGTTCACTTTCATTCATTTTTGGAAATCCACAAAGTCCTTTATACTGGCGCAGTGTGTCAAATTTATCTGCCCGGCCTGTTAAAATCTTATGAACATAAGACTGATGCCCGACATCAAACAAAAATTTGTCTTTCGGGCTCGTGAAGCAATGATGAAGCGCAACAGTTAATTCAACAACCCCAAGATTAGGCCCAATATGCCCGCCTGTTACAGACAATTTCTCAATGAGGAATTTACGGATTTCTGCACTCAGCCGCTCCATTTCATGTACATTCATTTTTTTCACAAAAGACGGGTCTTTAATGGATAATAGATCCAAGTGGATCAGCTCACTTTCCTGACTGTTTCAGTTTTGGTTAAAATGTACCGTTATTATAGCACACGCTAATGGGGCTAACAATTTCCGGCATTTTACGACGTGCGTTTTGCAATCAAATCAGCAAACGCTTCTAAAAGCGGAGCCGGCCTTTTTAATAAGCGAAGGGCGCGGAATGCCTCTTCAAGCTCTTGAGCCAGCTTTTCCTTCGCACCGCCCATTGTTAATAAAGCCGGATATGTACTTTTCTGGTTTGATTCATCACTGCCGACCGGCTTGCCGAGCTCTTCTTCTGTTCCTTCCACATCTAAAATGTCATCGCGGATTTGAAAAGCCAGGCCAATATGGCGGGCATACATTTCAAGCAGCTCTGTCTCCTCCTGGTCTGCCCCGCCAATTAGGGCGCCCGCCATTACGCTGAAGGCAAGCAGGCGTCCTGTTTTATGACGATGGATGTATTCAAGCTCAGAAAGCGTAAGTGCTTTCTTCTCTCCTTCCATATCGGCTACCTGCCCTCCCACCATTCCGGCCGGTCCTGCCGCAAATGCGAGCATGCGAATCAACTGAACACACTGGTCCGGTGAATAATGACTGGAGCGGGCGATAATTTCAAATGCATAGGTTAATAATGCATCGCCTGCTAAAATGGCAGTTGCTTCTCCGAACACTTTATGATTTGTCGGCTTTCCGCGCCGCAGATCATCATCATCCATAGCGGGCAGATCATCATGAATCAGTGAGTATGTATGAATCATTTCCAGTGCACAGGCGGCATCAAGCCCCATCTCTGCTTTTTGCCCATACGTTTCAAGAGCAGCAAACAAAAGCATGGGGCGGATACGCTTGCCTCCTGCCTTCAGCGAGTAGATCATCGCTTCTTTTAAAATGTCCGGCGCCTGCATAGCATTAACATGCTCAATCATGTACGGTTCAAATAATTGCAGCTTCTCGTTCATGTATTTTTTTAAGTCTGTCATACATCTTCACCATCCAGGCGGAATGGCTGGTCTCCATCATTTGTTACGAGCCTGGCCAGTTCGGTTTCCGCTTTTTTCAGCTTACTGTGGCATAAAGCCGACAGCTCCATGCCGCGCTTGTATTCTTCGAGCGCTTCTTCCAGCGGCACATCGCCTTCTTCCAAACGCGCCGTGATTTTTTCCAGCTGCTCCATTGCCTGTTCGAAGCTCATATTTTTAATTTCCATCTTTCTTTCCCCCTATTGAATCGACATGGGCATAAATAGTCCCATCAGTCATCTGTATACGAATGCGGTCATCTTTTTTCACATCATGAACGGTTTTGACAATGGTTTCGTTATCGCTGTATATAAGACTGTACCCTCTTTCCATCACTTTTAGCGGGCTGAGAGCATCAAGCATAGCTGTATTCTGCTGAAAAGCCGATCTTTTTTCATTTATCGTCGACTGAGCCAGCCGATAAAGGTGTTTTTTTACTTTTTCAAGCTGGGCCGCTTCAAATTCAATACGCGGACCGGGACCTGTACGTAAAAGACGGGAAGACGCATGCTGAACAGCTGTTTTTTTCCGGTCCACCAGTAACTTTGTATGATAAATCAGCTGTTCATGCACACGATCGGCACGCTCAAACTGCTGTCGGTAAAGAGCCTGCGGATTCCGCATGATATAGCTGTTTAAAACAGCCTGGTGCCGGTTTCTCGAAGAACGGATTTTTTCTGAAGCCGCGCGCATAAGGCGCTTTTCTTTTGCCCTGATTCGTTCCGATACCTCTTCAATATGCGGAACCGCCATCTCAGCAGCGGCCGTTGGAGTCGGCGCCCGCAAGTCGGCTGCAAAATCAGCAATCGTAAAATCCGTTTCGTGCCCGACAGCCGAGATAACCGGGATAGCAGAAGAACGTATGGCCCTCGCGACCGCTTCCTCATTAAAAGCCCACAGCTCTTCGATTGAACCTCCGCCGCGTCCGGCGATGATAACATCCGCACGCTTCTCTTCATTCACTTTTCGCAGCTGGCCCACTATCGACGCAGCGGCACGGTCTCCTTGAACCAGCGCTGGATAAATAAGCACCTCTACGGAAGGATAACGGCGGTTAATCGTTGTTAAAATATCCCGAATGGCTGCGCCGGTTGGCGAAGTAATAACGGCAATCGAAGCAGGATACGCTGGAATAGGCCGTTTTGCTTCCGGCCGAAACAGGCCTTCCTGCTCAAGCTTTTTTTTCAATTGCTCAAACGCGGCAAATAAATTGCCGGCGCCATCCTGCTGCATCGTTTTTACATAAATCTGGTACTGTCCGCTTGACTCATATACTGTCACATCTCCCGTTAAAATGACTTCCATGCCATTTTCCGGACGAAATGTTAAAGACTTTGCAGAAGCAGCAAACATGACGGCCATAATACGGGCATGGTCATCCTTTAAAGTAAAATACAAATGCCCGCTTGAATGGTGCTTTACATTTGAAAGCTCTCCTTTTACAGCTGCCTGCTTCAAATGCGGATCTGCATCAAATTTACGCTTTATGTATTTCGTTAACGCTTTAACGGTTAAATGCTGATTAGCTTCCATTTTCTCACCTTTTCCCTTGCAAAAAATGGGCGGAGCGCTCGTTTTTCTCTTTCACAAAAATGCTGCCCGGCCACATTTTTTGTCGCTGTAACACGCTTGAAGCTCTATCATATTCATAAAAAAACTGTCTTTTCGATTATAACACGACCGAAAAGACAGTTTCATTCATCTGCTATGAAATTATTTCGCTGCGAATGCTCTGGCCGATTTCACTGTATTGTATAGAAGCATGGTAATCGTCATCGGCCCCACTCCGCCGGGCACCGGGGTAATGGCTCCTGCGGTTTCTTTCGCACTGTTAAAGTCCACATCACCGCACAGCTTGCCGTCTTCATTTCTGTTGATGCCGACGTCAATGACAATTGCACCCGGCTTGAGATGATCAGCTGTTACATAATTCGGAATTCCTACTGCGGCGATGACAACATCCGCCTGGCGGGTTACTTCTTTTAAATTCTTTGTGCGCGAATGGCAGATTGTTACCGTTGCATTATTCATTAATGACAGCAGTGCAGCCGGCTTGCCGACAATATTACTGCGCCCAATAACAACAACATGCCTGCCTTCGAGCGAAATATTTTCTTTCTCCAGCATTTTCATAATGCCGTATGGTGTACATGAGTAAAAGGTATCTTTGCCAATTACTAACTTGCCGACATTTACCGGGTGAAAACCGTCTACATCTTTTTCAGGAGAGATGGCATCAATCACTTTGTCTTCAGAAATATGCTTAGGAAGCGGCAGCTGTACCAGAATGCCATGAATGTTCTTGTCGTTATTCAACTCTTCCACTTTTTGCAAAAGTGCTTCTTCGGTAAGATCTGCTGGAAAACGATAAACCTCCGAGTGAATGCCAATTTCCTTGCTGCTTTTTTCCTTGCTGTTTACATACGTGTGAGAGGCCGGATCCTCCCCGACAATTACTACTGCCAGTCCCGGAGTAGTGCCAGCCGCTTTCAGCTCTTCGATTTCCTCTTTCAGCTCTGCGCGAATATCCTTTGCAATTGCTTTTCCGTCAATAATAGCTGCTGTCATGAAAAAAACTCCTCACTTAGTCCATTGATTGATTAATTTTGGATAAAACACCATTAATAAATTTCCCGGCACGTTCATCACTAAAATATTTCGCCAGTTCAATTGCTTCATTTACGGCTACCTTGCCCGGAACATCTTCTGAATAGTTCATCTCATATACAGCGAGGCGCAAAATGTTCCGGTCGACTTTCGCCAGGCGGTCAAACGACCATTTTTCCAAATTGTTTTTGATAATTGTATCGATTTCATCCCAGTGCTTTTCTACACCCGCGACAATTTCATGTAAATAACGGCTGTCACCTTCGCTGTCTTCTAACACATTCGCGATGGCTTCCGCTGACTCCGCTCCGCTTACATCCATTTGATAAAGGGCCTGTATACCCTTTTCCCGTGCCGTACGTCTATTCATTCGATTGCTCCTTTGTATTTAATGCCTTTTTGATCATAGCATAAAAAAGCTTTGCCGAAAACATGAGAAAAAACGCCCCGGCATTGCCAGAGCGTTTTTATTCATTATACTTCGTCCTCGTATTCTGGTTCAGGCTGCTTTGTATCAAATTGAATGCCGACAATATGAATATTCACTTCGTCTGCTTCCAAAGCAGTCATGTTTAAAAGAGTCTGGCGGATTCCTTCTTGAATAAGCTTTGCCACGCGAGGAATCGAAACACCAAATTTCACAACACAGTACACATCGACTTTAATGCCGTCTTCTGTTAAATCAACACGGACGCCTTTTCCGTGATTTTTTTTGCCAAGGCGTTCTGCCACCCCGGCCGCAAAGCTGCCGCGCATTTTTTCTACACCGTCTACTTCTGATGCGGCGATACCAGCAATAACCTCAATTACTTCCGGGGCAATTTCAATTCGGCCGTGGCCGCCTTCTCCATTGCTCATTTCAAGTACTTGACTCACAGATTGCTGCTCTGACATACTATGCACCTCCGAATTAGAATTAGGCTTTCATTACATCATACATTTCCAGAAACTTTGTATTAAAGTCTCCACTAACAAATACATCATGATCCAGCAGTTTTTGATGGAATGGGACCGTGGTATAAACACCTTCTACTACAAATTCCGAAAGCGCACGCTTCATGCGGGCAATCGCTTCTTCTCTTGTTTTCCCGTGGACAATTAATTTCGCAACCATTGAGTCGTAATATGGCGGAATCATATAACCTGGATAAACAGCGGAGTCCACACGGACACCAAACCCTCCCGGCGGCAGATATCCTTCTACTCTTCCTGCAGAGGGCATGAAGTTTTTCTCGGGATTTTCCGCATTGATTCTGCATTCAATGGCCCAGCCGTCAAAATTGACATCTTCTTGTTTGATAGAAAGCACTTCGCCAGAAGCGACACGGATTTGCTCTTTTATTAAGTCCACGCCTGTCACCATTTCCGTTACCGGGTGCTCTACCTGGATGCGAGTGTTCATTTCCATAAAATAAAACATGCCCGCACCGGCATCATAAATAAATTCTACCGTGCCTGCACCTGTATAATCAACCGCTTTGGCTGCTTTTACAGCTGCTTCACCCATCTCGCCTCTGATTTTTTCATTCAGTGCAGGAGACGGCGTTTCCTCAAGCAGCTTTTGCATGCGCCGCTGAATAGTGCAATCCCGCTCACCAAGATGAATCACATTGCCATGAGTATCCGCCATTACTTGAATTTCAACATGGCGGAAGTCTTCAATGAACTTTTCAAGATAAACACCGGGGTTGCCAAAAGCCGTTGCTGCTTCCTGCTGTGTCATTGTAACGCCTTTTTCAAGCTCTGCTTCATTGCGGGCCACGCGGATGCCTTTTCCGCCGCCTCCAGCCGTTGCTTTAATGATAACCGGGTAGCCAATTTGCGCAGCCACTGACAGGCCTTCTTCTATGTCTTTAATAATACCGTCTGACCCCGGGACAATGGGTACCCCTGCTTCTTCCATCGTATCGCGGGCCACATCTTTTGTACCCATTTGTGTAATGGCTTCCGGCGATGGACCAATGAAAATGATATTGCATTCACGGCATAGCTCAGCAAAACTTGCATTTTCAGCCAAAAACCCGTAGCCGGGGTGAATGGCATCTGATTCTGTCAGTTTAGCCACGCTGACGATATTCGTGAAATTTAAATAGCTGTCTTTTGAAGCTGTTGGTCCGATACAGTATGCTTCATCCGCTAGCTGTACATGAAGCGCTTCACGGTCAGCTTCCGAGAAAACGGCTACTGTTTCGATCCCAAGCTCTTTACAGGCCCTTATAATTCGAACGGCAATTTCGCCTCGGTTTGCAATTAATACTTTTTTAATCATCGTAAATTCTCCTTTATTCCGGTTTCACTAGGAAAAGCGGCTGGCCGTACTCAACCAGCTGGCCATCTTTCACAAGAATTTCGATAATTTCGCCGTCCACCTCTGCTTCAATTTCGTTAAACAGCTTCATCGCTTCAACGATACAGACTACGGAGTCTGAACGAATTTTGGAGCCAGGTTTTACATACGCATCTGTATCTGGCGAAGGTGACTGATAGAATGTACCTACCATTGGAGAAGTAATTTTATGTAGGTTCGTGTTGTCAGCGGCTGCTTTTGGCGCTTCCGGTGCCGGCGCTTCCTGCACAGCCGGTGCATTTTGCTCCTGGACGGCGGGCGCGCCTTGGACAGCCGCCTTTGGTGCTTCCGGTGCTGCAGCGTATGTTGTTGTTCCTGATGATTTTTTCATTTTCAGCTTGCTTCCAGCTGACTCGAATACGAATTCATCAATTCCTGATTGATCAACTAATTTGATCAATTCTCTAATTTCTTGCACTTTCATGTATCCAGCACCCCTTTTAGGAAATAAATAGATGAGCTGTTTTTGTACAGAAAAAAAGCTCCTTTCCCCATTTTATCTTTTTTTCTTCAATTAGCAAATATAGAACGAAAATGAAATAAGCCCGCTTTGCAAAAAGCGGGTTGTTTTTTTATTTAAAAGGCTCGAATTCCACTGAAACAGGCATTTTATCGCCCATTTCTTCCTTTGCCAGGCGGATCAGCTCATTAGCTTCTTCAGTGGAATGGCTGTCTGCTTTAACGGTAATCCGTACTTCTCCTTCAATGGTCCGGACGAGCGCATCTTCATAGCCCTTTGATTTAATGACAGTTTCGAGCATCCGTTCACTTGAGGCCAGCTCGTCCAGCTCCTGCATGCTTGTGTAGGCTTTATCCTTCTCTTCAGGGGATAATTCAGCGGATGCCACTTTTGCTGTCAATTCTTCTTTTAAGCGGCTTCGTTCTTCTTCCGCTTCAAGACGGATCATTTCAAAAACCTCATCCTCTGATGTTTCCTCCACATTCTCTACAGCTACATCTGTGTCTTCTGCTGGCTCAGGAATGGTTTCTTCAAGCGTTGATGCAGGGAGCAGCTTTTCAGGACCTGTTACGTAGTAAACCCCAAGCACAGCTGTTAAGCTGACCATTGTAAACAACCAGACTGTTTGTTTTTTTGGCATTAACCTTCTCCTCCTGTTTTCCCCGGCATAACAGCCACGCGATGAACGGGTACACCGAGCACACGTGTGACAGCTTCTACCATGCGCTTTTTCACCTGGACACGTTCAACACCCTCCGCCACAATTAATACCCCTTGAATATCCGGCTTGCGTGTTTCCGTCATCACCGGGCTTTCCACATCTCCATTCCGTACAACCGCCATTTGTTCATCTTTTGTTGTCTCACTGTCCCCTTTAGTAGAAACGGTATTTTTTTCATAAACATTCCGTTCAGAAGAAGCGAGATTAACGATAACCGAGACATTGGAGACACCCTCAATTTGGCTTAGCACACGAGTGAGTTCCGATTCATAGTCTTTTTTCAAATCGGTTTCAGCCGCCGCCACAGGTTCCGGTTTTTCTTCTTCAGGGGGCTCTGAGCCATTTAAATCGCTGAGAGCCATAAGAGCGATCCCGCCCCCGAGCATGATCGCTGCCCATTTCAGCGGCTTATCTGCTTTTCCATTTTTCCATTTCGCTATAAATGATTGCCGGTCAGCCACCTCCTCGTTCCTCCTTTTCCATCACCATATTCAGATGATGTTCTTCAATATTCCACTTTTCTGCGAGAACATTTTGAATTTCTTTTTCCTGACATTTCCCTTTTAAGCGTACTTGAATGTTTTTTACCTCTTCTTCATTTACTTCAGCCTGGACGTCAAGCACTTCACAGGAAGAAAAAGAGGCAGCAGCTGTTTCCGCATCAGACTGAAGCTGCTGGTTCACATACGTGTTAGACGCAAGCTCCGAAACATCTGATAGTTGATTCAGCTGCTGCTTTGTTTCCTGGTCAAACGCTGAGGCGCTCTGTTCATTTGAAAATGATAATGACCAGTCGGCTGAAAAAAGCGGTTTAACAAGTGCGGCCATAATTACGAGGCCTGCCGTCAGCCTGACATATTTTTTCATTGGCGAGTCGGATAAAAGCATATCCACCACAGAAGCGCATAAAAGAAGGGTCAGAACAGACGACAGCCAGTCAAAAATCGCCTGCATGGCTTCACCTCATCATATAAGAAGCATTTCCTGCTGACACAACAGCCGCCATAAATAAAAAATACATAAAAGAAACAAGCGCAAGAGCAGCCAGCATAAATGACATCGTTTTCCCGATAATTTCAAGAAGAGAGGCAGCAGCCGAGTCACCGAGCGGCTGCAGAACGGCGGCTGCCGCTTTATACAAGACAACGAGTACCATTAATTTTACAACGGGAAACAAAGCAGTCAGCATCAGCAGGCCGATCCCTGCCGCACCAGCCGTATTATGGATCATTAAAGCGGCACCGGATGCTGTATCTGCTGCATCTGCCATCATTCGTCCGACCACCGGTACGAATGTTCCACTGATAAACTTGGCTGTTTTCACTGTCAGGCCATCTGCTGCTGCTGCAGTAATTCCTCTCATTGTTAAAATAGCCAGGAAAACGGCCATAAAAGCGCTAAGAAGCGAGACGCTGACCGTCCGCAGCAGTCCTGCGATCCGATCAGCATTATAATGATCAGACAGAAGGCTGATCAAGCTGAAAACAACTGAAAAGATAAGACAGGGCAGAATAATTTGATCAATTAAAACACCAGAAGCATTCATCATGAAAAGAAGCATAGGCGGAAACAAGGCAGCAGACGCCACTGCACCGCTTATAGTTAACAATGCAATCAATACAGGCATAAACGCCATCATAAAAACGGTCATTTGTTCCACAGATGCCGATACTGTTTCAACCGCCAGCCGAAATGTACTGGCAGCTAATATAAAAATTGGGATTAATACAGCAGCTTCTGCTGTCCTGGTTACCGTTTGTGTTTCCAGGGCTTGTCCCACAGTTTTTAACACCGATGCTAAAATGGAGAGCAAAAAAATAATGGCAAGGCTCTCTGCATGTGCTGTTATTTCAAAAAACACATAAGACTTTAAAGCGGCCAGCCAGTTCTCCGGCGAAAAAAAAGCGGCCAGATCAAAATTACTTGCGTTAAAGTCCATTTTTTCCGGCATAAACGGACCGTACATCTGCTTTAATTTGCTCCATCTCTCTTCAAGCGCCGACAAATCGGCCTGTTCAATTATTGGCTGCCATATCTGTCCCATGGATCACCGCCCTGGAAGCATGTTTAAAACCGTTTCGATAAGAATTGTTAAAATAGGAAGAATCAGGGCCATAATAATTATCTTACCTGCTATTTCCATTTTAGCTGCAAGCGCCTGCTGCCCCGCGTCTTTTGCAATATTGGCAATAAATTCAGAAATAAACGCCACGCCGACCGCTTTTAACACCGTCTCAATATACAGCGCTTCAACTCCTGCATAAGCAGCCATCTTGCGAACAGCGGCAATAAGCTTGGCCATTTCATCTGCAAATTGATAAAGCAGAATGCTGCAAGTGAATAAAATAAACAGCATTGAAAAGCCAGGATTGTATTCATGAAGCAGAATGGCTAAAAAAACAGCGACGAGTATAATGGCGGCAATATGAGTAATTGCAATGGGTCAACCGCTCCTGTCATTGAAATAAAAAAACGGATTTAATTTTATCGAACAGCTGCCCGACAATCGTGGCAGCCATAAATAAAATATAAACAAAGCCAAACAGTGTCACCCACTGGGCATATTCTTTTTTGCCCAATTGCTCTAAAATCGTATGCAAAAAAGCGGCAATGATGCCAATACCCGCGATTTTGAACAATAAATCCATGTCCATATCCATGTTTCGTCCCACCCTATAAAAGCAAAATCGCTGTCATCATGCCAAAAAGCAGGCTGATTGACCGGATCATTCCAGAAAGCCGCTTTTCTTCAGCTGCAGCTTCTTCACGCTGCTTTTCAAGCTGTTTTAATACCAGCTGCAGCTTTCTTGCTTCTGCAGCCTGAGTAACAGCTCCCAGCATACAGCCTGCCTGCTCAACGATTTGCACATCTCTTTTTTTTAATGCCAGCTGGCCTGCCTCCTGCCAGATAATCTCTGTCCAAAGCTGGCCGGCACTTTCTTCAGATGCGGATAATGCTTCGGCAAACTGATGAAATGCAGCATTTGCTGGTTTTTCAATTGATTTCGCGATAGAGCGTGCTGCGGTTTCCATCGATTCGGCTCCATAGGCAATGGACGATTCGAGCATAAGGAAAGCTGTTTCAAACTGGCGGATCTGTCTGACTCGCTCCCCGTACACTCTTGATTGAGACCAGCCAATAAATACACTGGCAATCAGAATAAACACTGCTCCGAGCCACTTCATCAGATCACTTGGCTTTCACGTTTTAAAATAGTCAGATGGTGCTCGCGGTTCACCTCAATATATGTGTCAAACAAGCCGCTTTCTTTTATGTGACGGATAACCGGCCGGCGAAGCGCTTCTTTAAAAGAGTGAGCGTGAACGGTTGCAATTACTGCGATGCCAGCGTTTAAAGCTTCAGAAAGAGCCTGCGCATCCTCGGCGCGGCCAATTTCATCGACAATCAGTACATCCGGGCTCATCGACCGGATCATCATCATCATTCCCTCCGACTTGGGGCATGCATCTAATACATCTGTTCTTGTGCCGACATCCAGCTGGGGAACACCAGACAGGCAGCCTGCGATTTCAGAGCGTTCATCGACGATACATGCCTTTACCGGAGCAATACCCCGCTTTTCATCCCCCGTACCGGCAATTCGGGCAATATCACGCAGCAGTGTGGTTTTCCCAGACCTTGGCGGTCCAATTAACAATGCACTTTTCCATCCATTTTGAAAAAGAGATGGCAAAAGCCGGAGTGCTGCCCCTTTTTTCTCTCTGGCAATCCGAATGTTAAAAAACGATAAATTCGTCATCGATGCAATAACTCCCTCTTTTATAACAGCTTGTCCTGCAATACCGATTCGATGTCCTCCTTCAATCGTCAAGTATCCCCGCCTCAGCTGTTCTTCAAGCCGATAAACAGAATGCTTTGTAATTTTATGAACAAAAGCAGCTCGTTCCTGTTCAGAAAAAAAAGTGGATAATACATAAGGTTTTGGCCCCGAAAGTTCAATTCTCTGGCCGGTTCGAAGCCGGATTTCTTCAATCTCCGGATCGTTTTTCAAAAGAGGACTGACAGCATGCAAGGTCGATTCGGGTAAATAGGGTATAATGGTTTTATAGGGCAATCCGCCGCCTCCTTCCGCTCTTTCCACATTGTATGAACCAAAGAAGTACTTTATCCATGAAAAAAACCGCCAAATAATTTAGCGGTTTTTCCATAACAGTTTAATGGTTTATGAACGGCTCGTTTTTATCGCTTCTTGAGCGAGAGTTCGATAAGCAATGTCGTCCATTGGAGGGTTGTGAAGCCCGGCACGCACATTTTGCCAGTAGCGGTGCAGGGGGTTTTTCTCCGATAAACTTCTGGCGCCGACAATCCGCATAGCGATATCGGTTACCTCAATCGCTGTGTTCGTAACAAATGCTTTGGCGGCAGCCATTTGCGGCTTAATCGGTTCATCGGGCTTCCGGTCGTAAAGCTCGGCCGTCCGATACAAAAATTGCCGGGCAGCCATCAGCTTCATTTCCATTTGCCCAATCGTCTGCTCTGTGACAGGCAATTCGCCAATAGGATGATCCAGTGCTGCCGGTGTATAAGAAGCAGCAAACTGAACCGCATAATCGCGGGCGGCTCCAGCTATTCCGATATAGCAGGCAGGGATATGAAGAAGGGAGCCTTTCCGGCGAAGCCGCTGGGAATTGTCAATTTGCTCTACTATATACTCAGCCGGAATTTTTACATTTTCAAGAAGAAGATCATGACTGGCTGTCCCGCGCATGGCGACACTATCCCATGTTTTTCGGATCGATACGCCTTCTGCCGACATCGGAACAAGGAATACAGCTGATTCCTGTGTGCCGCTGATCGATGCGGATACAAACACATAGTCAAGAACCGGTGCAGCGGAAGTAAAGGTTTTTTCACCATTTAAAATGTATTCCCGGCCCTCCCGCACAGCATTTGTCCTGAAAGCCGCACCGCGAAGCGGACTTCCGGCATTGCGCTCGCTGGCTGCGGAGTTAACCAGCTTCCCTTTTTCTATTTCTTCTACTAAAAAATCCGCAATAGCCGGGTTCCAGTGCCGGTGTTCCGCGTAGTCCATCAGGATGCCGGTGTGCCATCCAATCGACAGTCCTGTTGCACCGCAGCCTTTTGCAATCAGTTCCTGATGCTGCACAAAATCCACAAAGGACATACCGCCATTTTGCGGAAGCATTGCTTTTGTGTAGCCAATTTCTTTTAAGTCGTTTATGTTGTCAAACGGAAATGAATGCAGCTCGTCAAGCTCTGGCTCCCTGGATTGAAACACGGGGATAAGCTTCTCTATTTTCTCTTTCAAATTCAATACAATCGACCTTCTTTCTGCTTCTCTCCCTTTATCGTACGGACAAGCAGGCCGGAACGCAAATAAAAAGGGTGCACCTGTGAGGGTACACCCAAATGAATTATGCACGTGATACGTATGAACCGTCTGATGTATTCACAATTAATACATCCCCTTCATTTACAAAGAACGGAACGTTAACAGAAAGGCCTGTTTCTACAATTGCCGGTTTTGTACCGCCTGATGCTGTATCGCCCTTAATACCAGGTTCTGTTTCAGTTACTTTCAATTCCACTGTGTTCGGAAGCTCAACACCGAGTGTTTCTGTTCCAAACATCATAATGGATACTTCCATGTTTTCTTTCAAGAATTTTAATTCATATTCAATTTGTGAAGCCGGAATCTCAATTTGCTCATAAGATTCATTATCCATAAATACGTGCTGATCACCATTGGCATACAAATATTGCATACGGCGGTTGTCGATTTGCGCTTTTTCTACTTTTTCACCAGCACGGAACGTTTTTTCCTGAATTGCTCCCGTCCGAAGATTGCGAAGCTTAGAGCGTACAAAAGCCGCTCCTTTCCCCGGTTTTACGTGCTGGAAGTCTACAACGCGCCAAATGCCGTTGTCTACTTCAATTGTCAAGCCTGTACGAAAGTCATTTACTGAAATCATCTGTGATCCTCCTGGGGTTTTTACAAAATAATAAGTTCTTTAGCAGAATGTGTGAGCAGTTCATTTCCGTTATCCGTAAGCAGTATATCATCTTCAATTCGAACACCGCCAATGCCCGGCAAATAAATACCCGGCTCTACTGTGACAACCATGCCCGGCTTGAGCAGCTTGTCGTAAGAAACGGAAAGTCTTGGACTTTCATGCACTTCCAGGCCAAGGCCATGGCCGGTTGAGTGGCCGAACGCATCACCATACCCTTTTGCTGAAATGATATCCCGCGCTACAGCGTCTGCTTCTTTTCCTGTCATACCCGGCTTGATTTGCTCTACAGCTGCCATCTGGGCTTCTAAAACGACCGCATATATTTCCTTTAACCGGTCTGACGGTTCACCTACTGCAACGGTGCGCGTAATGTCTGACGCATAACCTTTATAATACGCGCCAAAATCAAGTGTCACAAAGTCGCCGGATTCAATTTGTTTTCCGCTGGCTACACCATGCGGCAAAGCAGAGCGGGCACCCGAAGCGACGATAATATCAAAGGAAGAAGAAGCTGCACCGCATTTTCTCATAAAAAATTCAAGCTCATTTGACACATCGATTTCTTTAGCTCCCGGCTTTAGAAAATCAAGAATATGTTTAAACGCTGCATCTGCAATGTCACACGCTTCCTTTAATATCTTAATCTCTGATTCGGTCTTAATCAAGCGCAAGTTTTCAACAATCCCTGCTGCCGGCTCAAGCTTGCCGTTAAAATACTTCTGAAGCAATTCAAACTCCTGATATGAAACATACTCTTTTTCAAAGCCCAGTGTGTTTACACCCAGCTCTTCAGCCTGCTTCATCGCTTCTTCAAGGAGCGGTTTTGTATGCTCGATAATAGTAAAGCCTTCTGCCTGCGCAGCCGCCTGCTCCGTATAACGGAAATCGGTTAAAAAGACGGCAGCTTCCGCTGTTACAAGCACAGCGCCTGCTGTTCCAGTAAATCCGCTTATATATCGGCGATTGTATGGACTCATAATAAAAAGGCCGTCTAATCCTTTTTCGCTCAGTTGTGAACGCAATTTTTCAACTTTGCTCATTTTCAGCTCTCCTTATTTGTAAAAAAGTCCAATGCCATTTCATAGCCATACAGCCCAAATCCGCACATCTGCCCTGCAGCATGAGGCGCAATAACAGAATGATGGCGAAATTCTTCGCGGGCATGGATATTGGAAATATGTACTTCAACAACCGGTACTTTTATGCCTGCCACAGCATCACCAAGCGCATGGCTGTAATGAGTAAAAGCTCCGGGATTAAAAATAATGCCATCAAGCCCTTCATCTTCAGCCAGATGAAGCCTTTCAACCAGCTCTCCTTCGAAGTTCGACTGAAAGGTAATCACTTCTGCTCCAGCTTGTTCTCCGCGCCTGATAATACGGTCTTCAAGCTCCGCAAGCGTCGTATACCCGTAAATATGCGGCTCGCGCTTGCCAAGCCTGTTCAGGTTTGCCCCATTCATAAGCAAAATTCTTTTCATCAGCTATTCCCCGCTTATTCATTTTACCGATAAGTTTACCATATTTTATCGGCGGCTGACTACTTCTCCTGCTCATGATGCCAGGAAATTGTCATACTAATAAATAAACAGTAGCCGAGCAAAAGAGCGAAAACAGTAATTAAATGAAGCGGAGTCCGGTCCCCGGAAAAAAAACCTATACTAAAAAGGAGCACTGTGATGATGATTCCGGAAGGTAGAGGCTTTCTTTTCCGGAGCAATGCATAGTATAATAAGGAGAGCACGCTGGAAATAACCACAATCAACAAAGCCGCGACCCCATATTTTACCATAACCGATAGTGAAACTGTGGACAAAAGCGATATTGGGTTCCAATTTATAAAATTAAAGGTATAAGCAAGCCAGCTAAACAGCAAAAGCAGCAGCCCGGCTGCAACACCTGTTTCAAAAATGCTGCGGTTAAAATAGTCAGAATGTTTAGAAACATCTTTACTGCTCATCTTCTTTCCTCCCCTGAACAAGTCTCGCTTTTATTTTAGCCGGATTACCGCTAAAATATGATTACTACCTGTCCTGTCCAAGGATGAATGAAAGAAGGAACTGATGAATGAGTATGGAAAAGCCTGTATATGGCGGCCAGGCCGTTGTAGAAGGTGTTATGTTTGGCGGTAAAAAGCATACCGTGACAGCGGTACGCCGAAATGACGGGTCAATTGAATACTTTCACCTGCCGCGCACAGTGCGCCCCGCCCTGCAAACGTTAAAAAAAATTCCCTTTCTTCGGGGAATAGTTGCTATTTTAGATGCTGCCGCAACAGGATCCAGACACTTAAATTTTGCAAATGACCGATATGACGTAAACCCAGGCGAAGAAGCAGCACAAGCAGAAGAGCCATCAAAACTAACTCTCCTATTTGGCGCTGCTCTCGTTGGAATTATGTCTTTCCTATTCGGTAAATTTATTTTCACTCTTGTCCCGGTAGGTTTAGCCGAACTGACCCGCCCTGTTTTTTCAAGCGACATGTCCCAAATTTTAATTGAAGGATTTTTCAAACTGGTTCTGCTGCTTATCTATATTTATGTTCTTTCCATGACACCTCTTATTAAGCGGGTATTCCAGTATCATGGAGCGGAGCACAAAGTAATCAATGCCTATGAAAGCGGCCTTCCCCTGAATGTTGAAAACGTGCAGGCCTCTTCCCGGCTTCACTATCGCTGCGGGTCCAGCTTTATTTTGTTTACGGTTGTGGTCGGTATTTTTGTGTATATGCTTGTGCCTCTTGAGCCATTCTATGTACGGGTGCTCAATCGGCTGGCACTCATTCCGGTAGTTCTCGGTATCTCGTTTGAAGTATTGCAGTTAACAAACAAAGTCCGAGATGTTCCGGTACTTAAATGGCTCGGTTACCCCGGACTCTGGCTGCAGCTTTTAACAACAAAAGAACCGTCGGATGAGCAGGTAGAGGTCGCCATTGCTTCTTTCGAAAAATTAATTTCCATTGAAGAAAGTGCCGAAAAAGGATTAAAAGCAGACGAAATTGTCTAATATGTAAGTAACAATACTTACCGGGAGGTGGCTTTAATGAATGTTCGTACTGTCGTTGTTTCTGTCATCGCTGCGCTCGCTGCCATTGGTCTCGTGTCTATGATGATCACCTCTCCCGGGCAGCTCGTGCAACAAATTGTATTCGCCGTCATTACCGTCGCAGTTGTTATGTTTCTGCTCCGGCTTTTTATGAGAAACCGTGGCGGAGGCGTTAACCGTAGGGAAGACCGCGCATATTCAAAAGCGGTGAAGCAGTCTAAAAAACGCCAGACTGCTAAATCGAATACGAAAAAACCATCACATTCGGTTTCTTTTACAGCTAAGCCAAAAAAGAAATCAGCCCGTCGTAAAAAAGCAACCCATCTAACTGTTATTGAAGGCAACAAAGGCAAACGGGGTTCACGCGCTTCTTCTGAATAACTCTGCCGCACAAAGCGGCAGAGTTTTTTAGAGGCCGAATCTGGCCCGATAAATAAAAAAGAGCCGTCTCCTTATCGAGAGACGGCTTCTTTTTATTCAGTTGCTTTTTCTTACAATCCGCATTTCAGCTGGGCGCCGCAGTTTGTGCAGGTATTGCATCCTCCAAGCTCTTCTACGGTTCCTTTGCGGCAGACCGGACACGTATTGCCAACCTCGCTGCCGATTGTTACGTCCGTTGAACGAAGATCTTGAATCGTATCAATTAACACAACATGGTTTTCATGCTCTTTCGGTGCCTGCTTTTCCTCTTCATCCCAGTTATTTTCTTCTGCTTTCAGCGTTAGAACCTGGGAATCACGGCTTCCATCAACGTAAACCGTTCCGCCTTTTGCACCGCCTTTATAAAGACGCTCGTACACGCTTTGCACCTGTTCAACCGTGTATCCGCGCGGTGCATTAACAGTTTTTGAAATGGAGCTGTCAATCCAGCGCTGAATCACACACTGAACGTCCGCATGTGCTTCCGGTGCAAGACTCATTGCCGTTACGAAATAGTCAGGAAGCTGATCGGGATCTGCTTCCTGATTGCGCTCTAAATAATCCTTTACAATATCCGCTTTTACTTCAATAAATTTACCGAGGCGTCCGCTGCGGTAGTATGTGAATGAGAAGTACGGCTCAAGACCCGTCGAGACGCCAACCATCGTTCCGGTAGAGCCCGTTGGAGCAACCGTCAACAAGTGAGAGTTGCGGATGCCATTGGCCGTGATCGCTTCTCGAACATGCTCTGGCATTTTTTTCATATAGCCTGTGTTAATAAACGCGTTGCGCAGACGGCCTGTTTCTTCCGGCGTTTCTCCTTCAAGGAATGGGAAGCTGCCTTTTTCCTCCGCCAGTTCAACAGACGTTTCATATGCTGTTACAGCGATCACTTCAAATACTTCATCAACCAGCTTGTTGCCTTCTGCAGATCCATATTCTTTCTCACAGTAAATTAATAAATCTGCAAGACCCATTACGCCAAGACCAACGCGGCGTTCACCAAGTGCCTGCTTTTTGTTTTCTTCCAGGAAGTACGGTGTAGCATCAATAACATTGTCCTGCATCCGTACGCCGGTGCGAACTGTTTCTTTCAGCTTCTCGAAGTTTACAGTTTTTGTTTCTTTATCTGCCATCTCGGCAAGGTTTACAGCTGCAAGATTGCAGACAGAAAATGGTGCAAGGGGCTGCTCGCCACATGGATTTGTTGCGACAACCTGCTGGCCGTATGCTTTTGCGTTGGTCATGTCGTTAGCATTGTCGATAAAGAAAATGCCCGGCTCCGCTGAGTATGTTGCACAAACGTTAATTAAATTCCACAATTCACGCGCTTTGATTTTACGGTATGTGCGCACTTCATGCCCCTGGCGCTGCCATTCGCGGACATCGCCGACTTTATGCCAGTTTTCGTTATAATGTGCCATTTCTTCTTTATTGTATTTTTCTACTGCCGGGAAACGAAGCTCATATTCAGTATCGTTTTCGACAGCTTCCATAAATTCTTTTGTTAAACAGATTGAAATGTTAGCACCTGTTAAAAATTCAGGATTATGGACGCTGTAAGTACCGCCAGTCCGAAGCTTCTCTTCCGCTTCTTTAATAATTTCAGGGCTGAAGCCGCCGTAGCCAGGAATGTTTTTGTAGTTGACCACACCCTGATGCATTTGTTCTTCACGCTCTGTCAGCGGCTTGAAATTCAATTTATCCTTCGCCGCTTTTTTAATTTGTTCATCTTCTGTATTTTCAAGAAGGTAGCGCAAAATACGCGGGTTCTGCATTTTTGAAATAATAAATTCAACAATATCTGGATGCCAGTCTGCCAACATAATCATCTGAGCACCGCGCCTTGAGCCGCCCTGCTCAACAAGATGGGTCAGCTTCGCAATGTCATCAAGCCATGATACAGATCCAGATGATTTTCCATTTACACCCCGTGCAAGCGTATTGCGGGGACGAAGAGTGGAGCCGTTCGTGCCGACACCGCCGCCGCGGCTCATGATCTCCATAACCTGCTTGCGGTGCTCAGAAATCCCTTCACGTGAATCTGCCACAAACGGCATTACATAGCAATTGAAGTATGTTACATCCGTGTCTGCACCAGCCCCGTATAATACCCGGCCAGCAGGAATAAAGTTCAAATTCACTAGTTCATGATAAAACTTGTCGAACCATTCTTTTTTCTTTTCTGCTGTTTTTTCGACAGCTGAAAGACCAGCAGCGTTCCGTTTGGCAATCTGCTCATAAAATACTTCAAGCGGTTTTTCAATAACATCAAGTGTCCGCTGGACGATGCCGGTTTCCGCTTCTTTCGGATCATCGATTGCGCTGCGGTATTCTTCATCAATAAGAATGGAGGCTTTTTTTGCTTCGCGATCCAGTGATACGACGAAGCCTGTTCCGCGCGCCGGAAACTTTGGATCTTCTTTGATCGTTAAAACGACAAAATCGCCTTCGGATAATGTAATTTTTTCTGTGTCTTTAAACGAGTACCGGTCAATCATGACAAGACGGGAGACGCCTTTGTGTGTAATGTTCATTTCCGGGGTAACAGGGAAAACCTGTGGAAAAATACTGATGTCCTTGTTTAAGCTGTCGACATTAAGCGACATATGCTGTGTGGATGTAACGGACATGGAAACAACTCCTTTAATATTCTGTTAAGGAAAAACGAAAACAAACACAATATATTGTGTTTGTTTTCTAATTTATAATCTATATATTGAGTTAGTTTATTCTGTTTGTCAAGCGGCCGCCCTTGGCCTAAAACGTAAAAAAGCCTTACATTTCGGCTTGCGCAGACAAAAAAATTTATTTTCGCCGCAGAATATTTTCCTTATCTCCGAAAATTCCATTCATCACTTTCATATCGTTCACGCTGAATTTTCGCAATCTGGCTTTTTTGTTCACCCGTTAAAACCAGCGGCTCAAAATGAATATTTAATCCGTCTTCAAAGCCCTTTTTAAAAGCAGTTCTTGCTTCGTCAAGTGTCACTCGTTCAGGGCGCAATGCATTAATAGCCACCGCTTTATCCCTAAATGCGCGCTTCATTCGGTCCTTTACCCGGTCACTCGGATAATGGAACAGGCTGAACAGCTTGTCTTCATCGATATCAAGCAGAATGGAGCCATGCTGTAAAATAACACCTTTTTGTCGTGTTTGGGCACTGCCGGCTACTTTTCTTCCTTCTACAACAAGTTCATACCAGCTTGGTGCATCAAAACATACACTTGAACGCGGATTTTTTAAACTGGCTTTCTCTTCTTCTGTTCGCGGAACAGCAAACTCTGCAGCCAGCCCAAGAGTTCTGAAGCCCTGCAGCACTCCTTCGGAAATCACTCTGTAAGCTTCTGTCACACCCGCCGGCATTTCCGGATGCTCCTCGCTGACGATCACGCTGTAAGTTAATTCCTGATCATGCAGTACTCCCCTGCCGCCGGTTGGGCGGCGGACAAAACCAAGCCCCAGCTTTTTAACCGTCTCAAAGTCCACTTCCTTTTCTGCTTTTTGGAAGTACCCAATAGACAGGGCTGCCGGTTCCCATCCATAAAAACGGACAACGGGCGGAATAGCGCCCCGGCTGTGCCATTCTAATAGAGCCTCATCGACTGCCATATTATAAGCTGCACTTTGATTTCCTGTATCGAAAAAAGCCCACGTTTCTTTCGTCATGATATACGCCTTCTTTTCGTTGTAAATTCCCTCAACTAGTCTATCAAATCCAACCGGAAAATCAAAGGCGAACATGCTTCTTTTTTTGAAGAGAATTTTCTTTTCATCTGATAATCATATAGCTATAATGAAAGAAGCAGTTTATTCGAAAGGGGAACACGCCGTTGCTTTATTCAATCGCCATAATACTTGGTGCCATTATTTTGTACGCAATTTTCATGTATTTTTCTCAAAAGCGGGCAGTAAAACCGCTCAGCCAGGAAGAATTTATAAAAGGATACCGGAAAGCGCAGCTTATTGATGTGCGCGAGCCGAATGAATATAATGGCGGCCATATTTTAGGCGCCCGCAATATTCCTGTGACACAAATGAAACAGCGCATGAAAGAAATTCGCCCAGACAAGCCTGTTTATTTATATTGCCAGAGCGGTCTTCGCAGCGGCCGGGCAGCGCAGATGCTTTATAGAAAAGGATACCGCGATATCCATCATCTGCAGGGCGGATTTAAAAAATGGACAGGAAAAGTGAAAACAAAATAAAAAAACAGTTCTGCTTGGGCAGAACTGTTTTTTTATTTGCATTTTCATGTATTCCTTTTTCTCTTCAGGGACAGACTAGATGCAGAATATTAAATATAAGGAGGCTTAAGTTAAATGAAGCCTGCTATTATATATGATGATTCATGGGAAACTGCCCTTGAGAAAAATTTGCAAAATGCGTCTTCTCCAGGCAGCTGGCCTCTCTTTAAGTTAGCGGCGGAAACAAAAAAACAGATTCTCCCTTCCAGTTTCAAAGGCTTGCTGGCGCCCGAGTTTCTTCCGCATATTCAGTTTCTTCCCCACCAAATTGAAACAGCTCAAAAGGTCATGGAAGAAATGAATGGCACCGCCATTCTGGCCGATGAGGTGGGCCTTGGAAAAACCATTGAAGCGGGCCTTATTTTAAAAGAATATATGCTTCGAGGGCTCGTTTCCCGTGTACTTATTTTAGCACCCGCGTCTCTTGTGAGCCAGTGGGCAAAAGAATTGCGCGAGAAGTTTCAAATTTACGCTTTAGTCCAGCGAAAAAAGCCCGATTGGTCATGGAATGGAGTTCAAATCGCCTCAATCGATTCAGCGAAGCAGCCAAAGTTTGCTGATGTTTTTTCCGATACACTGTTCGATATGGTCATTATTGATGAAGCCCACCGTTTAAAAAACCCGGCGACAAAAAACCACCAGTTTGTAAGCAGCTTAAACAAAACCTATTGCTTACTGCTGACCGCCACTCCTATTCAAAATAATGCGGATGAATTATTTCATCTTGTTTCTCTGTTAAAGCCGGGATTGTTTGGCAATAGCGGGTATTTCCAGTCACAATTTAAAGAAGGCAAGCGGTCAGTGCAAAACCGGGAAGCTTTTCATGCTCTGCTCAGGCAGGTGATGATCCGAAATATTCGAACAGACATAGAAAAACAGCCTATTAAACGATTCGTGGAAACCATTCGCATCACGCCGACCAAAGAGGAAAAAGATTTTTATGAATCACTTCCAGGCTGCCTTCCGGACGCTATTACATTGCTGACTCTGCAGCGGGAAGCATGCAGCAGTAAATATGCCGCCCTGGCAACACTGATGAAAAAAGAAGGGTTTAATGAAACGGACACTGCTGCACTTGCACATTCTATTAAACGTAATTCCAAAGCGGAAAAATCATTGGAAATTGTAAAGAAGCTAAACGAAAAAGTGCTTATTTTCACGCAGTATCGCGCTACACAGCAGTATCTGGAATTATTTTTTCGATCAAACGATATTCCTTCAGTATCGTTCCAGGGAAACTTTAAAAAAGGAAAAAAAGATTGGATGATCGAGCTTTTTAAAGGACCGGCTCAGGTATTAATTGCAACAGAAGCCGGCAGCGAAGGGCTGAATCTGCAGTTTTGCCGGCATGTTATTAACTTTGATCTGCCCTGGAATCCAATGAAGCTGGAACAGCGAATTGGCCGTGTTCACCGCTATGGCCAAAACCAGGATGTATATATCTATCATCTGGCCTATAAACAATCTGTGGAAGATCGTATGCTCTCACTGCTTTATGAAAAAATTAACCTTTTCCAGACAGCTATTGGAAAACTTGATGACATTTTAGATCAGAACTGGATTGAAGAACATGTAAAAGACGCTTTCCAGACTTCAAAAAGCGTTGGAGAATGGGAAGTAAAAATGCAAAACCTTGCAGCTGTATTGGAGTGATCACCAGTGATGCCTTTTCTTCGTTCGTTTTTTCAAGCTTGTGAATGCCCTATCGTCGCTGAATCCAGTGATTCATTAACCGTTCAATTAACCGAGGAAGCAGACCGTTCGTTAATGAACCGGCCTTTTTACTGGCACTATAAAGATAAGATGGGCCAGCCCGGAGACCCGCTTACTATCACATTTTTCACGAAAGATCCCGGGCGGCCGCTCAAGCACCAGGAAGAATACATTACGTTCGGGTCGCCTCGTTTTCATCAGCTTCTTCAATATGCTCAAAGAAAAGCTTCATTTATCAAATTATATGAAACGAACCAATCTTCAGCTACTGTCCAGCTGCATCCCTGGCTGTTTGTCCATTTTCATCTTTCCTACGAAGCAAATGGAAAAAAAGAGAAGATTGTGCCGCTTGCTCTTCATTTAATCAGCGGGGCTTTTTCAGACAGCTTTTTAGAAAAAGCAGCTTCTTTGTCCTTGAGCCCTGCTATTGCTCCTTACCATTATGTGCTTTCTCCGCTCATTACCCCCTTAAGCGGCCTGAACAGGATGAAAAAGCAGCTCTGGCAGAAAATCCTGGCCGAAGAACATGAGTGGGCCAGATTGGCGCTTGAAAAGCAAAAAGTGGAGTTAGCACTTCTTGGATCTTTTTTTGAACAAAATCAAGAAAATGAAGCCAGCACCCATTTTGAGCGTGAAAAAGCAGCGATTATCCGCCGGTTTGCGCCCGTAATCCGAATTTCCGTTCTTAATGGCGGCCTTTTCTATCTCTCACATAAATAACAGATTGCTTAGTTGTATTCTACCCGCTTTGTAATTGTTTTGCTTTTTACATTGTAGTAATAGGCAGCTTGAGAAACACCTTCTTTATAAGTAATGGTAATGCGGATCTGGCATTCTTTTTCGGATATATTTGTTATATTCACGCTGGTTATTCCTTTATTTGTCTCCATAACAAAAGCAGAAGGCTGAGGTTGTTCCAGCACCTCTCGAAGCGCTATCAATTCGACAATCCGCATTTCATAATACCCGGTCAAATAGTCTGCCGTCTTCCACTTTGTTATGGCAGCGTCTGCTGCTGAAATTGACGCTGCCATAACCAGTATTAAAATAAGCAAAATATGAGGATAAATCATGCCGTTCTGGCCATTAAGGTGCCTGGTTATGAAACGAATAAATGGACGCAATTTCCTGTTTGCCATTTGAAAATGTAACGGAAAGATATACGTTCCCTCCCTCCATGGAAAAAGAAGCACTTTTTACATCTTGAAGCATCACTTCATGCCCCTTTCCATTTATCTGCCGCCTGATTTTGTCATTATACCTGCTGATAGAAACAACTGAATCATTTGGTCCGGCAGCTGAATACTGTATTTGCGGCCCGGATAGCTGCCAGTTTTGCGAACTTTGCATGTCATTGCGAAGCTGAATGATGAAAAGTTCCCATTCCATCATTTTTTCCGCTTTGCTGTCTTTTATAATCCGAGAGGCACTGTCATATAAAAGCGGAACAGAAAAAGCGCAGGTGGTAAATACTGTAAGGGCAATTAACATTTCCAGCATCGTAAACCCTTTATTGTTTGAAAATACACCTCTTTTTTTCTCCCGTTTCCACACATGCCTCCGTTTTTCCATTATCCTCCTGCCAGCTAATCGTGCTTGATGGGGCCAATTCAGAAAAAAAGGAAGGATCTGAAAAAATCCGTGATTCTGCTCCCTCATATAACTTTCTCATTCCTTCCTGCTGCTTCCAGCGATCCGAGGTTTCTTCAAGCAGTTTCATGCCGAATGGCAGAAGTACAGCGGCTGCTATAAACAAAGCTGTCAGTGCAAGTATGCTTTCAGCGAGCGTTACTCCCTGTTCATTCCTCCGTAAAATAAAACCGTCCCCTTCCGATTAAAAATATAAGCTTGGTGCTTTTTCCTTCTGCCGTAAAATAAACGGTCCCAAATCGGCTTGTTGTGCCTGACCGCAGAAAAGTAACATTGCTTAAACTCCTTTCGTCCACCATAAAGCGTTTTGGAATATCACGTTTTGTTATGGTTTTTCTTGACTGTTCGTATGTGTAAATATGATAAGAATGAGCACCATCCTCAAAAAAGTGAACAAACACATTTACGTTTTTAGTTACGGCGTACGTTTGGGCGAAAAACAAATCCCGTTCAACCTGCTGAAAAAATTGCTGGTCACTTACATCCTTTGCAATGCTGCGAAGCGGAATCAGTGCAGCTCCAAGGCAGGCTGTAAAAATGGTTAAAACAATCATCATCTCCAGCAGGGTAAACCCCTTTTCCTTATGCACCACCTGCCGTTACATTTCCTTCCGCGTCAATTGTAATAGCTCCGCCGCCGGGACAGGTTGTTTCGTCCTTTCTCAAATATCCATCACTAACGAGTTTCTCGATAGAAGAAGGCAGAGAGTCATGATCAATTTGATAAGCCTGTACCTGCCCCTGCACCATATGAATAAATGCATCACAGCCTTTGGCATTAATGTTTTTACTTTGCTTCGCTACATTTGGTATGGCAATAAAAAGCAATACAGTAATGACCAGGAGAACAATCATCATTTCAATCAGGGTAAAGCCATTTTCTTTTTTTAATTGATGTTTCACTTTCCTTCCTCCTTCTTGTTAAACAGAGCCAATCATCTCAAACATTGGGAGCATAACGGATAAATAAACGGCCATTACAGTCATTCCAATGATTAAAAAAACAGCCGGTTGAATAATTCCTGTTATTTTTTTTATTTTATCTTCAACAAGCTGATCGCAAAATTCGGCGTATAAAAGCAATTCCTCGCCTGTCCTCCCGTTTGCGCCGCCATGACTGATTAAAGCTGCTATCTTCCGGTCAAACCATGAAATGCCGGCAACTGCTTCCTGTAATGTTTCCCCCTTTACCAATTGACTGTTTATTTTCTGCGAGACAGCGCGCAGCATCGGATAGATATCCTGTTTTTCAAATATATGGAGCAGCTCATTTACAGAAAATCCGCTGTTCAGCAATTGAGCGGTTTCGCGTGCAAACAGCCTGGTAAAATAAAGTCGAAACAACATTCGGATATAAGGAATCTTTGAAAGCATATCGGCTCTGCTTGGAGGTGAAAGAAGCTTATAGCGGGTGTATAAAAAAAGGCCGGCTCCTGCTGAGGCAGGGACTAAAAGAAGAACAGCGGGCGGCGCCCACTGAAGAAAGAGAAGCAGCAGCGCAGTGAGTCCCTGCGGTTTGTAGCCCATTGAAGCATGCAGATCGCGAAACTGAGGAAGGACGAAGGTATTTAAAACAGCCAATAAAATCACGAGCATCATAAACAGAAATACTGGATAGTGGAGAAGCTTGACAAGCCTTTCTTTTGATTGTTCTGCTTTTTTCCATTGTGTTCCCGCATGGATGAGAGTTTCCTGCACATTCCCATGCTGTTCAGCAAAATAAATCTGCAGGCAGATAAGCGAAGGCACATTTATAATTGCCATTATTTCATGAAGCGGGGTACCATTTTGAAGCGATTTTCGAACGGATGCTATTTGTTTTTTATTTAAGCCCGGAATATGGATCATTAGAAAATTAACTGCATCGCCGATTGTAAATCCTTTCTTCAGCATTTCACCCAGCCGGATAATAAAATCAGCACCGTTTTTCGCGGACAGTTTTTTCGCTAAAATGCCAGCGAGCCCACTCCTTCCAGGTGATGAATCCATACGCCACTCCCTTTCTTAATTCATCATTCAATTTTTGATAGCCAGACAGCGTTTCTTCTGCCAGTACTTTTCTTAACGTCTCTCCAGACAGCAATTCACAGACAATGGCCTGGCGGGCGGCTTGCCCGCAAGTTTCTTTACAGGATGCACCGCATTTCGGGCAAACAATACGAACAAGCCGCTGGGCGGTAATACCGGTCAGTGTTTGTGTAATTTCATGACGTGTTATCCCCAGTTCTATTAATCTTCCAACCACCCCCTCGGCATCCCGGGCATGAATGGTTGACAAAACCAGGTGGCCAGTAAGAGCACTTTTTACAGCAGCACGCGCTGTTTCTTCGTCCCGAATTTCTCCTACCATAATTACGTCTGGATCATGGCGCAAAATGGCTTTTAAGCCGGTTGAATAGGTGATGCCTGCTTTTTCATTGACTTGTATTTGAACAAATGCGTCCTGTTGTTTTTCAACAGGGTCTTCAAGTGTAATCACATGCTTATTTAAGTGAAGAGCACAATGCTGAATCAGGGAATAAAGGGTAGTTGATTTTCCGCTTCCGGTAGGACCGCTAAGAAGAATCATTCCGTGCGGATGGCTTAAGAGAGAAGTTAATTTCGCAGCCGTATAGGGAAATAAGGTGAGTTCAGAAAGAGATAAAACAGATTCCTGGGGCAAAACACGAACAACGAGGCTTTCTTTGTGGGGGACAGCCGGAAGTGTAGAAATGCGCAGCGAAAATGGATGTCCATTAATTATCTGGCGAAAAGAGCCGCTTTGAGGTTTTCGTTTTTCACCAATATCCATCGAAGCAGTGAATTTTAAGTAGGCGATAAGCCGTTCCCCTTCACGAATCGAGAATGAATCACTTTTTGAAAGGCTTCCTCCAGTGCGCATTTTCATTAAATAACCATTTTCCTTTGGAATTAAATGAATATCCGTCGCCTGAACGCTGATGGCGGCATTCAGTATTTGTTCTATTTTTTGGTCGACCTGCACATTATCACCTTCTTTCTTTTGTTAAGCATAGCATACTATAAAAACTTTTATATTTCAGTTCTTTTTACACATATTTACAAAAAATTAATAAAAGCCTTTAAAGCAGAATTGCTTTAAAGGCTTTGGTTAATCTTAATGACCTCCGCTTCCTGGTGTCATCATAAACGTTGACCAATATGTAAATCCTGCAAAGAAAACGGTCAAGTATGCACCAAAAACATAAATGTACATGCGTTCAGAAAGACGTAAATACCCTAATAAAAAGAAAAAGCCAGTTTGACCGAGGAAAAGCAGAGCAGTAATGTTCATGTGACCGAGATAAAACATTAAAGCAAATATCCCTGTCCAGAATCCCATCACTCGAAACATCCGATCCATTATGTATCCCCCCTTTGTGGATTTACTCCATCAATATCATATTATAAAGGAATTGATAGATAATTGTAAACGTTTCTTTTACCCGCTTTATGCCCGTCGCATCAGAAATAAAACGTTTAACAGGAAGTCTTTCCCTGCTGGTCCTTCTTTAAATAAATCTTTCCCACTCACTCTCTTTTAAAAGCGTTCTGTATAAACCAGGGTGGTTTTATCTCCCACAAAGCATTTATTCACTCTTAAAAGCTTCAAAATATAACTGTGAAGCATAAGTCTGAAATTTGTCACCCTTCTCTGTAATAGCCCACAAACAAAATAAGTGATATCTCTGTACAATCATTGTACAACTATTGTATAGTTAATGTAAGCTAAAAAGAAAGGGGACTGCCAAATGTCTGCCGTTACTTTTTTTACGTATCCGAGCTGTACCTCCTGTAGAAAAACGAAAAAATGGCTTTCTGCTCATTCAGTTGAAGTAAAAGAGCGCCATATTTTCCGTGAAACACCGACAAAAAAGGAATTATTAACACTTCTTTCAATGACTTCCGAAGGCCTTGATGAATTGCTTGCGACCCGCAGCCGCATGTTTAAATCACTGAATATTGAGGTAGATGAAATGCCTTTATCCGATGTTATTGATTTACTGATTAAAGAGCCGAAACTGCTTCGCCGTCCCATTCTGACAGATGGACAGAACCTTGTTGTCGGCTATAATCCCGAAAAACTAAGAAGCCTTGCGAAAAAGAAACAAATCATGAAGTATACGGGATAAAAAAACGAGAACACCACAGCGGTGTTCTCGTTTTTTTCAATTTTACCTGCTATTTAAAACCCATTCAAAAAAGGATTGCTGTCCATTTCCGCTATAATGGATGTCGCCGGTCCATGTCCTGGAAGCACAATCGTTTCTTCAGGCAGCGACATTATTTTTTGATGAATACTCGCAAGCAGCTCTTGATGATTTCCTCCCGGAAGATCTGTCCGCCCAATGCTGCCCATAAAAAGTGTATCACCGGCAAACAAAGCACCGCCCTCTTCAAAATAATAAGAAATGCTGCCGGGCGAATGGCCTGGTGTATAGAGAAGCTGAAAAGTAAAAGGACCAATGGAAAGCTCTTGTTCCTGATCCAGGATAACGTCCGCCGGAGGAGCAGTAATAGATCCCATTCCAAACCGGGCAGATCCGTTTAATTCTGGATTTTCAAGCCATTGTTTTTCCTCTTTATGAAGATAAACGGGAATGTCAAATGTTTGTTTAAGCTCTTTAACAGCCCCAATATGATCAAAATGAGCATGTGTCAGCAAAATGGAAATTGGCTCCAGTTTATTTTCGTTCAGCCATTGAATGAGCTTCTCTCCTTCCGAACCAGGATCAAGAAGAATACATTTTGATTGATGTGAAAGCACATAACAGTTTGTTTGCAATGGACCAAGGGGCAATTGTGTCCAATCCATATTATCTCCACCTTTCTCTTTATCCTTTTGTATCGTAACAGGAAATCGCCGGCGTTAAAAGAATTATCCGCTTTCACTCTCGACAAAAAAAGAAAAAACTTATACAATTAAGTTGTATTTTAACATTACATAGTTCTATTTGATTTTGTTTAAAGGGGGTTTGAGACGATGAACGGTTTAACTATTATTTTTGCTCTTATCGCTATTCTTGCAGTATTCAGCACAATCAGTGCATTGAAAAACAAAAATTTGCTTGGAATTTTCTTCGGTCTTGGCACCGCTGGTGTTATTGGGTGGTTTACTATCATGACTATTTTGCATCACGGCTATCCAGCAGCCCATTAAAAAAACTGCCCTTAAAGGGCAGTTTTTTTATTGTTTCTGTAATGCTGAATCCGGATCATAAAAACGAAGCAAATCGCCATAAATAACACGATCAGAGTAGCTTAATTCTGTGGCAGCTTTTTCAATATATGGAGCACATGCTGCAGAATCAATTTGTTCTCCTGTTGCTTTATCCCAGCATGCATCGCCAGCATACACGTAATCTTTCGTTATAAAACGGCCGTCCCGGAACGCCGCAAAATTTTCATGTTCTGCAGACAATAAATCCTGGCCGAATTGAATATCTTCTTTCGTATCAATTCCTAAAAGGTGGAGCAAAGTCGGCCGGACATCTACCTGGCCTCCAACAGTTGAAATCTCTTTTCCTTTTACTCCAGGAATATGAATCATAAATGGCACTTTTTGCAACTCAGCCGACACATAAGGTGTCACTTCCTTGCCAAGATATTGAGCCATTGCTTCATTATGATTCTCCGAAATTCCATAATGGTCTCCGTACAGAACAATAACTGAATTCTCATAAAGTCCTGCTTTTTTTAAATCTTCTACAAATGTTTTTAACGCCTCATCGGTATACCGGACTGTGACAAAATAACGGTTTAACGTTCCGCTGTTCGAATTGAATTCCTCAATCAATTTGTCTTCATCGTCATAATAGAAAGGATGATGGTTTGTCAGTGTAATCATTTTAGAATAAAAAGGCTGCGGCATTTCTTTCATTAACCCAACAGACTGTTCGAAGAAAGGTATATCTTTCATTCCCCAGTTTACGCTGTTATCTTCGTTAACTTCATAATCATTAACATTATAAAAGCGTTCATATCCAATCGATTCATACATAATATCACGGTTCCAAAAGCTTTTGTTGTTTGCATGCATAGCATTCGAGAAATAACCATTTTCTTCAAGTCTTTCAGCCATTGAATTAAATTCATTTCCTGAATGTGTGAAGAAAACCGCTCCCCGGCTCAACGGGTACAGCGAATTTTCCGTTAAAAATTCTGCATCCGAGGTTTTACCCTGACCAGTCTGATGATAAAAATTCGTGAAATTTAAGCTTTCTTTAGCAAAGTCATTTAAAAATGGCGTAATCTCCTGGCCATTCACCGTATTATTCATCACAAATGCTTGAGTAGATTCTACTGATACCATAATTAAATTTTTCCCTTTTGCAATACCAAATAACTCATCATTTGGTGCTGCGTAATTGGCATCTGAGAAGTTCTGGATTTCCGTTAATTCACTTCCATTTGCCAGAGCACGCTGGGCGGAAGATTTAGATTGTAAGAAAATATCGTAAATATGATAGTTGAATGTGCCAATGTTTTTCACAAGCATTTCCCGGTCAAACGTTCTTGTCAGCAGCTGCGGACGCTCAATTTCTGCTAACCCGAGGTTTAAAAACATAAGTGCAGCAGCGGATAAAAAGTAGGCCCGGCGGTTCATTTTGGACATTGGCTGAAACTTTACAACCGAAGGCTTGAATTTAAGCAGAAAAAGTAAAAGAATGACATCTGCAAAATATAAAATATCGGCTGCATGAAATTCTTCTGTTACACTATTGCCCAGATCGGCAAAGTTGCTTGTTTGAAATAAAAGCGGCAGCGTAATAAAGTCGTTAAAAAAACGGTAAAAAACAACATTTGCAAACAATAGAAAGCTTAAGAAAAAGCTCATACCCAGCAAGTATCGATTACGTACTTTATCACGCTTAAAGAAAAAGCCCAGACCCATTGCCAGCATGATAAAGCTGAGCGGGTTAATTAATAAAATAAACTCCTGCAGGGCGTTTTCAATATCCATGTTAAAACTTGTTTTATAGACGATATATGTTTTCATCCATAAGAACAAAACAGCGACAGCGATAAGGGAAACGTTGCTGTGTAATGTTCTTTTCATTTTCCCAGCCTCCTCGTTACGTCTGTAACAACGTTCAGGGGTTAAAACCTTTTTTAACCTTTTGTAAATTGCCTTTCACAATCTTAATACTTTTTTTACAAAAAATCAAACAGAACGCCAAAGTAACTTTATATAATAGTCGCATGACGATTTCGCTTGTTCAATCATACGCATACATTCGAAAAAAGTTTCAAAAAAAAAAACAGCCTTCAATAAGAGGGCTGTTTTTTCAGTTTTATTGAACTGTCATAACTTTAGCCAGGTATGCCGCGCCAATTACCCCGGCATCGTTGCCCAGCTGGGCTTTTTCTAATGAAAGAACATCCATTGCGCGCGGGAATGTAAACTGCTTTACATATGCTTCCAATGGCAGCATTAATGCATCACCCGCCTCGGACACACCGCCCCCGATTACAATTTTAGCCGGATTAACAGTGTTCGCTATATTGCCAACGGCCAGCCCCAGATAGAACGCGCAGCGATCAATAACACGTCTGGCTGATTCATCTCCGGCCGCTGCTTGTTCAAATACCGTTCGGGCATCTGGTGCCTGCTTTCCTTCTTGTTTATACAAATTAACAATTCCGGTAGCTGAAGCAACTGTCTCAAGACAGCCATGCTTGCCGCAGTTACAAAGGCTCCCTCCTTCTGGAATCACGGTTATATGGCCAATTTCTCCAGCCGAGCCATTTACTCCTGTAACAATCATTCCCTTCGATACTACGCCGCCGCCAACGCCTGTCCCCAGTGTTATACAAACAACATCTCCAGCGCCGCTTCCTGCTCCGCGCCACATCTCACCAAGCGCGGCACAATTTGCATCGTTTTCAATAAAGACAGGCAGCTCTATAGCTTCTTCCAGCAGCCTTTTTAATGGATATCCATTCGACCAGCCAATATTAACGGCTCCCGAGATTGTTCCCTCCACTGGATCGGCAGGGCCTGGAGCCCCGACCCCTGCTGCAATTATATCAGCAGCTGTAAGCCCGTCTGCCGCTAATTCTTTATAAAAAGACCGGGCAATATCTCCAACGATATTTGCACCGCTGTCCGAACGGTCAGTTGCAATGGCCCATTTACGGATCACTTCCCCTTCTGTTGTTAGAAAAGCCATTTTAATTGAAGTGCCGCCAATATCAAATGCAGCAAGCCGTTTTTCCCCCATAGTTACCTCTCCTGTTCTTTTTCTTTTTCAATTGCAATCTGCCGGCGCAGTAGAAGCAACGCCATTTGGAAGTCTTCCAGTTCAACCAGCTGGGATTGATAAAGCTCTTTCAGCTCAAGTTCCATCAATTGCAAATCTGCCACCCGATTGCCGATATAAACAAACACACCGTAGCGTTTCAGCAGCTGCTGCACATCAAAAATTGTTTTCATATTTTCACCCTGCTTTTATTCATTGTTCAGCTTATTGGCAAGGTCCTGGTAGGCCTGCTCGCCCGGCGCATACTTTACCGCTTCCGCTGCCGATGCTGCTGCCTTGCTCCGTTTGCCTTGTTCCGAATAAATAAGCGCTAAATTAAAATGCGCTTCTGGAAAATCACTCCGCAATGAGACTGCTTCCCTAAAATGCTTTTCCGCTTGTTCAAGACTTCCATTTTTCGCTTCAATAAAGCCCAGGTGAAAATATGTTTCAGCGGTCGGTTCACCATTGTTCTGGAGAAAATTTAACAGTACACGTTCCGCTTCTTCATGATTTCCAGCCTCCAGTTCTTTGGATGCCTGCATATTGACTGATTTAGCATCCAGTGCAGCATATCCGCGCTCAAATCCTAAAAATAAACCGGCACTCACTAAGACCAATGCTCCTGCTGAAAAGGCCGCCTGCTGAAACCAGCGCCGCTTTTTCGGAAAATGGACCACGCCTGTCGCTAAAAATCCGCCAATTAACCCGCCAATATGGCCTGCATTATCAATTCCAGGCACCGTAAACCCAAACGCCAGATTAATCCCAATAACAACCAGGATATTCATTCCCATGGTGCGGAAAAACAGTTTGGGTTTGGTAACACCGAAATAAAGAAGAGCGCCAAACAGACCGAATATAGCACCGCTCGCACCAGCAGATAAATTGGGGGTCAGTAAAAAGCTTAGCAGACTGCCTGTGAAGCCGGAAAAAAGATAAATCCATAAAAAGCGCAGTCGGCCGTATATTTGTTCAACAGCCGTTCCCAAATAATACAAAGCCATTGAATTCATTAATAGATGCAGCAGCCCGATATGCAGAAAAATTGGTGTAATAAAGCGCCACCATTCACCCTCTAAAATAAGCGGGTTAAATTTCGCACCAAACTGTAAAAGCACCTGTGTATTTGTGCTTCCCCCGAAAAAGGTCATAAGAAAAAACATAATGATATTAACAGCGGTAAAAAGATAGGTGAAGAAAGGCTTTCCATAATGAAAAAAACGTCTTTCTTCTTCTTTCCGTTTTACTTCATGAGACAATACTGCCCGCTCATAAGCTGCTGCTTCATCTTCCCCGCCGTCAAAATCTCTCTGCTCCGGAGCCTGCGGAAGCACCGCTTCTAATTGCTGAAGCGGCTCGGCTACTTCGTTTTCTGTGAAGAGAACGGTTAAAACTTTTGTTTTACCGCTTTCAATCGGTTTAATAAATGGCAAAAATTCATCAACCGGTTTATAGGGAGAGACAACGACATTGAGAATTGACAGCTTTCTTATCCCTGCCTGCTTTCGAAACTTTTCGCCAATCCATACTGTTTTTTCAACAGTCCGCCTGAGCTCAGCCGCCCAGCCAAGATTCTGCCTGGACAGCCTGATAATCGACGCTTCTTTGAGCGAGCGGTTCTCAAGCAGCATTTCATTTCGATCCTGGTTCAACCTTGCCAGCGTATATTCCTGTTCAACGACAAAAAAATAAGCAAGCCGCCAAAAAATCACGTCAGTTTGAGCTGTCATTTTATCACTACTTTCGTCCATCCTGTTGATACAACTATAACGGAACTGGCCCGGACGGTAAAGAAAGAAGAGCAGCTTTTAGCAAACGATTACTTCTTTTTCGGTCACAATTTTCTGAACGGGGAGGTCGTGCTTTTCGACGGGAAGCGTATCAGAAAGCTGAATGGAGAATGCTAATGAAATCGTTTGCCCTTCATATGAAGAAAGAAAGCGATCATAATAGCCGCCGCCAAATCCGATACGAAAGCCTCTTCGCTCAAAAAGAAGCCCGGGTACGATTACTAAATCCAATTGATTCGGCTCAATCAACACGGTTTTTTCAGGGTTTGGTTCATAGAGGCCTGCATACACTTTTTCAAGGTCTGAAAACCGGTCCAGCCTGTGAAACTGCATTGTTCTGTCAGCAGGATGGCATTTCGGTACATATACTTTTTTCCCCCCCAGCCAGGCCGACCGAATCAGCTGCCATGTATCTACCTCAAAATCAGCTGAAACAGTCAAAGCAACTGTTTTTGCTTTTTTCCATTCCGCAAGCGCATACAATTTTGAAGCAGCTTCAAAGCTTTTTTGCTCGTAGACTGGCCGCTCCATTGCGGCAAGCTTTTGCTTAATCGATTCCCTTATTTGTTTTTTGTCCATTCGCTCCTCCTCAAAAGAAAAAAACAGCAGGAAAGTCTCCTGCTGCTTACTTCGTTTCGCGGTGCACTGTTACTTTTTTCAATCGCGGGCTGTATTTTTTCAACTCGAGACGATCCGGGTTGTTACGTTTGTTTTTAGTTGTGATATAGTTACGGTCACCGCTCTCAGTGCAAGCCAATGTAATATTTACACGCATGTTTTTCCCTCCAAACTTGTCTAGCTTATTTTCAAGTCATATGCGACTTTACTATAATAGCACTTTTTCATCAGAAATGCCAGCCTGTTTTTTTAACATTGATGAATAAGATTCCTGCAAGTCTGCAGCTGTATTTTTTCCATGCAGCGCCGGCGAGGAAAAAGTATCGGAAAGTGGATAAATCGGCTTTAATCGCCCGGTAATCCCCTGGATTCCCCGCTTTAACCGTTTTTCTGCCAGCTTATATGCACGATGTGTCCCAATATCCTGCCAATAGGCATTGGTTTCATATACATAAACAGGTTCCTGGTTAGAAAGAAGAGCCGGGAAGACATCTTTTGCAAAATCTACTTCTCCTTGAAAAGGATAATCCTCAAACACAGACGGTTCAATTAAATAAATACCCGTGCTTACCTGGTTGGTCCATAAGTGGGCGTCCGCCGGTTTTTCTAACAGCGACAGCAGCCTTCCTTTTGGATCAGTTAAACAGACACCGAACTGCTCGGGCCGGTCTGCCACCGTCGTAACAATGGTAACCCGTGCCCCTTTTTCTTTATGAAAATCGTATACATGGCGCAATGGGATATTCGTCAGCGCATCCCCGCTTAAAATAGCCAGCGTCTCTTTAAATAAGCCGCTTGAAGCAAATAAACTTCCTGCCGTACCGAGCGGCTTTCGCTCTTCAATATATTGAATGTAAAGCCCATCTTGCCTGCCAAACCCTGCATGCTGCTGAATAACTTCCTTTTTGTAACAAACCGTCATAATCACCCGATAAATCCCATTCATCTTAAAAACATTTAAGTTGTAATCTAAAAGAGGTTTATTTAGTAAAGGAACCATTGGCTTTGGTATGCGGTCGGTAATAGGACGCAGTCTTTTTCCACGCCCGCCAGCAAGCAAGATGCCTATCATGTACGAACCCCTTCCATCTTTTTTATGAAAACGGTTTGATTGTATACTTTTTCTGTTTGTGCACTGATGTGATTCCAGCTATAAAGCTCCTTTGCCATTTCGTGTCCATTAAGGCCAAGTTCTTTTGCAAAATCAGGCTTATTTAAAATAGCCGATATTTTTTCCGATAAGTCCTCTGCGTTGCCGGGTTCAAACAAAAGGCCGGTTTGTTTGTGTAAAACAAAGGATTTTAACCCTCCTGTCGCTGCGGCAATAACAGGCTTTTGAAATGCCATTGCTTCGAGGGCTACAATTCCAAACGGCTCATATAAGCTTGGAAAAACAGCCGCTTCGCATGATTGAAATAGTGCTTTTCTTTCTTCATCACTTACATATCCTACAAAGTGAATTCTATCTTCGAGTCCTCGTTTTTTTACTTCTTCACGCCAGTTTTCTAACAAAGGACCCTTCCCCGCAATAATAAACTGAATATTTTCTTTTTTCAAGCTTTTCAAGTGGATATTAAAAAATGTTTGAAATCCTTTTTCAAACACCATTCTTCCAATCGAAAAAATAAATGGTTCCAGGTGGCTGAAGCGGGTAGAACCAGATACCCGTTCTTCAAATTCAACTCCGTTTGGAATCACATAGATGTCTTTTTCTATCGCCTCATAGAAAACCCGCAATTCCTCTTTCATTGGCTGGCTGCAGACAATAATGGTATCTGAAGATGAAATAAGCGCTTTTTCTTTCGAAGCAATCGCATGCTGCAATTCATTGTGAAGACCATTGTTTCGGCCATGTTCTGTTGCATGAATAGTTGCAACAAGCGGAAGCTGGTGCTGCTCTGCCAGTAAAACGGCAGCATCCCCGGTCAGCCAGTCGTGTGTATGGATAAGAGAAACATCATACTCACGAATCAGCTCCGTTCCCTTCTGGAAAAGACACAAATTTAAATCTGATGTCTGCTTCAGAAAATCACGCTCTCCTTTATGAAGCGGACCTGTTCGATAAATATGAACACCTTTTACAACTTCATAATGAGGAGATTCATGGTGGGAAGCTGTCAGCACAATTACTTCACGCCCGGAGGAAACGAGCGATTCAGCAAGACCGTGCACATGGCGGGCCATGCCGCCGACAATGTTTGGCGGATATTCCCACGTTAAAAGAAGAACAGCTCCCTCCATTTTTTCAATATGCTCAACTGGTTTTTCAGAAGAAAGAGTTACGCCATAATGCAGACGCATACGCTGGTGAGCATAATCTAAATCCGGAAATTCCTTGCGGGCGCCATCAAGTAAATATCGAAGAGAATCAACAGCACTTGCCAGCTCCTCTTCAAATCCGTGAATGGCAGCATATATACAATATGCCCACTCAAGATCAAGCACTCCCCCTGCCTCATAAATGGCAGACCTGCACTTTTCGTCCCATTCTTCTTTTAAATAAAGAATTGGTTCACAGCGCTGAATTTCTTCAACTGTGATTAATTCCTGTCCTTTATTCATGTTTTCATAAGCAAGCGGAAAATGGATAAACCGCTTGGCAGAAGAAGAACTGCACTCTCTTACAGTCTGCTTTTTATCAATATCAGCATACCACCGGCAGGCATTCTCCTCTGTTATTGAAACAAGTGTTACAGCAGACTGACTGTTTCCTTGCCTGTTTTCGGCTTCATAAGGAAAAATCTCAAGTCCGCGCGGCGACATCCAATGAACATCAGGCTCTTCTTCTAATGGAAAGGCATCGCCTGGAAGAAAAACAAACTGGCAGCCTGCCTGCTGAAGAAGTTCATCAATTCCTGGCATATAAGCACCGCGCGGAAGCCAGATAGACGCCGGCGGAGCACCAAATAATTCTTTCCAGACAGCAGCGGTCCGCTTTAAATCATCTGAAGCTGCCCCTTTTGCCGTGTAAGCAGTTAATGGATAATGACTGAGCGACACTGGCAGCAAAAGAAGCTTTCGTTCGTGAATTAAGTCTTTAAAGGCTTGAATAAACGAGCCATCATACGAGCGCAATAAATCAGCCGACATGTGGTGGTCATGATGATCAATAAAGGTGTTGACAGCCATTTTTCCACGAACACCATTTAACCAGCCCAGTACAAACAAATTCACTACTGCTGTTACCGGCTTGCCCGGCTTTGCCTGATTAGCAGCCGCCAGCAGGCATCCGTACACGTTCATTATTTTTATTATTTCTTCACTGTCTATTGTCGATCCGGCCAGGGCAAGAGGCCGAAAGGGATGATCTGCCATTAAGATATTTGAAAAAGAAACCTTCATTTCCCTTTACCTCCTTCACCTATTTACAGCTTTATCGCAGGCAATCTGGATGCTCAATCCAGTTTGGTGCGTCAAAAGGATAGTGGTAAAATTCTTCTGCTGCCCTTAGTTTAAATATATAATCTGTGTTCCGCTGATATGAAGTGTGGACAGGGTGTGACTGTAAAATTGGCCAGAATGTATAATGCTCTGTTAAATAACCAAGTTCACAAATATAAGAACGATTTCGCTTCAGGCCTTTGATAACCCAGCTGCAATCCTCTTTAGTTACTTTTATGCAAGTAACTGAGTGGGCATTTGCTCCATTAAAATAAATATCCGTTACATCAAAAATCCGGAGATCCAGCACTTCTGGATTTAACGGCTTTTCACAATAAAATGCCGCTTCTAACAGACGAGGTTGAAGATGCCATCTGCAGTATAGGCGCTCTTTTGATAAAAAAATGGCGTGAAGTTCATTTTTCACCTCCAGGCCCTTTTTTTCCGTCATAAAACGACGCCATTTTTGCTTTACCTGCTGCTTTGGAATCGATAATTTCGACTCGATTTGATCCCAGGAGAAATTTCGATTTCTCAGCTTGACAATTTCCTCAATCAATATGTATCACCCCGGTCTGGCAAATTTCCTAAACTAGTTATACCATTATGGTATCACGTTCAATAATATGCGGCAATTGCCAGCAGGCCGCTTTCCTCGACTTCCTGTTATGATACAATAACAAAAAAGAAAGATGAAAGGGGATTTCGTATGAACGGACTTATAATCGGATTGGCATGTGCCGGTGCCTGTTTTATTTTATTGTCATTTTTTGTCCGGGATAAGCAGCGGCATCTTGAAAAAGAACTTGAAGAACTCTCAATGAAAATGCTGCAGGAACACTACCAATTTAACAAAAAGCTGAAAGTACTTGAAGAAGAACTCCTGATTGGAGACACTCCTCCCATCAAAATTAAAAAACCGGCCGCAGTAAATGAAATTCTTCAAAGCCAGGTCATTGCACTTTATCAGCAGGGAACCCCACTGCCGCAAATCGCAGCCCAATCTTCGCTTTCACTAGATCAGGTGAAACACATTTTAGCTGTAAATAAGCGAATGGAGAATCAAGTATGACCAAACAATCTATTCGCTCCTTTGGCATTGGGCTTCTGGCTGCTTCGGCTGCCCTGTTTGTATTCAATCAATCCGAATCAAATAAATCTGCAGAACTTTCGACAGAAGAAATGATCCAGCTGCTGGAGGAAGAAAATTACACAGTTCAAAAAGCAGATTCCAGCAAAGAACAAGAGCCGGCTTCAGAACAAACCAGCCAAGCACAGCGCCAACCAGGAAAAGCCGCCGCCCAGCCTGTGACAATTTTAGTCGAATCAGGCATGTCGTCTTCTGAAGTAGCCGTTATGTTAAAAGAGGCCGGCCTTGTCGACGATGCAGAAGCTTTTAATCAATATTTAACGGAAACCGGTTATGCTAACCGCCTGCAGACAGGATCGTTTACTTTCCAGCCCGGCATGACTGATGAAAAGCTTGCCGAAATATTAACAAACTAAATTTCCCTATAATGAAAAGCCGGCGCATGAAGCGCCGGCTTTTTGTATTATCCAAATCTTCCTGAAATATAATCATCTGTGCGGCTGTCCGCAGGGCTGTTGAAAATTGTATCCGTGGCATTGAACTCCACTACTTCTCCGTTAAGGAAGAAAGCCGTTTTGTCGGAGATACGGGCCGCCTGCTGCATATTGTGAGTGACAATAATAATGGAATATTTCTCTTTAAGCTCTTGAATAAGTTCTTCTATTTTTAAAGTTGAAACCGGGTCAAGCGCAGACGTTGGCTCATCCATTAAAATGACATCCGGCTCAAGTGCCAGGCAGCGCGCAATACAAAGACGCTGCTGCTGTCCGCCAGATAAACCGTAGGCCGGCTGATGAATCCGGTCTTTTACTTCATCCCATAAAGCCGCACCGCGCAGGCTTTTTTCAACTGTTTCATTAATAATCTGCTTGTTTTTAATACCGTGAATTTTCAAGCCAAAAGCAATGTTTTCATAAATCGATTTTGGAAACGGATTTGGTTTTTGAAAGACCATGCCAACGCGCGTCCGTAATTCCTCCACAAGAAAATCTTTGCTGAAGATATCACGTTTACGATATTCGATTATCCCGTTTGTTTTTACTCCGGGCACAAGATCAATCATACGATTTAACGTTTTGATATAAGTAGACTTTCCGCAGCCGGATGGACCAATAATAGCTGTTACGTCTTTTTCTTTAATACCGAGATTAATATTTTTAAGCGCATGATGATCGCCATACCATAAATTCAAATTTTTCGTATTGTAAACCAGCTGTTCTTCTGCTTGGACAGCCTGGTTATTTTTTGTGGAATTCACCGCAGTTAATGCCATATTAGATTACCTCCAAATTTTCAGTTACTTTTCCTTAAGCTTTTATCTCGCTTGATAACGATTCCGAATCCATACGGCAACAGAGTTCATTAAAATCAGCACACCGAGCAAAATAATAATCCCTGCCGCTGCAAGATTGTGAAAATCAACCTGCGGCCGGCTTGTCCAGTTGTAAATTTGCATCGGAAGAGCTGTGAATGAATCCAAATAGCCAGATGGCAAAAAAGCAACGAATGTTGGAATACCAACGACAATAAGCGGAGCTGTTTCACCGATTGCCCGTGAAAAAGCCAGGATACTGCCGGTTGCAATACCCGGAATGGCATAAGGAAGAACAACCCGGTAGATCGTCTGCCACTTTGTTGCCCCAAGGCCATAGGATGCTTCTTTTAATTCATTCGGAACAGCACGGATTGCTTCCTGGGCTGCCACAATAATAACCGGGAGAACGAGCAAAGCCATCGTAAAGCCTGCAGCTAAAACACTGTTGCCAAATCCCAGAACACGGACAAAAATAGTTAGCCCAAGCAGTCCGAACACAACGGATGGAACACCGGCCAGGTTTGAAATATTCATCTGGATCCAGCTTGTTAAAGCGTTCTTCTTTGCATACTCTTCCAGATAAATAGCTGTGCCGACACCAAGAATTGCAGCCGTTGGGATAACGACACTCATCATCCAGAGCGTACCGACTACAGCAGCTTTAATCCCTGCCTGTTCAGGACGGCGAGAAGCGAAATTTTGGAAAAAGTCCCATGATAAATAAGGAGCACCTTGAGAAATGATACGATAAAGCAAAATAATTAAGATAATCGATGTAAACACTGTTGCTGTTAAAAAAATTCCCTTGATTGCCTTGTTCTTCATTAAGCGGCCATCAATACGGCCAACCATTTCCTCTGCCTTAACTCTTGCTGTATTTTCCATCAGTATTCCTCCCTAAAACGCTTGGAAATGAACTGTGCAAGCAGGTTCATTGCTAAAGTAAATACAAACAACGTAAATCCGACTGAGTAGATACTATAGTAAATTGTTGTTCCAAATCCTGCATCACCAGTCGTAACCTGTACAATATAAGAAGTCATTGTTTGTAAAGATGTTGTTAAGTCCAGGGAGGCAGATGGTGTTGACCCTGCGGCAATTGACACAATCATTGTTTCACCGATCGCACGGGAAACGCCGAGCACAATGGATGCAAGAATACCGGAAAGAGCCGCCGGAAAAATAACTTTCGAAGCTGTTTCCCATTTTGTAGATCCCAGCGCAAGCGCACCCTGGCGGACTGATTCCGGAACCGAGGAAAGCGCATCTTCCGAAAGAGAAACAATGGTTGGAATAATCATAATTCCTACTACGATACCAGGGCTGATTGCATTAAACAGTTCAAGTGACGGAAAAATTTCACGCAATAAAGGTGTAACAAAGGTTAAAGCAAAAAAACCATAAACGATGGTTGGCACACCAGCCAGTACCTCTAAAATTGGCTTCATAATTTTACGGGTACGCGCACCTGCGTATTCACTTAAATACAATGCTACCGCAAGACCGATGGGAACTGCAAACAGAGAAGCGATTAAGGTAATCTTCAACGTTCCTAAAATCAGCGGCCAGATTCCGTAGCTAGGGTCTGTATTGGAAAATGGATACCAATCGGTGGAAGTGAAAAATTCGACGATTGATACGTCGCGAAAAAATGTGATTGTTTCAAAGATTAACGTTAATACAATTCCTAACGTTGTTAAAACAGAAACTGCTGCCATTATAAACAAGACTACTGGAATAATTTTTTCACTTCTGTTCAAAAAGCCGCCGTTGTATTTTTTTTCAAGCAGCTGCTGAACCGGACTGAGTTCTTTATTTGTTGTTTTCAACCCGATTTCTCCTTTCAACCCACGCACACCAATAGGGGGCTCTGCCCCTATTGGTGTGCAATTTAGTCTTTATCCGCTTTTGTAATCCAGTGGCAAATTATTTTAAGCCTTCAAGTGTTTCAAGCTGTTCTGTATATTTTTCTTCCGGAAGGGATACATAGCCTACATCTTCAGCCAGCATTGCCGCATTCTCAAGTGTAAATTGCGTATAAGCTGCTACCGCTTCATCATCAGCAATGGCTGCGTTGTCTACATATGTGAACAATGGACGGGAAAGTGGCTCGTATTCGCCGCTTTCGATTGTTTCTGCATTTGGCTCAACAGCTTTACCCTCTCCATTAACAATCGGTACTACTTTTAAATTGTCTTTGTTTTCAAGATAGTATGCATAGCCGAAGTAGCCAATCGCATTTGCATCACCTGTAACACCCTGTACAAGAACATTGTCGTCCTCAGAAAGTGTTGCTGTTTTATTGATTTGTGCATCTTCAAGAATTATTTCATTGAAATAGTCATAGGTACCTGAATCTGTTCCCGGCGAGTAGAATTTAATTTCTTCTTCAGGCCAGCCTTCGCGCACATCTGACCATTTCACGGCTGTACCGTTATCCACCCACATTTTCTTTAATTCATCTACAGTTAACTGGTCAACCCAGTCATTGTCTTTATTTACAACAACAGACAGTCCATCATAAGCAAGCTGGAATTCTGTGTATTCAATACCCGCATCGGCAAGAGCTTTTGATTCTTCCTCTTTAATTGGCCGCGATGCGTTACTCATTTGCGTTTCGCCAGCGATAAATTTTTCAAAGCCGCCGCCAGTACCAGACAATCCAACTGTTACTTTTACATCCGGCTGTTCAAGCATAAATTCTTCCGCTACCGCTTCAGCAATCGGATAAACGGTTGATGAACCATCGATTGAGATTTCGCCTTGAAGCTGTGCATCACCTGAATCAGCTGAATCTTCAGCACCGTCTCCTGTTGTTGCTCCTGTATCAGCTTCTTCGCTGCATGCGCCCAATACAAGCGCCGATCCTAATAGTGCTGATAACGTGAGAACTTTGACTGGTTTCATTTCTTCATTTCCCCCTGCAAATTTGTTTTTTGTTGTTTGCTACACTGAATACAATAAAGGAATAGTATTAATAAGGTTTTAATGAAATGTTAAGGTTTTGTAAATCACGCATAATCGTTCGAAATACATCTTGCTTTTTTTTATTGAAAGCGATTGCGATTGCTGAATTGACTGTATTTGTAGTTTTTGTTCATAATCAAAAATAATTCCATCTTTTTTATGAAAAATCCAGACTGTTTATGAAATATATACCTTATGAATAAAAAAACAGCCTTTCCACTTAAGGAAAGGCTGTTTTTTTTACTCGTTTTCTGATTCAGTTGCTTCAGCTTCCGGTTCTGTTTCATTTGTTTTTGTGACAATTTCTTGATCAATAACCGCTTCAGCCGATTTTTTCTTTAACTTTTCCTCTTTTAATTCAAAGTATTTATCCATAGCACGCCGGCCGATATAATGATTAATCGGGATCGAGCTGGAGCTGTCTTCATAAGCCCATGGCACTACCACGGCCATCGCTACTTCAGGATTATCATACGGCGCGTACCCGACCAGCGTGACATTCCAGGTCATTTCGTTTTTGTTTTTTTCTTTTAACGGACCATCATACACGCCTTCCGCTGTTCCGGTTTTGGCGGCCATTTTATAAGGAGCATCCTTGAAATAACTTGACGCCGTTCCTTGAGACGCCTGTGCGACAAGACGGAATCCTTCCTGTACCTGCTCGATCCAGCCCGGCTCAAGAGGCAGTGTATTTAATACAGTCGGTTCGATTTCTTCCGCAACCGGGCCGATTGTATTTGTCTCGGATACCGGCTCGCGGATTTCTTTTACAATATGCGGCTGCATCCGATAGCCGCCGTTGGCAATAGTTGAAACGTACTGCGCAAGCTGCAGCGGTGTATACGTGTCAAACTGGCCGATGGCAAAGTCCAGAATTTTACCCGGCTGATCGACATACCCTTTATAGCCGGCTTGCTCATTCGGCAGATCAATGCCTGTTTTAACACCAAGGCCAAACTGGCTGAAATAGTTGCGCATCGTCGGAAAAGCTTCGTCATTAATTTTCAACCCGCCATTTTTCACATAGCGCGTACCGCCGATTTCCATCGCTGTTTTAAACATATACACGTTGGAAGAACGCATCAGGGCATACGTATCGCTGATGCTCATGGCGCCGCCTCGGTTAAACCAGGAGCTTTTCGGATTTGTTCCGGCAAACTTTAAAGGCTCGTCCAATATAAGCTCGCCCGGCTTATTTACACCGGTCATATAGCCGGTTAGAATTGTAGCTCCTTTAACAGCTGATCCCATGGCATAAGAAGTCGTCATGTTTCCGAGTGCGAAGTCGAAAATTTTTCCCCTGCCATCAACTACTTCGTATTTTTTTCCGGCCATAGCCAGAATTTCGCCTGTATTAGGGTCCATCATGGTGACAAATGCCCGATCTAAAAACGGATGATAGCCGGATTTCGCTTTTCTCAGTTCCTCTTCAATAATTTGTTCAACGGCTGTTTGAAGGTCCATGTCAATCGTTAAAACAAGATCCTTGCCCCGCCGGCCTTCTGTAATCGTTTCAGAGTCAAGCACATTGCCGGATTTATCCGTAATATTTTTTACTTTTGTTTTCTGGCCGCGCAGTATATCTTCATACTGATATTCTAAATAACTTTTGCCGACCCGGTCATTTCGGCTGTAATCCCGGGCTAAATAGTAATCTACCATTTCTTTTGGCAGCCCTTCCTTAGAGGAAGAGATATTTCCAAGAACGGTTTTTAAGGTATTGTCATACGCATAGGACCGTTCCCAATCGGTTGTTGTATTTACACCTGGCAGTGAAGATAAATTTTCACTGACAACTGCATACTCTACATCTGTTACATTTTCATTTTTTACAATTTGCGGCGTCTGGGCATAGCCCGCGGTAAATTCCCGGTATATGGCCAGTACTTCAAGCTCTGCGTCGGTAAGCTCGCTTAAGTCTTTTTCCGTAATGCGCTCAAGCTGAAGATCATAAATTTTATCTTCTGTCAGCTCATCGTTCTCATAAGCAGCCCATTCTGCCTCTGTTATCTTGGCTTTGGCTTTTTCTTCATGTTTCCCAATCCAAAAGTCTTTCATGTCCCGTTCTGTTACCTGATCCGTCTCTTTCTCGATCAACCCGGCAAGCTTTTCGGCTGTCTCCATCATTTCCTCTGTGTCAGGGCTTGAAGACCTTGTATACGTAATAGCATTCTGGGGAACATTATCAACGACAATTTGCCCGTCACGGTCGTAGATCTTCCCCCTCGGCACGCTCGTATTCACCGTTACATCTTCTGTCCGTTCAATTTTCCGCTGATAGTCCTCCCCCTGGACAATCTGAACGATACCAAGCCGAAAAATAAGTGCTGAAAACAAGAGAAACACAACAAAAAACAGCATATTCATCCGAAACGGCACATGCGTCTTTTTCTTTTTATTTGTTTTTTTCAACCGTCTAACCCTTTCTTTCTCTCATTTACTCTATTCCTCATTGTAACGAAACAGCCGGGTTTTTTCCACCAAAAAACCGGCCCGAGGAACGGACCGGCTATAAAACAGCTTTTTATTAAAGAGCTGCTTCGTAACGTTTAGATACTTCATCCCAGTTAACAACATTCCAGAAAGCAGCAATGTAGTCAGGACGGCGGTTTTGATAGTTTAGATAGTATGCGTGCTCCCATACATCCAGGCCAAGGATCGGTGTTTTGCCTTCCATGATAGGAGAATCCTGGTTTGGCGTGCTTGAAAGCTCTAATTCACCATTTGCGACAGACAGCCACGCCCAGCCAGAACCAAAGCGTGTTGCACCGGCTTTCGCAAACTCTTCTTTAAACGCGTCAAAGCTGCCGAATTTTGAATCAATGGCATCCGCCAGTTTTCCAGATGGAGCGCCGCCGCCATTTGGAGAAAGAAGCTGCCAGAATAAAGAGTGGTTCGCATGGCCTCCGCCATTATTGCGGACAGCAGTGCGGGCAGATTCTGGAACGGCATCAAGATTTGCAATTACTTCCTCTACTGATTTAGAAAGAAGTTCTTCGTTGCCTTCAAGAGCAGCATTCAAGTTTGTAACATATGTGTTGTGATGTTTTGTGTGATGGATGTTCATTGTTTCTTTGTCAATGTGGGGTTCTAGTGCATCATACGCGTAAGGTAGTTGTGGTAGTTCAAAAGCCATTGTTATATTCCTCCCAAAAATAAAGTGTTTTACTTAACATAACAAGATTAACAAAATTGTGAATACGGTGCAATGAATATGCCCACAAGAAAAACCCTTCTTCTGCAGGCCTCTAACTGGATACAAAAGCATAATAAAAAAAGCAGCCATGACGGCTGCTTCCTTCTTATAAATCACGGATTCCAAGGACCGCTTCCGCTATATTGACAGCATGATCGCCCATGCGCTCCAAATTGGAAATAATATCAACGAACACAATGCCTGCCTGGCCTGTGCATTTCCCTTCATTCAAGCGCAAAATATGCTGTTTGCGGAGTTTTCTCTCCATTTTGTCAATCTGCTCTTCCTGCTTGGCCACTTCACCGGCAAGATCCATATCATTTGCGTCGAGCGCACGAATCGCTTTCGAGACCGTTTCGATTGTTAATTTAAACATTTCGTCCAAATCTGCTGTCGCCTGCTCGGAAATTGACACTTTGTTTGCCTGTTGATATTCCACCAGCTCACAGACATTTTCTGCATGGTCTCCAATACGCTCAATGTCACGGACTGCGTCTAATAACGTAGAATGGCGTTCTGACTCGGCGGCGCTCAGCTGCTTCGAGCCAACTTCCACCAGATAATCAGTAATCTTCTGATCAAGATTGTCAATGGCTTCTTCAAGCTGCTCAGCCATCGCCGCATGCTTTTGATGCTTCGTTTTTAAATACTGGTGGGTTTCTTCCATTCCTTTTACTGCGTAATCACCCATGCGAACGACTTCTTCTTTTGCCTGGCTTAAAGCAATAGACGAAGACTGTTCAATAAAAATCGGGTCCAAATGCTTTGGTTTATATTCAATGAATGAGTCATCGCCCGGAATCAGCTTCGTGACGATCATTGCCAGTACCGCGACAAACGGCAATTGAATAATTGTATTCGTTACGTTAAATGTTCCGTGGGCAAAAGCAATGGTCATTTCCGGATTCAAACCCATTGATTGCTGCAAATAGCTTACAAACGCCGTGTAAAGCGGCAAAATAATCAAGAAAATAATTGTGCCGATAATATTAAACAGCACATGTGTCGCAGCGGCGCGCCGTGCTGCTACGGAGGCTCCGATTGAAGCAAGAACAGCTGTAATGGTTGTACCAATGTTGTCTCCAAACAAAACAGGCAGTGCTGCATTTAAATCAAGCAGCCCTTCTGCAAAAAGACCCTGCAGAATCCCGATTGTCGCACTGGAGCTCTGGACGATAACGGTAAAAATAGTCCCGACTACGACTCCTAAAATCGGGCTTGCCGCCATGCTGACCGTTAAATCGTGAAAAGCGTCCATCTCCCGCAGCGGCTTCATTCCGCCACTCATTAATTCCAGGCCATAGAATAGCGAGCCGAACCCAAAGATAATTCGGCCGATATTGCTTGTTCTTTTGCTTTTAAAAAAGAAAATGAGAATGGAACCAAGTGCTATAATCGGCAGGGCGTACTCACCAATATCAATACCAATAATAAAGGCAGTGACTGTTGTTCCAATATTCGCACCCATAATTACGCCGATTGCCTGCTTCAATGTCATGAAGCCGGCACTGACCAGTCCAACAGTAATAACAGTGGTTCCAGAACTGCTTTGAATCAAAATTGTTACCAGCACCCCGGCTAAAACACCCATTAACGGATTTGTAGTAAACCTGTCCAAAATATCACGAAGGCGGTCGCCGGCCGACGCCTGCAGGCCGTCCCCCATTTGCTTGATGCCATACAAAAATATACCAAGGCCGCCCAAAAATTGAAACAGCATTTCTTGGATATTAATCTCCATTTTTTCAGCTCCAGTCACTTAATTTCGACAAAATTCTCTCCAATTATGAAGAAAACGTATAGAAAAAGTAAAGGTCCTATTTAAAATCTTTACATTTAATTAATAAACGAACTTTATGTTACAATAATATTACATATTGTAATAATTATTATTTAACAAATTATAGATTCTGCTTATTTCCTCCTATATAATAAATATGATTTTGTTTTAGAAAGGACTTTTTGCCGAATGTCGTTATTTAAACAATTTAGTAAAAGTTTATATTCGCCAAAGCACATTGCTGCTTTCCGTTTTCAAAGCATCGGTAAGATTATTGCCTATTTGTTTTTTCTTGCCGTTTTGATGGGCATTCCGGCTTTTTGGGCAGCTGCTGTCTATCTAACAGGAGAAACATCCTCGGCTGCAGAAGCAATGAAAGAATCTCTTCCATTTTTAACGGCTGTTCAGAATCAGGAGGAAAATAAAGGTATTTTTCTTGCCGCAGGCCTTTTTTTCTATTATGTACTGCTTTCGTTCACATTATTTTTAAAAGCAACAGTATTTGCCGGAATTGGAGTATTATTTGTTTCCCTTTTAAAAAAGCGGGGTGAATACCGGCATTTGTTCAGAATGGCGGCTTATTCCCTCACCCTGCCGCTGCTTATCACCACAGCAGCAGAACTGGGCGGATTAACTTATTCGTTTGATTACTTGCTCGACTGGCTGCTGACTGCCATTATGCTTCTTTTTTCCATTCGCTTCCTTCCGGGTATACCGAGGTAGACTCAATTGTTGTCTGAACGGGCGTTCCTCTGATAGAATGAGAACAGGTATACATTTAGATTAACTTTTAAAGGAGCGAATCACCATTGAGTGAAATCACCCACCGCACGAAAACCCGTCCTGTTAAAGTCGGCAATTTAACCATTGGCGGCAACGATCAAGTTGTTATCCAGAGTATGACAACAACAAAAACACACGATGTAGAAGCAACGGTAGCAGAAATTAACCGTCTTGAAGAAGCGGGGTGCCAGGTTGTCCGTGTTGCCGTTCCTGACGAGCGCGCTGCGGATGCACTTGCTGCTATTAAAAGCCGGATTAATATCCCCCTTGTTGCTGATATTCATTTTGACTATAAATTGGCATTAAAAGCAATTGAAGCGGGTGTTGACAAAATCCGGATCAATCCGGGCAATATTGGACGCCGTGAAAAAGTAGAAGCCGTTGTAAATGCTGCCAAGGCAAAAGGCATTCCCATTCGTATCGGAGTAAATGCCGGCAGCCTGGAACGTAAAATTCTTGAAAAATACGGATACCCTACAGCGGATGGAATGGTTGAAAGTGCGCTGCACCATATTAAAATTTTAGAAGACCTTGATTTTCATGACATTATCGTTTCTATGAAGGCCTCGGATGTTAATCTGGCAATTGAAGCGTATGAAAAAGCAGCCAAAGCATTTGATTATCCGCTTCACCTGGGAATCACAGAGTCGGGTACACTTTTTGCCGGCACCGTAAAAAGCGCAGCCGGACTTGGAGCCATTTTAAGCAAAGGAATCGGCAATACTCTTCGCATTTCATTAAGTGCCGATCCCGTTGAGGAAGTAAAAGTAGCCCGTGAACTGCTGAAGTCCTTTGGCCTTGCTGCTAATGCGGCCACTCTTATTTCATGCCCAACCTGCGGCCGAATTGAAATTGACTTGATTGCTATCGCTAATGAAGTAGAAGAATATATTTCAACCATTAAAGCACCAATCAAAGTGGCTGTTCTCGGCTGCGCTGTAAACGGCCCTGGTGAAGCCCGGGAAGCAGATATCGGCATTGCAGGCGCCCGTGGTGAAGGACTTTTGTTCCGCCATGGCAAAACGGTTCGAAAAGTTCCTGAAGAAACAATGGTTGAAGAATTAAAAAAAGAAATCGACTTGATTGCGGAAGAATTTTACCGCAAGCAGGCACTTGCGGTTGAGCAGTGAACAGGTTAAAGGAAAAGCGTTTTGGTATTGACATTGACGGCACAGTGACATGCCCGTCCAGCCTTGTTCCGTTTATTAATGAATCGTTTTCGCTCAATATCACGCTGCAGGACATCAAAGAATATGATCTTGCAGCGGCTTTAAATATTGCGCCCGATAAAGTCCGTGACTGGTTTGATCAAACAGAGCCGGCTATTTATGCTGCCTCCCCTCTTGCAAAAGGAGCAGGCAATGTACTGGCAAAATGGCAAAAAACGTTTCACCTGCTTTTTATCAGCGCAAGGCGCCAGCACCTTTTTGATGTGACAAAACAGTGGTTTCATGATCAACAAATTTATTATGATCATATTGAGTTAGTCGGCTCTCATGATAAAATTGCATCGGCTAAACGCCATGAGGTTGATATTTTCTTTGAGGATAAACATGATAATGCGGTTATGATTGCAGAAGAACTTGGCATTCCGGTTGTCCTTTTTAATACTCCTTATAATCAGGAGCCGGTACCAGACCGCGTTATACGGGTTGATAACTGGCATGAAGCAGACTTATGGGTAGAACAATGGCTTCGGCTCGGTCAAATCCGTCCGCTGCTGCGTACGTAAAAAGTGCGGCTAAGAACCATTCTTAGCCGCACTTTTTCATGCATATTTCGCATTTTCCATACACTTCAAACTTATGCCCGGTAATTTCACAGCCAGATAGTTCCTCCACTTCATTCATTGGACACATATGAATTTCTTTCGTTTTCCCGCAGTCCAAACAAATGAAATGATGGTGATGATGATTATGAGAGCAGGCAAAGCGAAAATGACGCTCTCCTGATAACTCGGTTTCTTCCAATATACCCATCTCGGCAAAAAGCGCCAGGTTTCGGTAAATAGTATCAAAGCTTAAGCCGGGATAATCCTCTTTCATTTCCTCCAGAACATCTTTGGCTGTCAGGTATTTATCGTGACGGGCAAAAAGCGCGAGCATTTCCTCCCGTTTTCCTGTTTGCTTATAGCCTTTTTCTTTCATAATTTCTCTTGCTTTTGATAGATTCATGAAACAGCCCCCCCTCTATTAATTCTTTTCTTTTTTCCAAATAATCACACCGAGCAAAATAAGAATCGATGTTACAACGATCGTTCCGCCGGGTGCAAGATCAAGATAAAAAGCACTGATCAGACCCGTAATTACGGATATCTCGCCAAATAAAACAGACAGCCAGATGGTTTGCTTAAATCCTTTTGCAAGGCGTATGGAAGCTGCAACCGGAAGAGTCATTAACGCCGACACAAGCAATACTCCGACAATTCGCATGGAAACTGCAATGACGAGCGCTGTTAAAATAATAAACGCCAGATGAACAGCTTTCGCCGGAATTCCCGATGCTTTGGCAAATTCTTCGTCAAAGGACAAAATAAACAGCTCTTTATAAAGAAAGTATACCGTAATAAGGACAATGGCGCTGATCGTAATTACGGCATAAAGGTCTGTCCGGCTGACCGCACTGATACTGCCGAATAAATAGCCGAATAAGTCTGTGTTTAACCCCTTATCGGAAAGTGAGATAAAAATAACGCCAATTCCAATTCCTCCTGACATCATAATCGGAATGGCTAATTCCTGATAATGTCGATATACATTGCGCAGCCGCTCAATTAGTAAAGAGCCGCCCACGGAAAACGCCATTCCAAAATAAAGAGGATTCACTCCTGCAAACAATGATGCCTTCTGCCCGAGAAGCAGGCCGGCTGCAATGCCGGACAGTGTTACATGGCTGAGGGCATCCGCAATAAGCGATAAGCGCCGCACTACAATAAAAGCACCAAGAAGCGGTGCGATAATGCCAATAATCGCCCCGGACAGAAAAGCGTTTTGCAAAAATTTATACGTAAAAATAGCTTCTATCATTATATTCTTCCCTTCAATGATCGTGGTGATGATCAAGCAGGCGGATGCCGTGTCCATATAGATCGGACAGTTCCTGTTCATCCAGCTCCACAAATTGTTCCATACTGCCATGGAAATGTAAATATTTATTCAAACAGGCAACATGGGTCACTTTATCAGTAATCGTGCCAATATCGTGGGTAACAAGCAAAAGTGTCATGCCGAGTTCTTGATTTAAATACGTCAGCATACGATAGAACGAATCAACATTCTGGCTGTCTACTCCAACAGTCGGCTCATCTAAGATTAATACAGATGGATTTGATACAATGGCCCGAGCGATAAAAACTCGCTGCTGCTGGCCTCCTGATAAATCTCCAATATTTCTTGTTAAAAAGGATTCCATGCCGACCGCCTTCACAGCCCGTTTTACGGCGTCTTTTTCTTTTTGGCCGGGCCGTCGAAACAATCCAACCTTTTTTACCAGTCCGCCCATCACTACTTCAGCCACTGTTGCCGGGAAGCCTGTATTAAATGAGTTCGCTTTTTGAGAAACAAAGCCGATTCGGTCCCATTCTTTAAATTTCTCCTGGGGAATACCAAAAAGCTCGACAGACCCTTCTTTTATTTTTAAGAGCCCCAAAATAATTTTCAGCAATGTTGATTTTCCGGAGCCGTTTGGTCCGACCAGGCCGACGAAGGCACCTTTCGGAATTGATAAATTGATATGCTCTAGTACATTTTCGCGGTCATAACGAAAGTTTACATCGCGTATATCAATGACAGGCGGTTTTTCCTTCATATATAGTAACTCCTTTAATGGTAAGAATGATTACGATTTAGACATTATACAGTATACAGTATGGCCGCTTGCAAGTAAATCAAGCAAACTCGGGAAAGGAGCAGATTATGCAGCACCTTCATCAGATGATCAATCGGCGTGTTCAAACCATTACCAAAGCCGAACTTTTGCAGCAGGCCCAAAAATTTCAGGTGGCGTTAACAGAAAAACAGGCGGATCAGTTCATTGAATGGCTCGCACATCATAAAGTAGATTTGTTTTCAGAAGAAAAAAGGACCGAGCTGTTTCAAGCGGCTGAGAGGATTCTCGGTAAACGAGAAGCAGCTGCCCTTGAAATGATGCTCCGTCCATACATGCACTTTCTTAAATTGTAACGCCTTCTGTGATTTTTTTCCGCACGCTTTCATCAAACTGCTTTGCACGAAGCATGGCGATTTCTTGAAGGTACGGCGGTTTTTTTGTATTTTTCTCTTCACCAATAAATGGCGTTTCTAAAATTTTCGGCACACTTTTAAGCTGTGGATGATGCACAATGTAAGAAAGTGCCTCAAAGCCAATATGGCCAAAACCAATATTTTCATGACGGTCCTTGCCGGCACCGCACTCGTTTTTGCTGTCGTTTATATGAAGAACTTTTAAGCGGTCAATTCCAATAATATGGTCAAATTGCTCCAGTACACCGTCAAAATTATCGCGGATATTATAACCTGCATCGTGCGTATGACACGTGTCAAAGCAGACCGATAATTTATCATTATGGTTTACCATATCCATAATCATGGCGATTTCTTCAAAACGCCGTCCGCATTCAGTTCCTTTGCCAGCCATCGTTTCCAGGGCAATTTGCACGTTCTGGCTTTGCTCGAGCACTTCGTTTAAGCCCTCCGCAATTTTTTTAAGCCCTGCTTCTGTGCCAGCGCCCACATGAGCGCCAGGATGAAGGACAATCTGGCCGGCACCGATTGCTGTTGACCGTTCGATTTCCATCTGTAAAAAATCGACGCCAAGCTGAAATGTTTCCGGCTTGATAGAATTGCCAAGATTTATAATATAAGGAGCATGAACGACGATCTCCTCAATGCCGTTTTGCTCCATATGCCGGCGCCCCGCCTCAATATTTAATTCTTCAATCGGCTTGCGGCGCGTGTTTTGCGGTGCGCCTGTGTAAACCATAAAAGTGGATGCTCCGTAAGAAACAGCTTCCTCACTGGCACCAAGCAGCATTTTTTTGCCGCTCATTGAAACATGTGATCCGATTTTCAACATTCCTCAAACTCCCTGTTACTTTTTGTTGCGGGCATCGATACGGCGCTGGCGCTTTTGAATTTTTGCGACTTCTGCTTTCCGCTTCTTTTTATAGCCCGGCTTTACTTTTTGCGGTCGGCTTGTGACCGCTCTTATTTTTGGATTGACTGTATCTTCTTTTTTCTCTCGTTTTTTCCGGCGGTTGCGGTCAGCCGTCTCCACCATTTCTCCGTTGCGGAGGTCACCATTTGAAAATGTAATATCCCGCTTCTCAAGCTTTGCAATTGCATCTTCATCAGCCGGCACGTAAACAGTGGCACAAATACCGGATGCACCTGCACGGGCAGTCCGCCCTGCCCGGTGAATGTAAAAATCGAGATCTGTCGGGAGTTCATAGTTAATAACGTGGCTGACTCCTTCAATATCAATACCGCGGGCAGCAAGGTCAGTTGCCACAATATATTGGTAGTCAAGATCATGAATCTGCTTCATCATTTTTTTCCGTTCACGCGGCGGCAAATCCCCGTGGATACGTCCCGTTTTTAAACCTTTTTCAGCAAGCCTGTCTGCCACTTCGTCCGCTTTTTGCTTTGTATTGGTAAAAACAACAGCCAGGTACGGATTAAATGCTTTTAATAAATCATAAACCACATCTACTTTGTCACGGCTTTTAGCAGGAATAAGCAGATGCTCAATATTGGCAGCAGATGCCCGTTTAGGCTCAATGTGCACATATTCCGGATTCTCCATATATTTTTTCAAAAATGGCTTTAATTTCTGAGGAATAGTGGCGGAGAAAACAAACATGCCAAGCTCTTCCGGCATTCCGGAGGCAATTCGGTCTACGTCATTAATGAAGCCCATATCCAGCATTAAATCAGCTTCATCTACTACCAGCATATCCGCTTTATGAACAGAAACCGCGTTATCGCCAATTAAGTCCGCAATTCTTCCGGGTGTGCCGATCATGATATGCGGCGGGCTTTTTAAGCGTTCAACATCCCGCTTTTTATCTGTTCCGCCTACAAAGTGGCGGACTGAAATTTCTTCTTCTGATTCCTTTGCTACTTTTTGAAAAGCCTGGTAAATCTGGGTCGCAAGCTCACGCGTGGGCGCTGTGATGACGGCCTGCACTTCCTGTTTATCGGTTTGAATTCGATTTAAAATTGGAAGTACATATGAGTGAGTCTTGCCGGTCCCGGTTTGTGACTGGCCGACTGCACTTTCTCCTTTTAAAATAAGGGGAACCATACTGCGCTGTATTGGTGTTGGCTCTTTAAAGCGTAACGCTTCAATACCTTTATAAATAAACGGTTTAAGTCCGAATTGTTCAAATGTATAGTTTGCCATCTGGCATCAAATTCCTTTCACGTTCAAAGTTTATGCACGTTACGATAATATACCAAAAGAGGAAAGAAAGCAAAAAAAGGTTTACGCACACGACGTTTCCAGAATGAATACGATAGAGAAAAAGGAAAGGGTGACTACGTTGCTGTACCGATATGCACCGAATGCCAGCCGCCGCTTTTTTTATCCGTATCCCTCTCGCCCGCCTGTCCAGTCTCTTCCGCCATTTTTCGGCTCTCCAGGAAGACCGGGCTCTGTGCCCGGATCTGCTGCAGGCATTGCAGGCATTGCAGGGAAATCCGGAAGGTGGCTTGAGCAGGCAAGACAAGTTATGGCAGCAGCCGAGCAAATGAGGCCGCTCGTTGAGCAATACGGCCCTATGGTAAGAAACCTGCCATCCATGTGGAAATTGTATCGCGCTGTTCAATCTATGCCAGACCCCGATAGTGAAACTGAGCCGAATGATGCAGTTTCAAAGCGTAAACCGCAGACAGAGCCGGTACAGGAGCCGGAACGGGTAAAAAAGCAAACTGCTGAATCAGTACCCTGGTTTCCCGGACGGATTAGTTGATCACTTTGTTTTCAACGTTTTCTCCTTTATAATAGAAGAGAGAAGATAGAGGAGGCTCCTGTATGGAAATTATTAAAATTTCACCCCGCGGCTATTGCTACGGCGTAGTTGACGCAATGGTCATTGCCCGCAATGCCGCTCTTGATAAAACATTGCCGCGCCCCATTTATATTTTGGGCATGATTGTTCATAACAAACATGTGACAGATGCTTTTGAAGCAGAAGGCATCATTACTCTCGACGGCAAAAACCGCAAAGAAATTATTGAGCAGGTGCAGGAAGGAACCATTATTTTTACAGCTCACGGCGTTTCACCGGAAGTTCGTGAAATTGCCCGTAAAAAAAACCTGACAACTATTGATGCAACTTGCCCCGATGTAACCGTTACACATGATTTGATCCGCGCTAAAAAAGCAGAAGGCTATCATGTCATTTATATTGGCAAAAAGGGCCACCCTGAGCCGGAGGGTGCTGTTGGTGTTGCGCCGGAAATTGTACACCTGGTTGAAAATGCAAACGATGTGCAGGCACTTCAAATTGAAAATCCGAAAATTATTGTTACAAACCAGACAACAATGAGCCAGTGGGATGTAATGGGTATTATGGATGCTATTAAAGAAAAATATCCCCATGCGGAAATGCACAAAGAAATCTGCCTGGCGACACAGGTACGCCAGGAAGCCGTGGCAGAACAAGCAGGCGATGCGGATGTTCTTATCGTAGTTGGCGATCCGAAAAGCAACAACTCGAACCGGCTGGCCCAGGTTTCGATTGAAATTGCCGGCACAGCCGCTTACCGTGTGTCCGATGTTTCAGAGATTAAAATTGACTGGCTGAAAGATGCTAAAACAGTGGCTGTTACGGCAGGCGCATCCACCCCGACACCTATCGTAAAAGAAGTGATTCAATTTCTAGAAGCGTTTGATCCAGAGGACGAGTCTACCTGGATGCGTGAACGGAAAGTACCGCTTGAGAAAATTTTGCCGAAAGTAAAAAAATCCACTTTAACTTCACGCTAAAAAGCAGCTCCGAGGATCGGAGCTGCTTTTTTCATACAAATTGGAATGGATCGGTATGAACCGCTGACGCAATAAACTCCACTTCCCATTTTTGATCGGAAGCCCATTCCTGGAGCAGTAAAGCAATCCCTTTTTTCATTACTTTCTCTACATTATGGCCCGGATCTACAACGGCCAGGCCTTCTGCATCCGCATCATGTGCTGTATGGTAATAAAAGTCGCCGGTTACATAAACGTCTGCCCCTTTCCGCAAAGCAGCCTGCCAGTATTTATTTCCGTCTCCGCCCAGAACCGCCACTTTTCGAACGGTCCGGTCCATGTCACCAACAACCCGGACGCCGCCCGAATCAAGGGAATGCTTTGTATGCTGTGCAAATTGTTTAAGTGTCATCTCTTCCGGAAGAGAACCAATGCGTCCAAGGCCAAGCATCGTTCCTTTGTTTTGCAACGGATAGATGTCATAGGCCACTTCCTCGTACGGATGTGATTTAAACATGGCGCCCAGCACTTTCTTCTCCAGTTGTGCCGGGTAAATCGTTTCTATTTTTTCTTCTTTTACTGTTTCCAGTTTTCCGGTTTGCCCAATAAACGGATCAGCCCCGGATTCCGGCTGAAACCGTCCAGTTCCTTCCTGTGAGAAAGAGCAGTGGCTGTATTGCCCGATAAATCCGGCACCGGCTTTTCCAAGCGCCGCTCTTACCTTCTCAGCATAATCAGCGGGTACAAAAACAGCCAGTTTGCGAAGCTCTTCTGTTACAGTCGGTACAAGCACCTCTGTGCCCGTTAGGCCAAGGGCAGCGGCCAGCAGGTCATTTACCCCTCCGTCCGCCACATCGAGGTTTGTATGCGCTGCATAAACAGCAATATCATATTTCAGGAGCTTTTCAATGATCCGGCCCGATGTTTGCTCCGTCTGGATAGAAGCGAGTGGACGGTAAATAACCGGATGGTGGGCAATAATGAGCTGCACGTTTTGGCTGATAGCTTCATCGACTACTTCTTCAAGAACATCGAGTGCGATCATAACACGGGAACACGGTTTATTAAGGCGGCCAACCTGCAGGCCAACCTTATCTCCTTCCATTGCATAGGATTTCGGGGAAAATTGTTCAAAAAGTCCAATGATTTCATGGCCGTTAGGTGTTTTCATAGCCGGTCACTTCCTTTATCCAATCTTTTCTTTTGTTCAGCTCATGTTTTCTTTGTACTGTTCCTTCGCTTTCAGCAGCTCTTTCCAGCTGGCCCAGTACTTGTTCAATTTGCTCAAGCTCACGCTTCCATTTTAAAAGAAATGCTTTATTTTTTTCTTTCATCAAAAATGGCCCAAAGTAGCGTTCTTGTTCAGAAAGTTTTTGTCCGGGCTTTGAAATGGCACTGATTACTTCATACACCTGGCCGTCTTCTTCCAGGATTGCTTCCGTTTCAATGGCCCATCCATTTTCATTAAGCCAGCTGCGAACAGCATGAGCAGCAATGTTCGGCTGCAGCACAAGCTTTTGAACGCCATTCAGCTTTTCTCTTCCTTCTTCTAAGATTGAAGCTATTAACGGCCCCCCCATCCCGGCAATGGTAATACACTCTACTTCGCCAGGAGACAGGACAGCAAGACCGCTTCCTTTTCGCACATCAATCTGTTCTGAAAGCCCGTCAGAAGCCACCTGCCTTTTAGCAGACTGAAACGGACCTTCCACTACTTCACCGGCAACTGCCCGTTCGGCCAGGCCTTTTTTCACCGCATAACAGGGCAGATACGCGTGATCAGAACCGATATCGGCAAACGTTTGAGCCGGTTTAATAAAAGATGCGACTGTTTCAAGCCGCTTTGATAGTTGATTGCTGTTCATCTACATTCACCGCTTTTTATTAAAATTCTTCCCTATTTTATCATACTTCTCATAAGAAAAAGGCCTTTGCATCTACAAGGCCTTTTTCTTGTTGTTATTTAATTTCAGCAACCCAGGCAGCCATCGCTTCGGCATTTTCCTGCGGTACAAGCCCCGGAGGCATAGACCCTTTACCATTTACAACAATATCCTGAATTTCCTCTTGTGAGTACTTTTCGCCCACTCCTTTAAGTGATGGACCGGCACCGCCTTCATAGCTGCTGCCGTGGCAGGCGATACAAGCTTGCTGGTAGTGTGCTTCTGGATCAAACTCGCCCCCGGCAGCTGTTTCACCGCCGCCTTCTTCCGCTGCTTTTTCTTCCTCGGCAATTTCTTTTGCATTATCAATGCCTTCTAGTGATAAGAAGAACATTAATCCAAGTCCGAATACGGCAATCAATAAAAATGGAATTAATGGATTGCGACTCATGCTGTTTACCCCTCCCTTTTATGTATACATGCAAATTAAAAAGTACAAACACCTATCATTTTACTTGAAAATTATTCTTTGGAAAAGGCTTACTTAAAATTTTTTTGTTATGTCGCAATTCCGACACATTTAGCTTTTTACAAAGAAAAAAAGGATAACAAAGAAACCGGTTATTCCCGAAATAGTAAAGTATAGAAGTCTCAGTTTCCATCCCGTATAAATCCAGAGCAGACAGTTTAGTGAAAGAAGGCCATACATTGTGTAAGAATTCCCATTCATCACCTGTGTATTCAATTCCAATGAAAGCAGCAGCAGCAAGACAGCTGCTCCAAGAAAAAGAAGCGGTGCCAGCACCTTTTTCCGAGAAAAGTAAATAGCCAGCAGCAGCAGGCTTCCGACAAAAGTTGTCAAAATCACTGTTTGCAAAAGAAAAGACAATTCCGTAAAATAAAGAATACATACAGCAGCTGGAATCAGTAAAAGAGCGAGTACTGCTGAAGTTATGTAAGCGTGCCTTGTTTTGGCCCGCCTGCCAGACTCAGTGAATTCTTCTCCCTGCGTATAAAGAGCAAGCAAATAATCACAATAATGAGGCGGAAGCATGTGGTTTTCTTTCCAAAGAAGAATTTCTTGAATAATAATTTCTTTTTTCTCTTGTTTCACCTTGCGTCACACTCCGTTATTTAAAGTACTATTCGTGACGAGAACGGATTTTCCTGCTTTCCTGCATAAAAAAAGCCGGGAAGCCCCCGGCTTGTGGTTCATTTTCTTCTCTATATCAAGCCTTAAGCTCTTTTATCGCTGAATAAAGCTTAACGGACTTAAACATAAGAACAAGCTTGCCTGCCTTTAAAGCCAATGGATTGGCGTGCTCACTCAATGGCGTGAATGTAAAGAAATAATATAAACGTGATAACATTATTCCAGAAAATCTTTAAGACGCTTGCTCCGGCTTGGGTGACGCAGTTTCCGAAGCGCTTTTGCTTCTATTTGGCGAATCCGCTCACGGGTAACGCCGAATACCTTCCCTACTTCTTCAAGTGTACGGGTCCGGCCGTCATCAAGTCCAAAGCGGAGGCGAAGTACGTTTTCTTCCCGGTCAGTTAATGTATCAAGAACATCTTCAAGCTGCTCTTTCAGCAGTTCATACGCAGCATGCTCGGATGGAGATGTCGCTTCCTGGTCTTCAATAAAATCACCCAGATGTGAGTCATCTTCTTCACCAATCGGCGTTTCAAGTGATACAGGCTCCTGGGCAATTTTTAAAATCTCACGCACTTTTTCCGGTGTAAGATCCATTTCTTCGGCAATTTCTTCAGGTGCCGGTTCCCGGCCAAGGTCTTGCAGAAGCTGGCGCTGTACCCGGATTAATTTGTTGATCGTTTCAACCATATGGACAGGTATCCGAATGGTGCGTGCCTGGTCGGCGATTGCGCGGGTGATAGCCTGACGAATCCACCAGGTCGCATAAGTACTAAATTTAAACCCTTTTCGATAGTCAAATTTTTCGACCGCTTTAATTAGGCCCATGTTGCCTTCCTGAATAAGGTCAAGAAACAGCATTCCGCGGCCTACATAGCGTTTTGCAATACTGACAACCAGCCGCAGGTTTGCTTCTGCAAGACGGCGTTTTGCTTCTTCATCACCTTCTTCGATACGGTGGGCAAGCTCAATTTCTTCCTGAGCGGATAAAAGATCCACACGTCCGATTTCTTTGAGATACATACGGACCGGGTCATTAATTTTCACTCCCGGAGGAACACTGAGGTCATTTAAATCGAATTCTTCACTTTCTTTTTCTAAATCCTGGATGTTTGGATCGTCATCATCGTTGCTCTCTTCTTCATCCACAAGTTCTACGCCTTGCTCCGTCAGCGATTCGTAAAATTCATCGATCTGCCCCGAATCCACTTCGAATGAAGCAAGTTTATCTGCGACGTAATTATATGTTAATTCCCCTCTTTTTTTACCTGTTTCAATAATAAGTTCTTTTGCTTTTTCAAGTGTTAATTCAGTTTCTTTGGAACGTGTTGACTTTTCAGCCATTAGTCCCCCTCCTTCCAACTTCCTGGACAATCTTAGCGGGCAAGCAGCTTTTCAAGCGAAATAATTTCATTTAAAATGCGGGCAGCGCCTACATAATCGTGGCGTTTTTCCGCTTCAATACGCTCTCTTTTTTTCTCTTCAATTTCAAAACGGCGGTGCTGTTTTTGTATTTCTTTTACATAATCATGCAGTTCTTCTTCACCAGGCTCAGTATTCACGGTCATTAAGCTGATATCAACCGCCAACCGCCGAAGCTGATCATCTTGCAGTACAGATAAAAAAGATGCCATATCGGGTTCTTCAGTTTGTTCATAATAACCAAGCAGATACGTAAAGAGGGCTTGATGCTCATCAATTGAAAACGGATCACCTTCCAGCATCTTTCGAATTTTTTCGGCAAGTGCTGGAGCAGCAAACATGTGGGCCAGCAGCCTTCGTTCTGCTGTTTCATGACGCGGATATTGTCGAATAGAACGTTCACGCTCTGAAAAAGCACCGGGCGTTTTTTCTCCTTTTGTCTGTTCCGTCCTGGGTGGACGCTTTTTTAAAAACAGCATTTTTTCTTGTTCCTGCAACGCCTGCAGTGACAGCGAAAATTCATCAGCTAAACGGCGAAGATAATGATCCCGCTCTACTGCTTTTTTCAGGCCGGCAATTTCGGCAAGAACTTCCTCAATATAACGAAACTTTTGCTCATCGTCCCGCATATTCTTTCCGCGTTTTAAATAATCCATTTTAAACGCCATAAGCGTAAGAGAGGAATCCTTAATGTAAGCAGAAAAGGCGTCCGCTCCTTTTTGCTTAATAAATTCATCAGGGTCAAGCTGGTCAGGAAGAATGGTCACTTTTACTGATATATCATGACTCTCCAGCATATTGGCTGCTTTATAAGCAGCATTTAAGCCGGCATTATCCCCGTCATAGCATATAATGGCTTGATTGGAGACACGCTTTAACTGCCTGATATGCTCTTCCGTCAAAGCTGTACCCATAACGGCAACGGACTGGCCAAAACCAGCTCTCACTGCCGCAATAACATCTGCAAAGCCTTCAAACAGTATAAATTGCTTTTGTTTCTTAATTGCAGTCCGTGCTGCGCTGAAATGATACAAAAGGCTGCTCTTATGAAAAATAGGCGTTTCAGGCGAATTTAAGTATTTGGGCTGTCCGTTATGGAGATCACGGCCCGAAAATCCGGCTACACGCCCTTTTTGGTCATGAAGCGGAAACATCACCCTGCCACGAAAACGGTCGAAATAACGGCCCGTTTCGTCATTTTTGATTAACAGCCCTGCTAGTTCCATCCGCTCGATAGAAAACCCGCGCTTTTGCAAGATATTTAACGCGAATTCCGGCTGCGGCAATGCCCAGCCAATTTGAAAACGGTCAATATCTTCTTCTGTAAAACCGCGTTTGCGCAAATAATCAAGAGCTTCTTTTCCTTCTTCCGTGTTAAGCAGAAGATGCCGGTAAAATTTCGCCATCAGTTCATGCGCTTCGTACAGATCGGAATTTTCGTCTGTTTTTGTCGGTTGTTCGCTTTCTGATGGGGAAATCTCCAGTATGACACCTGCACGCTCGGCAAGCCTGGCGGCAGCTTCCTGAAATGAAATTTGATCCATTTCCATTAAAAAAGTAAAGGCGTTTCCTCCCGCACCGCATCCAAAGCAGTGATAAATTTGCTTTTCAGGCGATACGGAAAAGGACGGCGAATTTTCACCGTGAAATGGGCATAAACCGAAATAATTTCGACCTTGCTTTTTCAGCTGAACGTAATCCCCGATTACGTCGGCGATATCGACGCCCTGTTTAATCTGTTGAATCGTTGCTTCAGGAATTCTTCCAGACATGTGGCATCACCAGCTGTGAAATCGTATTTTTTATTTATTCTACACACGTGAATAGATTCCTTCTTTTCGCACAAAAGTTCGTTAAAAAGAATACCTGTCGATACAAATGCGGTTAAAAGAAAGGATACATACTTAGTTTATTCTTTTAAAGAGAGGTCTAAACCTTTTCTTAATACTTTTTATCACAATTTTCTATTATAGAACATTTTCACAAAAATGAAAAGTACATAATCCACTGATTATGTACTTTTCCGGCTTCGATACAGGCTCATAATAATATTTGCTGTTTCTTCAACCGCTTTATTCGTTACATCAATAACATCACAGCCGATTTTCTTTGTAATTTCCTCAAAATAAGTTAATTCTTTTTTGATTCGTTCCATATCCGCATAGCTGGCGCTGTCATCAAGACCAAGTGAGATAAGCCTTTCCCGCCGGATTGAGTTTAGTTTTTCCGGACTGATTTTCAAGCCGATGCATTTTTCTCTCGGCACTGAAAATAACTCCTGAGGCGGGTCAACTTCCGGGACAATTGGCACATTTGCTACTTTTACCCGTTTATGGGCTAAAAACTGGGACAATGGCGTTTTTGATGTGCGTGAAACCCCGATTAAAATAATGTCCGCTTTCAGCAAGCCGCGCGGATCTCTGCCGTCGTCGTATTTTACAGCAAACTCAATCGCATCCACTTTTTTAAAGTAATCTTCATCAAGGCGGCGGACCAGGCCCGGTTCAAACAACGGCTGCATTGCATACATGGATCCAAGCTGGTCCATTAACGGACCGATTAAATCAAATACTTTAATATTATTTGCCTCAGCAGACTCAATCATGTATGCCCGAATATCCGGTTTTACAAGCGTGTATACAATAATTCCCTGGTCTTCCCGGGCCAGGCTGATTACTTCATCAATATGGGCTGGATCTTCCACATAAGGAAACCGTTTAATGACGGCATGCGGCCCACTAAACTGGCTTAAAGCTGCTTTTGTAACCAATTCCGCCGTTTCGCCAACGGAATCAGACACAATATAAATAATTGGATCATTCACGTATGTAGCCGCCTTTCTTTTAATGATTATCAGTTAACGACACAAATGCCCGCGTAATGGTTGTTTTCGTTACACGGCCTATCACTTCTTGTCCTTTTTTCGTTTTCTTTATAACCGGAACACAGTCAATTTGCTTATCAAGAAGTGTTCTGGCAACATCCAGCAGCAAATCATCCCGTTCACAGACAGCAATATTTGGCATACGCGTCATAATGATGTTTACCGGAAGAGTGTTTAAATCCTGCTTGCCAATGCTGGCGCGGAGCAGGTCCTTTCTCGATAACACACCGGACAAACAAAATGATTCATCCACTACAAATAAAGTTCCGACATCTTCAAGGAACATGGTAACGATGGCATCATAAACCGCTGCCTGCTCTTTCACAACGACCGGCACTGCCTGAAAATCACGCACATACAGCTTCGCCAGGCTTTCTGTCAGCAGCTGGGCGCCTGACTTTCCGGTATAAAAATACCCAACACGCGGGCGCGCATCCAAAAACCCGGCCATTGTTAAAATAGCCAGGTCCGGACGCAGTGTTGCCCGGGTTAAGTTTAACTGTTCGGCAATGTTTTCCCCCGTTATCGGACCGTTTTCTTTTACGATTTCCAGAATTTTTTCCTGCCGTTTATTTAATTCGATCGTCCTCACCACCCCGTCAAAATGGACCCCGTTATCTTGTTTCGTCTTTTTATTATAGCTTATTTTCAACGAATAAACAGCGGGCAGTGCAGGCTCAGCTGTTTATTTTACAAGAATTGCTGATACTTCTGCAAAATCGAGGATAAGGCCGGCAAGGCGCCGCATAACAGCCAGGCGGTTTTGTTTTAATTCTTCTTCTTCAGCCATCACCATTGTATGGTCAAAATACTGCTCAATTGCCGGCTTAAGCCCGGCCAGCTTTTGAAAACGGCTTTCTGCCGCTGCTGTTTTGTCCCACTCGCTTTGCAGCTTTACATATTCATGATAGAGTTCTTTTTCCTGCTCATTTTCAAACAAAGCCGGATCAATGTCATGCTCGCCTTCTGCTTTTTTCGAAATATTGACAATGCGGCTTAATGCTTCAATCGTTTCCTTAAAGCCATCATCTTCTTTATGATTCATTAACACAGCAGCTGTTTCATTAATATCGGAAAGAGTGCTTGTTTTTGTTAAAACAGCGTCAATAATGTCATAACGAATCGCTTTTTCCTGCAGGATGTGTTTCACGCGCTGGGTGAAGAATGAGCCGATCTCTGTTTGCAGCGCATCAGCCGTTTTACCGCCAACCCCATCTGCTAATACTTCTTTGATCGCAGCGGAAATTACCTCTGAAAGGGTTACATCCCAGTTGTGTTCCATCATTGTCTGCACAATGCCTGCTGCCTGCCGGCGAAGTGCATACGGGTCTTGAGAGCCTGACGGAATAATGCCAACCGCAAAGCAGGATACAATCGTGTCAAGCTTGTCCGCAAGGCTGACAAGGGCTCCTGTTACTGCAGCTGGAACCGCGTCATCTGCTGAACGAGGCATATAATGCTCATTAATCGCGACAGCGACTTCTTCTTTTTCGCCTTTTTGGCGGGCGTATTTTTCCCCCATTACACCCTGCAGCTCTGGAAATTCATAAACCATCTGGGTAACAAGGTCAAATTTGCAGATTTCGGCCGCACGGTCCGCATTTTCTTTTACTTCATCAGAAATAGAAAGCAGCTCTGCTAATTTAGCAGTAATACGGCGGATACGGGCTACTTTTTCCGAAAGAGTGCCAATCTTTTCATGGTATACAATTTTTTCAAGCTTTTGGAGTGATGCGTCAATTGATGTTTTTTGATCTTCTTTGTAAAAGAAATCTGCATCAGCCAGGCGGGCACGCAAAACTTTTTCATTGCCGCGGGCTACTTTTTCTATCGCATGGCTGTTTCCGTTTCGAATCGTCACAAAGTAAGGAAGCAGCATTCCCTCTTCGTTTTTCACCGGAAAATAACGCTGGTGCTCCTTCATTGATGTAATAAGCACTTCTTCCGGCAATGCGAGAAACTCTTCGTTAAAAGAGCCAAAAAGAGCCGTCGGATACTCAACCAGGTTATTAACTTCTTCCAGCAGCGACTCATCCACAGGAATCACCCAATTGTTTTCTTTTTCCAATTGTTTTAATCCTGCCAAAATCATTTCACGGCGTTCAGCCGGGTCAGCGATTACAAACTGTTCTTTTAAGGCCTCTGTATAGGCAGCCGGCTCAGTAATGATTACTTCCGTTCCCAAAAAGCGGTGGCCCAATGATTTATTGCCTGTTTCCACATTGGCAGCATTGAATGCGATAATATCCCGTCCGAACAAAGCGGCCAGCCACTTGATTGGGCGAACGTAGCGGATATCGTTTGATCCCCAGCGCATGTTTTTGCCAAATGTTAAAGACAACACTACATTTTCCAGGCCGGCCAGCAGGGCTGTCGTTTCCTGCCCTTTTACGAATTTCTTGACATGCGCATACTCAACGCCTTTTATTTCTTTAAAGTAAATATCATTTGTTGTCATGCCCTGTCCTTTTACAAAGCCAAGAGCTGCTTTGGACCATTCCCCATTTTCCGTCCGGGCAATTTTTTTTGCCGGTCCCTTTGCTTCTTCGTTAATATCTGCCTGTGCTTCTGACACTGCTTTCACTACTACTGCCAGTCTTCTTGGCGTTGAATACGTATAAACATCTCCAAATTCAATATTTAGTTCCTTTAAGAACGCACTCACTTTTTCACCGAGCTGCTCCATGGACTGGGTAACAAACCGGGCCGGCATTTCCTCCAGGCCAATTTCTAATAAAAGATCTTTACTCATGCGCCGCGTCTCCTTTCCGGTTTAAAATAGGGAAGCCTAGCTTTTCCCTTTCTTCATAAAATGTTTTTGCTACCTGGCGGGCCAGGTTCCGCATTCGGCCTATATAAGCCGTCCGTTCCGTAACGGAAATCGCTCCCCGGGCATCAAGTACATTGAAGACATGGGAACATTTTAAAACATAATCGTAAGCGGGATGTACAAGCCCCTCATCCATTTGGCGTTTTGCTTCTTTTTCATACACACCAAATAAATTAAACAGCATATCAGGATCCGAGGTTTCGAACGTGTACTTTGAATGCTCAAACTCTGGCTGATAAAAAATATCATGTACGGTAAATCCGTTTGTCCATTCTAGTTCAAATACATTTTCTTTGTCTTGAATGTAAGATGCCAGGCGCTCAATGCCGTATGTAATCTCAACGGATACCGGCTTGCACTCCAGCCCCCCAACCTGCTGAAAATACGTAAACTGGGTAATTTCCATGCCGTCCAGCCATACTTCCCAGCCAAGGCCTGCGCAGCCAAGCGACGGATTTTCCCAGTTATCTTCAACAAAACGGATATCGTGTTCAAGGGGATCAATGCCAAGCGCTTTTAATGAGTCCAAGTAAAGCTCCTGAATATTGTCCGGTGACGGCTTCATAATTACCTGGAACTGATGGTGCTGATACAGGCGGTTCGGGTTGTCCCCGTACCGGCCGTCTGCCGGGCGGCGTGACGGCTCTACATAAGCAACGTTCCAGGGCTCCGGTCCAATCGCCCGTAAAAATGTGTACGGGCTCATCGTGCCTGCGCCTTTTTCTACATCATAAGCCTGCATTAAAATACAGCCTTGATCCGACCAGTGCTTTTGCAGCGTTAAGATCATTTCTTGAATATTCATTGTCGTTCCTCCTTTTTTTAACGGCAAAAAGCCCGTCCCTATGTAGCACAAAACTGTGTACATAGGGACGGGCTTATCACCCGCGGTTCCACCCTATTTGCCTAATGGCCGCTTTCTTGTAAACGTGCTCCGGAATGCCTGTTCAACATCCTTTCTGGCCTGGCTCTCACTGTCCCGGGCTCGCTTTGTCAGAAAAATGATGCCTACTTGTTTCCTTCACTGCACTTCATTATTTATTTTTATCTATTAAAAAGTAATGCAAATTCGCCCGTTTGTCAATCTTCCTTCTTATCTTTTTTAAAGACGTCCTCAAACCGCTCCATTTGTTCCAGGAAGCGGCGTGACTTTAAAAACAAACCCGCATATTCATCATAATACATTGAAATCGCGGCCCGGAGCTCTTTTTTCGTTGATTCTTTTACATCGATAGAGCCCAAACGGTCAAGATCAAAAAAATAAAAAAGCCTAAGCAGACGAATTGCAGCCTGCGACAACGGCAAGTAGTACGGATCCTTTTCAAAACAGCGGTGACAGATCAATCCATTTTCCCGAACGGAAAAACCAAACTGCCCTTCTGTTTCCCCGCAGACTGCACAGGCTGATAATTCCGGCCGCAGCCCCACCTGCGTCAGCATCTTCATTTCAAATATATTGGTAACAATCGCAGGATCCATTCCGTCATTGATATAAGCAAGACTTTTACGGACAAGTTCAAACAACGGAGCTCCGGCTTCGCCATCCTCCGTTGTCCGGTCTGTCAGCTCAACAATATATGCTGCATATGCTGTTTTTACTAAGTCTTCACGAATATGTCGCATTGAATCGAGCGCTTCTCCTTGCTGCATCGTGCCCAGCCCCCTGCCGCCCTGCACCAGAAAATAACCGTGGGTAAACGGCTGCGTGACCCCTGAGAGACGGCTGTTTGTTTTTTTAGCGCCTCTTGCAACGGCCGCTTTTTTGCCCTTTTCACGCGTCAGCATCGTGACAATTTTATTTGTTTCACCATAGTCATTTGTCCGGAGCACAATGCCTTCCCATTTTTCAAGCATGCTGCCCCACTCCTTATTCGGACATTAATATTCGTCTTCCTTGAAGCCAAAGTCCCGTAAATTCGCGGCTTTATTCCGCCAGTCCTTTTGAACCTTTACCCATAATTCTAAAAACACCTTCGATCCAAGCAAATGTTCAATGTCCTGCCGTGAGCGTTTGCCGACTTCTTTTAAAAGTGCACCCTGCTTTCCAATGACAATTCCTTTTTGCGAGTCACGCTCCACTACAATGGTAGCCATAACATCAATCATGTCTTTTCCATCCCGTTTAGAAATTTTATCAATGACAACCGCAATGGAATGCGGCACTTCCTCCCGTGTTAAGTGCAGCACTTTTTCACGAATTAATTCGGAAACGATAAAGCGCTCGGGGTGATCTGTCACTTGATCAGCCGGATAATATTGAGGGCCTTCCGGAAGCTGTTTTTTAATTTGCTCCAGCAGCCGGTCCACATTATTGCCTTCTAAGGCGGAAATCGGCACAATCTCCGTAAATTCAAGCAGTTCCTTGTACTGGACAATAAGCTCCATCAATTTATCGGGGTGAACGCGGTCAATTTTGTTAATCACCAGAAAAATAGGTGTTTTTATCCCTTTGAGCTTTTCAATAATAAATTCGTCCCCGCCGCCAAAGCCTTCTTCAGCATTAATCATAAAAAGGATGAGGTCTACTTCCTTCAGTGTATTCACTGCTGTTTTCATCATAAAGTCACCCAGTTTATGCTTCGGCTTATGAATACCAGGTGTATCAATAAAAATCATCTGGGCTTCATCTGCAGTCAGGACGCCCTGCACTTTATTACGGGTCGTCTGCGGCTTGTCGCTCATAATGGCGATCTTTTGGCCAATGACCCGATTTAAGAATGTTGATTTGCCGACATTCGGACGGCCAATAATTGAAATAAATCCTGATTTATAGTTATTATTACTCTCCATTCAAATCCTCCGGTGAAAAAGCGCCCGGCAGAAGCTCCGAAACGGTCAGCTTCTGCACATCGCCTTCTAAATTTGTCAGTATAACCGGCATATCCGGCGGGCAAAGCTCAGCTATTACCTGCCGGCACGCACCACATGGGGGCACCGGTCTTTTTGTATCCGCTACAACAGCAATGCCGGCAAACTCGCTCGCACCTTCTGACCATGCTTTAAAAATGGCCGTACGCTCAGCACAGTTGACAACGCTGTAGGCTGCATTTTCAATATTACAGCCGCCAAATATTTGTCCGTCTTTTGTCAGCAGGGCAGCGCCAACTTTAAAGTTCGAATAAGGAACATACGCTCGTTCGCGCGCTTCTTTTGCTGCTTTCATAAGCTGCTGTTCATTCATGCCGTTCACCTCGTTAAAATTTTTGGTATAAATAAAATACACCCGATTATCACTGCCATGCAGGCAAACAAAAGAACTGCGCCGGCAGCGAGATCTTTTGCCATTTTGGCGAGCGGCCGGTATTCTTCCGTTACCAGATCCACTGTTTTTTCAATAGCGGTATTAACCATTTCAAGAGCAATCACGCCTGCTATGGTCAAAACAAGGATACACCATTCCATTCGTGTCAGCTGAAAAATAAAACCAGCTGCAGATACTAGAATACCTGCAGCAGCGTGAACACGTATATTTGGTTCAAGCAACGCCAGTTTTAAGCCATTCCCGGCAAAGCAAAACGAAGATAAGAGTCTTTTTGGGCTGAACGCCTGTTTACCTTTCAAGTCCATACGCATCCAAAATATCTTTTTGGCGGCCAAACATCTCTTTTTCATCCTGCTCATTCATATGGTCATAACCAAGCAAATGGAGGAATCCGTGGACGGTTAAGAATCCAAGCTCCCGTTCAAATGAATGGCCGTACTCTTCTGCCTGTTCTTTCGCCCGGTCAGTTGAAATAATAATATCACCTAAAACCCTGGGAATCTCTGCTCCGGTAATGGCGACTTCATCTTCGCTCATTTCCTCCAGCGCAAACGAAATCACATCGGTCGGTGTGTCTTTATCCCGATACTCCCGGTTTATTTCCCGAATCCGCTCATTTGTCACAAATGTAACGGATACTTCACTTCCATCCGGCACGGACTCTTTCGCTGCCGCCAGCTGCAGCAGTTCTTCAGAAAGCTTCGCTGCGTCTTCCGCAAGGTTATTCGTTTCATCCAAAAAATCAACGACGAGTGCCATTGCCCCCATCTCCTTTTTCTGCTTTTTCGTATGCTGTAATGACTTTGGCTACGAGCGGGTGCCGAACAACATCCGTCTGATTTAAATGTACAAACGAAATGCCAGATGTATTGTTAAGAATCCGCTCCGCAGACACAAGGCCTGATACGGCACCTTTAGGCAAATCAATCTGGGTCTGGTCACCGGTGATAACCATTTTAGAGCCAAAGCCGAGCCGGGTTAAAAACATTTTCATTTGTGCATTTGTTGTATTTTGTGCTTCATCTAAAATAACAAAAGCATCATCCAGTGTGCGGCCGCGCATATAAGCAAGCGGCGCCACTTCAATTGTTCCGCGTTCAATCATCCGTTCAGTGTGCTCTGCTCCAAGAACATCATGAAGCGCATCATACAGGGGACGCAGATACGGGTCAACTTTTTCTTTTAAATCTCCCGGCAAAAAGCCGAGGCTTTCGCCCGCTTCCACTGCTGGCCTCGTTAAAATAATACGCTTGACCTGGCTGTTTTTTAAGGCACGCACCGCCATAACAACAGCCAGATACGTTTTGCCGGTTCCGGCCGGACCAATGCCAAATACAAGATCCTTGCTTCGGATTGCTTCAATGTAGTCCCGCTGTCCAAGGGTTTTAATACGAATGGACTTCCCTTTGGCATTTTTTGTTATTTCTTCCTCATATAACTCATCTAAATATTCAATTGTGTTATTTTTAGCCATTTGAACAGCGTTAATAACATCACGTTCACTTATGTTAATTTGCTTGCGAATGACACCGAGCAGCTGCTCCACTACAATGCGTGCTTTTTCAACGTTTTGGGCGGGTCCTGATATATGGACCGCTTCTCCCCGTGTAACCATTGATACGTGGAACTCTTCTTCCATGATCGCCAAATGGCGATCGGAAACGCCGAACAATAATACGGCTTCGTTTTGGTCGCCAAGAGCGACGGCTGCTGACTTCAGTTCTTCCTGCATTCAATCATTCTCCTTAGCTGGCACGTTAGTTAATTGCAATATTTTCTAGTACTTGGAAGTGTATAATCACTTTTACTTTACCATTTTCGACCCTCTTCTGTAAAACGTTTTCGCCTATAATGACTGCCTTTTTAGGCAGCCTGGCCATCAAAGCTCCCCTGGCTGCCTGAACAGCTTTTTTTTCTTGTTCAGCCTTTGATTCAATCGCTGTAACCGGCTTTAGTGGATAGTATGTTTCAGTTCGTACAGAAACAGGCAGCCGGTAAGAAAAAAAGTGAAAAGAATAACGGTTTTCTTCAGATTGAACGGGCTTCGAAAATGGAGAAGCAGTCCAGAGGCTGTATTCTTTTTCTCCAAGCGAAAAAAAGATGCTTTTTCTTTCTTCCCCATTCCGCGTTTTCAAGGAGCTGCCGATGGTTACTGTGGCCTTGTACCATGTTTCCGCTGTTACTGTTCCAGAGGCCGGCTTTTTTTTGGTGCCCGTAACCAGCCGTTCTCCGGCCTTTATAAAATCTCCCCGCCGAACCGCTGCTATTCCGCGCTCTACAAATAAATCATATACCACACCTGATTTAGAGGCCTTTAAATGAGTGCCCTCTTTTTTAGTATTCCCTTTTTTCTTTTCAGCAGAAACATCGACAACATAAGCAACCCCTTTTTTTTCAATTGAAACACGCACAACGCCGGGAATCTCCTGCACGGCACGCCTTGAGATTTTCTCCAGGTCCAGCTCATTTAAACGAACTGCTCCTTCTCGAATGCCTTCTTTTCGCAAAAACAAACGGACATCTCCTTCCAGCTCTGCATCTGCTCCCTGGATATCGATCCGAATAATCATTGCGGATAAAAGAATCATGGCAATAAAAAAGCAAATACTTGTCAAGAAAAATGGTGCGTATCGGGCAAGCCGCTTTTTTATAAATGGAAAACCTGTCCTGTCTTCAAATTGAACTTTACCGGAAAACAGCCTTGCTTCCTGACGGAGCTTGCCTACATCCCGGACAGATATACAAAACCGGACTTCATTGTCGCGGCTGTATCGAAGATTTTTTAATGTCACCCCTCGTTGATGTAATCGGCCTGGAAATAGAGGGGCTTCTTCTCCTTTAATCAGTACAGTTACAGCGCCAGTGAAAAAGAAGTCAGACACTTTTCTTTTCCTTCATAAAAACAGTGGTAATGGCTCCTTCAATTACTAGCTCAGCCGGCATCAGCTCAATTACCTCCAGCTTTTTCCCTTTTATTTCAAGAACAGCATCCAATAGCTGAATACGCACAGATTGGCTTGTAAACTGTTCCAGCTTTTCAGCATTGTATACAACCACCTTGCCTTTACCGATTACAACCACTCTCGGAATCCGCCCGACAGCGTCTTCCGGCAGACCCGCCATTTTCCCCATCCACTTCATAAAAAACGCCCCTTTCTTTTTCATATATGTATGAAAAGAAAGGGGCATTCATCACTTTTTGCGTTTTGACTTTGGCGGTCCAAGTATTTCCGATAGGACAATGCCTTTAATCATATCTTCACCTGTCCACGTATCAATAACAGAAGCAGGCTCCTCTTTTTTCATCCGGTTCGTCCGGGCAGACGGGGACAGCTTTTCACTGTTTTCCGGCGGCTTAAGCTGCTTCCGGCCTGTTGAAACAGCGGCAGGCCGAGGCTGCTCGGCCGGCTTCGAATCCATTTGACCAGATGGGCCTTTCTGCTTCTGCTCTGCTTTTTGTTTGCTCGTTTTAGATGTTTCCTGTTTTGCGTTTCTGCCCAAAAAAAGCGAGATCAAACCGGCAATAATTGCAAAAATTAACCCTTCTATTGCGATGACCCCCTTATGCTACTGTTAGTCCTTCTTATGATCTTTTTTCTTGTCGCCAAGACCGCTGATCGCATCACGCATATCTGTATCCGCTGAGAGGTTTTGGATATTTAAGTAATCCATTACGCCAATATTTCCGGCACGAAGCGCTTCACCCATCGCGCGGGGCACATCTGCTTCTGCTTCTACTACTTTCGCCCGCATTTCTTCAACGCGCGCTTTCATTTCCTGCTCTTTTGCCACGGCCATCGCACGTCTTTCTTCTGCTTTCGCCTGGGCAATATTTTTGTCGGCTTCCGCTTGCTCTGTTTGAAGTTCAGCGCCGATATTTTTACCGATATCCACATCTGCAATATCAATGGACAGAATTTCAAAAGCCGTTCCAGAATCCAGCCCTTTGTTTAAAACTGTTTGCGAAATCATATCAGGGTTTTCCAGCACCTTTTTATGATGATCGCTGGAACCAATAGTCGATACAATGCCCTCACCAACACGGGCAACAATCGTTTCCTCACCCGCACCCCCAACAAGCCGGTCAATATTTGCCCGGACTGTAATGCGGGCTTTCGCTTTTACTTCAATTCCATTCATCGCCACACCTGCGATAAATGGCGTTTCGATTACTTTCGGGTTTACACTCATTTGAACAGCTTCCAATACGTCACGCCCGGCCAGGTCAATCGCAGCAGCCCGTTCAAATGTTAATTCGATGTTCGCTCGATGGGCGGCAATAAGCGCATTCACAACCCGGTCTACATTTCCTCCGGCGAGGTAATGGCTTTCAAGCTGATTAATGCTTAATCCAAGACCTGCTTTTGAAGCTTTAATAAGCGGGTTAACTACACGGCTTGGAATAACCCGGCGAAGACGCATACCAATTAAAGTAAATATACTGATTTTTACTCCGGCTGCAAGCGCTGAAATCCAGAGCGCAACAGGTACAAGCGTCAGCAAAATACTAAGCAAGATAATTGCAGCAGCAATTGCTACGAGTAATAAAATGGTGTTTCCTGCAAACATTCAATCTTCCTCCTTTTATGACTCCGTTTCTCTTACTACTACACGGATACCTTCTGTTTTTACCACAGCTACTTCTTTTCCGGCCGCGATAAAAACACCTTCTGCGACAGCGTCGATGCGTTCTCCCTCAATAACTATAGTGCCAGATGGACGTAGCGCTGTTTTCGTCTTGCCAATTTTTCCAATTAATTCGATACGCGTTACATTGGAAACATAACCATGCTCCGTATCAGTCGAATCGCTTAAAATGAACTTTCTAAAAAATTTCATTTCTTTCCCCAACACCTTTATCATTAAAATCAGTGCTGCTGTTGCTATTAAAAAGGCAATTAAGAGAGAAATGGCCATCAAAAGCATACTTGCCCCAGCATAAAGAACGCCTGCTGCAAATAACAAGAAGCCGATGAAGCCGACGATTCCTCCGGGCAGTATGACTTCTGCAAGGATAAAAATAACGCCTGCCACAATAAGCAGCACTGTCAAAATACCGGCATCTCCTGACATAACATGCCCTGCAGTAAAAATAATTAATGCAAGCGTGCCGGCTGCCCCAGGTATACCAAACCCTGGTGTAAATAATTCCAAAACAAATCCTGTCAGCATGACCGATAACAGTACTGTAACGACAATTGGATTGGTCGCAAAATCAACGAATCGTCCGCTGCTATCGAATGCCAGCAGAAATGGAATAGCTGCAAGCAATCCGATTGTTTTTTTATTTCGAATTTGTTTCACCGCCTTCCTGCCGGTTCTTTCTTATCTATACGGAATAACCGGGCAAAAAGTTTCATAGAATAAATAAAAAAACTGCCGCCCTGATTGGACGGCAGTTTTTTAGGAAAGCTTTTGCTGGACAAGACGGTTAACAAGCGAGCCATCCGCTTTGCCTTTTACTTTTGGCATAAGCGCAGCCATCACTTTTCCCATGTCCGCTTTTGCAGAAGCTCCTGTTTCAGCGATTGTTTCATCAACAATGGCTGAAACTTCTTCTTCTGAAAGCTGTTCCGGCATATATTCGTTCACGTAAGTCAGTTCAGTTTGAATTTTGGCCACAAGGTCCCCGCGGCCGGCTTTTTCAAACTCGTGGAGGGAGTCTTTGCGCTGTTTCACTTCGCGAGAAAGGACTGTCAGTTCTTCCTCTTCTGTCAGATCCCTTCCGCCCGCTTTAATGCCTTCATTTTGCAATGAAGCTTTCAGCATACGGATGACTGTCAGCTTTTCTTTCTCTTTGTTCTTCATCGCTTGCTTCATCTCGTCATTAAGACGTCCGAGAAGACTCATAAAAAAACCTCCTCTTAGAACTTACGCTTACGAGCTGCTTCAGATTTCTTTTTGCGTTTCACGCTTGGTTTTTCATAAAATTCACGCTTTCTGTACTCCTGCAGGGTGCCTGTTTTAGAAACAGTTTTCTTGAAACGGCGAAGAGCATCTTCAAGCGATTCGTTTTTGCGAACAACAGTTTTTGACATTTCTTTTTCCCTCCCTCCGAACACATTACGATGGAAATTCCATGTACTGAACTATTATAATACATGTACTTTCGACCGTCAAGAAACTTTCTTTACAAAAAATGCACGATTAATAGCCTGCTTCTCCTTCGACACCTTTTACAATCGCAATACCAGAGCTGGCACCAATCCGTGTAGCTCCCGCCTTAATCATATTCATCGCGTCCTGCTGTGTACGGACACCCCCGGATGCTTTTACGCCAATCTTAGGGCCCACTGTTTCACGCATTAATTGGATGTCTTCTTCTGTAGCCCCTCCTGCTGAAAAGCCAGTCGATGTTTTTACGTAGTCCGCTCCTGCCGCAACGGCCAGTTCGCACGCTGTTTTCTTTTCTTTATCGGTGAGAAGGCTTGTTTCGATAATCACTTTTACTAGCGCTTTTCCTTGAGATGATGCTGTTACGGCTTTAATGTCTTTTTCGACCGTCTCTAAATCGCCATCCTTTAAAGCACCGATGTTGATGACCATGTCAACTTCCGCCGCTCCATGCTCAATAGCCGTTTTGGCTTCAAATGCTTTTACTTCCGTAATGGTTGCGCCAAGCGGGAACCCAACAACCGTGCAGACTTTTACGTCAGAGCCGCGAAGCAATTCCGCTGCCTGCTTTACACGGGCCGGATTTACGCAGACCGAAGCAAATCCATGCCGGCTTGCTTCTTCACATAATTGTGCCACTTGTTCTTTTGTGGCATCTGCTTTTAAAAGTGTATGGTCAATCGTTTTAGCGATATTTCCAAATGTATCGGTGATCATGGCATGATACCCCTTTCCATTAGTTGTCCGTACCTCTTTATTTTATCACTATCATGCACTTCTTGCGAGAAAATAAACAAAAAACCGGCAGAGCTGCCGGTTTTATGCATGAGCAGCTTCCATTACCCGGACGAATTGTCCTTCGTTATACGGATAGCCTGCTTTTGTTATTTTTACTTTTACAATCTTTCCGACCATTTCCTCTGTTGCGGGGAACACAACTTTTAAATAATTATCTGTATAGCCGCTGTAAAGTCCTTCTCCGCCTTCTTTAAATGGCTCCTCTGGAATAACTTCAAGCACTTCTCCTTCAAATTGAGCTGCGTATTCTTTTGCAAGCTGGTCAGACAGGGCAATTAGTTTATGAACCCGTTCATTTTTTATTTCTTCATCCACCTGGTCATCCATGCGCGCTGCCGGTGTGCCGGTCCGTTTGGAATAAGGGAATACATGCAGTTCAGAAAATTTATGCTCTTTAATAAAATTATAGGTTTCCATAAATTCTTCTTCTGTTTCCCCCGGGAACCCGACAATAACATCCGACGTAACCGCGAGACCCGGCAGTGCTTCCTTTAAGCGGGTAAGACGGTCTGCAAAGGCAGCCATTGTATACTTGCGGCGCATCCGTTTCAAGACAGTATCCGACCCTGATTGAAGCGGGATATGCATATGGCGTACGACTATATTGGACTTATCGATTACATCAATTACTTCATCCGTTAACTGACTTGCTTCAATAGAGGAAATACGAATTCTTTTTAAACCCGGCACTTTCGCTTCCAGGTCACGAAGAAGCATCGCTAAATTATAATCTTTAAAATCAGAACCATAGCCGCCGGTGTGAATGCCGGTTAAAACAATTTCCTGATAGCCTGACTGCACGAGCTGGCTGGCCTGGCGGATTACTTCTTCCGGATTGCGTGACCGCATTAAGCCGCGGGCCCATGGAATAATACAAAATGTGCAGAAATTATTGCAGCCTTCCTGAATTTTCAGGGAAGCTCTCGTCCGGTCTGTGAAAGCCGGAACATCCAATTCCTCATAAACACGGTTTTTCATAATATTTCCGACTGCATTGATAGGCTGGCGTTCCGCTTTAAACTGCTCAATGTAATCGAGCATTTTGACTCGGTCCTGCGTGCCTACAACTACGTCAACACCAGGAATGGCCATAATTTCAGCCGGGGACGTTTGTGCATAGCATCCTGTCACACAAATAACCGCATCCGGGTTTTTACGGACTGCCCGGCGAATCACCTGCCGGCTTTTCTTATCTCCCGTGTTGGTCACCGTACATGTATTGATTACATATACATCAGATGTTTTTTCAAAATCTGTCCGTTCATAGCCTTTTTGCTCAAACAGCTGCCAGATTGCTTCCGTTTCATAATGGTTTACTTTGCAGCCTAATGTATGAAATGCCACGGTTGGCATGTATATCACCTCTTCAATTCTAAATAAAACGATGCCGCAGAAAGAACGTATAACGGCGCGGTTTCGGCCCGAAGAATTCTTGGGCCAAGCGCACAGGGAACGAAGCCGCTGCTTTTCAAGCGGTCCGCCTCCCGCTCAGAAAACCCGCCCTCGGGTCCTGATACAACAAGCATCCGTCCTCCCTGCTGCATACTGCTGACCGCTTCATAAAAAGCGGTCATTTCTCCGTCCCTGGCCGATTCTTCATAAGCGAAAAGGAGTGTATCGAATTGTTTTCCATACTCGATCAGCTCCTCCAGAGACATTGGTTCCGACACGGCCGGAATCCGGTTTCGATGAGACTGTTCCGCCGCTTCTTTTGCAATCTTTTGCCACCGTTCTGTTTTTTTGCTCCCTTTTTTCCGGTCCCATTTTACAATTGAACGCGCAGCTTCAAAAGGAATAAACCCGGCTGCGCCGAGTTCTGTTCCTTTTTGTATAATATAATCGAATTTATCGCCTTTCACAAGCCCGCATGCGAGGACAATATCAGCCGGCAGTTCAGCAGATGCTCCCACCCATTCTTCTACTTCGGCGCGAACTGCCTCATCGCTGACTTGATTAAGCACAGCAACCGCTGCCCGGCCATCCGGAAAAACAGCATACACACGGCTGCCTGCTTCCATGCGCATAACCCGGCGGATATGATGGATATCTTCCGCTGCAAATGTAATATTCTGCTCGTCCTGGTCACCTGTTAAAAAGTATCGCTGCATGACTGTACCCCGCTTACTCTGCTTTTTTTCCGACAATGCATACCCAGTCTTCCATTACAACGGTTTCTTCAATGAACAATCCAGCATCGGTCATCGCTTTGCGTACATCCTCTTTTTTCTGGCCGATAATACCGGAGGCAATAAAAAAGCCGCCCGGACGTAAAATAGACGCCACATCACCCGTAAATGAAATGATTACTTCAGCCAGTATATTGGATACTACTATATCCGGCTGGTCATCAATGCCATCAATTAAATTATTTTTTGCAACCGAGACAATATCCTCAGCATGGTTAAGCGCTACGTTCTGGCGGGCCGCTGACACGGCCACATCGTCCAAATCCAGTGCAGTAACACGAGCAGCCCCCAACAGGGCAGCACCAATTGCAAGAACCCCTGAGCCAGTACCTACATCCACTACGTGATGATCCCGTTTTACAAATCGTTCAAGTGCCTGCAGACACATTACGGTCGTCGGGTGTGTGCCTGTTCCAAAAGCCATGCCCGGGTCAAGTTCAATAATAATCTCATCTGTCGAAAAAGGTTCATATTTCTCCCAGGTTGGAACAATTGTAAACTTTTCAGAGATTTTGACTGGATTGTAATACTGCTTCCATGCAGTGGCCCAGTCTTCTTCGTGAACTTCACTGACAGAAACTTTCAAATTTCCCGTATCAATCTGGTACACAGCCAAATTTTTAACTGCCGCGGTAATATCATCTACCGTTTCCTGCAGAAAACTGTTAACGGGCAAGTAAGCTTTCACGGCAACACCTTCTTCCGGGTAATCATCCGGGTTTAGCTCATACAGCTCACCAAAAAGGCCGCCCTCCCGCTTTTTATCCAGTTCAGCACGGTCTTCAATGACCACACCGCTTGCACCCGCTTCATGCAGAATATTTGAAATCGGCTCAACCGCTTCATTGACGGTTTCAATGCAAATTTCCGACCATTTCATCTTTGCCAGCTCCTATCAAGGCTTTAATCACGCTTGAGCGCGCGTTTTACTTTATCAAAAAAGCCATCTTCCTCACTTGGCTGTTCACCACTGACTTCTGCAAATTCACGAAGAAGCTGTTTTTGTTTTTCACTTAATTTAACCGGTGTAATTACTTTAACAAGAACATGCTGATCGCCTGTTCCAAAGCCTCTTACATTTACTACACCTTTGCCGCGCAGACGGAATCTTGTGCCGCTTTGTGTACCTGCCGGAATTTTCAATTTCACTTTGCCATGTATAGTCGGCACTTCAATTTCATCCCCAAGCGCAGCCTGTACAAATGTAATCGGCATTTCACAATAAATGTCATCGCCCTCACGCTCGAATAACTCATGTTCACGAACACGGAATACTACATAGAGATCTCCCGGAGGTCCTCCGTTTACTCCGGCTTCTCCCTGTCCCGACAACCGGATTTGCTGGCCTTCATCAATACCGGCCGGCACTTTTACATTGATCGTTTTATTTTTTGTTACACGCCCGTCGCCGCCGCATGTTGAACATTTTTCTTTAATGATTTTGCCTGTGCCGCTGCAATGGTGGCACGTACGGCGTGTGGCCACCCGGCCAAACGGTGTGTTTTGCTCTACATTTAACTGCCCGGCACCGCCGCAATGCGGACATGTTTCAGGGGAAGTGCCCGGTTTTGCCCCGCTGCCATGGCACGTGCCGCATTCTTCTTCTTTCGGAATGGTGATGTCTTTTTCCACTCCAAAAACTGCTTCTTCGAATGACAGAGTCATTGTGTATTGAAGGTCGTCGCCCTGGCGCGGGGCATTTGGGTCGCGCCGGCGTCCGCCGCCGCCGCCGAAAAACGTGCTGAATATATCATCAAAGCCGCCGCCAAAGCCAGAGAAACCGCCGCCGCCAAAGCCGCCCTGCTGCGGGCCTGCATGACCGAATTGGTCATATTGGGCTTTTTTATTATCATCACTCAGCACTTCATAGGCTTCAGAAATTTCTTTGAACTTTTCATCTGCGCCCGGTTCCTTGTTAATATCCGGATGATACTTCTTCGACAGTTTTCGATATGCTTTCTTGATTTCATCCTTGGAGGCTCCTTTTTGGACACCCAGTACTTCATAATAATCCCGTTTGCTCACCTTTTTCACTCCCGTTTCATTCACATAACCGCTATTTTAACATACATCGGCTTTTCATTGGTAATTTGTTTCATGAAAAAAGCCAAAGCCGGGAAACCGCTGACTTTGACTTTTTCATGTAGCTCTTGCTTAGTTTTTATTCTTTGAGTCGTCTACTTCTTCAAATTCAGCATCAACAACACCGTCATCCGCTGGCGCGCCTTCCGCTCCCTGCTGTGCCTGTGCCGCTTTTGCTGCTTCTTCGTACAGCTTCATGGACAGCTGCTGAACGATTTCATTCAATGCATCGCGTTTTGTACGGATCTCTTCAAGATCGCCTTTTTCAATCGCTTCTTTCAGGGCATCTTTTGCCTCTGTCGCTTTTTGAAGCTCTGCTTCGTCCACTTTGCCTTCAAGCTCGCTCACTGTTTTTTCTGTTGTGAAAACAAGCTGGTCTGCTTCGTTGCGAAGTTCTACTTCTTCTTTACGCTGCTTGTCAGCATCTGCATTTTCTTCCGCTTCTTTTACCATGCGCTCGATCTCGTCGTCAGAAAGGCCGGATGAAGATTGAATCGTAATATTTTGCTCTTTTTGAGTTCCAAGATCTTTTGCTTTTACATTTACGATACCATTTTTATCGATATCAAACGTCACTTCGATTTGTGGTACGCCTCGCGGTGCCGGCGGAATATCAGTCAGCTGGAAGCGGCCCAGCGTTTTGTTATCCGCTGCCATTGGGCGCTCCCCTTGAAGTACATGAATGTCTACAGCCGGCTGGTTGTCAGCTGCCGTTGAGAATACCTGTGATTTTGAAGTCGGGATTGTTGTGTTACGGTCAATCAGCTTCGTAAATACACCGCCCATTGTTTCAATACCAAGCGAAAGCGGTGTAACGTCAAGAAGAACAACGTCTTTTACATCACCTGTTAGTACACCGCCTTGAATCGCCGCACCCATTGCTACTACCTCATCCGGGTTAACGCCTTTATGCGGCTCTTTGCCTGTTTGTTTTTTGATTGCTTCCTGCACTGCCGGGATACGAGTCGAACCGCCGACTAAAATTACTTTATCAATATCCGCGTTTGTTTTTCCAGCATCCTGAAGCGCCTGGCGGACAGGACCCATTGTGCGTTCTACAAGGTTTGATGACAATTCATCAAATTTTGCACGTGAAAGTGTTGTTTCAAGGTGAAGCGGGCCTGCTTCGCCGGCTGTGATAAATGGAAGAGAGATTTGTGTTGAAGTGACGCCGGACAAATCTTTTTTCGCTTTTTCGGCTGCATCTTTTAAACGCTGCATCGCCATTTTATCTTTTGACAAATCAATGCCGTTGTCTTTTTTAAATTCATTTACAAGATAATCAATGATGACTTCATCAAAATCATCGCCGCCAAGACGGTTGTCACCGGCAGTTGAAAGCACTTCAAATACGCCGTCGCCCAGTTCAAGAATAGACACATCAAATGTACCGCCGCCAAGGTCGTATACAAGAATCGTCTGATCCTGGTCTGTTTTATCCATGCCGTATGCAAGTGCCGCAGCAGTCGGCTCGTTGATGATACGTTCTACTTCAAGACCGGCAATTTTACCGGCATCTTTTGTTGCCTGACGCTCTGCATCATTGAAATAAGCCGGAACTGTAATAACAGCTTTATCGACTTTTTCGCCTAAATAGTCTTCTGCATAAGCTTTTAAATGCTGTAAAATCATTGCGGAAATCTCTTGTGGTGAATACTCTTTTCCATCAATATTTTCTTTGTGGTTTGTTCCCATGTGGCGTTTAATAGAAATGATGGTATTCGGATTCGTGATCGCCTGGCGCTTCGCCACTTCTCCTACCTGGCGTTCATCGTTTTTAAATGCAACCACAGATGGTGTGGTACGGTTGCCTTCCGGGTTAGGAATAACTTTCGCTTCGCCTCCCTCAAGCACCGCTACGCAAGAGTTTGTGGTTCCAAGGTCAATACCGATAATTTTACTCATTTTAAAATTCCCTCCTGAAATCATTGCTTATCAAAATATTATTGATTGACTTTTACCATTGACGGGCGGATAACCCGATCTTTAAGTTTATAGCCTTTTTGAAGCTCAGCTAAAACAGAATTTGGCTCCGCTGATTCATCATTGTCTGTCATAACAGCCTGATGAACCGTCGGGTCAAATGGCTTGCCAACTGTTTCAATTGGTTCTACCCCTTCACTTTCAAGAGCCTTTACAAGTGTGTTATACACCATTTCCATCCCTTGAAGCACGGATTTTGTTTCATCGTGCTCCGCAGTAACCTGCAAAGCGCGCTCAAAATTATCGAGCACCGGCAAAAGTTCAGTTACCAGCTTTTGGGCACGGTATTTCTCCTGCGCTTCCCGGTCCAAATTTGCCCGGCGTCGGAAATTATCAAAGTCAGCCCGCAAACGCAAGTAACGGTCCTCTGACTCGTCCAGCTGTTTTTGAAGCTGTTCTTCTTTTGTTTCTGTTTCTTCTAAAATTTCCTCGCCTGTTTCTCCGACAATTGTTTCATCCAGTTCAACGGCTTGATCTTCTTTAGAAGGAACCGCCTGATCCTCGTCAAGCGGTTTTTCTTCTGTCAATGGCTTTTGATCTTCTGCCACTGATGCCACCTCCAACATTCAGTTATCATTATATTTAAGAGCGGGTATTGTAAAGACGGGTCAGCACATTCGTCATATCATGGCTCAAAAAATCAACCAGCGTAATCACACGGGAATATTCCATCCGTTTGGGCCCAAGAATCGCAATCGTCCCAACCGGCTGATCGCCCACTGAATAAGATGCTGTAATTAAACTGCAGTCTTCCATTGCCTGTTCGGCATTTTCCGTACCGATTTTCACTTGCACACCAGCTTTAGCATCTGTCGGACGGATCATTTGATACACGTCGTGCTCTTTTTCCATCATGTCCATAACAAGGCGCACTTTTTCCACATCACGAAATTCAGGCTGATTAAAAATGTTTGTTTTGCCTCCGATAAAAAGCTTGCCAATCGGCGAGCCGCCGGATGCTTCTGCAAACATATGCAGTACAGCTTCGTAATTGCGAAGGTGGCGCCTCATTAACTCCGTCGTTTCTTTATAGATTTTGTGGCGGAGTTCTGACAGCGGAACACCGGTCAGCCGATCATTTAAAATGTTGACCATCTTTTCAATATCTGCTGGTTCAATTCCTTCAGGGAGCGAAAAAACCCTGTTTTCTACGTGCCCTGTATTCGTTACAATAATCGCCACTGCAGTTTGAGCATCAATCGGAATAATCTGCAGGCTTTTCACTTTATTATCATTAAATTTAGGACCGAGGACGATCGACGTATAGCTGGTCAATTCCGATAAAATCGTCGCCGCGTTTTGAATCGCTTTTTCAAGTCCCTCCTGCCTGTCGGCAAAAACGGAATGAATCGCTGTGCGTTCGCTGCGCCGAAGAGATCCCGGCGACAACAGGTGGTCCACATAATAACGATACCCTTTTTCAGACGGAACACGCCCGGATGAAGTATGTGTTTTTTCCAGGAAACCCATTTCTTCAAGATCAGCCATTTCATTTCGAATCGTAGCCGGGCTGTACGACACATCATTTTTCTTCGCGAGATGACGTGACCCGACTGGCTGAGCCGAGCGAATGAAATCATCAATTATAATTTGCAAGATGAAAAGTTGGCGGTCTGTCAGCACATTAATCACCTCTGTTAGCACTCTTTCTATTCGAGTGCTAAATCTACATTTAAATTATCAAAAACCTGTTTGTCTGTCAACGAGTACGCTTATATTTCCGGCTGAATTAAAAAGGATTGAAACACTTCGTTCCCTAAAAACTTTCCTTTATGAGTCAGGCGGATAAAATCTTCTCTTATTTCAAGAAGGCCCCGGCCTGTCATTTCTTCCACTGCTTCTTTAAAAAAGCAAAGTGGATTTTCACTGTATTTGTTTTCAAAAGCTGAGATAGAGACACCTTCTGTTTTTCGAAGGCCGAGAAACATTTCTTCTTCCATTTGTTCCTGCTTTGTCGTCTGCTGGCTGGTTATACGAGGCCATCTTCCTTCATTAATCGGCTCCATATATTTTTTCAACGGGCCAAAGTTTGCATACCTTTGCCCTTTTACATATCCATGCGCTCCCGCGCCAAATCCGTAATACTCTTCATTGTTCCAGTACGTTAGATTATGGCGGCTTTCAAAGCCCGGCCGGGCAAAGTTGCTGATTTCATACTGATACAGGCCGCCGGCAGCCATTTCCTGCATTACAGCTTCATACATTTCAGCTTCAGCTTCTTCTTTTGGAAGCGGCAGCTTTCCTTTGACCATCAAGTTATAAAATACGGTCTTGGGTTCGATAATTAAGGAATAAGCGGAGTAATGCGGCAGCCCGAGAGCCACTGCCTGTTTGACCGTATCAACAGCATCATCTGTCGTTTGTTCGGGCAGCCCGTAAATTAAATCAATACTTAAATTATCAAAGCCTGCTTTTTCTGCATCATGAAGCGTCCGCAAAACATCTTTTTTTGTGTGAGTGCGTCCGATCCGCTTCAAATGAGCATCATTAAAGGACTGCACACCAATGCTGAGGCGGTTGACTCCTCCTTCTTTTAAGATACGCATTTTTTCAAGAGTTAAATCGCCAGGGTTTGCCTCAAAGGTGTATTCTGCATCCGGCAGCAAAGGAAGCCTTTGACCAATAGATTCGACTAATAAAAACAGCTGCTGCGCATCAAGCGATGTCGGGGTGCCTCCTCCGACAAAAATCGATTTATAGCCACCGTTTCTTTCCGCCATGCCCATTTCCTCATCAAGGCATTTCAAATACTGTTCCACCGGCTGATTTTTCATAAACACTTTATTAAAATCACAGTAGTGGCAAATGTGATGGCAAAATGGGATATGAATATAAGCAGCGTTTGTCACGTTTGCTCACACCTTTCTATACATAAAGGAAAGGTGCCCGAAGTCCGGACACCTTCTTTTTATTTCTGCTGATCGTCCATTTTCAAGACAGCCATAAATGCTTCCTGCGGAACTTCTACGGAACCAACCTGCTTCATGCGTTTTTTTCCTTCTTTTTGTTTTTCGAGAAGCTTTCGTTTCCGGGAGATATCCCCGCCGTAACACTTGGCTAAAACATTTTTACGCATCGCTTTAATCGTTGACCGGGCAACAATTTTATTGCCAATTGCCGCCTGCACCGGCACTTCAAACTGCTGGCGCGGGATAAGTTCCTTCAGCTTTTCCACAATAACCTTTCCACGCTCATAAGCAAAGTCACGGTGTACAATAAAGCTCAGTGCATCGACTGTTTCTGCATTCAAAAGAATATCCATCTTCACAAGCTTGGACTGCTTATAGCCAATAAGCTCATAGTCAAAGGAGGCATATCCTTTTGTGCTTGATTTTAATTGGTCAAAGAAATCATATACGATTTCAGAAAGCGGCATTTCATACACGACGCTGACACGATTCGTATCAAGGTACTGCATGTCGATGAATATGCCTCGTTTCCCCTGCGCCAGCTCCATGACTGCTCCAACGTAATCGTTTGGCACAATGATAGACGCTTTTACGTACGGCTCTTCAACATGCGCAATTTTTTGCGGGTCCGGCATATCAGACGGATTGTCAACCCGCAGTTCTTCGCCATCTGTCATCGCAACCTGGTAAATAACGCTTGGTGCTGTTGTAATCAAGTCGATTTTAAATTCCCGTTCAATCCGCTCCTGGATAATTTCCATATGAAGAAGCCCGAGGAATCCGCAGCGGAAGCCAAAGCCAAGTGCCTGGGACGTTTCTGGTTCGTATTGAAGAGCCGAGTCGTTTAACTCAAGCTTTTCAAGTGCTTCGCGCAAGTCATTGTACTTGGATGAATCAATTGGGTAAAGACCGCAATACACCATCGGATTTAATTTCCGGTAACCAGCCAGCGGTTCAGAAGCCCCGTTTTTTGCTGAAGTAATGGTGTCACCGACTTGTGTATCTCCTACATTTTTAATTGCAGCTGCAAGATATCCAACATCGCCGACTGTTAACTCTTTTCTTTGGGTGGTTTTCGGGGTGAAAACGCCAATTTCCGTTACCTCAAATTCTTTCCCGGTGGCCATCATTTTGATTTTATCGCCTACTTTGACCGTACCGTCCACTACACGAATATAAGCGATAACACCGCGATATGCGTCATAAAGCGAATCAAAAATCAAAGCCTTAAGCGGCGCTTCCGGATCTCCTGTTGGCGCCGGTACTTTTTCCACAATTTGTTCCAGAATTTCTTCGATGCCAATTCCCGCTTTGGCAGAGGCAAGAACCGCTTCTGAAGCATCAAGGCCAATTACATCCTCTACTTCCTTGCGCACGCGTTCCGGTTCTGCAGCAGGAAGATCAATCTTATTAATCACCGGCAAAATTTCCAGGTCGTTATCAAGAGCCAGATAAACGTTAGCCAGCGTCTGGGCTTCGATACCCTGGGCCGCATCGACAACCAGTATGGCCCCTTCACATGCGGCAAGGCTTCTTGATACTTCATACGTGAAATCGACGTGTCCCGGTGTATCAATTAAATGAAAAATATAATCCTGCCCGTCTTTAGCTGTGTAATTCAGCTGTACGGCATTTAACTTTATGGTAATGCCCCGCTCGCGTTCAAGATCCATTGAATCAAGAAGCTGGCTTTTCATTTCGCGCGCTGTTAATGCTTTTGTTTGTTCTAAAATACGGTCAGCAAGCGTCGATTTCCCATGGTCTATATGGGCAATAATCGAGAAATTGCGTATGCGCTCCTGCCGTTCTAGTCGGTCGTTGTTGTTCATATTAATGTTCACTCCTGTTATCGGCACATAGATACTATTGTGATTATATCAGCGCATTATCTAATTGACAACGAACATTGAATGAACCGGCTATCGATTTTGTTCTTCTTTAATAAAGCGGGATAATATATCTGCAAAAGCTGCAGCGCTTCTTTCGAGTTCTTCCCGAGTATTTTCAACTCCGCCCATTTCTATGAGCATCGCCCTGTTTGACAGATCCTGATTAAACTTTCCGTTCGTCTGGCTTCCTGATTTTACAATAACGCCACGTGAGAGACCGGGGTAATATTGTTCAAATAATTTGTGGAGAGCTGAAGCAAAACGAGCATTTTCTTCATACCCGGCATGTTCTCCCCCCACTACAAAAACCGTTTTCGCCATCTTTTTTCCGTTTATCTCGGCTGTGGTAACCGATTTTCCCTGGGAGTCGCGGTGAATATCAACAAGATACGATAAAGCCGGCTGACTTTTTTGGACAGCCGCCACTACTGCCCTGGATTCTTCATAGGAAGCATTATACTTTTTCCCTTTTTTACTGAGCAGCGCGCCGATATCCGTCTTATTGACCGAGACACCGATCCCTTCTGACTCCAGATTCTTTGCAATCATCGATCCTACTTCTGTAATGTTAAGAGGAGCCTGTCCATCTTCCGGCGTAAAAGATTCAGATGTATGAGTAAAATAAAGAAGGACTTCTTTTTTTTCAATTGCCGGCCTGCCGGTTTCAGGCTTCTCTGGTTCTTTAACCGGTTCGTCGGGAACGGGAAGTTCATCAGGCTTATTAGACTCGACTGGCATTGTCGTATAATCCGTACCTTCACCGGCAATTAAAATCTGGCCGTCATAAATGGAGAAGCCCGGCAGCTCTTTTCCCAAAAATGTGCGCGGATCCCGGAGGCTGATACCTGCGGCGGCCTGAAAAGCGGCATCTACCCACTTCATTGTGCTTTGTTCCGATTTCATAACAGAACCAAACGCATGATTTTCAATGCGAAGCAGCTCATAAAAAGAAGCGGCTGGAATTTCAGCCGCCGCCCGGCTCATAGATTCAGAAGTAAGATGATAGGAAAACGGCATAACGGTTAAAAAGCCCGCTGTCCAAAGCGGCATAACAACTAAACAGGCATAAGCCGGAGCAAGCCAAAAAGACGTCTGCTTTTTTTTGCGCCAAAGGATCTTCGCCATCTCCTTTTTAACTCTTGTCCCTTTACTTTATGCGCAAACAAAAAAAGCAGACCACTATTTCAGCCTGCAAAAAAAGAACGTGTTTCTTCCGTCGGACGGTTGTGCAGCGCTTCGTTTAAAGCACTCGAAATCACTGCGGCAGCTCCCTGGATAAACAAGTCGGCTTCTTTTGGCGTCACAATCATATTGAAGCCGGCCGGTGTTAAAACCTCACTAATGAGCTGGTGTTTTTCATCTTCATCCAGCATGCCGATATTTCCCAAAAATGATTTTTTCCATGCTTCGTCTTCACGCCCGCTTTTTTCCTGGAGATGCGCCATAACCATTTCTATTGCATCACGCGTAACAGTTGCCGCATCAATGACCGTCGGAATACCAACAGCAATAACAGGAATTCCCGCTGTCTGCCGGCTGATTTCTTTTCGTCGGTTTCCGATGCCTGCGCCTGGCTGTATGCCAGCATCCGTCATTTGAATTGTTGCGTTAAGCCGTTCAACGGAGCGGGAGGCAAGCGCATCAATAACAATCAAAAAATCTGGCTTTTCGCGCTCAATCAGCCCAAGCAAAATATCTCCTGTTTCAATCCCTGTCATTCCCATGACCCCTGGAGAAATGGCGCTGACTGGACGATATCCATCCTGGACATGCTCGGGATGCAGCTTAAACAAATGATTGGTTACAATCAGGCGGTCTGTTACCCGGGGGCCGAGTGAATCGGGGGTAATCATATCGTTGCCGAGCCCGGCAATCAAACAGGCTGCATCCTGCGGCAGTCCCGCCCCCTTTATAAACAGGCGAATTTCTTCTGCAACAACCCGGCTGATAGCGGCGTGGCGCGATGTATCCGGTTTGCGGAGATCAGCTGATTCAATGGTAACGTAATGCCCCGCTTTTCTTCCGGTTATCTTTTCTGCACCTTCACTGATCTCGACTGTCGTTACTTTCGTTCCTTCTTTTTCCTCTTCTTTCAAATTAATTCCATCAACTTTTCCGCCCGTCTGCTGTTCTGCAATTAAAGCAGATTCTAAAGCTAAATCAGTACGCGGTGACCACTTTTTCATTGATTTCAACCTCCATTTTTCCGCAGTTTGCCCCCATGTGTAAAAGTTTATTCCTTTACACCCGATTTCTATTGCATTTCTTTTATTCCTTTGCTACAATACTTCTTGTTGTTTAATTCAATAATAGTTGATATCGGGTACGAATAAATGTTCGATCCATTTTAGGAGGTGACAGTAAATGCCAAATATTAAATCTGCCATCAAACGCACTAAAACTGCTCAAATTCGTTCAGCACGCAACACGCAAGCTAAATCAGCTATGCGCAGTGCAGTGAAAAAGTTCGAAACAGCAGCTGCTAATAATGACGAAAACGCAAAAGAATTGCTTGTAGAAGCAGTCAGCAAACTAGATAAAGCTGCAGCAAAAGGCCTTATCCACAAAAATGCTGCGAACCGTCAAAAAAGCCGTCTTATGAAGAAATTGGCTAACTAATAAAAAAAGTGTCCACTATGATGGACACTTTTTTTATTTTGTTCTCATTAATGTCTGCAGGCGGAATAAAAATAATTCAATAATCATTTTTTTCTCCATGCCGCTGCTCTTCATTTCGTAATCACATTCAGCCAGCATTTGCATAATCACCGAGAGCTGGTGCTCCGAAAAAGCCTGCGCCTGGCTTCCTGCAATTTTCACGCGAAATGGGTGTACTTTAAGCTGGCCGGCTATTTGCTGCTGGCCATATCCTTTTTTTACCAATTCCTTCACCTGGTAAATAAGCCTGAACTGGCCCGCAATAACGGCTAAAATTTTCAGCGGTTCTTCGTTCAGCCGGATTAAATCGTAGTAAATTCTTAACGCTTCCTGTAACTGGCCCGTCACGATTCGGTCCACAAGGCGAAAAATATCACTTTCAAGCGTTCGTGATGTTAAAGCGGCTACGTGCTCTTCCGTTATTTCATTTCCCTCACCGGCATGAAGAGCAAGCTTGGCAATTTCCATCGCCAGTACGGACAAATGAAAACCCGCAATTGCCAGCAGCTGCTGAATGGCTTCCCCTTCAATTACAGCTCCTTCTTCTGCAGCCTTGCTCTTAATCCACCCTGCGAGCTCCCGTTCAGCCGGACGTTTCGCTTCCAGGACGCCAGCCTGCTTTTTTATTAACTTCGTCAGTTTTTTCCGCTCATCTAATTTTTCGAATCTTCCTTGAAAAACTAGGATGGTAAACGGCGCGGGATCCTGTAAATATTGTTCCAGCTTCTTCACATTATGTTCAATTTTCACTTTTTCTGCTGTAAAAAAAAGCGGGTTGTGAACAAAAACAAGCTTTCTGTCTCCAAGAAACGGCAATGTTTCCGCTTCTTCAATGGCTGTCTCGACCGGTACTTCGGTCATATCGAACGAGTTAATATTTAAATCCGAGCCGTCTTTGTCCAATACACTTTTTAAAAGCAGCTGGCGTGCTTCTTCTATGAAATACTGCTCAGGCCCGTAAAGCAGATACAAGGACCGGAACCGTCCGCTTTTTAATTCCTTTAATACATCCATTCCCTCGACTCCATTCCATTTCTGTTTTTATTGTAGAAAAAACCTTTCTAAATCGCAAGAAACTGTTTCTGGATTGTAAACGGAACGCAGGCAAATTCACTTATAGCAGGCTTGCCGTTTCTTTTAAAAATCACGATGTCTTTTCCGCCGGCCTCAAGAGCCGCTTTTTCTGAAATACGCGTGAGAGTCTAGATTTTTCCGCTTTCATTGTCTATACTAATAGCATTAGAGGCTCAAAAATAGGGCACTTGCTGTCACACTTTGTGACTCATATTATGTGGTCCTAATGAAACAGGAGGGGTAGCGGATGAATGATTTTGAAAAAAATGTCCAATCAAAACGCAATGATGCAGTAGACTCCGGAGTAGGCTTTGTTGTTTCTTTTGGTTTCTTTGCAACGATGTTTATTCTTGCCACTGTTATTCAGCTGGTCGGCTGATATATCAGTTTAAAATCCGCCCGCATGCGCCGGGCGGATTTTATCTGACTGGAAAAACTGTTTTTACCTCACTTTTTTCAGAGCCAAATCGAAAGGTAATTGCTCCGTGCTGATCAGTCCGGTAAATCTTTACTCCTTCATTGGAAAACGTATCTGTCACTTCTTTATGCGGATGACCGTAACGATTATTTACACCGGCTGAAATAACAGCAAACTCCGGCTTAACCGCTTTAATAAATTCCAAAGACGAAGATGTTTTGCTTCCATGGTGGCCTGCTTTCAGCCAGTCGATATCAAGAAGATAGCGGTTTATCAATTCTTTTTCTCCTTCTTCCTCCATATCACCCGTGAAAAGCCAGGTTTTCCCGCCCATTTCCGCATAAAGGACAAGTGAATCGTTATTGCCTTCATATTCCCGGTCATTCGGCGCCAAAAATTGAAAAAAAGCATTTCCTGCTGTCCACGCTTCTCCTTCTATTCCCTCCCGGACTTTTCCGTTTATTTGAATGATGCCGGCCATAACATCAGCATTTCCGCTGCCGGGTGAAATAATAACTTCTTTTGCCGGAATCCGCTCAAGCACCTCGGCTGCTGCACCGGCATGATCAAAATCCGCATGAGTAATAATCAGCTTATCAAGCTCTGCCACCCCTTTTCTTTTTAAAAAGGGAACGACAGTGTCCTTTCCAACAGAGAATCCCCCCTGCCGCTCCGCCCACTTTTCTTTTTCAAAAATCACCTGCCCGCCTGTATCAATTAAATAGGTTCCCTGATTACGGGGCAGTTTAATAAAAATGCTGTCCCCCTGCCCGACATCCAGAAACGTCACTTCTCCTTCTGCCGAAAAACGATTCGACAGGATGATTCCCGCCAAGAAAAGTCCACAGATAATAAAAGAACTTCTCAGCTTTCGAGTTTTTTCCCAGAGAAAAAAAGAGCTGACGGATGCTGCGGCAAGAACAGCGGCAATTTTCATATCAGGCTGCCCTGTTACCAGTACAGCAAATGGAAGGTCTGCCATAACGGCTGCCAGCTTATCCATTTTTATTAAAAGTTCATTGGCAAAACTGGCGGGAATCGAAATAGAAACAAAAAAAGAGAGAAAAAATAATAGAAGAAGCAGCGGAAGCATAAGAAGCGAGTAAAAAGGCACAAACAAGAGGTTAGCCACGGGAGCAATGAGCGACAGCTCAGCGAAATGGACAAGCAGCACAGGAAGAGCGGCAAGCTGCGATACAATCGAAACAAACCATGACAGTTCAATGGCATTTCGGGCCCTTTTTAAGATAGAGCCTGATGACAAAACAAGAGCCCAGGTAACAAGAAACGAAAGCTGAAAACCCGCTTGAAACACACTGTACGGGTTTTGAAGAGCCATGATTAAAAAAGCAATGCCAAGCGCAGAAGATGCCGAAAGCTTAACATGGCTTGAGGAAGCAAATAAAACCGCTCCCGTCATAAGACAGGCACGGACTACAGGCGGTGAGGCCCCTGTGAGCAGCGCATAAAGAGGCAGGGCGGCAAGCAGCAGCAGCCTGGCCCGTTCACGCGTAACCCCTAATCGTATAAAGGAGTAAAAAAGAAGTCCTGTCAGCAATGTAACATGCAGGCCCGAAATAGACAGAATATGCACTATGCCAAGACGTTCATAGTCCTCGGCTGTTTCTTCCCCTTCAGACGAACGGTCTCCAAATAAAAGGGCCGCTGCCACAGAAGAAAGCGGAGCCGGAAAGTGATCCTTGACCCGGTCCAGTGCCTCAATACGCCATGAAGCAGGCAGATAGCGAACAGAATGATTCTCCACACAGCTCTCTAGCAGAATTTCTTTCGGTGTCAGCGTAAAAAAGATTCCTTGTGATGCTAAATACGCACGATAGTTAAACTCACCCGGATTCCTCGCTTCAGCCGGAAGTGCAGCTTCTGCTTGAAAGCGGCACGTTAAGCCGGGTGCCAGCCCTCCGGTGAACCGCTCCTTTTCCTCTTTTGACCGGAAGCGATACGTAAGCTTAAGTGCTTCTTTTGAAGATGCTTCCACAACTTCTGCATTTAACCGGTCTCCATTCATTCTCAGGTCGTCCGTAAATAAAACGGTCCACTCTGTTTCTGAACCGCTAACAGCGGACTTGTGCTCTGACTGGTGAACCGAGGTTGTGATAAAAAACACGAGAAAAGTGCCGATCATCCAGGCCCGTACTGCTGAATTAACTTTTAAAAAAAGGATACCTCCCGCTATACTAACCAGCAGGACTACAGGCGCTGGAACCTGAAGAACAAACAAAACCGCCGTAAGTGCTGCGGTGCCCATCTGGAGAATCAGCATAAATTATCAATCCTTTTATTCTTGTGGAATATGAACGACTTCGATATCTTTTAGAAAATGGCTGTTCCATTTGTTTGGATAAGCATGCTGATAGATAATACGGGCTACACCCGCCTGCGCAAGAGTTTTTGCACAATTTTCACATGGTTCATGAGTTACATAAGCAGCAGCGCCTTTTAGCTTATCGCGCTCTGCATGAAGAACCGCGTTCAGCTCGGCATGCAGGCAGCGTATACACCGCCCTTGATCAGACAGCAGGCAGCCTGCTTCCTGGCAATGCTCATGTCCGTGAATGGAGCCGTTATAACCCGTCGACACAATATGTTTATCTTTCACAATAACACACCCGACATGCAGCCGATTGCACGTCGACCGTGCAGCGACAACATCTGCAATATTTAAAAAATAATCATCCCAGCTTTTTCGTTCCATCTCTAAACCCTCTTTTCTGTTTCTTCCGGCCTTCTGTCCGGCCTGTCCTTTTAGTTTATCGGCTCTTCTTTCTATCCGTCAAATCCATTTATTGAACGGTAATAAGCGGCGCCAGCTTTTCAAACGTTTTATCCCCGATACCCGATACATTTTTTAAATCTTCCACTTTTGTAAAAGGGCCGTCCGTTTCTCTGAAATCAATAATTGCCTGCGCCTTGGATTCTCCAATGCCAGGAAGCTCCTGAAGACCAGCTGAATCGGCTGTATTAATATTGACCATCTCTTTATCCTCTGCGAAATCCGCGTTTCCAGAAGAAACCGGCGCAGTCTGGACAGCCGGAATTTCTTCTCCCTTTACCGGTATATAAATAACCATTTCATCCTGCACTTTTTGCGCCAGATTTACAGAAGCTGCGTCAGCCTGTTCTGTTATCCCGCCGGCTTTGTTAATTACATCATTTACTCTTTCCTCACTTAACATTGTATAAATTCCAGGCATAGACACTGCCCCTTTTATATCAACCGTTACTTGAACCGGCTGTGACGCTTCTTCTGCAGGTTCTTCCTCTTTTACCTGCACTTCCTCTATTTCTGCCGTTCCTGAAGACTCGGGCATCGGGCTTTCTTCTGTCAGCCCATACAGCCAGAATAAAGCCACTCCGAGCACTCCGGCACCAGCCAGCTTATACTTTTTTATTGTTTCTTTAACATCCATTCATTCCTCTCCTATTCTCCTGGCATAATTTTGGATTACAGACGTACAGATAACAAGTGAACAAGAAAGGAGCATCTGCTATGAAAATTGGAATCATTGGAACGGGAAGTATCGGCACTGTTTTAGCAGAAGCATTTCTCTCTTCTTCTGCAGTTGCACCGGAAGACCTTTTCTTGTATAACCGGACTATTGAAAAAGCCGAACAGTTAAAAATGACCTTTCCCGGCGTTCATGTATGCCAGACTGCCGAAGAAACCGCCAAAAAAGCAAGGCTGCTCTTTGTTTGTTTGCGGCAGCCTGATTTAAAGCCGCTGCTTGAATCCATCGCTCCTTCTTTAACTGCGGGCCATTGTGTTTTTTCAACGGCAAGCGCTGTTTCTATTAAACAAATGGAATCTGTTCTTCCCTGTCCGTGTGGAAAGGTGATTCCTTCTGTAACAAATTCGGCTGCCGCCGGCGGAATTTTGTATTCTTTCGGGGAATCATGCGGACCGGCCTGGCAGAAGCACCTTACAGGGCTGTTTGAACAAATTGCCGGTGTGGCTCTCGAAGCAGATGACCGTATTGTACGGGCCGCCTCAGATTTAACAGGATGTGGCCCTGCGTTCTTTTCCAAAATGGCTGTCATGTATGCAGAGGAAGCTGCTAGATACGGATTAACGAAGGAGCAGGCGGAAATATTGTCGTTTCATATGATGATTGGTCTGGGGGAGCTGCTTAAACAAAAGAATTGGACGTTAGAGAAGTTAACGGAACGAACTGCAGCCAAGGGTGGAGTAACAGCACGCGGACTTAAAGTGATTGAATCAGAGGCGGGGAACCTTTTTGCGCTGCTATGCAGAATGACGCAGCAGAAAGCGGCGGAAGACAGAAAAGAGGCATCTGCCGCATTTGGCATTACAAATTAATTCGGCATTTCTTTTCTTTTCCCTCTCATCTTTACAAAAACTTAACAAAAAAAAGCAGCTTAACGGCTGCTCTTTTTTGCTTTTAAAAAAATTCGTTCAGATTCAAAACCCGGCGCTTGATTGGTGAAGTCAGCGGTAATCGCTTCTAGCTGAAATCCCGCCTCATTAAGCCATTTGGCGTAATTCTCTGGAGTGAATGTCCGCTGGCAGTGCAGTTCGTCGAATCGTTCATATTTTTCATCTTCTGTACGAACAAAAAAGGTCAATTCATGCTCCACGCTGTTTTCATTCTCTCCGGGAAATGCATTCCAAATAAACGAAACATCTTCCGCGGCATCAGCAAACGTATTCTTTAAAAAAACATCCTTTATTTTATAAATAGAGTGAACATCAAATAAGAATAAACCGCCATCCTTTAAATGGCGGAATACCGATTGAAAGGTCTGCTTTACATCCTCTTCTGTTTTCAAGTAGTTGAGTGAATCACAAAAGATAACCGCCGTGTCAAACATACCGAGGCTGTCAAGCTCACGCATATCCTGCTGGAAAAGCGGGATTGTTACACCATTTGCTTCCGCTTTTTCACGGGCAATGGTGAGCATCTCTTCAGAAAGATCAACACCCGTTACCTGAAAACCGGCACGTGCAAAGCGGACAGCGAGCTCCCCTGTTCCACAGCCAATATCAAGAAGCGGGCCGGGTTTCACTTCTTTCTGCAGATATTCTTCCCACTCATTGTACGGTGCATCCTGCATTAATGCATCATAGACAGAGGCAAAACGACTGTAGCTCATGAGGTCAGCACATCAACGTGCGGAGCATCACCCCAGAGGCGTTCCAGATTATAGTAGATACGCTCATCACGGTGAAATACATGAACGACGACATCGCCAATATCGATTAACACCCAGCGCGCTTCGTCAAACCCTTCCATCCGCTTAATCTCAGCACCCAGCTCTTCCGCTTTCTCTTTTACTTCGCGGGCAATCGCCTGTACTTGTTTGTCTGAATTCCCATGACAAATAACGAAATAGTCGGCAACCGGCGAGATGCCCTCCATATCAAGCGCTGTGATGTTTTCCGCCCGCTTGTCATCTGCCGCCTTCGTTACTGCATGTAATAATTGCTGTTGTTCTGTCAATTAACCATCGTCTCCATTCTGAATAAAATCGTTGTAGGTATCCATTGTCACAGGGAAAACCGGCTGCTGTTTCCCCATCAAAAATAAAATTGAATTTTTTACAGCAGCCAAAACGGCCTGATTCAAATTTTGTTCAGCTATTTTTCGAACTTCTTCCACACCGGGAAACAAACGTCCCGGCTCAATATAATCAGCTAGATAAACAATTTTTTCAAGCAGTGTCATACCCGGCCGGCCTGTTGTATGCCAGCGTATAGCCGATAATACTTCTTTATCTTTTATACCGGCCTCTCTCCGGACAAGAACAGCGCCCGCCGGTGCATGCCAGAGTTCATGGTGAAAATCAAAAAGCCGGTCATCTTCTTTCTCTTCCAGCAGAATTTTCTTCATCTCTTCTTTTGGGCGAAATTTCGCATAGTCGTGAAAGATGGCAGCCAGTTCTGCTTTTTGTATGTCTGCTCCATACTGTTTTGCAAGGTTTACTGCCGTTTCCGTCACGCCCAGTGTATGCACATACCGTTTATCTGTTAACTGTGCTTTGACGATTTCAAGTGCTTTATTTCGCTCCATATAACCCATTCTCCTTTATATACTGAATGACTGGTTCCGGCAGCAAGTAATGAAGCGTTTCATTGGCCGCCGCTTTTTTTCGGAGCGCGGTTGATGATAAATGAATTTCCGGTGTTTCGATGAGCGTGACCGGGTATGCTGTTTCTGTTGAATAGCCTGGCCGTTTAACCCCGGCAAATGTAACCAGCCGGCTTAATTCATCAATCTCCCGCCAATTTGGCAAATACTCAATCATGTCTGCCCCAATAATAAAGTAAAATGACGTGCCTGGTTCTTGTTTTATCAGTTCCCGTAAAGTGTCAATCGTATACGACACTCCGGCACGTTCAATTTCTATTGTTTCAAGCTTAAATAAAGGATTGTCTTCAATAGCAAGCTTCGTCATTTGAAGACGGTGTTCATCTGCTATATGCCCGGCCAGCCGCTTATGCGGCGGAACCGAATTTGGCATAAAACGAACTTCATCCAGGTTCAGAGCATGAAGCACTTCATTTGCAGCGATCAAGTGGCCAATATGCGGCGGGTTAAACGTCCCGCCTAAAATCCCCACTTTTTTCATCGGGGCAAAACAAGTTTTTTGTTTTCTTTTGACTCTTTGTAGAGCACAACTGTGTGGCCGATGAGCTGAACAAGCTCTGCCCCTGCCCCTTGAGCCAGCGCCTCTGCTACTTCATGTTTGTCATCTTCGTTGTTTTGCAGGATGCTTACTTTAATCAGCTCGCGCACTTCAAGTGCTTCAGCAATTTGCGTTGTCATATTTTCGCTCACACCGCCTTTTCCTACTTGAAATATCGGGTCTAAATGGTGTGCTTCCGCCCGTAAAAATCGTTTTTGTTTTCCTGTCAGCATGTTTTCCCTCCAAGTTTATCCTGTACTATTTTCTCCATTCGGTCCGGATCAGGCAGGACGCCCGTCCATTTTTCAAACGCGAGCGCCCCCTGGTAAGCAAACATCCTTAATCCGTTTTGCACTCGTGCGCCGCGCAGTCCTGCTTCTTTCATAAGAGCTGTTTGAGCTGGATTATAGATAATATCAGATAAAAAAGCATCCGGACGAATATTCGCAAGCCGGAGCGGCATTTTATCTACACCGGGAGACATTCCGATCGATGTCGTTTGAATAATAATATCGTAATCGCCCAGCTTTTCTTCCGCTTCAATAAGTGCCAGCAGCTCCGTTTCCACAGCATATGGACATCTTTCCTTCAGCTGTGACGCTTTTTCTGCCGTTCGATTTGCAATATCTACCCGTTTTGCTCCCTGCTGTCCAAGCGTATAATAAATAGCGCGTGCTGCTCCGCCTGCCCCGATAATCAATATGTGTTTATCTAACACACTTTTTCCATATTCTTCATTCAATCCGCGAATAAATCCTTCTCCATCTGTATTATACCCGATGTATCGGTTATCGCTTCGAATGACTGTATTGACTGCTCCGATTGCCTGGGCAAGCGGATCTACTTCATCAAGCAGCGGCATAATCGCTGTTTTATGCGGTACAGTTACATTAAAGCCGGAAACACCGATGGCTTTCATCCCGGCAACCGCAGCTGCTAAATCTTCTCTTTTTATATGAAAGGGGTGATAATAAGCGTTTATTCCAAGCGTCTCAAACGCGTCATTATGCATAGCCGGCGACATTGAATGTCCAATCGGGTCGCCAATAACCCCATATAACTTTTTCATCTGGCTGTCCCACCTTTAAATTAACGACTTGCGTAATGTGACAGCGGCCCCTTTTGGTACATAAGCCGCTACTTTGGCTCCTGGTTCGTTGACTGTAATCCACCCAAGCCCGGAGAAAACGATATCGGTTTTCGCTTCTTTAATTGTCCATTCCTGCCGAATCAGCTCGAGGGCCTTTCCTCCTTGCCCTGCCGGCTTCAGCAGCTCTCCCGCATGATTCTGATACAAGGCGTCAGCTTTTTCTAATTTTGTCCGGTGAATCTCAATTTCATTGGACACATGGCAGATAAATGAACGGCGCCCTCCTGATAGGTAATCAAAGCGGGCCAATCCTCCAAAAAACAAACTCTGTTCTTCATTTAACTGAAAAACCTTTGGTTTGATTTCTTTTTTCGGCAGCAGATATTTTAAGTTTTCCTTATCTACAAAATGAGCCATTTGATGATGGTTAATAATCCCCGGAGTGTCGACCAGAACACGGCCATCAGAAAGAGGGATTTCGATCATATCCAGTGTAGTGCCCGGAAAATGAGAAGTAGTGATAATGTCACCTTCTCCTGTAATCTCCTGTATAATGCGGTTGATAAATGTAGATTTCCCAACATTTGTACAGCCGACTACGTAAACATCTTTCCCGTTTCGGAAATGCTCAATAGCTTCTGCTGCCGCACGAATTGCCTTGCCTTCTGAAGCGCTGGTCAGCAGTACATCAATTGGCTTTAAGCCAAGCTGGCTTGCCTCATGGCGCATCCAGTGAATCACTTTTTCTTTTTTCACCGATTTTGGAAGAAGATCAGATTTATTTCCAATCAGCAGCACGGGATTTTTCCCGGCAAAACGATGCAGGCCCGGCAGCCAGCTTCCATTAAAATCAAAAATATCTACGATTTTTACGATTAATGAATCGGTGTCACCGATGGTATTTAAAATTTTTAAAAAATCGTCATCCGTCAATTCCACATCCTGCACTTCATTATAGTGCTTTAAACGAAAGCACCGCTTACAGACGATAGTTTCTTTTTCAAGAGCAGCGGACGGCGCGTAGCCAAGCGCATTTGGATCATCCGTTTGAATGGCTACACCGCACCCTTCACATGTAATTGTCTCACTCATTGATTCCGTTCCTCCCATTCAATCATCCCTTTCCGTTTGAAAAAAGACATTAGCCTTCGTTCAATCTTCCGGTTAATCCGCGTCCAAAACCCATCAGTTGCCGCGATTGGGATAACCAAAATTGTATAAATGCCGCTGCGGTTTCCTCCAAATACATCGGTCAGCAGCTGATCACCGATTACGACGGTTTCTTGCTTTTTCACATTCAACAGCTTGATTGCTTTTCTGAAAGCCCGGCCCATTGGTTTTCTTGCTTCAAATATAAACGGCAAATCAAGAGGTGTTGAAAACGAGCTGACCCGCTTTTGATTATTGTTCGATACAATCAGCACTTTAATCCCTGCATCGCGCATTTTTTGAAACCACTGTAAAAGCTCGGGCGTAGCATCCGGTCTGTCCCATGCTACGAGCGTATTATCAAGATCTGTTATGATCGCTTTAATTCCTTTTTGTTTTAAACGTTCCGGTTCGATTTCCAGGACGCTTCTCACCTGCTCATTCGGCAAAAATAATTTCAGCACAATGTACACCCCTACTATTCGTTTGCTTCTCCTATCATAGCCGATTTTTCCATATGTGACAAAGTAATAATAAGAACAAAAACTTTTCGACATTTTTTTCGCTTTCTCTCTCTGTGGATAACGTTATGCACAAATAAACACAGCTGTTTCAAGGGGTTTCGTTACTTATCCAAAAGCACCCCTAAAGTTATCCACCATCACCTGTGGAAAAAAGAACAATTGTTCTAAACTGGTTTTTTTGTTAAAATTTAAGAAAACATATTACTTATATGGAGATGATAGATTATGCATTCTTTATCGGATAATTTACTTCTTTCTTCTTATACAAAAGCAGCAAAGCTGAAACTCAATGACGAGTTTCTTGCACTCATGGAAAAAGAAATGAAGCGGCGGGCCATCCAGTCACAAAAAATGAATAAAAAGGAATAGCCCTGTTTCCCTCTGAATATGTTCATATTAAAGGAGGGATTCTAATGATTGACTTAGCAGCCGCTCTCTCTTTTTTACTAAAGGAAGCGGTTTTTTTCGTTTCTTATGTGAAGCATAATGCCTTCCCCCAGCCTTTAAGCCCGGAAGATGAAAAGAAATACCTGGCACTCCATGAAAAAGGCGACCGTCATGCCCGAGCAAAACTGATAGAGCACAATCTTCGCCTTGTCGCTCACATTGTGAAGAAATTCGAAAAAACCCACCACGATACAGAAGATCTTATTTCCATTGGAACAATAGGACTCATTAAAGGAATTGAAAGTTATTCCGGAAAAAAAGGTACAAAACTTGCGACTTATGCAGCCCGCTGCATCGAAAACGAAATTCTAATGCACTTTCGCTCCTTAAAGAAAACCAAAAAAGATGTGTCCTTATATGACCCGGTCGGCCGCGACAAGGAAGGCAATGAAATCAGCCTTCTTGATTTATTAAAAACCGAGGATGAAGACGTTGCCGCACGCTTATCTCTTCAAATGGACATTGACCAAATGAAAAAATGCTTATCAGTGCTTGATGACCGGGAGCTTTCTGTTATTGCGGCCCGATACGGCCTGGTGAATGACCAGGATAAGACACAGCGGGAGATCGCGGCCGGAATGAATATTTCAAGAAGCTACGTCTCCCGCATTGAAAAAAGAGCCCTGGCGAAAATGATGCAGGAATTTAAACGGATTCAAGCGAAACAAAAAAGGGCTCCAAAAGATCTGGAGCACCCTTCAAATCACTTTTCCTCAATCGATTGAAACCGAGATCATAACACCCATTACCGTTGCCAAAAGTAACCCCATAATCATCATAATCATTCGTGACAACTCTCCTTTTTATCCACTTATTCGTTGTTTCTACTTTACCACAAAATATACCTTTTGTGACCTGTTATTGCTTCATTTGAAGCTGTTCAACGATTTTCATTACCAGGCTGGCTGAATGAAGACCGGCTTTCGGCAGAAATTGTTCAAATGAAATGTTTGACTCCTTGCCGGCAATATCGGAAAGCGCCCGAATAATAACAAATGGCACAGTGAATTGATAAGCTACCTGGGCAATGGCGGCAGCTTCCATTTCAACGGCTTGAAGGCCGGGGAACTTCTCTGCAATGGCCTGTACACGCGCCGGGTCATTCATAAAGGAATCCCCTGTTGCAATAAGGCCTTTTACCGTTTTTACTTCTGAGTCTCCTTCTGATGCCTTATAAGCAATATCAACCAGCTTTTCATCTGCTTGAAAAGCTGCAGGCAGCTGCGGCACCTGGCCATATTCATAACCGAAGGCAGTTACATCCACGTCATGATGCCGCACTTCCGTTGAAACAACTACATCGCCTACCTGCAAATCCGGTGACAGCCCGCCTGCCGAACCTGTATTGATAATGACATCTGGCTTAAACTCATGAATAAGCACTGCAGTCGTCATCGCCGCATTGACCTTGCCGATACCCGAACGCAGCAATACGGTATCAGCACCATGAAGCCGGCCTATTGTAAATTCACTGCCTGCTATCGTCTTGACCTTCCTGTTTTCCATTTCATTGCGTAAAATTGTAACTTCTTCTTCCATTGCACCAATAATAGCTGCTTTCATCTGTGACACTCCTTTTATTGAGTCCGCAAAAAAAACCCGCCGTCAAAGCGGGTTTTAGCGGCCTTTGTCATTTTCTTCGAGCTTCTGGACTTTCGTCGGCTTCCAGCCTTCACCGTCTACCCACTCAATGTGTACGCGGTACGCTTCATCCTGGTTTGATTTTGGCGATACGGTTCCGATAGCTGCTTGAGGGCCATCTCCGCTAATATACCAAACCGTCATGTCGCTTAGTGGAATACCTGTTGCATAAGCCAGCGCCTGCTCTTTTTCCTGCCAGTCAGTGGAATCTGTTTCAAAAGAAGACGTATGCTCTCCCGTTTGAGATGTGCCTACACCCTCCCAATTCGGATTCACAATATCCTCTTCAACATTTGGGTCGGTTCCTTCCGAAACAATGACTTCTTCATCTGCTGGTTCCTCTTCTGTTTGCTCTTCTTCAGCCGGCTCCTCTGTCTCAGCCGGTTCGCTTTCGTCTTCCGTTCCTGTTTCTTCAGATTGAGCTGGCTCCTCTTCTGTTTCCTCATCCGAAACAGCAGCTGTCTGATCCTGCTTTGTTTCTTCCGGTGCTGCCGGCTCTTCATCATTATTTCCACCTGCAAAAATGGTAAATCCGACAATAATTATAAGCAGCACGACAACCGCGATGGCTGTATTTAAAATGCGGTTTGTTTTTCTCCGCTTGGTTTTGCGCTCGGCACGCGACGATTGTTCCATTTGCTTCTCCTCCTCATTACGTTTCCATTTTAACATGTTCTGTTTGCTTGATAAAAGTTTTTCATTAAAAAAGCGCAAAAGGCCTAAGCCTTCTACGCTTTGCAATTAACTGATTGAAACAATTTTTACATTCATTTCGCCGGCCGGTGTTTGAACAATTACTTTATCGCCAACACGTCTGCCAATCATGCTTTTCGCAATAGGCGAATCATTTGAAATTTTCCCTTCAAATGGATCCGCTTCCGCGCTGCCCACAATTGTATAGCTTTCTTCTTCGCCATCTGGAAGTTCAACGAACGTCACTGTTTTTCCAAGTGATACTTCATCCGCATTCATCTCGCTTGCTTCAATAATCTTTGCATTACGGATCATCGTTTCAATTGTACCAATCCGGCCTTCCACAAACGCCTGCTCTTCTTTTGCTGAGTCATATTCAGAGTTCTCTGACAGGTCGCCGAAGCTGCGGGCAATTTTAATGCGTTCCACAACTTCTTTCCGTTTTACAGATTTCAAATACTCCAGTTCCTGCTCCAGTTTTTCTTTGCCTTCCCGTGTCATCGGGTATACTTTTTCGTTCGACAACTTCTTCCACTCCTTTAATGTTCACCCAAAAAGCACTTAAATATGAGCGCGCCCCTTCCAATTTAGAAGGCGCGCGTTTTTCCCATTGTATGCCTGTTTCATAAAAACATACTATAAAATGTCTTTTTGTTCAAGAATTGTTTGTATTTTTGCAATTAATAAATCGATGGCGACTTTGTTTTCGCCGCCAATTGGAATAATGACATCTGCATATCTCTTTGTCGGTTCAATAAACTGATTATGCATTGGACGGACCACTTCTGTATATTGGTCAATAACTGAATCAAGCGACCGGCCGCGTTCTTTAATATCGCGTGTTAAACGGCGGATAAAACGCAAATCGGCATCAGTATCCACAAACAGCTTGATGTCCATCAATTCCCGGAGCCGTTCATCTTCGAGTACTAAAATACCTTCTAAAATAATGACGTCCTTCGGCTCAAGCGGAATGGTTTCCGATGAACGAGTATGCTTCGCGTAGTCATATACCGGTTTTTCAACGGAACGGCCCTTCATCAAGTCCTTCATCTGCTCAATCAGGAGATCATTATCAAAAGCAAGCGGATGATCATAATTTTGATTCAGCCGTTCTTCAAATGTAAGATGTGATTGATTTTTATAATAATAATCCTGCTCAATCATCATGATTGAGCCGCCTTGAAAGAAATCGTGAATTGCACGGGCAACGCTTGTTTTTCCAGAACCCGAGCCGCCCGCGACACCGATTACAATCGGCTTTTTGCTCATGCCTGTCACAGCCCTTTCCGCATCATATCATCTTTTGAAACAGGACGGTCCACTTTAAAGCGGACAATTTGCAGCGGGTGGCGGGCTGCATCCAGTTCATTTCCATCCTCATCCACTACCGTACCTACAACCTGGGTAAATGTGTCCATATTCGGCCCGAAAAACTCCACTTTATCACCCGGGCGGAAAAAGTTCCGCTGCTGCAGTGTGACCATTTGTGTATCCTCCTCATAATCCACCACTAACCCTGCAAAGTCATGGGAGGCCTTTTTGCCGTGAACGCCAAAAAGCTGTTCATCCGCACCAGGTGTTCCGGCGAAAAATGCCGGCGCCGCCGGGCGATTCGCACACTTTTCCAATTCCTCCAGCCACTCATCTTTAATAGTGAAGTTTTCCGGATCTGCGCAATAAGCATCAATTACTTTCCGGTACACGCTCACAACAGTTGCCACATAATGAATGGATTTCATACGGCCTTCAATTTTCAAACTGTCAATACCAAGTTCAATCAGTCCCGGGATGGATTGCAGAAGGCGCAAATCTTTCGGACTCATGGCGAACGGCGAGTCACTTTCTTTTGTAATAGGCGACTCAACGCCATCTTCCAATTCAACTAGATTGTAATCCCAGCGGCAGGACTGGCAGCAGCCGCCGCGGTTTGAATCCCTAGCTGTCATGTGGTTGCTCAGTACGCAGCGTCCTGAATAAGCAATACACATCGCGCCGTGAATAAACGTTTCGATTTCAATATCCACTTTCTCTTTCATAAGGCGCATTTCTTCTCCGGTTGTCTCGCGGGCAAGCACAACGCGGTCCAGCCCTTCTTCTTTCCAGTACTTAACCGCTCGCCAGTTTGAAAGAGACTGCTGTGTGCTCAAGTGAACTTCGACGTGCGGAGCTACACGGCGGCAAGTTTCAATAATCAGCGGATCTGCCACAATGATTCCTGTGACACCGGCTTCTCCAACTCCGCGGAGATAGTCTTCCAGGCCATCTATATTTTCGTTATGAGCAAAAATATTGGTTGTGACATATACTTTGGCGCCGTATTTTTTGGCGAACTCGACTCCTTCCTTCATTTCTTCGAATGTAAAATTCCCCGCATTTGAGCGAAGACCGTATTCTTGCCCGCCGATGTATACAGCGTCCGCTCCGTAACGGACAGCGATTTTTAACTTTTCAAGTGTGCCAGCTGGCGCTAACAGCTCTGGCTTTTTCACAATAACCCGTTTGCCGTCAACGATTTCCGAAATGGCATCGTTTTTCAATCCGTTCATCTTTCTTTCCTCCTCTATTAATAAACCGTCTCTTTAAAGAAAAAGCCAGAATCAAGCGGACGGTGATCTTGCTGCAGCGATTCTGCTGCTTCAAAAAGGCTGTCCTTTTCCTCATCGTACCGGCTTGGATCATCGACGCATAAGTCAATCGCTTTGCGGTACAGCTTTGTTGCTTCAAGACGGTATTCTTCTGTTTGAAGGACGCCGTCGATTTTAAATGAGTCAATCCGCGCATCGATTAGGTCCTGCAGTTCATCAATAATACACATATCATTCGGGCTCATAATATGTGTGCCGTTTGCATCTTCATAGATTGGGTATTTATTTCCTCTTTCTTCATCATGAAGAAGCATATTTTTGGCACCCTGGCGCTTTTCGACTTCCATATTCTGGCCCATATATTCGAAATAATGGCCCAGAAGAGGACGCTTTGACTGAAACATGCAAGTCATTCCATGAACCTGCACTTCTATCTGGACATTCGCATTTTCTTTTGTTTCAATGACAGCATCCATGCTAAGCTCACGGGCCAAAATCGCCCGAACAGCTCCCCGTTTGCCCCAGTAGTTTGCTGTGTAATAATTTGTTGCGGTTGTTTCCGGATTCCAGTGAAGCGGAAAGCCAGGTGCTGCTTCCCTGACCGCCATAATGACTGCAGGATCTCCAAAAACAATCGCATCAGCATTTGCTTCTTTCACAAAAGCAATATAATCGTCTAATTCGTTTGCAATATTATTATGAAAGATGGCATTCACTGCAACATACACTTTTTTGCCATGTTCATGAGCAAGACGAACGGCTTCTTTTATTTGCTCGCGGCTGAACTCCCCGGCAAGACGCAGGCCGTAACGCTGCTCTCCAATAAGGAAAGCATCTGCGCCTGCCACTATTTGTTTTTGTATTTCAGTAACACTCCCGGGTGTTACAAGTAATTCAGGTTTTTTCACTTTTCTTCACTCCGTTTTATGCTGACTGCAATTCCATCCCCGGACGGTATGATGGATGTATCGTATCCGGGATGAGCCGTCAGCCATTCATTATATCCCGTAATTTTCCGGGCGATTTTCTCGATCCGCTTCGTAGGCGCATCGGTTCCAGCGGCATAGCCTTTAAACAGGACATTATCCGAGTATATAACGCCGCCTGTTTTTAACAGCGGTGCGTATAATTCAAAAAAGCGGCGGTATTGCCCTTTTGCCGCGTCTATAAAGATTGCATCAAAAGGTCCGTTTTCCGCTGCTTTGTCCGCCAGTTCAAGCGCATCACCCAGTAAAAGCTGAATACGGTCCTGGCTGTCCGAGCGGCTAATATATTGAGCAGCCTTTTCAAACCGGTCCTCATCACGCTCAAGCGTGGTTATATGCAGTTGTGGAACAGCTTCAGCCATTCTCAGAGCAGAGTACCCAATTGCCGTCCCAATTTCAAGCAGCCGGACGGGGTTCTGCAGCTTTAGCATAGCCAAAAGTGTATCCATTCCAACTGGTTCCATAATCGGCACACGATGGTCGGCTGCATACTGCTCCATTTCGGCAAGCAAGCCTTCCCGCGGCGTTAAAAGTGATTCAATATAGCCGTGTATATTGTCTTTCATGGTAAAAATACCCTTCTTTCTAAGAAAAAGAGAAAGCTATAAAAGCTTTCCCCTGTTTTCATATGTGCCCGAACTATTTTATCATAGAAAATACAGAAAATCTACGTGTGCTTTCTACTGGCTGTTTGTAATGTATTTGGCTTTTAGCTTATTGTGCTCATCCAGCGTTTTAGAATAATAAACATCTCCGGCCGGCGAAGCAAGGAAATAAAGAAAATCAGTTTGCTCGGGCTTCAGCACGGCTTCCATTGAATCAATGCCGCTGTTGCCGATTGGGCCCGGTGTAAGTCCTTTTGCCTGATATGTGTTATAAGGAGAATCTACCTTCAAATCTTCATATAAGACCCGGTCTTTATGTTTCCCCTGGGCATATAGAACAGTCGGATCTGTCTGCAGCGGCATATCGGCTTTCATCCGGTTATAAAAAACGCTGGCAATTTTCTTGCGGTCTGTTTTGCCTGTCGCTTCTTCTTCCACAAGTGAGGAAAATGTCAAGAACTCATGAACGGTCATTCCAGACGCTTTAATCTGCTCTGAAAATCCTTGAACCACTTCATCTGTTTTCGCAATCATTTCTTCGGCAATTTCTTCGGTCGTTTTTGCCGGTTTCCCAACATCATATGTGGCTGGATACAAATAGCCTTCAAGAGGATAGCGGATATTTTCACCGAGCACTGCTTTTGTTACAAGTTCTGGATGGCTGGCTATCATTTTATTTACAAATTCTTCGCTATTCAGGACAGCAAGAACCTCCTGGGGATTTTCGCCTGTTTCTGAGGCGATTGCCTCTGCAATCTGCGTCAGCTGGTAGCCTTCAGGAATGATAACTTGTCCATGCACCCCAATTACTCTGCCTTCTTTTAACGAAGCCATAATGGCATCCGGCGTCATGGAAGGAGAAAGCACATATTCTCCCGCTTGAAAATCTCCTTCTCCTTTATATTTTGCATAGTACTTAAAAAGAGCGGCATTTTTAACAATCCCATTATCTTCAAGCGTTTGAGAAATGGAGGATAAACTTGAGCCAAGCGGGATAGAGATATTTACTTCTTCCTGGCTTTCAGCATCTGCTGGTTCTGATGCGGCTTTCCATACATAGTACACCCCTGCTGCTGCAGCCGCTGCAAGAAGCAAAAGGAATAATAACATAATTAAAATTGCTCTTTTCAGCCGTCTTTTTCGTCCTGAAGCCGGCGGAAAAACATCATTCGACATAAAAATCTCCTTTCGACACCATCTTTCCTTTTATAGTATACAAGAATGATGTAAAAAGAAAAAGAACAGACGTTTATTTCACCGTCTGTTCCTCCTGATTATTCTTGTTCTTCGTCATCAAGAAATGTATTGAGCATTTCCTCGATCATTTCCCATTCTTCATCCGATTCAATCGGCTCAAGTTCGCCATCTTCTCCTTCATCCCCCGGAATGAAAGATGATGCATGAATTTCAATTTCTTCATTATCGTCTTCTTCCGCACCTACCGGGAAATAAAGAACATAAGATTTGTCAAATTGATCGTTGTGAAAAGTAAATAATACTTCACAAAGCTGTTCGTTGCCGTTTTCATCAATTACAGTAATTTGCTTTTCGCCATGTTCCATTTTAATGGTCACCTCATTATTTTTGGCTGTCAAGATACCCTTGTAAAATCATCACTGCAGCCATTTTATCAATTACTTTTTTACGCTTTTTCCGGCTGACATCTGCATCAATCAGCATCCGTTCGGCTGCCATTGTGGTTAAACGCTCATCCCAGAGGACAACCGGCAAATTGAACGTTTCCTCGAGGAGCGCTGCGAATGCTTCGGCTGCTTCTCCACGGGGTCCTACTGTATTATTCATGTTTTTTGGAAAACCGACAACAAATTTGCTCACCTCATGCTCCCGCACAAGTTCACCGATTCGGTCAAGGCCAAACTCTCCTGCCGCCTCATTGATCTTTATTGTTTCAATGCCCTGCGCAGTCCAGCCGAACGCATCGCTTATGGCAATGCCAATGGTCTTCGTGCCGGCGTCAAGGCCCATTGTTCTCATGATGTTGGTTCCTCCTGCTGCTCTTTCAGGTACGTTTTGACAAGCTCTTCAATAATTTCATCCCGCTCAAGCCGGCGAATTAAATTTCGCGCATCATTATGGCGCGGAATGTAAGCTGGATCTCCAGAAAGCAAATAGCCGACAATCTGATTGATTGGATTATACCCTTTTTCCTCCAGCGCGCTATGGACTTTCAGCAGCACTTCTTTTACGTTTTCATCATACGGCTCTTCCGGAAAATTAAACCGCATTGTCTTGTCAAAAGAACTCACTGTCAGCACCTCACTTCAGGCGGATATTTGATTGCCCGATTCTGTACGATATGTTTCATTGTACAACAAATGACAACATATTCAAATCGATTTTACCCATTCCACAGCAATTTGCAATGCTTCGTCGATTTTCGATGGGTCTTTTCCGCCTGCCTGTGCCATATCCGGGCGGCCTCCACCGCCGCCGCCCAGGCAGCCGGCTACTTCTTTGACCAGCTTGCCGGCGTGGAAGCCTTTTTCGGTCAGATCCCCGGTAACCGCTGTGACAACATTGACTTTTCCATCTGCTGCCGCAACAAGCACAATAACACCCGGGGTTACTTTTTGTTTTAATTCATCTGCCATTGTCCGCAGTGTATTCATATCAGCCGCCTGGACATTTGCTGCAAGAAGCTGCACACCATTTACTATTTCAACTTTGTCGGTAAGGCTTCCTGCTTCTATATTTGACAATTTTTTTGAAAGTGATTCATTTTCACGCTGGACCTCACGCATCTCAGCTTGCAGGCTGTCCACTTTTGCCAGAATATCTTTTGGGCTTGATTTTAATTTGGCCGCCGCTTCTTTTAACACTCCAGAATGCTCATTTAAATAACGGAATGCTCCTTCACCTGTCACCGCTTCAATACGGCGTGTTCCCGCACCGATTCCACTCTCAGACAGCACTTTAAACAAACCAATCTCTGCTGTGTTGACAACATGGCATCCTCCGCAAAGCTCAAGGCTGTAATCACCTACAGATACTACCCGGACGATATCGCCGTATTTTTCACCGAATAACGCCATAGCCCCCATTGCTTTTGCTTCTGCAATTGGCTTAAATGCTGTTTCGACCGCTATTCCTTTCCAAATTTTATCATTGACGATCTCTTCTACTTGAGCGATTTCTTCTGCGGTTACTTGTCCAAAATGAGAGAAGTCAAAGCGAAGACGTTCTGGTTCTACAAGCGATCCCGCCTGATTAACATGTGTGCCGAGCACATCCTTTAATGCCTGGTGCATTAAGTGGGTTGCTGTATGGTTTTTGATAATTTTTCCCCGTGACAAAACATCTACTTTCGCTGTTACTGCGCTTCCTGCAGTGAGCATCCCGCTTTCCACCACTGCACTGTGAACGTTCTGGCCATTCGGCGCTTTTTGAACATCTTTTACAACAACGCGGGCAGTTTGGGACTCCAATACGCCTTTATCGGCAATTTGACCGCCGCTTTCTGCATAAAACGGTGTTTCTTTCAAGATAAATTGAATTTCTTCGCCTTCATGCGCTTCGTCTGCCAATGCCCCGTCTTTGATTAAAACGGCCACTGTTGTATCAACCGTCAGCCTGTCATACGTAAACGTGCTTTCTTCTGTGACAGATGATAATACGCCGCCCTGTACCTGCATGGAATCTGTATCCTGGCGGGCCGCACGAGCGCGGTCACGCTGCTGCTTCATTTCATTCTCAAACCCCGCATGGTCTGCTTTCATGCCTTCTTCTTCTGCGTATTCTTCCGTAAGTTCAACAGGAAAGCCGTACGTATCATACAAACGGAAAACATCAGCGCCGTCAATTGTATCTGATCCAGCTTCTTTTGCCCTTTTAATAACAGCAGAAAGAATTGCCAGCCCTTCATTTAGGGTTTCATGGAAGCGTTCTTCTTCATTTTTAATTACTTTCTGAATAAAAGCGGCTTTTTCCGTTACCTCAGGATAATAGTCGTTCATGATTCCGCCAACTACCGGCACAAGCTCGTACATAAATGGCCGGTTGATGCCGATTTGCTTTGCATAGCGCACTGCACGGCGAAGCAGGCGGCGAAGCACATAGCCCCGTCCTTCGTTCGAAGGAAGCGCACCGTCTCCTATAGCAAAAGCAACTGTGCGAATATGGTCAGCAATTACTTTGAATGCCGTATCTTTTTCATCCGTTTCGCCGTATTGTTCACCAGATATCTTTTCTGTTTCACGAATAATTGGCATGAATAAATCTGTGTCAAAGTTCGTCGGTACGTTCTGGACAACCGAGGCCATCCGTTCAAGCCCCATCCCCGTATCAATGTTTTTCTTTGGAAGCGGAGTGTAAGTACCATCCGGATTATGGTTAAATTCAGAGAATACAAGATTCCATACTTCTAGATAGCGTTCATTTTCACCGCCCGGGTACAATTCCGGGTCATTTTCATCGCTGCCATACTCAGCACCGCGGTCATAGAAAATTTCTGTATTCGGGCCGGATGGGCCTTCACCGATATCCCAGAAGTTTCCTTCCAGCCGAATAATACGTTCATCCGGCACTCCTACTTCATTTTTCCAGATAAGATATGCTTCTTCATCCTCCGGGTGAATGGTTACGGAAAGTTTTTCCGGATCGAAGCCAATCCATTTTTCATCCGTCAAAAATTCCCATGCCCAATGAATAGCTTCTGTTTTAAAATAGTCACCAATTGAAAAATTCCCGAGCATTTTGAAAAATGTATGATGACGTGCCGTTTTGCCGACGTTTTCAATATCATTTGTGCGGATAGACTTTTGTGCATTTGTAATCCGCGGATTGTCAGGGATAATCCGGCCGTCAAAATATTTTTTCAGCGTGGCAACACCGCTGTTTATCCAGAGCAGACTTGGATCATCAATTGGCACAAGCGGCGCACTCGGCTCCACCCGGTGCCCTTTTTCCTGGAAAAACTCTAAATAAAGGCGGCGAATATCTGCGCCTGTTAATGATTTCATTATTAAAATCCTCCTTAACATATGTATACAATCCGAAAAAAGACAGCAAAAAAAGCCTCATCCCCAGCAGGGACGAAGCTTTTTGTTCGCGGTACCACCCTGATTGCCAATTCTACTGAAAGAATTCGCCTCTCATATGCCTTAACGCGGCTGACGGCAGTGTTTGCTGCACTCAGGACCCAGCTTTCCATTATTCTTCATCCGAAACACCTTTCAGCCACGGGCGCTTCTCTCTTTGAATGGGCTATAATGTACTTCTGTCCTTCATCGTTTTGTCCAAATTCGTATACCCGAATTATAAAAAGGAATAAAGCGTTTGTCAATCATGGTTATGACCATTCATCAAGCGGAATAAGTGACCCGTCTTCTTCTACTTGATGAATGACCAGCCCGCCTTCAAGCTCAGACATTTCCACGCAGCAGTCATGACAGTAATAGTGGTCAGAGCCGATACGTCCTACTTCCCGGCTCCCGCAGTTCGGACACGATTGCAAAATGATCCCTCCTGTTTTTGCGATCAGTATGTCCGAATCAGAAAGCTTTTATACAATCATGAAATCATATGGTGAAACGCCCTGCATGCCAATCATCGGGTCAATTGTCATCCAGTTATCTTCCCGCAGCTTTTCATTTTGATTGCCCGCTGGCTTTTCAGCCGAAAGGCGTTCGGCAAGTGCTGTTTTTCGAACTAAATCGTCATTCCGGGCGATTCCGATCTTAAACGCTTCTTCTTCTCCGCATAAAATCAAAAACTGTTTGCTTCTTGTAATTGCGGTATACAACAGGTTTCTCCTCAGCATCCGATAGTAGCTTTTAACAACCGGCAAAATAACAATCGGAAACTCGCTTCCCTGCGATTTATGGATTGAACAGCAAAAAGCATGTGTAATCTGGTTTAAATCATTTCTCGTATAGGTCACTTCATTGCCTTCATAGGAGACTATCACCATATCTTCTTTTTCGGTGTTTTCTTTTGCATAAAAAATCGATATAACCTCGCCAATATCTCCATTAAACACATTTTGCTCCGGCTGATTGACAAGCTGAAGCACTTTATCGCCAATCCGGTATTTAACAGACCCGAAGACAATTTCTTTCCGGCGGCCATCCTTGTTTGGGTTCAGCACTCCCTGTAAAACCTCATTTAGCTTATCAATACCGGCCGGCCCCTTGTACATGGGAGCCAGAACTTGAATATCACGCGGTTCGTAGCCTTTTCCCGCCGCATTTTTCACCACTTTCTCAATTGCATCTGCAATCTGGCCGGTGCTGCATTTAATAAAGGAACGGTCTTTTTGCGGCGCTGTCAGCGTTTCGGGGACAAAGCCGTCTTTAATGCTGTGGGCAAGGCTGATAATGGAAGAGCCTTCTTCCTGCCGGTAAATATCCGTTAAACGTACTGATGGGATGGCTTTAGAAGCCAGCATGTCTTTCAGCACCTGCCCGGGACCGACAGAGGGAAGCTGGTCTTCATCGCCAACGAGCACTACCTGCATGTCATCAGGAATTGCTTTAAAAAGCTGGTGGGCAAGCCAGATATCGACCATGGAAGATTCATCTACAATTAACAGCCGGCCTGAAACCGCATTTCCGTCCTCCTCGGGTTCTTCCTGTCCATTAAACCCAAGCAGCCGGTGAATGGTAACCGCCGGAAGCCCGGTTGATTCCATCATCCGCTTGGCTGCACGCCCGGTCGGAGCACAAAGCTTGATGGGAAACGGGTCCTCCTTGTCATATTTTTTAGGATCAAGCGATAAGCCATGCAGTTCTCCGTATAATTCAACAATGCCTTTGATAACGGTCGTTTTTCCAGTACCCGGCCCGCCAGTCAAAATCATTAAAGGCGAGGCCAGGGCGGTTTGAATCGCCTGCTTTTGCGAAGGAGCATACGTAATACCTGTCCGGTCTTCAAGCTCACCGAGTGCGAGTAAAAATTCTGATTCCGGAAACGAATGAGGCTCCTGCTCAAGCACGCGCTGGATATTTGCAACAAGGCCTTTTTCTGAAAAATAAAGAGACGGCATATAAATACGCTGCTCTTCTCCCGCTACCTTTCCTTCTTCTTCGAGCTCAATCAGCCGCGTGGCAATTGTTTCAAACTCGGCAGTCCCATTTGCACTTTTGTCAAGCAGTTCTTTTACGCCCTTTAATAAATGCTCTGCTTCGGCGTAACAATGGCCTTCCTGCAGGCACTGCTGCTCAAGTGAATACAAAATGGCGGCTTTCAGCCGGTCTGGATGCGCACCGCTGATACCGATTTGCGCACCAATTTCATCTGCCCGGACAAACCCGATCCCCTCAATATCTTCTACCAGGCGGTACGGATTTTCCTGAATCACATTCAGCGATTCCTCGTAATACATTTGATAAATTTTCATTGACAGCTGCGGGCCGAAACCTAATTCATTTAACGAGACCATAATTTGTTCAAGGCCCTGGTGCTGCATAAGCGTCTCATGTAAACTGTCCGCTTTTTCAGCTGGCAGGCGTGGCACTTTCTCCAAACAGCTTTTGTCCGAGATGATTTTTGCAATCGCCTGTTCTCCAAGTGTTTCAACAATTGATTCAGCTGTTTTTTTACCGATTCCTTTAAATAAATCACCGGATAAATAAGCGATGATCCCCTGCTTAGTCTGCGGCATTTCTTTTTGGGCGGTTCGGGCAATAAACTGCCGGCCAAACCGGGGGTGGTCTTTAAAGCGGCCATTAAATATGTACATTTCATGGTCATGCACCGCCGGAAAATAGCCCGTAACCACTGCTTCCTTTTCTTCATAGTTTCCATCGGTCTCGGCAACGCGGACTCGAAGAACCGTATAGAAGTTTTCATTGTTCCGGAAAATTGTGACAATATGCCGGCCTTTTAAAAACTGTTCGCCTTCTGTGAATAAATCCCGTTTCTCCTGCACGGCGCTGACCACCTCTTTTTATTCCGCTTTTTCGAGCAGTTTCTTCCCATAGCCTGCCAGCATATGATCCGGCTGAATTTCAAGCGCTCGGTCAAAATAGCCGGCTGCTTTTTCAGGCTGCTCATAGTGTCCGGCATATAAAACACCGAGATTATAAAACGCATCCGCATGGGACGGTTCCTGTGTAGTTACTTTTTGAAGATTTTTTTCCGCTTCTTCATACTGCTCCGTTTTTGCCAGGGCAAGTGCAAATTGAAACCGCGCCTCTGCATCCTCTTCGTCCAATTCAACTGCACGCATTAAATACGGAAGCGCCATAACTGTCTGGTCTAAATATAAAAACGACAGACCAAGCATAAAATAAGCGTCTGCTTCTTCCATGCCGCAGCGAATTGCTTTTTCAAAGAATTGGGCAGCTTCTTCAAATCGTTCCCGCCCAAAGCAAAACGAACCCAGTGCATAATGCGCGGCACTGGAAGACGGATCAACCTCCACTGCTTTTTCATAAAACCGTAATGCCCGCTCCGCATCATTCATTTCTGCAAGAACATGTCCAAAATTAATATAAGCAGCGGGGTCATGCGGCTTTTCTTCAATTTGTTCAGTAAAAAGCTTTAAAGCCTCTTCCCACTTGCCTTCCTGCAGTAATTCAATGCCCTGCTGATTTTTATCCATCTGAAGCCTCCTGTTTTCTCTCATTATAACAAAGAAACCCGCCCCATGCGTAAAGGGGCGGGTTGTGTTCAGCCCACGTAGTCGAGCTGTTTGTTTTCTTTGTATACTTTATCAATTGTGCCGCCGCCCAGGCATACCTCTTCATTATAAAAGACGACTGCCTGCCCCGGTGTAATGGCGCGGACTGGCTCATCAAAAACAATACGGGCTGTTTTTTCACCCGTCCGTGTCACCGTAACGCCCGTATCGGCCTGGCGATACCGGAATTTCGCTGTACAGTGGAAGGTTTCCGGCACTTCTTGATCCGTTGTAAAGCTAACCTGCACGGCGTCCAACGAATCGGAATAAAGCGAATCATGGTGGAAGCCCTGCACAACATACAGTTCATTTGTTTTCAGGTTCTTGCCTCCGACAAACCACGGCTCGCCGCTTCCACCGATGCCAAGGCCGTGGCGCTGGCCGATTGTATAATACATTAATCCGTCATGGCGGCCCATTTTACGGCCGTCAAATGTCACCATGTCGCCTGGCTGTGCCGGCAGATATTGTCCTAAAAACTCTTTGAAATTCCGTTCGCCAATAAAGCAAATACCGGTAGAATCCTTTTTGGCTGCTGTGGCAAGGCCTGCTTCTGCTGCCAGTTCACGAACCCGCTTTTTCTCGAGTTCTCCGATTGGGAACATAACCTTATCCAGCTGGCTTTGCGACAGCTGATTTAAAAAGTATGTCTGGTCTTTATTATTGTCGACTCCCCGAAGCATTTTTACTTCATCGCCTGAACGGTCAATGCGTGCGTAATGGCCTGTTGCCAGATAATCGGCCCCAAGCTTCATGGCATGATCGAGAAAAGCTTTGAATTTAATTTCTTTATTGCACATCACATCAGGATTTGGCGTCCGGCCCGCTTTGTATTCATCCAGGAAATATGTGAACACTTTATCCCAATACTGCTTTTCAAAATTGACCGCATAATATGGAATTCCAATTTGATTGCAGACACGAATAACATCCTCATAATCTTCCGTTGCTGTGCAGACGCCAAATTCATCGGTATCATCCCAGTTTTTCATAAAGATGCCGACAACGTCATACCCCTGCTCTTTTAAAAGAAGCGCCGCAACCGAAGAATCAACGCCGCCGGACATACCCACTACCACACGGGTGTCTTTCGGTGCTTTCATTTCTTCATCCTCTTTCTATGACAGCCGCTTTGCGATCTCCGCTGTTTTAAGCGCGGCTTGCTTTATTTGTTCCGCTGTATTATTCAGCCCGAAGCTGAACCGGATCGATGAACGCAGCTTTTCCGACTCTCTCCCAAACATCGCCGTTAAAACATGCGATGGCTCAATGGAACCTGCTGTACACGCTGAGCCGCTTGACACAGCAATTCCCGCCATATCGAGATTGACCAGGAATGCCTCAACATCAGTACCCGGAAAAAATAAGTTTAGCACATGAGGAAGGGAATGTTCAACTTTCCCGTTCACTGAAAATGAGGCGCCATTTTGCGAGAGCGTCTCAATGAAAAGCTGTTTTAGCTCCATATAGCGGACAGCCCGCTCTTCCCGGGTGCTTTCTGCTATTTCCGCCGCTTTCGCCATTGCCGCAATAGCGGCTGTGTTCTCTGTTCCAGCACGGCGCTTTCGTTCCTGCTCGCCGCCGTATAAAATCGGTGCAAGCGGCGTGCCCGGCTTTATATAAAGAGCACCAATGCCTTTCGGGCCATTAATCTTGTGGCCGGATACCGCCAGAAAGTCAACGTTTAATTCATTGACATTAATCGGCAAAACACCATACGCCTGGACTGCATCAACATGAAACAGGGCAGGATGATCGGCAAGCAGGCGGCCAATTTCACTGATTGGCTGGATGGCGCCTGTTTCATTGTTTCCATACATAATAGAAACAAGAATGGTATCCTCACGAAGAGCTGACTGGACGTCCGGGACAGAAACGATTCCTTCTTCATTGACCGGAAGATAGGTAACCTCGAATCCTTCTTTTTCAAGCGCCTCGCATGCGTGCAAAACAGCATGATGTTCAATGGATGATGTAATAATATGGCCGGACTTTTTAAAACGCGCCGTTCCAAATATCGCCATATTGTCCGCTTCCGTGCCACTGCCTGTAAAAGTTACATCAGTAAATCCAGCCTGCATTGTTCTGGCAACAACAGCCCTAGCCTCATCTACAATGCGGCGCGATTCCCGCCCGAATGAATGGATGCTCGATGGATTTCCGTACATCTCTGTTAAAACAGCTGTCATCGCCGAGGCTGCTTCCGGGTGAACAGGGGACGTCGCTGCGTGGTCTAAATAAATTCGTTCCATACTGACACCTCGTTAAATATAAAACATATATGCATCTGATTCGTTAATTGCTGTGTGGTTTGCGAGATCATCAAGCGTTGTGTTTTCCAGAACGCCTTTAATCGCATCACTGATTCGGATCCATAACTCCCGCTTTGCGGGTTCTTCTTCTTCAATTCCTTCTACAAGGGTAATCGGCCCCTCCAGCACACGAATAATATCTCCTGCTGTAATTTCCTCCGGCTCATGGCCGAGCACGTAGCCGCCATAAGCTCCCCGAATGCTGCGGACAAAGCCGGCATTCCGAAGCGGTGCAATCAGCTGTTCCAGGTAATGCTCCGACAAATCATGCGTGCCGGCGATGACGCGGAGCGATGTTGGACCTTCGCCATGGCGCTTAGCCAGCTCAATCATGATGGTCAGCCCGTATCTTCCTTTAGTCGAAATTCTCATCTGCCTGCGCTCCTCTTCTTGTTTAATCGAATTGTTTGTATAGTATATCACTTTATAGTTACAAAAAACATGCCGGAATACTCAGGTTTATGGTAAAGTAAATCTACCAAATGAGAAAGAGGGATTCAGATGAAGCCGCTCGCCTACCGAATGAGGCCGCGTACTATTGATGATGTTATCGGCCAGGAGCACTTAACAGGTGAAGGCAGAATCATCCGGCGAATGACCGAGGCGAAAAAACTATCTTCCATGATTTTATATGGGCCGCCCGGTACCGGTAAAACGTCTATTGCCAGCGCAATTGCCGGCACAACCCAGTATGCATTCCGCATGCTGAATGCGGTCACCAGCAACAAAAAGGATATGGAAATTATCGCTGCTGAAGCGAAAATGTCTGGCACGGTCATTTTGCTTTTGGATGAAGTACACCGCCTGGATAAAGCAAAACAGGATTTTTTACTGCCATTCTTGGAGAATGGCGCGATTATTCTGATAGGAGCTACAACAAGCAATCCCTATCATGCGATTAATCCGGCCATCCGCAGCCGGTGCCAGATTTTCGAAGTAAAACCGCTTGCGCCCGCTTCTATAAAGAAGCTTCTGGTTAAAGCACTTCATGATAAAGAAAATGGCCTCGGCTCTTTTAAAACCCATATAACAGATGAAGCACTTGAACATTTTGCCGGGGCATCCGGAGGAGACGTCCGCAGTTCATTAAATGCACTTGAGCTGGCGGTTACTTCCACGAAGCCTGATAAAAACGATGTTATTCATATTACACTGGCCATTGCTGAAGAGTGTCTGCAGCAAAAAAGCTTTGTGCATGATAAAGATGGCGATGCCCATTATGATGTGTTAAGTGCTTTTCAAAAGTCCATACGCGGCAGCGACGTAAACGCCGCTCTTCATTATTTAGCCCGGCTGATTGAAGCGGGTGATCTTGTCAGCATCGCCCGCCGGCTGATCGTCATTGCTTATGAAGATATCGGCCTTGCCAGCCCGCAGGCAGGCGAGCGGACTCTGTCAGCCGTTGAAGCAGCAGAACGGCTCGGGTTTCCCGAAGCGCGTATTCCGCTTGCCAATGCGGTAGTGGAGCTGTGCTTATCGCCCAAATCCAATTCTGCCTACAAAGCCATCGATGCGGCTCTGGCAGACGTGCGGGCCGGACGTGCAGGCGAGGTGCCGCTTCACTTAAAAGATGCACACTATAAAAGTGCTGCTAAACTCGGCCGGGGCGTCGGGTATGAATATCCTCATGATTTCAAAAATGGCTGGATTGCCCAGCAATACATGCCAGACCTGTTAAAGAATAAACGGTATTTTGAACCGAAAATGACCGGCAAGTTTGAACAGGCGCTGGCCAGTGTATACGAAAAAATTGAAAAAGGAAAAAAAGAAACACGCCATTGAGAATATCGGCGTGTTTTTTTAGCCAAATAATCCCGCTTTTTATTTTTTCCAGCGGGTATCCTATTTATGCAGCTACATCCCGCTTTGCGAAAACAAAAAAAGCAAAAAACTGAAAGGCGAGGAAGTAAGCTGCAAGCATAAGAAGCGAAAAATTCATTGTCATTCCTTCCACCATAACTTCTCCAGTCTCATACTGCAGCAGGTTTGTGTGAGCAAATAAAAGATATTTCGCCCATTCATAGCGCATAGAAAGCAAATAAGTTAAATTAGGGCCTGTAAATAGTAAAAACAGCGAAACCCCGATAGCAAGTGAGCTGTTACGAAACACAGCCGAAATCATAAAAGCCAGGGTCGCCAGGATTACTACATCTACGGACTTCATTCCATAAAGTTTTATAAGGTAAATCAGTATATTCTGCTCTACAACGCGGCCATTAACAAACGTTAAATGAACAGGCTCTCCGGAAAGCCCGAACAGGGCCGCTCCAACAATAGTTGAAAAAAGGAAAAATAAACTGACTAAAAAGGCTCCGAATAAAACAACTGCTGCATATTTTGAAAAAAGAATGCGGAAACGGCTGACCGGCCTGATTAACAGCAGCTTTACGGTTCCCCATGTGTATTCACTGGCTACGATTCCTCCCGCTACGATAATCATAAACAAGCCGGCAACTTGAAGAGAATCACCAGCTTTCTCAACAAATGACCATACGTGCTCTGATGTTGAAAGTGGAATATTTTCTGCAAGCCGGTATTCATTAATTGCAATTTGTTCTTCGAGATACTCTTTTCGGTCTGCTGTCATTTCCGGCTGCTCATTTAGCTGCTTTGCATATGCCGAGTTCTCTGTCTGTACAATCTGCTTCCAATCCTGCTGTTCAGGCTTTTTGCCCTCTTCGTATTTTGAAAGTGCGGCAAACGCGCAGACAACCAGGAGCAAAAGTCCAATCATTACATAGGTTCCAGGCCGTTTGAATAATTTCACCCACTCGTTTGCGATAAGCCCGGCCATTAGACCACCTCCCGTGTCTCAGTAAGATCCAGGAACCGCTCTTCCAATGTTTTTGACACTTTTTTCACTTCATAAATTGCCAGGCCTTTACCTGTTAAAAAATGAATGACAGCCGGTATATCTTTTTTTTCCGCTTTAAACGTTAACCTGTTGTCCTTTAAGGCAGGGGCAATATCAGTGAATGCCTCCCGTATGAAGTCTGCCGCCGCTTCCGCTTCAACATCATCAACTTCCATGCTGTATGTGTCAGTCCCTTCATCCATCCAGTCACGGACCGGCTGGACATTAATCAGCCTGCCTTTTTGCAAAATACCAATCCGGTCGCACATCATTTCCATTTCCGACAGCAAATGGCTCGAAACAACAACCGCCATGTTTTCTTTTTCCGCCAGATCGCGGATATACTGACGAATTTCTTTAATGCCTGCCGGATCAAGACCGTTTGTCGGCTCATCCAGAATCAGTACCCTGGGCCGGTGAAGCAAAGACTGGGCAATGCCAAGCCGCTGGCGCATTCCCAGTGAGTAGGACTTTACCTTATCATGAATTCGGTCTTCTAACCCAACAAGCTTAACGACTTCATCCATTCGTTTTCTGCTGACTCCTTTGTGCATACGGGCATATTGCTTTAAATTGTCATACCCGCTCAAAAACTTGTACATTTCAGGGTTCTCTACAATGGCACCGATATGCTGGACTGCTTCTTCAAATTCTGTTTGAATGCTGTGGCCTGAAATAAGAATGTCTCCTTCTGTCAGCTTCATTAAACCAACCATCATACGGATGGTTGTTGTTTTCCCGGCACCATTCGGTCCAAGAAAGCCGAACACTTCCCCTTCCTCAATGGAAAAGTTTAAAGAATCAATAATCTTTTTCCCCTTGATCGTTTTGGTCACGTTTTCCAGCTGGATTAAAGCTTTCACAATACAGCCTCCTTTTTCACGTTTGTTTTGAGCCATTCTAATACGGAGAGTCCATCCTTTTCTCTTACTTCCTCTACATTGCAAAATGCTGTAATCCTGCCGTTGTCCAGAAGAAGAGCTTCTTCCAAAACCGGCTCTATTTCGTTAATCTCATGTGTTGTTATAATGACGGTCTGCCTGCCAAAATCAATAAACGAAACGAGCCCTTTTACGATCATGTCCCTTACCATTGGGTCCAGCCCGATAAAAGGCTCATCCAGGAGCAGAATGTCTGTATTGCGGGAGAGAACGAGCAGCAGCTTCAGCCGCCCCTGCTGCCCTTTAGAAAGCCGGCTGACTTTCTGCCGGCGGTCCAGCTCCATAAACGCAAGCAGTTCCTCTGCTTTTTCTCTTTGAAAATCAGGATACTGGGTGGCAAAAAAATGAATCATCTGCTCCACTTTAAAATTCTGGTACAGCATTCCCTCGGTAGATAGAAAAGCCAGGCTTGCGGCGATTTTTCGGCTGACTGGCTTTCCTTCTACTAAAATTTTACCGCCGGTTGGATACACAAGCCCTGCAATCATTTTCATCATCGTTGATTTGCCGCTTCCATTTGGCCCAAGAATACCGTAGACTTTTCCTTTTTCGAATGTATAGCTGATATCCTGCAGTGATTTTCTTGTTCCATACTGCTTTGTAACACCTTCCAGCATGATCATGATTCGTGATCACTCCTTTTTAAAGACTGGTTGACGGATTCATAAATTTCATGGTCATTCAGCCCAATGCTCCGCATACTTTCAATAAACGCTTCGATCATTTCCTTTTGAATATCATGCCGCAGCTTCAGCTTCATTTCGTTTTGCTCTGTCATAAATGTTCCCTGCCCCCGCTTTGTTTCAACGACACCAAGGCGTTCCAGCTCCCCGTATGTCCGTTGAATTGTATTTGGATTAACGCCCGATTGAATCGCCATTTCCCGCACTGACGGAAGTTTTTCACCAGGATGCAATTCACCCCGTACAAACTGCTGGATAATCCGGTCGGCAATTTGACTGTATATCGGCTTTGATGTTTTAAATTCAGCACTCATTATTTACACCTCAACTTTTCGATCAAGAAGCCATGCGGCCGCAAAAAACAGCAGACAAAAGCCTGCACAGGACAAAAGAAGGGGCCAGACCAAAAGCCCGTTACTGTCCATTGTAAAACTGATTTCATTCATCCCTCCTGTACTTGACAGGGGCGATTCAATTTGAATTGACCAGCTTTGCAAAAATGCTTTTACGGCACTCCACTCTGTAACTCTTACAATAACAGTCTGGGTAATAAAATAAACCGCAATAATAAGGATCCAGCGAATTTTTCTCAAAGCAGGGGATTGGGCCATCGAATGAAATAAAGACCATAAAAACAACCCCCATGTGGTAAGGTAAAATGCACTAAAGATGATCCCTCCATTAAACAAAACGCCCTCAACCCAGGGAAACTGGCCTTCCAGGAATGCCAGCTGGCTCTCCCCATTGGCCGCCATTAAGCTGAATGCCATCAACACATTTGTCAAAAGCAGGGAAGCGAGAAGAACAATAGTGGAGACAATAAGCTTTGAACTTAACAGCCTTTTGCCATCGGCTGTCCCATGCAGCCAGTACTGTCCTTTTTCTTCTGCTTTCAGCAAAATCCCCGCTGTAACCGGCAGAACCAATGTGTGGCCTACGTACAGGACAAGTAGAAACGGAAAAACCAAATAAAACTGTTTTTGATAGGCAGCAAAGCTTGCGCCTGCTGTATAAAGAACAATGAGAACAGCCAGCCAGGTAAATAAATACATTCTAATCAGCAAAAAATCTTTTATTACCAATCCCTTAAACACCATTATCACCTCATGTATTAGTGTACTATACAAATAGTACACTAATACACAAACACACGTCAACCATTTTCATACAAAAAAACGAGAGTGCAGAAGAACAGTGCTTGGTCCATGCAAGAAACGGCGGTATTCGCGGGGCTCCGCGTTCCATGGGTCAGGCGAGCCAGTTTGTCCCATTGGAGTCTACGCCCCGCGCATGCCGCCTTTGTGGGGAGGAAAACAGCAGGATTTGTTTTCTTCTTCTGTCAGAAGAAAGAGAGAACTTTTATTCATGTATAGCTGTTTTTTCTGAAACGGAACGGGCGGAGGGCTGGGCGGCGGAAGAAAAGCTCATTCCACTTTTATTGTTCAGAGAATGGCTGTGCTTTTATTACGTATTTCAATTGACAATCTCTTTTTTTCAACAGCATGCAACTGCTTATTAATAAGCAGTTCTGCAGGCAAATTTGTTTGTGAAAGTCTGGCTTCTTTATATAAAAGCGGCCTGCAAATATTAGAAGGAAAACAAAGCCGCGAGAAACTTTTTTATTGCTCACTGCTTAAAGGCTTTTCCTATTGGTCCAGCATAAAAAAAGACAGCCGTATGTTCCGGCTGCCTGCAGACTAAGACTAATAACTGTTTTTCCATTCACTACTTTTTTAGTAATCTGTTTCCACGTATATATTATTTGCCCATAAGCGGGCCGTTTCATAAATTCTTTGAATGCTTTCTGCATCAAGCTGCATTTCAACTGCTTTTAAGCGGATCGCATTCCAATCGACCCTGTCCATTGCGGTAACCAGTTCTAAATAAGGCGTAATCGCGGTTTCCTTCCCCATAAGTGTTTCATTTACCTGATCTGATAAAGGAATTTGATTTAATAATTCCGGAATGCTGTACTGCAAAAGTACATCCGCCAGTGAAAACATACCCGCCAGGAAAAATTCTGCTGGAGGGGACGCCTGTGTTTCAATTGCCAGCTGCTCGCATGCCTTGGCACGAAACAAAGCTGATTCCATTAATTCCTTTGTTTTTTCAGGAATATCCATTTGGATTTCTCTTAAAGCCAATACATAAAGCCATTTGGTTAATTCCACAAGCCCAAGCATCATGACTGCCTGCTTGATGGAATTAATTTTTGACCGTCTGCGCAAAGCGGGTGAATTCACCAGTTTTAGTAATTGATACGAAAGAGCAACGTCCTGTTCAATTAAGCGGGTGACCTCCTTAATATCGATATTTTCTGAATGCAGCAGTTTAATTAAATGAAAATAAGATATTATGTTCAATGGCAGATCAGTAGAACGAATTAATTGCGGTTTCGAAAAAAAGTACCCCTGAAACAATTTATAACCTGCTTTTTTTGCCCGCTCAAATACTTCCCGCGTTTCTACTTTTTCTGCCAGAAGAGCAATATGGGGAAATTCATTTTTTACTTTTTGTTCAACTGCTGATCTTTCCTCTTCAGTTGAATGCAAAAAATCAACTTTTATGTACGCAGCAAGCATAAATAGTTCGTCATACAAATGTACGTCTTTTTGCATAACAAAATCATCGAGTGCAATGGAATACCCTTTCCGCTTAAGCTGTCTGAGCGTATCGATCAGTTCGGGCGTAATCGGTACGTCTTCGAGCACTTCCACAACGACATGCTGAGGACTAAAGTTTTCAGCGACTCTTTGTTTAAGCAGCGTTTCAGTAAAATTAATAAAACACGGGTTTCCATGAGCTATTTTCTCAATGCCTACTGTTAAAAAGGAATGGACAAGAACTTCAATTGTTGCCCGGTCGTGTGAAATGTCTGGAAAAGAATTTGTTTCACTGTTTCGATACAGCAATTCATACGCAATTACACGTTCTTCGTCATCTAAAATAGGCTGGCGCGCCATAAATATATTCATATTCATAAGCTCCGTTCATTGTTAATCAATGACATTATACCAATAACTAGATAAAAAGTCCTGATTTATCAAAAAAAAGACCGCCATAAAAGGCGATCTTTTTAATCATTTACACGTGCAATTTTAATATCTTTTAAAATATCACGTACTACGTAACTTGCCGCGATTAATCCCGCAACAGATGGAACAAACGCATTGGAAGCAGGAGGCATTTTTGCTTTACGGATTTCCGCTTTTTCATTTCCAACGACCTGCCGCACGTCTTCACGAATGACAATCGGGCTTTCATCTGAAAAAATAACCGGAATGCCTTTTTTAATTCCTTCCTTCCGCAGGCGCGTACGAATCACTTTCGCAATGGGATCCGTATGAGTTTTGGAAATGTCGGCAATGGTGAACCGTGTTGGATCCATCTTATTCGCAGCTCCCATGCTGGAAATAATCGGGATATCTCGTTTCAGGCATTCTTTCATTAAGTGAATTTTATAAGAGATAGTGTCGGATGCATCTACTACGTAATTGAGACCATAGCTGAAAAACTGCTCATATGTTTCTTCCGTGTAAAACATTTTCAGAGCCGTTACCTCGCAGTCAGGATTAATATCAGCAATCCGCTCTTTCATTAAATCCGCTTTCGGCTGGCCGACTGTTGATAACAGGGCAGGCAGCTGGCGGTTTATGTTTGTAATATCAATAACATCTTTATCAACCAGAATCAAGCGCCCCACACCGGAGCGTGCAAGCGCCTCGGCGGCAAAGGAGCCGACTCCGCCGATTCCAAGAACGGCGACGGTTGTATTTTTTAATAATTCAAGTCCTTCCTGTCCAAAAGCAAGCTCATTGCGGGAAAATTGATGAAGCATATATCATTCACTCCTGTTTTAGGCATAAAAAAAGACGGCGAATCCCGATCGTGCCGTCGTTGTAAAACATATGTTTTGAACCCGCTCTTCAGCAGGTGGGTGCCCTGTTTCGGGCGTTGCAAGTCCCCGCAAAGGGCATGTGCGCTGTCCAAAAACTCGGACTCCCTAACATATAGTGTTCGGTCAAAACAGAATGTGTAACTAACGTACACATCAGGATTCGCCTCATTGGATACATATTATCATACGTTTTTTTGAAGGTCAACTAAGACCCTTCCAAATTAATCTGAAAATTTAAAATAAAACTTTTGTCTTATTTTGCAGTCTGGCTGATACGCAAATGCAATTCTTCGAGCTGGGCATCTGATACCTCGCCCGGCGCATCTGTCAGTACATCCGCAGCACTGGCTGTTTTCGGGAACGCGATCGTATCCCGCAGGTTTGTCCGTCCGGCAAGCAGCATTACGAGTCTATCAAGGCCAAGAGCAATCCCGCCATGCGGAGGCGTTCCGTATTCAAATGCATCAAGCAGGAAGCCAAATTGCTCTTTCGCCTGCTCTTCTGTAAAGCCAAGCAGCTTAAACATTTTCTCCTGGACATCTCTCTCGAAAATCCGGATGGAACCGCCGCCAAGCTCATAGCCGTTTAGGACAATGTCATAGGCTTGCGCCCGTACAGCGCCCGGATCAGACTCCATTTTATCCAGGTCTTCACGGAATGGCATTGTAAACGGGTGATGCGCTGCATAGTAGCGTCCTTCTTCTTCATCGTACTCAAGCAATGGCCAGTCTGTCACCCAGAGGAAATTGTATTTTGACTCATCAATCATGCCAAGCTCTTTTCCTAGCTTTAAGCGCAGAGCACCGAGAGCATCGGCTACAACCTGCTTTTTGTCTGCAACAAACATAATCAAGTCACCCGTTTTGGCACCTGCTGTTTCAAGCATTTTTGCCTGTTCTTCATCAGTGAAGAACTTAATGATCGGGCCTTTCATGCCATCTTCTTCAACTTTCAGCCAGGCAAGACCTTTCGCGCCGTAAATGGCAGCAAATTCTGTTAAGTGATCGATGTCTTTACGGGAATATTTTTCTCCGCCTCCCGGTACACAAAGGGCTTTTACCTGACCGCCTGATTCCACAACCTGTGCAAATACTTTAAAGCCTGAACCGCGCACTACATCCGCCATATCAATCAATTCCAGACCAAAGCGTGTATCCGGCTTATCAGAGCCAAAACGGTTCATGGCGTCTTCATATGTTATGCGTTCAAAAGCTCCGTCGATCTCAACGTTTTTCACACGCTTCATTACTTTTTTCAGCATTTCTTCTGTCATTTGCATGATGTCTTCCTGGCTCATAAAGCTTGTTTCAATATCGACCTGCGTAAATTCAGGCTGGCGGTCGGCACGCAAATCCTCATCACGGAAGCAGCGGGCGATCTGGTAATAGCGGTCCACGCCGGATACCATCAGCAGCTGCTTGAAAATCTGCGGTGACTGCGGCAGCGCGTAAAACTCACCCGGGTGTACACGGCTTGGAACCAGGTAGTCGCGTGCACCTTCCGGCGTTGATTTTGTTAAAATCGGTGTTTCTACATCCAAAAAGCCGCCTTCGTCCAGGTAATCACGGATGGTTTTTGTTACATCACTGCGCATTTTCAGCGTTTCAAACATGACCGGGCGGCGAAGGTCCATATAACGATATTTTAAACGTACATCTTCGTTTACTTCTGTTCCGTCTTCAATCATAAACGGCGGTGTTTTCGCCTCGCTCAGTACATTGATTTCCGTTACATGTACTTCAATGGTACCAGTCGGGATATTTTCGTTTACCGTTTCCGGATCACGTTTTACAATAGTCCCTTTTACATCAAGTACATATTCATTGCGGACTTTTTCAGCCACAGCCAGCGCTTCCGCTGAAATCTCCGGGTTAAAAACAATCTGCATGATGCCTGTGCGGTCGCGCAAATCAATAAAAATTACGCTTCCCAGGTCACGGCGGCGCTGTACCCATCCTTTTAATGATACTTCCTGTCCAATATGTTCTTCGGTCATTTCACCGTTATAAAACGTGCGTCCAAACATTTACTTTTCCTCCATTTTTGTTTTAATATAACCGGCCAGTTCATCAAGTGATATCTGGTCCTGAGAACCTTCTGCCATATCTTTGATAGTGATCCGGTTTTCCGCCAGTTCATCTTCGCCTAAAATGGCGGTAAAGCGCGCATTTTGACGGTCGGATGCCTTTAACTGCGCCTTCATCTTCCGATCCTGATAATCACGATCCGCTGAAAGCCCGGCTGCCCGCAGCTCATGAACGAGTGACACGGAACGGTCTTTCGCTGCGTCTCCAAGTGCTACAACAAAGCAGTCCAGCCCTTGATCAATCGGCCACTCTGCTTTTTCCGCCTCCATTGCGGCGATAAAACGCTCAATGCTGAAAGCAAAGCCAATTCCGGGTGATTCCGGGCCGCCGAGCTGCTGCACAAGGCCGTTGTAACGTCCCCCGCCGCATAGCGTCGTGATCGCTCCAAATCCCTCTGCTTCGCTCATAACTTCAAAAGCTGTGTGATTGTAGTAATCAAGCCCGCGGACAAGTTTCGGATCTACTGTGCATGAAATACCAATAGCGTCCAAATAACTCGTAACTTTTTCAAAATACGCTTTTGATTGGTCATTTAAGTAATCCAAAATAGACGGTGCCGTCTGCATCAGCTCATGCCCCCGGTCTTTTTTACAATCTAAAATCCGAAGCGGATTTTGCTGCAAACGTGTCTGGCAGTCACTGCAAAACTCACCGATACGCGGCTCAAAATGGCGGATGAGCGCTTCACGGTGTGCATTCCGGCTTTCGGCATCGCCAAGAGAATTAATAACCAGATTTAGCTTTTTAAGCCCCGCTGATTTGTAAATGTCCATTACAAGTGCGATGACTTCCGCATCAATTGCTGGATCTTCGCTGCCAATTGCTTCGACTCCAAACTGGACAAACTGGCGGTAGCGCCCGGCCTGGGGACGTTCATAACGGAACATCGGGCCCGTATAAAAAAGTTTCACCGGCTGATCTGGATGGCCAAACATTTTATTTTCAACAAATGACCGGACCACCGCAGCTGTTCCTTCCGGCCGGAGCGTTAAGCTTCGTTCTCCCCTGTCTTCAAAGGTGTACATCTCCTTTTGAACGATATCCGTTGTATCGCCGACACTGCGCTTGAACAATTCGGTATGCTCAAAAATCGGCGTCCGAATTTCTTTATAGTGATAACGGCGGCAGACATCTTTGGCGATGGTTTCTATGTACTGCCATTTTTCTGACTGGCCTGGCAGGATATCCTGTGTGCCGCGTGGAATATTCACTGACATGGTCATTCCTCCTTTATTTGTAAAAGCACATAAAAAAACTTCCATCCCTGCAATTTGCGCAGGGACGGAAGTTTTCCGCGGTACCACCCTCGTTAAAGCCAAAGCTTTCACTTTTTTTGATAACGCAATTCGCGGTTTTCCCTACTTTTTATTTCAGAAAAACGCCTCGGAAGTGTCTGTTCATAAAGATGTACCGTAAATGCTCTCAGTCTCGGCATTTTTCTCTGTCCGGCCAGCCCTTTACTACTTTTCTTCGTCTATGGCTTTATTTATGCTGCTGTCATGGATTTTCTGTACAACCCTGCTGAAAAAAGTATAAAAAACTTTTCCCTTTATTTCAACCTTAATCTTTTGTATTAAGAATCAATGTAACCGGGCCATCATTTACAAGCGCAACATCCATCATTGCACCGAATACGCCGGTTTCTACATGTACTCCCTGTTCACGAAGAAGGCGGTTGAATGTTTCATATAGTTTTTCAGCCTGTTCACCGGGCGCTGCTTTCATAAAATTTGGGCGCCGCCCTTTTTTGCAGTCACCATATAAGGTGAATTGCGATATCGATAGAATAGATGCCCCCCGGTCAAGCAGGGATTCATTCATTTTTCCCGATTCATCTTCGAATATACGGAGGTGAATAATTTTTTCAGCGAGCCATGCTGCATCCTGCTCGGTATCATCATGCGTTACTCCAACAAGCAGCACAAGCCCTGAATCAATTTTGCCTTTTATTTCACCATTTACTGTAACACTTGCTTTTTTGCTTCTTTGCAAAACAACTTTCATTGGTAAACACCTTCTACATTTAATTCATAATACGGCGGACCGAATAAATATCGGGAATCTGCTTGACCCGTTCAACCACTTTTTGCAAATGGGTTACATTGCGGATAAAAATAGACATATCAATTTTCGCCATTTTATTTCGGTCAGAGCGCCCGGATACTGCGGAAATATTGGTTTTCGTTTCACTGACAACCTGCAGTACTTCATTTAAAAGACCCTGGCGGTCATAGCCGGAAATTTCAATGTCCACAAGGTATTCTTTTTGATTCGCTCCTCCGGATTCCCATTCAACCGGAATAAGACGGTTTTCTGTATCGTCATCCGCTGTTACATTCGGGCAGTCCTCCCGGTGAACGGAGACCCCGCGGCCTTTCGTAATATAGCCTACGATATCATCACCAGGTACGGGATTGCAGCAGCGGGACAGGCGAATTAATAGATTATCAATTCCTTTAACCGTTACGCCGGCGTTTTTCTTTTGGGCTGCCGGATTTGGCGGTGCTTTTATTTCTTTCACCACTTCATTGAGCGCCGCTTCCTGGTCGCGCTGCTTGCGAAGCTTCTCCGTCAGCCGATTTGCTACCTGAAGGGCGGTTACACCGTTGTAGCCTACTGCTGCAAACATGTCATCTTCGTTTAAAAAGTTAAACTTTTCAGCCACGCGCTTTAAATTTTGCTGCGTCATCACTTCTTTTACATCGAAGTCCATATTTTTAATTTCATTCTCGATCATTTCCTGGCCTTTTTCCACATTTTCTTCGCGGTTTTGTTTCTTGAAAAATTGGCGTATTTTATTTTTCGCCTGGGAAGTCTGGGCCATTTTAATCCAGTCCTTGCTTGGACCGTATGAATGCTTGGAGGTTAAAATCTCTAAAATATCCCCTGTTTTCAGCTTGTAGTCAAGCGTCACCATTTTGCCGTTTACTTTTGCGCCGATTGTTTTATTGCCGATTTCAGAATGAATTCGATAAGCAAAATCTATCGGGACGGAACCAGCCGGCAATTCAAGAACATCACCTTTTGGCGTGAACACAAACACCATATCGGAGAATAAATCCAGCTTAAGCGACTCCATAAATTCTTCCGCGTCCTGTGAATCATTTTGAAAATCCAAAATTTCCCGGAACCAGGTCATTTTCTTTTCAAACGATGCGTTTTCGTCAACGGCCCGGCCTTCCTTGTACGCCCAATGCGCCGCTACCCCGTATTCAGCAATACGGTGCATTTCTTCGGTGCGGATCTGCACTTCGAGCGGATCACCTTTTGGACCGATAACCGTCGTATGAAGGGACTGATACATATTTGTTTTCGGCATTGCAATATAGTCTTTAAACCTTCCCGGCATCGGCTTCCAGCATGTATGAATAATGCCAAGTGCCGCATAGCAGTCTTTGATGCTGTCAACTACAATACGCACCGCTAACAAATCATAAATTTCATTAAACTGTTTGTGCTGCATCGCCATTTTCCGGTAAATGCTGTATATGTGTTTTGGGCGCCCCGAAATTTCTGCAGTAATATCCATTTCATCCAGCCGGCTCCGCATCGAATCAATTACATCGTCCAGGTATTGCTCCCGCTCTTCCCGCTTTCGCTTCATCAGATTAACGATTCGGTAATACTGCTGCGGGTTTAAATAACGAAGCGCTGTATCTTCAAGCTCCCATTTAATTTTTGACATACCGAGGCGATGGGCGAGTGGTGCGAAGATTTCCAGCGTTTCATTTGAAATACGCCGCTGTTTTTCCTGCGGCAGGTGCTTAAGCGTCCGCATATTATGAAGGCGGTCAGCCAGCTTAATTAATATAACCCGGATGTCCTGCGCCATTGCCACAAACATTTTCCGATGGTTTTCCGCCTGCTGCTCTTCTTTTGATTTGTATTTAATTTTCCCGAGCTTTGTCACACCGTCCACAAGCATAGCCACTTCCGCATTAAATTCATCCGCCAGGTCCTGCAGGGTGACTTCCGTATCTTCCACTACATCATGAAGGAAGCCGGATGCAACCGTTGCAGGGTCCATTTCAAGGTCAGCTAAAATACCTGCGACCTGTATCGGATGAATAATATACGGCTCGCCCGATTTACGAAACTGGTGCTTGTGCGCCTCTTTCGCATACTCAAACGCACGCCGGACAAACTTGACATGCTCTTCGTTCAAGTAGGCACGGGTCCGGTCAATGACCTGATCGGCGGTTAATATCTGGTCTTTCGCCATATGTTTTGTTCACCTTCGCCCTTTCCGAAAAAACTGATTGTTCTTATTATCGAAAAAAAAGTACAGGATGTAAAGTCATCCTGCACTTTTTTTCTGAATCAGGCGATTTTTGTCGAATTAATCATAAGGAATGATTGTTAATACATCATACCCATCGAGTTTTTCACGCCCGTTCAAGTAATTTAATTCAATTAAAAAGGCGATGCCGACTACAATCCCGCCAAGCTGCTCTACAAGCTTGATTGTTGCTTCGATTGTTCCGCCTGTTGCCAGAAGATCATCGGTAATGAGAACACGCTGTCCAGGCTTCACAGCATCCTTGTGGATCGTCAGCACATCTTTCCCGTATTCAAGGCCGTACTCGACTTTAATGGTTTCACGCGGCAGCTTGCCTTCTTTACGCACAGGTGCAAAGCCGACACCAAGCGAATAAGCAACCGGGCAGCCGACAATAAAGCCGCGTGCTTCCGGGCCGACAATTAAATCCACCTGCTTTTCTTTTGCATACAGAACAATTTGATCCGTTGCATAACGAAATGCGTCTCCATTATCCATGAGCGGGGTAATATCCTTAAACTGAATGCCTGGCTTTGGCCAGTCCGGCACAATTTTAATATACTCTTTTAAATTCATTTCAATAGTTCCTCCCTGTATGCATCAGAACCCTTCATCCATTTGTCTAAAACGGACTTCAGCTCCTGATAGGATGAATAAACGAGCTTTTGTTCAAGGTTAAATTGCGTCTGCTTTTGTATATAGGCAGGCGACTCACTTAAATCACGCTTGTCCGCATCCTTTTGCACTTCAATCTTTCCATCGTTTAGTTTAACAAATCCAAGCTCAAAAAACACTTTTGACATAAACCGGATAGACGCATATGGCCATCCCTGTTTCTTCGCCAGAAGTTCACCGTGCTGCTTTATGTCAAATATGCCTCTTTTCAGTAAAAATCCATAATACCATTTAAATTGGTCCCGTGTTGGCATGGCGCTGAAAAAGTGGCTTTCTTCTGTACGAAAATGAGCGTAAATACGTGCCGGGGCTTTGCCGGCAAGCAATGATTTTATTACTTGTTCGTTCTCCGGCAGGTTTAACAGGATGATATTTTTGTCGTCCATTTCAATTTGCGCCGCTTCCTGCTCTGACTTGACACATACAACAGAAGGATCAGCAGATTCGCGGCCAAACGAGATAGTGATTTTTTCATTTGGCACATCATTAAGCCAGTGTAAATGGCTTTTGCCGCCGCGCATATCAAACAGCTGGCATTCATCCACCCGCATGTCCCGGAGCATAATTTGCGGGCGGCGCATATTATTCCACTCGTTAATAGACAATTCACCAATCACAGACACTTCCGCCGTTTTTGCAATATGGTCCGCGTACTCTCCCATCCCGAAACCGATGCCATCAATGGCCTGGCCGGCTTGTTCAAAGGCAGCCTTTAAATGGGTTTGATTTGCACCGATTTTTTTCATTGCTGCGATTTTTGCATCACGAATAACAAAAAGCGGTTTCGGATTGTTCATGCCAAAAGGAGCCAGTTTGTTAAGCTCCTCAATACTTTGCACAGTAATATCCGGTATGGATGCTTCGCTGTCGACTTGAATAATTGGCGTAAAATCTTCTTCCGCCAGTGTTTCATTGGCGATTTTAACCATGCGGCGGCGAAGCTCATCCACATCATCAATAGACAGGGTCATGCCTGCAGCCATCGGATGGCCGCCAAAGTGCGGCAAAATATCGCGGCACGTTGATAAGCTCTGATAAAGATCAAAACCTTTAATGCTCCTTGCAGAGCCCTTGGCGATTCCTTTTTCCGTATCGAAACCAAGCACAATAGCCGGACGGTAAAACGTATCGGTGAGACGGGATGCCACAATCCCGACAACTCCGGGATTCCATCCTTCTTTCCCAACAATAATAACAGGATATTCGTCTGGCGGATAATCCCGGCTGACAATCTCGATTGCTTCCTTTGCCATTTCATTTACAATTGTCTGGCGCTGCTTATTCATTGCGTCGATTTCTTCTGCCAGCATCATTGCTTCTTCCATGTCTTCTGTCAGCATAAGCTCTGCGGCAGGCCCGGCATCATCAAGCCGGCCTGCTGCATTAATACGCGGACCAATCATAAATCCGACTGTTTCTTCATTGATCGAAGACTGCTCCGTGCCTGTCTGCTTGCAAAGAGCAACAATGCCCGGCCGCTGCGATTGGCGCAATGCCCTGATGCCTTTTTTGGCAATGAGCCGATTTTCTCCATTCAGGGGAACTAAATCGGCAATCGTCCCAATCGCGGCCAGGTCCAGCAAATGCTCCGGCACTTTCTCATACAGGGCATGGGCTACCTTTAAAGCAACGCCTACTCCGGCAAGATGCCCAAACGGATAGGACCCGCCCGGGTGCTTAGGATGTATAATGGCCAGTGCTTCCGGCAATTCAGGTCCGGGCTCGTGATGATCTGTAATAATTAAATCAATACCGATTTCTTTCGCCACTGTTGCTTCGTGAATACCTGAAATGCCGGTGTCCACTGTAATAATCAAGCCAAAGCCGCTTTCCTTTGCATGGCGAAAAGCCGGCTCATTCGGACCGTACCCTTCCGTAAACCGGTTTGGAATATAATAATCAGCAGAAACTCCATAATCACGAAGTGCTGTTAAAAGGACAGATGTACTGCTGACTCCATCCGCATCATAATCACCAAAAACAAGCACTGCCTCCCCCTGCTCTTTCGCCTGGCGGATGCGGCTGATGGCTTTGTCCATATCCTTCAGCAAAAAAGGATCATGGAATGTCATACCTTCATCAAATAAAAAAGCCCGTGCTTCTTCTTTTTTGGTAATTCCGCGTCCCAATAAAAGTGATGCGGCAAGCGGACTCGTCCCGATTTCTTCCGCGAACGCTTCACTTTGTATGCGATCCACTTCTTTTAAGGACCAGCGCATTTTTGGTTTTAGCATAATTTCACCCCATAACGTACTCATTATACGGGTCAAATGAATAAATGACAACAAAGGAAAAACCGGAAGCTGTATGTAGATTACACAGCTTCCGGTTTCTTTTAATCTCCGTCCGGAGACAGCCGGGTTGAATTGGCATCCGGCGTTACAATCTCCCGGTGCTCAAGCTTTAATTCATGCATTTCCTTTTTTAATTGCTCATTCTGGCGGATCAGCTCTTTATTTTGGTGCTTAAGTGCCATCGTGCGGAACAAACTAAACATAAAGATGGCCAGGCCGCCCAGCAAAACGGAAAACAAAATCACAAGAATTAGCGGCCACTGGGCAGAGCCGAAGGCGTAGTTGACTGTAACAGGATCAACATTCAGCACTGCAAAAATGGCAATAATTAATGCAAAAACCAGTCCTAGAATAAGTGCTGTTTGTGTTTTCAATTTTTATTCCCTCCCTTGCCTGTCTTTACTTTTCCCGTTTCCCTATTCGCTTCAAACATTTCCGGCTCATTCTGTCCTTGAATTCTTCTTTCAAAAAAGGCACGATAGAAAGAAAAAGAAAGCAGGAATTACAATGCAGCGCTTTTATATAGATGTGATTCAAGGAAGAGGGAGTTATTATGAGCTGGGCCGGCTGGCCGGTGACAAATTAAAGCAGTCACCGCTTTTTGCCGTGCATCAGCAGCGCCGCAAAAAATCACTTCATTCCTATAAGATTGATTTTCACCGGATAAAACAATATTTTCAAACATTCGCGCCTGTTATGTGGGAAGAGTTTGAAGGATTAGCGGAATCACTTGGCTGGTCATTATACGATGCAGTTCATGAATACAGCGGCTTTCAAGCAGATGATGTAAACAGCGGCTGTTCGGCTATGATGAAAAATGGCCTGTTCGTCCGAAATTATGATTTCCACCCTAAAACATATGAAGGACGGCTTCTTTTGTGGCAGCCGGACCATGGATATGCTTCTGTCGGCATTAGCGGCCGGCTGGTGGGACGAATCGATGGCATGAATGAGAAAGGGCTGGTGATCGGCTTTCATTTTGTAAACCGTCGCCGTGCTGAAGATGGATTTACATGCAGCATCATTGCCCGTCTGGTGCTTGATTCGTGTGCAACAACTGAGGAAGCCATTGCTCTCCTTTCTTCTCTTCCGCATCGCCATTCGTTTAACTACTCTCTTTACGATGCTTCCCTGCAAAGTGCTGTCGTGGAAGCCTCTCCGCGTGGTGTTCAAGTGCGCAGGCAGACCGATGTCTGTGCCAATCATTTCGTTTCGGACAAGCTGTCCGGCGAAAATCGTTATCACACGGCCGAGTCCAAAGAACGGCTTTCCAACTTGCAAAAGCTTGCTGACACGCCGCGAAGCATGGAGGGAGCATACGAGCTTTTTAACAATCCGGCTTACTGTATCTTCAAAAAGAAATACGGCAGCTGGGCCGGTACGCTTCACACAACGGTTTATGATCCTCGCTCCCTGCGCGTTCTGGTCGGTGTCGGCGAACAGGCTCATCCGTTTCCAATCGATTTTAACCAGTGGCTTACAGGAGAGCGTCTCCCTGTTACACGAGTCTTTGGCCAGATTGATTCTGCAGAAGCGTTTGTGCATATGTAAAAAAGCGTCCAGGAAGCCTGGACGCTTTTTGTTACACTTGAAGCTCATCTTTACTCGTATTTCTTTCTTTATACGTAATAAGCTTCCCTTTTTTCTTCAGTTCTTTCTTTTTCCAGATCAGCCAAAGCTGGGCTGCAATAAAGATCGAAGAATATGCGCCGCCGATCAAGCCGACAAGCAGAGCAATTGAGAAATTTAGGATTGATGTACTTCCTAGAATAATTAAAGCTATTACGGCAATAACGACAGTCAGCACCGTGTTCACAGAACGTGCTAATGTCTGGCGAATACTTTTGTTAACAATACCATCAAGCTGTTCCGGCGCGGTAATTTTTTTGATCTTTGTCAGATTTTCACGAATCCGGTCAAATGTAACGATTGTGTCATTTATGGAATATCCAACAATGGTAAGAACCGCTGCTATAAAAGTAATATCCACCTCTAAACGGGTTAAGCTGAAAAACGCAATAATGAAAAACACGTCATGAAGCAAAGCCAATACAGAAGCAATACCCATGTAAAGTTCAAAGCGGAAAGCTACATATAAGATAATCCCTACCGCTGCAATAGCAAGTGCCTTGACAGCATTTTTCGCCAATTCTTTTCCGACTACTGGTGATACGGTGCTAATATTTGGTTCGGCACCGAATTTTTTATCTAAACTAGATTTTACTTTTGCAATTTCCTGCTGTGTCAGTGCTTCATCAAAGCGCGCGGATGCTATGTTTTGGTTGTCTCCGCCAAGCGTCACGTTTACATCATAGCCGAGTTTATCCAGCTCCGCTTCCACGGCTTGCTCGGTCAGTGGCTGATCAGCTAATAATTCGAGGCGGGAACCGCTTGAGAAATCAATTCCCAGGTTTAAACGAAAAACAGCAAGAACAATCATGCCTGCTATAATGGCAACAGCTGAAAAAGCAAATAATTTTTTATGAGGCTTAACAAAATCAAGCTTATCAAATTTAGTTGGCAGATCGAGCGCATCGTATCCTTCACTAATTGGATAAATTGCGGATTTCTTTACACCAAACCAGCCGGGTCTGTCGTTAAGCCAATTGCTTTTTACAAGCAGGCTCATTAAAACTCTTGCCCCCCAAATAGCGGTAATAAAGCTGACAAGGATGCTAATAATAAGCGTAGTCGCAAATCCTTTAACGGAGCTCGTTCCAAAATAAAATAATACACCGCCCGCTAAAAGGGTTGTTAAGTTTGCATCCACTACTGTAAGAAACGCATTGCTGCTTCCTGTTTTAAATGCAGCTTTTATAGAGCGTCCAATTTTGATTTCTTCCCTAATCCTTTCAGCAGTGATAATGTTCGCATCCACCGCCATTCCAACCCCGAGTATGAGTGCCGCAATACCCGGCAATGTCATAACCGCACCGAGCAAGTCAAATATAAGCAGGGTTAAATAAAGAAAGGCCGTTAACGTGATGACTGCAATTAAGCCGGGCAGCCGGTAATAAAGAATCATAAACAAAAAGATGATTCCAATGCCGACAATACCAGCAAGAACAGTTTCGTTCAGCGCTTTTTCGCCAAATTGCGCACCAACGGATGTAGAATATATTTCATTTAATTTAACCGGCAAAGCGCCTGCATCTAATAAAGCTGCCAGTTCCTGAGCTTCTTCTACAGTAAAATTGCCTTGAATGGTTACTTCCGTTGTATTAAACACTTCGTCTACATTAGGAGAAGATAAGAATTTCGGGTTTTCTTTCTGTGCCTCTTTAGCAAACGAATCAACACCCTCTTCAAAATCAAGCCAGATTACAAGCTGATTATTTGGGGCCATCGTGACAATTTTTTCCGTTACTTCCTTGAATTTGTTTTTATCTTTCAGCTTAACAGCTACGTTTGGCTGCCCCGTTTCTGTAAATGACTGTTCGGCACCGCCTTCTACCAGGTCGCTTCCATCCATCATTAAATTGTCATTTACGTCACGGAAAGACAGATTTGCTTGTGTCGACAGCATATTCCGCGCCTGTTCCTGGTCTTCAATACCGGCAAGCTGGACTCGAATACGATTTCCTTCTTCTACTTGAATACTAGGCTCGCTGACACCAAGTGCGTTAATGCGGCGATCGAGTGCTTCGGCCGTGTCAGCCACAACGCTTTCGGTTATTTTCTGTCCTTCTTTTGCAGGCTTAACTTCATAGAGCACTTCAAAACCGCCCTGCAAATCAAGGCCTAATTTAATATTTTTGACAATATCGCCTGCCGTTCCGCCCATTGCACCAAACAAAACAAGGACAACAAGCAAAAAAGCAACGATACGGCTTCGTTTTACCATTCTTCATTTCCACTCCTTATTGTATGTAAAAGAACAAGTTGATAAAAAAAATTCCGGTAACGAATACCAGAATTCCTCAGCACTCTTCATTATGAATGAGAAAAAACAGACTGTCAATTTACTTCCTGATCTTTCCGGGGATCAAATAAAGAAGCCAGCTCCTGCTCGGATAACGGCTCCCCCCATCCCGGCGTTTTGAAAGCGGCAAGCTGCATAAAATTCATATAATCACTGGGCTTGACTGATAAAATATCGCCGACCAGCCGTGAAAGCGGCCGTTCTTCATCGGTTTTTTTCCACTTTTTACTCAGCAAATAACGCCAGAGTGTTGCTGTCTCCGCCGTCTGGTAATCAAGCAGCCTGAATTCTTCCACTTTGCTGACCAATGCCGGCAGCAGCTTGTCATAATACATGTCGTATGGATGCTTCCCCATTCTGAATGCCCCCTGTCATGCTCGTCCATCTTAGCACATATATCTCATTATACAATATTTTCTTTACAATTACTTTCCTAAAAAGGCGGTGGCAGGTTGTCATCATTTATAAAAGGAACGATGTGGCTGGCGGGTGCCATTTTCCTTGTTAAAATTCTTGGCTTTGTTAATCGAATGGTAATTGCCCGCTTAATTGGAGAAGAAGGAGTCGGCCTGTACATGGCCGTTTTCCCGGCATTTATTTTAACGGTCACAGCTGTTCAGTTCGGGCTGCCCGTCGCGGTCACCCGAAGTGTGGCGGCGGCAGAAAATGACGCGCAGCGAAAGCATATTTTATACACATCCCTTTTTATCACTCTTTCGTTAGCTGTTGTTTTAACGCCGCTGCTCTGCTTGTTTGCTCCTTACCTGGCCGAGTCTCTTTTTCATGATAAGCGGGCGGTTCTGCCTCTTTATGCAATTGCTCCTTCTGTGCCTATTATTGCTGTTTCTTCCATTATCCGTGCTTATTTTCAGGGGAAAATGCATATGAAGCCGGCCGCCATCTCACAGCTTGTTGAACAGATTGTGCGGATCGGGCTGATTATTGCTACGGGGCGGCTGCTCTTGCCGTATGGCATTGAATATGCGGCAGCTGGAGCAATGGCCGCTGCTTCAGTCGGAGAGCTTATGTCACTTTTTTACCTTCTCGCCTCCTTTCGCCCGGAGTGGAAAAAAGTCCGCCAGTGGCCTGGAAGGTGGACAAGCCGGGCTCTTTCCGGAGAAATTGCCGAGACAGCTCTCCCTGCTGTTGGAAGCCGGCTGATCGGCTCGGGAGCCTGGTTTCTTGAACCTATTGTGGTGGTAAAAAGCCTGGCAATTGCCGGACTGGCATCCAGTGAAGCAATGAAAGAATACGGGGTATTAACCGGCTATGCACTTCCGCTTATGTTTTTGCCCTCTTTTTTAACGGTGGCTCTTTCCTCTTCACTTGTTCCGGATATAAGCGAGTCATTCAGCAAAAAAAAATTCAGTGCTATTGCATGGCGGGTAAACGAATCAATCCGTTTTTGCCTGTTTTCCGGCGGATTTGCGGCAGTCGTTCTGTTTTTATTTGCCGAACCTTTAATGCTTGTTATGTATCATATAAAAAAAGGAGCAGATTTAATTCAGCTTATGGCTCCCTTTTTTCTTTTCTATTACTGTCAGGGACCACTGCAGGCGGTTTTGCAGGCACTGAACTTGTCGCGTGCTGCCATGCTGAACAGCTTTTATGGAGCAGCAGTCAAGCTTTGCATTATCTTCCTTTTATCCAGCCAGCCGGCGTTCGGCATTCGCGGAACTGCTATTTCGATATCGGCTGGCATCGTGCTTGTTACCCTTCTTCATACAGCGTCTATGCTTAAATCTGTTCCATTTTCTCTCCAGTACGGACTTTATGCGAAAATTGTTTTGCTGCTTGCTTTCACGTATTTGGGCTCCCATGCTTTTCTGCCGTTTCTAATGCATAACACATTTCTTTATCTTGGAGGAGGCATTCTGGGCTGTTTGGCTGTTTATTTGTTCGGTGCGGCTGTTCTCGGTATTTTCAAAAAAGAAGATATAAACACCCTTCTGTTTTGGCGCACGTAAAAAAGCCCGGAGAAAAATCCGGGCTTTCAGTGCTTCATGCAGAAGAATACTTATGGCTTTGAAAACTATTCCACTTTTCGTCCGCCAGCGGGCGTTGAAAAACAGGTGTTTTCATACAGCCTGGTTTTCCTTACTTGGCACTTTTGTCAACTACATCACGTATTGCTGAACGGTCAAATGTCAAACGTGTACCATCTCCAACAACGACCGTGATAGTTGTTTCATCAGATGATTCGATCATCCCATGCAGTCCGCCGATCGTGACAATTTTATCACCTTTTTGCAAATTGTTTTGCATTTCCATTACCTGCCGCTGACGCTTGCGCTGCGGGCGAATTAACAGAAAATAAAACAGCGCAAACATAACGATTAATGGGAGAAATTGTGCTAAAGCTTCCATTCGTCTTTTTCACTCCTTTCCAAAAACAGAACAACGTCAAAAGTTCTTTGCATCCGGACGGTTAAACCCATATTGTTCAAAGAACTCTTCGCGGAAATCACCAAGCCGGTCCTCTCGAATCGCTTGACGTACGTTTTCCATTAAGTTTATCAGAAAATGGAGGTTATGGTAAGTCGTAAGTCGAATTCCGAATGTTTCATTACAATGAAGTAAGTGGCGGACATAAGCACGCGAATAATTTTTGCAGGCATAACAGCTGCAGTTTGGGTCAAGCGGCCCAAAATCACGGGCATACTTGGCATTCTTTACAACCAGCCTGCCTTCACTTGTCATTAACGTTCCATTTCGCGCAATCCGCGTCGGAAGTACACAGTCGAACATATCAATGCCGCGTATCGCTCCGTCAATCAATGAATCCGGTGAGCCGACGCCCATTAAGTAACGGGGTTTGTCTGCCGGCAGATGCGGCGTTGTAAATTCAAGTACACGGTTCATAACATCTTTCGGCTCTCCAACAGACAGGCCGCCGATGGCATATCCAGGAAAGTCCAGCGATACAAGGTCACGGGCGCTTTGCTTGCGGAGCTCTTCGTATTCTCCACCCTGTACAATACCAAACAGCCCCTGGTCGTCCGGGCGCTTGTGTGCGGTTAAGCAGCGTTCTGCCCAGCGTGATGTCCGCTCCACAGACTTTTTCATATATTCGTACTCTGCTGGATATGGAGGGCACTCATCAAATGCCATCATGATGTCTGAACCAAGCGCATTTTGAATTTCCATCGCTTTTTCCGGTGATAAAAATAATTTATCCCCGTTAATATGATTGCGGAAGTGGACACCCTCTTCTTCGATTTTTCGGAATTCACTCAGGGAAAACACCTGGAATCCGCCAGAATCCGTTAAAATAGCCCCGTCCCAATTCATAAACTTATGAAGGCCGCCTGCTTCCTGGACAATGTCGTGCCCTGGCCGAAGCCACAGATGATACGTATTGCTGAGCAGAATATTGGCGCCCATTGCCTTAATGTCTTCCGGCGCCATCGTTTTAACGGTTGCAAGCGTCCCGACCGGCATAAAAACCGGTGTTTCAAAGCTGCCGTGCGGCGTATGAACACGGCCCAGGCGTGCTCCTGTTTGTTTACATGTTTTAATATGTTCATATTTAATGGCTGTCATTCTGTTTGTCACCTTTCAAATCGATAATCAGCATCGCATCTCCGAAACTGAAAAAGCGGTATTTTTCCTTGACTGCTTCTGCATATGCTGAAAGCACATGATTTTTTCCAGCCAGCGCACTGATTAACATAATTAATGTTGATTTTGGCAAATGAAAATTCGTAATCATGCCGTCAATTGCTTTAAATTCAAATCCTGGATAAATAAAAATATCAGTCCAGCCGCTTGATTGCCTTACCTCGCCGTGTTCACGCGCAGCCGTTTCGAGCGTACGGACAGATGTTGTGCCAACAGCGATCACACGGCCGCCGCGTTTTTTCGTTTCCCGGATCGCTTCTTCTGTTTGCGCTGAAATTGTGTAATACTCCGCGTGCATGTCATGCTCTTCAATTGAATCAACGGATACCGGCCGAAACGTGCCAAGGCCGACATGAAGGGTAATAAATTCAATTTGTATCCCTTTTTCCTTCAGCTGGGCGAGCAGCGGTTCAGTAAAATGAAGACCTGCTGTCGGCGCGGCAGCGGAGCCGCGCTCTTTTGCATACACTGTCTGATAGCGGTCTTTTTCCTCAAGCTGTTCTTTTATATAGGGCGGCAGCGGCATTTCCCCAAGTTCGTCGAGTACTTCATAAAAAATCCCCTCATATTCAAAACGCAGCAGCCGGCCTCCCTGTTCTTTTTCACCGGTACAGACGGCTTTCAGCTTTCCGCCCCCAAATGTGATCACACTGCCTTCCTTAATACGCTTGGCCGGCTTTACAAGTGTTTCCCACACATCTGTTTCATCCTGTTTTAAAAGAAGCACCTCAATGCTGGCGCCCGTTTCTTCCTTTATTCCATGAAGGCGTGCAGGCAGTACTTTCGTATCGTTCAAAACAAGCAGATCACCAGGGTTCAAATACTCTATAACATTTTTGAATGTTTCGTGGATCAGTGTGCCATCGTTTTTATCCAGCACCATCAAGCGGCTTTCTGCACGCTCTTTTAAAGGAGTCTGTGCAATTAATTCTTCCGGCAGTTCAAAATCAAACTCTTCTACTTTCATTCATTACACCTCTAATTTATCTCCATTTTCCAATTACATAAAAAATAAGCGACAGCACAATGCTTGCCACAATGGATGTTACAATTGGAAAATAAAAAGTTGCATTTTCCCTTTTAATGACAATATCACCCGGCAGCCGGCCGAGCTTTGTAAATTGCAGCAGCACGCCAAGGACAAACAGGACAGCACCAGCCAGCATTAACAGTCTGCCCAGTCCTGTCATAAAGGCGGCACCTCCATGTGAAAATGTTCATATGCGGCAGGCAGTGCGGTTCTTCCCCGCGGCGTTCGCTGTAAAAAACCAATTTGCAGCAAATACGGCTCATACACATCCTCAATCGTTGCTGATTCTTCACCGATACTGGCCGCCAGTGTATCCAGGCCGACCGGTCCGCCTTTAAAACGCCCTAAAATCGTTGTTAATAATTTATGGTCAATGTGATCAAGACCAAGACGGTCCACCTGCAAAAGCTCAAGTGCCTCATTTGCTTTCTCCAGAGTGATATGCCCTTCCCCGCGAACCTCCGCATAATCGCGCACCCGCTTTAATAACCGGTTGGCAATACGAGGTGTTCCACGCGAGCGCCTTGCCAGCTCTTCGGCGCCAGCCTTATCAATTGCCGTTCCGAATATGTCTGCTGTCCGCATTACCACTTCTTTCAGCTGATCTGACGTATAGTATTCCAGGCGGGAATGAACGCCAAAACGATCACGAAGCGGCGCAGACAGCGCTCCAGCCCGGGTTGTAGCGCCAATCAGTGTAAACGGCGGCAAATCAAGCCGGACAGATCTCGCTTCCGGCCCTTTTCCAATGACAATATCCAGGCAAAAATCTTCCATCGCCGGATACAGCACTTCTTCAATGGAACGCGGCAGACGGTGAATTTCATCTATAAATAGAACATCACCAGGCGCAAGCGCCGTTAAAACGGCCGCTAAATCACCCGGCCGTTCAATAGCCGGTCCGGAAGTCGTCCGGAAGCCGGCACCCATTTCATTGGCAATGACAGCAGCCATCGTTGTTTTCCCAAGACCCGGCGGTCCGTATAACAGCACATGGTCTAATGTTTCCTCCCGCTTTAATGCCGCTTCAATAAATATAGACAAGTTCTGTTTTACCTGGTCTTGTCCGATATATTGGCTTAACGTCTGCGGACGGAGCGACTGTTCTTCAAACCGTTCTTCCGCTCCGGCTCCGCCTGATAGAACACGTTGATCCTCCAAGACAGTCCCTCCTTGTTATCCGAGCAGCAGCTGCAGCCCTTTCCGAATATATTCATCGGTCGACATGGCCTCTTCTTTCTCCAGCTTCCCGGATATGCGTTTAATCTCACGGGCCGAATAGCCGAGTGCTTCGAGCGCGAGCAAAGCTTCAGCGAGCGCTTCATTATCCACTGGTTCCGTTTCTGCCTGTTCTTGAACAAATAAGCCTGTTAAGGAATCAGATACAACATGATCAAGCTTTCCTTTTAAATCCAGAATCATCTGCCGGGCTGTTTTTTTACCGATGCCCGGAAACTTAATTAAGTATGGCTCATCTTCACGCTCAATTGCGTTCACAACATGTGAAGGTGTTCCAGATGCAAGAACCGCCAGCGCTCCTTTTGGCCCGATGCCCGATACGCTGATCAACTTTTCAAAAAGCCGCTTTTCTTCAGCTGTTGCAAAGCCAAAAAGCAGGTGAGCATCCTCACGAATATGCTGGTATAAATAAACCTGCTGTTCTTTTTGCTCATGTTTTGAAAAAGCAAACGGATTTGGCGTTAAAATCCGATAGCCGATGCCGCTGTTTTCAACGACAATATACTCCGGCCCAATAAATGAAATAATTCCTTTAATATACTCGTACAAATTTTTGTCTCCTTTAAAAACGCTTTGTTCATTGTATCATATCATAATGAAGCGCAAAAAGAAACGTTTGTTCCCTGAATATTCAGTTCTCTTTGAAAAACTCATTAACGGCTACAACCAGCGCCCCCATCCGCTCATGGTCCGGGGCAATCACCCGGCTGACCCCGTATTCGTTTAACGTGCCAGTCGTCACTCTGCCGACGGAACCGGCTGCTGCCCGCTCATTAAATGCTTCAGCCAGTTCTTCAGCCAGCCCCTGTTTTACTGCTTCCTGAAACAGCACGCGCACCTGCGGAGTTGCTGTAAACAATACGGCATCCATATCTCCAGCGATAACTTCTTTTACAAGCTGTGTAACTGTTTGCGGCTGCGGTACAGTTGTTTTATACGGCAAAATATAAGTCATTTTTGCTCCCTTGGCTGCAAATCCCTGTTCCAATGCCGGTGCTGGTTCGCCGTGCAGCTGCAGGAAAACACGGCATTCCTGCAAATCTACTTCTTCTATTGCCTGCAGCAGCCCCGCATTGGTGCCGTCGCTGTCTTCTGCCGCTGGTTTTAAGCCGTGTTTCTTTAATTCTTGCACGGTTTTATAACCCCGGGCTGCAATTTGGGAAGCCGCAACAGCTTTGTAAAACGGTTCGGCAAGCCCCAGTTCAGCGGCAGCCTCAAAAACGGCAGATGTGCCAATTCCGGTTGTAAAGACGCTCCAGTCTGTTCCGTTCTCAATCACTTCATCAACCGATGCTTTCATGTTCTCCGCTGTGCATTTAATGGTTTCCTGAAGAGGCCGCTCCAATGCTGTGCCTCCTTTTTTCTGTACCATCATACTCATTTCCGCCATTTTGCGCGAACCGGTAATGGCGACTCGTTTCCCATGCAAGTTTCCCATTTACTTTCCCCGTTTCCCTTTTCTTTTAATACTATCCCTTTCAGTTTCTTTTTTCCATAGAAAAGTCCAGGGCTTATATATCGTTAAATAAAAAAAGACGGCTCAACATTTGTTGAACCGCCGTTTATGATTTTATTTAACCGGCTTTTTCAAAACGGCAAGCAGAAGTGCTGTTACTGCTGCACCGATTAAAACCGCTAAAAGGTATAAAAGCGCGCTGCCCTGGACAACAGGGAAAACGAAAATTCCGCCGTGTGGAGCAGGAAGCTTAACCCCAAAGATCATTGTAAGCGCACCGGCTACTGCTGAACCGGCTACTGCCGCTGGAATCACACGAGCCGGATCTTTTGCTGCAAATGGAATCGCTCCTTCGGTAATAAAGGACAGACCCATAATATAGTTTGTTTTACCTGCATCGCGTTCCTGTGCAGTAAAACGATTTTTAAAGAATGTTGTTGCAAGCGCAATGCCAAGCGGCGGAACCATACCGCCGGCCATAACAGCCGCATGCGGGCCAAAGTTGCCGGCATCAATCATAGCAATACCGAAAGTAAACGCTGCTTTGTTAATAGGACCACCCATATCAACGGCCATCATACCGCCAAGAATAATTCCTAACAGCACAAGGTTGCTTGTCCCCATACCGCCAAGAACATCAACAAGCCATTTGTTTAAAGCACCAACCGGGCCGTTTATTACATAAACCATCACAAGGCCGGTAATTAAAATACCGAATAACGGATACAGAAGAACCGGTTTAATTCCATCAAGTGCCTGTGGAAGGCCGGCAAACAGCTTTTTCAATCCAACTACAATATAACCAGCAAGGAAACCGGCAATTAAACCGCCAAGAAAGCCAGCATTAGCATTTGCCGCGAGAAGACCGCCGACTAAACCAGGAGCAAGACCGGGACGATCCGCAATACTCATTGCAATAAACCCGGCAAGAACCGGAATCATTAAAGCAAAAGCAGAGCCGCCGCCAATATCATTCAACGCTTTAGCAAATGCATTATAGGACGGGTCCTCGGGATTTACGGCATCGATACCGAAGAAGAACGAAATCGCGATCAAAATACCGCCGCCGACTACAAGTGGGAGCATCGCGGATACACCGCTCATTAAATGCTTGTAAAATGCGCTGCCGGCAGAAGTCCCTTCATTAGACGAAGAGGAAGAGGCGGACCCGCCTCCGCCCTGGAATACGGGAGCATCCTGTTTGACCGCACGATCAAGCAGTCCATCCGGATTGCGGATTCCCTGTGCGACCGGCACTTGAATAACGTGCTTGCCTTTGAAGCGCTCCATTTCAACCTGCTTGTCGGCTGCAACGATAATCGCTGCTGCACTGGCAATTTCGTCTGCTGTAAGAGCATTTTTCACGCCGCTTGATCCGTTTGTTTCTACCTTAAAGTTAAGGCCTTTTTCCTTTGCTTTTGCTTTAAGTGCGTCTGCTGCCATATACGTATGTGCAATCCCCGTTGGGCAGGCTGTTACCGCAAGAACGAGCGGCGCATCCGTCTCAGCAGGAGCTGCTGTTTCTTCTTTTTCCTCGGCATTTTCGCGCAGGTCAAACGCCTGGATTATTTCATCTTCGTTTTTCGCATTCAGCAGTTCATCCCGGAAGCCAGGATCCATTAAAAAGCCGGATAAGCTTGAAAGTGTTTCTAAATGCGCTTCGTTGGCGCCATCAGGAGCCGCGATCATGAAGAACAGCGTAGACGGCTGGCCATCCAATGATTCGTAATCAATTCCATTTTTTGCCCGGCCAAATGCGACAGCCGGTGTTTTTACCGCGGCTGTTTTCGCATGCGGGATAGCAATTCCTTCACCGACACCTGTTGTGCTTTGTGCCTCACGGGCTAAAATCGCTTCTTTATAGGCAGCACGGTCGTTTAAACGGCCGGCTTGATCCAGCTTTGCAACCAACTCATCGATAACAGACGCTTTATCCGTTGCAGACAAATCCATAATAACAGTGTCTTTTTTCAGCAAGTCTGTAATTTTCATCCTTACCCCTCCTGCTTTGCTTTTGCAATTGTTACGCGGCTGTACACATCTTCTACTTCTGCTTTTGTGCACAGATCATCTGAAAACGCAGTGGCACTTCCTGCTGCAACTGCCCAATGGAACGCTTCATGAGGCTTTAGGCCGGCGTCTATTTTCGCCATAAAGGCGGCTACCATTGAATCACCGGAGCCAACTGTATTTTTGACTGTTCCTTTTGGAGGTGAAGCAAAATAAGCTCCCGCTTCGTTTACCAGCACGGCTCCTTCACCGCCCATCGAAACAATCACATTTTCAGCGCCTTCATCAACCAATTTTTTCGCGATAGAAGCCGCCTGCTCTTTTGATGTTACTTCTGTGTCGAATAATTCACCAAGCTCATGATGGTTTGGTTTAACAAAAAACGGTTTATACGGCAGCAATGCTTTCAGCGCAGCACCGCTCGTATCCACGACAACCCGCGCTCCTTTTTTCCGCGCTGCGTCAATCAGTGTACCTGCGTAGTCTGCCGGCAATGAGGCTGGAACACTGCCGCCAATATGCAGCCAGTCCCGCTCAGTCAGCCCGCTTATCAGCTGCACAAGACGGCTTGCATCCTCTTCTGTGACAGCCGGAGCAGGGCCGTTGATTTCTGTTTCTGTGTCTGATTTTAATTTCACGTTAATCCGGGTCACACCCTGTACTGTTGTGAAACGATGAAACACACCTTCCCGGTCCAGTTCATTTTTAATAAACTCTCCCGTAAATCCGCCTGCAAAACCGATTGCACACGTATCGCTGCCAAGGCGTTTTAATACCCTGGAAACGTTGATTCCTTTTCCGCCTGCATACATATCGGCGCTTTCGGAACGATTCAATCCTCCTGCCTCGAACTCATTTACCCGTATCACATAATCAACAGCGGGATTTAATGTGCATGTGTAAATCATGATAGTGCCTCCTTGATGTCCGTCACTTTCTCAAACATCCGTCTTGTTTTCTCCGGTATTTTGCCCGTAATAATAACTGCCTCGTCAAGATCAGCAATATGAGCAAAGGTGCTCTCCTGAAATTTGGATGCATCAGATAAAATAAACGGCTGCTGAGCACGATTGATTGCTTCTGTTTTTACAGCTGCTTCCTCGGGATCTGGGGTTGTATACCCCGCTTTTAAATGAATTCCATTTACACCAAGAAACGCTTTATCAAACCAATATTGCTGAAGGCCATGTACCGCTCCTGTTCCGGTTAGAGCTTCCGTGGACTTTTTTAACCGCCCCCCGGTGCTGTACGCTTCAATTCCTTGTTCAGCTAAAAGCCGCAAATGATCAAAACCACTCGTTACAGCAACAATATTTTTCGCTTGAATGTATGGAATAAGAGCAAGTGTTGTTGTTCCCGCATCAATAAATATACAGTCATTGTCTTCGATGAGAGAAGCAGCCAGCCTGCCTGCTGCACGCTTTTCTTCTGAGAAACGATTACTTTTTTCACCCATTGTTGGTTCAATACGTTTCCTCGATACTTTTGCAGCGCCGCCATGAACCCGCCTCAGCAGACCTGCTGCTTCTAGATCCGTCAAATCGCGGCGGATAGTCGATTCTGATGCTCCTGTTGCTCCTGTCAGCTCCTGAATTTTCACCACTTCTTTTTCTTTTAACAAGTTTAAAATCATGGCATGGCGTTCTTCTGTCAGCACTGGCTGCATCCCTCCCTTCTCTTAATACTTCCATTATACAACCGCTTTCACACAAAAACAATCATCTTCAATCAATATACACCAAAAACATTCAATAAATCAATCAAATGTAATCATTCCGTCACATACCCTCCTATTTTTGATCATTCCGCATAAAAAATATGTATATATATAAGCTGGCCAATTTGTACAAAATAAAAAAGACGTGCAAAAACGCACGTCTTTTCGCTCAGCGGTGGCAATACGGGCACCGCGGCATCATATAAGGCATTTGCTGCATTCCGGGCATCTGGTGTGCCTCTGGCATCTGATGTGCTTCAGGCATCTGATGTGTTTCCGGCATTTGGTGCATATCAGGCTTTGGCATGTTCGGCATGTTTGGATATTCAGCTTCTTCCTCGGCTTCGACCTCCGGCATCATCGGCATCATATAGGGCATCGGATAAGGAACCGGGAAAAAATAGCAGGGCACGGGCGGGTACGGCATAGGCATCATCATATCCGATTCTACCTGTTCTGGAGCTGGCATTGGAACCGGTGTTGGAGCTGGCGCTGGAGCTGGCACCGGTTCTGTCATCCAGTTTTCAGGCATTTTAAACTCATCTGGCATTGTCAGCTCTTCCGGGCTTACTTCTTCCATTTCTTTTACCTCTTCCATTTGCGGCGGGTTTGCAATCGGTTTTTTATCTGCATATGGATGTTCCCTCTCCATCGGCATTACTGCTGTATCCGGCAGTTTAATTTTCATGCCTGGAACGATCATATCCGGATTGGCCAAATGAGCGTTCAATTTTTTAACTTCCTCAAAAGATACTTGATGTTTCTCTGCAATAGACCAAAGCGTATCTCCGCGCTGCACAATATGGATTTTCATTGTGTCCCTCCTCAATGATCATTCAACCATATTGTATGCGCCCGGCTGGGCTGTGTGCGGAAAAGTTAATAAGCCCGCATCAGCATTCGGGCAAGTGACAGCTTTGCTTCTGCAGCTGTTTCGTTGCCAACCTGAATCACATTGCCTCTCTCTCCTGCAGCGATTGTTTCAAGAGACCATAACAGGTGAGGCAGATCAATTCGGTTCATCGTCAAACACGGGCACATATTTGGATTAAGTGACACAATATCCTTGTCTGGATGGCTTTCAATAATCCGTTTAACAAGGTTCATTTCAGTCCCGATTGCCCAGGCGGACCCAGCCTCCGCTCTTTCAATAGCATCAATGATATATTTGGTCGAGCCATTATCATCCGCAAGAGCGACTACCTCCCTCCGGCACTCCGGGTGAACAATAATATTCATGTCCGGCCTTGTTCGGCGCAGCTCTTGAATATTCGACACCGTAAAGTTTTCATGAACAGAACAATGCCCTTTCCATAAAATTACCTGTATATCGTTTATATTTCCTTCGAATTCAAGTATATCTGACACAGGATTCCAGACTGCCATTTTTTCAAGCGGGACGCCAATATCAAAAGCAGTATTGCGTCCCAGGTGCTGATCCGGTAAAAATAAAATACGGGGTTTTTCTGTAAATGCCCATTCCACCATCGAGCGGGCATTGGATGAAGTGACACAGGAGCCGCCATTTCGCCCCGTAAACGCCTTGATCGCCGCTGTAGAATTTACATACGTGAGCGGGATGATTGTGTCGCCGAATAATTCCTGCAAAGCAGACCAGGCACGCTCTGTCTGGTAAATGTCAGCCATATCTGCCATAGAACAGCCGGCGCGCATATCCGGCAAATAAACCGTCTGCGCCTCACTTGTTAAAATATCTGCCGTTTCCGCCATAAAGTGAACACCGCAAAAAACAATATGTTCAGCCTGCCGATTGGCAGCTGAAACCTGTGCCAGCTGAAGAGAATCTCCCACTGCATCAGCAAATTGAATAACCTCATCTTTTTGATAATGATGTCCCGGAATAAAAAGAGATGTACCCAGCTCCTCTTTGATTTTCCTGACTCTCTCTTCCATTTCCGCCCGTTCCATCTGTCGATATCGGCCTGGCAGCAATCCTTTTGTTAATTCAATTAAAGCCATGGGAAACAGCTCCTTTCATTTCAGCTCTTGCACTAATATCGAGCGCCCTGGCCGAGTGAGTTAATGCTCCAAGCGAAATCCATTCAATACCGGTCACTGCGTAATCACGAATATTTTCAAGCGTAATGCCTCCCGAGGCTTCTGTCGCAATGTGATCTGGCACCAGCGGCAGCCATGCAGCAATATCAGCCGGCCTGCAATTGTCAAACATGATAATATCAGCCCCCGAGTCTATAGCTTCCTCCAGCTGTTCCCTCGTTTCAATTTCCACTTCAACCTTGACCGTGTGGCCGCAGGACTCCTTCGCTTTCACAACGGCCTGTTTAATTCCGCCGGCAAACGCAATATGATTGTCTTTCAGCATGACAGCATCGTACAGCCCGTTTCGGTGATTAAAAGCGCCGCCCGTCCGAACGGCATATTTTTCAAACATTCTCAGGCCCGGGGTTGTTTTTCTCGTATCGCATATTTTTGCCGCTGTGCCTTTTGTTTGTTCTACTGCCAGCGCCGCTGTTGTGGCAATGCCGCTCATACGCTGAACCAAATTTAAAATGACCCGCTCTCCTGCTAAAAGTGACCGGTATGAACCTTCGATCCGGGCCAGGCACTCGCCTTTTTCCACCCATTCACCGTCCCTCTCCCGCACCTGAACAAAGACATGCTCATCAATAAGCCGAAACCCTCTTTCAATTACCGTTTTCCCGCAAAAAATGCCTGCTTCCTTCGCATAAAAAGAAAAACCGCCTGTTTCTGCTTCTGAAAAAATGCTTTCTCCTGAAAGATCCCTGTCACCAATGTCTTCAATAAAAAAGGCTTTCAGTGCTTCCTCTATTTTGATTCCATTCATGTTCTCCGCTCCTCTTATTTAATTGGCCATTTTCGATTGTAATCCATGTATTTTCCCAGCTGTCCTCTCTGGACGGATAATCTGACCGTATATGGGCACCGCGCGATTCTGTCCGGCTCAGGGCCGAAACAGCAATCAAATAAGCCGTCGTATGCATAAATAAACGTTCTATCTTCTCTGCCGGCCAGCGGCTGATATCCCCTTTTAACTGCGCGGCCTCCCGAAGGCAGCCTGCCAGTGCCTCAAGCTTTTCTTCCGTTCGTATCAATCCGGCCGATTCCATCATCATCGATTGCAATTCACTTTTTTCAAAAAGAGGCGGTATATCAGATGCTGCTGCCGAAACCGACGGGACAGCTCTTTCTATAGTGTTTTCACCCTCCAGCAATGACTTTACAAAACGCCTGCCAAATGCAATACCTTCCAGCAGCGAATTGCTGGCAAGCCGGTTCGCGCCGTGAACACCTGTGCAGGCTGTTTCACCAATGGCATATAAACCTTTAATGGACGTTCGCCCGCACGTATCCGCTTTTACTCCGCCCATTAAAAAATGGCTTCCTGGCGCGACAGGAATGCGCCCTTCCTGCAAATCAATTCCCTGCTTACTGCAAAGAGCCGAGATAGTCGGAAATAGTTTCTCAAACCCTTCAATCATGGACATGTTAAGATAAACTTCTTTTCCGCTTCTTCGGGCTTTGTATATCTCAAAAGCTGTTATATGGCGCGGCGCCAGATCTTCCAGTGGATGTACACCCTGCATAATTCTTTTTCCTGATTCATCTACTAATACGGCCCCGGCCCCCCTGACCGCTTCGGAAATCAATCCTTTTGCTTTTCCATTTACATAAAGGAGGGTTGGGTGAAACTGGATAAATTCCATGTCTGTTACGGCTGCGCCGGCTCGATAAGCAAGCGCGATGCCATCACCTGTTATCGTTTCCTGATTAGAAGTAAAGGAATAAAGCGCACCCGCTCCGCCAGCTGCCAGCACGATATGATCAGCTTTGTATTCATGAATACCGCCTTTTGCATCCTTCGTCTTCACTCCTGTACAAACTCCTTCATGAACAATGAGTTCAAAAGCCAGTTCATTCTCACGGAGTTCTACCTGGCCCGGGAGACGTGCAAGAAGATGTTCAACCGTCCATTTCCCTGTTGCATCGCCTCCCGCATGAACAATACGCGGCCGGCTGTGGGCACCTTCAAGCCCCAGTGACAGGGCTCCGTTTTCCTGCCGGTCTGCCGGGAAGCCTTCTATGAGCAGTTCCCTTATCCTCGCTGCCCCTTCTGTTATAAGCTGTTCAACGGCTTCAGGAACATGATGCTGTTCTCCTGCAGAAAGCGTATCATTTATATGAGAGGCATGCGTATCTGGCGGAGACAGGACTGCCGCGATACCGCCCTGTGCAAAATACGAATTGCTCTGACGAATTTCTCCTTTTGTGATAACAATCACATTCATATGCGCAGCCAGGTGCCTTGCTGCCTGCAAAGCCGCAATTCCCGATCCAACAATGACCGCGCCCGGCGTTTTTTTCATCATTCACCCTCACTTTACAGTTGTCTTGACACTTATCTTTACATAAAATAAACAGAAAGACAAGAATAAATTTAAGTTTAAGGAAGCAGGGATACTATTGTATTTTGACTATGCCGCTACTTCTCCTATGAAGAAAGAAGCACTTGATATCTACCTGGAAGCAGCCCGTTATTTTTTTGGCAACGCATCAAGCCCTCATGATGAAGGCACACGTGCCTCGCTGCTTCTTGAACAGTGCCGGGCCGATATCGCCAGACAGGCCGGTGTGTTAAAGGATGGCATTTATTTTACCGGCAGCGGGACCGAAGGAAATATTCTGGCTGTTTTGTCTTTAGTGAGAAACAAATCCAAAAAGCATATTATCACCGGGGCAGCGGAACATACTTCTGTGCACTCTGCGATGTCCTTCCTGCAGTCAGAGGGCTATGAGATAACAAAACTTCCGATGAATAAAAATGGAATTGTCACAGTAGAATCGATTTTACGCGCAATCCGCGCTGATACCGTGTTGATTTCCATTCAGCATATTAATCCTGAAATCGGAACTATTCAGCCTGTTGAGCAAATTGCCGCAGAAGCAAAAAAAAGAAATATTCTTTTCCACACGGACTGTGTCCAGTCATTCGGCAAAATTCCGCTTGATTCTATTCACGCGGACTCTATGACATTTTCAGCCCATAAAGTCGGCGGTCCAAAAGGATGCGGCGCCGTGTATCTTTCTCCTTTTCATTCGCTCAAGCCGGTGTTTCCAGGTTTAACTCATGAAAAAGGCATCCGGGGCGGCACTGTGGATACACCAGCCATCGCCGCTTTTGCACAAGCAGCGAAAAGCTCTCCTTCTATCAAAAAGCTTGCCTATTTAAGAAGTCTGCTGAAAGAAAAGCTGAAGGGATCTTCGATTCGATGGATTGAAGGTGAAAGCTCCCATCAATATCCCGGTGTAATCGGTATGTGTATTCCGGGATTGGAAGGCCAGCTTGTTATGCTCGCTTTAAATGCACAGAATATATACATCTCAACCGGGAGTGCGTGTGATGCTTCTTCAGCATCTGGCATGAAAGCAGCTCTTGCGATGGGAATGAGTTTTGAAGAAGCGCGCCAGTTTTTCCGCGTTTCATTCGGGCCGGACACAACTGAAAAGGAAGTCACCAGGCTTGGACAGGCGCTCCGGCATGTTGCAGAGCAGGCGGTTGTGCTATGATAGCCGGTGGAGGGATTATGTCATGACTGAAAAAAAGAAACTGATTGGAGAAGAGCGGAGGGAACAAATTTTATTCTGGCTTCAGTCGGAGAATGCGCCGCTGACCGGGAATGAGCTTGCTGAACGCGCACAAGTGAGCCGCCAGGTGATCGTAGGGGACATTACGCTTCTTAAAGCACGCGGCATTCCCATTATGGCCACAAGCCAGGGATATGTATATTTTACAGCCCCGGAAGCAGCGAGTGTTGAGCGCGTGGTGGCCTGCTCGCATCCTCCGTCTCAAACAAAGGAAGAATTGCTGCTTCTTGTCGATCTGGGCGTCCTGGTCAAAGATGTGAAAATTGAACATCCGGTTTACGGAGATTTAACAGCTTCGATTATGGTGTCAAACCGGAAAGAAGCCCTCCGGTTTTTAGAAAAGATTAACGAAACGAAAGCGGCTTATTTATCTGAATTAACAGAAGGAGTCCATCTGCATACACTATCCGCCAGGGATGAAGCGGCCCTGGATGAAGCAGAGCAGGCGCTTCGGGACGCCGGCTTTTTGCTTGAATAAAAAAAAAGCTCATCATTCGATGAGCTTTTTTACGCTTTTTCTGCGGCTTGTCCCACTTCATAGCCATAATAGCTGCCCAGCACCTGCACCTTGCACCCAAGCGCCTCCATTTCTGCAAAAGCACCGGGTACAAGCACATCATCAATACGCTGTGCCACATCGATAATGAAAAAATAATTGCCCAGCCCTGTTTTGAGAGGGCGTGATTCAATTTTTGCAAGATTCAAGTTTCTCCATGCAAACGTTGCTAGAACCTGATGAAGTGTTCCTGGACGATCGGTTGGAAGCGTGACGACAATCGTTGTCTTGCCTCCTGTTCGTGGAAGTGGAAACGCCAGCTCTTCATGTGTTTTCGACAAAACCAGGAACCGGGTGTGGTTGAAATTGTAATCATGAATATCCCTTTGCGCTGTAAATAACCCGTACTCTTTTGCAGACAGCGAATTGGCAATCGCCGCCACACATTCTTCAGGATGTTCACTTACGTATTTGGCGGCCGCTGCCGTAGAGGTCATTTGCTGGGATGGAACACTATAAAAATAGCGATGCAAAAATTTATGGCACTGCGCGATTGCGTGCGGGTGCGATAAGATACGCGCAGACTCCTTCCATTTGTGGGCATTATCCGGGTGAATAAGCAAATGCTGCTGAATCGGCGCTGTCAGTTCCCCAACTATCGTTAAGTCTGCTTCGTGAAATAAATGATCAATGGTCATATTGACCGTTCCTTCTAAGGCATTTTCAATAGGTACAACAGCCAGGTCCGCTTTTCCTTCCAGTACATAATCCATGCACTCCGGAATGGTTACGCACGGAATTCGCTCATCATGCGGAAAAGCGTCTGATACAGCGATATCCGTAAAAGTTGCTGCTGGCCCCAAAAAAGCAATTTTCCTCAAAACAATTCACTCCAGTCTTCTCATTCAAGTGGATCACGCACCAGATCCAAGCACTTCTACTGTATCAACAAATTCTAATTTTTTTAAGCGCATTAACAGCTCGTCCAATCCCGTTTTCATGCCGGTGACGTTTAAAGAAAGCGTCACATTTGCGCGGCCTTGCAGCGGAATCGTCTGATGAATCGTCAGCACATTTCCGCCGCAGCCCGCTACAACAGCAAGCAGCTCAGACAGGGTACCCGACCGGTCTTCCAAATGAAAAAACAGTGTAATGATCCGCTCTTTAACAACCGTGTGAAACGGAAACACCGTGTCGCGGTATTTATAAAAAGCACTGCGGCTTAAATCTACTTTTTGCACCGCTTCCCAGACAGAATCGGCTTTTTTCCGTTCAATTAATTCCTTGGCATCAAGCGTTTTTTTCATGGCTTCGGGAAGTACATCTTCCCGAACCAGATAAAATTTTTCATTTCGCTCTTTTTTCCCCATGTCGTTCCCCCTTAAAACCGCCTGCAACAGCTTTTATTCGACAAATTCAAACTCATAATCCAGCAAGCGTACAATATCGCCATTTTCAGCACCCCGTTCGCGCAGGGCGTCGTCTACCCCCATCGTACGAAGCTGGCGGGCAAACCGGCGAATGGATGCTTCGCGAGTAAAGTCCGTCATTTTAAACAGCTTTTCAACCTTGCTGCCTGTTATTTCAAAGGCACCATCCGGTCCTCGGGAGATAACAAACTCTGCGGCTTGTTTTTCATGGCGGTACACTACCCGGTTAACCGATAGATCTTCTTCTTCGTGGTCAAGCGGGAATTCCGGTGTTTCTTCCACTTTATCAGCAATCACAAACAATAGATCACGCAGCCCGGTGCGGGTCAGAGCAGAAATCGGGAAAATAACCGCATCAGGCTCTACTTTTTCTTTAAATACTTTTAAATTTTCTTCCGCTTCCGGCATATCCATTTTGTTCGCTACAATAATCTCAGGACGTTCTGTCAGGCGAAGATTATACTCTTTCAGCTCATTTCTAATGGTTACGTAATCTTCATATGGATCACGTCCTTCCATGGCGGACATATCCAGCACATGCACAATAACACGCGTTCGTTCAATATGCCGTAAAAATTGATGTCCAAGACCTGTCCCTTCATGGGCACCTTCAATTAATCCCGGCAAATCTGCCATAACAAAGCTTCGGCCGTCTTCTGTTTCGACCATACCAAGGTTCGGCACAAGTGTTGTAAAATGATAAGCAGCAATTTTAGGCCTTGCCGCTGTTACAACAGAAAGCAGTGTTGATTTTCCAACGCTCGGGAAGCCGACAAGCCCGACATCCGCTAACAGCTTTAATTCGAGTGTTACATTGCGCTCAATGCCCGGCTCCCCGTTTTCAGAAATTTCCGGTGCGGGGTTGGCCGGAGTGGCAAAGCGGCTGTTCCCCCGTCCGCCGCGTCCGCCTTTGGCGATAATTGCCTGCTGTCCGTGTTCGACAAGATCAGCAATTACTTCTCCTGTTTCGTCATCTGTTACCACTGTTCCGGGCGGCACTTTAATAACCATATCCTTTGAATTGCGCCCGTGCATGTTCTTGCTCATGCCATGCTCGCCGCGCGGAGCTTTAAAATGGCGCTGGTAGCGAAAGTCCATAAGTGTCCGAAGTCCTTCTTCTACTTCAAACACAACATTTGCGCCATTTCCGCCGTCGCCGCCTGCAGGGCCTCCGTTTGGCACGTACTTCTCCCGGCGGAATGCAACCATGCCATTTCCGCCATCGCCGCCTTTAACATATATTTTAACCTGATCTACAAACATATTGTCTGCTCCTCCTAAAATGTCACTTCCATTAGTATATCCTGACCGCTCGTTTCCAACACAGCGCTTTTCAAGCCCAGCGCTTTTGATATTTCATCCATTTCCTTCAATAGCAGGGACCGATTAAGCACTTCACCCATCCATTCCATTTGCACAAAAAAACGCCCTTCTTTTTCAGACATATGCACAAATAACTCATGTTCGTTGTATTCTTTTATGTGCTGCTCCAGCAGTGAAAATAAACGGTTAAAGAAACAAAGTGCCTTTTGATCATCTGCCCGTCGAGATATAATAGTATGATCGAGCTCATATTCAAGCTTAAATAGGCGCTGCGACCAATTGAACGTTATAAACAGCTCCGCCATCCCCGGCATGCCAAGATTACAAAGTCTTGATTCCTGCACAGCTTTCATAATAATGTGATCGGTTGCCCTGGCTGCTTCATCAAGATTATTCATGGCAAGATACCCTTTGACAACCTGTATGTCATTCATCCAGTCATGACGCGCATGACGAAGCGTTTTTACTACCGTCCATTCTTCTTTTTCCACTTGACTGATCACACCTCCTGCCCGTTTACGAACATCATTCCTTTTCATTAGTATAGCAGAAAAATGTACCATTTGAACGGGAAAGATAAACGGCTTTGCATAAAAAAAAGAAGCGCTCCGAAAGTTGACTTTCAGAACGCCTCCGTTCATCTATCCGCTTATTGAGCAGCAGGATATACACTTACTTTTTTACGATCGCGGCCAACACGCTCAAAACGAACGATACCGTCTACTTTTGCAAACAATGTATCATCTCCGCCACGGCCAACGTTTTCACCCGGGTGAATTTTCGTACCGCGTTGACGGTAAAGAATAGAACCACCTGTTACGAACTGACCATCTGCACGCTTAGCGCCAAGACGCTTCGCTTCAGAGTCACGTCCGTTTTTTGTAGAACCTACCCCTTTTTTGGATGCGAAAAATTGAAGATCTAATTTCAACATGTGTTTTCACCTCCTATAGAAATTTTACTTGAATATACTGCCCGTACTCTTCTTCAATCGTCTGTAATGAAACAATCATGCCTTCCAGCAACAGCTGAACTTGTTCCTGCTTCGCTTCCGGCAGTCCATCAGGCACACGGCAAGACAGCAAACCGCCGTCTTTTCCCTGTTCAATATCAGGGATAATGCCGGTCAATGCCATGACTGCATTGAGCGCTCCGAACGAAACTGCTGAAGCACCGGCGCAAACCAGATCTTTGCCGCTGTCATCAAAACCTGCATGTCCTTCCATTGTAAACGATGAAATACAGCCGGATTCGTTTCTATTAATGTTTACATAGATCATTGGATCATCGCCTTATGCGTTGATTTTTTCAATGACTACTTTCGTGTAAGGCTGACGGTGTCCTTGCTTTCTGCGATAGTTTTTCTTCGCTTTGAATTTGAAAACGATGATTTTCTTCGCACGGCCTTGCTTTTCAACCTTAGCCGTTACTGTTGCGCCTTCTACGACTGGGCTGCCGACTTTAACGTCGTCACCGCCAACGAAAAGAACTTTATCAAATGTGACAGTGTCACCATCTTGTGCGTTCAATTTTTCGATGTAGATTGCCTGGCCTTCTTCAACTTTAACCTGCTTGCCGCCTGTTTCAATAATTGCGTACATTTCTGCACCTCCCTGTTTACTCAGACTCGCCACGTAACAGGTGACCGGACCGGTACTTTCAAACCTGCTGTGTGCGGTTGTAGCACGGGTGCTACAAACAATAACATATGAATTCTATCATTTTTCAAAAGGAGTGTCAATCTGTATTTTTAAATAGATCTTCAACCTCTTTTTTTCCTTTAAAAAAAGATTGAAGAAGCTGTTCCTCCGATAACTCCTCCTGTCCGTCCACCTGAAATTTATGAGTCCGGTTTCTTCTAAATAAACGGACAGCATGAAGCAGCCGGTCCGTTTTTAAAAGAGGCAGGCATAACAGGCGCATCGATACAGGGCTATAAAAACGGGCGGTTAAAAATCGAATAAACATAATTTCTTTTTCTTTCCACATAACCAGAAGCTGAACTCCAATATAAGAAACAGTCAAAAGCAGCTGCACATAAAATGGCAGGACCATTACGGCTGAAGCCATAATTAAAAAAAGCACCGCCGCTGATAAAAAAATGGATTGCTTATATGCATGATAATAAGGCTGTGCTGCGCATAAAACAAGTTGAATTATTTTCCCTCCATCAAGTGGAAGAGCCGGAAGCAGATTGAATAAGAACACAGCCGCATTCAGCTTAAAAAACAGATCATATAAAGCAGCATCCATCCATCCGGCTTTTAAAAGCAGAAAGCTTCCGATCAACATGGGAATGTGCATAAACGGACCGGCCAAAACAACGATCCATTCTTCAAAAAGCGGCTTTCCCGCGTATTCATCTGTTTCCATTTTTCCGCCGAACGGGAGCAGCTCTATTTTTTGAATACGCCAGCCCATTGCATACGCAGCACCGGTGTGCCCCAATTCATGAATCAGCAGGATTACTCCAACACATATGGCTTCCAGGAACAACCCTGTTGCTGCGGCAGCAGCACCAAACAGCCAGGTTAATGGATGAATCCGTATCTTATTCATTTACAGTCACTTTTCTTGTGGAAAGGATTTGGCCGCTTTTTTGTTCGACGAATTCAATTACGCGGCCGGCAGGTGTCCCCACCGGCTCTCCTTGTTTGATTCTTTCAAACAGCCGATACGGCTCACGCTTCAGCCCGCTTACCCGCAGGACTGTTCCATCTTCCTGCTGAATGGAAATGTTATCTTTATCAATTCTGATTACCATTCCATTTTTTTCAGCAGCAAGCATGCTGTTTGTGCTTACAAGTGAAGCAGGGGGCGTGCTTGTCCGGTCCATAGCCGGCAAAAGAGTGCCAAACCGTTCTTCGTAGGCAGAAGAAAAAGATGCAAACGAAAAATCATTTGTAAATACCGCTTTTGTAAAAGGAGTCTGCTGGCTAAAATAAATAAGAGTGAACAAACCAAAAGAAGCGATTATTTTTCTTTGCATGAAAAACCCCTCCTGCCTGCTTATATATATGCGGAAAAACAGAAAAAAACCGCTTTAAAAAAGCGGTTTTTATTATCGGCTCATTCCGATAAATCGTTTAAATTTCGTGAAAAACGTATCTTTTTCCGGTTCAAGAGCCTGGAGAGGAACGGACTCGCCCAGGATACGGCGCGCAATATTCCGGTACGCAATCGAAGCGCGGTTGTTCGGATTATGTGCGACAGGCTCTCCATTGTGAGATGACTTAATAACTTCATCATCGTCCGCTACAATTCCAATCAATTCGATAGATAGATGAGCTGCCACCTCATCAACATCCAGCATATCCCCTTCTTTGACCATATGATTGCGGATCCGGTTGACGACCAGCTTGGGCGGCGCCATTCCCTCTTCTTTTTCCAGCAGCCCAATAACACGGTCAGCATCCCGAACCGATGATTTTTCCGGCGTAGTGACCACAATAGCCCGGTCGGCGCCGGCTACCGCATTTTTATATCCCTGCTCAATTCCTGCCGGACAATCAATTAAAATATAATCATAGTCTTGCTTGAGTTCATCAATTAACTTCTTCATTTGCTCAGGTGTTACAGCTGATTTGTCTGTTGTCTGTGCTGCCGGAAGCAAATAAAGAAGGTCATTAAAACGCTTATCTTTGACGAGAGCCTGATGTGTTTTGCACCGTCCTTCTACAACATCGACAAGGTCGTAGATGATCCTGTTTTCGAGTCCCATGACAACGTCCAGGTTACGGAGCCCGATATCCGTGTCAACGAGACAAACTTTTTTTTCCTGCAGCGCCAGCGCTGTACCAAGATTAGCGGTCGTTGTCGTTTTGCCGACACCGCCTTTTCCAGAAGTAATGACGATTGCTTCACCCACTTCAAAAGCCCCCTTTAAACGTCGATAAATCAGGCCGCAGGTACTTTAACACTTGCAGCCGATCAATTACCAATTGTTGTGCTTCATTAATAAATGCGCATTCCGATTCTGTTAGTTCTTCTTCATCATAGCGGTCTGGCGAGCGGGTTATATGCTCGCTGATCCGCAGCTGGGATGGCATCATTTTCGCCGCCGCTATAACGGCTGACTCGTCTCCATAGCAGCCGGCATGCGCCATACCCTTTAAAGCCCCCATTATAAAGATGCTGCCGCCTGCCATCACTGTTCCGCCTGGGTTTACATCTCCAATTAACAATAAGTCGCCCGGTACTTCAAGAACTTGTCCGGAACGAATACGGCCAGCATATGAAACAATTTCATTTTCTTCCTTCCACTGTACCGCTTCGTCAATCGTCAATACATTTGATCGAATGTCTTCGACGACTAAGTGACGGCGCTGCCTGATCAGCTGGCGCAGCTGCTCTTTTTCTTCTTCGGCTACGTAACGGTTCCCCGTTTGCACAGTAACCTTAATAAGCGCATCTTTGCCCTCTTTTATAACAGCATCTAATTTTTCTGTTAATTCTTCTATCAATTCATTATACGCGCATTTATCGTTTAACTGAAGAGTCAGACCGTCTTTCGTCCCTTTAATGACGACGTTTTGACTTTGTTTCATAGAAAGTATCCCACCTCTGTACGTCTCAATATTCGACAGCGCCATTCAAAATTCCTTTTCCGATATTAATCGAACACTTTTTTCAATTTTACAAAAGCATTTCGAAGCGGAATCGCAAACACAATATAAAAAAGACCGTTTAAAACGAGCACTGCCAGCAGCCGAACAAAAGCAAACTGCTCGAATGAAAGAGCTGTCCGCTGCACCAGCACATTCAGTCCGTAAATCATCATTTCAAGCAAGGCAATATCGAACAAAACAATAACCAAAAAAACAGGCAGCGTGCTGTGAAGCCACTTCGTCAGCTTGGATGTTATGTAGACGATAAGCGGAAAGAAAAAGAAGTACGCGCCGAGAAGCCCTGTATAAAACATATCAAACAAAAAGCCGAATAAAAAGCCGTATTTTATAGCTGTATTTCGATCAAAGAAAACAGACATAAACAAAAGGCCTATGAAGAAAAACCGTGGGACAGGTATATACGCCCCATTAAAGGCCTGTTCTGGAAAAAAGATCATAAAAACACTATCACTGTAAAAGAGGACGATTATCAAAAGAGGAAGGAGCGCTTTTTTCACAGTCCTTCCTCCTCAACCAGCACCTGCTGGCGGTCTTCTTCTTCCGGCAAAACACCTGTAATTTCGCGTTTTGAAACCATTACATGTTCCAGATCATAAAAGCTTGCAGCCGGTTCGACAAGCGCTGTCTGTGTCAATCCAAATTCATCCGGAACCATTTCTGTGACTGTTCCGATCACCAGCCCTTTCGGAAAAACACCTCCAAGACCGGATGTCGTGACGGCTTGTCCTTTCTTTACTTTTGAATCGGATGGAATTTTGGTCATCTGAAGCATCTTTTTCTCTTCATCATAGCCCTCAATTAACCCGTAAATTGTCGTTTCTCCCTGAATAAGGGCTGAAACCCGATTTTGGGAATCATGAGCCGACAAAAGCTGTACAGTAGACGTGAATTTCGACGTACTTTGCACTTTTCCGACTAAGCCGTTTGCTGTCATAACAGCCATGTCCGGCTCAATGCCATTTGATTCACCCTGGTCTATCGTAATGAGCTCATACCACCGGTCAGGGTTGCGGGCGATTACTGTCGCCTGAATCGGCTCATAATCTGCCAGGCTCTTCTCTTTTTCGAGCACTTTTCGGAGCTCTGCATTGTCTTTTTCAAGCCGGGCTACATCACTTTCTAATTGAGCAAGCTCTTCTAAATGGGAACGAAGCTTTTCGTTTTCTTCATATGTATGGCGCAGTCTGCGGATATCGCCAAAAAAAGACTCTACAGCACCGGCCGGCTTCGATACAATATTTTGGCCAAATCCGGTTACATCTTTTACAAATTTTTCAGGCCAGGTAATATTGTCCCGGTCCCTCAACGAAAAACCAATCATGGCTACAAGAAGAATAATGCTGCCGAGCAATATAATCAACCGCTTGTTTGTAAAAAATTGCGGCATGAATTCCACCTCAGTTTTCTAAGCATTCAAAACGCGAGGCTGGTTCAGCGCGCCGGAAAACCGGTCAGGTCGCGCGGAATACCGGCCTCAACGTCAATTTTATTTATTTTTGAATAAATGAATATGGTCAAGGGCCAGGCCTGTTCCAACCGCTACACAGTCAAGCGGATTTTCTGCAATAATAACCGGCATATTGGTTTCTTTGCTGATCACCTTGTCCAAATTGCGCAAAAGCGCCCCGCCGCCTGTTAACACAATGCCGCGGTCCATAATATCTGCCGCAAGCTCGGGCGGCGTTTTTTCAAGCGTTCCTTTTACTACATCAACAATCGCGTAAACAGTATCTTTTAAAGCTTCCGCAATTTCCTGGGCCGTAATTTCAATCGTCTTCGGTAAACCGGTTAATAAATCACGTCCGCGAATTTCCATATTCGGAATTCCTTCCGCATCGCCGGCTGAACCAATTTCCATTTTAATCGTTTCCGCTGTCCGGTCGCCAATCAGCAAATTGTACTGCTTGCGGATATATGCCGTAATAGCATCATCCATTTCGTCTCCTGCCACGCGGAGAGATTCACTTGTCACGATGCCGCCAAGTGAAATGATGGCCACTTCTGTTGTACCGCCGCCAATATCAACAACCATGCTGCCCGTCGGCTCCCAAACTGGAAGGTTGGCACCAATTGCTGCTGCAAAAGGCTCCTCAATTGGATAAGCGTCACGCGCGCCGGCCTGCCGGGTTGCATCAATGACTGCACGGCGTTCAACGGCAGTAATACCGGACGGGACACATACCATTACATACGGCTTGCTTGACAAAAAGCCAGATGAGCCTTTTGTTGCCTGCTTAATGTAATATTTAATCATCGTTGCTGTTGTTTCATAATCGGCAATAACGCCGTCTTTCATCGGGCGGGTAGCAATAATATTTCCCGGTGTCCGTCCGATCATATTGCGTGCGTCATTTCCAACCGCGACAATTTGCTTTGTATCTGTCTGCAGGGCCACAACGGACGGCTCTCGTACAATAACCCCTTTTCCTTTCGCATAAACAAGTGTATTCGCGGTTCCAAGGTCAATGCCTAAATCACGGCTGCCAATTCCAAACATGTAGTGTATCTCCCTTTCCTAATAGATCCTTTTAATCGTGATCATTTCACTAGTAATGGCCGTTATATTGTGTGAAAAGCTTCTCAAAAACCATAACTTATATTATAGCGGAACGAAAAAAAAAAGCATAGCGTTATAAATAACCTTTTTCTTTCAAACTGACATATTTCTTCTCTCCAATGATTAAATGGTCGAGGACATCAATACCCAGTATTCGGCCGCATTCGACAAGACGCTTCGTAACATCGATATCTTCACGGCTCGGCGCAGGATCGCCCGATGGGTGGTTATGCAGACAGACAATGCTTGCTGCAGAACGGCGAAAAGCTTCTTTAAACACTTCACGCGGGTGGACAATGGAAGCATTCAGGCTGCCGATAAAAAGCGTCTGTTTATGCATAACCTGGTTTTTCGTATTTAAATAAAGTGCGACAAAATGCTCCTGGCTTAAGAAACGCATTTCTTCCATCATATAATTGGCTGCGTCTTCCGGCGAGCGGATTTGAAATCGCTCATCATATTTCAGCCGTTCAATCCGGCGCCCAATTTCAACAGCGGCCATCAGCTGAATCGCTTTTGCACTGCCGATGCCTTTAATGGAGGTAATTTCTTCAAGCGAGGCGTCTTTTAGCAGGCGCAGCCCTTCAAATTCGTGTAAAATGCGGTTGGATAACTGCAGGACAGATTCTTCCTTCGATCCAGTGCGGAGTAAAATAGCAAGAAGCTCGTGGTTAGATAAGCTGTTCGGACCGCTTGCGATCATTCGTTCACGCGGGCGGTCATGCGGCGGTACATCGCGGATCATTATCGGCAGAGATTGAGCTGTCTTGCTCTGGTTCATTCGTTCCATTCCCCTCTCAAGTCAGCGGGACAAGGGACTGTTACTGAGAAGGCCCATTTGTCTCAGCCTGCGGTAAAGAGAAGCAATCGGCAGCCCGACTACATTGAAGTAGTCACCATGAATCGCTTTGACAAAAAGCGCACCGGCTGTTTGAATGCCATATCCGCCTGCTTTATCAAACGGATCGCCTGTCTCAATATAAGCAGCTATATCCGCTTTTGTCAGATTCCAGAATTCAACATCTGTTTTTTCATAAAAAACTGCTTTTTCCTTTTGCGACATAATGGCTACACCCGTGTAAACAGCATGGATCTGCCCCGATAAAGAGGACAGCATCTGCATCGCTTCCTGTTTCGTTTTCGGCTTTCCAAGAATACGATCGCCCATCGCAACGACTGTATCGGCGCCAATAACGGCGGCATCGGAAAATTGCGTCAAAATTGCCGCTGCTTTTTTCTCGGCAAGCTGTTTAACCGCTTTTTCCGGCGGTGTTCCCGGTACAATCGTTTCATCGGCGTGCGCTGCCTGGACAGTAAAAGGTATAGAGATTTGAGAAAGCAATTCTTTTCTGCGGGGTGATGATGAAGCTAAGATAATGTGGGTCAAAGAGGATCACCTTTCTTTTTTAGGATATCAACTATCAGGGAGATACGCGTTTATCATATCAAACAATTCCGCCATGAACAAATAAAACCTGCCGGATTTTGGCAGGTTAAGGCGAAAGAAGCGAAGCTATTTCATCAAGCCGGTTTGTTTCCGCCGCTTTTTTCAACTCCTCTTCTTGTTCAAGAGACAGAATGGCGCTTGTTTCCTTTACGTAGGCTGCGCTGCCTGTTGATTCAATGTTTCGTTCTGCTTCATCCGCTTCTGCCTTCGTAAAAAAAGCCCCGTAAATCATGCTGTATTGATCTTCGGACTGCATAACCGCCGCCGGCTCTTCTGCCGACGAGACAGCTGTTGCTGCCGCTTCCTTAGTGGAAAAAATCCCCCCCTGAACAACAAAAAGCGGAACCGTTTTTTCAACCGAAGCTGCTGTTTGTTCAGTGGAGCTGTTCAGCACCGGCGCTGCTTTTGTTGCAGTCCGTTCCGGAACAGCATTCATCATCAGCAGTCCAAAAACACTGCCTGTTATTAGGGCTGAGATAATAATCAGCACACCTGCCGCTGCTTTTAGCGTCGGCTGTTTTTTCGGCACCGGCACAGCAGTTTCTTCCCCCGGCAGATGCCAGACAAGAACATCGCTGTCCCCCCGGCGTCCCCAATCCGGCTCGTCCATGTTTATCCCTCCTCATTTTTATTTATGTATACGGCATTCTATAAAAAAAAGAACAAAGCGCCAGTACGCTTTGTTCTATTTATCTATAATATTTTTTTCATCAAGGCCGGACAGCGATTCTGGGCAAAGCTTCTTTTTGTCCCCCTGCAGGCAGACGGTTTTAATAGAACCATTTGCACGAACCTCCGCATATGTTCCGTTTGCTTCAGGGTCAAGCTCCTGATCAGTAAACGGATCGGTTATCTTTTCAGTGAAGCCCTGCTGAAACAATTCCTTGTAAGTGACCTGAACGGGAAAGGCATCCGGTTTTTCCACCCGCGCATTCGTGATAAACAAATTTGCGGCTTCTTTGAAATGAAGTGCCTGTGCTACAAAAGCCTTCTCCTGTGACTGCTCAATCAGGCGGCCGATTCCAGCAGCAGCAATAGCCGAGATAATCCCAAGAATAACAACGACGGCAAGCAATTCAACAAGCGTATAGCCTTTTTCGTTCATCTGTCCGGCTTGCCGCATTATTCTTCCACCACCGCGAACGGGTCCTGTTTGTTCGCCGGGTCTGGCGCATCGATTTCCGGTGTGTCTTCCAACAGATCGGTAAGCTCAGGCATATAATAAGCGGCAACCGTTAAGTTGTAGGTGACAGGCTCTGTTACTCCTTCTATTTTCTCCGCTTCCTCCGGGCCAGTAAACTGAAGCTGCTCAACCCTGATCATCCGCAGCTGGTTTTCAATTGAATCGATAAAGGCATTCATTTCCGCAAAGCCGGGTGACTCGATTGTCAATTGAGCCCGGATTTTCCGTATACCCGCCGGAAGTGTTTCTTCGGTGAGCGGCTGCTCCTGTATGTCCATTTCGGCTTCTTCACCATCTGTGACATTTTCTGCTTCCGATTCGTTCTCTTGTTCTTCTTCCGAGGCCGTTTCTTCATCTGCAGCCGTGCTTTCATCCGCATTGGCCGTTTCGTCTGAAGCCGGAAGTGTTTCTTCCTCTCCTTCTGTAAAAACAATCGCGGTAATCAAGCTGTCCGACAGGAGTTCTGCTTTTTCAAAATCGAGCATCAGCTTATCACTCATCGGCTTTATCGGCACTTTATTTTGGAGGGAGCCTGTTGCTATTACGGATTGCTGCCCGGCGGCCTCTCCGCTGTTTGCTTCAAGCACGGCAATCAGCTCTTCTTCTGCCTGCTTCTGCTGCTCTACTGTTTCGAGCTTTGCCGCCTCCGTCCGGTAAAAAGCAAAGTAACAATAAACCAGGGTCAGCAGGATCATCACCAGAAACAGGCCTGTGTAGATTGTTTTTTTGCTCATTTTTTTTCTTCCTCCAGCTTTTTCAGGACGGCCTGCTCGTTAAAAACAATTTCATACTGCACTAAATAGCGGGGAAGGCCATCGGTGAGCTCCAGTATTTTTTTTGCTTCTTCTTCTGTTTCATCCACCGAGGTATCCAGCTGTAAAATCGCCGCTTTTTCTATCCAGTCCGATGACTTTAATTGCGACAAATAAAAAGCCCCCTGCCTGCTTGTATCAAACTGGACCGTTAAATTCATCGTTTCCTCACTCGTATAAGACATCGCCAGGAAAAAGCCCCTCTCCGGGAGCAGCGAAACAAGATGCTGCAAAATCGGAGAAGCGGGCAGCCTCCTTACTTGCGACCATTCGACTGCCTGGCGCAGCTGGTCCGCACTTGTTTCGGAGGCGGTATTCGAGCTCAATGCTGCTCCTTCAAGTGTTTCCCGCAGCTGCTGCTGTGTGGCAAGCTCCTGTTCCGCCCGCTCCAGCTGGCCCTGTTTTATATTCACCGCCGCAAAAAGCGCGGCACCGGCGCCCAGCAGCAGCAGGCCAATAATCAGCCAGACAAAAAACGGGACACTTTTTTTCTTTTTGGCCGGCAGTAAATTGATATCAATCAGCATACGTATTCACCCGTCTTTCAACGCCAGACCAGCCGCTGTATAAAAAGCGGGCGGAAGCCATTCGTTCTGCTTTGTGTCCATGGTAATACTTTCATCGGTTTGAATCGGGATATCAAATGATTGTTTAATAAATCCTTCTACAAACGGCCGCTGAGAGTGATGGCCGGTAAACAGGACCCGGTCAATTTTCACCTGGCCGCTGTGAACCGAGTTTTCGTAAAAATTAACTACTTTCTCGATTTCAGACAGTGCATCCGCCAGGTCGCCGCTCCCGCTTATGTCTTCGAATTCCAGTATATCTTCATTTTTTTCAATAAACACCGGCTTTATAAATTTTAACCGGTGCTGGTGAAAAATCGACAGCGTCATGACGTTTTTTTCCAGTTGGATGAGCAGCTCATGAGCGTTTTCATTTGTATTGCCATGTGAATGAAAAAGCCGGTAAAGAGCAAGCGGGGCAATATCGGCTGCGGCCGGCTTCAGACGGGCATGCTCAAACAGGCGCGAGTATTCTTCGACCACCTGCTCAGGAGCTGCTACAAGCAAAACAGACTGCTTGTTTTCTTCATAGCCTGTCACAACCACATCGAACACCGGCTCTTCAAAAGGCAGATGAATCGTTGAACCAATCTGCATAAAAAAGAAGTTTTTAATTTCATCAAGTGTTAAGTCGCGGTCCACTTTTTCTTCTTTAATCGCCACAAACCGGTCTGGAATGGTAAAACGGACATGCCGGTTTTTCAGCTTCCATTCATCTACCACATTGTTCAGAATGTCCTGTAATTCGTCACTTTTAACGAGATCGCCGCGGACAATAATTCCTTCCGGCAGCTGCCGTTCGCCAAACCGTTCCACCATCGACTGGCGTAATTCTACAAAGCGAATGGCTTCATCGGTAATCGTAAAGTTAATGGTTTTATCCTTTTTTTGAAATAAACGCAGCGCCATTCTTTTTTCTCCTTTTTAAAAAAACTGAAGATACCAGAGGATCAGCACATCCCCGTTTGTGTAAGCAGCAATCGCTCCGAGCGCAATATACGGGCCAAACGGCATCGGTTTTCCTCTCTTAACGATGCCGGCCGCCATTAAAACAAGCCCGATTGCGGCACCGAAAAAGCAGGACAGCATAAAAGCCAGCAGCACGAGCTTTGTGCCAAGCACAAATCCCAGCACCCCGAACAGCTTTATATCGCCGCCGCCCATTCCGCCGTTTGAAACAACCGCAATCAGCAGCAGCAGCCCAAAGCCAGCCGCAGCTCCGAGCAAAGAATCCCACCACGGATCAAGCGGTTCCACCAGCCTCAGCACGGCAAAGAACGGGAGGAAAAACAAAAGAATTTTATTCGGAATCAGCATATAAGCAAAATCCGAGACAACGAGAATCATCAGCATTGAAAACAGCAAAACAGCCACCCAAAAAGATACGCTGAACCCATATAATAGATAAGCATACAAAAATAACAGCGCTGTGGCCAGCTCTGTTACAGGGTAGAGAATCGATATTTTCGCCCCGCACCCGCGGCAGCGTCCTTTTAATGCAACATACGACAAAACCGGAACTAAATCCCGCGCCGTCAATTGACGGCCGCACAGCGAGCAGGCGCTGCGCGGCTTCACAATCGACTTCCCGGCCGGCACCCGGAGCCCGACTACGTTATAAAACGAGCCAAATAAGAGACCGTATATAAATATAAATACTTGGAACATAAAATTACTTTTTCAGAGTATCAAGAACGGCATCCCGATCTAATGCACTTAGTTCACCAGAAATACCTCTTTCTACTCCTTTTAAGGTTACAGTATAGGTGAATTTATTATTACTTTTAACAATATCAACTTTTGAATCTTTTAAGTCGTACCCTTCACCTGTAGCGTCTTTTCCATCAGGATCTTCCATCTCGTCAATATAACCGTCACCAATTAATTCTTCTAATGTAATCGATGTTGCTGGATCATTCGCATTACCTGCAACATACGTTTTGGCTGAATTAATCATCTGTGTCGCATTCGCAACGTGCGCATCTTTCTTAGAGTTATCAATTAACCCTCCAATCGCTGGAATGGCAATGGCAGCGATAATCCCTAGAATAACGACTACAGCTAGCAATTCGATCAGGGTTAAGCCTTTTTCGTTCTTCACACGTTTTTTTAGTGCTTTTAACATGTTTTTGCTCCTCTCTTTTTCGACAACTTTCATAGTATTAGGACACCAATACTAGTATTCTACTTATTTCCGACAATAAAAGCAATGAGATATAGGAAAAAAATCTCAAAAATTCGCTATTTTAGCTTCCTTCCTGGACGGTGTTAAATATTTCGAACATCGGAACCATAATAGATATAACAATAGTCCCGACGATCGCCGCAAGCAACACGATCATCAGCGGTTCAATAAGCGCTTTAAGCCGGTCGGTCACTGTTTCAACCTCCGCCTCGTAAAAATCAGCGACTTTCGACAGCATCTGATCCAGTGACCCGGTTTCTTCCCCGATGGCAACCATCTGGTGCAGAAGCGGCGGAAATGCCCAGTGGCGCTGCATCGGCCCGGTAATGGATTCACCGCGTTCCAGTGACTGCCTGGATTCTTTAATGACACCGGCAATCACTTCGTTCCCCACCACATTTCCGGTAATATCCATCGCCTCCAGGATCGGAACAGAGTTGGAAAACAGAGAGCTGAGTGTCCGGGTCATCCGCGCAAGCACCGCTTTCCGCATTAAATTCCCAAAAAGCGGCATGCGCAAAATCGCATAATCGATATATATTTTGGATTCCGGCCGGCGCCGGAGTAGCCAGACAGCTCCAGCAGCAAGCACCGCAAGCAGGGCAATCACGTACCAGAAGCGCTGCATCCATTCGCTTGAATAAATTACAAACCGGGTGATCGCCGGCAGCTCCCCGCCAAAGTCTTCAAACATCCCGACAAAGGTCGGCACAACGGAAACAAGCAAAAAGATAACTACGAATACCGCTACAATTCCGACCACAACCGGATAAGCGAGTGCTGAAATCACTTTTTGGCGGGTACGGTGCTGCCGCTCGTAGTGGACAGCAAGGTCACTAAAGGTTTGATCAAGCGTACCGGTTGCTTCCCCGGCTTTTAGCATATTGATAAACAGCGGCTCGAAAATCTTTTTTTGCTTTTCGGCAGCTTCTGATAGCGGCCGCCCTTCCCTCATATCCGCTTCCATGTTAGTGAGCGCCCGTCTGAGCGGCTTGCTGTCCGTCTGCTGGGATAAAATAAAAGCCGAATCCACCACAGTCACTCCAGCCTGCAGAAGTGCAGCAAACTGCCGTAAAAAAATAACCATATGTTCAAGCTTTACCGCCCGGCCAATTACAATATCCTGCTCCCAGAATGTCTCGGGCTTCTGCTCAATTTCTTTTACGCGAATCCCGTTTGACTGCAATTTTTCAATGGCTTCTTTTTTTGAATGAGCGGTTAGCGTGCCTTTTTTAGGACCGCGCCTGTCTCTTCCTGTGTAAACGAATTTAGCCATTCTGTTATTCCCTTTCTCTTAAATAAGGAAGAAGTGCTGCTTTTGAAACAATCTCCTGGCGAAACAATTCCTGGGCATGGTCGGCCATGAGCTGCATACCCTGGGCTTTCGATGTCTGGATTACATTGATAATTTGGTGGACTTTCTCTGACCGGATTAAATTGGCCACTGCTGAATTATTCAGCATAATTTCCAGAGCCGCCCGCCTTCCCTTTAAATCTGCTGTCGGAAACAGGCGCTGGGCAATAACGGCTGTTAAAACCGTCGCGAGCTGGGTGCGGATCTGCGGCTGCTGTTCAGCCGGAAACACATCAATGATCCGCTCAATTGTAGCGGGCGCACTTGATGTATGAAGTGTGGCGAACACAAGATGGCCTGTTTCTGCTGCCGTAATGGCTGTTTGAATGGTTTCAAGGTCACGCATTTCGCCGACCAGAATAACATCCGGGTCCTGGCGTAACGCTGCACGAAGCCCGTTCGCAAATGTCTGGGTGTCATACCCGATTTCCCGCTGGTCGATAATGCATTTTCCATGCTTATGCAAATACTCAATTGGATCTTCAAGCGTAATAATGTGTTTTCTTGTATTGCGGTTCAAATAATCGATCATACTGGCAAGCGTGGTTGATTTTCCGCTGCCGGTCGGTCCTGTAACAAGAACGAGGCCATACGGCCGTTCTGACACTTTTTTTAAGATTTCCGGCATATGGAGATCTTCAAGTGTCGGCACCCCCGAAGCAATGACCCGAAAAGCAAGGGCAATGCAGTTGCGCTGATGGTAGGCATTTACCCGGAAGCGGGATACACGCGGCAGGCCAAAGGAAAAATCAAGCTCTCCCTTTTCCTTAAACGTGCTCCACATGGATTCTGGAATGACGGCTTTTGCCATTGCTTCTGTGTCAGCCGGCTTCAGCGGTTCTTTTCCATAGCGCTTTAAATCACCGTGTATGCGAAACACGGGAGCTGTTCCGACTGTTAAATGGATATCTGACGCTTTCAGTTCAAAAGCGGAACGTAAAATAAATTCAAGCTTATCTTTCATAGTTTCTACTCCATTAACACAGCACGAAGCACCTCTTCGGTTGTCGTGATGCCCTGCTTAATTTTTAAAAGACCATCGTCAAGCAAAAAAATCGTTTTGTTTTTTAACGCGGTTTGTTTTAATTTCGACAATGGTTCATTGTTTAAAATCATTCGTTTCATTTCCTCGGTAACAACTAGAACTTCGTGAATGGCCAGGCGCCCTTTATAGCCGGTCATATTGCAGGAAGCACAGCCTTTTCCCCGCTTGACTTTCTCGATTTTAAGCCCCCGTTTTCCGAAAATCTCTTTTTCCCGCTCAGTCGCCTGCTCTTCCCGGCCGCAGTCCCGGCATACTTTGCGAATCAGACGCTGGGCAACAATTCCGCTCAGGGAAGAAGCAACGAGAAACGGCTCAACACCCATGTCAATTAAACGGGTAATGCTGCTGATCGAATCGTTTGTATGCAAAGTACTAAGCACCAGATGGCCGGTTAAAGACGCACGAATGGCAATTTCCGCTGTTTCTTTATCCCGAATTTCACCGATCATAATAACATTCGGGTCCTGGCGCAAAATGGAGCGGAGCCCCGCGGCAAATGTCAGCCCGACGTTCGGATTGACTTGTATTTGATTGACGCCCTCAAGCTGGTATTCTACCGGGTCCTCGATCGTAATGATATTTACTTCCTCACTGTTAAGCCGGTTCAATCCTGCATACAGTGTGGAGGATTTTCCCGATCCGGTCGGGCCGGTAATCAGCACAATGCCATTCGGGCGCTGGAGCAGGGATTCAACCCGCTTTAAATTGACTTTATTAAATCCAAGCTGATTCATATCATTTAAGGAACTGCTTAAATCCAGTATCCTCATGACGATTTTTTCGCCATAAACAGTGGGAAGCGTTGAAATACGAAGATCAATCGGCCGAAAATCAATATTGGTTTTAATCCGTCCATCCTGCGGGATACGGTGTTCCGTAATGTCCATGTTCGCCATTATCTTGATCCGCGCTGTTAACATACCAAGCATTGATTTCGGCAGCTGCCGGTCGAGCTGCAATACGCCGTCAACCCGCATGCGGACGACTACCTTTGTTTCATGCGGATCAATATGAATGTCGCTTGCTTTTTCCGTCAGGGCTCGGGACATAATCTGGTTTACCAGCCGGACAACCGGTGAATCTTCCTCTACTGTTTCCTGTGCCTCAGCTGCTTCAGGAGGGTTTTGCTGCATAAATTCTTCAAGCGAATCATCCATATCATAGTACTTGTTAATGGCACGCAGGATGTCCTGCTTTGTTGCAATGGCGGTTTCAATTTGAAAGCCTGTGGCCAGGCGCAGATCTTCTACTGTAAAATAGTCCATTGGGTCAGCCATGGCTACAAACAATCGGTTTTCTTCTTTTTTCAACGGAATGATTAAGCTTTTCTTCGCCATATCTTTTGATACGAGGCTGAGCAGCTTAATATCAATCGGATAGCGGTACAGGCTGACATGCGGAATACCCAGCTGGAATTCCAGCACTTCAATCAGCTGCTGTTCTGTAATAAAACCCCTGCTTAAAAGCACATCCCCGAGTTTCTGGCTGGATTTTTTTTCTGTTAAAGCAAGGGAGAGCTGTTCTTCTGAAATCAAGCCGGATTCAACCAGCAGATCACCAAGCCGTTTTCGTTTCGTCTTCATTCCGCATCACCTTTTATTGCGCATTTTCAGTATTGTTTTCTTCAGCAGAGGAGCTTTCTTCATCTTCGGCCTGGTTTTGCTCGTCTGAAGATGAGTTTTCTTCACCTTCAGACGGCGGTTCGTCATCTACAGAGGAATCTTCTTCATTCGCTGTCTCATCTCCAGACTCTGTTCCGGCTTCATCTGTTTCTTCCGTCTCTTCCGGTTCAGGCGGAGGCGGCGGCTCCTGTGAGCTGTACAGCTCGATTTGATGATCGGGCGGATAAAAGTCAGCAGCTACCTGCTCACTGTCCATTTTTTTTGCCCCTTCGTACCGGGACCTGAACACATCAATCATCAAGCCAGTTTCACCGTATTGTTCTATCCTCATCTGGCCATATGGAAGATTCGGGCTAAAATGAAGGACCGTTTTTGGCTTCAATGTTTTTTTGTTCTTTAATTCCGGTTTATATGTGTAATAAAAAGGAATGCCTTTTAGCACGCCGTATACATTTCCATTGTCAGCCGTCCACTCAATCGTATAGTCATAATCATTCCGATTAAAAAAGATAAAATCCTGTTCTTTTTTTCTTTTTACTTTCGCTTCATAACCAAGATCAATGTAATCAGGAAGAGCCGTGCTTTGATTTTTCTCCATAATGTCGAAATTTGTTTTCAGTATGAGCTGATAGAGAGCTGATGATAAAAGATTCAAGCTTTCTTCACTTATTTTGTCCGCAGCAGGCTCAATCCAGCTGTTAAAAGAAACCGAGGATCCTCCTTTGATAGAAATAGCCGGATTTTCTTTGATAAAGCGTATCGATGCACTATCGAGCCCGTCTGCCGTAACTTCAGCCAGCTTGGCCGTTTTTCCGTTTTCCTCCAGGTAAAGCGATAGGTCGAGTACTGATTCTCCGCTCTTTAAATAATCACCAATATCCCCTAAATCAGCAGCCAGCAAATCTATATCTATATGATCCTTTATTTGAAGAGCCGGCATTTTTCGATTCAGCTCGTCTTCAAGCTTTTCAGGCGAAACCGATGCAATTAACCGGTTTTGCTGTCCATCCGCCGCTTCATCGACAGACTGTCTTACTTGAAACTCAACAAAACTACTGCTCAGCGGTATCTCTTTTTCTGCATATTTGAGTTTCATAACCGCCTGAGCCTGCCAGTTTTCAATTTCTTCATTAAGAAGCTTTGCTGCTTCGCGGTCGGTCATGCCGGCAACTTTCTCAGGCCCGATCGCCGTATTCTCGTCAAAAACGGTATCCGATAAAAAGACTTTTTCAAACAGCCGGCTTCCGTAAAAAGAAAACAGCGAAAAGTAGATCACAAGCAAAAGTAAAAAGAGCGCTGCTTTTCCAATTATTTTTTGAGGCCGTCCTACTGCTTCCACTTCCTTATGCCTCGCTGTTCATGCTTAACTCGACTAAAACCTCCGGACCGGCCGATCGCGCTTTTTGAATATGTTCTTCGGCTAAAACCTCACCGGCCGGAATAAGCACTTCCCCGTTCACTTCAATATCCTTCACGACTGTTTTCCCGGCCAGCAGCTTGCTGTGCTGATCATCGATCATTTGAAGCCACCGGTCAATAGAAGAAGCTTCAGATTCTTCCTGCCCGTTATGAACCGGTTCGGGTTCTGCCTCAATTTCTTCTAAAAGCGGCAATTCTTCAATGCCGGCTTCTGCATTAATCGGTTCTTCCACTTTTAAAACAGGCTGCTGCTTTTCTTGAACCGCTTCAAGTGAATCCTCTGGCTGAATGGAAAGGGAGTGCGGTACTGCCGCTTCGCTTTCTGGCGATTCTTTGACCACATCTTCACTGACCACAATCAAGTCCCGGCCGTATGTAACCACAAACTGTCCATTTACTATAAACGAACCTTCGCTGTCTTTTACAATAAGCTGGACAATTTCACCGGTTTCGTCATCAATCATATACTCAACTGCTTCTCCGATTAATTGTCCTTTTTTTGTCATTAAACGTGTTTGCTCAATTTTCGTTTTGCGGTTCAATAGTTCATTGGCTACCGGGATGCTGTTCATTTCAATCACGTTGCTTTCCTGCTCAATCGTCAGTGCGTAATCACCAATACCAATAATTTTATTGAACGGAATTGCTTTTCCTTCTTGTTCCCATTCTTCATGTTCAATGGTAATAAAATCGACACTTCTTTTTTCCGGGTTAATAATAAGCGACTTTACTTTTCCAATCTCTACACCGTCCGCAATGCTGATAATAGGAAGGCTTTGAACTTCACTGCTTCTCTTCATTTCTCTCACCTGTTTCCATTGATTGATTTAAAATAATCTCTTTAATGCTTTTTATTTCATCTGCCAGAACCGGATACGCGCCAAGACGGCACAAGAGCTCATCCGCCAGCTGCGCAGCCTGTCCGGGCTTGTTTTTCGCCATATAAAACGCGAGCAGCATTCGGGCAATTACGTAATAATCACGGTCATGAAGCGGAGCCTTTAAATAACCAAACATGATCTGCTCTGCGTCTGTGTAGGAAAGAACCTGCTGTTTCACGGTAATTTCCTGAACGATTGCATGAAGCCACTCTGGCGAAAGGCGCGGCTTTTCTTCCATGCTCTCTTCTGCAGAAAACTGCCCCGGCTCTTCACTTTCTTCCGGCAAGGCGGCATTAATCGCTTCTTCTTCTGCTGACAGAAGCGTTTCCTGCTCCAAATCGGCTTCTTCAGGCTGTATAAAAAGAACTTCCTCAGGCTCTTCTGCTGTTTCCAGATTCTCTTCAGCCGAAATCCCGGTGCTTTCCTGCAGCTCCTCTACAGCTTCTTCAGCTTCTTCAACCTCTTCAGCAGCCTGTCCACTTTCATTATCCGTATCTTCCTCTGCAGACAGAAACGCTTCCTGCTCGAAATCGTCTTCCTCCTGCTGTATGAAAAGACCTTCTTCAGGCTCTTCTGCTGTTTCCAGATTCTCTTCTGCTGAAATCCCGGTGCTTTCCTGCAGTTCATCTTCAAATAAGTCATTTAAATACTGTCCGCTGAGCTCCTCCAGCTCCTCTAAAGAATCTTCCTCACTTTCTTCTATTTCTTTATCGTCAAATAAGCTTATTTCTTCATGGTCTAAAATCTCTATTTCTTCATCTTCATCTTTCCCCAGTAATTCATCCAGGCCGGCTTCCTCTGCTAATTTTGCCGCAGCCGTTTCATCTCCGGCATTTATTTCTTCAAGCCATCCCCCTGTTTCTTCAATGTCCGGTCCGGCTTCTTTCTGCTCTTCATCATCCTCAGATGAAAAACTAAAATCCAGTTCCTCCAGATCACCGTCGAGCCCGGACTGCCATTTCCCTTCTTCACTTGCTTGATGATCGTCTGTTTCGCCAGAACCAATACGTTCTTCAAGTGCTTCCTTTTCAAATTCGAAAGCTGCTTGATCATCTAATTCCTCTGGAGCTGCTTTTTGATCATCAGCAGCTAAAAGCATTTCTCTGGATTCTGACTCCGCGGCCTGGCTCTCAGCTTCCTGCTTCAATAAAAATGAGGATTCCCCATCCGCCTCTTTCTTTTGGTGCTGTATGTGTTCTGCAGTCTCTGCTGCTTCCTTTTTTCTAAACAGCGATCTGCTGGAACGCTTTTCTGCCCGCTCCCCAATATCTTCGTTTTCAGCGGCTCCTTCAAAAGCTTCTGCTTCTTCCGCCCAAACCGGAAGGCCATATTTTATCGTAAAGTAACCTGTCGTAATAAAAAATAGAAGCCCGATTAAAAGGCCTTGCCAGAGCGGGAGATAGGCAAGAGCAGCTGTAACTGCTCCCGCAACAGCAAGGCTCTCAAGCACAATGATGATCTTTCCTTTTAAGGAAACGCCGATCGGCAGCCAGGGCAAAATCGGCAAAACAAGCAAAAATCCGATAAACATCATAATTGTTTTTGTCATCAACAACCCTCTCTATGATCAATGTAGTAGAATAATCACATAACCCATGCAGGAAAAATACAGTATAATAGGAATATTGTATAATAAAGTTATGTAATTGCAAAGAAAGGAAAAAACTCGTGGCGAAAAAAATCAAAAATTGTCAATCAGGTGTCACATTGATCGAGCTCCTGGTTTCGCTTACTATCTTAACTATTATTTTGCTTTCCGTCACCCGCTTCTTTTTTCAAGCCGCCACTTTTAATGCTTCCAATGAAAGCCGGACAGTGGCTTTAAATGTAGCCCGGAATGCTTTAATGTTTATGGAAAAACAATCATTTGTCGAAATGCGTCATGAATTTGAAAATCCCGGTACAGAAAAATGGCTGAAAATGTGCCCTTCTGAAGGCGATCCCGACATTTACGTTTATACACTTGAACCGTCAAATCCTGAATCCAACAATATTGACGAATCAAAATGTAGAAATATCGAAGTAAACAATGGCTCTTATCACGCAGCAATCTCTTTAGGCGACATTGAAAACGCGGAAGAAAAAAAATATTACATTCCCATTAAGGTGAAAGTAGGTTGGACTGGAAATGGCCCTCAAAAAACTATGGAACTTGACGGCACGATTAAAAGCGAGGATTTGCGATGAACGCGGAGTCAGCTTAATGGAGCTGTTGGCAGTAATCGCAATCATGGCCATTATCGGATCTGTTTTAACAAGCACACTCGTTACCGGCCAAAAGATTTTTACAAAGCAGACAGCCGAAACACAGTTTCGTGAAGATGCCGATTATGTAACAACCAGAATTATGAATGAATTTTACTCCACACCTTTTGACGAAGTGAAAGACTGTGGGGATGGCTCTTGTGTGGTGATCCTTAACAATAAAAAAGTTGGCTTCGATAAAATTGAAAATGAAAATGAAGGCAGCGAAAGTACTCCTGAATTTTACTATGCTCCTTCCCAGAAAGAGATGGATTCAGAAAAAACAGAGACGAAAATTTTCATAGAAGGATCGCAAATTAAAATTGAGCGATCCGGCACTAATGAAAATGATGGAGTGGAAACGCTTGAAGTGCCTTCACAGTTTATACCCAATCCGGATAACAAGCCGGTCTTTAACGTCGCCTGCGATACCAAAACAGAGGAAAACGGCAGCTCCGTCTGTCAAAGCGGGTCTATTGAACTCATATTTAATTTAAAAAGCGACCGTACTGTTGACACTATGCAATTAGAAAGTAGGTTTGGATTTTAATGCAAAAGCTTTGTAATGAAAAAGGAAATACATTGCTGCTTGTTCTGCTGGTCACTGTAATTATGTCTACAATCGGGCTTGCCGTTGTTGCCTCTACGATCGGCGGAGCCAACCGAACCACCGTGCGTGTTGAAGATGTGGATACGACTTATGAAGCGATTAAAGCCATTGATTCCTATACTGCTGCGCTTTCAGAGCATTTGCGTACCGACTCCACTATGTATATTGAGAAATTGTCAAAAAATCCGAATCCGTCATTTGCTTTAAAAGGGCTGCTTGAGTCCGCTTCAACAGTCATTGAAAACAAATTAATGGAAAATACGTCGATTGAAAAAATTGAGGTTACCGATGTAACAGATCCATCTCTTTTTACAGATAACCGCAACCTGACCCGTGTCTTAAAAGTACGGATTACGGCTATTGAGCCTGGAAGAACCGCCGTGTCGCGGACAGCAGAAAAAGAACTGATTATTTCTCCCCTGCCAAGTTTTTTAAAATACGCAATCGGTTCTGAAAAAGGGACATTAACGCTTAATGGGTCCCCGCATCTGCAGGGAAATATCTTTGCCAATGACCTGAGCATCAGCCCTGAAGCGATTTATCTTGATGAAAAAGGAAACGAAGGAAGAAGCTTAACCCCAAAGCCATCTGTTTCCGGAGATTTATACGCGGGGACAACCGGAAGTTATGAAGAATGGCGAAACACATTTGAACCGCAAAAGCTAATGGATGTGTTAAAGCCAGACAATTTTTACAAGGAAAAACGGGCGCCGGGTTTAAAAAATGACAGCCAGTATCAAAGCATTTATTTTTCCGAAGCTTATACAGAAGAGCGCTCAGCAGCTTTACAAAAGATGAATGCTGTCTCCGCGGCCGATGAGAGCTCCCTTCCTAAAAACAAAGCCCAACATATGGAAAGTCCACCAGTAACCGGCTTCCCTGACCCTGATGATCCGGAAGATACGCTTACGTTAAGCGAATACGCCGCTAAATATGATATCAGCAATATTAATTACGAAGGAAATGCCGTTGTAAAACCGGCGCATAGTCGTGTTGAAAATTTAAATGTAAAAGGCTCTTTGACCATTGAAACAGAAGGCGATCTTACCATTAAGAATGTGTCCGTTTCAGGAGGCATCCTGAAAATTGATAATAAGGGCAGCGGCACGGTGACAATAGTAGATGATCTCATCTCGGACCGCGGCATCGTAATAGAAAACGATTCTGGAACGATAGAAGCAGACAGCGCCCACATATACGATGAATTGGCCGTTGAAGCAGACAACCGGACGGGCTCTTTTATTCTTGGCGCGCTTGACAGCGGCGGGGATGTGATCTTTGACAATGAAAGCGGCCAAATCGAATTAACAGAGAAAATTCAATCCGGCTTTTTGAGAACTAACGGTACAACAACTCCTGATTCACAGGATATTGTTATTGATAATGCCGGTTCCTTCATCGTCTCAGCTCCGCTTCGTTCGGAAGACGACCTCATTATTAAAAATAAAAATGAGATGACTGTTGATTTCCAATACCCCTTCTCCGCTGGCCAGCAAGAAACGAGTATAAATGCCTTATACAGCACTGGCAATATGAACATCGTGTCGTCGGGCAGCTTCACATTAAAAAATCATTTACATGCGCTCGGCTCTATTACCCTGGATTTTTCAGGAAAAGCGTCCATCACCGGCAATGTCGTTTCCTCAGAATCTTCCCCAGAATCGGAAGGTAAAGAGTTTTCAGCCGATATGAATAACAATATTACTGTATTTGTGAAAAACAACCAGGAAGGGGAAAGTGGAGAATCGGAGCCCATTTCCTTTAACGGCCCCCTGTTTGCAGATAATAAGCTGACAATTCAAGGAGACGATGAACAAGGGAGCAAGGGAGAAAACGATGTTTTTTCCGTAAGCGGAACGATGTATGCACAGGGAGAAACAAAAATATCAAACCTGTCGATCAAGGGTTTTACACCTGAAGGAGAAAAGCCAGGGCAGCTTGTTTTGTTATCGGGCGGTTCCCTGCTGATTACGCGGATTAATGAATTCCAGAACTTTGAAAGCAGCAAAGAGCAGGAAGAAGGAGAGAAGCCTTATGTGCCTGATTCAGAAGAAAAAATTCAGCCTCTGAAAGGATTTTTCTACACAGATAAGGAAGCAGAAGTAACCACAAGCATATCTGATAAATCAGAAAATCCGGCTGCTAAATTATATGGTGTTGGCTCGCTGTTTTATGTGGATGGAGGGCTTTTTGCAAAAGGCGGTTTCGCCATTAATGCGATACGTGGTGAAACGAAAAGCTTTGAAATCTCTACGGCCATTCCTCCCTCCGAACAGCAGGAGGACCGCTATTCCCGTTTTATCGTTGACTATGACCGGGATATTTTACTGAGCCAGCTTGATTATTTGCCAGAGGTAGAGTATTTAACTGTATACAGTGACCAGCTGACGGTTGAATAGCTTTTGATTCAGCATAAAAAAGCTTGAGGATTTCTCCTCAAGCTTTGAGAGTGTACACAAAGTTAGAAAGCAGGCTGATTGAAAATGTTTGTCTTTCCAGGAACGCGGCCGGCTGGGAAGCGGAGTAACCTTTTGAGGGTCATGAGCATTCACAGCCGGCAAGTAACGCCGAAAGCAAGCGTTTGTCAACAGCCTGAAAGCTTGAGGATTTCTCCTCAAGCTTTTTTAGTGCTGTTACCACTCACCTTCGATTTCTTCGGCTGTTGTATTATCGCCGTTTCCAGTTTCAAACCTGGCTTTCGCTTCTTTTTCGATAACACTGCCGTCCGGTTTTTGCTGCTCAACGACAGCCGTCACTCTTGTATAACCTGTTTCTGTACCGGCTTCAATGTACCAGTCACCGTCCCCTCCGCCAGGCTGCGTAATTTTAACAATATCGCCTTCCGGGTTCGAAGCATATACATTGGTTACCTTGATCGTATCTTCCAATCCTGACGGTGTTGTTTCAAGCATATCTATTACTTTTTCTTTCGTTTTATTCGTGTATTTAGACTGCTCGAAGGTGACTCCTTCAAGTTCGGTAAAAGCTGATGTAACGATAATGTCAAGATTGGCGCTTTTATTCTCCGGATTTGCTTTCGGGTCCATGTCCGGCGTGACGGTAAGGGTTGTTTCCCCCGGCTTAATGCCGGCCGCCGTGCCGATGTTTTTCTCTCCCGGCACCGCAAGAGCGACGGTTTCATCTGTCAGCTTGTAAATCCATGGGTAGTCTGCCGCACTTTCTGGTTCATCGTTTCCTTCAAGGAATATTTTCACTTCAAATTCTTTCGATTCACCTTCCGTAACTTGAAGCTCGGTGATTGGTTCTCGTTTATCACCGACAGACCATATTTCAACCCGGTCTATTTTTTTCTTAATCGTTACTTGTTTTGAAATAATTTCATCACTTCCGAGCGAGAAGCCGCCGAATGATCTGACTTCAATTTTATTGACGCCCATCGCCGTAAGCGGAACAGTCTGGTTCTTTGCCAGGGCAGCCCAGCCGCCGGTTTCCCATGCTTCGCCTTCTGCTTTTTGTGTGCTGATGCGGTATTCGTACCGGACACCTTCCCCTGCTACGAAACGGGAAAGCCTGGCATCTACACTCTCATATACGACTGCTTTATCTTCAACAGCCGCTTTGCTGTCTGCTCCTGTCATGCCAATATCAGCGGTAAAGTATAATACAGCGGATGAATCATCCGAATAGGTAATGTTAATTGCTTTTTTGTTTCCATCTGTGAAAACCATATCTTTTACCGGTTCCGGTAATAAGCTGTAATCATTCGGGTACGCTGTTTCTGCAACAGTACTGCCGGATGACTTCTCTACCTTTTTAATGCTGCCATTTGCATAGCCGTCATAATTATGACTGTTCTCATCATCCAATCTCACTTTGCTGGTAATCCGGTCTGAAGCAGATGGAATAGAAGAGCTGTATGTTTGGTTAAATCGTGTATCCTCGTATTCTACACGGGCCTGCGGCATTGTTACGTTATGAAGTGCCCAGTCTGCTTTCAGCTTCAGCGATGCCCCAAACGATGCCGGTGTAAAAGCGCCATTCGCGTATGTTACAGTTTGGGTTAACGTAATAACGGCTTCCTTGGCTCCAGTACTCCCATTCGTTTGAAGCTTTACATTAGATGCTGATTTTTCGTCAAGGCTGACTCCATCAGGGAGAGGCTGGATAAGCTTAATATTCTTCAATGTACCTTTAACTGTGCTGTTGCTTAATCCATTCGGCGTCAAATTGTAATCTGCCCGAAAATAATTGGTTCGTTTGCCCGCCTGCTTGACGAGGTTGTTCACAGGGTTTGATTCCAGTTCTCCTTTTAACACCATGCTGCCGTTAATAGCCGGCGGCGCTTCCGCCCTGACCTCAATGGTAACCGGCTGCACATTGGCAGAACCGGTGGAACCGTCTGGCCGCTTGTAAGTTAGTTTAATGTTATCAAATGTATAAGTGCCAACAGCCGTAAATTCAAGAGGCAGCGTTAAATCGACCGGCGCCGGCGCGTTTTGCTGATAATCATATTCAAACGTTTTTCTCAGCGTTACTTTAGTGCCGTCTATTGCAGCGTTAGCTCCTTCGGCCGCTATTACTTTTCCGCCGAACTTCGCCAGGTCTAGTGTCACTTCGACATCAAGCTTCTGCTTATTGATTGATTCTGCAATGTCAAGAAAAATCCGGTCAATATTCCCTTCGGATGCAGGACTCGCATATGCTCCTGTTACCGAAGACAGTTCTTCTAAATACGGCTGGTCCAGCTCGGATGGATCATTTCCAAAACCGATGGAGTACATTTTAATGTTTTTGGCTCCCAGCGCCTGTGCTTTATTTTTGGCGTTTTTTCTAAATAGATTAATAGCTTGTTTTTTCCCTTCGCTTGATGAGGTATTAATCCAGTTTACTCCATTAAAAATATACGGGTTAGTCACATTTCTAAAGCGCTGTGAATAATAGCCAAATGACCCGTTTGTATATTGTGAAACGGTATTTATTCCATCGTCATAGCAATAATAATCACAAACCGCTGTTCTCTCCTCAGAAACAGTCAATTCACCATCTGTCATAAAAATAATATTTTTTTCATTTGTTGACCCGGTTAACATATTTTCAGCATATTCCATTGGTGAACGATAATTGGTGCCTCCATTGGCTGCTAATCTATTTACCTTGTATTTTATTTGCTCAAGCTTCCAGTTAACAGCTTCTTTGCTTCCTGTTCCGTAGTTGATATCAATTATATTATTCATATCTATTCCAGAATTAAACGGGATAAATGCAAATCGGTCATTCGGCCCTGCATTTTTCTGAAAATAATCCAGCGCTTTATACATCGCTTCTTTCGCACTTTGGAACTTTTGCGGGCGGGTACCTGACTCGTTCATTGATCCGGATGTATCAAAAATAAAAACGACATCTACAGGTTTCCGGGCCAGCTGCTCGTACTTTCCAAACGGAATCATTTTCATATCAATCCGCGCCCGTGCATTACTGTCTATTGGTTTTACAACGACCGATTGAGAGGGAGCCGCAGTTACAGAGACCCCAATTGTATTTCCCTGTGCTTTTGTTTGCAGGGCATTAAACGGCATTATTAAAAAAAGCACGATGATTGATAAAACAGCATTTACTACAAATTTTTTCATTTGGCACCAGCCTTTTCCTAATAGGCAATCTTTCTTACTATTATATAGACCTTGTGCTTATTTGGAAAGAATGGTTTTCATGTCTTTTTTCACGTTCGATATAAAGTACAAGGAGCCGGTGATAATTAAAACGTCCTGTTTGAATGCGTTCTGCTGAAAGGATTGAATGGCCGCCTGATAGCTTTGAGCAATTTGAACTGTTTCCGACTGAAACTGTTCGTAGTCCTGCGTGCGGGCCGCTCTTGGAAAATCAAACGGAGCAAGAAACACTTTGTCTGCTGACTCTTTTAAAAGGCCAATCATCCGGTCAAGCGGCTTATCTCTCATCGCGGCAAACAGAATTGTAATATAACGGTCCGGGAATCGCTGTCCAATTGTTTTAACGAGTGCCGCCACCCCTTCTTCATTATGGGCGCCATCGGCGATTACAAGCGGCCGGCGGGATAGTGTTTCAAAGCGGCCCGGCCAGGCTGCTTTTTCAAGCCCGCTTTTAATATGTTCGTCCTCAATTAAAAAAGAATAGTACATACGCAGGTAATCGGCTGCCATCACAGCCATTGACGCGTTTTGTACTTGATGGAGCCCGACAAGGCCTGTTTGAAGAGACGGCCGTGTACTGTAGGCAGAAACAAAATCAAATTGCTCGCCTGTTTCAAGAGAAGCGGTCCATGCGCCAGTGAAATCATGGCCGTACTCGTATAGAGCCGCTTTTTTTTCGGCTGCTTTTTCGGCGATAACACAGAGCGCCTCCGGCTGCTCAACGGCTGTGATAACAGGAATGCCGCTTTTAATAATGCCTGCTTTTTCACCGGCAATTTTTTCGATCGTATCTCCCAAAAACTGAAGATGATCCATGCCAATCGTCGTAATGATCGACAGGATAGGATGAACGATATTCGTTGAGTCCAGACGGCCGCCGAGCCCCACTTCAAATAAAACAATATCCACCGGGTGCACGTAAGCAAAGTAGTAAAAAGCCATCGCGGTAATAATTTCAAATTCACTCGGTCCGCCGATCTCAAGGTCTTCCATTTCATCCGCAATCGTTTTGATTTTACCGGCAAGCAATGTGATTTCTTCATCTGAAATCGGCGTTCCGTTTACGCTGATGCGTTCATTAAACTGCTCAATATAGGGCGATGTAAATGTACCCGTTTCAAAACCAGCTTCCGTTAAGATAGACCGGAGCATCGCTGTAGTTGATCCTTTTCCGTTTGTTCCGCCAATATGAACAGCCCTTACCCGCCGTTCCGGATGGTTAAGGCGCGACATTATATACTCCATACGTTCAAGTCCCGGTTTAATACCGGTGCGAAGACGTCCATGTATCCAGGTGAGTGCTTCTTCGTAGTTATTCATTCCTGTTCTCCTTATGTACGAAAAAGACGAACCGTCCTTTAGGCAGGTTCGTCTTTTTCGCTTAGTTCTTTAAATCTTCAATACGCGCTTCTACTGCTGCCAGTTTCTCACGGTAATCTGCTTCTTTGGCCCGCTCTTCATCTACAACTTTTTGCGGCGCTTTTGAAATAAACCGCTCATTGGCAAGCTTTTTCAAAACACGGTCCACTTCGGACTGCCATTTTGCTTTTTCTTTTTCAAGACGGGCAATTTCTTCATCAATATTGAGAAGGCCGGCAAGCGGCATAAACAATTCTGCGCCCGTTACAACCGCCGTCATTGCTTTTTCAGGCACCGCTGGATTTGTATCGATTAAAAGCTCATCCGGATTGCAGAACCGTTCAATATAGTAATGGTTATCCGTTAAAGTTGCGAGCACCCCGGCATCTTTGGCTTTCAAGACGAGCGGTACTTTTTTGCTCATCGGCGTGTTTACTTCCGCCCGAATATTGCGGACAGCACGAATAATATCGACAAGCAGCTTCATGTTTGCAGCCGCTTCTTTATTTGTTAAAGAAGGATCTGCCTTTGGCCAGGAAGCTTCCACAATCGTTTCACCTTCATGCGGAAGGTTCTGCCAGATTTCTTCTGTAATAAATGGCATAAACGGATGCAAAAGGCGCATCGTGTTATCGAGCACATAAGCAAGAACGGAGCGGGTCATTTGTTTTGCCTGCTCGTCTTCTCCGTAGAGCGGCAATTTGGCCATTTCAATATACCAGTCACAAAGGTCGTCCCAGATAAAGTTGTACAGCGTACGGCCGACTTCCCCGAATTCATATTTCGCAGACAGGCTTGTTACACTGTCGATTGTTTCGTTCAGGCGGGTTAAAATCCACTCGTCTGCCACGGATTTTTCACCGGATAAATCAATTTGATCATATGTCATGCCGCCCATGTTCATAAGAGCAAACCGGGAAGCATTCCAGATTTTATTGGCAAAATTCCATGTTGCTTCGACTTTTTCAGTTGTATAGCGCAAATCCTGGCCCGGTGAGCTTCCGGTTGCGAGGAAATAGCGGAGTGAATCCGCACCGTATTGATCAATGACTTCCATTGGATCAACACCGTTTCCAAGTGATTTGGACATTTTGCGCCCTTGTGCATCACGCACAAGTCCATGAATCAGAACATCTTCAAATGGATGCTCGCCCGTGAACTCAAGACCCTGGAAAATCATCCGTGATACCCAGAAGAAAATAATGTCGTAGCCTGTTACAAGCGCGGCTGTTGGGTAATAGCGTTTGAACTCAGCCGATTCCGCATCCGGCCAGCCCATTGTAGAAAACGGCCACAGTGCAGAAGAAAACCATGTATCCAGCACATCATTATCCTGTTCCCAGTTTTCCGCATCTTTCGGAGCTTCGTGTCCAACATACACTTCGCCGGTTTCTTTATGATACCAGGCTGGAATCCGGTGGCCCCACCAGAGCTGGCGTGAAATACACCAGTCACGGATATTGTCCATCCAGTGGAGATATGTTTTCTCAAAACGGTCCGGTACGAAATTTACTTTGTTTTCGGTTTTTTGAAGCTCTACCGCTTCTTTTGCCAGAGGCTCCATTTTTACAAACCATTGGGTAGATAAATACGGTTCTACAACAGCACCGCTTCTCTCTGAATGGCCCACAGAGTGCAAATGTTCTTCAATTTTAAACAGCACGCCCGCTTCCTGAAGATCCTTCACAATCTGCTTGCGGCAGTCGAAACGGTCCATGCCGCTGTATGTACCGGCCTGGCCGTTCATTGTTCCATCTTCATTCATTACAAGAATACGCGGAAGATCATGGCGGTTGCCCACTTCAAAATCATTCGGATCATGAGCCGGTGTAATTTTTACCACACCGCTTCCGAATTCCGGATCCACGTAATCGTCCGCGATAATTGGAATAATACGGCCGACAATCGGAAGCACAACATTTTTGCCAATTAAATGCTTATAACGTTCATCTTCCGGATGAACAGCGACCGCTGTATCGCCAAGCATCGTCTCCGGACGTGTTGTTGCCACTTCTATTGAGCCAGATCCATCTTCGAGCGGGTATTTCATATGGTAAAAAGCACCCTGGACGTCTTTATAAATCACTTCAATATCAGAAAGAGCCGTTTTCGTAGACGGGTCCCAGTTAATAATGTATTCGCCGCGGTAAATCAGCCCTTTTTCATACAGCTTCACGAACACTTCACGAACCGCTTTTGACAGCCCTTCATCTAACGTAAACCGTTCGCGGCTGTAATCAAGCCCGAGGCCAAGCTTCGCCCATTGCGCGCGAATATGGCCGGCATACTCTTCTTTCCACTTCCATGACTCTTCAAGAAACTTTTCACGTCCAAGATCATATCGGGTGGTGCCTTCTTCTTTTAATTTCTGCTCCACTTTTGCCTGCGTGGCAATACCTGCATGGTCCATTCCCGGAAGCCAGAGAACGTCATATCCCTGCATCCGCTTCATGCGCGTTAAAATATCCTGAAGCGTCGTATCCCAGGCATGGCCGAGATGAAGCTTACCTGTTACGTTTGGAGGCGGAATAACAATCGTGTATGGCGTTTTTGATGTATCATTTTTCGCTTCAAAAAATTTGCCGGCTTTCCACCAGTCATATCTGCCTTGCTCGATTGCCTGTGGATCGTATTTTGTCGGCATAGTTGTTTCTTGTTGTGACATTATTTTTCCTCCTTGACAAAAAAAAGCCCCGCCGCCTGAAAAGGACGAAGAGACTGCTTGCGGTACCACCTTTTCCAGGTCCACACGTTTCTTTTCAATACCATTATCTTAGCCGAAAAGACTTCTATGCGTCAACCTCATGCACATGTTTTTCGAATAATTCATATGATAAGAAAAGAGCAGGGTGCTGCTTGCTGCCGGCAAGCATAAAGCCATACCAAATGAAGGTGTTTTATGGCCTTTCAGCTGGATCGCCTTATGGCTCATAAGCACATCTTGCCGGTCTCCGACTGCACCAAGGACTGGACAGTACTTTAGAAAAAGGATGTGTTTTTCATGATGCGCCATTACGACCGGTGGCCGCCCTGGCTCCGGCGCTGCCGTTTTATGTGCTGCCGGATTATTATTCCTCTGTGCTGCTTTCAAGGGCTGCGGACGATTTTCCTGCCGACCACTTTTGATGTCATTCTCTTGTCTGTTCTGATTCTTCTTGCGGCTGCTCTTCATCTTGAGTGGTTATAAGCTCTACATTGCCAGATGACACTTGAAACCGCCATTTTGCCTGCTCAACGGGCCGCTCTTCAAGCCAGCTGAAAATGGAAGAATCGTCTTCCGTTCGTTTTTGAACTTGAACAGCGGCTTCCTCTGCTTCCTCCTCATCGTTTGCTTCTTCTGTTTCTTCCGCTTCTTCTGCTTCGTCATAGCTTTCTTCAAGATTCTCTTCTGCTTCTTCGAATTTATTATCCGTTTCTTGAACCGAAGCGGCAGCAAGCGTTTCCTCATAAAGATTCCCTGAAGCCGAAACAGCAACGGCAAGTTCGGCTTCTAAAGTCAGGCGATCCGGTTTGCCTACGGTGTAATCAAAGGTATGAATCTCAATTTCTGTGTCAGCTGATGCCTGCTGATTCGGCGGCAGAACAGCCTGTACGGGAATTTGGCGAAAAAACTGGCGGATCGTATCTTCCTCCATTCCATATTGATCATTTATCCGATACTCTCCTGTTACCTCGATTGACCCCTGTACAATCGAATCGGAAATTGTTACTTGTGGATCAAGTGAAATGGACAGCAGTTCGTCCACTTCTTCTCCTTCTGGAAATACAACTTCTTCCTGAACGGAAACGAAAAACAACTCTTCCATCCACACCCCTCCCTTTCGCGCTAGTGTATGCGCAAATAGAAGCAAAAATGAAAAAAAGTGTCAGCCTGCAATGCATGAACACCTTGCAGGCTGACACTAAAGGTTTATTTTTTTAAACGGCTGAATGCTTTTTCCGCCGCTTGAATAGTTTGATTAATATCTTCTTCCGAGTGGGCAGTCGAAAGGAACAAGCCTTCAAACTGAGATGGCGGCAAAAAGACTCCTTCTAGTGCCATTTCACGGAAATAGTCGGCAAACAAAGCAAGATCTGAATTTTTAGCATCATCATAATTGCGGACAGGACCTTCATGAAAGAAAAAGCCGATCATGGAGCCTGCACGATTAAACGAAATTGGAATACCATACTTGGCCGCTGCTTCCGTCAGCCCTTTTTCAAGAAGGTCTGCTTTGCGCCCGAATTCTTCATAAGAAGCCGGCGTCAGCTGGCGAAGTGTTTCGAGGCCGGCTGTCATGGCCATTGGATTTCCGGACAGGGTGCCTGCCTGGTAAATAGATCCGGCCGGTGCAATTTGATTCATAATTTCTGCTTTGCCGCCATAGGCTCCTACTGGCAGGCCGCCGCCAATCACTTTCCCGAGGCAGGTCAGGTCAGGTGTTACCCCGAAATGGCCCTGCGCACAGTTATAGCCTACACGGAAACCGGTCATTACTTCGTCAAAAATGAGCAGTGAGCCATTTTTTTCTGTTACCTCACGCAGCCCTTCTAAAAAGCCCGGCTGCGGCGGAACAACTCCCATGTTTCCAGCGACCGGCTCTACAATTACACAGGCAATATCATTGCCAAACTGGTCAAATGCATATTGTACACTTTCCAGGTCATTATACGGAACGGTAATCGTGTTTTTCGCCACGCTTTCCGGCACGCCAGGGCTGTCCGGCAGGCCCAGAGTCGCTACGCCAGAACCGGCTTTAATTAACAGCGAATCCCCATGGCCATGATAACACCCTTCAAATTTTAAAATTTTATTGCGTCCCGTATAGCCCCGGGCAAGGCGCAATGCACTCATTGTCGCTTCTGTTCCGCTTGATACCATACGCACAACTTCAATCGAGGGAACACGCTCAATGACCAGCCTGGCCATTTCATTTTCTAAAAGAGTAGACGCTCCAAAGCTCGTACCTGTTTCCGCACTTTTTTTCAATGCTTCAACAACCCTGTCATTAGAATGGCCTAAAATAAGTGGCCCCCAGGAGAGCACATAGTCAATATACTCATTGCCGTCAATATCATAAATTTTCGAGCCCTTGCCGCGCTCCATAAAAATCGGATCGATGTTTACAGACTTAAAAGCTCGGACCGGGCTGTTTACGCCGCCCGGCATCATCTCAACTGCTTCTTTAAAAGCTGCTTTTGACTTTTCAAATGAACGCATGAAAAAAACGCCCCCCTTTATTGTTCGTTCAGCCAGCGTACTGCATCCTTGGCATGATAGGTCATAATTAAATCGGCTCCTGCGCGCTTCATTCCTGTTAACGTTTCAAGCACAATCGCTTTTTCATCGACCCAGCCGTTCAATGCGGCTGCTTTTACCATCGCGTACTCTCCGCTTACATTGTACGCAACGACCGGCGCGTCAAACTCATTCCGTACGTCGCGCACAATATCCAGGTAGGACAAAGCCGGCTTTACGATTAAAAAGTCAGCACCCTGTTCAATATCTGCACGCGCTTCCCTTATTGCTTCACGGCGGTTTGCCGGATCCATTTGATAGGTTTTCCGGTCACCAAATTGAGGGGTAGAATCAGCAGCGTCACGAAATGGCCCGTAATAAGCGGAAGAATATTTCACAGCGTACGACATAATTGGCACTTCTGTGTACCCGGCTTCATCCAGCCCTTTTCGTATGGCGGCTACAAAGCCGTCCATCATGTTTGACGGAGCAATAATATCCGCGCCGGCTTCCGCCTGGCTGACTGCCGTTTTTGCCAGCAGATCGAGTGACGGATCATTTAAGATACGGTCTTCTTCAATCAAGCCGCAATGCCCATGATCTGTGTATTCGCATAAACATGTATCTGCAATAACCACAAGGTCCCGATACTGCTCTTTAATGTACCGTGTTGCTTTCTGGACAATGCCATGATTGTGATAAGCGCCTGTGCCCACCGCATCCTTTACATCAGGCAGGCCAAATAAAATAACCGACTTAATGCCAAGGCTTACCACCTCATCGAGCTCTTCTTTCAGCTGGTCAATAGACAGCTGGAATACGCCTGGCATGGATGGCACCTCATTGCGTATTCCTTCCCCCTCTGCCACAAACAGGGGATAAATAAAATCAGCAGCCTGAAGCTGTGTTTCCCGTACAAGAGCACGCATACTAGCTGTTTTGCGCAGCCGGCGGTGCCTGTCAAAATTCAAATCCATTATGATCGCTCCTTATAAAATTTTTTAATCTCATTTACAAGCGCATCCACTGTAAATTCCGCCGGGCAAACAGAAATCGGTATTTCAAACGACATCGCTTCCTTCTTTGTTACCCGGCCAATCACTCCGTAATCTGCATCAGGAAAAGGCTCTCCTGCTTCTTGAAGGATTTTCACAAAATGCCGTACTGCCGAAGGACTTGTAAACGTAAACATATCCATCTTTTCCGTTCTGATCAGTTTTAATAAATTCGCCTGCTCTTCTTCCGGAAAATAAGTTTCGTATACAATCCAGTCATCCGCCTGGATACCTTTTCGGCGTAGAGTGCCCGAAATCAAGCTTCGCGCCAGACTGCCTTTTGGGATCAGCACCTTCTCTGGCAGAAAAAGCCCTTTTTTTATTTCTTCCGTCAAATCTTCAGCGGAAAAGCTTGCCGGCATGTAAGAAACCGGCAGGCCATAGGCTTCCATTGCCCGCGCCGTTTGTTTGCCGATAGCCGCCCATTTCGCCTGTATCTTTTTTAAGTGGCGGCCTGCCTTTTCCATAAAAAAATCAACACCATTTTTGCTTGTAAATAAAATCCAGTCGTATGTATGCAGGTTTTGTAGAATAACCTCATCCTGCTCATCTTCAAAAGGCTGAAATGCGATAAGCGGCACCGCGTATGCTGTGCCGCCCGCCTTTTCTATTTTACCAATAAACGGTGCTGCCTGTCCTGCGGGACGTGTTACAACGATTCGTTTACCAGCAAGCGGCTTCACTCAGCTGCCGCTCTCGCCGCTTCAATCAGCTCTTCAGCTCCGCGGTTTTTAAGCAAACGGGCGGCTTCAAGTCCGACCTGTTCAGCATCCGCTCCTGAAACGCTTTCTTTTAAAATCGTTTTTCCATCCGGCGAAGCAACCAGCGCGGTTAAGAACACATGTTCAGCATTCATCGTCGCAAAGCCTGCGACCGGCACCTGGCACCCACCGTCAACAGCAGCTAAAAAAGCACGTTCAGCCGCGACAGCCCGCTTTGTTTTGTCACAGGTAAACTGATTAAGCAGAGCCAGAAGCTCTTTATCATCAGCCCGGCATTCAATCGCCAGCGCCCCCTGGCCGACAGCCGGTACGGACAGGTCTTCATTTAAAAATTCAGTAACGGTTTCCGATGACCAGCCCATGCGTGCAAGGCCGGCCGCCGCCAAAATAATAGCATCATATTCTTCATTTTTAAGCTTTGCCAGCCGTGTATCAATATTGCCGCGAATCCACTTGATCTCAATATCAGGTCTTGCCGCAAGCAGCTGGGCTCCACGGCGAAGGCTGCTCGTTCCGACAATGGAACCCGGCGGCAAATCACGAAATGTCATATGGCCATTCGAAATAAATGCATCACGGTGGTCTTCCCGCTCCGGTACAGCACCAATCACAAGCCCTTCCGGAAGAACGGCCGGCATGTCTTTCATGCTGTGCACCGCCATATCAATTTCACCGTCGAACATTGCCTGTTCGATTTCTTTAACAAAGAGACCTTTTCCGCCGACTTTTGACAAAGTAACATCTAAAATGCGGTCGCCTTTCGTGACGATCTCTTTCACTTCAAACTCCGTTCCCGGAGACAGCGCTTTAAGCTGATCGATAACCTGGTTGGTCTGCGTCAGCGCCAGGCGGCTTCTTCTTGAGCCGACAATAATTTTCCGCAAAATACTTCCCTCCATAACCGTTTGAAAGCCGGTGTCACGAATACCAGAAATGGAATGTGGACAGCCGGCTTCCAAGGAAAAAGTTCATTAAAATGATAAGAAATGCTGCTGCATTAATATATGCAAGTGTTTTTCCTGCGGCGCCTTTTCGCACTTTTACATACAAAAAAGCACTATATACAAACAGTAAAACAAAAGATGTGACAATTTTCAAATCAAACCAGCTGACATCCGGCAATTTAATCGTTTTCCAGACAAGTCCAAGAATAAGACTGAGCAGCAGGAGCGGCACCCCCAGTGCGTTCAATATAACGGACAGCTTTTCCAGCTTACCGAGATCGCCGATGCGCCAGAGCCGCTCATTCCACTTTTTCGTCTTCAGGAGCCGGTACTGAAGTACGTAAAGCGCCGAAAAAATAAAAGACAGGGAAAACGCACCATACGATAGAATTGCAATTGTAATATGCAGGAGCAGCAGTTCCGATACAAGCTTTTCGGCTGCAGCCTGCGATTCTACCTGCACAGGGGCAAAAGTATGGATAGCCATAATCATAAATCCGATTACATTCGTAAAAAACACGGTAAAATCCATGCGGAGCAGTTTATTCAGTGTAAGCGAAAAAGTAACCAGCACCCACGCATAAAAATAAAGGCCTTCAAACAGAGTCAGGACTGGAAATCGGCCTGTATTATACATATACAGGCCTAGAAAAATCGTTTGAAGGCTCCAGACAACAGTTAAAATCCAGAAAGCGGCTTTGTTTGCCCGCTGATTTTTCTGGACAAAATCAAGAAAATAGAGCAGTACGCTTACTGCGTATAAAATAATCATTAATTCATGAAGGCGTGTCATTCCCTGCTCCAACATCGCGTAACCTCACTTAAAATTGGAGTAAAGGCTTTGCCTGAACTGTTTGAACGCACTCTTCCTCTTCTTGTGCACGTTTTAACTCTTTTACGTCTTCTTCAATATTAAAAATGTGCATAAAAAGCTCCAGTTTTTCTGCAGCCCGTTTGTCACCGGCCAATTCTTTCGCCTGCAGGATCGGATCTTTGAGCATTTGATTCACAATACTCTTCGTATGCTTGCTCAATACTTTCCGGTCACGCTCCGATAGATGGGGCAGTTTCCGGTCAAGGCTTTCCATTGTTTCCGCCTGGATCGAAAGAGCTTTTTGGCGCAGTGCAGAAATAACCGGAACGACACCAAGCAAATTAATCCACTCATTAAAAGCGACAATCTCGCCTTCAATCATAAGACCAATCTTTTGGGCGGCTTTTTCGCGTTCAGCCAAGTTCGCCTGGACAATGCCTTCCAAGTCGTCAATATCATATAGAAAGATGCTGTCAATATCTGCGATGCCTGGCTCAATATCACGAGGCACTGCAATATCCACCATAAAAAGCGGGCGCCCTTTGCGTAATTTTTGTACACCTGCTATTAATTCTTGTGTAATTACATACTCTTTTGAGCCGGTTGAACTAATTAATATATCTGCATCGATAAGCGCGCATTGCAATTCGTCTATCGTTTTTGCTTCTCCATTAAACCGGCTGGCGAGCGCTTCTGCTTTTTGGAAAGTCCGGTTCATGACTGTTACTTTTGTTGCGCCGCTTCCATGCAGATTTTTAATTGCCAGTTCACCCATCTTGCCCGCTCCAAGAACGAGTACATGGCGGCCATCAAGCCGGCCAAATATTTTTTTCGCAAGTTCCACAGCTGCATAGCTGACGGATACAGCATTAGCGCCGATCTCTGTTTCTGCGTGAGCGCGTTTTGCCAGTGTTACTGCCTGCTTGAACAAATGATTAAATACTGTACCGGCAGCGCCTACTTCCTGGGATTGAAAAAAGCTTTGACGTACCTGTCCAAGAATTTGCGTTTCGCCAAGTACCATTGAGTTTAACCCTGCCGATACACGGAATAAATGTTCAACTGCCGCTTCTTGCTCATAAATGAACAAAAATGGCGTGAATTCTTCCTGAGGAATTTGGAACCACTTCGATAAAAATTCTTTTATATAGTAACGGCCGGTATGCAGCTGATCAACGACCGCGTATATTTCTGTACGGTTGCATGTCGATATAATAACGTTCTCGAGCACACTTTTTTGTTTCTGGAGCTCGGTCATAGCTGCAGCAAGCATTTCTTCCTGAAATGAAAGGCGCTCGCGTATTTCTACCGGGGCTGTTTTATAATTTAATCCCACCGTGATGATATGCACGTCACTTGCACCCCCGAAAAACGATTCATTGTGAGTCCCATTATAACATAATGCGACGTTTTTATTATTCAAAATTTGTGAACATATGCTAACATAAAAGACGGTCATGTTTGTTTATATAATAAAATCTGCACAAGTTTTTCTTTTATACTATAGACATAAATCTAGAAGCTAAAACCAGGGTTCTTTTTGATTTATGACTGTGCAGCTTTCTTATTTATAAATATTATCAAATAAAAATGATTTTTTCAATAGAACGATTTGGAAGAGCAGCTGCATGGCTATTCTGCAATAAGGGTGGAGCAAATGCTAACACCGAAGCGCCCTGCTGCAACGCATTTGTGACCCGCTTCCTGCGGTGCGGGTCACAAATAAAAATGATTTTTTCAATAGAACGATTTGGAAAGCGAGGCAAAAAAATGAATGGACAGCGTATTTTTCCAGGCATCCTGTTAATTGGGTTTGGCCTTTACTTTTTTCTTCAGCACTCGGCCTTTACATGGATAAAACCTTATCTTGGCTGGCCTGCTCTCTTGCTTATTACCGGTTTTGCATTTCTTGCCCAGGGATTGAAGAGTGATGGAAACCATATTCTGCCCGGTGTTGTTCTTACTGGATTTGGCCTTCATTTTTATGTAGTTGACTTTCTGGGCTGGTGGGCACATGAGACAGGTGTGTTTATTTTGATAATTGCCGTTGGCTTTTTCATTCAGCATCAAAAAACAGGAAGCGGCCTTTTAAATGGGATTTTATTTTTACTGCTGGCTTCCGTTATTCTTTTCTATGAAACAATCAAGCAGTGGTTTAGTCCGATTGGGCTGGTCTGGCAGTTTTGGCCGCTTATTTTAATTGCGGCTGGCGGCTACTTGCTGTTTGTTCAAAAAAACGGCGGATATACACGAAAAAAAACATAAAAAAAGCGGTCTCCCAGAATGGGGACCGCTTTTTTGTTTATTCTTCTGCTTGTTCTTCTTGCTGCAATTCCGCTTCATATTCTTTTTGTTCATACATCCGCTTCTTTACAGCTTTCCATACTTCCTCTTTCCCAAGGCCTGTTTCAGATGAAAAAACGATAATATCGTCAATTGGATCAAAATCCAATGTTTCTTTAACGATTTTTAAATGCTTTTGCCATTTCCCCTTTGGCACTTTATCCGCCTTGGTGGCAATGACAATCACCGGGATATCATAATGCTTTAAAAACTCATACATCTCCACATCATCTACAGATGGCGCATGGCGCAAATCCACAATATGAATACAGGCTGCAAGAGGCTCACGATCTGTCATATACGTTTCAATCATGCGCCCCCAGGCCGCCCGTTCGGTTTTCGCTACTTTCGCATACCCGTAGCCAGGTACATCGACAAAAAACAGTGAGTCTTCAATTTTGTAAAAGTTCAGCGTTTGCGTTTTGCCTGGCTTTGATGAAATACGTGCCATGCTTTTACGGCCAATCATCCGGTTAATGAAAGAGGACTTTCCTACATTCGACCGGCCGGCAAGTGCAAATTCCGGAAGCCCGTCTTTTGGATATTGGTGCGGTTTGGCAGCACTGATCACCAGCTCTACGTTGTTAACTTTCATGAATTGCTTCCCCCGATCGCAATGGCCAGCACTTCATCCATTGTCGAGACCGGCAAAAATTCCAGGCCTTCTCTAATGCTTTCTGGCACATCATCGATATCTTTTTCGTTATCTTTTGGCAGGATGATCGTTTTTAAGCCCGCCCGGTGCGCACCAAGCGATTTTTCTTTCACACCGCCGATAGGCAGGACTCGTCCGCGCAGGGTAATTTCACCCGTCATCCCCACATCACGGCGCACAGGCCGGCCAGTCAGCGCTGAAATGAGCGCGACGCCCATGGTAATACCCGCTGACGGCCCGTCTTTTGGAACCGCACCTTCAGGAACATGGATATGAATGTCATGATGTTCATGAAAGTCAGCTTCAATTCCCAGTTCATTTGCTTTTGAACGCACATAGCTGAAAGCAGCCTGGGCAGATTCTTTCATGACTTCTCCCAGCTTTCCTGTTAAAATCAATTTTCCTTTGCCCGGTGAAAGAGAAACTTCAATTTGGAGCGTGTCTCCGCCGACTGCTGTATACGCAAGGCCATTGGCCACGCCAATTTGGTCTTCTGTTTCGGCCTGTCCATAGCGGAAAATACGTTTCCCGAGGAATTCCTGCAAATTTTTATCCGATACGGTTACACGCTTTTTCTCATTTGAAACGATTTTCTTCGCTGCTTTCCGGCAAATGGCCGCAAGCTGTCTTTCCAGGCTCCGCACTCCCGCTTCGCGCGTGTAGTAACGAACAATGTCACGAACGGCTTCTTCCTTTAAACGAATTTGGCTGCGTGAAAGTCCATTTTCTTTAACCTGCTTTGGAAAAAGATGATTCATCGCAATATTAATTTTCTCAACTTCCGTATAACCGGCAATTGAAATGATTTCCATCCGGTCGCGCAGCGGCCCTGGAATGGCACTTAAATCATTCGCTGTTGCGATAAACATGACATTTGATAAATCATACGTTTCTTCAATGTAGTGATCACTAAAATTGTGATTTTGCTCGGGGTCCAGCACTTCAAGGAGCGCGGCCGATGGGTCGCCGCGGAAGTCGCTGGACATTTTATCAATTTCATCAAGCAGGAAAACAGGATTAACCGTTCCAGCTTTTTTCATTCCCTGGATAATCCGGCCGGGCATCGCACCTACATATGTCCGACGGTGGCCGCGGATTTCAGATTCATCCCGGACGCCGCCGAGCGAAATCCTGACAAAATTACGGCCGAGTGACTCTGCGATCGACCGGACAAGGCTTGTTTTCCCTACCCCGGGAGGTCCCCCCAGACAAAGAATAGGGCCGCGCAGTGATTGAGTCAGCTGACGGACAGCTAAAAACTCAAGCACGCGTTCCTTTACTTTTTCAAGTCCATAATGATCACGGTTTAAAATATGTTCCGCTTTCATCACATCCAAATCATCTTCTGTAGCATTTGACCATGGAAGAGTTACCAGCCATTCAAGATAATTGCGGATAACGGCGCTCTCTGCTGCACTTTGCGGAATTTTTTCGTAACGGTCCAGTTCCTTCATAGCCGTTTTTTCTACATGTTCCGGCATATTCGCTGCCATGATACGAGTTGTCAGCTCTTCTACCTCGCCCGTTTTCCCTTCCTTATCGCCGAGTTCCTGCTGAATAGCTTTCATCTGCTCGCGTAAATAATATTCTTTTTGCGTTTTCTCCATTGATGTTTTTACACGCTGCCCAATCTTTTTCTCAAGATTGAGCACTTCACGCTCATTGTGAAGCAGTGAAATCAGGCGTTCAAGCCGCTCTTTTACAGAAAATGTAGCGAGTATTTCCTGTTTTTCTTTTACTTTGAGAGCCATATGAGAGGTAGCAATATCAGCAAGCCTGCCTGGCTCCTGAATATCAGAGACCGAGCTGATTGTTTCTGAAGATCCTTTTTTCGACAGCTTTACATATTGCTCAAATTGTTTTAACAGCATGCGCATGAGCGCTTCTGTTTCAGCATCTTTCGACTCGTCTTCTTTATGCACTTCCACTACAGCTTCATAAAACGCTTCCTGATCAATGACAGAAATAAGCTTTGCCCGCTCTAACCCTTCTACGAGTACGCGAATCGTTCCGTTAGGCAGCTTCAGCATTTGTTTTACTTTCGTCAGTGTACCAACCTCATAAACATCATCGCCCGATGGATCATCTAAATCCGGATCCTTTTGGGCGGATAAAAAAACAAGCTGGTCATTCATCATCGCTTTCTCAAGCGCTTCAATTGAGCGATCCCGGCCCACATCTAAATGCAGCACCATCGTTGGGTACACATGCATCCCGCGGAGCGGCAAAAGTGGCACCGTATAAATTGTATCTGCCTTCATGACATATTTCCCTCCCAATAAGAAAAGCGGAGGCAGCCGCTTAGGTCCAGCAGGCGCAAGAGGGACAGGTTGAGCAGCTTTTTGCTGCCGCCCAGCTGTGACAGCTTACGACCGATGGGCTCACCGCCCGAAGCTAGACAACATTCAAAAGTGAATAATGTGCTATCTTGCTGTTTAACCATCCTGGCCTCCACCAGATGCTTCTCTTTCTTTTTTCCTATCTTATCGTAAACCTATAATGCTGTCGATTAAAAAGAAGGGACAGCACCTGTTTCAGGCACTGCCCCTTCTTGTAATCCATAAGGCACTTATGCAGATGTTTTGTCAGCAGAGCCAACATCGTTGCCATTTTCATCAAGAAGACGAGGCGGCGCCAGATCGGTTACTGTTTCTTTTGTGATTACACATGTTTTAATATCTTCACGTGTCGGAAGTTCATACATCACATCGAGCATAATGCTTTCAATAATGGAGCGAAGTCCCCGGGCACCTGTTTTGCGTTCAATCGCTTTTTTGGCAATTTCACTTAGAGCCTCATCCTCGAATTCCAAATCCACATCATCAAGCTCCAGCATTTTTTGGAATTGTTTTACAAGAGCATTTTTAGGCTTTGTCAGGATTTCGATCAGCGCCTCTTCGTCAAGCTGTTCTAAGCTTGCAATGACTGGCAGACGTCCAATGAATTCCGGAATTAAACCGAAACGCAGCAGATCTTCTGGGACCAGCTGGGCAAGAAATGATTTTTCTTCCCCTTCTTGTTTTTTCTGGTCTGATCCAAAACCAATCACTTTTTGGCCAAGACGGCGTTTGATAATTTGCTCAACCCCATCAAATGCTCCGCCGCAAATAAATAAAATATTTGTTGTATCAATTTGAATAAATTCTTGATGCGGGTGCTTTCGGCCGCCCTGCGGAGGAACGCTGGCAACTGTTCCTTCCAAAATTTTAAGCAATGCCTGCTGAACCCCTTCACCAGATACGTCACGGGTAATAGATGGGTTTTCCGACTTGCGGGCTACCTTGTCTATTTCATCAATATAGATAATTCCCTTTTCTGCTTTTTCTACATCATAATCCGCTGCTTGAATTAATTTCAAAAGGATATTTTCCACATCTTCCCCTACATAACCTGCTTCGGTTAAGGAAGTGGCATCCGCAATAGCGAACGGCACATTCAAAATGCGTGCCAGTGTTTGAGCAAGAAGCGTTTTCCCGCTTCCTGTCGGCCCAATCAAGCAAATATTTGATTTTGCTAATTCTACATCATCGATTTTGCTGTTTGAGTTAATGCGTTTATAGTGGTTATAAACGGCAACGGCAAGAGATTTTTTGGCACGTTCCTGGCCAATAACATATTCGCCTAGTATTTCGCGTATTTCAGTTGGTTTTGGTACATCTTTAAACTCTACTTCTTCTTCCGTACCAAGTTCTTCTTCCACAATCTCCGTGCATAATTCAATACATTCATCACAAATATAAACACCAGGCCCGGCGACAAGCTTCCTCACCTGGTCCTGCGATTTTCCGCAAAACGAACATTTTAACTGTCCTTTTTCTTCATTGAATTTAAACATCTGGTTCACCCCTTATGCTATGTTGGTGCAGCCGGAGCCATTCTAGCCATCCGCCTTTTAACTGCGCCGTAACTAAGTTATGTATCGCATTGTAGCACACTTGCCGTAAAACAAAAACGAAAAAGCGTTTTTTGCTTTTTTATAGGTAGAAAACAAGGCACGATCCCCTCGTGCCCTGCCTGTGTATTTCTTTTATTTATTATGCACTAGTTTTACTATTTTCCACAAGGAATTCGACTGCTTTGCGGATTTTCAAATCTGCTTTCATGCCTTCAAGGCTTCCAAGCGCTTTTTGAACATCTTCTTTCGAAAGGCCGAATTGCTCAGACATTTTATTTACTTCAGTATCTACATCTTCATCTGTTGGCTCAAGATTTTCCGCTTCTGCGATCGCTTCAAGTGTTAGGCTTGTGCGTACACGCGTTTCAGCATTTTCTTTCATCTGGCTGCGAAGATCTTCTTCTGACTGCCCTGAGAACTGGTAGTACAGGTCAAGATTCATGCCCTGCATAGAAAGATTTTGTGTGAATTCCTGAAGCATGCGGTCGATTTCTGTGTTGATCATTGCTTCTGGCACATCTGTTTGTGCATTTGCAACGGCTTTTTCAACAAGGTCGTCACGAAGCTTTTGTTCGGAAGCATTTTTCTTTTGCTCTGCAAGACGCTCTTTTATTTTTGTTTTTAGCTCTTCAAGCGTTTCTGCTTCTTCGTCCGTTTCTTTTGCAAACTCATCATTTAATTCAGGAAGCTCCTGCGCTTTGATTTCATGCAGCTTCACTTTAAATGTTGCCGGTTTGCCTGCTAGTTCTTCTGCATGGTACTCTTCAGGGAATGTTACTTCCACGTCTTTTTCTTCTCCTGGTTTCATGCCCACTAACTGCTCTTCAAATCCAGGAATAAATGTGCCGGAGCCGATTACGATTGAGTAGTTTTCCGCCTGTCCGCCTTCAAATGCTTCGCCATCCACAAATCCTTCAAAGTCAATAACAACTGTATCGTCGTTTTCAACTTCTCCTTCTTCTTTCACAACAAGCTCAGCATGGCGTTTTTGAAGATCCTTCAATTCGTTTTCAACATCTTCATCTGTTACTTCTGTGCTTTCTTTTTCTACTTCAAGGCCTTTGTAATCGCCAAGAGTTACTTCAGGCTTTACCGTAACTTTCGCTGTGAAGATAAAAGGCTTGCCTTTTTCAAATTGCTCAACATCGATTTCCGGGCGGTCAACCGGCTCAATGCCTGCTTCGTCAATTGCATTTCCGTATGCTTCTGGCAAAATCGCGTCGATCGCATCCTGATAAAGTGCTTCTACTCCAAAGCGCTGTTCGAATAGTGGACGAGGCATTTTGCCTTTACGGAATCCTGGCACATTAATTGTTTTAACAACTTTTTTAAATGCTGTGTCAAGTCCCTGATTAACCGTTTCAGCGTCTACTTCTACTGTTAATACACCTTCATTACCTTCTAATTTTTCCCACTTTGCTGACATAAAAAATTCCCTCCAACAATCTATTAATAAATATGAACGTTCGTCCTATGTATATTCTCAATTGATATAAAAAGGACACAATACGACTTTTACATTATACCATACAGCCACTTTCTTTCAACTAAAAGGCTGAAATTTCATCGAGTTCCTGCATAAAATCCAGCACTTTAGCGGCAGCCTGATCCACTTTTTTTTCTTCAGCCGGTTCATACATTTGTTTTAATTTCAACAACGAAGCTTCCGCCCATTTTTCAGGAGAACTCTCCGGTTCAAACGGGTGCAGCAGAAATTGATAATGCTTTACCAATTCTACAGCCTGCTCAGCCAGGGCGGGGTTGTTCTGCCCGGCAGCTTGTTCGAGGCACTGAATCACAGCAAGAAAAAACGGCTGGCGGAACGCTTCATCTGTGATAGCCGGAATCATCATTTTTTCAAAGTGGAATTTTCTTACCGGTATACTTTTAGCCGTTCCAATCTCTCGCAGCAATCCAAAGGCCATTGTTTGGACAAAGGGATGTTCCGCCCGGTTTCCCACTATGTGAATGAGCTCCTCTTCAAAGGGTCCGGCATCAGATTTGGCCAGCTCAGCCAGGCGCATAGTTTTATCCTGCAGAGAATCCTCCGCTTTAAATAAAGCAGCCTCTTTTTTTGTACTCATGCGGTCAGCCAGCGCTTTCAAATGAGCAAAATGCTCATACCTGTCAGGCGGCAGGCCTTCCTCAAGCAGAGCGGACAATGTGTCTGATACTTCCCGGTACCGCCTTTTTTGAATAAGCATCAGAACTTGCAGATCCAGCACATCAAAGTAACGGCCTTCTCCGGCATGAAGCATTTCACGCGATAATTCAATTCCTTTATCATAGCTGCCGCTTTCATGATAAGCAATCAGAAGGGCCATTTTAATTTCTTCCTGATGCCCTTCCTCAAAACGCAGCGCTTCTGTATATAAACGAATCGCTTCATCAAACCGCTTTTCTTCGAGCGCCTGCTGTCCCTGCTGTTCCAGACGGACTGATGTTCCGGGAAATTGAATAATATTGCCGGACCGCTTCCGTATTTTTTTCTTCATGATTCTCACCCGCCCGCGTTTATATAGTTGAAGTGTAGCATGGCATTATTTGAATGAAAAGAAAAAACAGTTGCCATCCTTCCTTCTGGCTGTCATGCTTAAAAAAATCAGAAGAGGAGTTCAAACTATGATTGAGATTAAAACATCTGCCGTAAGCGACGGCGAATTTAACAGGGGCGTGTTTGCCACGCGCGATATAAAAAAAGGAGAGCTGCTTCATGAAGCGCCCGTTATCCCCTACCCAAACGACCAGCACATTCATATTGAAAAAACGCTGCTAGCCGACTACGCATTTGAATACGGAGTTAATCATTCAGCTATATTATTGGGTTACGGAATGCTGTTTAATCACTCTTATGAACCGAATGCAGTTTATGATATTCATTTCGAAAGCCATTCGTTCAAATTTTACGCTTACCGCGATATAAAAGCCGGTGAAGAGGTTTTAATTAACTATAACGGTGAGGCAAATGATGATACCCCACTCTGGTTTAACGACGACAGTCTTGAGCAATGAGCTCCTGCACCAAACAGGCCAAACACATTTGGAGGCGCTTTTCGCCTCCAAATGCGGGCTTGATCACAAGGCACCAGGCCCTGCTGAAGCGCTCGGGCCGCTTTTACAAGTTACAATTGCAAGTAAATAAAAAAAGACAATCCGCACCGAAATGTGACAGACTGCCTTCTTGAATTTGTATGTATGGCGTCCCAGGAGGGATTCGAACCCCCGACCGACGGCTTAGAAGGCCGTTGCTCTATCCAGCTGAGCTACTGAGACATCTATTAAAGACAATATTTATAATAGCAACCGGTTTGCCTGATGTCAACATGAATTTTTAAATACTTTTGTAAAATATGTTTTTGCGAATAAATTTGCTTCAGCACGTAAAAAACCGCCCTGTGCAAGCAGCAAGGGCGGCTGAGTTTCTAGCATAAGCGTTTAAATGTACAGGCCAGTTCTTCTACCTCGTGATGCTTTTCATCAAAAAAGCGTACATCAATTTTTGACTTTTCTACATTCACAATTGCATAGGTTTTTTCACGGCGCCCGCGCGGCAGCGCGATACTGCCCGGATTTAAATACAATACTCCGTCGTTATCCATTTCAGCGCCCGCTGTGTGTGAGTGGCCGAAGAAAACAAAGTCAGCCCCTGTCTCTTTCGCCTTCATCGCTAAATTGGTCAGCGTCATTTTGATATTATACCGATGTCCATGCGTCACAAAAACGCGGCACTCTTCTATACTTTCCAGCAGATCATTGGGAAACCGGTCTTCCGAATCGCAATTTCCCCGGACAACTGTGTAGCCGGCAATTGCCGGATCTTCGGCTGTCATTTCCGAATCCCCGCAATGAATCATCGCATTGACCTTTCCCTGATAACGGCGCTTCAGGTCGGCTAAAACGCTGTCCCAGCCATGGTTGTCACTTACGATTAATAGCTTCATCTTTCATCACCTGCCAGTTTGGGCAATATATCCCGCAGTTCGTTTAACGCTTTTGCACGGTGGCTGATTTTATTTTTTTCCGAAGGGACCATTTGCGCCATTGTTATTTCGTATCCTTCAGGAATAAAAAGCGAATCATAGCCAAAACCATTTGTGCCGGCTTCTTCAAAGGCAACTGCTCCTTCGCAGTATCCTTCCGCAAATACCGGCTCCCGGCCATCTGGAAATGCTGTGGCAAGTATGCAGGCAAAACGGGCGGTGCGCTTGTCCGCCGGGACATTTCTCATTTCGAGCAGCACTTTCTCATTGTTGGCCCGGTCATTTTTCTCTATTCCCGCATAGCGCGCCGAATGAACACCTGGCCGCCCGTTAAGTGCATCAATAACAATTCCTGAGTCATCAGCAATGGCCGGCCGGCCCGTCAGCCGGGCAGCCGATTCTGCTTTTAAAAGGGCATTTTCAGCAAATGTTTCTCCTGTTTCTTCAACATCCGGCAGTTCCGGATAGTCAAGAAGTGTTTTTACTGTAACGCCAAACGGCTCAAACATGCGGACAAACTCTTTTGCTTTTCCCGCGTTTCGCGTGGCAACAATTACTTCATTCATTCGCTGACTTCCTTTCATGAATCAACTCTGCTGCAACACCAAGCGCTTCCGCCTGGATATCAAATAGTGCTTCCATACCTTCCTGCGCCGCTTTAAGCAGCTGTTGCAGGTCATTCATGGAAAACGTCGCTTCTTCCCCTGTTCCCTGCAATTCAACAAATTGGCCTGTCCCCGTCATTACTACATTCATATCCACTTCTGCATTGCTGTCTTCTTCATAGTTTAAATCTACAACAACACCATGATCTTTCACAATTCCTACGCTGGCTGCTGCCAAAAAATCCGTGACAGGATAAACCGGAAAATCCTTTTCAATCGCCAGGTCATGCAAAGCGAGTGTCATTGCCACAAACGCCCCCGTAATGGCTGCTGTACGGGTGCCGCCATCTGCTTGAATAACGTCGCAATCAATCCAGATAGTCCGTTCTCCAATTATATCAAGATCCACGACTGCACGCAGTGCCCGGCCAATAAGACGCTGGATTTCCATTGTCCGCCCGGTCACCTTTCCTTTTGTTGACTCACGCATATTGCGCTGGCCGGTTGCACGTGGAAGCATTGCGTACTCCGCTGTTATCCAGCCTTTCCCGCTCCCTCTCATAAACGGTGGAACCCGTTCTTCTATGCTCGCTGTACAAATCACTTTGGTGCCGCCAACCGAAATAAGCACAGACCCCTCGGGATGTGTCAAAAAGCCTGTTTCAATTTTAACCGGGCGAAGTTCTGTTTCTGTCCGTCCGTCTATCCGCATGTAAATACCCTCCGTTTCTTCCTGCTCCGCTGTCCATTTTCCAAAATTTATTCATGTATGTCAAATGTTCATTCCGCTGATACATCACTTTCCGCATTAACAAACAGCGGAGCCGTCAGCGAGGCGGGCAGCGGAGCTCCTGTTTCCATCTTTACATCTTCATGCCCTTCCACTTTTACAGCAATACTGTCAATTTCAGCTGAAGCGGCGAGGGTTAGGGCCAGCGGCTTCAGCAGGCTGCTGGAAAGAAGAGCTTCTCCATTGTTCTCTAAAATTTCTTCACCAAATTGAAGAGCCGCCCGTCCATCTTCTAATTCTGGCGCCGCTGTTAACTTTGCATCGGAAGGCCAGCTTGTCATAAGACCGCTGCCAGGGAGAGGACCTTTTGCAAGCTCAGCAACAGAAGCAGCAATCAAATCTGTCGTCTGTTCCGGAATTCGCCGGGTGACCGGCACCAGGTATGGACCTTTTTCATTTTGCGCCGTAAAAAAGACGGTAATCGGCTTTGTCGCACCAGTATCTGTATAGCCCGCTTTTAAATTGATGCCGTCTTCTCTGCGCATGCCTCCTTCTGCAATCGGCATGCCCGCTTTAGGCATGGCCTCCAGCTTTTCTCCATTGAGCTTTAATTGAACACGCTCAGCTTCCCCTGCCCCTGTTACGGTCCATGTAATAGCAGCCGCAACCAGTTCTTCCTCTTCCGCCGGATAATCTGGAAAGGCCCCTCCCACACTGACAATAGCTGTTTTGCCCTTTAATTCAACATCCTGAATAATCGTTCCTTCAGGCAGGGGTGATTGAAATCCCTTCGGGACCTGTCCATCTGCCAGCGCCAAAAGGGCCGCTTTTTCTAGCTGGCCGTTCCCCTCAACAGGCACGGTCTGCGGAACGAGAAGCTGGTTTTGATCCACTACATACAGCTCCGCCATTACGGTTCCGTCTGCTGATGCAGGAGTTTCTTTCTCTCCCTCTTCTGTATATACCACTTTTACGGGCAGTCCATCCTCTGATTCTCCCGCGCAGCCTGACAGCACAAGCAGCATAGCTAGCCCAAACATTTTCCGCACCCAAACCGCTCCTTTCATTTGCGTTCATACAAATATATGCAGTGAAATAAAAAAAAGCCGGCATTATGCCAGCTGAATTTTTTTCGTATTCAATTGTTGGACACCAAGCCAGTCAGCCGCAATTCTATTAAAAGAATCAATATTGCCTGTTATGAAAAATCGATGTTCTGCCTGTTCATTCTCTGCAAGCATGTCATTAAATTCCAAAATGGCGCTGACACCCCGAGCCGTTTCGTCTCCCGAACTAATAACGGACACATCAGGTCCCATAGTATCCGCGATAATTGGTTCTAAAAGAGGGTAATGTGTACAGCCCAGTATTACTGTATCTAAAGAAGTTTTTTTCAGCGGTTCAAGAGTCCGCTGGACAATTTGCTCCGCCCGCTCACTCCGGTATTCCCCGCTTTCAACAAGCGGTACAAAGTCAGGGCAGGCAAGCGAATATACTTCCACGCCTGGATTAATCGCTTCAATCGCTTTTTCATAAGCCCCGCTTTTCACTGTTCCAGCTGTTCCAAGTACAGCAATGTGACGATTTTTCGTTTGTTTAATCGCAGCCCTGGCTCCTGGCTGAATCACACCAACAACCGGAATGTCCAGCTCACGCTTAATCTCATCAAGCACTACGGCTGTCGCAGTATTGCAGGCAATAACAAGCATCTTCATATCATACCGTTCTAAAAACCGTGTCATCTCCCATGTAAACTTTCGTACTTCTCCCGGCAGACGCGGGCCGTATGGACACCGTGCAGTGTCTCCTACATAATAAATCGTTTCTTTCGGCAGCTGGCGCATCATTTCTTTCGCCACAGTCAGCCCGCCAACACCTGAATCAATAACTCCAATTGGTCTGTTCAACACTTCCGCCTCATTCCGCTTTCATTTCAATATGCATTTTACTTAAAAGGTCATTTAAGCGTGCTGTTTCTTCTTCCGAAAAGTTATTCAGCACACCATCCACATATTCGCGGCGCCGCTTAATAACTTCTTTAATAATCTTTTCGCCTTCTTCAAGCAAGTGAATACGGACAATGCGGCGGTCTTTTGTATCTCGGACCCGTTCAACAAGGCTGGCTTTTTCCATCCGGTCTATAAGATCCGTCGTCGTGCTGCAGGCCAGATACATTCTGGATGACAGCTCCCCGATTGTTGTGTCCCCTTTTTCATATAATGAATGCAGTGCAATAAACTGCGGTGGTGTAATCATATAATCATTTAAAATTTCACGGCCTTTTTGCTTAATAATGCCGTCGATATGACGGAGATTCCGTTCAATATCAGCGACAGCTTCTCCCGAACTTTTTTGTATGAGAGACATACATCTGCACCCTTTCATTTAAAAAAACAATATAGATTTCTTCGTCTATTTTCCTTGTTTTCTACGTAAAATGCAAGCAAGGGAAAAAACCGTGCCGCTGGGTCGGCACGGATATAAAGCTATAAGGAAAGTTCCCCGATTCGAAGCAATTCAACAATGGCTTGAGCCCGTCCTTTGACGCCAAGCTTTTGAATGCCATTTGAAATGTGGTTCCTTACCGTTTTTTCACTAATCCCTAATTCTTCTGCAATATCATGAGTCGATTTCCCGTCAATAAGCCGCTTGAATACATCTTTTTCCCTTTTCGTCAAGATCGAAGCTGCCACCTACATTGTCACCCTTTCAAAGAGCAGCCAGTTTCGTTTAGCCGCCGCTACCCTATCATATGCGCGCCGCTCTTAATTGGTTTTATGTAAGTGTGAGAAGTTGTTTTGTATTTTCATCTAAAGGAACCGGCCGGCCGGATGCCTTGTCAATCTGTACAATCGTTCCCCGCCCGGTAAAAACCACCTCTTTCTTTCCGTTTTCACCTTTATAATGAATGTCGCATGATGATGTTCCGGAAGAAGCAGCTCTTACATAAACCTTTAATTGTTCCTCATAAAAAATCTGCTTTATATAGTCACACTGCAAATCCGCTACTACAAAAACTGCCTGATCGCGATCCCATTCTTTTTTTATGCCCTTGTTTTTCAAGAATTGAATACGTGCTTCTTCCAGATATTTAAATACTTCTGTGTTGTTTACATGGCCAAGCATGTCAATTTCTGAAAATCGGACTGTTACCGGCCAATAGTATACAAAAGACTCGGACCAGTTTTTCCAATTATCAATGTAGGCAGGCACTCTCATTTTCCCACTCCTTCAGTGAATAACCATTCATTTTTTATATAAAGAGAACCTCCAGCCTGCGCTGGAGGTTCTTCAAACGATTAATCGACCGCGTGATCACTCCCAAAGAAGCTGCGGAACGATTGAATCGTCGTTTCGCGGTTTAATGCCGCAATAGACGTAGTTAATGGAATACCTTTCGGGCAGGACTGCACACAGTTTTGCGAATTTCCGCAATTGGCAAGGCCGCCGTCTCCCATAATGGTCTCCAGCCGCTCGTCGCGGTTCATTGCACCCGTTGGATGTGCGTTAAATAACCGGACTTGTGACAACGGCTGCGGGCCAATAAAGTTTGATTTGCTGTTCACATTCGGGCAGGCCTCAAGACATACACCACAGGTCATGCACTTTGACAGTTCATAAGCCCACTGGCGCTTCCGTTCCGGCATACGCGGACCCGGTCCAAGATCGTACGTTCCATCAATTGGCACCCACGCTTTTACACGCTTTAAAGAATCAAACATCCGGCTGCGGTCTACCTGAAGGTCACGAATAACCGGGAACGTGCTCATCGGTGCCAGGCGAATAGGCTGTTCGAGCTTGTCCACAAGGGCTGTACAAGACTGGCGCGGCCGGCCGTTAATATTCATGGAACACGCACCGCAGACTTCTTCAAGACAGTTCATGTCCCAGGCAATCGGCGTTGTTTTTTCTCCTTTTTTATTAACAGGATTCCGGCGGATTTCCATTAAAGCGGAAATGACATTCATATTCGGACGGTATTCTATTTCAAACTCTTCATCATACGGAGCAGAATCGACAGTATCTTGACGTGTAATAATGAAACTGATGGTTTTTCTTTGCTCGCTCATTATTTCTCCTCCTTCTTCTTCGAGTAATCCCGTTTACGAGGCGGAATGAGCGATACGTCAATATCTTCGTAATGGAAAGATGGAGCCGTATTTTCCCCTGTAAACGTGGCCATAGTTGTTTTCATAAACTCTTCGTCATTCCGTTCCGGGAAGTCTGGCTTATAATGAGCGCCGCGGCTTTCATTCCGGTTTAACGCACCAATTGTAATTACGCGTGCCAAATGAAGCATGTTTTTCAGCTGGCGGGTAAACGTCGCTCCCTGGTTGCTCCATTTTGCTGTGTCATTAATATCGATATTTTTATAACGTTCCATGAGCTCAACAATTTTGTCATCCGTTTGTTTTAATTTATCATTGTAACGAACAACTGTTACGTTCGCCGTCATCCACTCGCCAAGCTCTTTATGAAGCACATATGCATTCTCTGACCCTTTGTTTAATGACATAATATCATTCCACTTGGCTTCTTCCTGTTTTACATGATTATCAAAAACAGAGCTGGAAACCGCATCAGCACTTTTTTCAAGGCCGCTAATATAGCGGACTGCATTCGGTCCCGCCACCATGCCGCCGTAAATAGCGGAAAGAAGTGAATTCGCTCCAAGACGGTTAGCACCGTGCTGTGAATAATCACATTCACCGGCTGCGAACAAGCCAGGAATATTTGTCTGCTGCTCGTAATCTACCCAGAGGCCGCCCATTGAATAATGAACCGCCGGGAAAATTTTCATTGGAACTTTGCGTGGATCGTCACCCATAAATTTTTCATAGATTTCAATGATCCCGCCGAGTTTAACATCGAGCTCGTGTGGATCTTTATGAGAAAGATCCAGGTACACCATGTTTTCACCGTTGATGCCGAGTTTTTGATTTACACAGACATCAAAAATTTCGCGTGTTGCAATGTCACGCGGCACAAGGTTTCCGTAAGCCGGGTATTTTTCTTCGAGGAAGTACCATGGCTTACCGTCTTTATATGTCCAGACGCGTCCACCTTCACCACGCGCTGATTCACTCATAAGGCGCAGCTTGTCATCACCCGGGATGGCAGTCGGGTGAATTTGAATAAACTCACCATTTGCATAATGGACTCCCTGCTGATAAACAATCGATGCTGCTGAACCTGTATTGATAACGGAGTTTGTTGATTTTCCAAAAATAATGCCGGGACCTCCGGTTGCCATAATAACCGCATCACCAGAGAACGATTGAATTTCCATTGTGGCAAGATTCTGTCCGACAACACCGCGGCAAATGCCTTCATCGTCCAGGACAGCACCAAGGAATTCCCAGCCTTCATATTTAGTTACAAGGCCGGCTACTTCAAAACGGCGCACCTGCTCATCAAGCGCATATAAAAGCTGCTGACCAGTTGTTGCGCCCGCAAATGCGGTACGATGGTGCTGTGTGCCCCCAAAGCGGCGGAAGTCAAGCAGCCCTTCCGGTGTCCGGTTAAACATAACGCCCATCCGGTCAAGCAGATGGATAATGCCAGGCGCTGCTTCCGCCATCGCTTTTACCGGCGGCTGATTTGCTAAGAAATCGCCTCCATAAACAGTATCATCAAAGTGTTCCCAAGGAGAATCTCCTTCGCCTTTTGTATTTACAGCCCCATTAATACCGCCCTGGGCACAAACGGAATGTGAACGCTTTACTGGAACAAGTGAAAATAGTTCAACAGGCGTTCCTGATTCCGCAACTTTAATCGTAGCCATCAAACCGGCCAGTCCGCCGCCGACCACGATAACTTTACCTTTACTCATTGTGAGGTCCACTCCCTTTTCCAGTTCTGTCTTCTATCTGTCTGACAGAAACCGATTCATTGCCGGCTTACACGAAAGCAAAAATCGCGCGAAGTCCGATAATTGATAAAGCCAAAAAGACAAATAGTGTTGCGTATGTAACGATCTGCTGTGAACGAGGTGATACGGCGATACCCCAGCTTACACAAAACGACCATAAACCATTTGCGAAATGGAAGATCGCTGCAAGTACGCCAACTATGTAAAAGATAAGCATAAATGGATTTGATAAAATGTCTTCCATCATTTGAAAGTTCACTTCTGCACCTAAAGCAGCCTGAACACGTGTTTCCCAAACATGCCATGCAACAAAGATCAGCGTAATGACGCCGGACCAGCGCTGCAGCGCAAACATCCAGTTACGGAAATAACTGTAGCGTCCCACATTGTTTTTTGCGGTAAACGCAATGTATAATCCGTAAATAGCATGGAACAAAAGCGGCAGGAAGATAATCAGCGTTTCAAGCACAAGCACAAATGGCAAGCTTCCCATAAAACCTGCAGCTTTGTTAAACGCTTCTTCCCCTTTCGTCGCAAAATGATTGACGACTAAATGCTGCGTCATAAACAGCCCGACTGGAATAACACCGAGCAATGAGTGCAGCCTGCGGTAAAAAAACTCTCGATTGTCAGCCACCATTTTCCCCCCTTAATCTTGAAGCATCCGACAAATAGTTTGATTATTCGCACACGGCTTCATCTATTAAACTTACGATGTGACAAGTACATTTTACTCCCATAAAGTATAAGCGTCAAGGAGAGGTGGGCACATTTTTGTCCGGCTTTTCATGCGGAATGTGCTTTTTTTGAGACGGTTAATTGTATATAATATTGAGAGAGAAAGCGAGGAATTCACTTTGACTATTGAAAACGGGGAAGAGAGACTGACAGAAGCAAAAGCTGCGTCTGTTCCTGTCTTTGGCTACGAACTGATCCGGGATGTTTTAATCGGCGACCTTTTAGGAGCGGATGCGGAGGATGTTTTATACTGGGGCGGCAAAGCGATCGCACGCCGCTTTCCATGCACAGATACAGAGGAACTGTCCTCTTTTTTTCAGGAAGCCGGCTGGGGGATAATCTATTTGATAAAGGAAACAAAAAACGAACGGCTGTACCGGCTTTCCGGCGGCTTAACTGAACGGCGGTTTGAGCTTCAGGCCAGCCCTTCTTTCACTCTGGAAAGCGGGTTTGTTGCGGAACAAATGTCGGCGCATTTTAACCGAGAAGCCGAGGCAGTTTATCAGTTACATAAAAAAAGCAAGCATGTTGATATTACCGTAAAATGGGAATAGACCGCCTTTTTGGCGGTCTGAGAGCATAGACAATTTGAAAGCAGGCTGATTGAAAACGTTTGTTCTTCCAGGAACGCCGCCGGCTGGGAAGCGGAGTGACCTTTTGGAGTCATGAGCATTCTCGGCCGGCAAGTGACGCCGAAAGCAAGCGTTTGTCAACAGCCTGAGACCGCCTTTTTGGCGGTCTTTATTTTTTTTCTGTAAGAGCAGCCATTACTGCATCGGCTGTTTTTTCCGGGATACCCGCAGCCATAATTTCTTCTTTTGACGCTTCTTTTAGCTTTTTTAATGAACCAAATGTTTTAAGCAGCTGCTTTTTTCGCTGCGGTCCAACTCCTTCAATCTCATCCAGAACAGATTGAAATGCCCCTTTGCTGCGGATTTGCCGGTGGAAAGTAATAGCGAACCGGTGCACTTCATCCTGAATGCGCTGCAGCAAATAAAACGCCTGGCTGTTATGCTGAAGCGGAATGATTTGAAGCGGCTCTCCATAAAGCAATTGAGAAGTGCGGTGGCGGTCATCTTTTGCCAGGCCCGCTACCGGAACATCAAGCCCGAGTTCGTTCAGTAAAATATCACGGGCTGCTTCAATCTGCCCTTTCCCTCCATCAATAACAATTAAATCAGGCAGTGGAAGCTGATCACGCAAAACACGCGTATAACGGCGGCGTATCACTTCACGCATAGAAGCGTAATCATCTGGACCGGTGACGGTTTTAATTTTATATTTCCGGTACTCTTTTTTCTCCGGCTTTCCATCAATAAATACAATCATTGCGGAAACCGGTGCAGTTCCTTGTATGTTTGAGTTATCAAATGCCTCGATGCGGAGCGGCACGTGAATATCCATCGCTTCACCAAGCTGCTCAACTGCTTTGATGGTACGTTCTTCGTCCCGGTCAATAAGAGCAAATTTTTCCCGCAGTGCAGCTTTCGCATTGTTCTTGGCGAGCTCTACCAGTTCCTTTTTTTTGCCCCGCTGCGGCTGTGTAACAGGCACGCCAATAAGCTGTCCGGCGAGGCTGGAATCAACAGCATCGGGCAGTAGAATTTCTTTGGGCTTAAAATGTTCCGGCGCTTCGTAAAAACGGCCAAGAAACGTAAGAAACTCTTCTTCCGGTTCACTGTATATAGGAAAAGTAGAAACATCCCTTTCAATCAAGCGGCCCTGACGGACAAAAAATACCTGTACACACATCCAGCCTTTATCAACCGTGTAGCCGAACACATCGCGGTCAGTCAGGTCTGCCATGTTAATTTTTTGTTTTTCCATCAATGTGTCGATATGTGCAATTTGATCACGGTATTCCTTGGCCCGTTCAAATTCCAGTTTTTCCGCGGCTTCTTCCATTTTAGCCGCCAGTGCTTTTTTAACTTCCTGGTGGCCGCCGTTTAAAAACCGGGTGATTTCTGCAGCCATCTCTTTGTATGTCTCACTTTGGACATCTTTTACGCAGGGAGCAAGACACTGGCCCATGTGGTAATAAAGACAGACCCGGTCTGGAAGGGTCGAGCACTTGCGCAGCGGATAAAGACGGTCCAGCAATTTTTTAGTTTCGGAAGCCGCATAAGCGTTTGGATACGGACCAAAATATTTCCCTTTGTCTTTTTTCACCTTTCTTGTGATAATCAGCCGTGGGTGCCTTTCAGCGGTCAATTTAATAAATGGGTAGCTCTTGTCATCCTTAAGCATAATATTATATTTCGGATCGTACTTCTTAATTAAATTCAGTTCCAGAATAAGCGCTTCAAGATCCGAAGAAGTAATAATGTATTCAAAGTCCACAATCTCACTGACAAGCCTTGTTGTTTTCGCATCATGCGAACCAGTAAAATACGAACGGACACGATTTTTCAGCACTTTCGCTTTTCCCACATAAATAACCGTTCCATGCCGGTCCTTCATTAAATAACAGCCTGATTCATCTGGCAAGAGAGCTAATTTATGCTGAATCAATTCATTCATAGGATGTACACCTCTTTAGACAAAAAAAGCGCCCCGGTACATCGGGGCGCTTGTCATGTATTACGCGTTGCGGTTGATTAATTCTTCAAGCGCTTCTTTTGGCTGGAAGCCGATGACTTTATCAACCGGCTGGCCGTCTTTAAACAAAATCAATGTCGGGATGCTCATTACCCCGTATTCACCAGCTGTTTGCTGGTTTTCATCAACATCAAGTTTTACGATTTTTACTTTATCGCTCATTTCAGAATCCAATTCTTCAAGTACTGGAGCAATCATTTTGCACGGCCCGCACCACGGTGCCCAGAAATCCGCCAGAACAAGTCCGCTTCCAGTTTCAGTTGAGAAGTTTGCATCAGTTGCTTTTACAATTGCCATTTATAATACCTCCTAAAGTTTCTGCATCATACGGAAAGTATATCACCGTTGTTTAGCGTAAGCTATTATTTTGCTTACCCTAAAAACGCAGCTTCAAACTTAGAGGCTTCCCGCTTTTACTTTTTTAAATTCTTCCGTCAGCATCGGCACTACTTCAAATAAATCCCCTACAATGCCATAATCCGCTACTTTAAAAATATCAGCGTCCGGATCTTTATTGATCGCTACGATCACTTTTGAATTGGACATGCCGGCTAAATGCTGAATCGCTCCGGAAATACCGCAGGCAATATACAAATCAGGCGTAACCACTTTGCCGGTCTGGCCGATTTGCAGAGAATAATCACAATAATCGGCATCACAGGCTCCGCGTGAAGCACCTACTGCGCCGCCAAGCACTTCTGCCAGTTCTTTAAGCGGCTGAAATCCTTCTTTGCTCTTGACCCCGCGGCCGCCGGCAATCACAATTTTGGCTTCTGCCAAATCAACGCCATCTGCTGATTTACGAACTATTTCTTCAACGGCCGTCCGCAAGTCTTTTATCGAAGCGGATACAGAAGAGACATCTCCGGAACGCCCTTCATCTCTTTTGAGCGGTGCAATGTTATTCGGCCGGATTGTCGCAAACAGCAGGCCTTCGTCTATCATTACTTTTTCAAAGGCTTTACCCGAGTAAATCGGGCGTGTAAAGACGATTTGTCCGTCCTCTTCTGAAATATCCGTCGCATCAGATATTAAGCCGGCATTTAATTTAGCAGCCAATTTTGGTGATAAATCTTTTCCCAGTGCTGTATGGCCGAAAAGAATTCCGTCCGGCTGTTCCTGGTCTAAAACCGCCATAAATGCCTGTGTAAAGCCATCTGATGTATAGTGGCTGAGATTTTTATCTTCGACTACGATTCCCCGGTCTGCTCCGTATCGAATCATTTCCTGGGCCAGCGGCTGAACAGAATCGCCAATCAGCACGCCGACGACTTCACCGCTCTGTGCCGCTGTTTTTCCTGCCGCAATTGCCTCAAACGATACATTGCGAAGCTGCCCACCACGCGTTTCTCCAAGCACCATTATTTTTTTTGGCATAAAAATCCCCTCCTTAATAATCAAATGACTTTCGCTTCAGAACGGAGCAGTGCGGCCAGCTCTTTTACTTGATCAGCTGTGTCTCCTTTCAGAATTCGGCCCGCTGCTTTTTCGGGAGGCATAAATCTGTCAGTTGTTTTTGTTTTTGGTGCTGCCTCCTCTTCATCCAGGTCTAAATCATCCAGCTCCAGCTCTTCCAGCGGTTTTTTCTTTGCTTTCATAATACCCGGCAATGAAGGATACCGCGGTTCATTCAATCCCTGCTGGCATGTGACAAGAAGCGGTAATGATGTGCTGATTTTTTCCTGGTCCCCTTCTACGTCCCGTGTAATCAGCACATTCTGTCCATTTACTTCAATATTAGTGATAGTTGTTACACATGCGATGCCAAGGCCCTCTGCAACCCTCGGTCCGACCTGGCCGCTTCCTCCGTCGATAGCAACATTGCCTGCCAAAATGATGTCGGCTTCTTTATCTTTCAAATATCCCACCAGTATTTTTGAAGTCGTATACTGGTCTCCTTCCTCAATATCTTCTTCTGAATTAATTAAGACCGCTTTGTCTGCTCCCATCGCCAATGCGGTCCGCAGCTGCTTTTCAGCGTCATCATTTCCAACGGTAATAACTGTTACTTCGCCGCCATGCTTATCACGAAGCTGAATCGCTTCTTCTATGGCATATTCGTCGTAGGGATTAATAATAAACTCGGCTCCGTCCTCTTGAATGCGGCCGTCCGAAATGGTGATTTTCTCCTCCGTATCAAACGTTCTTTTCATTAAAACGATTAAGTTCATCTGGCTTTCTCCCCCTTTGTTCGATGTTTACTTGCTGGAAAATCCCCTCAGCAGCATATTTGTCACCTCTTGCGACGATGCTGCCAGATTATATTTCTGGTCATTCATAACCCAGGTTGTAACCATTTCATCCAGTGTGCCAAAAATCATTTGCCGGGCAAGCCGAACATTCAGGCCCTGGTTGAATTCCCCGCTTTCAATCCCCGTTTTTAAAATTTGGTCAATCAGCAGCAAATAGTCCTTCAGCACTTCATTAATTTTAAGCCGAAGCTCCTTGTTTGACTGCCGAAGTTCAAGCTGTGTCACAACAGCGAGGTGCGGATCTTCAGTTAAAAGGGTGAAGTGATTTTGAACAAGTGATTCCAGCTGCTCAGCTGCCGTTTGTTTTGCTTCAATGCTTTCCGCTGTTCTTGTAACGAACGTTCCCATTTTTTCCTGAAATAATGAGATAAGGATATCTTCTTTATTTTTAAAATATAAGTAGATCGTTCCATCGGCCACACCGGCCTGCCGGGCTATTTTTGAGACTTGTGTCTGGTGATAGCCGTTTTCAGCAATTGCAACAACAGCGGCATCGATGATTTGATGATATTTAGGTTTGTTTTTTTTCACGAAACAAGCCGCCTTCCTGTAAAATCGGTAATGAATGACTATTCATTCACGGATTAATCTTATCCTTCTTTTTCGATTTCGTCAAGAGGACAGGCTGTTTATTCAGTTCCTTGTTTTTCTTCCTCTATGAGCACACGGCGAAGAATTTTGCCGACAGCGGTTTTTGGAAGCTCTTTGCGGAACTCGTAAATGCGCGGTACTTTAAAGGCGGCTAAATGCTGCCGGCAGTAGTCGTCAAGCTCCTGTTCTGTAATATGCCGGCCTTCTTTGAGAACTATAAATGCTTTTACGGTTTCACCGCGATAGGGGTCCGGCACTCCGACCACAACAGCTTCCTGAATCGCTTCATGCTCATACAATACTTCTTCGACTTCACGTGGATAAATATTAAAACCGCCTGCAATGATGATGTCTTTTTTGCGGTCTACGATATAAAAAAATCCCTGCTCATCCATATAGCCAATATCACCTGTTAAAAACCATCCATCTTTAAATGACTGCTCGGTTTCCTGCGGCCGGTTCCAGTATCCCTTCATTACCTGCGGGCCTTTGATAGCAATTTCTCCTTTTTCCCCCGCTTTTTCAACCGGCCGGCCCGTCTGCATAGATAAAATAACTGCTTCTGTATCCGGCCATGGAACGCCGACACTTCCTTTTACGCGATGACCCCAAATAAAATTAGCGTGTGTGACAGGAGAGGTTTCAGTTAACCCATATCCTTCAACCAGTTTTCCGCCAGTTACTTCTTCAAACTTTTGCTGAACTTCGGCTGGAAGCGGTGCGGAGCCGCTGATACAGGCATCGATAGAAGACAGATCGTGCTTATGCAGGTCCGGGTCATTTAAAAGGCCGATATAAATAGTTGGTGCACCAGGAAAAATGGTTGGCTTTTGTTTTTGAATGGTTTTTAACGTTGTTTTAGAATCGAATTTGGGCAAAAGTACCATTTTATACCCCTGCATAACACCTAAAATCATTACAGTAGTCATGCCGTATACATGGAAAAAAGGAATAACGCCAAGAATGGCTTCTTCACCAGGACTGTATTTGTACATCCAGGCACCGCACATCGACGCATTTGCTACAAGGTTTTTATGTGTAAGGATAACGCCTTTCGGAAAGCCTGTGGTGCCTCCTGTATACTGCAGCACTGCCGGATCATTTTCCATATCTATCTGAACGGCTTTTTCTTGTACAGCCGGCTCCTCCATAATTTTCATAAAAAAATGGTTACAGCTCCGGTTTTCAATTTGGACGATGAGGCCGGTTTGCTTTTTTTGAATAAATGGGTAGATGATGCTTTTTGGAAATGGCAAATAATCTTTGATAGCGGTTACAATAATATTTTTCACATCTGTACGGCGAACCACTTTTTGAATACGCGGGTAAAGAAGATCGAGGACAATGATTGTTTTTGCGCCGCAGTCTTTCAGCTGATACTCAATTTCCCGTTCCTTATAAAGCGGGTTAAATTGAACAACGGTGGCTCCAGCATATAAAACACCGTAAAAACTGATGACTGCCTGAGGTGTATTCGGCAGCATAATTGCGACACGGTCCCGTTCGCGAATACCAATTTTTTTTAAATACGCCGCTAATTTAAGTGCAGATTCGTGCAGTTCCCTATAAGACAGCTCTTTGCCCAGAAAATGAATGGCTGTTTTGTCCGCATACTCGTCAGCAGCTCCGGTTAAAAACAGCGGAAGCGGCTGATCGGGATACACGAGCGCTTTTGGAATTTCTTTCGGATAATGGGCAAGCCACGGTTTTTCAGACATCTTCATCCACCCCTTTGTGAGAAGAATTCGTGCTATCTCCAGTATAATGAATAACTATTCATTTTTCAAGAAAAGAAAAAGCAGCTCTCCCTGCGAAAAACAGGATAAAAGAACTGCTTAAGAAAGGATCAGCCATTCACTGCCATGAAGATGATGCCAACTATTAAAAAAACCGCACAAAAACCAATAAGAACTTTTGCTAGTGTTTCCATTCCTTTTCCTCTTTTCTTTACAAAAGGGCCGCGCCGATCATATAGGACAGCCCTGCAGAAATTACGAATGAAATAAAGCCAACGGCACGATTGTCCCGCTCGATTTCTTTGTCAACATTAAAACTTGGCGTCAAAAACTCAAACATAAAATAACCGGCTAACAGCAGAATAAAACCAAAAATCCCCCAGCCGGCCATTGTCAAAACCGAATCATTGTGCAAAATGGAATGGCGAAACACGTTGGCAATGCCGAATATTTTGCCGCCTGTTGCCATCGCAACTGCCATGTTTCCTTTTTTAATTTCTTCCCAATTCCGATAAGATGTTACTAGTTCGAATACAGCCAGGCAGATGATAATGCAAATGGTTGCAACGCTGTAATAGCCGGCCATCTGCACATATTGATTTTCCCAAAAACCCGTCATGGCTCCGCCCCCTTACTTCAGTTCGGCAATCGTGACCCCAAGGCCCCCTTCGCCAGATCCGCCAAATCGAATATTTTTAACCATCCGGTGTTTTGTTAAATAACCGCGCACTCCTTTCATGAGGGCGCCTGTACCTTTTCCGTGGATGATAGAAACCTGGTGATACCCGGCCAACAGTGCATCATCCAAATACTTTTCTACTCTCTTCAGTGCGTCTTCATACCGTTCACCGCGCAGGTCAAGTTCAGAAGATACATGAAAATCCTTGCCGCGGATCGTTGCAATTGGCTTTGGCTCTTTTTTCTTCTCTGACTTAATAAATTGCATATCGGATTCAGCGACTTTCATTTTAATAATTCCCATTTGAACGACCCAATCATCGCCAGCCGCTTTTTCAATGATCGTGCCTTTTTGTCCGAAGCTGATTACTTTTACTTCATCACCGGGCTTCCATTCCCGCTTTGCCGGTTCAATAGCCGGTTTTTTCACTTTCTGCTCCGGCACTGCCCCTTCAAGTCTCTTTCTAGCCTCAATCAGTTCATGCTCTTTAACATTGGCGCTTCCTGCGAGCCGCAGCGCCCGAAGCTCCTTCATGACTTCCTCTGCTTCTGCACGCGCTTTTTCTACAATTTGAGCGGCTTCAGCCCGGGCTTTTTCTTCCATTTTTTCTTTTTGCTCGTGATAGGCGATCACTTCTTTTTGTAAATCCCGGTGAAGTTTCTCCGTATCCCGTAAATAATCACGTGTTTCTTTTTCATGCTGTTCCGCTTTGCGGCGGCTGGCATCAAGAGCCGCAATCATATTATCCACTTCATGTGAATCCGCGCTAAGCATATTCCGCGACTTCTCGATAATTGCCGTATCAAGGCCGATCCGTTTAGAAATTTCAAACGCATTGCTTCGGCCCGGAATGCCGATCAGCAGCCGGTATGTCGGGCTGAGTGTTTCTACATCAAATTCCACGCTTGCGTTGATAACATTCTCTCGATTATAGCCATAAGCTTTTAATTCCGGATAATGGGTGGTTGCAATAATGCGTGCTCCCCTGGCGATCACTTCGTCTAAAATCGAAATTGCGAGCGCTGAGCCCTCCTGCGGATCGGTTCCGGAACCAAGCTCGTCGAATAAAACCAGGCTTTCATGGTCGATTTCCTTTAACATACCCGCAATATTCACCATATGAGAGGAGAATGTACTTAAATTCTGCTCAATTGACTGCTCGTCACCGATGTCAGCGAACACAGACTGGAATACCGCTGTTTCTGATCCGTCCTCCGCTGGAATAAACAAGCCTGATTGAGCCATAAGAACAGAAAGCCCGGTCGTTTTTAAGGTGACCGTTTTCCCGCCGGTATTTGGACCTGTAATCACAATGGCTGTGTACTCTTTTCCGATTTCAATATCACTCGCTACCGCTTCGTCTGCCGGCAGCAGCGGATGCCGCGCTTGAATGTAATGGATATAGCCTTCTTGATTCAACAATGGCTTTGTTGCATTCATGGAGCGCGCGAATTTGCCTTTTGTAAAAATAAAATCAATTTCAGACAGCATTTTCGTCATCGTAAACAAGCCCGGCGCATGTTCCGCTGTTTCCTCTGACAGTTCACGCAGAATCTTTTCAACTTCATATTGCTCTTTTACTGTCAGCTCACGAAGCTCGTTATTTAAATTCACAACGGAGGCTGGTTCCACAAACAGTGTCTGTCCGGATGAGGACTGGTCATGAACGATGCCGCCGTAATGTGACCGGTACTCCTGCTTCACCGGAATAACATACCGGTCGTTTCGAATCGTCACAATCGCATCGGACAGCATTTTTTGTGCATTTTGCCCGCGCGTTAAGCTTTCCAGCTTTGAGCGGATTCTTGATTCAGCCGACCGCATCCCATGGCGGATATGGCGCAGTGTATCGCTTGCCGAATCGAGTACCCGCCCGTTTTCATCCACTGTATGTTTAATTCTATGCTCAAGATCCGTCAGGACAGGAATAACCGCTGTTTTTTCCGGTAAAATGCGCAGGGTTACCTGCCCTTCCGAGCGGACATCTTCAATAAATTTCCGGATATGGCGGCTCGCCGCAATCGTACTGGCAATTCTCATCAGCTCGACGCCGCTCAGAACCCCGCCAATTTGTGCCCGCTTTGCATGGGGGCGGATATCATAAATCCCGGCAAGCGGTACATTTCCTTTAATTCGGATAATGGCTGCCGCTTCCTCTGTTTCATCAAGCCAGCGCTGCACTTCTTCAGCATTTTGGGAAGGCTTTAATTGCTCGGCGAACGCCCGGCCGGCTTCAGAAGAAGCATACCCGGCCAATTTTGCAATGATTTTATCAAATTCAAGTGTTGCGAGCACTTTTTTATTCAAATAAATTCGACTCCTTTAAAGGCGTTACAAGCTGCGGATAAATGACATAAACTCAGCTTTTGGCCACGTGTTGATAACCGTTTCCGGCCGCAGCCACCCTTTTCTGCCCGCGCTTGCGCCTGTTTCCATAAATTCAAGGTGTTCGATGGCATGGGCATCTGTATTAATCATAATTTTTACGCCCGCTTCCTGCGCCTGCTTTAAATACGGGGCAGATAAATCAAGCCGATGCGGGTTTGCATTCAGCTCCAGCGCTGTATTTGTTTCTGCTGCTAATTTGATAAGCTCTTCCATATTGACCGGATAGCCGTCCCTGCGGCCGATAATACGACCGGTCGGATGGGCAATCAGCTTTACATACGGATTATGCAGGGCGGTTTTCAGACGCTCCATAATTTTTTCTTGAGATTGAGAAAAGCTGGAATGAATAGAAGCTATAACAAAATCAAGCTGTTTTAATACATCATCCTCATAATCGAGTGTGCCGTCCGGCAAAATGTCCATTTCAATGCCCGATAACACTTCGATATCGCTGAATTTCTCATTCCATTCTTTTATTTCTTCATTTTGCCGCAGAAGCCGCTCTGCGGATAGCCCGTTTGCCACTTTTAAGTATTGAGAATGATCTGTGATAGCCATATATTGGTATCCGCGCGCACGGCACGCTTCGATCATTTCTTCGATAGAAAACGCGCCGTCCGACCAGGCTGTGTGCATATGAAGATCGCCTTTTATATCGGAAAGCTGAACAAGGGTGCCATCTCTGTATTTATCGGTTTCTGTCCCGTCTTCCCTGATTTCCGGCGGGAAAAACGGCAGCCCCAAATGATGATAAAGTGATTCCTCACTTTCAAATGTTTTTACGCTTCCATCCGGCTGCTCAATTCCATATTCGCTTACTTTTTCATCCCGTTCCTTGGCAATCTGGCGTATTTTTACGTTATGGTCCTTTGAGCCGGTAAAATGATGAAGAGCGCTGGCAAACTGCTCAGGCTGCACGATGCGGAAATCAATCGATAAATCAAATTCTCCTTCAATGATCACCGACACTTTTGTCGGACCGGCCGCAATCACTTCTTTTATACCCGGCATTCCCAGAAGATGCTCTTTTACTTTTTCCGGCGCTTCGGTTGCGACAATAAAATCAAGATCCTTTACTGTTTCACGAAGGCGGCGCAAACTGCCTGCCCGTGAAAAGCGGCTTATTTCCTCAAAGCCGGCCAAATATGCTTCAATCTGCTCTGCAATCGGAAGGACATACATGATTGGCAGGCGGTCAGGCTGTGTGCCGGCTTTTTCAACCGCCAGAAGAATTTTTTCTTCGGTTTTTGCGCCGAACCCGGCAAGTGCCTGCACACGGTGCGCTTCGCATGCTTCTTTAAGTTCGAGCATATTCGTAATACCCAGCTCTTTATAGAGCTTGGCGATTTTCTTTCCTCCAAGGCCGGGCAGCCCTAATAAAGCCACAAGCCCTTCCGGCACTTCACCAGACAGCTCCGTCAGCACGGTGGATTCTCCCGTTTCCATGTATTCAGTAATAACGGCAGCCGTTCCTTTGCCGATTCCGGATAATTTCGTTACATCGTCAATTTCCGAAAGACTGCGGTCATCCTGCTCAAGTGCTGCGGCTGCTTTTCGGAATGCGGATATTTTAAATGGGTTGTCTCCTTTTAACTCCATATATACTGCAATTTTTTCAAGCAATCGAATAACGTCTTTTTTATTTACCATGTCGGTCACCTGCTTTTCTTTAATAGTAGCAGAAAAAAACTTCTCTACCAAATAGGAGAGAAGTTTTTCAGCCGTTAACGGCGCTTCGTTGTTTCATGTGGCTCAATTCCATTTTCATCTGTTCCAGCTCTTCTTCCATCTTCAAATAATCATTCACCATATTAACAGCCGTCAGCACCGCAATTTTCTGCGTATCGAGCGAAGCATTGCGGCTGCCGATTTCACGCATTTTGTCATCTACCATTTCCGTCACGCGGCGAATATGGTATTCTGATTCAGTTCCTACAATCGTATACTGATATCCGTAAATGTCAACTGTTAGGCGAGTCTTTTGTCCATTCGACAAATGCAAGGCCCCCATTTCTGTTGCAATTCTGTTATATATCATACCACGAGTCATTTACCGTGAAAAGGAAGAAAGTTTGGAGGGTGTCGATTTGAGTCATACTGTGCTTGTTGTCAGCAACAAAACATTACAAAAAATGAAGGATCATTACGGTGTCCCGGCCACTCTCCCCGCCGGAGCTGTGTTTGCTGCTAAAGTCGATGGATGCTCTGTTACTGGCTACCGTTCGGGAAAAGTGCTGTTTCAAGGCAAAAACGCCCGGCAGGAAGCAGAAAAATGGGACGGACAGACGGCGGAGCCAAAAACAAAAAAAATCTCCTTGCCGGGCGTTCATTTGCCAGAGGGATTTTCCGGCATGTCTGTGGCAGGAAGCGATGAAGTCGGCACCGGTGATTATTTCGGACCGATTACAGTGGTCGCCGCTTATGTTGAAAAAAGCCAGATTGCCGAGCTTCAGGCACTCGGCGTCCGTGATTCTAAAGATATGAAGGATCCGGAAACTATCCTTATTGCTAAAAAGCTGTTAAAAGCGATTCCGTACAGCCTGCTTATTTTACGAAACGAAAAGTACAATGATCTGCAGGAAAGCGGTATGTCGCAGGGAAAGATAAAAGCCATTTTGCATAATCAGGCGCTCGGCAAGCTTCTTGACAAGATGCAGCCGCAAAAGCCTGAAGCCGTGCTTGTCGATCAGTTTGCTGAAAAAACAGTTTATTACCGGCACTTAAAAGGCCAGAAGCGGATTATAGAAGAAAATGTCTTTTTTAGTACAAAAGGAGAAAGCGTGCATTTGTCGGTTGCAGCGGCTTCTATTTTAGCGCGTTATGTATTTTTAAAAGAAATGGATACACTGTCTGAAAAAGCCGGTTTTGCTATCCCGAAAGGTGCCGGCCCGATGGTAGACAAAGCCGCGGCCCGCCTTATTCAAACATACAATGAAAGTGTGCTGCGCCACTTTACAAAGCTCCATTTTGCCAATACGGAAAAAGCGAAGCGGATTGTACGCGGGGGAATGTAAAGAAAAAAGCGTAATGAGCGGCCGCTTCTCATTGCGCTTTTTTTCTTTTATTCGGGCAGCATATCTCCTTTTAAAAGCGCTTCGCCAATTCCATTCGGACTTTCTTTATCATTCCAGTAAACGGGTATATTTTCCGGTATCTGCCGGGCATCTAGTTTTCGAATGATTTTTTTATTTTGTTCGTCGGGATAATAAAAAAGATTTTTTTCTGTTCGATACGGGCTGCTTATGCCATAATGCCTTCTATTTTTTTCATTTACAATATACGCACCGTCAAAATTCCCTTTTTTTACTTCTGCCCCTGAAACTTCTTTTACTCTTCCGGCGACCCATTTTTTTAATGCTTCATGTTCAATATCCACTCCACCTTCCATAAAATAGTAAAAATCCCGTATGTATTCAATTATTGGTTTCAGGTAATCATTTTTCTCCTGCTGAAGCTTTTTTTCCTGCTGATAGGATTGAAAGCCTGATTGTATAAAAGCTAAAAAAGCTTTAATGGTATGTTTCACGTATTCATATATAGGCTCCGTCTGCCCGGATGCCTCCTGCTTTACATACTCAGCCAGCATTCCGGCAATGGATGAGAGCTGTTCTTCGCCGCTGTCCTGCCATGTTAAATGTACGCACGGAAGATTCATTCCTGCTTCTCTGGCATCATGAAGAAATTCTTCAAATTCGCAAACGGCAGCCCTGCTTTTTTGGGGGAGTTAAATAAATGAACGAAAGAGAAGGCAAAGGCGCCTGCGCTCCTTCAGAAGTGTAATAATTTTGGAAGCCTGCCGCTTCTTCAAATAATTGCTTTCCGCCTTTTACAATGGCGCCATCTTTAATTTTATTTTCAATACAAAAAGCGAATAGGGGTACTTTATCTGCAGACTGCCTGTTAAACAATTCAATCACTATATCAATATCACGCGTTTTCTTTTTGAAGCGGTCCTCATAACTGATTACAGTGAGTTCAGCCTGCACCCTTACTTCAAAAAAAGATTGACTCGATAAATCCCGAATTCTCCCTTCATAAATCAACTCTTTGTAAAATTGAGGGCTGCTCATAACAATCGGCTCTAAAAACCGTTCAACTAATTTGGACCCGAGGCCGTGATTTTCATTCGGGTCCAGCAAATAAGCAAGAAAGGAACTGACATTTGGCTCATTGATCGAACCATCATTAGAAGAAAGCACCTTAAAAATATTCATCATTTCTCTCCTTAAAAAAGCAGTCCAAACGATGTTGGACTGCCCCGTTTCATTCTTATGCACGCAGATCTGCATCTGCTTTTTCTTTTAGTGCAGCAAGTACTTTCTCATGTACAGCCGTCACTTCTTCATCTGTCAACGTTTTTTCGGGGTTCATGTATGTGAGTGCAAAAGCCACTGATTTTTTGCCCTCTTCCATTTTATCTCCTTCGTAAACATCAAACAGATGCACCTTCATTAGAAGCGGTCCGCCTGCTTCTTTAATAATTCCTTCAAGCAAAGCAGCTTCAGCCGTACTGTCCACTACGAGGGCAATATCACGGCTGATAGACGGAAAGCGCGGAATCGGCGTGTAACCGAGATTTTTCCGTTCCGCATGTAACAAAGCATCCAGCTTCAATTCAAATAAATAAGCTTCTTTTAAGTCCGCTTCTTTTGCCAGTGCAGGATGAAGCTGCCCGATCACACCAACCGGCTGCCCATCCAGCAAAACAGATGCTGTCCGTCCCGGATGAAATCCTTCCGGTGCTGCTTTTTGGAAGGACAGGCGCTCCATTAAGCCAAGCCGTGCAGCAAGCCCTTCAATCACACCTTTTACAGCGAAAAAGTCAGCAGCTTTCTTTTCTCCCTGCCACAAATGTTCCTGCCAGAGACCCGTAACAATTCCGGAAACCCGCTCTTCTTCTTTCGGCTGCACATTTTCTCCTTCATTCAAGTAGATCGAGCCTGTTTCATATAAAGCGACAGAGCTCGTTTGCCGGGCGCTGTTATACGCAGCGGCTTCTACTAAATGCGGAAGCAGGCTTTCACGCAGGTAGGCGCGCTCTTCACTCATCGGCATGGCAAGAGCAACCGGCTGGCGCACTTCAAGTGCAAACTGCACTGCCCGCTTTTCAGAGGTTAACGAATACGTCACTGCCTGAGTAAACCCGGCGCCCTCCAGATAGCGGCGCACGATGCGGCGGCCATGCTGGTACGGTGATAACCCTCCCGGCAGTGATTCACCTTCCGGCAGCGTAAGCGGAATATGATCGTAGCCGTAAAGGCGTGCCACCTCTTCCGTTAAATCCTCCGGAATCGTAATATCACCGCGGCGTGTAGGTACGGTTACTGTAATTTCATCTCCGTTTACTTCTGTTTTAAATTTCAGGCGGCTGAAAATATCCTGTACATCACCCATTTGCAGATCAGTGCCGAGGCGCATATTTAAACGGTCAAGAGTAATGGATACCCGTTTTGGTTCAGGATTGTATTCACCAGCCGTCACACGTCCGGAAAGAACCCTTCCATCAGCTAAATCGGCCATTAGTTCCGCAGCACGGTCGCACGCTGCCTCAATGCGCGACGGATCAACGCCTTTTTCAAAACGGGCGCTTGCTTCTGAACGAAGCCCATGTGCTTTCGAAGCCGTTCGGACTGTTTGCCCATCGAAATAAGCCGATTCAATCAAAACGTTGACAGTGCCTTCATGCACTTCAGAATTGGCTCCGCCCATTACACCGGCAAGGGCAATCGGCTCCTGGCCATTTGTAATAACCAGCTGATCGGCCGATAAAGTGCGCTCTGCGTCATCCAGCGTAGTAAATTTTTCGCCCTGTTCGGCACGGCGCACAACAATTTCTCCTGTTTGGACACGATCAAGGTCAAACGCGTGAAGCGGCTGGCCGTACTCCATTAAAACATAGTTGGTAATATCGACAACATTGTTATGCGGGCGGATGCCGGCATTCATCAAGAGTGTCTGCATCCAGAGCGGCGACGGGCCGATCTTCACATTTTTCACTACACGGGCGACGTAAACAGGATTGTCTTCAGGCGCATCAATTCGGATGCTGACCGCGTTTGCTGCCTGTTCATCTGCTTCAGCCGGGCTTGGCTCGGGAAGTGTTACGTCACGGCCTAAAATAGCAGCAACCTCATAAGCCACTCCGATCATGCTGAGCGCGTCTGAACGATTTGGTGTCAGAGATAATTCCAAAATCGCGTCATCGCGGTTTAAGGCAGCAAGCGCGTCTTCTCCCGGTGTTACGTCTGTTGGGAAATTAAAAATGCCTTCTGCATACTCTTTTGGGTTTAAGCGGCTTTCAATGCCGAGTTCGGATAACGAGCAGATCATGCCGTTTGACTCTTCGCCGCGGAGCTTTGCGCGCTTAATTTTAAAATTGCCCGGCAGCACCGCGCCTGTTTTCGCTACAGCAACATACTGGCCGGCATCCACATTTTTGGCGCCGCAAATAATCTGCACCGGTTCTTCTTCTCCTATATCAACAAGGCATTTACTTAATTTATCAGCATTTGGATGCTGTTCGCGTGTTTTTACATACCCGACAACAATCCCTTTCATTTCGGAAGCTGGCAGCTCTACACCTTCTACTTCAATACCAGCGCGCGTAATTTTTTCCGCCAGCTCTTCCGGCGTTTGATCGGCAATGTCAACATACTCTGACAGCCATTTATATGAAACAAACATGTGTCAATTCCTCCTTATTCGTGTACAGAAAATTGCTGTAAAAAGCGAAGATCGTTTGTGTAAAAATGGCGGATATCATCAATACCGTATTTCAGCATCGCAATACGCTCCTGTCCCATTCCAAAAGCAAAGCCGGAATAAACGCTTGAATCAAATCCAGCCATTTCGAGCACATTTGGATGCACCATTCCGGCACCCAGCACTTCAATCCAGCCGGTCCCCTTGCAGATCGAGCAGCCTTTTCCGCCGCACATGCAGCTGACATCCACTTCCACAGACGGCTCTGTAAATGGGAAAAAGCTCGGACGAAGGCGGATTTCACGATCTTCGCCAAACATCTTTTTCGCAAACACATCCAGTGTGCCTTTTAAATCACTCATCCGGATATTTTCGCCGACCACAAGCCCCTCAATCTGATTGAACTGGTGGGAATGTGTGGCATCATCGCTGTCGCGGCGGTACACCTTGCCCGGACAGATAATTTTCACCGGCCCTTTGCCTGCATGCTTCAGCATCGTCCGCACCTGTACGGGAGAGGTATGCGTGCGCAGCAGCAATTCCGGTGTAATATAGAAGGTATCCTGCATATCACGTGCGGGATGCCCTTTAGGCAGATTGAGCGCTTCGAAGTTATAGTAATCCTGCTCTACTTCCGGCCCTTCCGCCACTGTGTAGCCCATTCCAATAAACAAGTCTTCAATTTCCTCTGTGATGCGTGTCAGCGGGTGCGGGCCGCCAGCTTTTACCGGCCGTCCCGGCAGTGTTACATCGATCGCTTCTTCCGCCAGCTGCTTTTGAATCGCTTCTGACTCCAGCGATGCCTGCTTTGTTTCAATCGCTTTTGTGATTGCTTCACGCACGACATTCACAAGCGCTCCCATTTTCGGGCGTTCTTCTGCAGAAAGCTTGCCCATGCCTTTCAACACTTCCGTAACCGGCCCTTTTTTGCCAAGATACGCTACACGGATGTCATTTAATTCTTTTAAATCCTGTGCGGCCGCTGCTTTCATAACCGCTTCTTCCTGCAGTCCTTTTAACTGTTCTTCCACGTTTTTTCCTCCTTTTTGGCAACAAAAAAAGCCCCGTTCCCGGAAAGGGACGAGGCTTCTGATATCGCGGTACCACCCTTTTTAACGCGCAAAAAATACACACGTTCACTTCATTCAGATAACGGTATAAAACCGGTATGCCTTTACACATTCGTGGTCCAAGCACCGGCTCGGGAGGTGAACTTCGGCCGTTTCCTTTTAAAAATGCTTTCAGTCCGGGCATTTTCTTCCTGGAAAAAGAAAGTCGGCGTACTTTTCTCCGTCATTGCCTTTTTAAGTATCAAATTTATACTTATTCATTATAGACAACCCGTTTTTGAAATTCAATTATTTTCCCGAAAATGATACAGAAGAATTCCTGCTGCAACCGCCACATTCAGCGATTCGCTCCGGCCGAAAATCGGAATATAAACGTTTTTTGTTGTTTTCTCAAGAAGCTCCGGGCGTACGCCGCTGCCCTCGTTGCCAACGAGCAGGGCAAACGGCCCCGCCTGTTCTTCTCTGTAATCAGCTGCTCCTTCCAGGGCCGTTCCATAAACCGGAATCCCCCGCTTTTGCAGTTTCTCAACCGCTTCCGTTAAATCTACGCTTAAAACAGGCAGATGAAAATGACTTCCCTGTGCCGAACGAAGCACCTTTGGATTATACAGGTCAGCAGACCCGCGGCTGAGCAGCACTCCGTCAATTCCGGCTGCATCGGCTGTCCGGATCATAGTGCCGATATTGCCGGGATCCTGCACGGCATCCAGCAGCAGAAATGCTTTTCCTGCCGGGAGCTCTGCGGCCTCCTGTTTCCGGCATACCGCAAAAACACCCTGGCCGTTTTCCGTGTCAGAAAGCTTTTGCGCTACATCTGCCGAAATCATCGTAACGTTCAAACCATCCATATTCCATGATGCCGGTACGGCTGCTTCTTCTGATAAAAGCACTTCCTCCACTTGCTCTTTGTAACGCAGTGCTTCCTCAACAAGATGAAATCCTTCCAGCATATAAAGACCAGTTTTATCGCGTTCTTTTTTTGTCCATAGTTTATTCAGCTGTTTTATATGTGTGTTATTCACGGATTGAATGTAAGTCAATTTTATTCTCCTTTCGCCGTAATTCATTATAGCATTTCTCTGTATAATGGGTGCTGCAGTGGTAAAAATAATCAAAACAAGGAGGGATACACATGAATTTACGAGGCGCTGTTATTCAAAATTTAAACGGGCAAAATCCAAATGAATTATCGGCTGTTATTCAAGACGCAATTTCAAAAGGCGAAGAAAAAACGCTGCCGGGCCTTGGCGTGATGCTTGAACTTTTCTGGAAAAAAAGCACAGCAGAAGAGCAGAAAGTTGTATTAGAGCGCATGGCATCCGCTCTTCAGTAACACACAAAGCCGCTCACTGTAATGTGAGCGGCTTTCTTTTTAATCGAATGTAATCGTGTTAACCGTATCGCGGTCGAGGCGGAGAATCACTTCTCCAAGCAGCTTCACTGCATTTTCATAATCATCACGATGAAGCATCGCTGCATGGGAATGGATGTAGCGAGTTGCGATTGTGACAGACAGCGTCGGCACACCGTTGCCCGTTTTGTGGATTTCACCGGAATCTGTACCGCCGCCTGCCATTGCATCAAACTGGTATGGAATATTCAGCTCATCAGCAACATCGGTTACAAAATCACGCAGCCCTTTATGCGAAACCATTGATGCGTCGTATAAAATAATTTGCGGCCCTTTCCCCATTTTGCCCATCGCTTCTTTTTCCGTTACACCCGGCGTGTCACCCGCAATTCCTACGTCTACCCCAAAAGCAATATCCGGCTGTATCTGATGAGCGGATGTTTTCGCCCCGCGCAGGCCGACTTCTTCCTGTACGGTTCCAACGCCATATAGGACGTTTGCATGCTGTTTCCCCTGTACATATTTCATCACGTCAATGGCAATGGCGCAGCCGATCCGGTTGTCCCATGCTTTCGCAAGCAGCATTTTTTCATTATTCATCACGGTAAATTCAAAATACGGCACGACCATATCGCCCGGACGGACCCCCCATTCCGCTGCTTCCTCACGGCTTGACGCACCGATATCAATAAACATGTCTTTAATATCCACCGGCTTTTTACGTGCTTCCGCCGGCAAAATGTGCGGCGGCTTTGAGCCGATTACACCCGTTACATCGCCTTTGCGGGTCACAATGGTCACCCGCTGGGCAAGCATAACCTGGCTCCACCAGCCGCCCACTGTTTGAAAGCGGATAAAGCCTTTGTCATCAATGCGGGTCACCATAAAGCCAACTTCATCCAGGTGGCCTGCCACCATAATTTTTGGCCCGTTTGCATCGCCTGTCCTTTTCGCAATTAAGCTTCCAAGCCCGTCTGTTGTAACTTCTTCCGCAAGCGGCTCGATGTATTTCCGCATAACCTCGCGTGCTTCACGTTCATTGCCCGCGATACCTTTTGCATCCGTTAATTCCTTCAGCATTGTTAATGTTTCATCGAGTTTCTTCATGGTTTATTCCCCTTTCTTAATAGCCTGACTGCTGGCGCTGATAGTTTACTTCATTTTTAGCTATATACGCCTGTTCCACCTCTTCGGCTGAAAATCCAAGCATATCGCCAAGTGTAAAATACCGGTTCATCAGTGACTGGTAAGACTCTTTTGTTTTTTTCTGCTGAAATACATGCACAGCTTCCATTACCCGCAAAAATTGTTCCGTTTCTGTTGCTGCATAGCCTTCAACTGCCGGCACTGTTTCTGTTAAGCGGGTTAAAATACCGAGAGACAGGATAAAATGCACGCCATCCACAAACTCTTCCAGAATGATTCTTCTTTCTGAAGGGCCCCTTTTGCTCCAGAATTTAAAGCAGCGTGTTTCATTCGCCAGCTCGCCAACTTCTACAAGCAATGCCAGCACTTTCTGGCTGAACAAATCAGCCCCTTTTAAATTATGCCCTTTTTCTATGTATTGGTCGAGCCCGCGCTGCATCTCGTACAATTTTTCAATATTCAAATCGCTGTTCCCCCTATCATTGCCAAAACGACAAGATCGATTACGGCAAGCACTGGCATCCCGTATTTAAATGACGAATGCCTCGTTTTGTGGCGGTACGCCTGCATGGCGGTATAGCCTCCCGGGGCGCCGCCCGCAAGCGCCAGCAGCCAGAGTGTCCGCTCACTTGTCCGATATCGGTTTTCCCGCGCTTTTTTCTTATCATTCCCCATCACAACATATGTAGTAAAATTGATTGCTATAAAATAAAAAAAGATGATTGACACCGCGGCACCTCCTTATATATTTTACCAGACTTTTAAAGGCGGCGCATAATTTACAGATCGCACAGCTGCCGCAGGGATCAGCCGCATTTGCACCCTCCTTATGCTTTTTTTTCAACAAAAAAACCGCCCTGATGAATCAGAACGGTTTTCAGGCGATTAGCCCAGTTGTTTTTTTGCAGCGTCTGCAAGCTGTGCAAATGCTTTTTCATCGCTGATTGCAAGATCAGCAAGCATTTTGCGGTTTACTTCGATGCCGGCAAGTTTCAAGCCATGCATTAAACGGCTGTAAGAAAGACCGTTTACACGAGCAGCAGCGTTGATACGAGTGATCCACAATTTACGGAAATCACGTTTCTTTTGACGACGATCCCGGTATGCATATTGCAGGGATTTCATTACTTGCTGGTTGGCAACTTTATATAAACGATGTTTCGAACCGAAATAACCTTTTGCTAACTTAAGAACTTTTTTACGACGTTTGCGTGTTACAGTACCGCCTTTTACGCGTGGCATACTATTTCCCTCCTAAATGATGTTACGTTTAATTTTCTTACAGATTGTCAAGCATATGGCGAATGCGTTTGAAATCGCCTTTCGAAACAAGAGCGCCTTTGCGCAATTTGCGTTTTTGTTTTGTTGATTTGTTTGCGAACAAGTGGCTAGTGTATCCGTGTGAACGTTTCAGTTTACCTGAACCTGTTTTCTTGAAACGTTTGGCAGAACCACGGTGAGTTTTCATTTTTGGCATTTCGTCTTCCTCCTCAAACTGGTTTACTTTTCGTTTTTCGGCGCCATAATAAGGAACATACTACGGCCGTCCATTTTCGGCTTAGACTCAACAGTCGCAACGTCTTTGCACGCTTCTGCAAAGCGGTCAAGAACACGCTGGCCGATTTCTTTATGGGTAATCGCACGTCCTTTAAAGCGGATCGATGCTTTTACTTTGTCACCCTTTTCCAAAAACTTCACTGCATTGCGAAGCTTTGTATTGAAATCATGCTCATCAATGGTTGGGCTAAAGCGCACTTCTTTCAATTGGATGATTTTCTGGTTTTTGCGGGCTTCCTTCTCTTTCTTCTGCTGTTCAAATTTAAACTTTCCGTAGTCCATAATGCGGGCTACAGGCGGTTTTGCATTTGGAGCAACAAGCACAAGATCAAGATTAACGCGGGCAGCAATTTCAAGTGCTTCGCGTTTTTGTTTAATGCCAAGCTGATCGCCGTTCTGGTCAATCAAGCGTACTTCACGGGCACGGATGCCTTCATTTAAATTCATATCTTTGCTAATAATAAGCCACCTCCGGGTCATTTTAAAAACACTGTTTAAAAGAAAAGCGCGCTATAGCATGAAAAAGACGGAGCATCTAAAGTAGATGCCCCGCCAGTAAAAAGCTGAATATACCAGCTTTGCCGTTTACCATGTCAACCTGCCGGCTTTATTGCCAGACGAGGTGAGAAGCGGGTGCTTCTGCTTTCTTTTATTGTGTGTTTCATTCACCTAAGTAACTATATCATATCTTCTCTCAATTGTCTAGTAAACAAACTGAAAGAACCAACGTTTTAAATAATACCATTGCTTTCTAAAAAACACAACAGTTTTTTTCTTAACGTTTGCCTTCTTTTTGAACATGATCGCGGAAATTGTCGAACGACATCGTTTCCGACTGCTGTTCACCGTATTTGCGGACATTGACTGTTCCGCTTTCAAGCTCTTTGTCTCCTACAACAAGCATATACGGTATTTTTTTCATTTGGGACTCACGGATTTTGTAGCCTAGCTTTTCTTCACGGCTGTCCATTTGCACACGAATGCCGGCTGCTTTCAGCTCATCCTGCAGCTTCCGCGCATAATCATAATGAACTTCATTGGAAACCGGAATAATTTGAACCTGAACCGGTGCAAGCCATGTCGGGAATGCACCTTTATATTCTTCAATCAAGAATGCGACAAAACGCTCCATTGTCGATACAACGCCACGGTGAATAACAACCGGACGGTGCTGCTTGCCGTCTTCGCCAACATACGTTAAATCAAACCGTTCCGGCAGCAGGAAGTCAAGCTGCACAGTGGATAGTGTTTCTTCTTTGCCAAGGGCTGTTTTCACCTGCACATCAAGCTTCGGTCCGTAAAACGCCGCTTCATCTTCTGCTTCTGTGTATTCCACTCCAAAATCATCCATCGCTTCTTTCAGCATAGACTGTGCTTTTTCCCACATTTCGTCATCATCGTAATACTTTTCTGTGTTTTCCGGATCACGGTAAGACAGGCGGAACGAATAGTCATTTAAACCAAAATCTTTGTATACTGCAAGGATCAGTTCCATCACACGCTTTAATTCTTCTTTAATCTGGTCCGGACGAACGAAGATGTGCGCGTCGTTCAATGTCATGCCGCGAACACGCTGAAGGCCGGCAAGCGCCCCGGACATTTCGTAGCGGTGCATCGTGCCGAGCTCTGCAATCCGGATTGGCAGTTCACGGTAGCTGTGAATGTCATTTTTATAAACCATCATATGGTGCGGGCAGTTCATCGGGCGGAGAACAAGAGTTTCGTTATCCATTTCCATTGGCGGGAACATGCCTTCCTGATAGTGCCCCCAGTGGCCGCTTGTTTGATACAGCTCTTTGCTTCCGAGCACCGGTGTATACACATGCTCATAGCCAAGGCTTGCTTCTTTATCGACTATGTAGCGTTCGATAATACGGCGGATGGTTGCGCCTTTCGGAAGCCATAACGGAAGTCCCTGGCCGACTTTTTGAGAGTTGGTAAATAAATCGAGTTCTTTTCCAATTTTCCGGTGATCCCGCTCTTTTGCTTCTTCAAGCATTTTCAAATGATGCTCAAGCTCTTCTTTTTTAAAGAAAGCTGTACCATAAATACGCTGAAGCATTTTATTATCAGAGTTGCCGCGCCAGTAGGCACCGGCAATGTTTAGCAGCTTAAATTCCTTCAGCTTGCCTGTTGACGGCACGTGGACGCCGCGGCAGAGATCGGTAAAATCACCCTGCTCATACAGAGTAACCGTTTCATCCTCGGGAATTGCTTCAAGAAGCTCAAGTTTATACTCATCATCAATTTCTTTAAAAAACTGTTCTGCTTCCGCACGGGAAACTTCTTTACGGATAACCGGAAAGTTTTCATTGATGATTTTTTTCATTTCTTTTTCAATCTTCGGCAGATCTTCCGGCGTGATGGACTCGTCTAAATCGATATCGTAGTAAAAACCGCCTTCAATTACCGGACCGACACCAAGTTTTACCTTGTCCGCACCGTAAATGCGCTTGATTGCCTGAGCCATTAAGTGCGCTGTGCTGTGCCGCAAAACCTCCAGTGCATCTGCATGGTCCGGTGTAATAATTTCAATGGAGCCATCCTGCTCAATTGGCGTCTTTAAATCGATCGGTTCACCATTTACTTTGCCTGCCAGTGCTTTTTTGCGAAGCCCCGGGCTGATCGATTGTGCTACATCCTCCATTGTTGTGCCGGCTGGAAATTCCTTTACGGCTCCATCCGGAAATGTTAATTGGATTGACATATTTATTTCCTCCTTTTCTTCATAAAACGACAAAAAACCCCGCTCCTCCGTAACGAAGGGGCGAGGTTTAATCGCGGTTCCACCCAACTTTCCGGGAAATTCCCGGCTCAATTGCAGTCAGATAACGGTCTGGTGCCGCCGCTCCTTACTTACGTTTGTGTTCAGAAGCAGAGCTCGAGGGTGGTACATCCATTTGTTCCCGACGGGAAAGTTGCAGCCGAATGCTTCCCCTCTCTGTAGACGTCCCAAATGAAGTATGTTCCTGTCATAGCTTTTCATATGACGTTATTATAGTCTCCCTCTCCTTTAAAATCAAGAGCCAGGAGCGCAGTTTTTAATACCGGCGGTTTGTTCCGGCCATCTCAACCGGAAGAGACAGATATTTAATGCGTTCCATGATCCGCTTGGCTTTCAGTCCTTCCTGCTCCCCGCGCTGCGAGTAAGTAAGATGATGTTCTAATTCTTTTAAGTTGAAATTTGAAGTAAACAGAGTCGGCAGGTTTTCAAGCATCCTGAACTGGAGAATCGTGCCAAGAATATCATCACGCACCCAGCTGGACATCGATTCAGCTCCAATATCGTCAATCATAAGTATCGGAGCAGTTTTCACCTTTTCTAATTTGCTGTCTAACGATTGATCACTTAAAGATTGCTTCATTTCCCTCACAAACTCGGGAAAATACATGATAAGCGAGGATGTATTGCTTTCTACAGCTAATTCGTTTGCGATTGCCCCTAACAAATAGGATTTTCCTACCCCAAAAGCTCCGTAAATGAACAGCCCTTTTGTTTGCGGGTTTTTCATATAATCATCTACAAAAGCTTCCGCTGCTTTTATTGCTTTCACCCTGTCGCGGTCTTTTAAATCTAAATTGCTGAACTTTGCATCCAGTATATTTTTGGGCACATAAAGGCTTTTAATTAACTTTTCGTTCTCTTTTTTCTGGTCATCCATTATTTTTCGTGAACAGCGGTGATAGTCAATCTCCACTCTGCCGCGGCGCCATAAAAGTTCCGGTTCAAAGCCCTTTACTATATTAACGCACTCAGAAAGGCTCGGGCATTTGTCACATGCTTTGCTTTGTGTTTTGTATTCGTACAGCCTCACCAGATTCCTTTGAATAATCTCCTCTGATAAGTCGTTTTTGTTTTTCTCAAGGAAATTTCGAATAGAAGGATCACTTAAAATTTCATTTCGCATTCCTTCAAAGCGTGATTGAAAATCAAGTGAATTTGCCACTTTTTTTAAACTCTCATTAATTCTTTCCATCTGCTTTCATCGCCTCCCTTCTCTGCTGCCTGTTTTTAATACGCTCTTCAAGTTCGCGTCTTTCTCTTTCAAGTTCTTCCTCTTCCTCTTGAGAGCGCTTAGGCTTGTTATCTTTTTCTTGAACCCAATCCGGCATTTTTTCTACCCGGGTAGGCCTTGCAGCAGTTCTCTGGTTTGCTTTTGTTTTATTGGCTGCCCGCTCACTCGCCTGATTTTGTTCACTTTTCGCAAGCTCAATGCCTTCTTTAGCTGTTTTTATTTTTTTCCGTGCCCACTGCGCTGCGATTTTATCCATAAAGCTTTTAGAAAGCTTCATATTCGATTTCAGCATAACATATTGAATGAGCGCATTCATTACTCCAGGCGTAAAATCATATTGAAGCATAACCTGTTCAATTAGTTTCATGTCAACCGAAGAAGGAGCTTTATCTGAAATATCGACAATCATTTGATAAGGCGTAACTGATTCACAATGAAGAATCAGCTTTTCTTCTTTCGTTTTTGGCTTCTCTGCTGGTGCATTCTCCGGGCTTTTTATACGCGGTGTCATGTCTGGCAGGCGCCCGCCCGACTCAAACTGATAGGCATTGCGGGCGGATTTCCGCAGTTCATCGACATCGATTTCATCCTGCTCGTTTAAAGAAGACAAAACAAGATTTTTCATATCAAGCGGCGGAATCCCATATAAAAACGACAGCTTTTTAACCGTTTCTTTTATAAAGGGAGTCAGAGAAGAGGCAGGAATAAGAGCATCCTTTAAGGCACGCTCAAGAGCAGAAAAATCAAAAGACCCATTCAAAACCGGTCCGGTTTTAACCCCCTTTGACGCTATGCGGCTTCCCGGCTCTGGGGCGCTGTCCAGCTCCGCTTCCTGAGCGTCCATATAACCTGTCGAAAACACATCCGGGAAAGCATGCGTCACCTCATGAAAATCAGGGGACTTCGGCTCACGATCGCAAAACATGCGCTTCAGCTTTAAAAAGTGAGGCTTTCCAATTTTCCGGTATAAAAAAACATTTAATAAGCCATCTGTAAAAAACTGGTCCGGGGCAAGCGGCGGCAGAAGTTCATACAGGAACTCTCTGCTTTCACCTGTTTTTTTTACGTACGTCTTTAGCAGCCCGATTCCTTCAAGCTTTAACCGGTCTTCGTATATTTGCTGCGGGCTGCAGCCAAGTGTATTCATTAAATGATAATGCGGGGCGCCGCCTGATGACAGCCTGCCGTCCTCCACTTCTGCATACATTGTCATATATAAGCTGAGTGCCTGTGCACCAATCAGCGGTTGATACAAAAGCGTAATTACTTTTTGTTCAAGACCGTCTATACAGCCGGACACTGATACGCTGTAGGCATCGGCGGGCTGCATTTCGTTCCAGTGCCGATTCATGATGTTCACCTCGATACTTCTCTGAATAAGAAGAAAAAAGCCCGGAGCAAAATCTCCCGGGATTTTATTTTTCTTTGTTAATAAGATCTTTCAGTTCATCTAAAAACACGTTAATATCTTTAAATTGCCGATAAACAGATGCAAAGCGGACGTAAGCGACTTCGTCAATTTCCGCAAGACGATCCATCACCATTTCTCCCACCTCATCTGATTGCACTTCTGATACACCTCTTGCCCGCAGCTCCTGTTCGATATCCGCTGCCACTTTCTCAAGAGTTCCAAGCGGAACCGGCCGTTTCTCGCAAGCTTTTATTAGTCCGCGGAGCATTTTTTCACGGTTGAATTCTTCGCGCATTCCTTCTTTTTTCACGACAATAAGCGGCGTATGCTCTACACGTTCAAACGTCGTAAACCGGTACCCGCACTTTTCGCACTCGCGGCGCCGCCGGATGGAATGCCCGTCATCTGCCGGACGCGAATCGACTACTTTCGTCCCGTTAAAACGGCAGTCAGGGCAAATCATGATTAAATCAACTCCGATTTTATTTTAAATATGGATTAGATGTAAAATGCAGCATCCTGACACCGTACATTTTCACCTTCCTGGCACAGGTTTTTTCTTATGTTTTATCATACTAAAAAAAATTCATTCTGAAAATAGAAAAGAGGCGTATGAAAGTTCATACACCTCGTTTTGTTTACATAACCTTTGCAGTTTCTTTAACTTGCGAGCGCACAGGACCCATACCACGCGGCATCTCGATTGTTTCGCGCGTTTCAGCCTCAAGTGCATCTGCAATATAGTTCGCAGCAATATTCGGATCCAGGTCACCGCATGTATAAACATCAATGCTGGCATATCCATGTTCCGGGAAGCTGTGAATCGTTAAGTGAGACTCGGAGATAATGACGACTCCACTGACTCCCTGAGGAGCAAACTTGTGGAACGCGACTTCGCGAATTTCCGCACCTGATTTAAGAGCGGCGTCGACAAATGTTCTCTCGATGACTTCCATATCGTTTAATTTGTCAAAATTGCAGCCCCATAATTCTGAAATGACGTGACGACCCATTGTTTCCATGATCGTTCCCCCTTTTACAAAGTAGTTTTTGAATCAATTGTAAAAGTGATCACTGCCACGGGGGAAAGTTAGTCCGAAGAGGTCCTAACCCTTTAAGCATTTATTTCACAAAGATGAGTATACGACCTGCCGCAACATTTTGCAACAAGTTTCTTTTATTTTTTTAAACGCAGAAGCTCCGGCAAATGCCGGAGCTTCAGACTGTCGATAAACTATATAAGTTGAATGAAGCTTTTTCCATCGGCTGTTTACTGCCCTGTAAGAATTCTTTTGAAAAACAACATAGCGGGCTGGCGGCTGCGCTAACAGCCGGGGCGAACGCTGAACCAGCCATCATTCGCGCCGTCTGTTTCAGCTTGTCCGCTCGTCCTGCGGGAGTCTCCGCCGGCAGCCCTCCCCCCGTTCCTTTTCAGGAAAGAAGAGAAACAAATCCTGTTGTTTTTCCTCCCCATAAAAGGCGGCAGGCGCGGGGCGTAGACTCCTATGGGACCAGCGGGCAGCTGAGATCGGTGGAGCCGGCAGGCGGAGACGAGCTCAGCGCCTGCCCCATGGAATACGCGTCCCCGCGAATGCCGCTTCACTCACTCGGGCTAAGTTCTGTTTTCAGACGCTTTTTTTGAGAAACAATAGGTAAAATTCTTTGTTCAATTATGAAGTAAATGACATTGCCTATAAGCTGAAGCCAGGCTGATTGAAAGCGGGCGTTTGTCAGCAGCCTGAAAGCAGACTGATTGAAAAGTTAAGCAGAAATCGAAACAGCTTTTTTCATCTTCTCTGCTACATAGTTCACAAGATCTACTACCCGGCAGGAGTAGCCCCACTCATTATCATACCAGGCAAGCACTTTTACTTTGTTTTCGCCTATTACAATCGTTGTCAGTCCATCAACCGTGGAGGAGTAAGGATTCGTATTGAAGTCTACCGAGACAAGAGGTTCTTCTGTGAAATCTAAAATTCCTTTCAGCTGCCCGTCCGCTGCTTCTCTGAATGCATTATTCACTTCTTCCGCTGTTACCGGCCGTTCGACATCTACAACAAGATCAACAAGCGATACATTTGATGTAGGCACCCGGATCGCCATGCCATGCACCTTCCCTTTAAGCTGCGGCAAAACAAGCGAAAGTGCTTTTGCGGCGCCTGTTGAGGTTGGAATAATTGACTGGGCGCAGGCACGTGCACGGCGCAGGTCTTTGTGAGGATTATCGATATTTTTTTGATCATTTGTGTAAGCGTGAACTGTAGTCATCAGTCCATTTCGGATTCCAAAGTTTTCATCAAGAACTTTGGCAACCGGAGCGAGACAGTTCGTTGTACAGGAAGCATTTGAAATAATATCATGCTTTTCAATGTGAAGATCCTGCTCATTTACACCCATGACGACGGTAACATCTTCGTTTTTACCAGGAGCAGTAAGCACTACTTTTTTTGCTCCAGCCTGTAAATGAAGTGCTGCTTTTTCACGCGCATTAAATTTGCCGGTCGCTTCAATTACAATATCAATGCCTAGTGAATCCCACGGCAGCTCCAGCGGATCGCGGCTGGAAAAAAGCTGGACGCGTTTTCCATTGATGATAAGGGCTTTTTCTTCAACTTGAATGTCTGCATCAAACTTTCCATGATTCGTATCATATTTGAGCAAATGAGCAAGCGTTTCAGCAGGGTAACTGGCATTCACCGCCGCAATGTCCAGGCTGTCATCTAAGATTGCTCTGCGGAACACCATTCGTCCAATACGGCCAAATCCATTAATAGCTACTTTCGACTTCATCATAATTGAAGGCCTCCCACTCAATAATGTTATACTTTATACCTTTTCATCATAATTTAGTATAACACATTAAGAAAAAAAAGAAACAAAAAATGACCCAGTTTAATAAAATTCACGATCCGTTCAAAAAGGGACAAAAAAAGACCCAATTAAGGGCTAAGTCTTAATTGGGCCAGCCAGTGATCGAGCTGTTCTTTCGTTTTATCAATCGTGCCGCTATTATCTATCATATCGTCAGCAAGCTTCTTTTTTTCATTAATAGGCATCTGGGACTCAATGCGGTCCATTGCTTCCTTTTCTGTATACCCATTTCGATTCATCAGCCGTTCAAGCTGGATTTCAGGTGTAACGTAAATGAGCAGTGTTCGTTCTGCCATCCAGGCCAGCTTGCTTTCAAATAAAAGGGGAATGTCAAATATAATGGTTCTGCAGCCTGCTGCTATCGCCTTATCCTTTTCAGAAAGCATCCATGTCCGGACAGCCGGATGGATAATCTCGTTTAACTGCTTTCGTTTGAACTCATCCCCAAAAATAACCTCTCCAAGCTTTTTCCGGTTTAATGTTCCATCCTGGAACAGCATTTCATTGCCGAACAGCTGTACAATTTGCTCAAGGACCGGCTGGCCTGGCATCACAACCGCACGTGAGGCAATATCCGCATCAATAACTGTAAATCCTTTGTTTTTTAATAATTGGCTGACTGTACTTTTCCCGCTTGCAATCCCGCCGGTCAGTCCAATAATCATAACGGATCCTCCAGCGGCTGGCAGTGCAGGCAAATATGTGTGCCGCGCCCTCCTGTTTTCGTTTTGACGATTTCGGCTCCGCATTCAACACATGCTTCTCCCGCGCGCCCATATACATTTAACACTTCCTGGAAGGTTCCTTTTTGCCCCTGGCTGTTAAGATATGTGCGAATCGTACTTCCGCCCCGCTCAACAGCTTCGGCCAGTACATTAACAGTATGCAAACGAATTTGTTCGGCTTCATCCGGCGTAATCGTGCTGCTGACACGGTGTGGATGCACATGTGACCGGAATAACACTTCATCAACGTATATATTGCCAAGACCGGTAACGATAATTTGATCAAGAAGAGCTGTTTTTACCTGCCTTGATGTTTTTTGCAGCTTATTATATAAGTAATCTGCTGTAAATTGTTCGTCAAACGGTTCAGGGCCAAGCGCTTTCAAGGAAGGAAGCCCGTGTTCTGTTCCTTTAGGCGTTAAATGCATGGTCCCAAATTTGCGCACATCCCGGTAACGAAGCTCACTGCCGTCTGTAAAAGTGAAAACCACATGGGTATGCGGCTCTTCCGATTCAGACGACTGGTTAACTGTAAACTTTCCTTCCATTCGCAAATGTGAAATAAGTGCATAATGGTCCAGCTGAAAAATCAAAAATTTCCCTCTCCGGTCGATTGACTGGATCGTTTCACCAATTAGTGCATCCTGAAATGCTTCAGGTTCTGGCTGCTTGACCATCCTGGGCCAGCGTACGTCAACGCCGGCAATGGTTTTGCCCGCCGCAAGTTCTGATAAGGTGCGGCGGACGGTCTCTACTTCCGGTAGTTCCGGCATATGTTTCTCTCCTTACTTGGCATCGTACCATGTCGGACCAAACGAATACTCCACTTTAAGCGGTACATCCAGCTCAAAAGCATGCTCCATAACGTCCGGGACAATGCGTTCCATTTGATCAATTTCTTCTTTTGGCACATCAAAAATCAGTTCATCATGCACTTGAAGCAATAGCTTAGAGGCCAGCTGTTCTCGTTCAAGTCGGTCCGCCACATCGATCATCGCTTTTTTAATAATATCCGCTGCACTTCCCTGAATTGGCGTGTTCATTGCTGTACGTTCGCCAAAAGAACGCAAATTGAAATTGCGGCTTGTAATTTCAGGAATATAGCGCCGGCGGTTTAACAGTGTTGTCACATACCCTTTTTCTTTTGCATCACGAACGATCGTATCCATGTACTCTTTAACACCTGGATATGTGTTTAAGTAACGGTCAATAAACTCCGCCGCTTCTTTCCGAGTAATTCCCAGGCTTTGTGACAAGCCGTAATCACTAATTCCATAAACAATTCCGAAGTTAACGGCTTTAGCCTGGCGCCGCATGTTAGAGGTCACTCCGTCCTCATCAACGTGGAATACTTCCATAGCAGTCGCCGTGTGAATATCGAGCCCCTGCTTAAAGGCTTCAATCAGCTTTTCATCCCGGCTTATATGGGCCAGCACACGCAGTTCAATTTGTGAGTAATCTGCCGCAAACATAACCGAATCGGATTTCTCAGGAACGAATGCCTGCCGGATTTTCCGTCCCTCTTCAAGCCGGATTGGAATATTTTGCAGATTGGGATCCGTCGAGCTGAGCCGCCCCGTCTGCGTAAGCGCCTGATTAAATCGCGTGTGAACTTTGCGGGTATCCGGGTCTGCGACTTTCAGCAGTCCTTCAATGTACGTAGACTGCAGTTTGCCAATCTGCCGGTAATCTAAAATATACCTTACAATTTCATGAGAGGAAGCCAGCTTTTCAAGTACATCCGCTGAAGTTGAATATCCTGTTTTTGTTTTTTTGAGCGGCGGCAGCCCCAGTTTTTCAAACAAAATAACTCCTAATTGTTTAGGCGAATTAATGTTAAATTCTGTTCCAGCCAGCCCGTGGATGGTTTGCTCCATTTCAGCAAGCCGCTTTTTTAATTCGCTGCCCATTTCATGTAAGCGGGCTGTATCAATCCGGACTCCCTCGGACTCCATATCTGCTAATATAAGCGCCAGCGGCAATTCCAGTTCATCGAACAATTCATTCTGGCTGTTTTCTGTCAGCTCGCGCCGGCATGTATCATCCAGGCGGCTTAATGCTTCCGCTTTGGCACTAATATGTTTTGCATACACTTCTTCCTGCGGGAGTGCTTTTTTTGCTCCTTTTCCGTAAACCGTTTCGTCAGGGGCAATTCCCGTTTCTCCATGCAGTTTAGCCACAGCTGCAAAATCTTCCGGTGATTCGGATGGATTAATTAAATAAGAAGCAAGAAAGACATCAAAATCCACTCCCGCCAGCTCAATTCCATGACGCCGCAGAGCAATGATTGTCCTCTTGGCATCAAAAACGGTTTTTCGTATCGAGGAATTTTCCGCCCATTTTTTAAATTCTTCCGAAGCAGCTGCCGTTTCTCCGCGCATAAAAATCGTTTTTCCCTCTCCAGAAACAGCAATTCCGGTGATTGGTGCTTTATGATAGTTTACATCCAGCATTTCCACATACACCGCATCGGCCTGTTCAAAATGAGCCTGCTCCGGCTTTTCAACAATAGAAAACAAAATATCCGCTATTTCATCAGGATCCGACGTTCGCTGAAGACCTTCCATTAACGTTTTAAATTCCAAATCTCGATACAAATCATATAATTCATCTTCGTTTGGCCCATTGTAAACCAGTCGGTCCATTGTAAGCTCAAGCGGCACAGTCCGCAGTATGGTCGCCAGCTGCTTGCTCATAAGCGCTTTATTTTTATGCTCAATCAACTTTTCTTTCAGCTTCGCGCCGCTTACCTGCTCAACTGATTCGAGAAGGTGTTCAACAGAATCATACTGCTTCAACAGCTTAATCGCTGTTTTCTCGCCGATGCCCGGCACGCCTGGAATATTGTCGGACGCATCTCCCATCAGGCCTTTCATATCAATAATTTGAAGCGGCGTTAGTCCGTATTTATCCAAAATATGATCCGGTGTATATTCTTCTATATCTGTGATTCCTTTTCGGGTGATACATACAGTTGTTTGACCCGTTGCAAGCTGTGTTAAATCTTTATCACCTGAATATACTTTAACAGCAAACTCCTCATTTTCTGCTTGAAGCGACAATGTACCGATAATGTCATCCGCTTCATAATTCTCCAGTTCAAAATAAGGAATTCCATACGCTTTTAACAGTTCGCGCACATATGAAAACTGCTCTGACAGCTCAGGCGGCGTTTTTTGCCGCGTCCCTTTATATTCTTGAAATGTTTCATGGCGAAAAGTCGTTTTTCCCGCATCAAATGCAACAAGAATATGAGTCGGCTGTTCGTCCTGCAGCATTTTATTCAGCATCATCGCAAAGCCGTATACTGCATTTGTATGGATGCCTTTTGAGTTGCTTAAAAGCGGCAGCGCAAAAAAAGCGCGGTAGGCAATGCTGTTTCCGTCAATTAACACCAGTTTTTTATCCATAAATCCTCCTTTGCACTCCTGATTGAATGCATAAAAAAGCCGTTGTTTTCTTTTTTATTCTACCATGTAAGGAAGAAAAAAAGAAAACAACGGCTTGGCTCAACCCGGTTCCAAAAAAGCGGCAGAGGCTTATCAACAAAGAACCTCTGCCAAATAAAAGCTGGATAAAGGGGGTTGATACATATACTATAACAGCTAAATATAAAAACAATGTAAACGATTCATTAATCTTTTGTAAAATCAACTGCCAGGTCTTTATGGAAAGAAACAGTAAAGGAAGTTCCCTCATTCATTTTGCTTTCAACGGTAATTTTCCCCTGGTGTGCTTCCATAATATGTTTGACAATGGCAAGCCCAAGACCCGTTCCGCCTGAGTCCCGGCTCCGCGCTTTATCCACCCGGTAAAACCGTTCAAAAATACGCGGCAGCTCTGATTTTTCAATGCCAATTCCTGTATCTGACACTTTCACATTCACCGTGCCGCCTGATTCATTTCCTTCTATAAATATCCGGCCGCCCTTCGGGGTATACAAAATAGCATTGGTAATTAAATTAAGAAACACCTGCTTAAGCCGGTATTCATCTCCCTGAATTGTTAAATGATCCGGCAGATTAACCTCCAGTGCAATTTGTTTCGCTTCAAGCCGGCTTTCAAGCGTTGCAGCCATTTCTTTCACCAGTTTATTCAAAGACACCCTGGTAATATTAAGAGCCAGTCCCTTTTGCTCGATTTTTGAAAGATCCAAAAGATCAGCAACAAGCGTCTCCATCCGGCCGCTTTCTTTCCAGATAATCTCTAAAAACATTTTTGCTGCATCTGGATCGTTCAATGCACCATCCAAAAGAGTTTCCGAAAAGCCTTTAATGGATGTGATCGGTGTTTTTAATTCGTGGGAGACATTCGCCACAAAATCCTTGCGCATTTGCTCTAAATGCTTGATTTCGGTTATATCATGAAAAACAACAAGAATTCCCTTCCACTCATCGTTCGTGCCAATAATAGGAGCACCGGATACTTCAATATCTTTTTCTTCCAGATCAAACACCATCTTAATCTGGCGCCGGACATTTTTTTCCGTCATAAATACATCTTCTACAATTTTAATTACATCATCCTGCATAATTACTTCATAGTAACGCTTTTTAATAATACGGCCGGCATTGTACATTTTTTTAAACGATCGATTCGCCATTACAATATAGCCACGGTCATCAATCAGCAGCAAGCCACTTTCAATATTTTCGATCAATGTAGTCAGGCGGTTCTGATGAACTTCCTGTGCCTGCATCATTTCCTGTAAATTCCGCGCTAAAATATTAATCGACGTATTCAGCATACCCACTTCGTCCGGCGGAGTTTCATAAGTGCGTGCACGGTAATTGCCCTTGGCCAGTTCAATAGCAACAGCAGTTGCGGACTCAATCGGCTTTACATAACGTCCCGTTATTTTCGTACCAATTAACACAATTAAGATAAGAGAAAGCCCGAGTGAAGCCAAAAGAATAAGCCAGATCTGCCCGTATATTTCATCAAGTGCATCGATACGCATGCTGACTACAACGTAGCCTTCCTGCTCACCTGATTCATTTACAATAGGAGCCCAGTGATACTGGGCATCCATCTTGCGCAGCAAGGAGGCTTTATAATTTTCTTCATTTAATGTGCTAGAGATGCGCTGTACAATATCATGGTGGATCGCTGTCTGGTGCTTATCCGAGCCGCCGCTGTCATAAAGAATATTTCCTCCGGCATCCGCTACACTCAAGCGGGTATCCATTTGGCTGCTCCACTCTCCGAGCAGGACCGGATCAAACGCTTTAATTCCTCCCCAGTCTTCTATGGCACTGGCAAGCAGGGAGGTTTCTCTTTCAAGGCGGTCGTTAACCGTTGATAAATAGTAAGACTTAAACATCTGGCCCAGCCAAATACCAAGAACAGCAAGCACAACAGTAATAGATGTAATCAGCGATAAAATCAGCTTTGTGCGAAAATTAATCATGCTTCTTTTGGTTCTTCTAATTTGTAGCCCAGTCCGCGAATTGTTTTAATATACTGTGGCTTTTTTGTATTCTCTTCCATTTTTTCTCGAAGATGGCTGATATGGACATCAACTATGCGGGTATCACCCACGAAATCATATTTCCAAACGGCTGCAAGCAGCTGGTCGCGTGTGAGCACTCTTGTTTTGTTTTCGGCTAAAAACAGCAGCAGCTCAAACTCTTTTGGTGTTAAATCAAGAAGATTTCCTTTATAATATGCTTCATATTTTTCAGGGTATAACTTTAAATCTGCTACTCTGATCAGTTCACCATCTTCTTCTTCAACCGCCGGTTCGGCTGGCGGAAGCTGTACACGGCGCAGAATAGCTTTTACACGGGCAATCAATTCTCTCGGACTAAAAGGCTTGGTCATGTAATCATCCGCACCAAGCTCAAGCCCTAGTACTTTATCAAACTCTTCATCCTTTGCTGTCAGCATTAAAATGGGAACGGATACCCTGCGCTGGCGCAAATCTTTGCACACTTCCATTCCGTCAAACTTCGGCAGCATCCAATCTAAAATGATTAAATCTGGGTTCACTTCTTCCGCTTGATGGAGTGCCTCTTCCCCATCATAGGCGGTTTCCACTTCAAATCCGGCTTGCTCTAAATTGTATTTAATCAAAGTGACGATTGACGGCTCATCGTCAACGACTAGAATTTTCTTCATTAAGATCCTCCTGAGTTCAATATGTATCTCTATTATAACGGAATCATTATCCTTGAGAAAGAGCCGCTCTGCATATTACATGAATAAAAAAGAGCCCGCCAAAGAATGGCAGGCAACTTGGTGTGTATGTTTATACAAGAACCGACATGACATTGCGTACAGCTTCAGCTGATTTATCAAGACCCGCTTTCTCATCTGCTGTCAGCTCAAGTTCAATGATTTTTTCAATTCCATTACCACCCAGAATGGTTGGAACACCCAGATATAAATCATTGTAGCCATATTCACCTTCAAGATAGGCAATGGCTGGCAGGATGCGGCGCTGATCTTTTAAAATTGCTTCTGTCATTTCAACAAGTGAAGCAGCCGGTGCGTAGTAAGCGGAACCATTACCGAGCAGTTGAACAATTTCACCGCCGCCTTTTCGGGTACGCTCAACAATGGATTCCAAGCGGTCTTTTGGAATTAATGTTTCCAGCGGAATTCCTCCAGCATACGAGTAACGGACAAGCGGTACCATATCGTCTCCATGGCCGCCAAGAACAAAACCGGTTATATCTTTAACGGAAATTTCCAATTCCTGTGCCACAAATGTGCGGAAACGGGCTGTATCAAGGACACCCGATTGGCCAATAACCCGATTTTTTGGAAATCCTGATTCTTTCAAAACGGTGAATGTCATCGCATCAACTGGATTTGTCAAAACGATGATCGTACAATCCGGAGCATGTTTTACAATTTCAGCAGTGACAGATTTCATTACTTTTTGGTTTGTCTGAACAAGGTCATCACGGCTCATGCCGGGTTTGCGGGCAATCCCTGCTGTAATGATGACGATATCAGAGCCCGCTGTATCTGCATAATCAGAAGTACCCGTAATGTTCGCGTCGAATCCTTGAACAGGGCTTGCTTCCAGCATGTCCAGCGCTTTGCCTTTGGTCGGGCCTTCCGCCTGTGGAATATCGACCAGCACAACATCTGCCAATTCTTTTTGAGCAAGAAGGAAGGCAGTAGTTGCCCCGGTAAATCCGCCGCCGATTACAGAAACTTTTTTACGCTTGTATGCTGTCATAATAAAACTCCTCCTTCACTATTTTCGAATCAGTCTGTATGAAATGAATGCTCCCCAAAATGGGGAGCATCAATTTTTATAGGTTTTTAATTAATTCATCTGCAAATTCAGAGCATTTCACTTCTGTAGCGCCATCCATTAAGCGGGCAAAGTCATATGTAACGACTTTCGAAGAAATTGTTTTTTCCACTGATTTTGTGATTGAATTTGCTGCTTCTGTCCAGCCAAGGTGCTCAAGAAGCAAAACACCTGACAATAAAACAGACGAAGGATTTACTTTGTCAAGACCTGCATATTTCGGCGCAGTACCGTGTGTTGCTTCGAAAATCGCATGGCCAGTTTCATAGTTGATATTGGCACCTGGAGCGATTCCAATTCCGCCTACTTGAGCAGCAAGCGCGTCAGAAATATAGTCACCATTCAAGTTCATAGTCGCTACTACATCGAATTCTTTTGGGCGAGTCAGGATTTGCTGCAGGAAAATGTCCGCAATAGAGTCTTTAACAATTAGCTTGCCTTGTGCTTCTGCATCAGATTGAGCTTTGTTTGCTGCATCTGTGCCTTCTGCTTCTTTGATTTTATCGTATTGAGCCCACGTGAAGACTTTATCGCCGAATTCTTTTTCAGCAAGCTCGTAGCCCCAGTTTTTAAAAGCACCTTCTGTAAATTTCATAATGTTGCCTTTATGGACAAGCGTTAAAGATTTACGGCCTTCTTTAAGAGCATAATTGATTGCCGCACGCACAAGACGCTCCGTTCCTTCTTTTGATACAGGCTTGATCCCGATCCCGGATGTTTCAGGGAAACGGATTTTGTTAACACCCATTTCATTTTTCAGGAATTCGATGACTTTTTTCACTTCATCTGAACCCTCTGCATACTCGATACCTGCGTAAATATCTTCTGTGTTTTCACGGAAAATAACCATATCTGTATCTTCCGGACGCTTTACAGGAGAAGGTACGCCATCAAAGTAACGAACTGGACGAAGGCATGTGAAAAGGTCCAATTCCTGGCGAAGTGCCACGTTCAAAGAACGGATTCCGCCTCCGACCGGCGTTGTAAGCGGGCCTTTAATAGCGATTAAATATTCATCAATCTGCTCAAGTGTTTCCTTTGGAAGCCATTCACCTGTTTGGTTGAAGGCTTTTTCGCCGGCAAGAACTTCCTTCCAGACGATTTTCTTTTCGCCATTGTATGCTTTTTCAACTGCTGCATCCAATACACGTGAAGCTGCTGCCCAAATATCCGGTCCGATTCCATCGCCCTCGATAAAAGGAACAATTGGGTTGTTTGGTACGTTTAGTACGCCGTCCTGCATTGAAATTTTTTCACCTTGAGTCATCTTGCAATTCCCTCCAATTCCATGTTCAAAGGTTAGGAGAATGCTATCTCCTAACCTGTTCTGCCATCTTCCATCTTACACTAGATATTTATTTTTTTGCAAATGCTTTCTCAATCAGCCTCGTTCGCTGATTGGTATATACTTTTGCATATTTGGACCTGTATATTCCGCACGCGGACGAATCAGTCTGTTGTTGGCATATTGCTCAAGAATGTGCGCAATCCAGCCGGATGCACGGCTCACAGCAAAAATAGGAGTGAACAAATCATGCTCAATGCCCAGGCTGTGATAAACAGACGCTGAATAAAAGTCAACGTTTGGCGGCAGGTTTTTGCTGCCGGTTACAAGACCTTCAATTTCGATTGACATATTGTAAAGCTCTGGCTGGCCGTTCTGCTCCGTCAGGCGCTTAGACATTTCACGAAGATGCTTTGCCCGCGGGTCGCCTTGACGGTAAACACGGTGGCCGAAGCCCATAATTTTTTCTTTGTTATTGAGTTTCTCTAAAATATACGGTTCAACATTGTCAGCTGAGCCGATCTCTGTAAGCATTTTCATAACTTGTTCGTTTGCGCCGCCATGAAGCGGCCCTTTAAGAGCACCAAGAGCTGCTGTTACGCCAGAGTAAATATCTGATAATGTAGCTACACAAACACGAGCTGTAAACGTAGATGCATTCAGCTCATGGTCTGCATGAAGAACAAGCGCTTTATCAAATGCTTCAATTTCCACTGCCGTTGGTTCATTTCCGGAAAGCATATACAAGAAGTTTTCAGCAATACCATATTCCTTTTTCGGTGCGATCGGCTCCTGCCCTCTGCGGATACGGGCAAATGCCGTCACAAGTGCTGGGATTTTCGCTTGAATACGAATGGCTTTACGATAATTGGCTTCGTCTGTCATAATGTCTGATTCTTCATCATAAAGGCCTAGTAATGAAACAGAGGAACGAAGTGCTGCCATTGGATGAACTTTGTCAATCGGATACATTTTGAAATGATCCAAAATTTCTTGAGGAATGTCATAGTTTTCTGACAGCTGGGATTTCAGTTCGTCCAGCTGTGCCTGTGTTGGAAGGCTGCGGTGCCAAAGTAAATAGATCACTTCTTCAAAACTCGCATTTTCGGTCAAGTCGTCAATGTTATACCCTGCGTATGTAAGTGTGTCATCAATAATTGAGCTCACAGATGACGTCGTGGCAACTACTCCTTCGAGTCCGCGTGCAGTAGTCATAATTATCTCTCCTTCGCCTGTTTATTTCCCCATTACCCACTTTTTTATTTATCTTCATGCATTCTGAGCAACTGCTCAGTACCATTTTAAAAATAAAAAAGTTTATGTAAAATTGCACAGCACATTTCAATATTAAAAAAAGCTGAAATGCCCAAAATAGTGTGCGCTTACATTGCTTATTATAAACAATATGGGCGGTTTTGTGAATCAAAAGGTGCCAAATAGTTCGAAATTTTTTTAGAAAATATCGAAAATCCAGACATAACATGCCTGGATTTTATGGTATTATAGTATATTTCATTTTAAAAATCAGACCTTTTATTCATCCTGTCTGCCGTTTTATATGCATCGTAAATCCCCCAGATCCATACAAGCGGATATGTCACAAAGCCGATCAATACCCACATTAACGCCGCATTGATCATTTGCACAACAATTAAAATAAGCCCTTTTACAATCTGGCCGTTGTAAATCTGGCCGACTCCTGTCCAAAATACACTTAAAACGGCGGCAATCCCCGGATTTTTAAACAACAGGTTCATCTCCTTTTTTCTTCTTATGCTCTATACTTACGGATGAGCCAGCGGAAAAGTTTCGGATTTCCTCAATGAAATGATGAAAATAACTTCATGGCATAGTAAGCTATTCCTGCGCCGATTAGCGGACCGACGGGAACTCCTTTAAAAAGCGCTACGGCCAATACAGTTCCCAGTACAAGTGCTGTTGTAATATGGGGATCTTCAGCCAGGAGTACAATACCGTTTTTGGCAATTAGCGCTACAAGAATTCCTGCCGCTAATGCAATCCAGGCATACGGCGATTTTAACGCCGCTCCAAGTTCTTTAAAGCCGATTGCGCCAGTAGCAATCGGTACAAGAACTGCTACAGTAATTACGGTTACACCCCAGTTGATTCCGTTTTTTTGCATCATATCAAACCATTTCATATCAAGGCCCACCGCTTTTAAGGCGAGCAAAAATGCAGATGCAATAAGCAGTGATTGATTTTTTGCAATCAAGCTGATGGCGATTAATAAAAGTAAAAATAAATATGCCTGCATATATCCCTATCCACCTCTAAAAAAAATACGCATGGACATGCTCCTTCCTTCATACGAGTAGAAGAGAAACGGAGGCATGTACCATGCGATTGTTTGTTCATTATGTTCTCGTTAGTGCGGCCTTGCTTTCTATTTATTGGCTGCTGCCGATTTTCAAACCATTTTTAGCCGGGGCATTTTTTGCCGCTGTCTTACATAAACCAGCCCACTTCCTTCAAAAAAAAGCGGCTGTCTCAAGAAACGCTGCCGTGCTCGCTTCTCTTTTCTGGGTTTTATGCTTATTTTCAGCCGGCCTTCTATTATTCGGCTGGATCAGTGCTCGTACAGCATCGCATATCCATTATGTGATTCCTCACTATATTCCAGTCGCCACAGCTCATTTAGAACAGTTTGTTCACAGCGTGACCGCTTTTTTATCAGAGGACCAAAAAGAACTTTTATTACAAACTATACACACCCTTGAAACAGCTGCCGGCAATACGGTGGAACAGTATGCAGGAAAATGGCTGCTTACCGGCACCTCTTACTTTCTGGCTGTTTCAGGAACAGCAGTTGAACTTCTCATTGTACTATTTACCGCATTTTTCATTGCAAAAGACGGCTCTTTTTTTATTTCGTTCCTGCCTGAGCCTCTCCGTAAAAAAATAGCTGCCGCAGCAAATGATTTTTCAGCGTCTCTTTATGCATACGGTTATGCGCAGCTCCAGCTTTTCATTATAACTTTTGCTGCCGCCTGCATCGGCTTTTTTCTGCTGCGTATTCCACACGTCCTGGAGCTTGCTTTTTTAACGGCAGTGCTTGAATTTCTTCCTATTGTTGGGTCCAGCCTGCTTTTTGTGCCATGGATCCTGTTCTGCTTTCTCACCGGCCAGACAAGCACCGGCGTTTTTGCCGCTGTGCTTTACGCTATCCTGACGATTATGCGGCAGCTGCTGGAGCCAAAGCTCGTTTCTGATTCCGCCGGATTGCATCCTCTTGCAGTTTTATTTGCTGCATTTGCCGGATATCATCTGGCAGGCGTTTTCGGTTTGATAACCGGACCGCTGTTTTTGCTTGCCTGTTCTTCCATGTACCGCGCGCGTTTATGGTTTACAAAACATTAGCATGGCCATTGTAAATAATGCCGCGCGCTGCATCAACTGTGATTTCCTGGCCTTCTGACAGCAGGGTTAGCGCTCCTTCTACGTCAACAATGACCGGAATACCGAGATTGATACCGACAACTGCTGCATGGCTCGTTAATCCGCCTTCTTCTGTAATCACAGCACTGCACTTCTCAATGGCAGGCATCATATCACGATCTGTTCCGTATGTAACAAGGATATCACCTGGTTTTACTTTCTCAAGTGCTTCGTCAGCTGTTTTAGCTTTTACAACCTTTCCATACGCAGAGTGGCGGCCAATTCCCTGTGCTTTTACCAGGATATCGCCAACAACATGGATTTTCATTAAGTTTGTTGTGCCGGACTCCCCAACAGGTACACCTGCTGTAATGACAACCAGTTCGCCATGGCTGATTACGCCTTCTTCTAAACAATGGACAACCGCATTATCCAGCATTTCGTCTGTAGAAGACACACTAAGGCCCATAAGCGGGAATACGCCCCAAACAAGTGAAAGGCTTCTTGTTACACGTTCACTGTCTGTTACTGCATAAATAGATGCCTTTGGACGGTAACGGGAGATCATCCGGGCTGTGTGGCCGCTTGAAGTAGGTGCAATAATCGCTTTTACTTCCAGAGCCTCTACTGTTTTCGCAACAGACTGCCCAATTGCGTCAGTCATCGTCATCCGTCCAGTGTGATTGCGGCGGCGCGGCGGGATATCCTTCATTTGCAGGACTGATTCAGCACGAACAGCAATATTATGCATCGTTTGAACCGCTTCTAAAGGATAAGAACCAGCGGCTGTTTCACCTGAAAGCATAATAGCGTCCGTTCCATCAAAGATCGCATTGGCTACATCGCTTGCTTCTGCACGAGTCGGGCGGGGGTTGCGCTGCATAGAATCAAGCATTTGTGTTGCTGTGATAACCGGCTTGCCCAGCAGATTACATTTTTTAATCAATTGCTTTTGGACGATCGGTACTTCTTCCGCTGGTATTTCTACGCCCAGGTCACCGCGTGCAACCATTAATCCATCCGATACTTCAAGAATTTCATCGATGTTATCGACACCTTCCTGGTTCTCGATTTTCGGAATAATCTGGATATGTGTTGCATCATGTTTTTCTAAAAGCTCGCGAATATCCAGCACGTCAGATGTACGGCGCACAAAAGACGCAGCAATAAAGTCTACATCCTGCTCAATGCCAAAACGGATATCATCAGCATCTTTTTCCGTAATTCCCGGCAGCTTGACAGAAACGCCCGGGACGTTTACGCCTTTTTTGTTTTTAAGTGTACCGCTGTTTAAAATACGAACTCCAATTTCGCCTTTTTCCCGGTCAATGCCCGTAACAAGAAGACCAATCAAGCCGTCATCTAGTAAAATGCTTGAACCTGGTTTCACATCATCAATTAAGCCAGAATACGTGATCGAAAACTTCTCCGGTGTTCCAAGCACTTCTGTCATTGAAATAACAGCGTCTTTTCCATTCTCAAGCTCAATTGCTCCGTTTTCCATATTATGTGTGCGAATTTCCGGACCTTTTGTATCGAGCAGGATAGCAACCGTTTTCCCCATGTTTTTTGCTGCCTGGCGGATATTTTGAATGCGTGCCCCGTGTTCTTCATGGCTTCCATGAGAAAAGTTTAAACGCGCAACGTTCATTCCGGCTTTCATTAACGCTTGAAGTGTTTCAAGGTTTTCACTTGCCGGCCCAATTGTACAGACAATTTTCGTTTTTTGCATCAATAGTTCCTCCAATTTCTTAATTAAATCGACAATTCCTGCGATAATTCGTACATACGCTGATCGACTTTATGTGGTTTTGACAGCGCTTCGATAATGTCATAATCAACGATTTGGTTTTGCTCGATTCCAACAGCGCGGCCGCCTTTTCCCTGCAGAAGCAATTCAACTGCGTAAGCACCGAGACGGCTTGCCAGCACCCGGTCGGAAGCGCTAGGTGTTCCGCCGCGCTGCATATGGCCCAAAACGGAAACGCGTGTGTCGAAGCCTGTCAACTCTTCAATAATAGCACCAAATTTACTGCCTGTCATGACACCTTCTGCTACAACAATAATACTATGTTTTTTTCCACGTTCCTGGCTGCGCTTCAGCTTGGAAGCGATTTTGTTCATATCGTATGGTGCTTCTGGAATAAGGATGGTTTCCGCACCACCTGCAAGCCCTGACCACAGCGCAAGATCTCCTGCATGGCGGCCCATCACTTCAACAATAAATGTACGTTCATGTGAGCTGGCTGTATCACGAATTTTGTCGATGGCATCAATGACAGTGTTGAGTGCCGTGTCAAAGCCAATAGTGAATTCAGTTCCCGGAATATCATTATCAATTGTACCCGGCACACCGACACAAGGGAAGCCATGCTCAGTCAATGCTTTTGCTCCCATATACGAACCATCCCCGCCGATAACAACAAGTCCTTCGATGCCGAACTTCTCCATTTGCTCAATGCCCTGCTTTTGTCCTTCAAGTGTTTTAAATTCCAAGCAGCGTGCAGAACGAAGAATCGTGCCTCCCCGGTGGATAATATCACCCACAGAACCGCGGTCCAGCTGCTTTATATGTCCATTAATCAAGCCATGGTAGCCCTGGTAAACGCCAAAAACTTCCATATCATGATAAATGGCCTTCCGGACAACGGCCCGTACAGCCGCATTCATTCCGGGCGCGTCTCCACCGCTTGTTAATACACCAATTCGTTTCATTATCCTGTCACCTCTAAAAAAAATTTGTGAGCCACATTACTCATATGCCTGCCTCCTTTTAAGATAACAGAACGGTTTGCCGTTCACAATCTTTACCCGAAAAGTAAGCGTTAACATTAAAAAAACCTCGCAAATGAATAAAACAACCGGCTCTGAAAGTTAATCTTTCAGGCCGGTTGTTTGTTCCGCATAGCCGCCAATGCGTTTGTATTTTTCATACCGCTGGTCAACAAGAGCCGCGTGCTCTGTTTTCTGCAGCTCTTTCATCGCCGGCTGCAGCACCGCATCAATTAATTCAGCCTGCTTTTTCGCATCACGGTGCGCTCCGCCCCGTACTTCCGGGATGATTTCATCTACAATTCCGAGCGAGCGTAAGTCAGGAGCTGTGATTTTCATTGTTTCGGCTGCTCGTTTCGCAAGACCAGCGTCTTTCCATAAAAGGGCCGCTGCCCCTTCCGGTGAAATAACAGAATATGTAGAGTTTTCAAGCATGAATAACCGGTCACCGACACCAAGTGCCAGTGCTCCACCGCTTCCGCCTTCGCCGATTACAATGCAGATAATCGGGACGGACAGGCCGGCCATTTCAAAAATATTGCGGGCGATCGCCTCGCTTTGTCCGCGTTCTTCGGCTGCTTTTCCAGGATACGCCCCTTTTGTATCAATTAAGCAAACAATCGGGCGGTTAAACTTTTCCGCCTGCTTCATAAGGCGTAACGCTTTTCGATACCCTTCCGGATGGGGCATCCCGAATGTCCGCTGAATATTTTCTTTTGTGTCACGTCCACGCTGGTGGCCGATGACCGTCACCGGCTGTCCATGATACTTTGCTATTCCGGCAACAATCGCTGCATCGTCGCCGTATGCACGGTCTCCATGGAGCTCAAAAAAGTTCTCAAATAAGCAAGGGATGTAATCCAGAGTTGTCGGCCGGTTCGGATGACGCGCCATCTGCACACGGTCCCAGGGCGTCATGCTATTGTAAATATCATCTTCCAATTTTTTCAATCGAAGTTCCAGCTTCTCAATTTCATCCGATAAATCCAAATCCGATGTAGAAGTAAAACTTTTCAGCTCCGCAATTTTTTCCTGCAAATCCCGAACCGGTTTTTCAAATTCTAATCCTGTCATCTTTCTCCACCGCCCGTTTGATGAATATCGAGCAAAAATGAAAGTTTTTCTTTCATTTCACTTCTGTGCAAAACGGCATCAAGCTGGCCGCACTGAAGCAAAAACTCGGCCGTTTGAAAATCCTCAGGCAGCTTTTCACGAATTGTCTGCTCGATAATCCGCCGCCCGGCAAACCCAATCAATGCTCCTGGTTCCGCAAAATTAAAATCTCCCAAAGAGGCAAAGCTTGCGGATACCCCGCCTGTTGTAGGATGTGTCATGACGGAAATAATCAGCCCGCCGCGGTCACTCATCCGTTTAAATGCAGCACCCGTCTTGGCCATCTGCATAAGAGATAAAACACCCTCCTGCATGCGTGCACCCCCAGAAGCCGTGAAAATAATAAACGGAATCTGGAGGCGAATTGCTTCTTCAACAGCCCGGGTAATTTTTTCGCCGACAACCGATCCCATACTGCCCATTCGAAAAGATGAATCCATAAAAGCAAAAGCAGACGGATAGCCGTCAATGGTTCCGACGCCTGTCACAATTGCCTCGTTTAACCCTGTTTTCTTGCGGTCAGCTTCTATCTTTTCTTCGTAACCCGGGAATTCCAGTGGATTAGCTGTTGAAAGGCCCGCATCTAATTCACGGAAGGACCCTTCATCAAGAAGAATTTTAATACGTTCATGGGCTTTCAGTGGATAGTGGTATCCACATCCCAAACAAACATGAAGATTTTTTTCTAATTCCTTTGTATACATGATTTTTTTACATTTCGGGCATTTTTGCATAATTCCTTCAGGAACATCTTGCTTCGCTGCTTCCGATGGAATGGTTGCATACTTTATCTTTTTCGGTTTTTGTTTTGTAAACATATTTTTAATTGCCACAGTTCCACCCCTTTACTGGTGTTTTAAATACTGGATTTGTTTAGCTGCGGCCAGCAGCTCTTTCAAGCGCTCATTATCCGGTTCACTTCCAGCGTAATCCGCGATAATTTTCCATATATTCCGAAGAAGCTTATTATCGGCTGCTTCTATTTGCTGCTCAAAAGAGCTTTCTGGCCGAGTAAAATCAGCGCCAGATTTTCTTGATAAAATGGCAAGGCAGCCCAATTCCAATATTGCTTTAACATCACGGACATCCTCCTTGCTTGGATCACCATCAAAAATAAATGCACCAATAAGCGGAACAAGCTGATGATTGTTAAAGTCACGCAAATAAGTGCCTTCTCCCCGGCGTGTTTCAATCAGGCCGAGCAGTTCTAATGCTCGCAATGCTTCACGTACAGACGAACGCCCGATGGAAAGCCTGTCTGATAGTTCGCGTTCCGAAGGAATTTTATCTCCAGATTGAAGACGGTCTGTTTTAATCATTTCCTGAATTTGTGCAATAGCGGCCAGAAATTTTGAAGGAGGGCGTGTAGAGCCTGTCATTTATTCACCTTCAGCCATTAGCGGCCGCTGCATTGTTTTTTTGCACACAATTTCAGAATTTATACCTTTAAAATACGGCTTTACTCGTATTCCTGTTCCAGTATTTTTTTTAAAATACACTGCATTGAAACAAACGGGAGAAGCACCCGCAGGAATTTTCAGGAATACAGGACTTCTTCCGGAGGCTGAAGACGGCGCTTTAGAACCTCTATGGCCCATTTTTTCATATGGCAATCCTCTGTCTGGCGGACAGGAAGGATATAAATCTCGTTTGTTCTTCACAGTTATCTTTATTTCAGCAGATAATTTTTGGTGATTTTCGTTACGCATCTGGAGAGTTTCTACCCACTTTGACATCCTGACACCCTCCCTGGTTGCTCTTAGGTGGTCTGACCACACAATTCCCTATAATACTTTAAACGATCCTAAAGAAATTGTAAAGGTCAGGCAAATTATCTAAGTACCACATTCCTGGCTCCGCATTCTTTCTTTAATGCTTCTACCAGTTTATCTGTCGGGGAGACCCGGTATTTAGCCCCCAGCCTTACTGTTTCTTTTGTTCGTTCATAATAAAGAACTACTGGAGCCCGGCCCGGATAGCGCTGCAGTTCATCGGCTACCCATTCCGCCAGCCTGCTTTCTTTTCTTCCTTCTTCGAGGCGAATATAAAGGGTTTGTTTTTCTTCCAGCACTTCATGCAGCCCGTCTTTAACCGGCTGCAGCGCTTGAATAATGATTTGCAGTGTATTGTTTCGTTCCTCTGCTGATCCAGCAGCCAGCACAACTTTTCCTTTTTGGATAAAGGAACTGTACTTCCGGTACGTGTCTGGGAAAAAAACGGCTTCTCTCTCTCCTGTTTCATCTATAAGAGTTGCAAATGCCATCTTTTCCCCTTTTTTGGTCCGAATTTCGCGAATATTTCCGATCATGCCGGCAACAGTAACACTTCTGCTTTTTTTCAGCTCCAACAGCGGAATTGCTCCTGCTTGATTAAGCATCAGGCGATAAGCTGCTACTGGATGATCTGATATATATATGCCAAGTGTTTCTCTTTCTTTCTCAAGTTTTATATCGCTTTCCAGCTTCGGTGCTTGTGTATATTTTGGCTGATAAGAGCTTCCTTCATCAAGCTGAGCGAGCTCCGCATTTTCTAAAGCGGCATCAATACTCGCCAGGAGTGTTGCACGATCCTGGCCAAACTCATCCATTGCTCCTGCGTAAACTAATGCTTCAATAACCTTGCGATTTATAATAGCGGCCGGCACTCGCTCGCAAAAATCAAATAAATTACGAAAAGGTCCTTTTTTTCTTTCTTCAATAATGGCGTTTGCCGCTGACTGGCCTGCCCCCTTTATCGGTACAAGGCCAAATCGAATACCGTCTGCCTCCGCTTGAAAAGAATATCCGCTTGAATTCACAGATGGCGCGAGGAAGCGGAGATTATACTCAGCTGCTTCGGCAGCGTATTGCCTTAGTTTTTCTTCATTTCCTGTCTGTGACTGAAGAAGAGCAGCCAAAAAATGTGCTGGATAATGTACTTTAAGCCAGGCCAGCCAGTATGCAATCATACTGTAGGCAACCGCATGACTCCTGTTAAATCCATAATCAGCAAAACGGACAATCAAATCATACACAGATACAGCTGTTTTTTCGTCAATCTTCATTTTTTGGGCACCCTTTACAAAGTGCTGTCTTTTTTCTTCCAGCAGCTCTTTGTTTTTTTTGCTTACAGCACGGCGAAGCAAATCGGCTTCTCCCGGTGAAAAGCCGGCCAATTGAACGGCAATTTCAATAATTTGCTCCTGGTAAACAATAATGCCATAGGTCGGCTCAAGTACGTCCTTTAAAATGGGATGGGAGTACTGGGCCGTCTTCCGCCCATGCCGGCGTTCAATGTAAAGCGGGATCTGCTCCATAGGGCCCGGGCGATATAAAGCATTAACAGCAACCATATCTTCAAACCGATTGGGCTGGAGCTTTATGAGTACATTTCTCATTCCTTCCGACTCAAACTGAAAAATACCTGAAGTTTTCCCCCGGCCCAGCAATTGAAAAACACGCGGATCATCCAGTTTAAGATCCAGCAAATCTATTTTCCGGCCAGTTTTTCTTTTAATTGATGCCAAGATCCGCTCAATTGTCGTTAAATTACGCAAGCCAAGCAGATCCATTTTTAAAAGTCCCAGCTTTTCAAGCGGCTCCATCGGATATTGTGTTAAATATACCCCGTCGTGTCCTTCCATTACTGGAACATAGTCTGTCAGCGGCTTTTCTGCAATGACGATCCCTGCGGCATGTGTTGAGGTATGGCGCGGCAGTCCTTCTAAATGAAGCGCGGTTTGATAAATCCGCTCATTTACCGGCGACTCGGAGCGCCAGCTGTTCAAGTTGACGTTTGACAGCTTTGTTCCGGGCACAGACGGAATGAGCCTGGACAAATGGGCTAATGCCTCCGTACTAAAGCCAAAAACCCGTGCTGTATCTCTCATAACCGCTTTGGCCGATAGCGTACCAAATGTAACAATTTGCGCTGCATGAACAGCGCCATATTTCTTGACAATATAACGAATCACTTCGTCACGCCGGTGGTCAGGAAAATCAATATCGATATCCGGCATCGTAATTCTTTCGGGGTTTAAAAACCGTTCAAATAAAAGATTGTATTTAATTGGATCGACGGCTGTAATACCCAATGCAAAGGCAACAAGTGATCCCGCGGCCGATCCCCGGCCCGGGCCGGTTAATATCCCTTCCTTTTTCGCAAATTGCATAAAATCGTGAACGATTAAAAAGTAATTGCTGAACTTCATTTTGCTGATAACCGACAATTCATAGGAAAGCCGGTCCGTGTAAATGCTGCTTTTTTCTGCGAGCCCCTCCATGCAAAGCACTTTTAAACGGTCATCAGCGGTTTCCCCTTCAGGAAGCGGAAATGAAGGAATAAGCCGGCTGCCAAATTCAATATCTACCTGACAGAGATCAGCAATAATTTTCGTATTCTCGATTGCTTCCGGCATCTCCCTGTATATATCTCTTAGTTCTTCAGCAGACTTGAATGCATGAACAGCTTCCGGCAATTCTTCTTCCAGTTCAATAAGCCGGTTATCCCGGATCGCCTGCAGGCAGGCTGAAGCAAAAGCGCCGGCTGCCTCTGCGTACTGCACATTGCTTACCGCCACAAGCGGAATGTCCAGCTTTTTTGCATTTTCAATTAAAAACCGCTCTTTCCTGCTTCCTCGAATCCCTATATAAAAGTGGCGAAACGCTTTTTTAAAATAAGCAGCTGCTTCTTCAGAAGGGTCTCCCTCCGCCCCCGGCAGAACAGCAATAAGCCCTTCTGCATACCCGTTAAGCCATCGGAGCGGGAGGCCGTCTTTCGCTTTGGTTTGTAGTGCACTTGCAATTTTAATCAGATTGGAAAAGCCTGTATTATTTTCTGCATACAAAAGAAGCGGAAAAGCCTGCCCCTCCGCCTGCCGGGCTTCCACTTCTGCTTTTAATCCCATCAGGGGCTTGATAGCCCGCTTTTTGCAGGCCAGATAAAAAGGAATGGCTGCATGAAGATTGTTCCAGTCGGCCAGGCCAACTGCTGTACTGCCCATTCTCTGCGCTTGTTCAGCAATTTTTTCTGGAGTAAGCGTGGCTCCCCGAAAGCTGTATGCTGTTTCCGTTTCCAAATGAATGACCATTTTCCCGCTCCTCTCATTCAAATGAATGTATGTTCTTTTCTTCATATAAAAAGAAAGGAGAAAAAATTCTCCTTTCAGGCTGTTGACAAATGCTCGCTTTCGGCGTCACTTGCCGGCCGTGAATGCTCATGACCCCCGAAAGGTCACTCCGCTTCCCAGCCGGCGGCGTTCCTGGAAAGACAAGCGTTTTCAATCAGCCTGCTTTCTAACTTTGTCTGCACTCTGAAAGAAGAAAAAATTCTCCTTTTAAGCTGCCAGCAAACGTGTTCTTTCTATATTTAAATGCTAGATACGCTGCTCCTGCCCGCCTTGTTATTTTTATGCCAGCTTACTGCCGGCAACCAGTGTTCTTAAGTCCGCTGTTACC
>NZ_LAJB01000020.1 GCF_000970685.1 Domibacillus indicus
TCGGCGTCACTTGCCGGCTGTGAATGCTCATGACCCCCAAACGGTCACTCCGCTTCCCAGCCGGCGGCGTTCCTGGAAGAACAAACGTTTTCAATCAGCCTGCTTTCTAACTTTGTCTACATTCTGGCTGCCTTAAAGGGCAGTCTTTTTTTCTGTAAGGGCGGTATTTCCTGTTTTGGGGCGGTATTCGCGGTTACCGGGGCGGTAAAAGTTTTTTCCGCCCCGGGAGTACCGGATACCGCCCCAAATTCCACAATATCGCCCGAGGGACGTATTTTTTCAAAAAAAGAAGCAGCCAGGCCTGGCTGCTTCTTCTGCCGAGGGGTAACCTCTGTAAAGATGACACCTTTAGTATAAAAAAAACCGGGCCCGGCAGCTACTAATTCGTTAGATTATCTGACAGAAAATGTAGTTCAGACTTCTTGCATCAAAAGCATTGCAGCTGAATAAATGCCGGAAACCGCTGAGCGGCTCCAGCCAAATTCCTGTATATAATAGTCAATAAAAATAGCATTGGAATACGTCTGGCCGGGTCCTGAAAAAAGTGGGGAAGCGCGGCGACACCCACGATGATACAGCCATAGAAGAAGGATTTTTGTAATTGTGTCATATCGCCCTCCTGTATCGTTGTCTTTTTGTGTCGTAACATAATTCGTGATGTTACCGTTTCCCCTGTATTTTCACATAAATTGTTCTGTGATATGATAAAAGAACTGAAAACGGGCAGTGACTTCCATGAGAGTTGGGGGTCAAAAAATAGTTATATACAGAGGTGAAGAGTTTTTTTATGTTTACACAACTGAAAAAAGAATGGTTCGGCAATGTCCGCGGGGATATTTTGTCGGGGATTGTCGTGGCGCTTGCGCTTATTCCGGAGGCGATTGCTTTTTCGATTATTGCGGGAGTGGACCCGATGGTGGGTCTTTACGCATCTTTTTCGATGGCAGTCGTAATCGCGTTTATGGGCGGCCGGCCGGCGATGATTTCGGCGGCAACAGGCGCAATGGCGCTTGTTATGGTTACGCTGGTAAAAGATCACGGGCTGCAATATTTATTTGCGGCAACAATTTTGACCGGTATCCTGCAGCTCATATTCGGCGGGCTGAAAATCGCGCGTTTGATGAAGTTTATTCCACGCTCGGTTATGGTTGGATTCGTTAATGCGCTGGCTATTTTAATTTTTATGGCGCAGGTGCCTCACTTTATCGGCATTTCTACGATGACTTATGTATTTGTGGCAGCAACGCTTGCCATTATTTACATTTTTCCGCGCTTTGTAAAATCGATTCCGTCACCGCTCGTGGCTATTGTGGTGATGACGGCAATTGCGGTTTTTGGAGGCTTTGACCTGCGCACAGTCGGCGATCTGGGTGAGATTACGCAGTCTTTGCCATCGTTTTTCTTTCCGGATGTGCCGCTGAATTTTGAGACCTTGTCGATTATTTTCCCAACGGCTTTAGCGCTTTCTATTGTCGGTCTTTTGGAATCGCTGCTTACAGCGTCTATTGTCGATGATATGACTGATACAACAAGCGATAAAAACCGGGAAGCGCGCGGTCAGGGGATTGCAAACATTGTAACCGGCTTTTTCGGAGGAATGGCGGGCTGTGCGATGATTGGGCAGTCTGTGATTAATGTAAAATCCGGCGGCCGCGGACGTTTATCAACCTTTGTGGCGGGAACGTTTCTGCTGTTTTTAATTATGGTACTCGGCAACGTCGTTGTGCAGATTCCGATGGCCGCTCTTGTCGGCGTTATGATTATGGTGTCGATCGGCACATTTGACTGGTCTTCTTTAAAATCCTTTACGAAAATTCCGATTACCGACAGCATTGTGATGGTTGTCACGGTTGTCACCGTTGTGATTACGCACGATTTATCAAAAGGTGTATTTGCGGGTATTTTGCTGAGTGCGATTTTCTTTACGGCGAAAATTTCAAAGGTGGATGTTTCTTCTTCGCATAATGGAAATACACTTCATTACCGGGCGTCCGGCCAGGTGTTTTTTGCGTCCGTTACCGACTTTGTGGACGAGTTTGATTACCAGCCGGAAGGAATTCAAAAGGTAAATATCGATTTTTCCGAAGCGCATGTCTGGGATGATTCCGGCGTGGCAGCCATTGATAAAATTGTACTGAAATACCGTGAAAACGGCATAGATGTCTCGCTTTCCGGATTAAACGAGGCGAGCTCATCGATGATAAAAAAAATGGCCGTCCATGATAAACCAGATGGCAAGCTGTCTGGACATTAATTTACGTAAAAGCGCATTGTGTGAAAGCAGTGCGCTTTTTATAAAAATCACGGGGAGGACATACAAATGAACGGGAAAATTCTGCTGGCATCTGACGGATCAAATCATGCACTGCGTGCGGCGGATGAAGCGATCAAACTGGCTCGGGGATTAAACAAAGAAGTTATTGTTGCTTATGTTGTTGACTTTGACCAGTCCAAAAAAGATGTGCTGCACAGCGCCGGTTCGATTGACCGTGAGCAAAAACGGAGAAAGCAGCTTGGGAGCACGGAACAAAAGCTTCAGGATTCAGAGGTTTCTTACTCAGTGAAAGTGCTTCATGGAACTCCCGGGCCGGCTATTGTAGAATATGCAAATGAAAACGCTATCGATTATGTTGTGCTGGGCAGCCGCGGCTTAAACAGCCTGCAGGAAATGGTGCTTGGCAGTGTCAGCCATAAGGTAGCCAAGCGCGCTCAATGCCCGGTGTTAATCGTAAAGTAAATGAGGCTGCCTGCTGCAGATTTTGTTCAATGGGAAACCAGATTCAACGAGTTAACAGAAAGATTTCCATTTAAATATCAACAATAAAAGTCTAAAAGATATATTCTTTAACTAATGGAGACTACCAGAATCAAGCAGAGGGCCATAAAACTGGTCCTCTTTTTTTAGATGGAGCTCATGCCAAAGTGTTGAAAAACAAACCTGCCAGGTGGTTTCCTTAAATATTTTACATAATTAATCCTTTATTATAAAATTTACCCATATTGATATTGGGTGAAGGTGCCATGATGAGAGAGCTTTTAGTATTAAAAAATATCACGAAAACGTACAGAGGAAAGCCTGTTCTTAACGACGCTTCTTTTTCCCTGTTTTCTAATCAAATCACCGCCCTTGTTGGCAGGAATGGATCGGGAAAAAGCACGCTTTTGAAAATAGCAGGAGGAATCATAAAGCCGGACAGCGGAAGCATCCATCGAAACGAACAGATGTGTAACGTAGGTTATGTACCGGAAATAACGCCCGCTGTTCTTCCGTTTACACCAGTAGAGTATCTTATGTATATGGGGAAAATAAGAGGCATGCAAAAAAAGGAACTGCAGGAGCGGATTTCGGACCTGCTCGATATTTTTGGGCTGCAGCATGTGCGAAACGAGCGGATGACCGGCTTTTCTAAAGGAATGAAACAGAAAGCCGCAATTATGCAGGCGATGCTTGAAGAAACAGACATGCTGATACTGGACGAGCCATTGTCCGGACTTGATCCAGGGGCCCAGCAGGAGGTTGAAGGCCTTCTAGTGGATTTGAAAGGAAAAGGCCTGAGTATACTGCTGACCTGTCATGAAACGAAGCTGCTGGAACAAGCTGCGGACCGGGTTTTGCTTATTGATGATCATCGTATAACGGAGACTGCAGGCGAAAAAGAAAATGAAGCCAATGTTATTCTTTTTGTTATTCCATCTGAGAGAGCAGTAGACAGCCTGCCATCTTCGGCGAAAATTCGCCAGCAGACCGTGCTTAATACTGCGGAAAAACAAATCGAACTTGCTGTAGAGAAACATGACACCAACAAAACACTGGAGATTTTGCTTAAAAATAAAGCGTCTATTCAAGCGGTGTATCCACTTCGCTCTTCTACGGATATTCAGCATTATTTCCAAAAAAGAGGAGGGGGCGTATGAGGGGCTTAATTCACTATCAATTGCTTACATACATAAGGTCATATCAATATATCCCCCCTCTTACAATGTATATTTTATCGCTGCTTATTAATTATGCATACACGCCTAATCCCATCTTGGACAGCTACTCATTTACATCGCTTGTTCTCTTTTTTATTATGGGCTGGTTTACCGTCACAATTTTTCACGCGGAAGATCCAGGGCAGAAACAAATTACGCTGTTTCATGCAAAAAGCCTGTCAGTTTATTATGCGGCGCTGTTTACTGTTTGCCTGCTGGCTGCCCTTGTGTTCAGCATGATCTCGACCGTGTATCCAGTCATGGCAGGAAGCTTTGGAATAGCAGTGCGCTCTTCGCACTTTATTCTCGGCTTTCTTGCCCATTTCAGCCTGGCTGTTCTGGCCGTGTCGCTGTCATCTCTATTTACACGTGAATTAGTTAAGAATAAAACCAATACGTGGTGGGGCGTGTTAAGTATTTTAATTGGCTCGGTTGTTGTTTCGGCTTTAGAAAAATCAATTGGCTGGCCGGTCTGGCTGATGCCCCCGCTTTATCTGTCCCTGGATATGATGAGTGCGACAGATCACATTCAAAAAATACCGATTTTATTTTACGGAAAATTCGGCTGGATCTTTTTGTATGGGCTCCTATGTATTCTTTTGTTTTCAGGAGCGGTTAAACGAAAAATGTAATTGAAAACCCTTTGTCACGCTTTTTTACTAAGCCTGGCAGGGGTTTTTCTTTTTCCTTTAATTTTTGCAAGAGCAATCTAATTGATAAAAATTTTCATTTAGGTATTGATATACGCTCTCAATTGAATTATACTCTAAATCGATAACGATTATCATTATCGATTAAAAAAGGAGGTAATTAAATGTCAGGACATACATACTCAGTCTCAACAAAATCTTTATTTGTTCTTATTTTATCTATGCTTTTGCTGCTGGCCGGCTGTGGAAGCGATTCATCAGGCGGTGCGTCAAACGAGGGAACTGCAGAAGCAGAGCCAAAAGCTGAAGAAAAAACGGCTCGTGAAATTACTCATGCAATGGGTACCACCACGATTGAAGGCACGCCGAAAAAAATCGTGACACTTTACCAGGGGGCAACAGATGCTGCTGTAGAATTAGGTGTTAAGCCGGTTGGCGTGGTGGAATCATGGCTGGAGCAGCCAATTTACAACTATTTAAAAGAAGATTTAGAAGGTGTGCAGATTGTCGGGCAGGAAACCCAGCCGAACTTAGAAGAAATCGCAAAGCTGGAGCCGGATTTAATCATTGCGTCCAAGCTGCGCCACGAAGAAATTTATGAACAGCTGTCTCAAATTGCGCCAACTGTGGCCCATGAAACCGTTTTTGAATTTAAAGGAACCGTTGAACTGATGGGTGAAGCCATGAACCAGCAGGAAAAAGCAGCTGAGCTTTTATCTGACTGGGACAGCCGTGTGGCTGATTTCCAGGAGAAAATTAAAGAAAAAATGGGCGGACAGTGGCCGCTGCACGTATCGGTTTTAAACTTCAGAGAAGATCATGCCCGTATTTATGTAACAGGCTTTGCGGGCTCCATTTTAACCGAGCTTGGCTTTGAAGGACCGAAAAGTATTACGGATGAAAGCCTTGATGTTGTCAAGCTGACGGACAAAGAAAGCATTACCCAGATGAATGCAGATGTCTTTTATATGTTTATGGAAGACAATGAAGCAGTAAAGAAAACGCATGATGAATGGACAAGCCATCCATTATGGAAAAACCTTGATGCCGTAAAAGCAGATCAAGTGTATACCGTCGATGAAATTATCTGGAATATGGGCGGCGGAATCAGAGCGGCTAATTTAATGCTTGATGATATTTATGACAGATTCCAACTAGAAAAATAAGCGCTTCATCATAAGGCAGGGGAAAGAACTTATTCTTTCTCCTATTTTTCTATGTATTTCAATGTTCGCCCCGGAAAAGAAAAGTCACATCAAGATAGAAAGAAGGATTGATATGGATTATTTACTTTCCCGCTCCTTTTTAAAAATAGGGGGCTTATTGATTTGTATAGCGGTATTTGCCGCTTTCTTTGTACTGAGCGTGGCGCTCGGACAGACAAGCATTCCACTAAGAACAACTTTTGATGCATTATTCAATTATGATGCTTCAAACACAGAGCATATTATTATTGCCACATCGCGAACAACAAGAGCGGTTATCGCTTCTGTTATCGGCGCCAATCTGGCGATAGCCGGCGCGCTTATGCAGGCATTAACGAGAAATCCGCTGGCAGCTCCAGATATTTTTGGGATCAATGCGGGCGCGCTTTTTTTTATCGTTCTTTCTGCCACTTTTTTCTCTGTAGATTCATTAACGCATTATATGTGGATTGCTTTTTTGGGCGCAGCTGTTGCCGGGGTGCTCGTTTTTTTTCTTGGCTCGATGGGACGGGACGGGCTGAGCCCGTTAAAGATTGTATTGGCTGGATCGGCAATAACAGCTCTTTTTGTTTCCTTTACCCAGGGTTTGCTGGTGATTGACGAACAGGCCATCCAGAGCATTTTATTTTGGCTGGCTGGGTCTGTCGCAGGACGCAGCCTGGATATGCTGCTGCCAGTATTGCCGTTTATGCTCGGCGCCGGCTTTATAGCTCTTTTTTTAGGCCGGTCTATCAACATATTACTATCCGGCGATGATGTCGCAAAAGGTCTCGGGCAGCGGACGCTTTTCGTAAAAGCTTCCATTGGCATCATGGTGGTACTGCTGGCCGGCGGATCGGTTGCTGTGGCGGGATCAATCGGATTTGTCGGTTTAATTGTCCCGCACATTGTCAGGGGGCTTGTAGGTCCTGACTACCGATGGGTGATTCCTTTTAGTGCTTTGTTGGGCGCCATTTTGCTTTTATCAGCAGATATAGCAGCCCGGTTTGTGATTATGCCCCAGGAAATGCCTATTGGCGTCATGACGGCTTTTGTTGGAGCTCCTTTCTTTATATACATTGCGCGAAGGGGGCTGGCGAAAAATGGCTAACCTGCTTACAGTACGAGCGAAATCAGGCCGGGTGTCGTTTCAATTTTATAAAAAAACATGGATCGTCTTTCTGCTGCTCAGTGTATTGTCTTTGATCATTTTTATGCTGAGCTTATCATCAGGAAGCAGTTTTATCAGCCCGTACGCAGTGATTCAGCAGTTACTCGGCTACGGGAGCGGCGAATATAATTTTGTTTTGAATACACTTCGTCTTCCCCGGGTGCTGCTGGCTTTTATGGTGGGCGCAGCGCTTGGTGTGTCAGGATTGATTTTACAGGGTATGATTCGAAATCCGCTGGCATCTCCAGATATTATCGGCATTACAAGCGGGGCCTCCGCCGGTGCGATCCTTTTTATGGTATATGGAATGGGAGCAGTAAGCCTGGTGTTTCTTCCTGCAGCCGCCATTGGAGGCGCAGCCCTGTCAGCTGTTATCATCTACGGGCTGTCATGGAAAAAAGGCGTTACGCCGATTCGCCTTGTGCTGATTGGAATTGGCCTTTCTGCTGTTATGAAAGCCTTTGTGATGATGATGCTCGTCTTGAGTGAAGCGGCGGTTACCACAAAAGCGTACCTCTGGCTGACAGGCAGCTTGTATGGAGCCAATTGGACCGATGTTTATTCTATGCTGCCATGGGTTCTTGTTTTTATTCCTATCACGTTCTTGTTTACAAGAACGATGAATGCGGCGGAGTTAGGGGACGATATCGCGCTGGGGCTCGGTGTGAGAGTAGAATTACAGCGGCTTATCCTGCTGTTTGTCAGTGTGGCGCTGGCAGGATCAGCGGTCGCTTTTGCAGGCGGCATTGAATTTGTCGGATTGATCGCTCCTCATGTAAGCCGAATGATGATTGAGCGGTCATTTGCCGGACTGGTACCAATTTCGGCACTTACCGGGGGGATCATGGTCATGATTGCGGACATTGTTGCCCGGACTGCTTTTTTGCCGCTTGATATTCCGGCCGGTGTGTTTACGGCTGCTGTGGGGGCACCGTTTTTCATTTATCTATTATACCGAAATCGAAATAAGTAAAGGGAAAGGAATGAGATCATGGGTACACTTGAAACCGCAGCATTAACACTTGGCTACAGCGGCACTGACGTAATTCAAAACCTTGACTTGGAAATCCCTGAAGAGCAGATTACAGTGTTAGTCGGATCAAACGGATGTGGAAAATCAACGCTTTTGCGGTCACTTGCCCGGCTGTTAAAGCCGGTATCCGGCGGCATTTTACTGGATGGGGATCTCATCGGCAGCCTCTCTACAAAAGAAGTGGCCAGGCGCCTGGCCATTTTGCCGCAGGGACCTATTGCACCTGAAGGCTTGACGGTGCTGCAGTTAGTGAAGCAGGGAAGATATCCCCATCAAAGCTGGCTGAAGCAGTGGTCAAAGGAAGATGAAGACGTTGTGCGGGAGGCGATGGAAGCTGCAGGCATGACAGATTTTGCTGAAAGAGCAGTTGATTCATTGTCCGGCGGCCAGCGGCAGAGAGCCTGGATTGCAATGACGCTGGCGCAAAAAACAAACATCATTTTACTCGATGAGCCAACAACGTATCTGGACATGACGCATCAAGTTGATATTTTGGACTTGCTGTTTGAGCTGAATGAGCGGGAAAAATGTACGGTTGTGATGGTGCTGCATGATTTGAATCTTGCCTGCCGGTATGCGCATCATATTGTCGCCTTGTGCGATAAAAAGATTTATGCTCAAGGGAAGCCGGAGGAAATTGTAAATGCCCGGATGGTAAAGGATGTATTTCAGATGAATTGTGACATTGCAGAAGATCCACTGTTTGGAACGCCAATGTGCATTCCGCACGGCAAAGGGAGAAAAATACATTCAAAAAAGCAAAAAAGTGCTTCGCTGTGAGAAAGCGTCCTGATAGTATTTAGCAATTAAGAAAAATTGATTGTAAGATAATCTGACAGCTAAAAGGATTTTTCTCCAAGTGTATGGTAAGGTTTTTTATACAAAAAGGATACCTTAATAAAAAAACGCTTAACACAGACTGGACCCCTGCCAGTACTCGTGTCAGGCGTTTTTTTTGTTTTTAGGAGACGGCAGGGAATAACTACCTCGAAAGTTATTCGGCTCTCTGGCCATGCTAAAAAATAATGACAAAAACCTGTAAGGAGACATTATGCTTAAGGAAGCGATCTACCACCGGCCAAAAAACAATTTCGCTTACGCATATGATGAAAAAACGATTCATCTTTTATTAAGGAGCAAAAAGAATGACCTGGACCGGGTTCAATTGATATACGGGGACCCCTATATATGGAAAGAAGGAGCCTGGCAGTATACGATAAAAGAAATGAAGCGTTCCGGCTCAGATGAGCTGTTTGATTACTGGTTTGCGGCCGTGGAGCCTGAATTCCGCCGGCTCCGCTACGGGTTTCAATGCCAGGGTCAAAGGGAGGCGGCCGTTTACACGGAAAGAGGCTTTTTCAAGGATGTGCCAAAAGACAGCGGCTTTTTTTTCGCTTTTCCTTTTTTGCATGCAGTCGATGCTTTTAAACCGCCCGGCTGGGTAAAGGACACTGTCTGGTATCAAATTTTTCCCGAGCGGTTCGCAGACGGGGAACCCGGTTTAAATCCGGAAGGCACAAAGCCATGGGGGGCGCCGCCGGACCGGAACAGCTTTTTCGGCGGCGACTTCCAGGGAGTTTTAAAGCACCTGGATTATTTGCAGGAGCTCGGTATAAACGGCATTTACTTTACCCCTGTTTTCCAGGCAGAAACCAACCACAAATATGATACGACCAATTATTTAAAGATAGATCCGCAGTTTGGCGATAAGGAGCTGTTAAAACATCTTGTCAGGGAATGCCATAAAAGAGGAATAAAAGTAATGCTCGATGCGGTGTTTAATCACAGCGGCTACTGTTTCGGGCCTTTTCAGGATGTATTGAAAAACCAGGAAAAATCAAAGTATAAGAACTGGTTTCATATTCACCGGTTTCCAGTGCAGGAAGGCTCGGTTATCCATTACGATGCATTTGGCTTTGAAAAAGCAATGCCCAAGCTAAATACGGAAAATCCGGAAGTGCGGGAATACCTTCTTCAAACGGCCGTGTACTGGATTAAAGAGCTGAATATTGACGCATGGCGTCTTGATGTGGCAAATGAAGTCAGCCACGATTTTTGGCGTGAATTCCATCGGGCGGTGAAGTCGGTAAAGCCCGATGCCTATATTCTCGGTGAAATCTGGCATGATGCGCTTGCCTGGCTGCAGGGGGACCAGTTTGATGCAGTCATGAACTACCGGCTGGCCGATACAGTGGTAGACTTTTGGGCAAAAAACAGAACTGGCACGGAACAATTTAAAAATGAAATCGGCCATTTGCTTTATTCATATCCTCTCTCTGTAAATGAAGTGGCGTTTAATCTGCTCGGCAGCCATGACACTCCCCGTATTTTAACGGCTGCCAATGAAGACAGGGAGCGGTTGAAGCTCACTTTTTTGTTTCACTTTTCGTTTCCCGGTGCCCCGTGCATTTATTACGGAGACGAAATTGGACTAACGGGCGGGGCAGACCCGGACTGCCGAAAGTGCATGATATGGAATAAGGGCGAACAGGACCGGGAACTGTTTCAATTTGTCCAAAAGCTGATTGCGCTTCGCAAAACAATTCCTGCTTTTCGAAATAAGGGGGACTTTGAGTTTATTGACCTGCATGCCGATGCTGTCAGCTATTCAAGAAAAAATGAAAAAGAAAATCTGCTTTTTATTTTAAACCCAACAGAGAAGCCAGTCGAAATCACGCTGCCGGATGAATGCAGCGGAATGGCGAATCTGTGGACAGATAAAGCACTGGAAGCGATGACTGTCACGATTTCAGGAAAAGGATTTTTGATTCTTTATAAACAAAAAAGTAAGCAGCAAACAGAGAAGCCTTACCCATAGGGCTTCTCTGTTTGCTGAAATTATTTTTTAGAGTCTGCTTTCCGGGCCCAGTATGTGGCCAGAAGCGGACCGGAAATGTTGTGCCAGAAGCTGAAGATAGCGCTTGGCACGGCAGCAAGCGGGCTGAAGTGTGCAGCCGCAAGCGCCGCCCCGAGTCCCGAGTTTTGCATGCCGACTTCAATAGCCATTGCTTTTCGGTCTTCGTATGTAAGATTAAACAGCCGGCCGGTTAAAAAGCCAATTAAGTAACCGAGGCCATTATGCAAAACAACAATCCCGAAAATAAGCAGTCCTGATTCCATAATTTTTTCTTTGCTTGTTGACACAACAGCCGCTACGATTAAAACGATCGCTATAACAGAAATTAGCGGAAGTATGTCCACGCTTTTTTGTACTTGTTCTTTCAGGAAAAGCTGTACAATAAAGCCGAGAATAATGGGGACAAGCACAATTTTAACAACCGACATAAACATGTCAGCGGCGGAGACTTCGAGCCATTCGCTCGCGAGAAGATAAATAAGAGCCGGAGTTAAAATTGGCGCGAGCAGCGTTGACACCGATGTGATCGCAACTGACAGGGCCGTATTTCCCCTGGCAAGAAACGTCATAACGTTCGATGCTGTACCGCCCGGGCAGCACCCGACCAATATCACGCCGATCGCAATTTCCGGTTCAAGCCGGAGCCCTTTGGCAAGTGCAAAAGCAAGAGCCGGCATGACAATAAATTGGGCCAGAACGCCGATTAGCACTTTTAGCGGATGGCGGCCGACTTCTTTAAAATCCTCTCCTGAAATAGTCATTCCCATCCCGAACATAATCACACCAAGTAAAATAGAAATATAGGGCGCAATCCATGTGAACTGTGCGGGGAGAAAAAATGCGAATGCCGCAAAAACAAGCACCCAGATGGCGAAGGTTTTGCCGGCAAATTGACTGACTTTGATTAATAAATTCAAGTCATATTCACCTCCATTATAGTAGAATAACATAAAATAAATCATATTTTCAGATTTTTTTAAAGAGCGAGATATTTCTCGATTGGAAAAGTGATAAAAAAGAACAGCTCCTGTGCAAGCTGTTCTTCATGAAATACCCATATCCAGCTCGTAAAGCTTTTGATACCGGAGCTCTTGCTGGACTAACTCCTCATGCGTTCCATCCATTTGAATCTGTCCGCCGTCTAAAAATACAATCCGGTCCATCTGTTCCATGCCGGCTAGGTGATGAGTAATCCAGAGGATCGTTTTTCCTTCGAGAACGTCAAAGACTGTTTCAATTAACCGGCGTTCTGTTATCGGATCAAGTCCCACTGTAGGCTCATCCAGTATAACAATAGGTGTTTGCTGAAGAAGAATACGGGCGAGCGCAATCCGCTGGCGTTCCCCGCCGGAAAAGCGGGAGCCTGTTTCCTGCATAACAGTCTGATAGCCGTCCGGCAGTGACTGAATGTAATCGTGCATATGAACTTTTTTGGCAGCCTCGATCACTTCTTCATCTGTCGCGCGCGGATTGCCAAGCCGGATATTATTCATAACTGTCGTATTAAACAAATAAGGCTGCTGGTTCAACACCGCTATTTCCCGGGAAATGTATTCATCCGGCTCATGGCCATTGACAAGCACCGTCCCTGACTGGGGAGAAACAAGACCTTCCGCAAGCTGCATAATGGTGGATTTACCGGCGCCGCTTGGCCCGAGAACAGCGATTTTTTCACCCGCTCTGGCCGAAAAGTTAAAGTGCTGCAAAACGGGTTCACTTTCATTATAGGAAAACGAAACACGGCGAAACTGGAGGGCGAGTCCATCATCCCCAAAAACGGGCTGAATAAAGTGGGCTGCCGGCTTTTCTTTTTCGGCTGTCTGCAGCCGGCCGAGGGACTGGCTGTAGCCCGCCCATTCTTCCGCTGCGGAAGACAAAGGCAAAAATGCTTCCGTGATGGGAAACAGCACCAGTGTAAACGCAGCGATCAAAATAGGAGCCATCTGTCCGTCCGCACTTTGTCCACCCGCCCATATCATCGTTGTAACAACGGCGGCACCGGCGAGCAGCTGCAGGCATAAGTCACGTCCGCGGGCAAAGGACCGCTTTGAAGATTCCAGCCGTGTCCATTCTTTTTCCGCCTGCTCATAAGAGGCGACAAATGCTTTTTCTCTGCCGCTGAACACCCAATCTCCCATTCCCATCACCGTATCAGCCAGCCGGCTGTACTGGGCTGCGCGCTGTTCTTTTTGTTTCATTTGTTTTGCTTTCATCACAAGAAGCGAAGCAAGCGGTACAAGAACCGTGAAAACGAAAAAGTACAGCCCCATAACAAGCGCAAAAGAAACCGAGAAAAAGCCGAGTGCCGTAATCGACAGGGCATATACACATAAAGCGCTCAGCCACGGGAAAATCAGCTTAATGTAAACATCTTGCAGATGCTCAATATCATCTGCGAACAAACCAAGCGCATCACCGGTTTTAAAGCGTGATACCTGCGGGCGGATCGCTTCATAAAGCCGCACGCGCATGCGCGAAACGATTTTTAAAATCAAGCTGTGGCTCATGAGCCGCTCCACATAGCTTGAAACAGAGCGCATAATGCCAAATGTCCGCACCAGTACAATGGGGACATAAATCATTAATAGGTTTTCCGGCCGTGATGCGGCTTTGGAAATGAGGTAGCCGGAAGAAAACAGCAGCGCGCTTGCAGCAAAGATGGTCAAGCTTCCTAGCAGAATAACAGCGGCAAGCAATCGTTTATGCTCTTTTAAGTATGGAATGAGCCAGTTCATGCGTATCACCTCGTGCGGCCTGTACGAGAGAAGCGTACACGCCATTTTTCAATAGTAACTCAGTATGCGTGCCTGTTTCGGCAATTTGTCCGTGCTCCATTACAATAATCCAATCCATTTCCTTCATCCAATGCAGCCGGTGTGTCGCTAGAAAAACAAGCTTGTCATCGAACAGCGGCAGCATTGATTCCTTTAAAGCGGCTTCTGTTTCAATGTCCAAATGGGCAGTCGGTTCATCCAGCAGAAGAATCGGCCGGTCGGCTAAAAAAGCGCGGGCCGCGGCAATCCGCTGCATCTGGCCGCCGCTCAGCCGGCGGCCGCCTTCGCCAATTTCTGTTTCCAGTAAATCCTCAAAGGAAGCGAGCCCGGCTTTCTCGGCTGCTTTTCGGACTTCTTCATTTGACGCATCGGGCTTGTAAAATCGAATGTTATCCGCCAGCGTGCCGCCGAAAATATATGGGTGCTGAGGGATATAGGTAAGCTGGTTTTGCCAGTCGGCCTGATGCAGGTGGGAGACTGTCTGGCCATTTACTGAAATGGTTCCAGAGTCAGCTGCCAGAAAGCCGCCCAGTATATCGATAAGTGTGGATTTTCCTGCACCGCTTGTGCCGATAATCCCGATTTTTTTCCGTCCTTTAACGGAAAAAGAGATCTTTTTCAATGAAGCAGCTTCCACTTTTGAAAGAGACAACGTAGCCTCATCCGACCATGTTTGAAGCTTAAACTGGTTTTCTAAATCCCAGTCCGGCTTCTCTAAAATCTCCTGCATGGCACGGCCGGCTTCCTGCCCATTTAACGTCGCGTGATAATCGGTGCCAAGCTCCCGGACCGGCAGGAAATATTCGGGTGCCAGAATGAGCACGGTTAATGCCGGCAGCAGAGCCATCTTGCCGTCTACAAGGCCGAGCCCGAGAAAAACTGCCACGGTGGCAACAGACAGCATTGCAAAAAAGTCGAGTGCAAAGGAAGATAGAAAAGCGACTTTTAATGTGTTCATTGTTGATTTTCGGTATTCCTCGCTAACATGCTCGATCTGCTTTTTGTGTGACCGGGCGCGGCCAAGGAACGTCAATGTTTCCAGCCCGCGCAAAGAGTCGGTAAAATGGCCGGCCAGGCGCTGGTAGCCTTCCCACTGGCTGTCTGCTTTTTTGCGGGCTGCAAGGCCAAGCAGCACCATGAAAACAAGCAAAACCGGGAGCGTGACAGCCAGAATAATGCCGGATGTATGGTCTGTCCAGAGAACAAAAAGCCAGATAGCTGCAGGAAGAACCATCATATTGATCATTTTTGGCAAAAACAAATCAAGGTATGTCCGGAACTGGCTCGTTCCTTCAATCATCAGCGTGACAAGGCGTCCTGTTCCTTCTTTTTGTGCATAACGCGGACCGAGGGAAAACAATTTGTTCAGCACATCATGCCGAAGCGCTGCACTTATTTTTTCTGAATAATGCTCGGCGGCTTTTTGTTTGAAAAAACCGGTCAAGTAACGGCCGGCGAGTGCAGCAAAAAACAGCAGCATACCGGAAAAAACAGCCGCCGGCGCTTCGCCGTTAAAAAGCCGGGTAAGGGCTGCTGCCAGCCACTTTGCCTGAAGAATGACCAGAACCGCCTGGGCAATGGTGAGAAAGGTAAGTCCCGCAAGCACGGGAACCACACCCTGATAACGAAATAGATCGCGTCCCATCAGTACGTCAAATCCTTGCCGTCTACCCGTTTTCGGAAGACATAGTAGCTCCAGATCTGATAGCCAAGCACAAATGGCAGAAGCGTTACGGCTACAATTGTCATTACCTTCAGCGAGTATGGAGCGGACGCTGCATTATATACCGTTAAATCATAAGCGGAAGACAGCGAGCTGATCATAACACGCGGGAACAGGGATGCAAAAATAACGGAAACGGTCAGTACGATGCCGGCACCGCTTGACACAAACGCAAAGCCGTCACGTTTTTTGGCTAAGAAAACAGCAGCAAGCAAATAAGCAATCACAACAGCACCAATCATTGGAATGGTAATGCCTGCACGCACAGTAAAAATATCCGTGTATACGTATGACAGTCCGACGAACAAGGTTAGAGCCGCCACAGTCAGCCAGACTACTTTTTTCGCAAGAGCACGGGCGCGTTCCTGAAGATCGCCGACGGTCCGCAGCGTTAAAAAAGATAAGCCGTGCAGGAAGCAAAGAATGGTTACCGTAATGCCGCCGGTTACTGAATAAATGTTGACGAAGTCCGTAAAGCCTGCGTACATATTCATGTTTTCATCAATCGGCATGCCGCGCAAAATGCTGGTAAACAGGACACCGAATAAAAACGGCGGAAGAATGCTGCCGAAAAACACAACATAATCCCATGTTTTCGTCCAGCGCTCACTAGGGACCTTGCCGCGGAATTCAAATGCAACCCCTCTTCCAATCAGGGCAAGCAGAACAAACACAAACGGAATATAATAGCCGCTGAACATTGTTGCATACCAGTGCGGGAAAGCGGCGAAAATCGCGCCGCCTCCCGTTAAAAGCCATACTTCATTGGCATCCCAGAAGGGGCCGATTGTATTGATCAGAATGCGGCGTTCGAGATCGTTTTTAGCAAGAAGCCGTGTTGACATGCCGACGCCGAAATCAAATCCTTCAAGGAAAAAGAAGCCGATAAATAAAACCGCAATCAGCAAAAACCACAATTCATTCAAGCCCATTATAAATACGCCTCCTGATCAAACGGGTCAACCGTCTGCGTAGCGGGCACCGTTTCATGGTGCTCTACACCTTTTTTAATTTCGCGGATAAATAAATACACAAGGACAATGGCCAGAATCAAATATGCGCCGGAAAACGCGATAAGAGACAGCAAAAGGCTCTCGGCACTAACGTTTGGCGAAACGGAAGCAGAAGTGGTCATCAGCCCGAATACGGTCCAGGGCTGGCGGCCGATTTCAGTCATAATCCAGCCGGCTGAGTTTGCAATAAACGGGAATGAAATAAGAGCGGTCATCACCCACAAATACCGTTTTTTCTGTACAAGCGTCTCCCGGTAGCTGAAATACAGGCCAAGCAGAGAAGCAAAAATCATGACCATCCCGGCACCTGCCATAATGCGGAAGCTCCAAAATGTTGTTTTTACCGGAGGGATGTAATTGCCCTCCCCATACTTTGCTTCGTATTCTGCCTGCAGCGTTTTCATTCCCGGCACGTCTCCCTGAAACTTTTCATAAGCCAGATAGCTCAAGGCGAATGGAATGTTGATCTCAAATGAGTTTTCCTGATTTTTTGTATCAATCCAGGCAAAAGCGGTCCATGCTGCCGGGTCACCGCTGTCTTCCCAGAGCGCTTCACTGGCCGCCATTTTCATCGGCTGTGATTCCATTAAGTGCTTTGCCTGGGCATGGCCGGTGAAGGCGATCGCAAAGCCGGAAATAAGCGCAACTGTCATTGCCAGATTGAACGATTTTTTAAATAAATCGACTTCAGCACCTTTTCGGATTTTATAGGCACTGACACCGCCGATAAAAAATGCTCCAGTCGCCAGCGCGCCAAAAATAACATGCGGAAATTCAACAGCAAGCTGCGGGTTTGTTAAAAGAGCAAAGAAGTCATTCATTTCTGCCCGGCCGTTGTTGATTACGAAGCCAACCGGCTCCTGCATAAATGAATTTGCCGCTAAAATCCACAAAGCAGACATCATCGTTCCGAGTGAGACAAGCCAGATGCAGGCAAGGTGCACTTTTGGCGATAAGCGGTCCCATCCAAAAATCCAAAGACCGATAAAAGTAGACTCCATAAAGAAAGCAAGCAGTGCTTCAATCGCCAGCGGAGCGCCGAATACATCACCGACAAACCGTGAATATTCTGACCAGTTCATGCCAAACTGAAATTCCTGAATAATCCCTGTTACAACACCGACTGCAAAGTTAATTAAAAACAAATGACCCCAGAATTTTGCCAGCTTTTTATATCGTTCGTCTCCTTTTAACACATAATGGGTTTCCATCAACGCGACAAGAAATACAAGACCAATTGACAGCGGCACAAATAAAAAATGAAAAATGGTTGTTGACCCGAACTGAAGCCGGGCTAAAAAAAGCTCATCCACTTGCTTTCGCTCCTTTCCCTTTTCCCTAATACAAATATAGTTTGTGATTTTATTCACAAAAGGTGTCTACCTGTTAATTTACACCTTTTTAAATTGGAATTCTATAGTAAAAGGGCGGAGATTTTGAAGAGTTTGTGACGAATTTCACAATTTTATTTGAACGTTTTAAAGAGAGATAAATTCTGAAATTATTGGGTAAAGCATGTATAATCGGTGTACAAAGATGTTTGAAAGGGGTTACAGGGATGATTGAACGGCTGCATCATAAAGAGGAAGCGACAGCGGCAGAAATTTTAGCACTGCAAATTCCTGCTTATCAGGTGGAAGCTTCACTGATTGGGGATGACGGCATTCCGCATTTACAGGACACCATTGATATGATCAAAGAAAGCAATGAAATCTTTATTGGCTGTTTAACAGAGGGAGAGCTGTGCGGTTTTCTTTCCTATAAAGATGAAGAGGACACAGCGTTTATTCATCGGCTTGTTGTGCATCCAGGCCAGTTTCATGAAGGAACTGCTTCAAAGCTGCTCACTTATTTTCTGCAGGAGGAATCAGCAGGCCGGAATGTGAAAGTCACAACCGGCGCAAAAAACGAGCCGGCGCGCAATTTGTTTAAAAAGTTTGGCTTTGAAGAGCTGGATATGTTTTCTGCCCGGTCAGGCATTAATCTTGTGCTGCTGGAAAAAAAATATGGTTAAGCACATATTGTTCGTATTTTCACAATGAAATAGTGTAAGATAAGAATGTATGAAATTCTTATGATCAGAAAGGCTGGAAGATAGATGTCATTAAAAAATCATGGAACAATTCCTGTTGCCGTTTCCGCTCGTCACGTGCACTTATCACAGGAGCACCTGGAAACTTTATTTGGAGCTGGCCACGAACTCACAAAACGTGCAGATTTGTCGCAGCCGGGTCAATTTGCAGCTGAAGAAACAGTCACAATTGCCGGCAAAAAAAGTGAAATTGCCCGTGTCCGTGTTCTTGGCCCATGTCGTCCTGCCACTCAGATAGAAGTAAGCTGGACAGATGCAATGAAGCTGGGTGTCCGTCCGCCGCTTCGTGAATCAGGGGATATTAAAGGATCTGAAGCAGTTACGATCACAGGTCCTGCCGGTACGATTGAGCTGGAAGAAGGGCTTATTATCGCTCAGGCACATGTTCATATGACGCCGGCAGATGCAAAAGAATACAATGTTGAAAACGGCCAGATCGTTACTGTTGAAGTAGGTGGCGAACGGCCAATTGCGTTCCGCAACGTTGTTATTCGCGTTTCTGAAAGCTATGCGCTTGAAATGCATATCGACACAGATGAAGCAAACGCTGGTTTTATTTCTCAAGGCGCCAAAGGCGATATTTGGGCGTAAATAATCAATAAAAAAGATGCCT
>NZ_LAJB01000021.1 GCF_000970685.1 Domibacillus indicus
TTCAATCAGCCTGCTTTCTACCTTTATCTACACTCTGAGGCCCGGATTGTCCTTCATAATCCGGGCCCTTCTTATTTAAACTCCTTTTTTATTTCCCCATACGAACGTATGAAGCTGCGGCAGCACCCGCACCCGTTTAAAATCCGGGTCTGGCATGACTGCATTAATCAGCCACTCATACCTTTTAGCAAGATGAACAAGCAGCCGGCTGTCATCTACTTCATCCAGCCGGTCATTCCCTACCTGCAGATAAAAAGGCACCTCCGGAAACCGCTGGTGAACTGTTTTAGCGTACGCCAGATCTTCTTCATTAAAAACGACTACTTTTAAACTGGCCGGCTGGCCGCTTACTTCATTTAAAATAAAAGCGAGCTTTTCGAAATCCGTCTTCATTCCTGAGCTTGGCGGCTTTGGCGAAATCGTCAGCTCATCAATGTTATGGAACCATGGCTGGTACTTGGTACCCTGTGTTTCCAGCGCCGAGGTAATTCCCTTTTCTTTGAATAGATCAAGCAAGCCGGCAATCTGGGGCAAAAGCGCAGGATTGCCTCCAGAAATCGTAACATGATCAAATGTATCTCCGCCGATCCGGCAGAGCTCTTCATAAATTTCTCCCGGCGTCATTTTACGGATGTCTTCTTTTGCGCTGCCATCCCATGTAAAAGCGGAATCACACCATGAACAGCGGTAATCACAGCCCGCTGTCCGGACAAACATCGTTTTGCGGCCGATAACCGCTCCTTCTCCCTGAACAGTCGGACCGAATATTTCTAGAACCGGAATCATGCAAAATCTCCTTTTCTAGGGCGAAAAACCACGTAGCTTGTTGGCGTCTCACGCACAAACACTTGCAGGCATTTCGGTTTATTTGGCGCCCGGTCCAATTCTTTTTGGATGACTTCCCAAATAACGCGGGCAACAGCTTCTGTAGTCGGAAACCGTTCTGACAAATCTTCAGAAAACAATCTGTCTTTATTTAAAAGTGTATGATCAAAGCGCTTGTGAACAAGCGACTTAAGAAGCTGAAAATTCACAAGAAACCCGGAATCATTTAATTGGTCACCGGCAACTGTGATATTTACAAAATACGTATGGCCATGTATATTCCGGCAGGCTCCTGCCTCTTCATGCGGCACATAATGAGCGGCCGCAAACTGAAAATCTTTGTTTAATTCGTACCGGAAATCGTGCGCCGGTGCCGGGTAAATTTGCTGCATCATTGCACGCTTCCTCCTTTTTCCTTCATATATTGCTCCAGGCCATTCTGGCGTAGTATGCATGCCGGGCATTCCCCGCAGCCTGAACCTTTGATACCGTTATAGCAGGTTAACGTCCGCTCTCTTACATAATCAAACGCACCCAGCTCATCCGCAAGCGACCAGGTTTCTTTTTTATCCAGCCACATTAAAGGTGTGTGAATGACAAACTCGTGGTCCATTGACAGGTTAAGCGTTACGTTCAATGACTTCACAAAAGCATCACGGCAGTCTGGATAGCCGCTGAAGTCTGTTTCACATACTCCTGTGACAATATGGCGTGCTCCTGCCTGTTTGCCCAGAATGGCGGCGAAGGATAGAAACAACAGGTTGCGGCCTTCTACAAACGTAGACGGCAGTTCGCCTTCTTTCACTTCGATTTCAATATCGGAGCGGGTCAAAGCACTTGGCGCCAGCTGATTTAAAAGTCCCATATCAAGCACGTGATGCGGCACCTGCAGGTCTGCGGCAATTTCCTTTGCCACTTCTATTTCCGCGTCATGCCGCTGCCCATAATTAAAGGTAACGGCTATAACGTCTTTAAATGTCTGTTTGGCCCAAAACAAGCATGTTGTACTGTCCTGGCCGCCGCTGAAGACAACAACGGCTTTTTCATTTTTCAACATATACATTTCCTTCTTTCTAATGCGAAAGAAAAGGAGCGCGAAGACACGAGAAAAAAACCGTCAGAATGCCGGTTTTTTCCTTAGTTTTTTATAGAGGGAATTCGCGAACCTCTCCCGCCTCTGCGGAATGTCTTCTTTCGTTTATTTTAATTTTGTTCTATTGGCTTTACGGATCTTCTCTTCTAGATGCTTCGTTTTCTCTTCTTCCTTTTTGGATACACGCTTAATCAGAAGAAAAGCAATGACCGCCATTAATACGAAAATACTCATCGAAATGGCTGCCGGAATGTATTCACTTTTATCTTCTGGAAAATATAAAAAGTTGCCGAATCCAATTAGCAGGTTCGCCAGCACATGTCATGCCTCCATTCTTCTTCCCCGTATATTATAGCAGGAGAACATTATAAATCCAACATCAGGCTCATGGCATTTCCATTTGCACAGGGAAATTGATACAATAAACCTTTAAGGAGGGAGAAACATGAATATTGACGACCGTGTTACCGCACATTATAAGTCAGGCAAATACATAGGGACGATTACCGGCATGCGTCCCGGCAGCTATACAGTCAAAGTTTTATCTGTTTTGCGCCATCCAGCCCAGGGAGATCTTCATAACCCGAATGAAGCGGAGGTGCCGTTTTTTCATGAACGAAAAGCGCTTGCTTTCTGTGAGCAGGCAAATATTCCTGAGTCAGCCTTACACCTTTATGAAGGAGAGCTGATTGATTACAATGAATCTCTTACTGCTGCTGTTGAAAAGCTGGAGGCCAGATTAAATGAAAAAAATAATGCGTTTGCCAGCCGGAGCCTTCAGGCACTCGAAGAAGTAAAAAAAGAGTATGCGCTTATGTACAATATTTCGTTCAAATAACCCATTTTTTGTGAGGAACAGCCCTTTATTTCCAAGTTTTTTTCCTTTATGATGGTACATAAGCACGTTTAAACTCGAAAAAGGCGGTTAGTGAATGAGAACGGTTTTAGGATACGTACTCATTATTCTGCTTATCCCTCTTTCTGTCTTAACATTTTATTATGCAGATGCGGAAGCGGGAAAAGTGCAGAATTTTGATGATTACGTAGAGGAAAAAATAGTTATTAATGAAGTAGATTTGCCCCAGGCAAGCGAGATACGAGATACGAATGGAACTGTTTATGTGGAGCTTCATCAGCCGAACCGGATTGTTAAAGAAGGCGACAAAATTCCCGCTTTCTTGAAGGAATTATTTATTCAGTCGGAAGACAAACACTTTTATGAGCACTCGGGCATTGATGCAGCAGCGGTTATCCGCGCTTTTATGGTAAATGCGCAGTCTGACGAAATTGAGCAGGGCGCGAGTACCATTACTCAGCAGGTAGCCCGGAATATTTACTTAACGCAGGATCGCACCCTTGCCCGGAAAATTGCGGAAGTTCTTTATTCCTATCAAATCGAGAAAACTCTTGAAAAAGATCAAATTCTCGATTTATATTTGAATGTTATTTTCTTTAACCATAATGTGTATGGCGTAGAATCGGCAGCGCAGTATTATTTCCAGAAGCCGGTCGAGCAGCTCTCCAAGGCGCAGATGGCATTTATCGCTGCTATTCCAAACAACCCGTCTCTTTATGATCCGGAGGCACGTTTTGAAAATACAAAAACCCGCCAGGAGCGGCTGATTGATATTATGGCCCGGGAAGAATTTATTACACCGGAAGAAGCAGAGCAAATCAAAAGTGAAACCATTACATTAAAGGTCCGCCCGCGGCTGGACCGTTATCCTGACTATTCAACATACGTAATGTCAGAGTTTAAAGACTTGATTTCTGCTTCCGAAGGCTTTGACCAGCAGCTTTTAAATGCAGAAGGCGAAGCGCGGACGGCTATTCAGGAAAAGCTGGACAAGCGTGTAGCGGAAATTATTTCATCGGGTATCGTGATTAATACGGCACTCGACCCGAACGTTCAGACCAAAGCAGTCGACGCAGTCAATAATGTGTTAGCCGGTTCTTCTATTCAAGCGTCCGCTGCTGTAATTGGCAATCAGTCTCATGACATTGTCGCTTTATCCGGAGGCCGGGGTTTTCAAAAAACGGATTTTAACCGGGCATTCCAGGGGTACCGTCAGCCAGGCTCGACAATCAAGCCGCTGCTTGATTATGCCCCTTATATGGAAACATACGGTGCAGGCGTCAATTACCTTGTTTCTGCCGATAAGTTTTGCAACAGCTCTTACTGCCCGAAAAACTATTCCGAAAAAGAATACGGAATGGTGACCCTTAAAGAGGCGCTTACGAAATCATACAATACTGCAGCTATTCGGCTGTTTATGAGGACAGGCATTGAGCGCTCATTTTCATATCTGGAAAAGTTTGATTTTAACCGGATTAATGAGGATGATTACAATCCTGCCGCTGCACTTGGCGGGATTGACGGCTTTACAACATTAGAAATGGCAGGTGCTTATACATCCTTCGTAGATGGAACATTTACCAAACCGCATGCTATTACTAGCGTGACCGACCTTCAGGGCAAAAAGCTATACGCCTGGGAGGACAAGCCTGTGCGTATCTGGTCTACGAATACAACCTATAAAATGCGTGAGATGTTGACCAGTGTAGTAAAAAATGGGACCGAAAAAAAAGCAAACTTCGCCGCACCGTACATCGGCGGTAAAACCGGTACGACAAATTATGTTCGTGATTTATGGTTTGTTGGCCTGACAGAAGGCTATACAGCGGCGGTATGGACCGGCAAAGACCGTTATGAAAGTGAGTATGAGGGTATACGCTATATGGAATCATACGCACCTCACCAGCTGATCTGGCGGCGCATTATGAGATAGCATTATGAAAACGCACATTCAAATTCGAATGTGCGTTTTTTTGTAAACCAATCATTCACAAAGGAAGAAAATGGGAATAAAAAAGAGAACCAGGACCTGGTTCTCTTTTTCAAAGATTAAGCATTTGCTTCGTCGTAAATCGGCACCCAGCCTTCTGTTGTGACAAAGATACGGACGGCAACCACTTTGCGGTCTTCCATCAAGGTAAAGTAATGGCGGGTATTGACAGGTACGGAGATTAAATCGCCCGGCTCAAGTTCAACATTAAAAAACTGGCCGTCTTTTGCCTGAATCGCGAAAATACCGTGGCCGCTTACAATAAAGCGGACCTCATCATCTGTATGAATATGAATTTTTTGGAAGTTTGTTAAAAGCTCGTCCAGGTTCGGCGTGCTGTCCGACAAAGAGATCACATCATGCGCCTGGTAGCCGCGGCGTGCTGAAATGTCCTTAATTTCCTCGCCGAATGTATCCAAAACCTGCTGTTTTTCTTCATCTGACAGAGAGTAGTTTTCGCGAAGATTCTCGGGAAGCTTGGAAATATCCCACTTTTCATAAATAACTTCCTGAGCGCTTAAAAATGCGTCAATTGCATTTTTATCCGTAATACGTTCGCCTGTTTCTTGAAATTGAATAACTGCCATTTTTATCTTCCTCTCAACATGAGTAATTTAATATGCCATGAAAACAAAAACTCATATGCTTCTAAAAACTTCTTCGCTTCAAATGCATCGCGGCCCCAGACAGTAATGCCATGATTGCGGATTAACACGGCGCCGGCATCGGCTGAAACATACTGGCCAAACTCCCCGGCAAGCTTTGGAATATCAGCATGGTTCGGAATGATCGGTACCGTCACCGCAGCATTTTCTTCCCAGATGCCAAAAGCCTTGATAATTTCCTGTCCGCTGAATGTGACTTCTCCCGCTTCGCCATACAGCTCAGAAATCACATTATTATCAACCGTATGAACATGCAGGCTGCAGCCGGCATTTGTTTTTCCGTATACTTCAACGTGCAGCAGCGTTTCAGCAGACGGCTTTCCTGCAAAGCCTTCAATCGCGTTTCCTTCCATATCCACAAGCAGAAAATCTTCATTCGTTTCTTTCCGCTTATCTTTTCCGCTGGCCGTTACTAAAAAGAACTCGCCATCTACCTTAATGGATAAATTGCCGCTTGTTCCCGGAAACCAGTCTCGCGCGGCAAGTTCTTTTTTTACTTCAGCAAGATCGTTCCATCTTAATTGCAATGCGTTCATTCCACTACCTCTTTCACATGGCCGATTACGTCATAAAAGGTTTGAAACGGCTTGTAATTCAAGCCAAGTTCTTCACTTTTCCCAAGCAGAAGGTCGCGGGCAATCACAAGGTCCGCGAGCCTGGCTGCTTCTAAATCCGTGACGGAATCACCAATTACAATAATTTCATGCCCCGGAGCGATACGGCGGACGATCGACGGCTTGCAGCATCCGCATTCGTTTGTGCACTGATCATCACACTCATGCGGCCAGTCAATGTGGATCTGACTGCCCGTAAAATCGGCTATGTTGCAATAAATATGCTCTTCCGGAATCAGATCTTTTAAAATAGGCTTAACAAAAAAGTCCATGCCTCCGCTTACAATATAAAGAGGAATGCCCGCTTCTTTTGTGTACGCCACAAAGTCTGCAAATCCTTCTCTTATTTTAGCATCCCGAAGGATAAAATCGGTAATTTCTTGCTTTTGCGAGGAAGGAAGCAGTGCAAACATGCTGCCTACCCCTTCTTTAATCGATATTTCCTGTGAAAGGACGCCGTCTTTCAAGGGCACCCATTCAGGCGGCGCAAACTTTTTCATAATCGCAATAATGTTGTCATTTTCGGTAATTGTCCCATCGAAGTCGCAAATGAGCACCGGGTTTTTCATCATTTTCCGGTCCCCCACAGTTCAAGCGCCAGCCGCAGATCCTCATTGTTCTTTGCTGCTTCTGTTAACTCCTGTCCTGATATAACCGCATTAACCGCCTGGCGGAACGCACGTCCTCCGCCGGCAGCTCCATTTGGATGCCCGTGGACACCGCCTCCTGCGTTAATAATCGAGTCGGTGCCAAAGTCTTCAAACAAAACCGGCACTAATCCAGGATGAATACCGGCAGAAGGAACCGGAAATGTCTGCTTGAAGGAACTTTGTTCAAGTGCCATCTGTGCCGTTTTTAAAGCGGCAGATCGTTCGAGTGCTACAGACCCATATGGGGATGGAAACAGCGTAAAATCAGCTCCGGCCATCCGGACAAGCTTTCCTAGCATCAGCTCGGTTGAAAAACCGTGATGCGGTGCCGAGGTAAATGCCCCGGAAACAGCCGGATGCGCCATAATCGGCACATTGACTTCCGGGTCTTCCGCAAGCTCCTGAAGTACATCAAGCCCGTAAGCAAACACATTAAATAAGAAGGCAGTCGCTCCGAGTTCGATTCCTTTTCGCGCTTTTTCTTTCAGCTCACTTGTACGTCCTGATAAATTCACAGCATAAAGAGCTTTTTTCCCGCTTTCTTCAATAACCCGCTTTCCCAGCTTCACCCGTTCTTCAAAAGGCGTCAGTGGGTTGTCAAATAAAATTTCGTCATCTTTGACAATGTCGATGCCGCCTGCGATTTGCGCCTGCAGCTGTTCCTCCATGTAAGCAAGATCACGGCCAATGACTCCCTTGAAAATGCTCATTAACAGCGGCCGGCTGTAAGCTCCTGTTTTTTCACGAATGCCTTCAACTCCAAACTTCGGCCCAGGAAACTGCCGGGCCAGCTCATCGGAAAACGACAAATTCATTAATTGAACAGCGCCATCCAGGGACAGCTTTCCGAATACAGTTACTAAAATAGCGGGCAAATCTGCGCTGAAGTTAGCGGCAGGATACGCAATGTCGATATCTGCTTCCCATCCATATGCTGTTTCGCGCCCGGTTTCCCGAACCGCCAGCACTCTTCCTTTATGATGCTTCAGCTGTTTCTGTTCAAGGAGCGGCAGGTCTGTCCAAGAACCAATCGTGAGGCCAAGTGCAATGCCTTCTGCTTTTTTCTCGAATGCGCCTTTTTGATCAAAAAGACGGTACGTTGCGATCACTTCACTCATTGCTTTTTCTCCATTCTAAATGCCTACTAGTTTACTAGGATTGTTTCACTTTTCGGCTTTTTTGTCAACGAACAGGCCAAGTTTCCCAATTCGTTCGATGGCTTCTTCCAGGCGGCTTTCTTCCGTTAACAGCCCGACACGGACATACCCTTCCCCATGGCCGCCAAAACCAATTCCCGGCGCGGTTACCACATGGGCTTTTTCAAGGAGAAGATCGGAAAACTGGACGGAGGTATATGGCTCCGGCACCGGCAGCCAGGCGAAAAAAGAACCTGCCGGCGCTGTTACATCCCAGCCTATTTTTTTACAGGCATTCATTAATGTGTTGCGGCGGCGTTCATACCGGTCCGACAGCTCGCGCACACAATCCTGGGGACCGGCGAGGGCCGTGGCAGCCGCCTGCTGAACCGCGCTGAAAAGACTGACATACAAATGATCCTGCAGCAGGTTGATGGCGGAAATAACACTTTTGTTGCCGGCTAAAAAGGCAACACGCCAGCCTGCCATATTGTATGTTTTGGATAATGTATATAATTCTACGCCGACTTCTTTCGCTCCTTCTGACTGTAGAAAACTCGGCGGCTTTTTCCCGTCAAACCCGATTCCCCCGTAGGCGAAATCATGAACAACACAGATGTCATGTTTCCTGGCGAGATGGACCGTTTCATCAAAAAAAGCCTGCGTCGCCTGAGCACCGGTCGGGTTGTTTGGATAATTTAACAGAAGAAGTTTCGCCCGGTTCAGCCGTTCAGCATCAATCTCATCATAGTCTGGCAAAAAGTCGTTTTCTTTAACCAGCGGCATATAATCCATAATGGCGCCGGCCATTGCGGCTCCCGACCAGTAATCCGGATAGCCGGGGTCCGGCACCAGCATATACTCTCCTTTATTCATTAAGCACATCGGGAGTTCTACAAGCCCCGCCTTGCCCCCAAACAAAATCGCAATTTCTGTCTGGGGATCCAGTTCTACATCGTACTCACGCTTATAAAAGTCCGCTGCGGCTTCCTTTAAAAACGCCTGCCCCTGAAATGGAGGATATTTATGAAAATCAGGCCGGCCCGCCGCCTCCTGCAAAGACGCCACAATATGGTCCGGGGTCGGCTGGTCCGGATTTCCCTGGCCGAGATTAATAACATCGTGTCCCAGCGCCGCGTATTCTGCCACTTTTCTCGACAATGCTGCAAAAAACTGATGTGGCAGCGCATCCAATAATGCCGATTGTGTAAACTGCTTCATTTCGTCACCTTCTTACAAATATTCTTGCAATTTCAGTGATAAATATATATATTATTGATCAAATTGTAAATATATTTGGAGGAATGACCATGTCTTCTTATGAACCATTAACGATCGAATCTGCCATTGCCCTCGTTAAAAAGCTGGGTTTATTTGCGGAGTCCGATACCGTTTCAGCGACAGAAATTGGAGACGGAAATTTAAACTACGTATTTCATATAATAGGAACAAATAAAAGTGTTATCGTTAAGCAGGCGCTGCCTTATGCAAAAGTTGTTGGCGAAAGCTGGCCATTAACACTCGAACGTGCCGATATTGAGAACCGTGCATTGCGCCTGCAGAGAACCTTTGCACCTGATTATACCCCCGAAGTCTATTATTCTAATAAAGACCTGGCTATTACCATTATGGAAGACTTGTCGCATTTATCCATTTCACGCATTGGCTTGATCAATGGAGAAGATTATCCTCTTATTGCCCGGCACACCGGCGAGTTTATTGCGCGCACTCTTTATGGAACCTCTGATTTCGCCATGGGTCCCCAGGAAAAAAAGAAGCTGCAAAACACATTTTGCAATCCCGAGCTCTGTGACATTACAGAAGGACTCGTTTTTACTGATCCTTTCTTTGATGCAGATACGAACGATTTCGAAGAAAGCCTGCGGGCCGATGTAGAAAAGCTCTGGAATGATGCTGAGTTAAAACTTCACGCTGCCCAGCTGAAGCGGCTGTTTTTAACATCAGGGGACGCCCTGCTCCATGGTGACCTTCATACAGGCAGCATTTTTGCAAGCGGCACCGAAACAAAAGTGATTGATCCTGAATTTGCTTTTTATGGGCCATTCGGATTTGATATTGCGCACTTTACAGCTAATTTATTCATGAATGCCCTGTCGCGGGAAGAAAGCCGGCGTGAGCCGCTTTACGATCATATTATAACCGTATGGGATGTATTTACATGCGAGTTTACCCGGCTCTGGAATGAAAACAATACCGAAGCATTTTCCCAGACAGAAGGCTATTTGGACTGGCTGCTTGCGGATATTTTTGAGCAGGCCACTGGATTTATGGGACTTGAAATGATCCGCCGGACAATTGGGCTTGCTCATGTGAAGGATTTGGACGGCATTGCCGATGATGAAAAAAGGCTGCAGGCAAAACGGCATTCCCTGTTCCTTGGCGCCCGCTTTGTGAAGGAGCGGTCCCGCTATACATCGGCCAGCCAGCTTGTCGCTGCCGTGAAGGAGGCTCTTCAATGAATATTCCGCAATCTGTCGCCTGGGAAAACGGAGCAATCCGGCTGCTTGATCAGCGGAGGCTTCCTCATGTTACCGAATATGTAACGCTTGAAACAGTCCCGGCGGTTTTTGATGCGATTCAGTCCCTTGCTGTCCGGGGCGCACCGGCGATCGGGATTACCGCGGCGTTTGGCGTTGTCTTATCTGCGTTCATCCATCCGTCCAGCGATGTAGAAGAGTTAAAAGAACAGGTGCTGATTGACAGCGGCTATCTGTCCCAGTCCCGTCCGACAGCCGTTAATTTATTCTGGGCGCTGAACCGGATGAACGAAGTTGTGGTACAGGCCGCGTCTGCCGAATCACTTCGGGAAAACGTTCTGTCCGAAGCGCTTGCGATTCAAAAAGAAGATGAAGATGTATGCCGGGCTATCGGCGAGCATGCCCTCCCGCTGTTTAAAGATGGAGACCGCGTTATGACGATCTGCAATGCGGGCTCGATTGCAACAGCCAAATATGGCACCGCACTTGCTCCGTTTTTTCTCTCCAAAGAGCACGGTATTAACTTGTCTGTTTATGCCTGTGAAACACGGCCTGTTTTTCAGGGCGCGCGCCTGACTACATGGGAGCTGATGCAGGCCGGAGTAGACGTAACTCTTATCACGGACAGCATGGCTGCCCATACAATGAAAACGAAAAAGATTTCCGCTGTGATCACGGGCGCGGACCGGGTCGCCGCAAATGGAGACTCCGCCAATAAAATTGGCACATTTGGCCTGGCCGTGCTTGCAAAATCATTCGGTATTCCCTTTTATATAGCCGCGCCGCTTTCCACATTTGATCTTGGCACACCCAATGGTGACGCTATTCCCATCGAAGAACGGGACCCGTCGGAAGTGGCTGAAGTGAATGGGATGCGTATTGCCCCGGAAGGCGTCAAGGTTTTTAATCCTGCCTTTGATGTAGCACCTGCCGGCTTGATTACCGGCATTATCACCGAGAAAGGGATTGTTAAACCAGCCGAGCGCGATATCGCTGCATTGTTTGCATAAAAAAAGGCTTCGCTTAAAGCGAAGCCTTTTTTTTATAATGGGATGGAAGCCAGTAATCCGTTGTATAATTTCATGAAAATTAAAGCGAGCAATAAACCGAAGAAAATCCAAAACACTGCTTCAAACACAATAATGCCGATCATTTGCGGCGTGGTAATATGCGGGCTTAATTTATAAACAAAATATATTACATATACTACAGCCGTTACGAGAAAAATAACAATGGTTCCGAGAGCTGAAGAAAAGCTGACTAAGGATAAAAGCCCTCCCAGAAAAAAGATCACGGCACCGAAGCGTGTTTTTTTCAGCAGTTCACCTTCCGCGTCTTTCGAGAAAAAAAGCAGAGCCAGTTCATTTGCTGTGTTTGCCAGCAGCTTCAGCGTTGCAAAAATCATGGTGAATACAACCATTAATCCGCCAATAACAACAAGATTAATTTCCGTTTTTGTGAAAATGTCGAGCATTGTATTATACAAGTTTGCTTTTTTCAGCAAATCCAGTATAAATGTTTGGCCAAACATCGATAAGGATAAGCTGAACAGCAAAATAGATAAAAGAGGCATATAGCCGGTTAAATATGAATTTTTCATCAAAATAATTCTCTCCTGTCGCAGTCAGTCACTGTTCATTATGCAAGAGGTTGATTATTATGACAAGTCATTTGCGAACTTTTTTTGGAAATTGTGCACAATTTCTGTCAAAATCCGCATGCTTCCTTTTCAGTATTTTAAATTTTTTTTAGCCCAAAAACACCGTCTCTCTTCATATTTATTATCAATGGGCGGGTTTTGAGACTTGTCTGATTTTAGGAAATGCATAATCATTTTTTTTGCGATATAATTTGAACCATGCATAAAAACCTAAGGGGGGATTCATTTGTCTTTGCTTCACTGGGCCATTCTCGCTCCTTTTATAATGGCCGTATTTGTTCCTTTTTTGCGAAAAAAAGCAGCAACTATACATACAGGCTGGTTCGTCTTAATTTTGCCGGTCGTTTTATTTGGAATATTCCTTCAATATCTGCCCGTAACGATGAATAACAGCTCCATCATCCAGACGGCATCCTGGATTCCGTCGCTCGGTATTAATTTTACGGCGTATGTGGATGGCCTGAGCCTGCTGTTTGTTCTTCTTATTACGGGAATTGGCGCGCTCGTCGTTTTGTACTCCATTTACTATTTATCCAAAACAAAAGAAAGTCTGCATCACTTTTATGTTTATTTGCTCATGTTTATGGGTGCCATGCTTGGCGTAGTTTTATCGGATAATGTTGTAACGCTGTACATGTTCTGGGAATTCACGTCTATCTCGTCTTTCCTGCTGATCGCCTACTGGTATAACCGTGACCGTTCCCGCTACGGTGCAATGAAGTCGATGCTGATCACCGTGTTCGGCGGGCTGATGATGCTCGGCGGCTTTCTTGTTTTGTCGATTATGGGAGATACGTTCAGCATACGTGAACTTGCCGCTCAGGCACCGGAACTGAATAATCATCCGCTCTTTTTGCTGGCGATGATTCTTGTGCTGCTTGGCGCTTTTACAAAGTCCGCGCAGTTCCCGTTTTACATCTGGCTTCCTGATGCGATGGAAGCGCCCACACCTGTCAGTGCCTATCTGCATTCCGCTACCATGGTGAAAGCCGGCATTTACCTGGTTGCCCGCTTCAGTCCTATTTTCGCTTTTTCCGGTTACTGGTTTTGGATTGTTGGAGCAGTCGGCCTGTTTACCATGCTATGGGCCTCATTTAATGCGGTTAAACAAACAGACTTAAAAGGCATCCTGGCTTTTTCAACGGTCAGCCAGCTTGGACTGATTATGTCCCTGCTCGGTGTTGGCGCAGCGTCTCTTCATTTTGAGTCGCTTGATGACAACATTTTTACAACAGCGGTCATCGCTGCTGTGTTTCATTTAATCAACCATGCAACGTTTAAAGGAAGCCTGTTTATGGTAGTCGGCATTATCGACCACGAAACAGGCACACGGGATATTCGCAGGCTGGGCGGCTTAATGAGTTTAATGCCGGTTACCTTTACGCTTTCGATTATCGGGGCATTTTCAATGGCCGGGCTGCCGCCCTTTAACGGATTTTTAAGTAAGGAAATGTTTTTCCTGTCTATGATTCAGCTGATGGAATTAAACCTGTTTAACGTGGAAACGTGGGCAGTTTTATTCCCGGTTATGGCATGGATCGGGAGTGTGTTTACCTTCATTTACAGCATGATTATTGTTTTTAAAGTATTTACAGGTAAGTTCCAGCCGGAAAAGCTGGAGAAAAAACCACATGAAGCACCTGTCGGCCTGCTCGTTTCACCGAGTATTCTGGCTGTGCTTGTCGCAGTGTTCGGGTTGTTTCCAAATCTGCTGTCTTACAGCTTGATCCAGCCGGCTGCGGCAGCCATTGTGCCGTCGATCATCCCGCCGGGTGAACATCTTGATGTCCACATTTCTTTCTGGCACGGCTTTTCACCGGAACTGTGGATGACCATCGGGGTCATCACTGTCGGTATTCTGCTTTATAAATTCATGCCCAAATGGACGGGGATCTATGATTATTTTCCCGGCAAAGTAACGCTTAATCAATTTTATAATTCAGGATTGTACGCAGCTGAACGTGGTTCCAATGCCATTACAAATGCTTATATGACCGGGTTTATCCGCAGCTACCTTGTTTATATTTTTGCTTTTTTTATCGCGGCGCTGGGATTCGCCATATGGGCAAAGGATGCTTTTCGTTATGATGCTTCTGCGGCGGCGCCTATCGGCTTGTATGAAGTCAGCTTGATTTTCGTTCTGCTCGCTGCAACGATAACGATTTTACTGGCAAAATCACGGCTGACCTCCATTATTGCACTTGGAGCGGTCGGTTATACCGTTTCCCTGTTTTTCGTTATTTTCCGCGCACCGGATCTGGCGTTAACCCAGCTTGTGATCGAAACCGTGTCGACCGCTTTGTTCCTGCTTTGTTTCTATCATTTGCCGAAATTATCACGCCATGAAGAAAAGCGGCGCTTTCAGGCAGGGAACGCAATTATTGCGGCTGGAGTCGGCATCATCGTCACATTGATCGGGATTTCAGCGCACAGCTCAAAGCTGTTTGCTTCCATTAATGAGTATTACATTGAAAACACGTATAAAAAAGCAGGCGGAGAAAATATGGTCAACGTAATTCTTGTGGATTTCCGCGGCTTTGATACTCTGTTTGAAATTGCCGTGCTCTCTGTCGCGGCGCTCGGCATTTACGGCTTAATCAAATTAAGGCTTGAGAAAGGCGGCGAAACGAATGAAAACGAATGATGTAATTTTTCAAACCGTCGCCAAAGTTGTGTTTTTTATGATTATCTTTTTTGCGATTCACTTGTTTTTCGCCGGCCATTACTATCCGGGCGGCGGATTTGTCGGCGGACTGCTGACAGCCGGGGCAATCGTTCTTTTGCTGCTGGCATTCGACATTAAAACAGTCCAGCACGGCTTTCCGCTCGACTTTAAATGGCTGATCGGGATCGGGCTCCTGTTTTCCGCCGGGACTGCAACCGGTTCATTGATTTTTAATGTTCCTTTTTTTACTCACGCATATAATTACTTTCACCTGCCGCTGTTCGGCAAAACATCGCTTCATACCGCGATGCTGTTTGATTTGGGTGTGTATTTTGTTGTCATTGGTGTAACCATGACCATTATTCAAACGATTGGAGAGAGTGAATAATGGAAATTTTAATGTGTATTGTCGCCGGCCTGCTTTTTGCAGCGGCCGTTTATTTAATGCTTTCAAAAAGCCTGCTTCGAATTATTATCGGCACCGGGCTTCTCAGCCACGGAACGCACTTGATGCTTTTAACGATGGGCGGGCTGAAAACGGGAGCTGCCCCTGTGCTTGGGGAGCATGCGGCTGCTTATACAGACCCTATCCCGCAGGCGCTGATTTTAACGGCGATTGTTATCAGCTTCGGAGTTACAGCCGTTTTTCTTGTTATTGCCTACCGGGCGTACCAGGAGCTCGGCACAGACAATATGGAACAATTGAGAGGAATGGAAACAGATGATTAATTTACCGATTTTGCCAATTCTCATTCCTCTTGTTGCAGCGATTGTCTTACTGTTTTTATCAAAAAATGTACAGGCACAGCGGATCGTTTCGGCTGCTGCTGCCGCTTTCACAATTATCGCCGCTTTTGCCGTTATGATGAAAGTAGAGGCAGAAGGCATTCAAACAGTGGATATGGGCAGCTGGCCTGCTCCATTTGGAATCACACTTGTATCTGACATGCTAAGCATTATGCTTGTTTTAACTGCTTCCATTATTACTTTTTGCGTTATTCTTTATTCGTTCCGCTCGATTGGCAGCGGCCGCGAAGCCTTTTATTACTATCCGATTGTCCAGTTTCTGCTTGTCGGGGTGAACGGCTCGTTTACAACGGGAGATATTTTCAACCTGTTCGTATTTTTTGAGATTATGCTTATGTCCTCCTATGTATTAATTGTGATTGGCGGCACAAAAGTTCAGCTGCGGGAATCCATTAAATACATTCTGGTGAATGTTATTTCATCCGCCATTTTTGTTATTGCGGTCGGTTATTTGTATTCTGTGACCGGCTCACTGAATATGGCGCATATTTCAGCACGCATTTCAGAAATTGGGGCAGAGCCGATCATAACAGTTTTAGCGATTCTCTTTTTAATTGTCTTCGGATTAAAGGGAGGTATTTTCCCGCTTTACTTCTGGCTGCCCGGCTCATATGCCGCACCGCCTGCACCAGTGCTTGCCCTGTTCGGCGCTCTGCTGACAAAAGTAGGAGTTTATGCGATTTTACGTACCTATACGCTGTTTTTCTATCACGACCAGGCGTTTACTCATGATATATTATCGCTGCTTGCCCTTTTAACAATGATTGCAGGTTCGATTGGAGCACTTGCTTATAAAGATGTAAAGCAGATTTTAATTTACAACATTATTATTGCGGTCGGTGTACTGCTGTTCGGTATTGCCGTTATGACAGAAGAGTCTGTTGCCGGGACGATCTTTTATCTTGTTCATGACATGATTATTAAAGGAGGACTGTTCCTGCTTGGCGGCATTATGATTTATGCTGCCGGAACATCCAACCTTACGAAAATGGGCGGGCTGATTCGTCTTTATCCGGCACTGGGATGGACCTTCCTGATCGCAGCCTTTGCGCTTGCAGGCATCCCTCCTCTTTCCGGGTTCACTGGAAAGCTGTTAATTGTCCGGGCAGGGTTTGAAGCGGGAGAATATGTCGGTGCGATTATTGTCCTGCTTTCAAGCCTCGCTGTTTTGTATTCTGTCGTTAACTTATTTATGGCTGTTTTTTGGAAAAACCCCGAGAACAAACTGCCTGAAGAAAAAAAGCAGACTGCTTCTCTTTTTATTCCGGCTGCAATTCTGGTTGTTCTTTCTGTTTTATACGGTGTCGGGACAGAAGCCGTTTATCCTTATGTGATGCAGGCCGTAGATGCACTCATCCATCCGGAAATCTATATTGACGCCGTATTGAAGGAGTAGATAATATGGCCTTTCAAATTTTATTAAATGTATTCCTTGCGTTTCTTTGGATGTTTTTGCAGGTATCTTTTAATGCTCATACTTTTATTATCGGGTATTTGCTCGGCCTGCTTGTGATGCTCGGCATGCGCCGCTTTTTCAAAAGCCGGTTTTACCTGCACCGTGTCTGGGCTGTTATATTTCTGTTTCTTTTGTTTCTAAAAGAATTGATTAAAGCTAATATCGATGTGCTCAAGCTCGTGCTTCGTCCCAGATTAAATATTCGTCCAGGCATCTTTGCTTTTGAAACAGAGCTGAAGTCGGACTGGGAGATTACGCTTCTGGCGAATTTGATTACCCTGACACCCGGCACGCTTGTTGTGGATGTCTCTGATGATAATAAAACCCTGTACATTCATGCGATTGATATCGCTGACGTATCAGAAGCGGCTGACAGCATTAAAAATTCATTTGAAAAAGCCATTATGGAGGTGAGCCGCGGATGATTGAGGCTGTTCTTCAAATTTCCCTGGTAGTGCTTGCGGCTGCCATGATCGGCCTGGTTTACCGCCTGGTAAAAGGGCCGACTGTACCGGACCGTGTTGTTGCGCTTGATGCGATGGGCGTCAATCTTGTGTCAATTACGGCTGTTCTGTCGATGCTGCTTGATACAAGCAACTATTTAGAGGTAATCCTGCTGATCGGTATACTGGCTTTTATCGGAACAGTTGCTTTTGCAAAGTTTTTAGAGAAAGGCGAGGTGGTTGAGTATGACCGCGATCAGTGAGGTGATTATTGCCGCTTTATTGCTTGTAGGAGCGTTTTTAACTCTCGTTGCAGCGTTTGGCCTTATTCGCCTTCCGGACGTGTATACACGCAATCACGCCGCTTCTAAGAGTGCGACACTTGGAGTTATGTGTATTATGCTTGCAACCTTTCTTTATTTTTTAATGGAAGACGGCCTTTTTAGCTCCCGACTGCTGCTCGGCATTGCTTTCTTTTTCATTACCGCTCCGGTAGCCGGGCACTTAATCAGCCGCGCTGCTTATAATTCCGGCGTAAAAATGTGGGAGCAAAGCGTGCGGGATGACTTGAAAGAAAAAAAGAAACAAAAAAAGTAAGTCTGGCGCTGCATCCTTTCGAAAAGAAAGATGCCCAGAATCAACAAAGAGCTGTCCGGAGTAACGTCCGGACAGCTCTTTTTATTCATACAATGTTTGTTCCCTGTTTCCATCTGTTTGATAAATAGTTAAAATCCCTTCATGCTCTTTTACATACTTCTTTGCTTTATCCAGCAGCTCCTGTTTTGTTTCTTCAGACAGGATAGCCCGCTTTCCGTCTTCTTTTTTCAGTACCCAGCGTTCACCTTCGTGCCTGATCTCATAATGCGGGCGTCCATTATCACTTTTCCCTTCCGCACTCCTTGCCCGGTCAATAGCGATCGCAATGGACCGGCCTTCTTCATACCCGTCATCAAGCAGTGCGTTGGCAATTTCAATCGCTTTGTCCCTGACATTGTCCGGAAGATTTTTCATTGAATCGGGATAATCATTTTTGCTCCAGGGCATCGGAATCACTCCTTTGCCAGAATTGTTCCCGCCCCGATAAAACTTCAAACGTTACTTTTTCTTTATGACGGCCACTGTGCAGCGTGATAAACAGATAAGGGCCCTGTGTTCATCTCTAATCTCAATAGACCATACCATTGTGGATTTGCCCTGATGAACAATATTTGCTGTCGCTGTCACAATACCTTCGCGTTTCGATTTAAGATGGTTGGCATTGATCTCAAGGCCAAAGCAGGCCTCTGTTTCAGGGTCTATCAGCACTGCTGAGCCTACACTTGCAGCTGTTTCAGCAAGCGCCACAGATGCCCCGCCATGCAAATATCCAAACGGCTGGCGGGTCCGCTCATCAACCGGCATGGTCATCACAACCGTTCCTTTGTCTACCTTTACTGTTTCTATTCCTAATGCAGCAATAAGAGTGTTTTCTGTTTGAAAGTTCATGTCAGCCTCTCCTTTTAAAAAAGAGGTGCCTCAGCAAGGAGAGGCACCTCTTTTTATTATAAAATCATTGCAGCTATCCAGCCAAACAGAATGACTGGAATATTGTAGTGAATAAATGTCGGGACTACTGTATCCCAAATATGATCGTGCTGCCCGTCCGCATTTAAGCCGGAGGTTGGTCCGAGCGTGCTGTCTGAAGCGGGGGAGCCTGCATCACCAAGGGCTCCAGCCGTTCCCACCAGCGCAATAACAGCCATCGGGCTGAAGCCAAGCTCAAGTGCCAGCGGAACAAAAATCGTAGCGATAATGGGAACTGTTGAAAAAGATGAGCCGATGCCCATCGTCACAAGCAGCCCGACAATAAGCATCAAAAGTGCGCCGAGAGCTTTATTGCCCCCAATAGCCGCAGCCGAATTCTGCACCAGTGTATCAACATGCCCTGTTGCACTCATGACGCTGGCAAAGCCAGCGGCGGCAATCATAACAAATCCGATAAACGCCATCATGCGCATACCGCTCGTTAACAACTGATCCGCTTCATTCCAGCGAACCGCCCGGAATACATACAGCACTACAATTCCGGCAAGAGCGCCAAATATCATGGAATCTGTTGCTAACTGTGCCGCCAGTGCGGCAACAATGGCTATTCCCGCTACAGCAAGACCGAAAGAAGTATAAGCTGCCTGTGAGGCCTCCGTTTCCACCGCAGCCGGCAATTTTAGCTCTGCATACTCGCGGGGCTTCCGGTACGTGAAAAAAACGGCGACCAGCAAGCCGGCAAGCATCCCGGCTGCCGGGAGAACCATGGCTTTGGGCACCTGGTCGATGGCCACCTCGAGACCGCTGTCCGTTATATTAGTGGCGATAATTTCATGGAAAATCTGCCCGAATCCTACCGGTAAAAGCATATACGGCGTAACAAGCCCGAATGTCAGCACAGTGGCTGTTAAACGCCGGTCAATCCGCAGCTCATTCATAATTTTTAAGAGCGGCGGAATTAACAATGGAATAAAAGCAATATGAACGGGCACAACGTTTTGGGAAAAACATGCCATAATCAAGATCACAAATAAAATGAGCGCCCTGGGCAATTTTTTCGCCCGTGCTTCTTCCCTGTTCCCAATAAACCGTAAAACAAAGTTAACCAGCGCTTCCGGCAGGCCTGTACTTGAGACGGCAACAGCAAATCCGCCGAGCATTGCGTAGCTGAGCGCCACGCCGGCACCGCCGCCGACACCTTCTGAAAATGCGGCAATCGTTCCGTCCATGCCCAAACCGCCAGCTAAACCGCCAATGAGAGCGCCCGTAATAAGCGAAAAAACGACATTGACGCGGAGCAGGCTGAGAATAAGCATGATGATAACCGCTATTACCACTGCATTCATTTTTCTATACCCCCAACACTTTAATCTGCTAAATTACTAAAGGACCGCTTAAAAGATAGCAGATTGCCTGCCCGCTTGTCAATATACTTTCCCAGTATAATAAATAGGCGGATTATTCTGACTGGTCTGACAGAGCGAGAATGGCCAGAGTCCTTGTCATGACGCCGGGAGTTAATTCAGCACTGCCGGCAATGTCCAGATGGACCCACGGCGTATTTTCCGCGAATTCACCGATAAATCCGCCTCCCATAATGGCGTGTCCGTCTCTTCCCGGCGAGTTGTTCAAATCCGCAACATCGCTTTTGCGAATCCGTTTTTTATCATATTCGGTAAGCGGAAGCCGCCAGATCATTTCTCCTGCTTCCCGGGACGCTTCAAGCACTTCTTCAAAAAATGGCTCATTGTTTGTAATGGCACCCGTTTTGTCTTTTCCAAGTGCAATAATGACTCCTCCTGTTAACGTTGCCACATCGATAATTTTACCGGCGCGCTGCTGCTTTGCATAGGTAATCGCATCAGCGAGCACAAGCCGTCCTTCCGCATCCGTATTTTTCACTTCAATTGTTTTTCCTGAAAGCGAAGTAATGACATCATCCGGCTTAAATGCTTTTGCGCTGATAACGTTGTCGGTAGCGGGAATAACAGCCATTACCGGACGTTCCGGCCGAAGCTTTCCGACAATCTCCATCGCACCAAGTACAGCTGCAGCGCCGGCCATATCTGTTTTCATGCCGACAATACCGTCTTTTGTTTTAATGGAATAGCCTCCTGTATCAAATGTGACGCCTTTTCCGACAAAGGTTAGCACATCTTCCCAGGAATCCGACGGTTTGTATTTAAGGGTAATCATTTTGGGCGGTTCTGCCGACCCTTGAGCTACCGCCAAAAAAGCCCCCATGCCGATTTTCTCCATATCTTCCCGCTCCAGAATTTCAAGATCAAAGCCGTACTGATCAGCCAGGCTTTTTGCCTGCAGTGCAAGATCATCTGGTGTCATCATATTCGACGGCGTGGCAGTTAATCGGATCGCCGTGTTGGTTCCATCTGCCATTGTTTTGCCCACTTCACAGGCTGACTTTATTTCTGATGAATCTTCCTCCGTGTACACAACAATTGTTTTTAATTGCTTTTCCGGTTCATTTCCCGGCGTCCGGTACCCCTGATATTCATAACGTGCTGTAAACAGCGCTTCTATTACGGCTTCTGCGGCTTCTGCGGCTGTTATGCTTTCTGTTACAAATGAATCAAGCACAATGGCGATAGATTCCAGCCCGTATGCTTTCGACTGCCTGGCCGCTTTTGTGACTGCTTTTTGAATGGCATGGAAATCCGCTTCTTTTTCTTTTCCAAGCCCTGCCGATACAATCCGCTTTGCAGGAATTTGGCCGAGAGCCGGAATAATGGATGCATGTTCTTCTTTTGCGGACAGATCACCATTTTTGATCAATTCGGTTAATTGTCCCGAAAAAGCGGCATCGAGCGGCTCCAGCGCTCCTTCAAATTTCAGGGGCTTGTCAAACAGCCCGATAAACAAAGCATCAGCTTCTGAGTTTACATAGTCTTCTTTTTTAATAATAAACATCTTACTCACCTCACATGTTATTATAAGGGAAAATGAACGGGAGTGTTGGTGTGAGGATTGTATCGATTTGTCCGAGCAACACAGAAGTATGTGAATATCTTGGCATTGAGCAGCAGATTGTTGGTGTAGATGACTTTTCGGATTTGGACCGGACAAGGCTGGGACCGGATTTATCCATTGATATGGACAAGCTGGCCAGCCTTCGACCGGATATTGTCCTGGCATCACTCAGCGTGCCGGGAATGGAGAAAAACGTGGCGGAGCTTGAGCAGCGGGATATCCCCCATATTGTAACCAATCCGCAGTCACTTGATGATATCGGCATTTCCATTGAGCAAATTGCCGGTGCCTGCGGGATAAACGGAAAAGAAGCCCGGAATAGATGGCTGTGCGAGCTGGAACCTTACAGGGCACGGAAATGGACAAGCCGCGTACGCCTTTACTGGGAATGGTGGCCAAAGCCATTATTTACTCCGGGCGGAACAAACTGGCTAACGGAAATAAGCGAGTTATGCGGCGGGGTCAACCTATTTGAGGATCGTCCTGAGCCCAGTGTGCAAACAACCTGGGAAACGGTACTGAAAAAAAAGCCGGAGGTTATTTTGCTGGCATGGGTTGGCGTTATGACAGATAAAGTAAATTCAAATGTGGTGAAAAAGAGACCCGGTTACGAAGAAACACCGATTTTCATAATGGAAGAAAAAGACTTCTGCCGTCCATCGCCGAACCTGCTAAAAGGGATTCGGAAACTGGATCAGCTATTAACCAAAATAAGGAAGCCTTAAAACGGCTGGAGAAGAAGGTCGGCAGCCTTATTTCAGTGGATTAACCCATTTAAATCAAAGAAAAAATCAAGCTGAGTCATCTGTATAAGTTGAATGCAGCTTTTTACATTTCCGTTTACTGTCCTGTTAGAATTCTTTTGAAAAACAGCATAGTGGGCTGCGGGCTGGCGGCTTCGCCCGTTGCGTTTCGGGAAAAAACAGCTATAAATGAGTAATAGGATTCTCTTTCTTTTCATAAGAGATGAAAAACAAATCCTGCGGTTTTCCTCCTCACAGAGGCGGCAGGCGCGGGGCGTAGACTCCAGTGGGAAGACGGGCTTATCGCCTGCCCCATGAAACGCGCAGCCCCGCGAATGCCGCTTCACTTGCCTGGACTAAGCTCTGTTTTTATACGCTTTTTTGAAAAGCAGTATGTAAACTTATTCGTTCAATTTATACGAAAATCGAATAAATGCTAAAAAAACTGGCCAAAAGGCCAGTTTTTTTACATAAGGTATCATCATTTAAATGTTAAATTTACGGATCAATTGATTTAAATCATCTGCTAAATTTGATAATGCTGAAGCAGACGCAGCAATCTCTTCCATTGATGCGAGTTGTTCCTCTGCTGACGCTGCTACGTTCTGTGAATGCATAGAAGTTTCTTTAGATATGCCAATTATTCCGGTCACAGTTGCGGATACTCCCTGTGTGCTTGCAGAAATTTGCTTAGATGTTGCGGCCATATTATTAATTTGTTCTGTTAATCTGCCCATAAATTCAAGAATTTCCTTAAAGTTATCTTTTGTTTGGTTAACGACTGCCAGCCCCTCTTTTACATCAACAGATACTTGTTCAATGGACTTGTTGGATTGGTCCATGTCTTCTTGAATGGTCTTAATCAGTATTGAAATTTGTGAGGAAGACTGCTGAGACTGTTCAGCTAGTTTTCTAACTTCATCTGCAACAACAGCAAATCCTTTCCCCTGTTCACCCGCTCTGGCCGCTTCAATAGCTGCATTTAAAGCCAGTAAATTTGTTTGACTCGCAATATCAGTTATCACATTTGTTATTTTTTCTATTTCCTGCGACCGGTGTTCTAGTGTTTTTATGACCTCTCCACTTGCTGCTACAGAACGACTAATTTCGTTAATCTGCTTAACGGTATTTTCAACAAAAAAACCGCCTTCTTTTGCTTTTTCAGTTGCCTGAATACTTACTTCTGAAACGACTGAAGCATTTTCGGCGATGGACTGTACACCTTTGGTGACATCTTCAAGAGACAATGCGCTTTCCTGGACATTTGTTTGTGATTGTTCAGCACCATTAGCTACTTGTTGTATAGATTCCGTAATTGTCTCAGTGGCCTTGCTCGTCTGTTCGGAACTTGCTGTTAATTGTTCGGATGAGGATGCTAATAACCCGGCTGTTGAAGTAACTTCATTCATCATTTCTTTAAGACTCACCGACATTTTGTTGTAGCTTTCTGATAAAATACCTAATTCATCACTGGACTTATCATCTACTGTCTTTGTAAAGTCTCCGCTTCCTGCCATTTCAAGTGCAGTTGTAAGGTTAGACAGTCTCTTTTTCATTTTCCATGTAAACCAATAAACGACCGAGGAAGCTATCGCTATCATAACAATTAAAACAACTATGAATTTTGTTAAAAAAGAGGATAGGATACTGTTAATTATTTCCTGGGATGCACCAACATACATTATTCCGATAACTTCTCCTGATGCATTCTTCAAAGGCATATATGCTGTTTGATACATATTCCCTGCCACATTTGCTTCCCCATAATAATGTTCGCCATTTTTAATAACTGTGTTTACTACCTCAGGTGAAGCCTGGGTGCCAATGGCACGTTCTTCATCTATCATTACATTTGTAGTAACACGTGTATCTCCAAGAAAAATGGTAACCGTGTCTTTCGTCTCTTCCCCAATTTCATCTACTATATCGTAGTTATCATTTAGTAGAGTATTTCCTTTATAAAGTTTATTTTCTTTAACTTCCCAATCACCAGGGTACTTATTATCAATATATCTATAAGCTAACCCCAGATCCCCCTTTGCTTTCTCTGTAGCAAACTCTTTAATACCTCTTGCAATCTCCTGATTCACAACAAATCCTATGCCTATAGATAAAATGGCTATTATAGATATAACAATAAGATTGATTTTTGTACCCAGCTTAAATTTAAAATTCATGGTTTTCCTCAAACATACTCTCTCCTGTTCACACTTAATTTAAAATTGCAGATGAAATGCACCCTATTTAGTAATATCGGTCTATTATCATGATCATTTACAGTAATACTCATACTCTTTATTTGAAAAGTACGGAACCAGTAGAAGTAGTATTCATGAAATCTGTAACCTCTTAATTAAAATCCACATAAAAAACGTTAATTCTTTTTGAATTAACGCCAGGCTGGCGACAGACTATATAAGTGGAACGAAGCTTTTTACACTGGCCGTTTACGCTCCTGTAAGAATTCTTTTTAAAAGCAGCATCGCGGGCTGCGGGCTGGCAGCCAGATCTTGCCGGCTTCCCCGCGAAAAGCGGAGCCCTGCAGATGCCGCCTCTTCTACACCTGGACCAAGCTCGGTGTGCTTTCCATTTTTCTGAAAGGCTCGAATGTTCACAAATGCGCTGGATTTAATTTAGAGGAGATATAGACAGTACCTTATTTCAACAGCAATCAAAAAGAACT
>NZ_LAJB01000022.1 GCF_000970685.1 Domibacillus indicus
AGAGAAGTTTTGGTTTTTTAAAATATTTCTTTAGGCCATTTGAACCGTTTGTATATGATGCAAAATAGAGCGACCTAATATTTCAGCTAATTGAACAGGAACGGCATTCCCAATTTGCGTATATTGTTTCATTAAGGAGCCTGCAACTCTAAAGTCAGTAGGAAATCCTTGAATAAATAAATACTCCTCTATGCTTAAAGGTCTGTCTTCATAAGGATGGCCTAAATTTGTACTTTTCTGTGCTGGTGATGTCAAAAGTGTTGGAGAAGGTTTATTAACACTTAAACGACGGAAGAAACCAACTTTTCCTCCACCAGAATTGTACGCTCCACCCATTGCTTCGCGTACAATTTCATCTCCATGCACCCTTAAATCGCGCCAGTTTCCTCCACCTTGAGGGATCAAACGCATAAAGCGTAAGCGCTCTTCGGAATAGTTCATATAATGATGCTCTGTTATATTTAAATTCTCTAATACCTGCCCCATTGTTACCCAAGGTAATTTTCCATCACTACCGTCTTTGTTATGCGTTGATTCCGGGAATTCAAATTCTATTCCTAAATCATTTCGAACGCCTACAATAAAAACTCGCTCACGTGTTTGAGGGATTCCATAATCTGCAGCGTTAATAATGGATAATTTTACATTATAGTTACCAAAATGCTGTAGTAAATGGTTTAGAGCACTTCCTTGTTCTTCTTCAGGTTCTAAAGGAGGATGTTCAATTCCTCGTTTATTTAACGGACGATGCTTTAAAGCAGCCGATAATAACCCTTTTACATTCTCTAGTAAAAAGAATTTAGGCTGAACTTCATTTACCAAATCTGCATATTTTAACATTGCCTGTCCTCTTGGGTCTTCAAATGCTTGTCTTTTTCCTGCTGTACTAAAAGATTGGCATGGACTCCCACCGATCATTAAATCTAACTCTTCGTCTGGGGCTAAACCAGCATCCGTATAAATAAGCTCTCGGTTATATGCCATAATATCGCCTTGAATAACATTTAATTCGGGATGATTGTTGCGCAAAGTCTGACAGTAGACTGATTCAAGTTCAACGCTTAAACGAATATCAAAACCAGCACGTTCAATACCTAAGTCTAAACCACCAGCCCCAGCGAAAAAAGAAACTGCTGTTCTCATATATTACACCTCACTATGGAGAGTATAGCATTTTATCTACGATCGGTCCAGTATAAATATTTAAAATTCGATAATAAAAAAGCCTCTCAGTAGAAAGTGCAGGAAAAGTAGCGGCCTGACTGCATAAGTTTCGGGAAATTTAGATGTTTCTCCCTTCAAGAATTGAATAGTTTTTTGGAAGTTTTAATTTCTAAATATTTGAGATGCTAGCTGAATTTAATAATTTTTTTAATCCTTGTACACTTATTAATGGCTTTTTATGTACCATGCGATGGCAATTAGAACATAACATAGCCAAGTCTTCTATTTTTGTTGTTTCTCCATCCTTCATTTCAGAAATAGGCTTGGTATGATGTGCTTCTATGAAATCTTTTCCACGTTCTCCATATACTTCTTCAAAATTTATCCCACAAGCCTCACAATACAATTTTCCATGAATTTGGATGAATCTTTCCTTTGCCTTCTTAATTAATTTGTAATTACGCTCTTTATATCTGTGAACCCTATAAGCTTCTTTACCTTCTGGAAATCCTTCACCTTCTTCTTCAAAAATTTTTTCATACATTGGATCATTAATATCGATATTTTTTTCATTTATTCGTATTAATACATCAGTAACAACCTGAACTTCTAATCCTTTTTCTTTTAAAAAATTAATTGCGTCCAGTAAGTTAATCCCCTTAAAAACTCCTTTGTGATTATTCTTTAAACCAAGGTGATGGAGTATTCCCATCGCTTGGAACCCTTTACTTTCCTTTGAGTCAAGACCTAGTATATCTTCATCAAGTGTTCTATGGGGCTTTGAATTAAATAAATATTCAAAAACTACTTTATCTCTAAGTAATTGTTTATAGGAATTATATTCTCTGTCTCTTTTTGTTACTTCAAGAGGCGGAAATATAAGATCCTTATTGGATTTTCTTTCTTCTTGGACATCGGTATTAATAGTTTTAAATGAGACTTCAAAAAATCTTTTTCCTGATTTCTTCAAGACAATTAATGGGCTGTTTGAAACATCATTTGAGTTTTTTTTGTACTTAGCATAGATATCTGGATAAAGTTTATGCAAGATTTCTGAAAAACTTTGGGGCCAGGTCAATCTAGATTTAGGATTATCACCTGATCCCATTCTTAAATGAGAGAGGTGAGATACGCCTTCATGTTCAAGTGTAATAGGCCTTCTTTTATTTTGTTCCATATTTTCTATTTGAAAAAATGTACGACTTTCAACCGATATAAGTGTTTGATTTGAAAGAAAAGCTGATTTATCTAGCTTTTTAGTTGCTGTATCATCACTAATAACAGTCCATGATGGATCGTTATTTTTTAATTCATTTAGGGGAGGTAGAATCTTATAACCATAATCCCGCAACCTATCTTTAGCAATTTTTTTTTCTTCATCAGTAAATAATGAGTTATATTCTGCTTTAAGTATTAAGCTCTCTACAGTAAGGTCTAACCTTTCTTCTTGCCAGAGTTTAATGAATCCGTCGGTTGGTGTAGTAGTATGTATTAGCTGCTTAGCAACTGTAACTCCATCATCGGAATTAGATAACATAGATAGAAATGCAGAGGCATTATAACCTACGTCAACCTTTGTTTTTTTGTAAATATTAAACATTTCAGAATGAAACTTTTTTCTTAAATCCATTTAATGCCCCTCCTTATTTAACTACTCAGACCTGGCTGAAAAAGCGGTCTTGATTTTACTATAATAGAGCGTACTTTCGTAACTTCTTATCAACATATCAAATATTATCCTTTTTAAGTTCGTCATCCTTTTTTTCTAAATAGCGATAGATCGTTGTCCTAGAAACGCCCCATTTTTCTGCTATATCTTTAATCGGTGTACCACTCTCAATTAAAGACTTCATCATTTCAATATCCTTTGATTCGAATTTCTCTGGACGCCCGCCGAGACGGCCCCGTGCTTTGGCAGCTACCCGCCCTGTAGCCGAACGCTCTTGAATAAGATTCCGTTCAAATTCTGCAAATGCTGCAAAGAGATGAAATATCAGCTGGCCGGTTGCGTTGCCGCGATCCATCGTCAGATTTTCTTGAAGGCTGTGAAAGCCAATCCCCTGTTCGTTCAAGTTGTTTACGATCTGGATTAAATCCTGCATGTTTCTCCCGAGACGGTCTAACCGCCAGACCACAATTGTATCTCCTTGACGAGCATATGTAAGAGCCTCTTCTAATCCTGGGCGTTGTTTTTTTGTGCCGCTCATTTCATCGTGGAAAATTTTAGTACATCCATACTGAGTTAAAGCACCTGTCTGCATATCCAAATTTTGCAGACCTGTCGAAACACGAGCATATCCAATTAACACCAGTTATCACTCTTTTCACTTTTTCTCTTGTATTCATTGTAACATAACATAAAAAACGAATAGGTTATTGAACATAGAATAGTGAACAGGGTTTTGTAACAAAAAACAATAAAAAAGCACTCTTTTAAGAACCGGTGTAAACGATAAACTGGTAAGAGCAGTTTTCCACAAATCAGTTTGACCTCCCATTGCGCAGAAAACCGGGCTTCGACAAGTGATATGTTTTTCGATTCAGCTTATATTGATCCTTATTAATCTATGCTATCTGCTTAAAGCGTTTCACTACATCTTCGAGGACATTCTCTATTGTATCTATGTATTCTTTCTGCCCACGATTTCAAAAAAAATAGGCAACCTCAGTCCACATAAATACCGGGCTCAAGCTGCCTAAATTATCTCTTTTTATTTTCTTTCTACTTGACAGAGATCACTCCAGTTTTAAAACTTGAGTACCTAATAAAAGATTATTCTCTCCTTTCAAAATGATCGTTAATGTCTTCCATTGCTTCTTTGATATCTTTGTTGCCTTCAACAACTTTAATAAATTCTTCAAAACCTTTAGTAGCCCCTTCGATGAATCTTTCCCAATCTTTCATCGGTCTCCCTCCTTTTTTCCCGAAAGGTTCTTCTCCATGCTGGCTCCTATAGTGGTCCCTGCAATTGTCCCTATGCCAAATCCAATCGCTGCAATTGGTCCACCTCCTACTACAAGGCCAATACCAGTCAATGTGGATGCACCTGCAGCTCCACCGACTAAACCTCCAGTTGTGCTTCTAATTATGATGCCAATAGGATTCATATTTTCCCCCCATTCTATTTTTACCATCTTTCACTGCAAGATTGTTCCTGCTTTATTTGCCTACATAAAAATCACGACCCTTCGTTGGCTTTAAACTGTACTCAAAAACAGTTCCTTAAAGGTAACCTTTCTCTTTCAGAGAAACATATTTGTTAGCACAAACAATGATATGATCTAAAACATCAATCCCGATAATTTTGCCCGCCTGAGATAACCTTTTCGTTACGTCTATATCTTCCGTACTCGGTGTTGGGTCATTACTTGGATGATTGTGTCCAACAATAATAGAGGCAGAATTGGATAAGATTGCTGACTTCAATACTTCCCTTGGATGAACAATGCTTGCATTTAAGCTGCCCACGTGACAAACATTAATTGAAGTCGGTTGATTTTTCGTATCCAGGCAAACTACCATAAAGTATTCCCGATCAGCATCTGCCAAAAAACGCTTCATTAACTTATAAGCATCTTCTGGTGATTTAATATTCCTTTCGGGGTACAAGAAACTCTGTTCCTTTACCATTTTCAAACTAACGATACTAACCCTCTTCGCTGCTTTCTTTTGTGTTAAAGACTTTTCAAATAATTTTAATTGCTCCTGCTTACCAACTAGATATTTCATCTTCTTCCTCCAATCATAAAATGACCCCATTCCATGTGATGGAAATGAGGCCATTTTATTTTGATATGTTCATTAGAATAATATATATTTGTAAACCATTACCTTACGTTTACAGATAAAAATCCATACATCTTATCTATATAATTGTGTGAGTCTTTGTCAGAAAAATAGTTTTTGAAGCGGAAATACACATGTGAATCAATAGGTTAACAACATATTTATAAGTGTTTAAATCAATTTGGAGCTATAAATTCTTTTACGATTTCGTGAATAAGGTTAGGGAGGCTCGGAACCTTCCAATTATCCGGGATCGTAACAGGATTTATGCCCAATTTTTTCAAGTCCTTAACTGCCGTATCAAAAGATTTCTTTCCCTGTAAACAATTTTCCCTTGCTTTCCACACCGACCTTTTTCGTGCGATATATTTTAAAACCTCAACTAATCGTTCTTTGTATTTTTTTCTGTGATTAGATTTTTCTATAATTGATTTCGCTTTTTTTATACTATAGTATCCTTCTAAGCCAACTGTCTTTTCGTAATAATAAAGCAAATTCTCCATCGAAGTTTGGGGGTCGGATAGCTTGTATAATGATTTTTGTATGTTATTTTTTTGGACTATATTGTTTACTTTTGGCTTTTTACACTGTACCTCAAAGCGGAGAATATCTCTTGGAGTTGGATGTTGCTTATACTCATCCAATACCTGAGCCATTTGGAATGACTTATCGTAAAAATTAATACAGACAGATTTGTTTTTTACATAATAAGCATTGGAAAAGGCTTTTTTACGCTTACTGATGGGATCATACTTCTCCACTATTTCGAAACTCTTGGGTTTATCAGCCCTCCTAATCAGTTCCATATATTCTCGTGCGCCTTGAATTTGTACGTTTATGCAATAATCGATTCTTTTGACCTTATAGGTAGAAAGTTTATCGAAGTTGAATACTACTGGAGATGTAGTCTCTAGTGATAGAAAGGAAACTTTAACACCTGCAAATGCTTCCCTAAATGCCTCAGTTACTTCTGGATAGTCACTAAACTTGGTGACTTCAATATATTCATGTTTTTTGATTAATCTCTTGGGATTCAAGCGAATTCCTATAGCATGGTAATGCACTTCATTTCTATTGGCTTTAAAGGTGTCGTGCTCTAAATAAATTATCATGCCTCTCTCTTTAAAAAGATCACATTCAAAACTTGAGCCTATGGCCCTTTTAAAAAACCTCACTCCTTTATCATTAGAACAATTTTTCAATGCATTAAATAATAAATTATAAGCACGACCATTCATTTGCTTATATAAATAAACTGTATGGTACATCTTTTTCATCACACCCTAAATCGTTTTTAGGATGTTGTTATACGCAATATTATTTTTCATAGAATACTTTATCTTACAGCAGTTTCCAACACATACAGGAGTAAATACAACCAGAAAGAAGACAATAAATATACTTATATATATTGGATTTGAGCCAATCATTTGGACACAAAAAAGTTAAGTCCTATTTCTTTATGATGGCATGAAACGATTCGATACCAAAGTATGAATAAACGAATTGTTTTATTAAAAATAAAAAAGTATAGGACAGCTTTCGCCCTATACTTTTTATCTCTTTTCTTTTATGTACTCTTTGGCTCTTTGATAATCGATTTTGAAAATTTTCACTGAAGAATTCGCTACGTTTAAAACCTTTTCTATAGTTGTTACTTGCACCTTTTCTATTTCTTTCCCATCGTCTGGTTTAAGAATGACTTGATGCTTATATAATTCTTGATATATCTGCCTTTTATCCTTGCTGGATAAATGTTTTTCTTGCCCGCTGGTTTTTAGCAAATCTTCAATCTTACCAAAAATATCGGCCTTAATGTATAAAACATTTTCATTTTCAATCCAGCCTAAATTTTTAGTATGGTCGATTGCTGGATTATTTTTATCCTTATAGTCAATTAATTTATTCACCTGGAGTAAGTTCAGTAGATTACTAAGAAAGACATCATGCTTTTCTATGCTCGATTTTACACTATTTGATTCTAAAGAATTTGCGACAATACTTTCAGCTTTTAAAATTCGTTGGGCCTCGTTGTAATACTGTTCTTTTAGCCCTGCATTTATCGCTTCTACCTCTTCCGCACAGTCTAAGAATAATTTAAAACCGACTAAAAGCAGAGAACTCATATGAATTTTATTAATATCATACTCAATACCCTTGTCATTAAAAGTTGCATAGCCGGCTTTATATAAACGAACAAATTCTTTTCTTACATTTTCCCTTTCGCCTATGTCGTTAAAAGCCTCTTCAATAATACGAACAAAGTAAGATAGTCCTGTTGTAAGAGACTCTGGGTTAGATTTTAGCTTTTCAAGAAGAATAGTATTCACTTGGATATTGTCAATGTTTACGTTAAGTACAAAATCTTGATCAAGATTGTCCTCACTTAACAATAGTGTCATATTCTCTAAGTGGTCATTTTGTAATAACTTACGAGACATCTGAATTTTCCTATTATTTTTTTCAGTATTTACAATAAAGATCCCATCTCTAATTTTTGAAGACCTACTTCTCAGTTCCTCTTCAGTACAAGATAAATTCGAATGAAACGCAGCATTAATACTATTCAAATTCTGTTTTCTGTCGTATAAATTACAAAAGAGATTCGCAAATCCAGCTCTTCTGAGAACCGAATTATCTCCCGATATACATATTAGAAACTTATTTATACCCGATTTATTATAGTTAATCAAGCTTGTAAATAAGGATAATATTGAATAAGAAAGAAGTGGAATAGTTACTTTTTTATCGGCAATATCCAACATACTTAAAACGACTTGAAAGGCTTCCTTGAGTTCCATGAACTTATCCACTTTGATTTTGTACTTGGACTTTATATTCTGATCGTAAACAATATGCTTTTCCGAAGGAGTTATTACAGGCACATAGCTCCAACCTTCCCCACCTTTTATCCAACCTATTTGATCTGTATAAATTACTCTGGATTCATCTTTCAACTGAGTTGTAGCGAATTCATTAAAAGCGATGAGATACCTATTGTAGCTCTTAGCGAATGAGTTATCAGTGGTTATTCCAAAAAATTCTTTTATGCTTTTTGCAGAAAGCCATTCTGCTTCTTCTAGCGCGCTCTTTGTAATATCAAGTAAAAAAAATTCATACTTTTTCTTGACCGCTCTTATGAGGCAAATTCTCATCCCTGTTTCCTTTTCTAGTAAACCATTAGAGTAGTCAATCCTACACATTGGAAAAATAAAAAATTCATTCAGTACGGTTTCATTGTCGGGTTCGACAATTTTTAAATCCTTATTTACAAACATATTAATACGTGTTTTTTGAAAATACGATTAAATTTTCTTCCTTTTTCACGAACTTGCTGTATTGCACTATCCTTCATCTTTATTTTTTTTGATAGATGCAGAATAGGAAAACCTTTTATAATTTCCATTATGAGTCTCCTGATAAGTGATTTTTTATTAACTGGTAAACAGTAATTCAATTGAATGAAAGGGCCGAATAAGAACAAAAATTCACAGTATAATCATAATAGAATTAATCCATTCTTTCCATATAAAGTTTATTCTGTAATCTATAATGCTGGAATCCTGTAACTATATCTTCAAGTCACATTTAATCTAATGATATTAACCCTCTGGACTCTCCATTAATTCTAATTGCTGGAATTTTTTTCATCATGTATGAATTCACCTTCTTTCTCAATCGCAAAACAGCCCCACTTTTTATAAAAGTGAAGCTCCTGCTTTATTATATTCATTTTGATAAAATCATATATTTTTAAGTGATTATGTTACTTTTAGCATTCAGTTAGGACTTCTAAGGTAAGCTAGAGATCTGTTTATGATTGCCCATTCTTTTAGGTAAATAACAAAAAAAGGAATGGCTTATATTCACTAAACCATCCCTTTTCTCTATTTTTGAATAATGTGCCCTAAACCTTCTCCTATAATTTCACCAATCTTCCCCCCTTTTTCCCCACCTATTGTTGTGCCTATGATCTTACCTATCTTCCCACCAATTTCCCTACCAAATTTCCCATCGCCACCCATAAGTTTATTGCTCATTATTTTTCCCATTTTACCCCTCCTTTCAAATAACAAAAGACGATATCAGATGCTAAGGCAGTATAGTTTATATAAAAAAGCACATTCAAATGTCTTTTCTATATATCCGGTTACTTGTCTTACATAATGATATCGTCTAATGATTAGTTTTATTATTTGAATTAAACCATTGTAGCGTTACAGAATTTTAGTGCTGAAAAACGTATTCTACTTTAACTTCAAATCTCCTTCAAGAGAACAAAAATAAATTCACTTTTATTCAATATACTCATGTTTACGTATCTAGCTCAGTTACATGTCTCATCTTAATCGGGTATTAAAAGATATTTAATAGGTACTTCTCTGCAAAACCTTCTGTGTTAATACCTTTGAATTTTTATGGAAATTTATCTTATCTACTCACATTACAGATTTAATTAATCATTACAAAAATATTCAGTCAGTAATCAGTCTTTTTTTAGCTTTACTAAAAGGAGAGAACCGTGGTCAACAATGTTAATTAATGAATAGTAATTATAAATAATTTTCAATAAACAATAAAGTAAATCTAAAAGCTTGAGTTCTATATTATTAATTTGATCAGATATGAAAGGAGGATTATTGCATGTTTAATTCATACGATGATTTGGTTCCCCTCGAAGACCTAATGGAAATATTAGACATAGGCAGAAATAAAGCCTATGAATTATTACAATCAGGAGAAATTAAATCATTCAAAATCGGTAAAGCATACCGAATACCAAAATTGTGTATTCAAGACTATGTCCTGACTAAAGTTCAAATGAAAATCGGACAACAAGAATAAACCAACTAATATTCTCTTTAAAAAACAGCGCTCTTTTAGACGCTGTTTTTATATTTTACCAGTAAACCAATTAATAAGGGGAGGAAACCAATATGGCAGGAAGAACAGTAAAGAAAGACGGCAAGAGTTGGTACTTCGTATTGACCCATGGAATAAAAGAGAACGGCAAGCCGAGACAATTTAAAAAGCGCGGTTTCAAAACCAAACAAGATGCTTTACGGGCTCTTCACGAACTTGAGCAATCCCTAATGACAAATTCTTATATAAAGCCAACAAAAATGCTTTACAGTGATTATTTGCTCAATCAATGGCTTGAGGATAAGCAAACTAAAGTAAAGAAGCAAACTCTAAACACATATAGATGGATCGTCGAGAAACATGTACTCCCTTCTCTAGGACACATAGAGATAACTCTGCTCACCCCTATGGTAATCCAGAAGCTTTATAATCAGCTAACTAAAGAAAAAATCCTTTCTGATGAAAATGTACAAAAAGTACACACCCTTATAAATGATTCTCTAAAAAAAGCGGAACGCTGGGGTATTATATCTAAAAATCCCGCTTCACTTGTTGATAGGCCAAAAGCAGAAAGAAAGGAAATAAAGGTATGGGGTGTCAAAGAAGTCCAGACTTTTTTAAAATACGCTGAAAATTATAACCGATACTACATTGCATTTTTATTAGCATTAACAACGGGAATGAGGCAAGGGGAGATACTGGGGCTTCGGTGGAAAGATGTCGATTTTGAAAAAGACTGCCTTCGAATCACCCAAACATTAAGTACTGACGGGAAAGAAATATTTCCTTATACAAAAACCAAGTCAGGAACAAGAACAGTTGATTTACCTGAGGAAACTCTTATACAGTTGGAGAAGCATAAAAAACTAGTAGATAAAGAAAAACAAGAACTTGGTGCAGCTCTCTATAAAAACATGGACTTAGTCGTTTGCACGGCAACTGGTACCCCAACTAACAAAGACAATATTCGGCGAACCTTTAAAGCCATAATAAAGAAGGCTGGACTGCCTATGATAAGATTTCATGATATGAGACATACTCATGCAACGCTCCTACTATTACAGGGAGTAAATCCAAAGATTGTATCAGAACGTTTAGGACACGCCGATGTAAGAATTACGCTTGATACTTACAGTCATCTTTTGCCTAGCATGCAAAAGGATACAGCCGTTCAATTTGGTAAAATGTTATTTGACGAGGATTATAACCAATAGGTGGGAAGTAGTCAAACCTCTTACTTAAGTATCTTGCAAGAAAAATCATTTGATATTCCGTCCACTTGCTCAGTGGCGGAATATCATTTTTTTATTTTTCTTGTGGGGGAAACCCCATAATTTATATCTCCAATTTTTACAGAAAACTAAATTTTTTTCACATGGATGAATCGAAAAGATGATCAAAATAATTGTTCTTGACCATTTCTTGACCAGCTACTTAAAATATTAATCAAAAACAAAAAAACACCACTTCCGAAGAAGTAGTGTTTTCATAGAGAAACCGTGTTCCTGACGCTCTCTCAAGGGTTTTAACACCCAATGATTCCTACTGGGTTCGAACCAGCGACCTCTACCCTGTCAAAATTGTTGACTTATTTTTTACTTAGTTAAACACATTAAATATGTTAATGAAGTATTGTTTAGTACGCGTCATACCAGGAAATAGCGCCTAGTATATTTTTAAATCAGTAAAATAATTATTTTTAGTACTTTAAATGAAATTAAGTACTGTGCAAGTTTTGTGCAGATTTTTGTTTAAGTGTAGTATGTGGCTAATGTGAAAATAAGAATACTTTTTATTTTAAGGAGGATTAGAATGGAAAGAAACGGTTTTTCATGGGAACCTGGAAAGAAAATAAGAAAATTGATCCCTCAATACTTAGAAGAAAATATAGATAGAGAATTTAAGTTGATAGATATACAAAATTACATAAAGAAGAATATGCCTGATATGCCAGTTAGTAAACAAATGATTAACGGCGCCTTTTACTCTATAGCAAATAAGCCGCAAAGTGAGATAATAAAAATACATAGAGATTATTATATATTTCGTTCATCAAGAATTGTTAAAAAAAATGCCACTAATTCTATTACACCTAAAATTGACAAGATACTAGGTGAAACAGTGGAAAGAATTAAAAATGAAGCAAATAATATAGATATTCTTGACATAGAACCTAAAGCTTTAGGAGAAATACAACAGTTAGTAAAAGAATTATTAAAACTCAAACAAGGATTACGTAAATAGGATTAACTAAGTTCCGAGAAAAGTAAGTGGTAATAATTAGAAATTCGAAGTTTTTATACTCTATATGCTGATCCATATTATTCAAATAACCCAATTATCGGTATTGAAAGGATATTATGCTTCGTTTTTCTGACTCCATGATCAGGATATGGTATATATGTTTTATCAATTCAGGTGCAACGGCCTATAAGTGAAACTGGGCTAATTCGTCCTCCTTAGCTCCCTTGGATGGTTTTGAATAGAGGTCTAATCCTTATAACAAGAGAGGGCCGGAATAATAGATACACTCTTAATCATTACTCAAGGTATCATTAATTTCAAGGTTTTCCATTATGCCGCCCATAACGTTTTAAGCTGTAACACTTTTCACAATGTGTGATAAAATCGCGTTAAAACAGGATTTAGAGAGCTAATAAGTGTAATATCTTTAACGAGAAATTATACTTGTTACTTCAATGCGTTAGCACATTGTTAGCAAGTTACTTTGCTATTTGGAATAGTATTGAATGTCATTTTAACTAGACCGAGATTCCAATTTCGGTCTAGTTTTTATACTGTTGAACATTTGGAATAAACTCCAGTCCAATTGCTATAGTAATATCATTAATACTTTTACAAACCTATTCCACAAACAACTTTAAATTTTGCAAGATGCACTTTATGTATTGGATTAAAAAATCTTAACATCAATAAAAAATCAATCCTCAACAAGGTTTAAAAAATTCCTAAGCACATTTATATACTTTTAATATATATAAAGATCGTTCAAAATTAAACCATAACTTCGTCAAAATGGATTTCTAGCGCTTTAAATAGATAAAAAAATGCCTCTGGGGAAGTTTTTTTGACATTGTTAATATTTCTAGGCCGCCAAATTTTCGTTTCATCCCCTCTAAGGTTTAATGGCCTCTCTATTTTCCAATCTTCAATTTTATCACCACTAAATCGTTCAATTTGGTCTCTGCCACTTAATAGAATCTGTGAAAGATATGCTGCTTTAGCTGCACTTACAAGAGCATCCCTCATAAGGTAGTTACGTGTAAAGATATAGTCCGTTATTTTTGAAATACCTTCTTGCAGGCTTTTAAACTCTTCAGCACCTATTGAACCTTGAGCACAAATTATTGTTGATGTATAGAAGATGTCTAGTAATACTTCATCTACCTGAAGAGATTCTTTCTCCCTATAAACTAATTCTTGTGATGCAAATTTTCTAAATGTAGTATTAACTATTCCTACATTTTCCATTTCATTAAACAAATTTTCAATATCAAATAACTGCTTAATTATTTCTAATTCTTTACCCTTCCCATATTGAATGCCAGTTGTCTGTGGTGCAAAGGCAGTTAACTTATCTCCTAGGATACTATCTATACTTGGCATGCGGACAGTTGCAGCCGGCTCGTCATAGGATATGAATTCACAATTTATTTCTTTATCTACTAATTCCGTATAATGGTTCTCCTCAAACAATATATCTAGTAGAATATATCTTTGTTCACTAGGATCAAGAGCTGAATTATAAAATAATTTATAATGTGCCTTTGGTATACCACTAGCATGTCTGTTGTTTTCTTGCCATGACTCAAACACATCACTTTTTTGCACTATAGCATCAAGCAAAGAATCAATATCTGTTTCGTCTTTCTTTCTTTCAATTATTATGTCAATATCAATCGAAAATCTGTGTACTTTGTTTAGTAAAAGTAATAATGATGTTCCACCCTTAAAAATAAAATCTAAATCACTTAAAGATAATAACTCCAAAAGATGTAATGCCTTAGTCACCTTTTCAATCAGTTCTGGGTTTGCCAGTCTTTTTCTTCCAAACTGTTTTGATAAGTCGTTTATCCATTCTTTTTCAAACGTCTTTGTAGCTATCATGCGGCATCTATTCCCCTTTTTTTTCTAATTCAATATTTGTGTTGAATTTAATAAAATTGTAAATTTCTTCATAAACCCCCCGCTTTACAGCATATCTCTTTAATGTTGAGTTATTAATAGTGAATTCATTATAAACATTTTCAAAAATGTTTACTTTTTCCTTCCCTTGATACATTATATATAAATCCTTATATGTGAATAAATCAACTAGTATTTTTTCGATTTTAGGTATTGTTAGTCCATCTTTTTTTGCTATTGGAGCTTCTGCAGTTAGTGTTTTTAAAATAATATTAGATTCACCTTTTAACATATACCGCTCAATTTCTAATTTATTCGGGTCTAGTAATACATTTTTTTCTATAGAATATATAACATCAAATACTGCTCCTAAAGATGCCGATTCAACTTCTAAAATTATATTATTTGTTAAAGGTTGATGAATCATATAATTAGATAGCCAGGAGGTATCCCAAATCGCAAAGTTTGTATAAGGAAATTCTTTTTTTATTTTTCTACTTATCCTTTTTATATTTTTGTTAATTTTTGGGTTGAACAACCTCTCTACACCAACTTCATAGATACCTCTTGAAATATTCCTTATTACTCCTGCATTTTTTAGCTGATAAACCCTCCACCTGAAAGTAGTTTCTTTTAAATCTGGTTCGAACTTACAATAATAATTATATAAATCCTTTAGAGAAAACTTTTCATCCTTAAAATGTTCCTTTATCTCATCCGCTTTCAATACCGACACAGTGTAATACACCTCCATCATGATTTTTGTAATTTATTGCCTCTTCAAAAGCAGGTTCATTATTTTTTGATATTTATATATATCTAAGTATCAAAAAACGGACGTTTATAATTTTGGGTTCAATTGTTTGATCATTCTTCCTATGCTATTCTAGGAACCACATCCAGACCCAACAATCGGATGTTTTTAGCTTTTCTATCCGTTTGTTTGATCACTATCCTTGTTTTACTCTAGAAGCTAACCCTAGACCCAACAATCGGATGTTTTTAGCTTTTTTATCCGTTTGTTTGATCACTCTCTTTATTTTACTCTAAAAGCTAACCTTAGACCCAACAATCGGAT
>NZ_LAJB01000023.1 GCF_000970685.1 Domibacillus indicus
GCTGCTCGTTAAACCGCTTCTTTTAGCCAATTCACTTTGCGTAATGCCCAGCTTTATCCTTACATCCATTGCCGTAGCGATAATTTCGGCATAAGCAACATCGAGCTCCTCATCACTGGAACCTAGCTCATGAATCTTCTTCCAAGTAGTTGAATAACGCCTCGGACTACTTCTTCTTTTTGTCATCTTTCTATCCCCCGATCTTTCACCTGAACCTGCTTATGTATCTTTTCAAAGTAATTCACTACTTTGTTTTTCTTCATGTCGTTATTTAGATGCTCTCTGAACGCTCCAAATCGCTCCCTAAGCGTTTCTCTCGTATTTTGATAGATAAGCCTTAAATTTGCTTGTAACTGCCCTACACGCCCTTTAAGAGCCGTATTTTCTTCTCTCAACGCCTTATTCTCTTTTTTCAATTCCTGCTCTCTTTGATAAACCGAATCAAATTGATCTAAAATCGTGCCCTGTACTTCAAGCAATTCTTCTCTTTCCTTCGCGAAATCCATGTTCTTCAGCCGGTTATAATCTTTTTGAATCGTAACAGCTGCATGAATTTGCTCCGTGACTGCTTTGTATTGTTCCGGTGATAAAACATAATTACCTGTTTCTCTTTCAGTGATTTCCGGTTTGCCGATCATTTTCGGCTTTACCTCTGTTTCCGTTTCTTTTCTCAGAAAAGCAACGGGTTCTTTTTTTTCTGGAAGAACCGTTTTTAAATCCTCAATCTCTTTTTCAATCTTGACGAGTTCTCTTTTCTTTTCTTTGTACTCAGTGACATCTTTATACTCATTCGTGCCGATCAATTCTCGTTCGATTCCACGTTCATTCAGCATTTTTTCTAACAACTGCACTTCTTTTTCTCGCCAATCATCAAACGGGCGCTCTTTACTCAACGTGTAATCCTGCTGAAGAATGGCTTTATCAAAAGAGACCTGCTTCTCAAGCCCACGCCTGTAGCCAGAAGCGACAGGGACAAAATTGACATGCAAATGTGGGCTTGCCTCGTCATTGTGAATGACCGCATTGTAAATTTTTAAATTTGGATTTCGTTCTTCAAATGTCCGGAACCACTTTTCCAGGATCTCGTTCGCAGCTTGTACGTTTTCTTTGCTAGAAAAATCATCCTTGTCCCCGATTTGAATGATCATTTCTTGCTGTAAAGCTGTTTTCTTACTTGCCTGTATGTGCCTGTAATAGTCCTTGATTTTCCGATCAGACCGTTTTTGTTTGGCGTTATATTTTTCTAATGATTCATCAAATTCACGCTTATAAAGTTCTTTCAAACTTTCCTGCAGCAGATATTTATTTTCATGAGATTTTGAAAAATCGATATGAGAATTTCGCTCTTTTTCCTGCTCATTCATCTTTCGATTGTTGTGTTTGATGTTGGTCATTTTGGTCTCTTTTTTGAAGGAAATACTCATGCCCATCCCGATCACCTCTCCTACAAAGAACTTACTAAAAAGTTTGTTACTTTGTCAAAGTAACGTTTTCTGTATTGTGACATTCCACTACGCTCCATGTACACAATGAAAACGCTCTGCGAGGCTGTTTCGGCATACGCCGAAGCACGCCAAAGCGTGCAAAGTTCACGAGCCAGGACCACTTAAAAAGGGACAAGGTTCGGGTAGTATTTTTCAAAACGCTACGCTGAAAAATCTCCACCCTTTTCCCCTTGCCCCTTTTTATTTTTGCCGTTTTGTTTTGCTTACAATCCGAGCAAACCAAAAACGAGGATTTTGGTTGTCGGCTTGTCGCAAAAGTGTACGGCAAAAACCGTTCAATCCAATCGCTCCAAATTTCATTTTCGCTCTCAAAAAAAGGAACATTCAACCACCAATCCTCACACCCAAAAACAAGGGAGAGAAACAAAAAAAAAAAAAAAAAAGCCTTATGGCTTCTCAATGTTATTTATAAATTCAATGATCTGTTCTCTAGCATCAGTTCTGAAACATACATTGGGCATTAAATACGCCATAGAATCCTGACTTGTTCCCAATACATCAACTAGTTTTAAATATAAATAAGGGCGATTCTCTCTGCTCTTCTCTACAATGAAATTTGAAAATCTCACTTTAACTTTTAAAAATAAATCATGTGCTTGTTCTGTTTCTAAACGCTGAGATAAAACAGTCTCTGGAACTCCTTCTTTTTCTATCAAAGCCAAAACCATCGAGATCATAATTCTGTCCCCATTCGCTATTTACTTTATCACATAATTTTTCAATCCAACGTGCCAGTATGCCATGATTTCGACAGCACCATTCGCCACTTCATCTGAATTTTCCTCGCCAACATGAATCAAATCTCCGTCCTCAGCATCACCCAGATTTAACTCTCTATGAATCTCTTTTAGCAAACCACCATAGGCAATCAGCCGTTTATATGATAAAGCATTATCCAAATCCAAAATCGTTTCGACATTATCTACAGTAACAGAATCACCAACAATGACATCCGAATCTTTAACGGGATATTTCGACACTTCCAGTATCGCATTTTGTTCTTCGACAGCTTTTTTTATATCCTGCTCGATCTCATTCAAATCGAGCGATTCCTTTTTTGCTTTTACCCGTTGCACATGGACAATTGGATCATAGTCGAGTTTCATGGCCTTACGCCACATTGCTATCCAATTCTCCTGTTTAACATACAGATTTGGCTTTTTAAAATAGCTTGCTGGCACACAAAGGAGAACATGAAAATGAGGGTGATATGTTCCATACCATTCACTTTCTCTTTCTCGATTCTTTGTAACTTCCATCGCTCGAAAATAGCCTTTTATCGATTTTTTAAACTTAGCATAGCCTGCAAATCTGTTCCACGCTTTTGTCATGCTATCCATTGTTGTTTTTAATTCTTTGCCTTCTACATTCCGGACGGTCAACGTAAGAAAAATCCATTTCAAATTTTCTCTCTGGTTTGCTGCTTCTACGATCTGCTTATTGTGAAACGCAATTTTGAGTGATCGGCGCCAGTTGCACATCGGGCATAACCTCACTTTGCAAAAATAAGCTTGGAACAGCTTCAATTTTTCCGCTGTCTTTTTAAACAAAAGAGTATCAGCGCATTGTTGCATCCGTTCTGCTTTCTTGTTCAATCCAGCTTCCCCGTAATGATCAGCCATCAGCAAAGACCGTTTTTTCTTTCCCTTCCAGTCACGATCTTTTCCGTTCGCTCTTGTATCACGGAGGATGTTTATGTTATTATCTTTATACAATTTAAAAAAACCTCGCCTTCGGGTGAGCAAAAAGCCCATTTGTTTTTGTTGGAAACTCGACACTTTCAGCATAACAGATGGCTTTTTTTATGTCCACCTTTAGAAAGTGTCCTCATCCCTTGTGGCTCTAAGGCGGAACCCTAGTTTAATGCGCTTGAATTGTTTCTATATGTATCAAGTAAAGTAGAAACCCGTTTTCAACGGGTTAAAAACCAAACAAAAAAAGACCTTTTCAGGTCTTTTTTTGTGAAAAAACAAATTCCCAGTCTAACCCCAACGCCCTTATATATTTCAAAAAACTTTTCAAGGTCGGAACACTATGGCCACTTTCAATTTTTGAAATCAT
>NZ_LAJB01000024.1 GCF_000970685.1 Domibacillus indicus
AAAGACAACTTGAGAAATCAAGTTGTCTTTTTTTGTTTTTAAAGGGCAAAATAATTGCCATAGACACATTATTTCCTTTATAATTATCGTCAAATATAGTCAAGGTCAAGGTGGGGAGATCGATGAGAAACGTTTCTGATATTATTGAACAGTATTTGAAACAAGTACTCGAGCATAGTGGAAGCGAAATTGTTGAAATCAAACGAAGCGAAATTGCTGATAAATTTCAATGCGTTCCTTCCCAAATTAACTATGTCATAAATACTCGCTTTACCGCTGAACGTGGGTACCTTGTTGAAAGCAAAAGAGGCGGCGGCGGTTATATTCGAATTATTAAAGTGACTATTCATGAGCAAAGTGATCTGCTTGATCAGCTGCATTCGCTTGTAGGAATGAGACTTTCACAGGCAAGTGCAGAAAATTTTGTTTATCGCCTTCTTGAAGAAAAGGTTATTTCTGCCCGCGAAGCGAAATTAATGTTAGGGGCAATGGAACGCTCTGTCATTAACACCGAATTGCCCCAGCGGGATGAATTAAGAGCCAGAATAATGAAGTCTTTTTTACTCTCACTTAAATATGTGTAAGGCAGGTGGACAGGTTGATATGTCAAGAGTGCCATGAGCGGCCGGCAGTCCTTCACTTTACAAAAACAGTGAATGGCAAAATGACAGAAGTTTACTTATGTGAACATTGTGCAAATGAAAAAGGGGAGCACTTATTCAGTGGACACCCAGCTTTTTCTTTAAACAACTTATTGGGTGGGTTATTTAACCCGGACCCCCAGTTTTCTGCAAATCCTTCATTTCATGAACAAGAAGTGCACTGCGAGAACTGCCATATGACGTTTAAGCAATTTTTACAAAGCAGCAAATTTGGCTGTGCTCACTGCTATGAAACCTTTGAGTCAAAATTAACACCTCTTTTAAAACGGCTTCATGGTGGCAATACTATTCATCATGGAAAAATTCCTGCACGTATGGGCGGCCAGCTTCATTTGCAAAAAGAGCTGCAGCAATTACGTGAAAAGCTTCAGGAAATGGTAACAAGCGAGCAGTTCGAGCAGGCAGCAAATATTCGCGACCAGATACGTGCCCTGGAAAAGAAACTACTGAATGAAGGAGGCGTTCAGTAATGTCTCTTGAGCGATTTATAAACCAACAAACAAGTGCATGGATGAGCGGCACCGGGCCCGATTCGGATGTTGTGCTTAGTACTCGAATAAGGCTGGCTCGTAACCTGGAAAATGTATTGTTTTCCACCATTCTTTCTTTAGAAAAAGCGAAAGACGTGGTCACCCAGGTACACGAAGCTGTTTCTGATCAATTAGCTCTTGAGCTTTTAAAAATGGAAGACTTATCACCGCTTCAAAAAAGAGTACTTGTAGAAAAGCATTTAATCAGCCCTTTTCTGTCGGAAACCTCTTTGTATGGAGCAGCGCTTATTTCAGACAAGGAAGACGTGAGTGTTATGGTGAATGAGGAAGATCACCTGCGCATTCAGTGTCTTGCCTCCGGTCTCCAACTAAAGGAGACACTGGACAAAGCCAATCAAATTGATGATGTAATTGAAGAAAAAGTACAATACGCGTTTGATGAAAAGATAGGCTACTTAACCGCCTGCCCAACAAATGTAGGAACCGGGCTGCGTGCCTCCGTTATGATTCATTTACCGGGCCTTGTATTAACGCGCCAGATGAATCGGATTATTCCGGCTATTAATCAATTGGGCCTGGTCGTGAGAGGGATTTATGGAGAAGGCAGCGAAGCATTAGGCAACATCTTTCAAATTTCAAATCAGCTGACGCTTGGCAAGTCAGAGGAAGATATTATTAACGACCTTGACAGTGTCGTTCATGAATTAATGGCACGTGAGCAATCGGCGCGCGATGCATTGAAGCAGACATCTCCTATCCAGCTCGAAGACCGTATTTTCCGGTCCTTTGGAACGTTATCAAACAGCCGAGTAATTGAAACAAGCGAAGCATTTCAATGTTTGTCGGATGTTAGATTAGGGATTGATTTAGGGTATATTACTCATATATCCAAAAGTATCTTAAATGAGTTAATGGTTTTAACACAGCCGGGCTTTCTTCAGCAGTATGCTGGAGGACCACTTCGGGCAGAAGATCGGGATATTCGCCGGGCGGCATTAATTCGTGAAAGACTTGAACTTGATGAAACGAATTGAGATAAGGGGGAAATGGATATGATGTTTGGACGTTTTACAGAAAGAGCTCAAAAAGTTTTAGCTCTGGCGCAGGAAGAAGCAATTCGTCTTGGCCATAACAACATTGGAACGGAGCATATCTTGCTTGGCCTTGTTCGAGAGGGAGAAGGAATCGCCGCTAAAGCGCTTTATGGTTTAGGTCTTAGCGCAGAAAAAATCCAGGAAGAAGTAGAAGAGTTAATTGGAAAAGGCGACGGTGCTTCTAAAACAGTTCACTACACACCGCGTGCGAAAAAAGTAATTGAGCTTTCAATGGATGAAGCCCGGAAACTGGGCCATTCTTATGTAGGGACGGAGCATATCTTACTCGGCCTCATTCGTGAAGGAGAAGGAGTAGCGGCCCGAGTGCTTGGCAATCTGGGGGTCAGCTTGAACAAAGCACGCCAGCAAGTGCTTCAGCTGCTCGGAAGCAGCGAATCGGGTGGAGGCCAGGGAGGCCAGGCCTCAAACGTCAGCACGCCAACACTTGACGGTCTTGCCCGTGATTTAACGGTAATTGCTCGTGAAGGAAGCCTTGATCCGGTTATAGGCCGCAGCAAGGAAATCCAGCGGGTAATTGAAGTATTAAGCCGGCGTACTAAAAATAATCCTGTGTTAATTGGAGAGCCGGGCGTCGGAAAAACAGCTATTGCAGAAGGCCTTGCCCAGCAAATTATCAATAACGAAGTACCGGAGACGCTTCGTAATAAACGCGTTATGACACTGGATATGGGTACGGTTGTAGCCGGAACAAAATACCGTGGTGAGTTTGAGGACCGTTTGAAAAAAGTAATGGATGAAATTCGCCAGGCAGGCAATATTATTTTGTTTATTGACGAGCTGCATACCCTCATTGGTGCCGGCGGGGCAGAAGGAGCTATTGATGCTTCAAATATTTTAAAACCATCGCTTGCCCGCGGTGAGCTGCAATGTATTGGAGCTACCACGCTTGATGAGTACCGGAAATATATCGAGAAAGACGCTGCGCTCGAGCGCCGGTTCCAGCCGATTCAAGTGGATGAACCAACGCTTGATGAATCTATTCAAATCTTGAAAGGGCTCCGCGATCGTTACGAAGCTCACCATCGGGTGGCCATTCTGGATGAGGCGATCGAAGCAGCTGTTAAAATGTCTGACCGTTACATCTCTGACCGGTTCCTGCCAGATAAAGCGATCGACTTAATCGATGAAGCCGGCTCAAAAGTTCGCCTGCGTTCTTTCACAACGCCGCCAAATTTAAAAGAGCTTGAAGTGAAGCTTGAAGCGCTAAAACATGAAAAGGATTCAGCTGTTCAAAGCCAGGAGTTTGAAAAAGCGGCTTCCTTGCGTGATGCAGAGCAAAAGCTTCGTGAAGAGCTTGAGCAAACGAAAAACAGCTGGAAAGAAAAGCAGGGAACGGAAAACAGTGAAGTCACTATGGAAGACATTGCAATGGTTGTCTCCAGCTGGACGGGAATCCCAGTATCGAAGCTGGCTCAAACGGAAACAGACCGCCTGCTCAACCTGGAAGAAATTTTGCATTCCCGCTTAATTGGCCAGGAAGAAGCTGTTACATCGATTTCAAAAGCAGTCCGTCGTGCACGTGCCGGCTTAAAAGATCCAAAACGGCCGATTGGTTCATTTATTTTCCTGGGCCCAACAGGTGTGGGGAAAACAGAGCTTGCCAAAGCGCTGGCTGAATCAATGTTTGGTGATGAGGATGCAATGATCCGCATTGATATGTCTGAATACATGGAAAAGCATTCTACATCTCGTTTGGTCGGCTCACCTCCGGGTTATGTAGGTTATGAAGAAGGCGGCCAGTTAACGGAAAAAATCCGCCGTAAGCCGTATTCAGTTGTGCTGCTTGATGAAATTGAAAAAGCGCATCCTGATGTGTTTAATATTCTGCTCCAGGTACTCGAAGACGGCCGTTTAACTGATTCTAAAGGACGTACAGTAGATTTCCGCAATACGGTTCTGATTATGACATCAAATGTTGGTGCACAGGCACTGCAAAAAAATAAATATGTTGGCTTTAATATTCAAGATGGAGCACAGGATCATAAAGATATGAAAGGAAAGGTGATGGAGGAATTAAAGCGTGCATTCCGTCCGGAGTTCTTAAACCGTATCGATGAAATTATTGTGTTCCATGCTCTTGAAAAGAAACATCTAAAAGAAATCGTTACGCTTATGGCAGATCAGCTTACGACACGCTTGAAAGAGCAGGACATTAATGTCGAACTGACTGATAAAGCGAAAGAGAAAATTGCGGACGAAGGATACGATCCGGAATACGGAGCGCGTCCACTGCGCCGGGCGCTTCAAAAGCAGGTAGAAGACCGCTTATCAGAAGAACTGCTTAAAGGTAACGTACTAACCGGGCAGCAGGTTGTAGTCGATGTGGATGAAAAAGGTGAGTTTATCGTTCGCACGGCAGCTGGATCGGCTTCGTAACGTTAGACAAATGATTCAGCGGGTCTATCATGGACCCGCTGTTTTTTATGGGAAGGAGCAGGAATTTGGCTAAAACAAAAACAAAATTCGTCTGCAGCTCTTGCGGGTATGAATCGCCAAAGTGGATGGGGAAATGTCCGGGCTGCGGGCAGTGGAATCAGATGGTAGAAGAAACAGAAATCACAGGAAAGCCAAAGAGAACGTTTATTCATTCAGACACTGTGATGTCTAAGCCTTCGCGGATCACTGATGTGGAAACATCACAGGAGCCGAGAGTGGAAACGGATTTGAGAGAATTAAATCGGGTATTGGGCGGCGGTGTAGTGCCCGGTTCACTTGTTTTAATCGGAGGAGACCCTGGAATCGGCAAGTCTACCTTGCTTTTGCAGGTGTCTTCCCAGCTTTCCTTAAAAGGAAGCAATGTATTGTATATATCAGGGGAAGAGTCAGTCAAGCAAACAAAAATGCGGGCATCGAGAATGGGTGTCAATGATAAAAGTTTATATATATATTCAGAGACAAATCTACAGCTGATACACTCGGCGATTGAAAATATGAAGCCAGAGTTTGTTATCATTGATTCGATCCAAACTGTCCACCATCCTGAAGTAACTTCTGCCCCGGGAAGTGTTTCTCAGGTGCGCGAGTGTACGGCCGAGCTGATGCGAATTGCAAAAATGAATAATATCGCAATTTTTATTGTTGGCCATGTTACAAAAGAAGGGGCTATTGCCGGCCCCCGTCTTCTTGAGCATATGGTGGACACTGTTCTTTATTTTGAAGGAGAACGCCACCACACGTACCGTATTTTGCGGGCGGTAAAAAACCGGTTCGGCTCCACCAATGAAATGGGTATTTTCGAAATGAAGGAGGCCGGATTAGAGGAAGTGGCGAACCCCTCTGAAATTTTCCTGGAAGAGCGAACAAAAGGAACATCGGGCTCGACCGTAGTAGCATCGATGGAAGGAACACGGCCGGTGCTGGTAGAAATACAGGCGCTTATCTCACCGACTGTTTTCGGAAATCCGCGGCGGATGGCAACGGGCATTGACCACAACCGGGTAACACTGATTATGGCTGTTCTGGAAAAGCGGGTAGGCCTTCTTCTGCAAAACCAGGATGCCTATTTAAAGGTAGCCGGCGGTGTGAAGCTTGATGAGCCTGCGATTGACCTGGCAATAGCGGTCAGTATTGCTTCCAGCTTTCGTGATGAGCCGACGGGGACATCTGATTGTTTAATTGGCGAGGTTGGACTGACAGGTGAAGTAAGGCGTGTATCACGCATTGAACAGCGAGTAAATGAAGCTGCCAAGCTCGGGTTTACACGCATCATTATTCCTTCTAATAATATCGGCGGCTGGACGGCTCCCGAAGGCGTAGAAATTGTTGGTGTTTCAACAGTGAATGAAGCGTTAAAGGCAGTGTTTGGAAAATAAGAAAATGAAACAAAATACATTCGAGTCTCGTATTATTAGCGCGAGACTCGAAACGTGTTTATAATGAAAAGAATAAGGAGGTGAAATCAACATGTTAAAGCGTCTTGTACAGGGTGGGTTCATTATTTTAGGCGGTACGCTTGGCGTATTTCTTCTTCCGGACTTATTCCTTTATCTTCATTTTGATCATCCATTTATTAATAACCCATATGTAACAGCGCTTTTAGGAGCACTTCTCTTTTACCTGCTGACCTTTTGGGCAGTAGATTACATTGTGGAATTTATTAAGTGGATTGAAGACCGCATCGTAAGTGCGCCGCTGACAGATATCGTTACAGGCGGGCTTGGGTTAGTAGTGGGTCTTCTTCTTGCTATACTAGTCGGCATACCGCTCTCACAGCTCCAGCTGCCGATCGTCAATACAGTCGTTCCTATTCTTTTGACAATCGGTCTTGGGTATCTCGGTTTTCAATTCGGTTTTAAACGGCGCGATGAGCTGGCGTCTTTGTTTTCATTCAGCAAAGCGTCAAAACGGAAAGAAGTGCAGGCGGACGAATTATCAATTGCACCTCCGGCCGGGTCGCTTAAAATACTGGATACAAGTGTTATTATCGATGGCCGGATTGCGGATATTTGTGAAACAGGCTTTTTAGATGGCACCATCCTTATTCCGCAATTTGTTCTGGAAGAATTACAGCATATCGCCGATTCTTCTGATACACTAAAGAGAACAAAAGGGCGCCGTGGTCTCGATATTTTAAATCGGCTGCAAAAAGAGGTTCCCATTAATGTGGAAATGACAGAAAAAGACTACGAAGATATTCATGAAGTAGATTCCAAGCTTGTCAAGCTGGCAAAAGAGATTGGCGGTATTGTTGTAACCAATGACTTTAACTTAAATAAAGTATGTGAATTTCAAAAAGTGCAGGTACTCAACATAAACGATCTCGCGAATGCGGTAAAACCTGTTGTTATTCCAGGAGAAGAAATGCATGTATTGGTTATTAAAGACGGGAAAGAACAGCGGCAGGGCATAGCTTATCTCGATGATGGAACAATGATCGTAGTAGAAGACGGCCGCGACTTTATCGGCAAACAAATTGACGTTATCGTAACAAGTGTTTTGCAAACATCTGCCGGCCGGATGATTTTTGCGAAACCGAAGCATGGATGATTAAGAAAGGATAGGTTTAAACGAATGGACTATTATGTCGTGATTCCGGCTGCTGGAAAAGGAAAGCGCATGAAGGCAGGAATGAACAAAGTGCTGCTTGAGCTTAAGGGGCGGCCGCTTATTATTCATACGCTCGCTGTGTTTGAAACGGATGCCTTCTGCAAGGGAATTATCCTGTCCGTTCATCCAGATGAACGGACGGAATTTAAGCAGCTTTTAACTGCCCATCAAATTACAAAGGTATCCTCGTTCGCTGATGGAGGAAAGGAGCGCCAGCACAGTGTTTACAGTGGCTTAAAAATGCTCCCGCCGGAATCAGACATCGTCCTCGTGCATGATGGGGCAAGACCCTTTGTGACAAAGGAAACCATTGCTATGCTTGTTGAAAGTGCTCAAAAAACGGGGGCAGCGATAGCGGCCGTTCCAGTAAAGGATACCATCAAAAAAGCGAAAAACAGCCTCGTGTCTGAGACGGTAGACCGTGAAAGCCTCTGGTCGGTTCAGACACCGCAGGCTTTTCAGAAGGAAGTTCTTCTTGCGGCGCAGCAAAAAGCGGAGCAGGAGCAGTTTTTAGGAACAGATGAAGCATCGCTGGTTGAACGAATTGGTTATCCCGTTCAAGTTGTGGAAAGTGATTATGATAACATTAAATTAACGACGCCGGAAGATTTGTACTTTGCCCGGGCGATTATCGCAAAAAGAAATGAAAGTTAGGTGTAGGAACGATGTTTCGAATTGGACAGGGATTTGATGTACATCAGTTGGCAGAAGGAAGACCGCTTATTATTGGCGGAATTACTATCCCGCACGAAAAAGGACTGCTTGGTCATTCGGATGCAGATGTGCTGCTTCATACTGTAGCGGATGCCTGCCTGGGAGCAATTGGGGAAGGAGATATTGGCCGGCATTTCCCAGATACAGATGAAGCCTTTAAAGATGCAGATTCAGCCAGGCTTCTAGAGCAGGTTTGGCAGCTTGTAAAGAATAAAGGCTATGAACTTGGCAATATTGATTGTACAATTATTGCGCAGCAGCCGAAAATGGCACCTTATATCGGCGCTATGCGGGAACGCATCGCCCAGCTGCTTGAAGCGAGCGTTGACCAGGTCAACGTAAAAGCTACGACTACTGAAAAGCTCGGATTCCCGGGACGAGGCGAAGGCATTGCATCACAGGCTGCCGTTTTATTAGTGGAAAAACAAAGGTAAACAGCATGGAGGAAGAAATTATGACAAATAACGTACGCGTTCGCTACGCGCCAAGCCCAACCGGCCACCTGCATATCGGAAATGCGCGGACGGCGCTTTTTAATTATTTATACGCCCGCAATCTTGGCGGCACATTCGTTATCCGCATTGAGGATACAGATCAGAAGCGGAATATCGAGGGCGGAGAACAAAGCCAGCTTAACTATCTGAAATGGCTCGGGGTAGATTGGGATGAAGGGCCGGATGTGGGCGGCGAATACGGCCCGTATCGACAGTCAGAGCGTAATCATTTGTATAAAAAGTATTACGATCAGCTTTTAAGCGAAGGAAAAGCATACAAATGTTATTGCACAGCAGAAGAGCTCGAAGCGGAGCGTGAAGCGCAGCAAGAACGAAATGAAATAGCCGGCTATTCAGGGAAGTGCCGCCATTTGACGGCTGACGATCAGGCAGCCCTGGAAGCAGAGGGACGCCGGCCAAGCCTTCGCTTTCTTGTCCCAACAGGCGAAACACTTGCGTTTAATGACATGGTAAAAGGAGAAGTCTCGTTTGATTCTGATGGCATTGGCGGCGATTTTGTCATTGTAAAGCAGGATGGAACACCAACCTATAATTTTGCGGTTGCAGTAGATGATCATTTAATGAAAATGACTCACGTTCTCCGTGGTGATGACCATATCTCAAATACGCCGAAACAGCTTTTAATTTACAAAGCACTTGGTTTCGAGCCTCCAGTCTTTGGCCACATGACGTTAATTGTGAATGAAAACCGTAAAAAGCTGAGCAAGCGTGATGAGTCCATTATTCAATTTATCGAACAATACAAAGAGCTCGGATACCTTCCGGAAGCATTGCTGAATTTCATTACCCTTCTTGGCTGGTCGCCAAAAGAAGAAGAAGAAATTTATACAAAGCAGCAGTTTATTGAACAGTTTGACGCGGACCGCCTGTCAAAATCACCTGCGTTTTTTGATAAGCAGAAGCTTCTTTGGATGAATAATCAGTACATGAAAGAGGAGTCTGTCGAGCGTGTAGCGGAGCTTGCCCGCCCGCATCTTGTAAAAGCGGGGCTGATCGAAGAAACACTTTCTCCGGATCAAGAAGAGTGGGTAACGAATTTAATTGCCCTGTACCAGGAAAAAATGAGCTATGGGGCAGAAATTGTCGAATTATCAGCTCTATTTTTCAAGGACGAGGTTTCTTATGAAGAAGAAGCCAAAGAAGTTCTGTCAGAAGAGCAGGTGCCTGAAGTACTCAATGTCTTTGCTGAAAAAGCGGCAGCTCTTGAACCGTTCCAGGCAGATGGTGTGAAAAAAGCGATGAAAGAAGTGCAAAAAGAAACAGGCCACAAGGGGAAAAAGCTGTTTATGCCAATTCGGGCTGCGGTTACCGGCCAAACGCATGGCCCGGACCTGCCGAAAGCAATTGAATTGCTTGGACGGGAAAAAGTGATCAAAAGACTAAAGGCCATTCTTGATTAAAAGGCTTTCGTGTATATAATAGAGTATATATACTAAAAACGTTGAAGAGGAAAAGTAAGCGGCAGATGCCTTTCAGAGAGAACCGCCATGGGCTGGGAGCGGTTCAGGCCCCTCTGTCCGCAGAAGTGCCCCTCTGAGTCTGCGGCTGAATAAAAGTAAGCGGCAGCGGGTACATCCCGTTATCAGTTAAAGTTGGGAAGACGGCATTGCCGTTTTTCAAACAGAGTGGAACCGCGTCTATAAAACGTCTCTGTCTTGCAGAGGCGTTTTTTTGTATGTCTGAAAAAGGTTTGAGAGGAGTGGCAAGGCAATGCTGCGTGTATTAAAACAAGATATTGACACAATCTTTGAACAAGATCCGGCGGCGAGAAGCTACCTGGAAGTTATTTTAACGTATTCAGGGCTGCATGCTATTTGGTCGCACCGGCTTGCACATGGCTTTTATAAACGGAAGTTTTATTTTATTGCCCGGGTTATTTCACAAATCAGCCGGTTTTTTACAGGCATTGAAATCCATCCTGGTGCCCGGATCGGACGAGGCCTTTTTATTGACCATGGCATGGGGGTTGTGATCGGGGAAACATGTGAAATTGGTGACAATGTAACACTTTATCAGGGTGTAACACTTGGAGGAACTGGCAAGGAAAAAGGAAAGCGGCACCCAACTATTCTGGATGGGGCCTTGATTGCAACAGGGGCAAAAGTGCTTGGCTCCATTACAGTCGGAGAATGCGCCCGTATTGGTGCCGGATCAGTCGTCTTAAAGGATGTGCCGCCAAATTCAACAGTCGTTGGTATTCCCGGCCGTATTGTGATACAAAATGGCAAAAAGGTACAGCCGGCTGTGAAAGATTTAAACCACAGTAATATGCCTGACCCTGTAGCCGACCGATTGAAAAGCCTGGAAGCAGAAATCGCTCAGTTAAAAGAGGAAATGAAGAAAGGGGACCGTACGAATGTCCGTTAAATTATACAATACACTGACGCGCAAGAAGGAAGAATTTGTCCCAATCGAAAAGGGAAAAGTAAAGATGTATGTATGCGGACCAACCGTTTACAATTATATCCACATCGGTAACGCACGGCCGGCAATCGTATTCGATACAGTGCGCAGACATCTTCAGTATCGCGGATACGATGTTACATATGTCTCGAATTTTACTGATGTTGATGACAAATTAATTCGGGCTGCAAATGAACTCGGAGAAGAAGTTCCGGCGATTGCTGAACGATTTATTAATGCCTATTTTGAGGACACTCATGCACTCGGCTGCCAGAAGGCGGATGTGCACCCGCGTGTAACAGAAAATATTGAGCTCATTATAGAATTTATTTCAGGCCTTGTCGATAAAGGATTTGCTTATGAGTCGGGCGGTGATGTGTATTACCGGACGCGGAAATTCAACGGCTACGGAAAGCTGTCCCATCAGTCTATTGATGAATTAAAAGTCGGTGCCCGCATTGGTGCCGGCGAAAAGAAAGATGATGCACTGGATTTTGTTTTGTGGAAAGCGGCAAAAGAAGGCGAAATTTCGTGGAACAGCCCGTGGGGAGAAGGCCGGCCGGGATGGCATATTGAGTGCTCCGCGATGGCGCGGAAATACCTTGGTGATTCAATCGATATTCATGCGGGCGGCCAGGATTTAACCTTCCCGCACCATGAAAATGAGATTGCCCAATCTGAAGCGTTAACCGGCAAGCCTTTTGCCCGCTACTGGCTGCATAATGGGTACATTAATATCGACAATGAAAAAATGTCAAAATCACTCGGTAATTTTGTGCTTGTCCATGACATCATTAAAGAGATTGACCCACAGGTTCTGCGTTTCTTTATGCTGTCTGTTCACTACCGCCACCCGGTTAACTACAGCAAGGAGCTGCTGGACAGCGCAGCCGCATCGCTTGACCGTCTAAAAACGTCGTATGAGAATTTAAAGCACAGAAAAGAATCAAGCACTAATTTAACAGGGCACGACAACCAGTGGCTTGAAAAAATAGCTGAACACCATGCCCGCTTTTTAAAGGAAATGGATGATGACTTTAATACAGCGAATGCTATTTCTGTATTGTTTGATTTATCGAAAGATGCCAATGTATATTTGCTTGAAGCTCATACCTCAGCCGCTGTAATTGATAAGTTTTTGTCGAAGTTTGAAGATATGTTTTTTGTGCTTGGCCTGGAAGTGAAGCAGGAAGAATTGCTTGATGAAGAAATTGAGGCATTAATTGAAGAGCGGAACGAAGCACGCGAAAACAAAGATTTCGCCCGTGCTGACAGTATTCGGGATCAGTTGAAAGAGTTAAACATTGTGCTTGAAGATACGGCACAGGGAGTTCGGTGGAGACGCGGATGATGAAGCAGCTGGCAGAGCCCTTAAAAGATGCAAAACAGCTGGGCGGGCTGGCGCTTGCTTATATGGGAGACGCCGTTTATGAAGTGTATATCCGTAAATTCCTGCTTCAATCCGGCCGTGTAAAGCCGAATGACCTTCATCGTGCTTCTACAAAGTTTGTTTCCGCAAAAGCACAGGCTGCCCAGCTTCACCGGCTGCGCGAAATCCATTTTTTAACTGAAGAAGAGCTAACCGTAGCCAAACGAGGACGCAATGCAAAATCGGGCCATGTTCCCAAAAACACGGATGTTCAAACTTATAACCACAGCACCGCATTTGAAGCAGTTATCGGTTTTTTGTTTTTAACGGGACAGCTTGATCGAATGGAAGCAATCATCTATGACATCTTAGAGAATGGAGGGGTAAGCGGATGACACAGGAACAGGAATGGATCGGAGGAAGAAACCCGGTTCTGGAAGCTTTGCGTGCTGGCCGTGATATCAATAAATTATGGGTGCAGGAAGGCGCGCAAAAAGGCTCAATTCAGCAAATTTTAGCGAAAGCGAAGGAACTTGGTGTTCCAGTACAGACAGTTCCCAAACGAAAAATTGAGCAAATGGTGCCTGAAAATCATCAAGGAGTGGCAGCTTCGATTGCGGCTTATCAGTATGCAGAAATAGAAGACTTGTTTTCAAAAGCGGAGGAAAGTGGAGAGCCGCCATTTTTTCTTTTGCTGGATGAACTTGAAGACCCGCATAATCTTGGCTCGATCATACGGACAGCCGATGCTGTCGGAGCACATGGCGTTATTATTCCGAAGCGCCGGTCAGTCAGCCTGACAGCAACAGCCGCTAAAGCCTCAACAGGGGCGATCGAATACATTCCGGTAGCACGGGTAACCAATTTAGCCCGCACGATAGAAGAATTAAAAGAGCGGGGCGTTTGGATTGCCGGAACGGATGCAACTGGCGCAGAAGACTACCGCCGCTTTGATGGGACAATGCCCGTCTGTCTGGTAATCGGAAGTGAAGGACGCGGAATCAGCCGCCTTGTAAAAGAAAAATGTGACTTTCTTATTCAACTGCCAATGGCTGGCCATGTAACGTCTTTAAATGCTTCTGTTGCGGCCTCGCTGCTTATGTATGAGGTATACCGGAAACGCCATCCGCTGGGGAACTAAAATGGATATTCTCCTTGTTGATGGTTATAACATGATCGGAGCGTGGCCCGAGCTTCGCCGTTTGAAAGAGACGGATTTTGCCGGGGCACGTGACCGGCTTGTCACGCTTATGGCTGAATATCAGGGCGTACACGGCTGCCGGGTTATTATCGTATTTGATGCGCATTTTGTAAAAGGCACCGAAAAAAAATACCGCGATGCCAGGGTAGAAGTCATTTTTACACGAGAAAATGAAACGGCAGATGAACGGATTGAAAAGATGGCGATTGAATTAAATAACGTACGCGACCAGGTGACCGTGGCCACTTCTGACTATACAGAGCAATGGGCAGTGTTTGGCCAGGGAGCTCTCCGCATTTCAGCACGCGAACTTTTAACAGAATTGTCTATAACGCAGAAATCGATCCAAAAAAACCTCGGCGAAATTAGTGACATCAGGCCTCATGCAAGAATTCCACTCGACAAAGAAACAGCAGAAACATTTGAAAAATGGCGAAGAGGAAAAAAATGAAAGATTGACGAAGAAAAAAATGGTACTGTATACTAATCCTAGCGAAGATTGACAGGCGGAGGGGGATGTGTAGGCGTGAACCGTTCGATAAGTGCAGAGATGGAGATATTTAGTGATGAACAACTAGTGGAGCTTGTCCACAGCGGAAACAGCGAAGCCCTCGATTTTGTCATTCAAAAATATAGAAATTTTGTCAGAGCTAAAGCTCGTTCTTATTTTTTAATTGGGGCCGACAAAGAAGATATCGTTCAGGAAGGGATGATTGGCCTTTATAAAGCTGTACGCGACTATAAAGGGGACAAGCTTAGCACATTCCGGGCTTTTGCCGAGCTGTGTATTACGAGGCAGATTATTACTGCCATTAAAACTGCAACCCGCCAGAAACATATCCCGCTTAATTCCTATGTCTCTCTCGATAAGCCAATTTATGATGAAGAATCAGATCGGACGCTTATGGATGTACTGACAGGAACAAAAGCGAGCGATCCGCAGGAATTAATTATTAACCGCGAGCAATTTTCCAGTATTGAAGGAAAAGTAAACGAGCTTTTAAGTGATTTAGAACGGCAGGTGCTTGCTCTTTATCTCGATGGCCGTTCGTACCAGGAAATTTCAGAAGAGTTGAACCGCCATGTGAAATCAATTGACAATGCCTTGCAGCGAGTTAAGCGGAAGCTGGAACGGTATTGGGAGTTTAAAGAGATTACCATCCAATGAAACTTGACGAAATACCGCTTTCAATGGTAAGTTTTAAGAATTGAAATGGTAAGGTGATAAATATGGCAAAAAAAGTGCCGCTTGCGTGCTCTGTATGCGGATCACGCAATTACTCGACGACGGTCAATACAGCCAGCGGCGAGCGCCTTGAAATAAAAAAATTTTGCGGTGTCTGCAATCAGCATACTGTGCACAAACAGACGAAATGACACCGGAGCATTTCTTTTGGAGGTTTCAGCAAATGTCACGCATTACGCAATTTTTTCGTAACGTGCGTTCTGAAATGGGTAAGGTCAGCTGGCCGAAACGGAAAGAGCTTACAACGTATACAATTACGGTTGTTTCGACAGTAATTTTTCTTGCTCTTTTTTTCTCGGTTGTGGATCTCGGTATTTCGACGCTCGTACGCTGGGTTTTAGAACTGTAATCAGCTACTTGGAAAATTACTTGAATACACAGTGTTTTTTCCGTGCTATAATGGATAATATGAATAGAGGCCAGGAATGCCGCATTGCCCGGCAGCGCCTTCGTGACCCGCATCATGCGGACCTGAAAAGCCCGTTTAACGGGTTTTTTCATTTGGCTTGAAATTGGTTCAGAAAGCTGTCCGGCTTTAGGGACTGCCAGCCCGGGAGTTCACCGCGGATCGTGTTTTAAAGCGGGAGTCCATGCAAGCCGGGGGAAGCAGAGACAAAGGTGCCTCTGGCGCAGGGCTCATCACAGGTGGCCGTCAAAAGCTATGCATTGTGCGCTTTTCTTGTTTAAAATGAAAAGGAGGGAAGGACACAAGTCCCTTTCTATGGAAAAAAATTGGTATGTTGTTCACACGTATTCAGGTTATGAAAATAAAGTAAAAGCAAATTTGGAAAAACGCGTTGAGTCAATGGGGATGCAGGACAAAATCTTTCGGGTGATTGTGCCGGAAGAAGAAGAACGCGATGTGAAAAATGGAAAAGAAAAAGTTACAAAACGAAAAGTCTTCCCGGGTTATGTGCTTGTCGAAATTGTTATGACCGACGATTCGTGGTATGTAGTGCGGAATACTCCGGGCGTTACAGGCTTTGTTGGCTCTGCCGGCCACGGCTCTAAGCCAACTCCGCTTCTTCCGGACGAAGTAACATCCATTTTAAAGCAGATGGGCATGGAAGACCGCCGTCATGAAGCAGACTATGAAATCGGTGAAACGGTTACGGTTAAAGAAGGTCCGTTTGCAGACTTTGAAGGCACAGTAGAAGAGATTGACCAGGACAAAGGGAAACTGAAAGTACTTGTCAATATGTTTGGCCGTGAAACACCGGTAGAACTTGATTTTGACCAGGTCAATAAATTATCCTGAAAAACGGGTTGAAATCTTGTGTAGAAAGTGGTAATATTTCTTAGGTCAGTATGTACGTACTGCCTAAGACTTATTTTATAATCATCTTTATTTAAATAAAGATAGACAGAGTGGGAGGGGCAAAGCCCCATGTACCACATCACGGACTTAAGGAGGTGTGTCTCGTGGCTAAAAAAGTAATTAAAGTCGTAAAACTGCAAATTCCTGCAGGTAAAGCAAACCCTGCGCCGCCGGTTGGTCCGGCACTTGGTCAAGCTGGTGTTAACATCATGGGATTCTGTAAGGAATTCAATGCGCGTACAGCAGATCAAGCAGGATTGATCATTCCGGTTGAGATTTCGGTTTTTGAAGACCGTTCATTTACATTCATCACAAAAACTCCGCCTGCAGCTGTTCTTTTGAAAAAAGCAGCTGGTATCGAATCAGGATCTGGAGAGCCGAACCGCAACAAAGTTGCAACGGTTAAGCGTGATAAAGTGCGTGAAATTGCTGAAACAAAAATGCCTGACCTAAACGCAGCTGACGTTGAAGCGGCTATGCGTATGGTTGAAGGTACTGCCCGCAGCATGGGTATTGTGATCGAAGACTAATCAGTTGTCTGTTTTTGGAGGTTGCGAGTGAAGTAGCGATACTTCATCCGCAGCCTTTATTCGTGGGAGGTAAATTCCGCTATAACCACATAAGGAGGAAACATATAATGGCGAAACAAGGTAAAAAGTTTCAGGAGGCAGCGAAACTCGTTGACCGCACGAAACAATATTCAGTAGAAGAAGCAATTGAGCTTGTAAAGAAAACAAGCACAGTAAAATTTGATGCAACAGTAGAGGCGGCTTTCCGTCTTGGCGTTGACCCGAAAAAAGCGGATCAGCAAATTCGTGGAGCGCTTGTTCTTCCAAACGGAACAGGTAAAACTCAACGTGTTCTTGTGTTCGCGAAAGGCGAAAAAGCGAAAGAAGCTGAAGCTGCAGGTGCAGACTATGTAGGCGACAGCGACTTCATCAACAAAATCCAACAAGGCTGGTTCGAATTCGATGTAATCGTAGCGACACCTGACATGATGGGCGAAGTTGGTAAATTAGGCCGCGTTCTTGGACCAAAAGGCTTGATGCCAAATCCGAAAACAGGCACAGTAACATTTGATGTAACAAAAGCAATCCAAGAAATCAAAGCTGGTAAAGTAGAATACCGTGTTGATAAAGCAGGTAACATTCACGTACCGGTTGGGAAAGTATCTTTCGACAGTGAGAAGCTTGTTGAAAACTTTACAGCGATTTTTGATACAATGATGAAAGTAAAGCCTTCTGCAGCAAAAGGCGTTTACATGAAAAACATCTCTGTTACATCAACAATGGGTCCTGGTGTGAAAGTAGATGCAGCATCTTTCTCAGCAGTAAAAAATTAAGTTGACAGCATAAAGATTTTCTGTTAAAGTAGAATCTGTTGAGTTTACAACAGTAAACAGCAACTTAATAAAATATATACATTTGTACCGTAGACAGCAGGGGCTTACGCTTAATTATCCTGCCGAGGACTTGCGAAATAGATTGCGCGGCTTTTCGTCCGCTTTTCGTGCCTCCATGTCTTCCGGGACATGGAGGCTTTTACGTTTCCTAAACGGTATAAAATAATTGAACGTTTTTCGTTCAGATAAATCTTACAGGAGGTGTAGCAGATGAGCAGCGTTATCGAGAAAAAACAAGCAGTTGTTGGTGAAATCGCCGACAAACTAAAAAACAGCCCATCGACAGTTATCGTTGACTACCGCGGTCTTTCCGTGGCACAAGTAACGGAACTTCGTAAGCAGCTTCGTGAAGCAGGCGTTGAGTTCAAAGTATACAAAAATACGATGACTCGCCGTGCAGCTGAGCAGGCAGGTATCGAAGGACTTGGAGAGTTCCTTACAGGTCCAAACGCAATAGCGTTCGGTGCTGAGGATGTTGTGGCTCCAGCGAAGATCTTGAACGAATTCGCGAAGAAAAACGACGCACTTGAAATTAAAGCTGGTGTTCTTGAAGGAAACTTCGTATCGGTTGAGGAAGTTAAAGCACTTGCAGAACTTCCATCACGCGAAGGACTTCTTTCTATGGTACTCAGCGTTCTTCAAGCGCCAATCCGCAACTTCGCTCTTGCAGCGAAAGCAGTGGCCGATCAAAAAGAAGAGCAAGGCGCATAATTGCCAGGCAAATCGTATAGCGGTTTAATGAATAAAAAAACATTTTTAAAACACACTAAGGAGGAAATACAAAATGTCTAAAGAGCAAATCATTGAAGCAATCAAAGAAATGTCCGTTCTTGAATTGAACGACCTTGTAAAAGCAATCGAAGAAGAATTCGGCGTAACAGCAGCTGCACCAGTTGCAGTAGCGGGTGCTGCAGGCGGCGACGCAGCAGCAGAAAAAACAGAATTCGACCTTATCCTTGCTGGAGCAGGCGACCAAAAAATCAAAGTTATCAAAGTTGTTCGCGAAATCACAGGCCTTGGCTTGAAAGAAGCGAAAGAGCTAGTTGATAACACACCAAAAGCGCTTAAAGAAGGTATCGCGAAAGAAGAAGCTGAAGAGCTTAAAGCGAAACTTGAAGAAGTTGGCGCTTCTGTAGAAGTGAAGTAATTTTTTGATACAATGACACAAAAGTCCGCTGGTTCTGCAGCGGGCTTTTGTTGTTGAAAGGGGAAATGATTGTGTCAGACCATTATTTTTCCAGAAATCCGAACAGTGAAACCCGTCCTCAGCAATTTGAGTTTTTCCTGCGTGGAAAATCATTTAAGTTTGAAACAGACGCAGGGGTTTTTTCAAAATCAGAAGTGGATTTTGGATCGAGGCTGCTGATTGAAACGTTTGAATGGCCTGAAATCGAGGGGCCTGTACTGGATGCGGGCTGCGGTTATGGTCCGATTGGCATTTCCATTGCCTTTGAACAGCCGGAACGAATGATCCATATGATTGATATTAATGACCGGGCACTCGCGCTGGCACGTGAAAACGCGAAAAGAAACGGTGTTGATAACGTGCGCATTTATGAAAGTGACCGTCTGCAGAGTGTATCAGAGAAAGGTTTTGCGGCCGTATTGACAAATCCGCCTATCCGTGCGGGCAAGCAGGTTGTTTTTGATATATTGCAAACGGGCTTTGCAAAGCTTTTAAAAGGCGGCGAATTATGGGTCGTTATTCAAAAGAAACAGGGAGCTCCATCTGCTATAAAGGAAATAGAGCGGCTGGCCGGTTCATGTGAAGTCGCAGCAAAGGCAAAAGGGTATTTTATTTTGCGTGCGAAAAAATAATTGACCCTAAAAAAACCGTATGCTATTATTGTAAAATGCCAATATAATATTTGTGCCCGTTTGTCAATGAGAATATTTTTTTGCTAAAATGGGAACAATGACAACAAAATAGGGCCAATTGTGATAAAAATGAGGTTTTCTTTGAAAAAACCTTTTTCTTTTTGTCTTGTTGAGTATGAAAATACTCCGCCTAATGAATAATTTATAGGCAATAATAACGCTTGATTTGAGGGGTGAATCAGTTGACAGGTCAACTAGTTCAGTACGGACGACACCGCCAGCGTAGAAGCTATGCGCGCATTAGTGAAGTATTAGATTTACCGAATTTAATTGAAATTCAAACAGCCTCCTATCAATGGTTTCTTGATGAGGGTCTGCGCGAAATGTTCCAGGACATTTCTCCGATTGAAGATTTCACAGGTAATCTGGCACTGGAGTTTATCGATTACAGCCTGGCAGAGCCCAAGTATCCCGTGGATGAGTCGAAAGAGCGTGATGTCACGTACTCTGCACCGCTCCGCGTGAAGGTCCGTCTATTAAATAAAGAAACGGGCGAAGTGAAAGATCAAGAAGTTTTCATGGGCGATTTCCCGCTTATGACCGAAACAGGAACATTCATTATTAATGGTGCAGAACGCGTTATCGTTTCTCAGCTCGTTCGTTCTCCAAGTGTGTATTACAACGGTAAATTGGATAAAAACGGAAAGCGCGGTTTCACTGCGACTGTTATTCCAAACCGTGGTGCGTGGCTTGAATACGAAACAGATGCCAAAGATATTGTGTATGTCCGTATCGATCGGACACGCAAATTACCGATTACGGTTTTACTGCGTGCGCTTGGGTTTGGCACTGATCAAGAAATCATCGACTTGCTTGGTGATAATGAATATTTGCGGAACACGCTTGAAAAAGACAACACTGAAACCACAGAAAAAGCGCTGATTGAAATTTACGAGCGCCTTCGTCCAGGTGAACCGCCAACTGTTGAAAATGCGAAAAGCCTATTGGTTTCCCGCTTTTTTGATCCGAAGCGGTACGACCTTGCCAGCGTAGGACGCTATAAAATGAATAAAAAGCTTCACACGAAAAACCGTTTGTTTGGCCAGCGTCTTGCTGAGCCAATTGCAGATCCGGAGACTGGTGAAATTATTGCGGAAGCAGGGACAGTTCTTGACCGCCGCATGCTTGATAAAGTTACTCCGTTTCTTGAAAATGGCGCTTCATTTAAATCATATCGCCAGAGCGGCGGCGTGATTGAAGATGAAATGACCGTTCAGACAATTAAAGTATATGCACCAAACAGTGAAGAAGAGCAGGTTATCAATATTATTGGCAACGGCTTCCCGGAAATGAACGTAAAGAATATCACACCAGCCGATATCATTGCGTCGATTGGTTATTTCTTCAACCTTCTTTACGGAGTGGGCGATACAGACGATATTGATCACCTTGGCAACCGCCGTCTTCGTTCAGTAGGTGAATTGCTGCAGAACCAATTCCGTATCGGGCTTTCCCGTATGGAACGGGTTGTTCGTGAGCGTATGTCCATTCAAGATACCCAGACGATCACACCGCAGCAATTGATTAATATTCGTCCGGTCATTGCGTCTATTAAAGAGTTCTTTGGCAGCTCTCAGCTTTCACAGTTCATGGACCAAACAAACCCGCTTGGTGAACTAACGCATAAACGCCGTTTATCTGCATTGGGTCCGGGTGGTTTGACTCGTGAGCGCGCGGGCTTTGAAGTACGTGACGTTCATTACTCCCACTATGGACGGATGTGCCCGATTGAAACGCCGGAGGGACCGAACATCGGATTGATCAACTCTTTATCTTCGTTTGCGAAAGTAAACCGTTTTGGGTTTATTGAAACGCCGTACCGCCGTGTTGATCCAGATACGGGCTGTGTAACGGAGCATATTGACTATTTGACAGCCGATGAAGAAGACAACTATGTTGTTGCCCAGGCGAATGTACCATTGAATGAAGATGGCTCATTTGCAGAAGAAGAGGTTGTTGCCCGTTTCCGTGGTGAAAATACCGTAGTAAAACGTGAGCGCGTGGACTACATGGACGTTTCGCCGAAGCAGGTTGTATCGGCTGCGACAGCGTGTATTCCATTCCTGGAAAACGATGACTCCAACCGTGCTCTTATGGGAGCAAACATGCAGCGTCAAGCTGTGCCGTTGATGCAGCCGGAAGCACCGATTGTCGGAACAGGCATGGAATATGTATCTGCAAAAGACTCCGGCGCTGCTGTTATTTGTAAATATGAAGGGATCGTTGAACGCGTGGAAGCGCGTCAAATTCTTGTCCGCCGTGTTCAAGAAGTAGACGGCCAGGAAGTAAAAGGCGATCTTGATAAATACAAGCTGCAAAAATTTATCCGTTCCAACCAGGGAACGTGCTATAACCAGCGTCCGATCGTTACTGTCGGCGACCGTGTGAAAAAAGGCGAGATTTTAGCAGATGGCCCGTCAATGGAGCTCGGTGAACTGGCTCTTGGCCGTAATGTTCTCGTTGCGTTCATGACATGGGACGGCTATAACTATGAAGATGCGATTATCATGAGTGAGCGTCTTGTGAAAGACGATGTATATACCTCTATTCACATTGAAGAATACGAGTCGGAATCACGTGATACAAAGCTTGGACCTGAGGAAATTACACGCGATATTCCGAATGTTGGCGAAGATGCATTGCGCAACCTTGATGACCGCGGAATTATCCGTGTTGGTGCAGAAGTAAAAGATAATGATTTGCTGGTTGGTAAAGTAACGCCTAAAGGTGTAACAGAATTGACAGCAGAAGAAAGACTGCTTCATGCTATCTTTGGTGAAAAAGCACGTGAAGTACGTGATACATCGCTTCGTGTTCCTCACGGCGGAGGCGGTATTGTTCTTGATGTAAAAGTCTTTAACCGTGAAGACGGAGATGAGCTGCCGCCGGGTGTAAATCAGCTTGTGCGCGTGTATATCGTTCAGAAACGGAAGATTTCTGAAGGGGATAAAATGGCCGGCCGTCACGGTAACAAAGGGGTAATTTCCCGTATCCTTCCTGAAGAGGATATGCCATTCCTGCCGGATGGAACTCCAGTTGATATCATGCTTAACCCGCTTGGCGTACCATCCCGTATGAACATTGGCCAGGTCCTTGAGCTTCACCTAGGTATGGCTGCACGCTACCTGGGTATCCATGTTGCATCTCCAGTATTTGACGGTGCAACTGAGGATGATGTGTGGGAGACAATCGAAGAAGCCGGCATGAGCCGTGATGCGAAAACCGTCTTGTACGATGGCCGCAGCGGTGAGCCGTTTGATAACCGTGTATCTGTTGGGATCATGTATATGATCAAGCTTGCGCATATGGTTGACGATAAGCTCCATGCGCGTTCTACAGGACCATACTCACTTGTTACGCAGCAGCCTCTTGGCGGTAAAGCCCAATTCGGCGGACAGCGTTTTGGCGAGATGGAAGTGTGGGCACTCGAGGCATATGGTGCCGCTTATACACTGCAAGAAATCTTAACGGTTAAATCCGATGATATCGTTGGACGTGTAAAAACATATGAAGCGATTGTCAAAGGTGAAAATGTTCCAGAACCAGGTGTTCCTGAATCATTTAAAGTATTGATTAAAGAACTTCAAAGTCTAGGCCTGGATGTGAAAATTATGTCAGGCGACGATCAGGAAATTGAAATGCGCGACCTTGAAGATGAAGATGATGTGCAGCAGGCCGATACGTTAAATATCGCTCCTGAAGCCGCTGGAATTGAATCAATCGTATCAACGGACTAAACCATTAAATAGCATTTCGTCCAAAAAGCGCTCCTGGCGCTTTTTGGGCGCTTTCAAGGAAATCGGTAAAAAGAAAAGGGAGGTAGGCCCCTTGCTGGATGTCAATAATTTTGAGTATATGAAAATTGGTCTTGCTTCACCTGATAAGATTCGTTCATGGTCTTACGGAGAAGTGAAAAAACCGGAAACAATTAATTACCGTACATTGAAGCCTGAAAAAGACGGCTTGTTCTGCGAACGAATCTTTGGTCCTACGAAAGACTGGGAGTGCCATTGCGGCAAATACAAACGTGTCCGTTATAAAGGAGTAGTTTGTGACCGCTGTGGCGTTGAAGTAACAAAGGCGAAAGTGCGCCGTGAGCGTATGGGGCACATTGAACTGGCTGCGCCTGTTTCGCATATTTGGTATTTTAAAGGAATCCCAAGCCGGATGGGCCTTGTCTTAGACATGTCTCCGCGTGCTTTGGAAGAGGTTATTTATTTCGCTTCATACGTGGTTACCGAATCAGGTGACACAGCCCTTGAAAAGAAACAGCTTCTTTCTGAAAAAGAATTCCGCACATACCGTGATAAATATGGCAACAAGTTTCAGGCATCTATGGGTGCAGAAGCAATCAAAAAGCTTCTTCAGGACATTGACCTTGATAAAGAAACAGAACAGTTAAAAGAAGAATTGAAATCAGCACAAGGGCAGCGCCGTACACGTGCAATTAAACGCCTTGAAGTCATTGAAGCATTCCGTCATTCAGGCAACCGCCCGGACTGGATGATTTTAGATGTACTGCCGGTTATCCCGCCAGAGCTTCGCCCAATGGTACAGCTTGACGGTGGCCGCTTCGCAACGTCTGACCTGAATGATTTGTACCGGCGTGTTATCAACCGGAACAACCGTCTTAAACGCTTATTAGATCTTGGGGCACCAAGCATTATCGTTCAAAACGAAAAACGCATGCTTCAAGAAGCAGTAGATGCGCTTATTGATAACGGACGCCGCGGGCGCCCGGTAACAGGACCAGGTAACCGCCCATTAAAATCTCTTTCTCATATGCTAAAAGGGAAACAGGGCCGTTTCCGTCAAAACCTTTTGGGTAAACGGGTTGACTATTCTGGCCGTTCCGTAATCGTTGTTGGTCCGAACTTGAAAATGTATCAATGCGGCCTTCCAAAAGAAATGGCACTTGAGCTTTTCAAGCCGTTTGTTATGAAAGAATTAGTTGAGCGTGGACTTGCACACAATATTAAAAGTGCAAAGCGCAAAATCGAGCGTGTTCAATCTGATGTATGGGATGTACTCGAAGAAGTTATCCGTGAGCATCCAGTTCTGTTGAACCGTGCCCCAACTCTTCACCGTCTTGGAATCCAGGCATTCGAGCCGACGCTTGTAGAAGGGCGCGCTATTCGCCTGCATCCGCTTGTATGTACTGCATACAATGCCGACTTTGATGGCGACCAGATGGCCGTTCACGTACCGCTCTCAGCTGAAGCGCAGGCAGAAGCCCGTATGCTGATGCTTGCTGCGCAAAACATTCTGAATCCAAAAGACGGAAAACCAGTTGTTACACCTTCACAGGATATGGTTCTCGGTAACTATTACCTTACGCTTGAACGTGAAGGAGCAGTAGGGGAAGGTTCTATTTTCAAGGATACAAACGAAGCGATTTTGGCCTATCAAAATGGATACGTTCACTTGCATACACGTGTAGCAGTGGCCGCTTCTTCACTGGAAAACCAGACCTTTACCGAAGAGCAAAACAAAAAGCTTCTTGTTACGACGGTAGGTAAATTGATCTTTAACGAAATTTTGCCTGACACGTTCCCGTACATTAACGAGCCAACAAGCAGTAATCTTGAAGAGAAAACACCGGAGAAGTACTTTGTGGATGCGGGTGTAAATGTTCCTGAGCATATCGCTAAACAGGAAATTGTTTCTCCGTTCAAAAAGAAAATACTTGGTAACATCATCGCAGAGGTGTTTAAACGCTTCAAAATTACCGAAACGTCTAAAATGCTTGACCGTATGAAAGACCTCGGCTTCAGACACTCGACAAAAGCGGGTATCACTGTAGGGGTAGCGGATATCGTTGTTTTAGGTGAAAAAGAGGAAATTCTAAAAGAAGCACAGGCCAAAGTGGATAATGTTATGAAGCAGTTCCGCCGTGGTTTAATTACGGAGGAAGAGCGCTATGATCGTGTTATCTCTGTATGGAGTGCGGCAAAAGATGTTATCCAGGGCAAATTGATGGAATCTCTTGATAAGCGTAACCCGATCTTCATGATGAGTGATTCCGGAGCCCGTGGTAACGCCTCGAACTTTACGCAGCTTGCTGGTATGCGCGGATTGATGGCCAACCCGGCCGGCCGGATTATCGAGCTCCCGATCAAATCTTCGTTCCGTGAAGGTCTGACAGTACTCGAATACTTTATCTCTACACACGGTGCGCGTAAAGGTCTTGCCGATACGGCCCTGAAAACAGCCGATTCCGGTTACTTGACACGCCGTCTCGTTGACGTAGCGCAGGATGTTATTGTACGTGAAGATGACTGCGGAACAGACCGCGGCCTGGAAATCAGCTCGATCAAAGATGGTACAGAAATTATCGAAGCGCTTGAAGAACGTCTGGTGGGCCGTTATTCACGCAAAACGATTAAGCATCCAGAAACGGATGAAGTGCTTGTTCGTGAAAACGAACAGATCGATGAAGACCTGGCAAAAGTAGTTGTGGAAGCAGGCGTAGAAAAAGTATGGATCCGTTCTGCCTTTACATGTAATACGCGTCACGGCGTATGTAAAAAATGTTATGGACGCAACCTGGCAACCGGCCAGGAAGTGGAAGTCGGTGAAGCGGTTGGTATCATTGCAGCCCAGTCAATTGGGGAGCCAGGTACACAGCTTACAATGCGTACGTTCCATACCGGCGGTGTAGCTGGAGATGATATCACACAGGGTCTTCCGCGTATCCAGGAGATTTTCGAAGCGCGTAATCCGAAAGGCCAGGCGATTATTTCGGAAATTAATGGAACCATTACATCTATTACCGAAGGCCGCGACCGCCAGCAGGAAATCACGATCCAGGGAGAAGTGGAAACACGCACGTACACAGCTCCTTATACAGCCCGCTTGAAGGTGGCAGTAAATGATCAAATTGAACGCGGCCAGGTTCTAACGGAAGGTTCAATTGATCCGAAAGAATATTTGAAAATCAAAGATGTTACCTCTGTACAGGAATACTTATTGCGTGAAGTTCAAAAAGTATACCGTATGCAGGGGGTAGAAATTGGTGATAAGCACGTCGAGGTAATGGTTCGCCAGATGCTTCGTAAAGTACGTGTGCTTGAAGCGGGAGATACCGATGTTCTTCCGGGAAGCCTGCTTGAAATTCATCAGTTCCGTGATGCAAACGAAAAAGCCCTTCTTGAAGGCGGTATACCGGCAACCGGACGCCCGGTACTTCTTGGTATTACCAAAGCATCGCTCGAAACGGATTCCTTCCTTTCAGCTGCGTCATTCCAGGAAACGACTCGTGTCCTCACAGATGCGGCAATCAAAGGAAAACGCGACGAATTGCTTGGCTTGAAAGAGAACGTCATTATCGGAAAACTTGTTCCAGCAGGTACCGGTATGCAGCGTTATCGTCAGTCTGAAGCGAATTTAAGAGAAGAAGAATCTGTTACAGTAGAATAATTTTTATCGGCGCTTGGGACAAAACAAGCGCCGGTAAATTTTTTTGAAAAGAATAGTTGACACTGGAAAATGAAAATGATACTATGATCAAGGTGTTCCTGTACGACATATCTTTATGTATGGAGATAGGACCAAAAATCATTTATTTGTTACTATTCGCAAAGAACGTTTTTGCAGGTTTACTGCAAGAACTTTGTTTTTGCCCAAAAATGAGCCACCTGGAAGTGTGGGCTTAGAAAAAAAGGAAGGGAGGATCTTTACATGCCTACTATTAATCAGTTAGTACGTAAGCCTCGTAAATCAAAGATCACTAAATCGAAGTCTCCGGCGCTTAATAAAGGATTCAACAGCTTCAAGAAATCCCAAACAGATGTACTTTCTCCGCAAAAACGCGGTGTTTGCACACGTGTTGGTACAATGACGCCGAAAAAACCGAACTCAGCGCTTCGTAAATATGCGCGTGTACGCTTGAGCAACGGTATTGAAGTAACAGCTTATATCCCTGGTATTGGCCATAACCTTCAAGAGCACAGTGTCGTTTTGATCCGCGGCGGACGTGTTAAAGACTTACCGGGTGTACGTTACCACATCGTTCGTGGTGCGCTTGATACTGCCGGTGTTGAATCTCGCCGTCAAGGCCGTTCTAAATACGGTACAAAACGCCCTAAAGCACCAAAAGCATAATAAAAAAACACATAACTTGAATTTCCGAAAGGAGGAAAACATATGCCACGTAAAGGTCCTGTAGCAAAAAGAGACGTATTGCCTGATCCGCTTTACAACTCAAAATTAGTTACACGTCTTATTAACAAAATGATGGTTGACGGGAAGCGCGGAAAATCCCAGGCCATCCTTTACGCAGCTTTTGATACAATCCGTGAACGCACGGGAAATGATCCAATGGAAGTATTTGATCAGGCGATGAAAAACATCATGCCTGTACTTGAGGTAAAAGCACGCCGTGTCGGCGGTGCAAACTACCAGGTGCCAGTTGAGGTGCGTCCAGAGCGCCGCACAACGCTTGGTCTTCGCTGGTTGGTAAACTACGCGCGTCTTCGCGGTGAAAAAACAATGGAAGAACGCCTTGCAGCAGAAATTCTTGATGCAGCAAACAACACAGGCGCTTCTGTGAAAAAACGCGAAGATACACACAAAATGGCAGAAGCGAACAAAGCATTCGCTCACTACCGCTGGTAATTTCTAAATCAAAACTTAAACCTACCCTAATTCAGGAAGGAGAAAGATAGTAGATGGCAAGAGAGTTCTCCTTAAAAAACACTCGTAACATCGGAATCATGGCTCACATCGATGCTGGTAAAACAACAACGACTGAGCGTATCCTTTATTACACAGGCCGCATCCATAAAATTGGTGAAACGCACGAAGGGGCATCACAGATGGACTGGATGGAGCAGGAGCAGGAGCGCGGGATTACAATCACGTCTGCTGCGACAACAGCTCAATGGAAAGGCCACCGTGTTAACATCATCGATACACCAGGACACGTAGACTTCACAGTAGAAGTTGAACGTTCACTTCGTGTACTTGATGGTGCGGTAACTGTTCTTGATGCACAATCAGGTGTAGAGCCGCAAACGGAAACAGTATGGCGTCAAGCGACAACTTACGGTGTTCCACGTGTTGTATTCGTTAACAAAATGGACAAATTGGGTGCGGACTTCCTTTACTCTGTCAGCACAATCCATGACCGTCTAATGGCGAACGCACATCCAATTCAATTGCCGATCGGTGCTGAAGATGAGTTTTCAGGCATCATTGACTTAATTGAAATGAAAGCAACAATGTATGGCAATGACCTTGGTACTGAAATTGAGGTTGTTGACATTCCGGCAGACTACCAGGATCAAGCTGACGAATACCGTGAAAAGCTAATTGAAGCGGTAGCTGAACTTGATGAAGAATTGATGGAGAAATATCTTGGCGGCGAAGAGTTGACGAATGATGAAATCAAAGCTGCGATCCGCAAAGGTGTTATCAACGTAGAATTCTTCCCGGTAATGGTTGGATCTGCATTTAAAAACAAAGGTGTTCAGCTTATGCTGGATGCTGTTATCGACTATCTTCCAGCACCAGTTGATGTACCGGCAATCAAAGGTATACTTCCGGACAGCGATGAAGAAGTGGAACGTGAATCTAGTGATGAAGCGCCGTTCTCGGCTCTTGCATTTAAAGTTATGACGGATCCATATGTCGGTAAACTAACATTCTTCCGCGTATACTCAGGTGTTCTGTCATCTGGTTCATACGTTCAAAACTCAACTAAAGGGAAGCGCGAGCGTGTAGGTCGTATCCTGCAAATGCATGCTAACTCCCGCGAAGAGATTTCGGAAGTATACGCGGGTGACATTGCCGCTGCAGTTGGATTGAAAGATACAACAACTGGCGATACACTTTGCGATGAGAAAAACCTTGTAATTCTTGAGTCTATGGAGTTCCCTGAGCCGGTTATCCACTTGTCAGTTGAGCCGAAAACAAAAGCTGACCAAGATAAGATGACGACAGCACTTCAAAAACTTCAAGAAGAAGATCCGACATTCCATGCGCGTACTGACCAGGAAACTGGTGAGGTTGTTATCTCGGGTATGGGTGAACTTCACCTGGATATCCTTGTTGACCGTATGCGTCGCGAGTTCAAGGTAGAAGCAAACGTTGGTGCACCACAGGTAGCATACCGCGAAACGTTCCGCGCAAGTGCACAGGTTGAGGGGAAATTTGCCCGTCAATCAGGTGGACGCGGACAATTCGGTCACGTTTGGATCGAGTTTTCTCCTAACGAAGAAGGAAAAGGCTTCGAATTCGAAAACGGTATCGTTGGTGGTTCTGTACCACGTGAATACATTCCAGCTGTTCAAGCAGGTCTTGAAGACGCTATGCAAAACGGTGTTCTTGCCGGCTACCCGTTAATCGATGTAAAAGCCCGTCTTTTCGATGGTTCTTACCATGACGTCGATTCATCTGAGATGGCATTTAAAATCGCTGCATCAATGGCGTTGAAAAATGCTGTTTCTAAATGTAACCCGGTACTTCTTGAGCCGCTTATGAAAGTTGAAGTTGTTATTCCAGACGAGTATCTTGGCGATATCATGGGTGATGTTACATCACGCCGTGGACGCGTAGAAGGTATGGAAGCGCGCGGTAACGCTCAAGTTGTTAAAGCGTTCGTTCCACTTTCTGAGATGTTCGGTTACGCAACGTCACTTCGTTCTAACACGCAAGGACGCGGTAACTACTCAATGCACTTCGATCATTACGAAGAAGTTCCTAAGAGTGTAATGGAAACAATCATCAAAAAAAATAAAGGCGAATAATTGATTTATACTCTCTAATCAAGTATAAATACTATTGTAAGCTTTCTCTTCTTGCGGGAAATAGATATTTTTCGCAAGAAGACCAATATAAACTACTACTAATTTCTATAATTTGAGGAGGAACTTCCTAATGGCAAAAGCAAAATTCGACCGTTCAAAACCACACGTTAACATTGGTACAATTGGCCACGTTGACCATGGTAAAACAACTCTAACAGCTGCAATCACAACTGTTCTTGCAAAATCAGGCGGCGCAGAAGCACGTGCGTACGATCAAATCGATGGTGCTCCAGAAGAGCGCGAGCGCGGTATCACAATCTCAACTGCACACGTTGAGTACGAAACTGAAAGCCGTCACTATGCACACGTTGACTGCCCAGGACACGCTGACTATGTTAAAAACATGATCACTGGTGCAGCTCAAATGGACGGCGGTATCCTGGTAGTATCTGCTGCTGACGGCCCGATGCCACAAACTCGTGAGCACATCCTTCTTTCTCGTCAAGTAGGTGTACCTTACCTGGTTGTATTCATGAACAAATGCGATATGGTAGACGACGAAGAGCTTCTTGAACTAGTTGAAATGGAAGTTCGCGATCTTCTTTCTGAATATGAGTTCCCTGGCGATGACATTCCTGTTATCAAAGGTTCTGCTCTTAAAGCCCTTGAAGGCGATGCTGCATGGGAAGAAAAAATCCATGAGCTTATGAACGCAGTTGATGAGTACATCCCAACTCCAACACGTGACACTGAAAAAGATTTCATGATGCCTGTTGAGGATGTTTTCTCAATCACTGGCCGTGGTACAGTAGCAACTGGACGCGTTGAGCGTGGACAAATCAAAGTCGGTGACGTTGTAGAAATCATCGGTCTTGCTGAAGAGCCAAAATCAACAACTGTAACAGGTGTTGAAATGTTCCGTAAGCTTCTTGATTATGCTGAAGCTGGCGACAACATCGGTGCACTTCTTCGCGGTGTAGCTCGTGAAGAAATCCAACGTGGTCAAGTATTGGCTAAACCAGGTTCAATCACACCACACACAACTTTCAAAGCGGAAGTTTACGTTCTTTCAAAAGAAGAGGGTGGACGTCACACTCCATTCTTCACAAACTACCGCCCTCAGTTCTACTTCCGTACAACTGACGTAACTGGTATCTGCAACCTTCCTGAAGGCGTAGAAATGGTTATGCCTGGTGACAACGTAGAAATGTCTGTAGAATTGATCGCTCCAATCGCGATTGAAGAAGGTACTAAATTCTCAATCCGTGAAGGCGGCCGTACAGTAGGCGCTGGCGTTGTAGCATCAATCCAAAAATAATAATCTTTTTACCGAAAACAGCCCGGTTTCGGCCGGGCTGTTTTTTGTTTGTAAAAAAGTTTCTATTAAGTGTTGCACTCGATAGAGAAAGCATGTATAATAATCAATGTTGGTTTTTGACAGCGTTGATGCGGAAGGTTGCTGACACACCCGGCCGCTTTGCCATGGCGGTGATGTCAGGGAAAAATTTTCGCGGAGTATGTCTATTAGCTAAATAGGCGATAAAGGAGGGAAAATAATGGCAAAACAAAAAATTCGTATTCGTTTGAAAGCATATGATCATCGTATTCTTGATCAATCAGCTGAGAAAATCGTTGAGACAGCTAAACGTTCTGGTGCAAATGTATCCGGTCCGATCCCGCTTCCAACTGAAAAATCTGTTTACACAATTCTTCGTGCGGTTCATAAGTACAAAGATTCTCGTGAGCAGTTTGAAATGCGTACACATAAACGTTTAATCGACATCGTGAACCCAACACCGAAAACAGTTGATTCATTGATGCGTTTAGACTTGCCGTCAGGCGTTGACATTGAAATTAAACTTTAATAAATAAATAAATTAACAATTAATCAGGAGGTGTGACTCATGACCAAAGGAATCTTAGGAAGAAAAATCGGTATGACTCAAGTGTTTGCTGAAAACGGCGACCTTATCCCGGTAACCGTAATTGAAGCAGCGCCAAACGTTGTACTTCAAAAGAAAACAGTCGAAAACGACGGCTACTCAAGCGTTCAGTTAGGTTTTGAAGATAAGCGTGAAAAGCTTGCAAACAAACCTGCACTTGGACACGTGAAAAAAGCTGGCGAAGGCATCGCACCTAAGCGCTTCATTCGTGAGTTCCGTAACATCGACAGCGATCTTGAAATTGGTCAAGAAGTCAAAGTTGATATTTTTGCAGAAGGCGACATCGTCGACGTAACAGGAATTTCTAAAGGGAAAGGGTTCCAGGGTGCTATCAAGCGTCACGGCCAAAGCCGCGGACCAATGTCCCACGGTTCCCGCTACCATCGTCGTCCAGGTTCAATGGGACCTGTAGCGCCAAACCGCGTATTTAAAAACAAACTTCTCCCTGGCCGTATGGGTGGAGAGCAAGTAACAGTACAAAATCTTCAAGTCGTTAAAGTGGACGCTGAGCGCAACGTTCTTCTTATTAAAGGTAACGTTCCAGGATCCAAAAAAGCCTTGATCCAAGTTAAAACTGCGGTTAAAGCAAAGTAATCAACTTTTATAGGAAAGGAGGAAACAGGAATGGCTAAAGTGAAAGTGTTAAACCAAACAGGTTCTGAAGTCGGCGATATCGAACTAAACGATGCTGTATTCGGAATCGAACCAAATGAACATGTTGTATTTGAAGCAGTGGTTATGCAGCGCGCATCTTTGCGTCAGGGCAACCATAAAGTAAAAACGCGTTCTGAAGTACGCGGTGGCGGCCGTAAACCATGGCGCCAAAAAGGAACTGGACGTGCACGTCAAGGTTCCATTCGTTCGCCTCAATGGCGCGGTGGTGGTACAGTATTCGGTCCAGCTCCACGCAGCTACAGCTACAAGCTGCCGAAGAAAGTCCGCCGTCTTGCATTGAAATCAGCTTTATCATCAAAAGTACAAGAACAAAACATTCTTGTGTTGGATGCTTTATCGTTCGAAGCACCAAAAACAAAAGAATTTGCATCAGTACTTAAAAACCTGTCTGTTGACTCAAAAGCATTGATCGTAACAGATACAGTAAATGAATTCGTTGCATTGTCAGCACGCAACATCCCTGGAGTAACAGTGGTTGAGGCATCTGGCATCAACATCCTTGACCTGCTTGGACATGATAAGCTTATTATGACAAAAGCAGCGGTTGAAAAAGTAGAGGAGGTGCTTGCATAATGGATGCACGCGATGTGATTAAGCGCCCCGTTATTACTGAACAATCTATGGCTGTAATGGCTGATAAAAAATACACTTTTGAAGTCGACGTACGCGCAAACAAAACGCAGGTGAAGACAGCTGTTGAAGAAATCTTCGGCGTTAAAGTAAAAAACGTAAACGTCATGAACTACAAAGGTAAATTCAAGCGTATGGGACGCCATGCCGGCTACACAAACAAACGCCGCAAAGCAATCGTAACCTTGACGCAAGATAGCAAAGAAATCGAACTTTTCGAAGCTTAATAAACACATAAAATAGAAGAGGAGGGACACGAAATGGCGATTAAAAAGTATAAACCGACCACGAATGGTCGTCGTAACATGACTACTCTTGACTTTGCTGAAATTACAACAAGCACGCCAGAGAAATCATTGCTTGAGCCTTTGAAAAAGAAAGGCGGCCGTAACAACCAGGGTAAAATCACTGTTCGTCATAAAGGCGGCGGTCATAAACGCCAATACCGTATCATCGATTTTAAGCGCGATAAAGATGGCATTCCAGGCCGCGTTGCTACAATCGAATACGATCCAAACCGTTCGGCTAACATCGCACTCGTGCACTATGCTGATGGAGAAAAGCGCTACATCTTAGCTCCAAAAAACATCCAAGTTGGAACTGAAATTATGGCTGGTCCAGAAGCGGATATTAAAGTAGGAAACGCTCTTCCGCTTGTAAATATCCCTGTGGGTACAGTTATCCACAACATTGAATTGAAGCCAGGTAAAGGCGGCCAATTGGTTCGTTCTGCCGGAACTTCAGCTCAAGTACTTGGTAAAGAAGGTAAATATGTTCTTGTACGCTTAAACTCTGGCGAAGTACGCATGATCCTTGCAACATGCCGTGCAACAATCGGCCAGGTTGGTAACGAGCAGCATGAACTTGTAAACATCGGTAAAGCAGGCCGTTCTCGCTGGTTAGGTAAAAAACCTACAGTTCGCGGTTCTGTAATGAACCCTAACGACCACCCACACGGTGGTGGTGAAGGACGTGCGCCAATCGGTCGTAAAGGTCCTGTTACACCATGGGGCAAACCAGCTCTTGGTTACAAAACACGTAAAAAAGTTAACAAATCCGACAAGTTTATTGTTCGTCGTCGTAAAAAATAACGTAATTGTCCTACGGTTCCAAGCGCGAACCGTAGATCAATCACGAAGGGAGGTACACAAATGGGCCGCAGCTTGAAAAAAGGACCTTTTGTTGATGATCATTTATTCAAGAAAGTTGAAGCATTGAACGAAACTGAGAAAAAGCAAGTTATTAAAACTTGGTCTCGCCGTTCTACAATTTTCCCGCAATTCATCGGACACACTATCGCAGTATACGATGGTCGCAAACACGTACCTGTGTATGTAACTGAAGATATGGTTGGACACAAACTTGGTGAATTCGCTCCAACGCGTACGTATAAAGGACACGTTGCAGACGATAAGAAAACAAGACGCTAATTGAGAGGAGGATATTACAATGGAAGCTAAAGCTGTCTTAAGAACAGTTCGCATTGCTCCTCGTAAAGCACGTCTAGTAATTGACTTGATTCGAGGCAAGCAAGTTGGAGAAGCAGTGGCGATCTTAAAGCATACGCCAAAAACTTCATCTCCAGTAATTGAAAAACTTTTAAATTCTGCCATTGCTAATGCAGAACACAACTATGATCTTGATGTAAACAACCTTGTTGTTACACAGGCATATGTAAATGAAGGACCGACTTTGAAACGTTTCCGTCCTCGTGCAATGGGACGTGCAAGCGCAATTAACAAACGCACAAGCCACATTACAATCGTTGTGGCAGAAAAGAAGGAGGGATAATTCGTGGGTCAAAAAGTACATCCTCATGGATTGCGCGTCGGGATCATTCGCGACTGGGATTCTAAATGGTACGCTGAAAAAGACTACGCTGATCTTCTGCATGAAGATTTGAAAGTGCGCAGCTACATTGAAGAACGTCTTAAAGATGCTTCACTATCCCGCGTTGAAATCGAACGTGCTGCAAACCGCGTGAATATTACAGTGCACACTGCTAAACCTGGTATGGTTATCGGTAAAGGTGGTTCTGAAGTAGAAGCGCTTCGTAAAGCTCTAAACGAACTAACAGGCAAACGTGTTCACATTAACATTGTTGAAGTGAAACGTGCTGACCTTGATGCAAAATTAGTAGCGGAAAACATTGCTCGCCAGCTTGAAAACCGTGTATCTTTCCGCCGTGCTCAAAAGCAGGCTATCCAACGGACAATCCGTTCAGGTGCAAAAGGAATTAAAACACAAGTTTCAGGTCGTCTTGGCGGTGCAGATATTGCCCGTGCTGAACATTACAGTGAAGGAACAGTTCCACTTCATACTCTTCGTGCTGACATCGACTATGCACATGTTGAAGCAGACACAACTTACGGCAAACTAGGCGTAAAAGTATGGATCTACCGTGGAGAGGTTCTTCCTGCGAAGAAGAAAACTCAGGGAGGAGGCAACTAATATGTTATTGCCAAAACGCGTTAAATATCGTCGTGTACACCGCGGCAAAATGCGCGGTCAAGCAAAAGGCGGAACAGAGGTAGCATTTGGTGAATACGGTCTTCAAGCAACAGAAGCTTCTTGGATCACAAACCGCCAAATCGAATCTGCCCGTATTGCGATGACTCGTTACATGAAACGTGGCGGTAAAGTTTGGATTAAAATTTTCCCTCACAAACCATATACGAAAAAACCTCTTGAAGTACGGATGGGTTCCGGTAAAGGTGCTCCTGAAGGCTGGGTAGCGGTTGTAAAACCAGGCAAGATTATGTTTGAAATTGCCGGCGTTTCTGATGAAGTAGCACGTGAAGCACTTCGCTTGGCATCACACAAGCTGCCAGTGAAATGCAAAATCGTAAAACGCGAAGAAATTGGTGGTGAATCAAATGAAAGCTAATGAAATCCGTGAACTTACCACTGCTGAAATTGAACAACAAGTAAAGTCGCTCAAAGAAGAACTTTTCAACCTTCGCTTTCAATTGGCGACGGGACAGCTTGAGAATACAGCTCGTATTCGTGAAGTACGTAAAGCAATTGCCCGCATGAAAACCGTGATTCGTCAACGGGAAATTGATAATCGATAATTGAAAGGAGGTTTGCACGATGAGCGAACGCAATCAGCGCAAAGTTTACACAGGCCGTGTTGTTTCTGACAAAATGGACAAAACAGTAACGGTTCTTGTTGAAACATATAAAACACACAAACTTTACGGGAAACGTGTAAAGTATTCAAAGAAATTTAAAGCTCATGATGAGAATAACGAAGCAAAAATCGGCGATGTAGTACGCATTATGGAAACTCGCCCGCTTTCTGCAACAAAACGTTTCCGCCTTGTAGAAGTGGTGGAAAAAGCAGTCATCATCTAATTAATGTTCGGATAGATGTTAAAGTCCGAAAGGAGGTAACCTAAATGATCCAGCAAGAATCACGTTTAAAAGTAGCTGACAACTCTGGTGCGCGTGAAGTATTAACGATTAAAGTCCTCGGTGGTTCAGGCCGCAAAACAGCTAACGTCGGTGATGTAATCGTGTGTACAGTAAAACAAGCAACACCAGGTGGCGTTGTCAAAAAAGGTGAAGTGGTAAAAGCGGTTATCGTTCGTACGAAACGCGGCGTTCGCCGTAATGACGGTTCATACATCCGCTTCGACGAAAACGCGTGCGTTATCATTCGTGACGACAAGAGCCCGCGCGGCACACGTATTTTCGGCCCGGTTGCCCGCGAACTTCGCGACAGCAATTTCATGAAGATTGTTTCCCTAGCTCCGGAAGTAATCTAATTGAACTGAATAAATAAAAGGCCCATCAAGGAGGTGCGCAACATGCACGTGAAAAAAGGCGATAAAGTCATGGTTATCACAGGCAAAGATAAAGGCAAAACAGGCGTTGTTCTTGCAGCTTTCCCTAAAAAAGACCGTGTACTTGTTGAAGGAATCAACATCGTGAAAAAACACGCGAAACCTTCACAACTAAATCCGCAGGGCGGCATCCTAAGCCAGGAGGCAGCTATTCACGTATCCAACGTTATGCTGTTGGATCCGAAAACAAATGAACCTACTCGTGTAGGTTACAAAGTAGTGGACGGCAAAAAAGTCCGCGTAGCAAAAAAATCCGGTGAAACTTTAGATAAATAAAAAGTTCAAGAAGGGAGGTATTCTAAGTGAACCGCCTTAAAGAAAAATTCCAAAAAGAAATTACTCCTGCTCTTATGAGCAAGTTTAACTATACTTCAGTTATGCAAGTACCTAAAATTGAAAAAATCGTCGTGAACATGGGTGTTGGTGAAGCAGTTCAAAACGCGAAAGTGTTGGATACAGCTGTGGAAGAACTTACTCAAATCACTGGCCAGAAGCCAATGGTAACACGCGCGAAAAACTCAATCGCAGGATTCCGTCTTCGTGAAGGCATGCCAATCGGTGCGAAAGTTACTCTTCGCGGCGAGCGCATGTACGAATTCCTTGATAAACTTGTTTCTGTTTCACTTCCACGTGTACGTGACTTCCGCGGCGTTTCTAAAAAAGCGTTCGACGGTCGTGGCAACTACACACTTGGTGTAAAAGAACAGTTAATCTTCCCTGAGATTGATTACGATAAAGTATCAAAAGTACGCGGCATGGACATCGTTATTGTTACTACTGCCAACACGGACGAAGAAGCTCGTGAATTGTTAACACAAATTGGAATGCCGTTCCAAAAGTAATCGCTATATAAGGGAGGCGAAAACGTGGCTAAAAAATCAATGATTGCGAAACAAAAACGCACACAAAAGTTTAAAGTGCAAGAGTACACACGCTGCGAACGCTGCGGGCGTCCACACTCTGTATACCGCAAATTTAAACTTTGCCGTATTTGTTTCCGTGAACTAGCTTATAAAGGTCAAATTCCTGGCGTTAAAAAAGCCAGCTGGTAATACACTGATTCCGGAAGGAGGTAAATTATAAATGGTTATGACAGATCCGATTGCTGACTTGCTGACTCGCATCCGTAATGCGAACATGGTTCGTCACGAAAAACTGGAAGTACCTGCTTCCAATATTAAACGGGAAATCGCTGAAATCTTAAAACGTGAAGGTTTCGTGCGTGACGTTGAGTTTATCGAAGATGACAAACAAGGGGTTATCCGTATTTTCTTGAAATACAGCGGCAACGAGCGTGTAATCACAGGCTTGAAGCGTATTTCTAAACCAGGTCTTCGCGTTTATGCGAAAGCTGATGAAGTACCACGCGTACTTAACGGCCTTGGTATTGCAATCCTTTCTACATCTACTGGTGTAGTTACTGATAAAGAAGCCCGTGCTAAACAAGTAGGCGGCGAAGTACTAGCGTACGTTTGGTAATAATCTTTTAAAGAATGGAGGTGCGACTATGTCACGCGTAGGTAAAAAAGTAATCGAGCTTCCAGAAGGCGTAACGATTACAAACAACAACAATGAAGTGACTGTCAAAGGTCCTAAAGGAGAATTGACTCGTCAGTTCAACAAAGACTTGACAATCGAAGTAGACGGAAACAACGTAACTGTTGTTCGTCCTTCAGAAACTAAAGAACACCGTACAATCCACGGAACGACTCGTGCTCTTCTTGCCAACATGGTAGAAGGCGTATCAAAAGGATTCGAACGTAACCTTGAGTTGGTTGGTGTCGGTTACCGTGCTCAAAAACAAGGAACAAAACTTGTTTTGAATGTTGGTTACTCTCACCCGGTAGAATTCGAAGCTGAAAACGGCATTGATATCGATGTTCCTGCGAATACAAAAATCAGCATTAAAGGGATCGACAAGGAGCGCGTTGGCGCAATTGCTGCTAACATCCGCCAAGTTCGTCCTCCTGAGCCGTATAAAGGCAAAGGTATCCGTTATGAAGGCGAGCAAGTTCGCCGCAAAGAAGGTAAAACAGGTAAATAATGCCGCATAGGCATCAGAAAGGAGTGACCTCGGGATGATCACAAAAGCTGATAAAAATAAAACGCGTAAAAGACGCCATGCCCGTGTACGTGCGAAAATCACTGGTACAGCTGCGCGTCCACGCTTGAACGTATTCCGTTCAAATAAGCATCTTTACGCTCAATTGATTGATGATGCAAATGGTGTTACACTTGCAAGTGCTTCAACTATTGAAAAAGATTTCGGTATTGAATCAACAGGCAACCAGGAAGCTGCTGCGAAAGTCGGCGAATTGCTTGCTAAACGCGCAACTGAAAAAGGTGTCGCTGCTGTTGTATTCGACCGTGGGGGCTACCTTTACCACGGCCGCGTGAAAGCTTTGGCTGACGCTGCACGTGAAAATGGCCTACAATTCTAATAAAAGGAGGGACACATTTAATGCGTCGCATTGATCCAAACAAACTCGAACTTGAAGAACGCGTAGTAACGGTCAACCGTGTTGCGAAAGTTGTAAAAGGTGGACGTCGTTTCCGCTTCACAGCACTAGTTGTCGTTGGCGATAAAAATGGTAATGTCGGTTTTGGAACTGGTAAAGCACAAGAAGTTCCAGATGCAATCCGTAAAGCAATTGAAGATGCGAAGAAAAATCTTGTACACGTACCGATGGTTGGCACAACATTGCCACACCAGGTAATCGGTCAATTTGGTGCGGGTGAAGTATTATTAAAACCTGCTTCTGAAGGTACTGGAGTAATCGCTGGAGGACCTGTCCGTGCGGTACTTGAACTTGCTGGTGTTGGTGACATCCTCTCCAAATCACTTGGTTCAAACACGCCAATCAACATGGTTCGTGCTACAATTGCTGGACTTAAAGATTTGAAAACTGCTGAAGAAGTAGCAAAACTTCGCGGCAAGTCTGTAGAAGAACTGTTAGGATAAGGAGGGAATCATAATGGCTGAAAAATTACAAATTACCCTCACTCGCAGCCTGATCGGACGTTCAAAGGATCAGCGCGAAACTGTTAAGGCACTTGGTCTTCGCAAAATGCATCAAACGGTTGAACAAAATGATAACCAGGCAATTCGCGGCATGATCAACAAAGTGTCTCATCTTGTGACTGTTACAGAAAAATAATTTCATCTTATAGACTAAGGAGGTGCAAGAGAGCATGAATCTTCATGAATTGAAACCAGCTGCTGGTTCACGTAAAGAGCGCAACCGTGTTGGACGCGGTACAGGTTCTGGTAACGGTAAAACGGCAGGTAAAGGTCATAAAGGTCAAAACGCACGTTCAGGCGGGGGTGTCCGTCTTGGATTTGAGGGTGGACAGACTCCTTTATTCCGTCGTCTTCCAAAACGCGGATTTACCAATGTAAACCGTAAAGAATACGCAGTTGTGAACATCGATACATTGAATCGTTTCGAAGAAGGAACAGAGGTAACTCCTGAACTTCTTATCGAAAGCGGCATCGTAAAAAGCGAAAAAGCAGGAATCAAAGTTCTTGCGAACGGCAACGTAGAGAAAAAGCTTACAGTTAAAGCTCACAAATTCTCTGCTGCTGCGAAAGAAGCAATTGAAGCGGCTGGCGGTACGATTGAGGTGATCTAATGTTTCGCACAATCTCCAATTTTATGCGTGTGGGTGATATAAGAAACAAAATTATATTCACCCTCCTTATGTTAATTGTGTTCCGAATCGGCACATTCATTCCTGTTCCTTATGTTAATGCGGATGTACTCCGCATGCAGGAGCAGGCTGGACTAATTGGATTCCTTAATACGTTCGGCGGAGGAGCGCTTCAAAACTTCTCAATTCTTGCAATGGGAATTATGCCTTACATTACCGCATCCATTATCGTACAGCTTTTGCAGATGGATGTTGTGCCTAAATTTACTGAATGGTCGAAGCAGGGCGATGTAGGCCGGAGAAAATTAACACAATTTACCCGTTACTTTACAATCGTGCTCGGCCTCATTCAAGGTTTTGGAATGTCATATGGATTTAACCGTTTATATGGCGGATTGCTTGTCGAAAACAGCAGTGTTGGCGGCTATATGCTTATTGCATTAGTGTTGACTGCAGGTACAGCTTTTTTGATGTGGCTTGGGGAACAAATCACAGCAAAAGGCGTCGGCAATGGAATTTCAATTATCATTTTCGCCGGAATCGTGGCGGCTATTCCAGGGGCAGTAAATCAAATTTATGCACAACAAATTGAAGGAGCGGGCGATCAGCTCTTCCTGCGGATTGTTGTCCTTCTTTTAATCTTGCTTGCGGTACTGGCAATTGTTGTTGGAGTTATTTTCTTTCAGCAGGCACTGCGGAAAATTCCGATTCAATATGCGAAACGGGTTGGGGCAGGCGGCGGCATGACGCCGGTTGGCGGCCAGTCGACTCATCTTCCACTCAAAGTAAATGCAGCAGGTGTAATACCAGTTATCTTTGCAATCTCCTTTTTGATCACGCCTCAGACGATTAGTTCGTTTTTTGGATCAAACGATGTGACGTCTACCATTCAGAACATCTTTGACTATACGAAACCGATCGGCATGGCGATCTATGTTGCTTTGATTGTTGCGTTTACGTATTTCTATGCTTTTATTCAAGTAAACCCTGAACAAGTTGCAGATAACTTGAAAAAACAGGGTGGATATATTCCAGGTATTCGTCCTGGGAAGAACACACAGGATTATTTGACAAACGTGCTTTACCGCTTGACCTTTGTCGGGGCAATTTTCCTTTCAGCCGTTGCTGTGCTGCCTGTTTTCTTCATTCAATTCGCGGGTCTACCACCAGCGGCGCAAATCGGCGGTACTAGTCTTTTGATCGTCGTAGGTGTGGCACTTGAAACAATGAAGCAGCTTGAAGCACAACTTGTAAAGCGTCATTATAAGGGCTTTATGAAGTAAGCCAGACTGGGGGATATATCGATGAATCTCGTGTTAATGGGATTGCCTGGTGCAGGTAAAGGTACTCAGGCAGAGAAAATTGTTGAAAAGTATGGTGTTCCGCACATTTCAACAGGCGACATGTTCCGTGCCGCAATGAAGGATGAAACGGAGCTTGGCTTAAAAGCGAAATCATTTATGGACAAAGGCGCCCTCGTACCGGATGAAGTGACGATCGGCATTGTGAACGAACGTCTTGCTAAAGCGGATTGTGGAGAAGGCTTTTTACTAGATGGCTTTCCTCGCACGGTAGCGCAGGCAGAAGCGCTCGAGAACATTCTTGCCGGCCTTGGCCGTAAAATTGATTACGTCATTAATGTCGAGGTCGACCAGGACATTTTGATGGGACGCTTAACAGGCCGCCGTATTTGCAAAAGCTGCGGAGCGACATATCATCTCGTATTTAACCCGCCATCTCAGGAAGATACATGTGATCGCTGCGGCGGTGAACTGTATCAGCGTGCAGATGACAATGCGGAAACGGTTCAGAACCGCCTCGATGTAAATGTAAAGCAAACTGCACCATTGCTTGCTTTTTACAGCGAAAAAGGATATTTGAAAAATATTAATGGCCAGCAGGACATCAATGTTGTTTTTGAAGACATTGACGAGCTCCTTAAAGGTCTTCGTAACTAATGATCATTTGTAAGACCCCTCGTGAACTGGAGATTATGAAAGAAGCGGGGCGTATTGTTGCGCTTACACATCAGGAACTGCAAAACCATATTTCTCCCGGAATAAGTACGATGGAGCTGGATACTTTAGCGGAAAGCTTCATTCGAAGCATGGATGCAGCACCTTCTTTTAAAGGGTATAATGGATTTCCAGGCAGCATCTGCACTTCAGTTAATGAAGAGCTCGTGCATGGGATTCCCGGCAGCCGCACATTAAAAGAAGGCGATATTATCAGCATTGATATCGGCGCTTATTATAAGGGGTATCATGGCGACTCGGCCTGGACATACGCAGTCGGCCGGATTGCACCTGAGACGGAGAAGCTTCTCGACGTAACAGAGGAATCGCTTTACATTGGACTTGATAAAGCGAAACCGGGTGAACGTCTTTCTACCATCTCCCATGCGATTCAAACGTACGTAGAATCGAATGGCTTTTCAATCGTTCGTGAGTATGTAGGGCACGGTGTCGGGCAGAACCTCCATGAGGCTCCGCAAATTCCTCATTATGGTCCGCCAGGGAAGGGGCCCGTACTAAAACCCGGTATGGTGCTCGCGATCGAACCGATGGTTAATGCGGGTCGTCGTTACGTAAAAACACTTGAGGATAATTGGACTGTCGTTACCCAGGATGGAAAAATGTGTGCTCATTTTGAACATACAATTGCGATAACCGAAACAGGCTTCGAGATTTTAACGAAAGCCTAGGCATCCGCCACACGGATGAAAAGTGAAGGGAGATGAAGCAAATGGCGAAAGACGATGTAATTGAAATTGAAGGTACAGTCACTGAAACTTTGCCAAACGCCATGTTTAAGGTAGAATTGGAAAATGGGCATACTATTTTAGCGCACGTTTCAGGCAAAATCCGTATGCATTTTATCCGTATCTTGCCTGGTGATAAAGTAACTGTAGAACTTTCACCGTATGATTTAACACGCGGACGGATCACGTACCGTTACAAATAACATATATGGCGCTCCGGACTATGAAGGAGGTTGGAGAAATGAAAGTAAGACCATCAGTTAAGCCAATCTGTGAGAAATGCAAAGTTATTCGCAGACGCGGCAAAGTTATGGTTATTTGTGAAAACCCTAAGCATAAACAAAAACAAGGCTAATATTAAAGGGAGGTGCACATTTTATGGCACGTGTAGCAGGTGTTGATATTCCACGCGATAAGCGTGTAGTTATCTCATTAACTTATATTTTCGGTATTGGCAGACCAACTGCTGAACAAATTCTTGAAGAAGCAGGTGTTTCTCAAGACACTCGTGTACGCGATTTAACGGAAGATGAACTAAACAAAATCCGTGATATCGTTGACCGCTTAAAAGTAGAGGGTGACCTTCGTCGTGAAGTATCTCTTAATATCAAACGCTTGATGGAAATCGGTTCATTCCGTGGTATCCGTCATCGCCGTGGTCTTCCAGTACGTGGACAGAACACAAAAAACAACGCGCGTACTCGTAAAGGCCCGCGTAAAACTGTAGCAAACAAGAAAAAATAATTGGTAAAGGAGGCAGAATTAGAACATGGCTCGTAAACAACAAACTCGCAAGCGTCGTGTGAAAAAAAATATCGAATCTGGTATTGCTCACATTCGCTCAACGTTCAATAACACAATCGTCACTATTACAGACGTTCACGGTAACGCTCTATCTTGGTCAAGTGCAGGTGCTCTTGGTTTCAGAGGATCACGTAAATCTACTCCGTTTGCTGCTCAAATGGCTGCTGAAACAGCTGCAAAAGCATCAATCGAGCACGGTATGAAAACTCTTGAAGTAACAGTAAAAGGTCCTGGTTCAGGCCGTGAAGCAGCAATTCGTGCGCTTCAAGCAGCTGGTTTGGAAGTTACTGCAATCAAAGACGTAACTCCAGTACCTCACAATGGCTGCCGTCCTCCAAAACGTCGTCGTGTTTAATCTTCCTGCATAAAGGAGAACTATTCCGGTTATAATGGAAAATTGACTGTTTTGTTCAGGAATTGACCACTTGTTTTGTAAAATCGGGAATGGTAAACATGGGGAATTTCGGGTAACCGGAATTTCGACGTATTCGAGGAGGGAATATGGAATGATCGAAATTGAAAAGCCAAAAATTGAAACGGTTGAGATCAGCGATGATGCTACGTTTGGAAAGTTCGTCGTGGAACCACTTGAACGCGGATATGGTACAACACTAGGAAACTCCTTGCGTCGTATTTTATTATCTTCACTTCCGGGTGCCGCAGTAACAGCCATTCAAATTGATGGTGTACTGCACGAATTCTCAACAATCGAAGGCGTCGTAGAAGATGTTACGTCGATCATTTTGAACATTAAGAAGCTTGCGTTGAAAATTTACTCTGATGAGGAAAAAACGCTTGAAATCGATGTTCAAGGTCCTGGAACTGTAACGGCTGCCGACATTACTCATGACAGCGATGTGGAAATTTTAAATCCGGATCTGCATATTGCGACATTGGGTGAAAATGCCAATTTCCGTATGCGTTTGACGGCACAACGCGGCAGAGGGTACAACCGGGCTGATCACAACAAAAAAGAAGATCATCCAATCGGCGTCATTGCGATCGACTCCATCTATACACCTGTATCACGTGTAAACTTCCAGGTGGAAAATACGCGTGTCGGGCAGCTTTCAAACTTTGATAAATTGTCACTGGACGTTTGGACAGATGGCAGCATCGGACCAAAAGAAGCGATTTCTCTAGGTGCGAAGATTTTAACTGAACATCTTAACATTTTCGTAGGGTTAACAGATGAAGCACAGCATGCGGAAATCATGGTGGAAAAAGAAGAGGATCAGAAAGAAAAAGTGCTTGAGATGACGATCGAAGAACTTGACTTGTCTGTCCGTTCTTATAACTGCTTGAAGCGCGCTGGTATTAATACTGTTCAAGAACTTGCGAACAAGAGCGAAGACGATATGATGAAAGTCCGCAACCTTGGCCGTAAATCACTTGAAGAAGTAAAAGCGAAACTGGATGAGCTTGGCCTCGGCTTACGAAAAGAAGACTGATAACTAAACGACATCAATAAAGGAGGGTATCTTCATGGCTTACAGAAAGCTAGGACGTACAAGCGCTCAGCGCAAAGCGATGCTTCGCGATTTGACAACAGATCTTATCATCAGCGAACGCATTGAAACGACTGAAGCACGTGCAAAAGAATTGCGCTCAGTTGTGGAAAAAATGATTACACTCGGTAAACGTGGTGATTTGCATGCCCGCCGTCAGGCTGCTGCATTCCTTCGTCACGAAGTCGCTTCTACAAATGAAGTAGAGAAAAACGGCAAAACAAAAGAACAGCCAGTTTACGCACTTCAAAAATTGTTTGATGATGTGGCACCACGCTATAATGAGCGTCAAGGCGGCTACACTCGTATTATGAAAGTTGGTCCACGCCGCGGCGATGGCGCACCAATGGTGATTATTGAGCTAGTATAAGCTCCTTAAGACCGCGAAATGGGCAGAACAAAACGAACGTTGCTTTGTTTTGCCCTTTTTTTATAACTTAGAAAAGTGTGAAATTTGGTAATACTCGGCTTTGACGGCTGCTCGTCTTATTCAACAAGGCGTTACATCCCAAGGCTTAATTATCAAATGCCCGCCCTTTTCGTTACAACAAGCTTAGAGCGTTACGATGGGCGTACCCCGGCGCTTTATGTGCGTCCCGTCTAGCTCATGCACCCCTGCCACGCTGCAAGAAAGCAGCAAGAAGAGAGTGATTCTTCGGTTTGGGGTGCGGGCTTTTTTTATTTGCCGAAAAAGAGGAGGGTCCGCTGGTGGAAACAGTGATTGCAATTGAAAAAGTATCCTTTCAATACCCGAATCAAACTTCCTTCGCCCTTCAGAACATTTCATTACATGTAGAAAAAGGCGAGTGGCTGGCCATTGTCGGCCATAACGGTTCAGGAAAGTCAACGCTTGCAAAAATGTTAAACGGGCTGCACTATCCTCAAACAGGAAATGTGACGATTGGCGGTTTAATCCTTTCAGAAGAGAATGTTTGGCTGATAAGAGAGAAACTCGGGATGGTTTTTCAAAACCCTGATAATCAATTTGTCGGTACAACTGTACAGGATGATGTGGCTTTTGGGTTGGAAAACGCCGGTGTTGAACAGGCAGAGATGAAAGAACGCGTGCTGTCGGCACTTGAAAAAGTCGGCATGGCTGCTTTTCTGAATCAAGAGCCACACCATCTTTCTGGCGGCCAAAAGCAGCGGGTAGCCATCGCCAGCGTCATTGCCCTTCGGCCGGATATCATTTTGCTGGATGAAGCTACTTCTATGCTCGATCCATCAGGGCGTGAAGAAGTGATGGAAACCATTCGGGAATTAAAAGAAAAAGAAGGACTCACGGTTATTTCTATCACGCATGATCTTGAGGAAGCGGCAAAAGCGGACAGAGTAATCGTATTAAACGAAGGCAATCTTTATACAGAAGGGACACCCAGGGAGATTTTTCAAATGGACAAGGACTTGCTCAAACTTGGTCTCGGGGTGCCGTTTTCGGTCCAGCTGAGCCAGCTGCTGGCAGATGAAGGACTGCTGCTGACGCAGCGTCATTTTAACGAAGAAGAGCTGGTGAGAGAGATATGGACATTAAACTTCGCGAAGTAGAATACCGTTATGCAGCCGGAACACCTTTTGAAAGGCTGGCTATTACAGAAGTGTCTTTTGATATTCCATCCGGCGGGTACACAGCGATTATCGGACACACAGGCTCTGGAAAATCGACGGTCCTTCAACATTTAAATGTTCTGTTAAAGCCGTTAAAAGGGGAAATTCAGATTGGCAGCCGAACGATTGCGGCGGGCCGGAAGGAAAAGAACTTAAAGGAAATCCGGCGCCGTGTCGGGATTGTTTTTCAATTTCCAGAGCATCAGCTTTTTGAAGAAACCGTAGAAAAAGATATCTGTTTTGGCCCGGTAAACTTTGGTGTATCAGAGGGAGAAGCGAAGGAGCGTGCGCGCGAGGCACTTGCTTTAGTTGGACTGCCGGAACATGTGCTGGAACGCTCGCCTTTTGATCTCTCAGGCGGCCAGATGCGCCGTGTTGCGGTCGCTGGAGTGCTGGCGATGCAGCCCGAGGTTCTTGTATTAGATGAGCCGACTGCAGGGCTCGATCCACGCGGCCGGCATGATATGATGGAGATGTTTGCTTCATTGCAGAAAGAAAAAGGCATGACATGCGTTCTTGTTACACACAGTATGGAAGATGCAGCACGCTATGCAGATCGAATTGTTATGATGCATAAAGGCCGTGTTTATAAAACAGGGACTCCTTGTGAAATTTTCAGCGATGGTCCAGACTTAACGGCAATTGGGCTTGATGTACCGGAAACTGTTCGCTTTCAGCGCTTATTTGAAGAAAAGCTAGGCCGCCCGCTTGGCCATCTTTGTTTAACCCCTGAAGAGCTTGCCAGAGAAATCAGCCGGCTGCGCGGTGAAAGCTGATGATGGAAAAAATGATTCTGGGACGCTACTTGCCGGCTGATTCAGTTGTCCATCGAATGGATCCACGGGCAAAGCTGCTATTTATCTTCGGCTTTGTGCTAATTGTTTTTTTAGCAAACAACTTTTTCACATATGCACTGCTTGGCGTTTTTACACTCATTGTGATCTTGTTGGCGCGCGTGAAGATCCAATTTTTGATTGCAGGTTTAAAGCCGGTCATTATTATTATTTTATTTACCTTTTTTCTTCATGTCTTTTTTACAAAAGAAGGAGACATTCTCGCACAAATCGGCTTTTTAAGCATTTATAAAGGCGGCGTTATAAAAGGGATTTTTATCGCTCTGCGTTTTTTTCTGCTAATCCTTGTTACATCTCTTTTAACGCTGACCACGCCGCCGATTTCGGTAACCGATGGCATAGAGTCTTTATTCGGTCCATTGAAAAAAGTCAAAGTGCCTGTTCATGAGCTTGCGTTGATGATGTCCATATCCCTTCGCTTTATCCCGACTCTTCTGGATGAAACGGATAAAATTATGAAAGCACAAATGGCCCGTGGAGCTGATTTTACAAGCGGTTCGCTTTCAAATCGTGTAAAAGCCGTTATTCCTCTTTTGGTTCCGCTGTTCGTGAGTGCCTTCAAGCGTGCGGAGGAGCTGGCAGTGGCAATGGAAGCGCGCGGCTATAAAGGCGGTGAAGGGCGGACGAAATACCGCCTGCTGGCATGGCATATGCGTGATACGCTGGCTCTTTTGTTTTTAATCGGGCTGGCAGCCGCTTTGTTCGCACTGAGAAGCTGATGGAGGTTAAATGGAGGTTAATATGAAGCGAATTAAATGTGAGCTTATGTACGACGGATCGCGCTTCTCCGGGTACCAGTCTCAGCCGAAAGGCCGGACCGTACAGCAGGAGCTCGAGAAGGCGTTATGGAAGATTCATAAAAAAGTTCCGATTAAAACGCATGCTTCCGGCCGGACAGATGCCGGGGTGCACGCGATGGGGCAGGTTATTCATTTTGATACACCTATCTTAATGCCGGCGGAACGTTGGGCCCGCGCACTGAACGGAGAGCTGCCAGGCGATATATCGGTGAAACGAACAGAAGAGGTGCCGGATACGTTTCATGCCCGCTACTCGGTAACCGGCAAGGAGTACCGGTACCGTCTTTACCGGACGCCTTACCGTGACCCCTTCCGTATCGTACACGCGTATCATTATCCGTATCCGCTGGATGTAAAGCGCATGAAAGAAGCCTCAGCTTATTTACTTGGTGAGCACGACTTTACATCTTTTTGTTCAACGAAAAGCGATAAGGAAAATAAAGTGCGCACCGTCACAGACATTTCATTTTTTGAGCAGGGAACCGATCTGGAAATCCGGTTTGCCGGCAGCGGCTTTTTATATAACATGGTTCGGATCATGGTGGGAACGCTTGTGAAAGTCGGAAACGGGCGCCTGGAGCCGGATGAGATGGTTCGAATCCTGGCGGCGCGTGACCGCGGCTGCGCCGCCCAGACCGCTCCTGGGGAAGGATTGTACCTCTGGCAGGTTCATTATTAAATCAATATTTTATTGTTTAAAAGTGCGCCGAAAACGCTTGTTTCAAATTCTTTTTCATAACAACTTCACCAAGTGTTGCATTTTATCTTGACAATGCACCTTAAGCGGTATATTATAGCATATGGTATGTTATTTGACCCCACGATAAGCCCCGGAAACTTATTCGTGATATAAATACATGGAACCGTAAAACATAAACAAATCAGGAGGGTAAATAATGCGTACGACTTATATGGCTAAAGCAGGCGAAATCGATCGTAAATGGTTCGTAATCGATGCTGAAGGCAAAACATTGGGCCGTCTTTCAAGCGAAGTAGCATCTATTTTGCGCGGCAAACATAAACCAACTTTCACACCGAATGTTGACACTGGCGATAACGTCATTATCATTAATGCATCTAAAATCGAATTAACAGGCAACAAACTTCAAGGGAAAATCTACTACCGTCACAGCATGTATCCAGGTGGTTTGAAATCAACGACTGCTGGCCAAATGCGCGACAAAAATCCTGAAAGAATGCTTGAGCTTGCAATCAAAGGCATGCTTCCAAAAGGTTCTTTAGGACGTCAAATGTTCAAAAAGCTTCACGTTTACGCTGGAGCGGAACACAAACACGAAGCACAAAAACCAGAAGTTTACGAACTTCGCGGATAATTTAATTAATTAAAAGGAGGAAATGACATTGTCACAAGTTCAATACTTAGGCACAGGACGCCGTAAAAGCTCAGTAGCCCGCGTACGCCTTGTACCAGGCGAAGGTAAAATCATCATCAACGGCCGTACTGCCGAAGATTATATTCCATTTGAAGCTCTTCGTACTGTGATCAACCAGCCGCTTGTTGCGACTGAAACAGTAAACAGCTACGATGTACACGTAAACGTAAACGGAGGCGGCTATACTGGCCAGGCTGGAGCAATCCGCCACGGTATCGCCCGCGCTCTTCTGCAAGCTGATCCAGAATTCCGTCCAACACTAAAACGTGCTGGCTACCTAACTCGTGATGCACGTGCGAAAGAACGTAAAAAATACGGTCTTAAAGGCGCTCGTCGCGCACCTCAGTTCTCAAAACGTTAATATATCTACGTTTCAAAGGCTCTTTTCACTTCTGTGGAAAGGGTCTTTTTTTTATGCTGAAAAACTGTGTTCGACCGCATTAATACTGGATAATCATGTTGGAATTTTTATGGAAAGTATTAAAAAGAATACAAATAAAGTAAGGGGAATCAGCATCCCAAAATTATTTTTTGGAGAGGCAGGGCTGGCTTATTACCAAAAGCTCATCAAAGGGTTTTAGTTTTTTGGCCGTAATCCCGCTGCTTATTATAAGGTGCTTTTTAGTGTTTCAAAGGCTATTATGAAACAGAGGAAGGGATCTTCTTTTGAAAAAATGGTTTAAAAAATTTATATACATAATCGGTGGAATTATTATCGCTTTTTTATTAGTCGTTTTTTCTTTTAAGATAAGCATATATCTTAATGATAAAGAACAGAAAGAAGCCATAAGACAAACACAACATACGTCTATTCCTTTGTAAAAAAGCATGAAAAGAAGCCTCGACGCTGACAGTCTCAACCCTTTCCCTTTCGGAGGAAGGATTTTTTCATGCGGAAAGCATTTCCCTCATATAGTGGAATGGACGGGGGGAGAGCTGATGAAAAAACTTTTTTTTGTTTTTCTGATCGCAGTAGCTGCTGCTGTTGTATATAACGATGTAAAGCCAGTTTTTAATACATGGCGCCCGCCGCTCAATGGCATAACAGTTATGATTGATCCGGGGCATGGCGGCCTGGATGGAGGCGCAGGAAGTGAACCGGCTCTTGAAAAAGATATTGCGCTTTCTGTATCAGAAAAGCTCCGGGAATTTTTAAACGGACAAGGCGCAGTTGTCCTAATGACGCGAGAAGAGGATACCGACCTGGCCCGTGAAGAAACGAAAAGCATCCGGACCCGCAAAACGGAAGATTTGAAGAAAAGAAAGAAGCTGATTAATGAATCAAAGGCGGATTTGTTTATCAGCATTCATTTAAACGCGATTCCAGCTGAACAGTGGCGGGGTGCCCAGACCTTTTACTCTCCGCATATAACAGAAAATAAGGAAATAGCGTCAGCCATTCAAAAAGAACTTAAAGGGAATCTCGGCAATACAGACCGCCAGCCTGCTGAAATTGGACACGTCTATATTTTAAAAGAAGCGGATGTTCCAGGGGCGCTTGTAGAAATCGGATTTTTATCCAATCCAGCCGAGCGGCGCCTGTTGGAAAGCCCTGATTATCAGGAAAAAACGGCGGCTTCTATTTCCCGCGGGATTTTGCGCTATTTAACACAGCAGTAACCGTTTCCCATCCTTTTTAAAAGATTATGCTATACTAATGGGCGAGAACAATATATAGCTAAAGGATGGTGCTCGCATGATTACAGAAGCGCAAGTACGTGAAATCGTGAATGCCCTTGAAGACCCATTTTTACATAAAAAACTTGCGGAAACAGGCGGCGTTGAAGAAGTATCAATAAAAGAAGAAAAAAACCATGTCAGCGTAAAGGTAGCTATTGCGCAAACGGGTACGCCAGAACAGCTCCAGCTTCAAATGCGCATTGTTAATACGCTGAAAGAAGCGGGTGTGGAAACAGTAGGTATCCGCTTTAAAGAATTGCCTGAGGAAACCATTGCGAAATTTCGCGGCGCAGATGCTCAAGGGAAAGATGAAGACCTTTTGTCGCCAAACAGCGAAACAACCTTTTTGGCGATTGCCAGCGGAAAAGGCGGCGTCGGTAAATCAACCGTATCTGTCAATCTTGCTGTAGCGCTTGCGCGTCTCGGCAAGAAGGTCGGTCTTGTGGATGCAGATATTTACGGATTCAGCGTGCCGGATATGATGGGAATTACAACACGGCCGGTTGTGCGCGGTGAAAAGATTTTTCCTGTCGACCGTTTCGGCGTTAAAGTCATTTCAATGGGCTTTTTTGTTGATGACAATGCACCGGTTATTTGGCGGGGGCCGATGCTTGGCAAAATGCTGAATAACTTCTTCAAGGAAGTAGAATGGGGAGATCTCGACTATTTGCTTCTTGATCTGCCTCCAGGCACAGGAGATGTGGCGCTTGATGTGCATACAATCCTGCCTCATTGTAAAGAAGTTATTGTATCAACACCGCACCCGACTGCGGCCTTTGTTGCAGCCCGTGCCGGAGCGATGGCCCTGCAGACAGATCACGAAATTGTTGGTGTAATTGAAAACATGGCGTACTTTGAAAGCAAAACAACAGGCGAAAAAGAATATATTTTTGGACGCGGCGGCGGTGACAAGCTGGCTGATGAACTGCGTACAGATTTACTTGGCCGACTGCCGCTTGAGCAGCCGGAATGGAATGAAGAAGACTTTGCTCCTTCCGTTTATGCTGAAGACCATCGGCTGGGCGTCATTTATCAAGATATCGCTGAAAAGCTGGACAAGAAGCTTTCTTGAAATGAAAAACTTCCGGGCAAGCCGCCCGGAAGCTTTTTTTGTGCTGTCTTGCTATCGCTGCTGACGGCCGCACAAGCGCGGCAGGTTTTTGAAAGTGAAGCTGGAGACATTGGCGCGCATATAAGTTTTCATGAACGGACAAAAAATGTTCATGGCACATGAAAGCGCATATTGGTACAATCGAAATAGAAGAACATACAGGAGGATTGTACGTGGGTATACGAAATTGGATCCGCTTTTTCACACATACACTGCTGATCGGCGGAGCAGTAACCGGTATATTAGGTTTTATTATCCGCTGGAATGAATTTTCCCCGTTATTTACAGGAGGGGAGTGGAAAGAAATACTGTCTGTTTTAACCTGGCTCATTGGGGTCGGATTTACATTTAGTGTTATCAGCCAGATGGGCTTTTTCGCGTATTTAACAATTCACCAGTTTGGTCTTGGCTTATTCCGCTCTTATTGGAATTTTATCCAAATTGCTTTAATCGTTGTTGTATTATTTGACCTTGTTTATTTTCGCTTTGAGGCATTCAGCAAAGGGGAAACGCTTGGCTCTTACCTGGTATTAGCTGCAATTTTACTTATCTTTGGGTTAATCACAGCATACATAAAAGCAAAAGGAAAAAGCAAAAATGTATTTATTGCGGCTCTTTTCTTTATGGTTGTTGTCACCACTCTGGAATGGCTCCCTGTTTTGCAGGCGAATGAAAAAAGCTGGCTGTATTTAATGCTGTTCACAATCCTGCCATGCAATGCGTTTCAGCTGCTTATGCTTCCCAAATACAATCAAAAGACCTCGAAAGCAGCGTGAATTTCTGCTTTCGAGGTTTTTTATGGAACATATTCAATTTCTGTTTCCCCGCCCGTCATTTCGGACAAACTGACTACCTTCTCCTTCTTCAATAAAAGAGACAGCCATTTTTCAGTAATACGTAAATCTTCTTTAGGGTTCAGCAGCACAATATCGCCTTTTTCAACGTGCCGCACAAATTCAGAAGGGGGGCTCTTTGCTAGATCAACACTCCACTGAACGGTTAAGTAACCATGCGAAGCGCTGATTTTTGGCACCTCTTCAGTGTCTTCCTCTGCTCGCACATAAAGTATTTTATCCTTACGATGAGATGCCAGGATATTTTGAACAGAAACAATTTCCTTCTCAATCGCTTTCTCATCTGATATATCTGTTAACAGAACACCAATGTCAAAAGCACGGTCTGCAAGAAGCTTTGCTGTTTTAGGATGTTTTTTCAGCCAGGCAGACGTTACAAAAAAAGAAGCATTTACCTTGTGCTTAATGAAGAAGTTTATCAGCCTGGCGGTATTCTTCTCAGAGCCTTTCATATTTACAGTTAATGCTACATGCTTGTCCCCTTTGTAAACAGCTGCAGGCTCATCAACAAAGGAAACTGCCGGCTGTTCTGAAGGTGGAGGGATCGTCATCAGGAAAAAGGTGGCGGAGAAAAGAAAAAGCATGGCCCATTTTAATTGTTTTATTCGAATAAATAACCAAGGCATCACAGCTTCAGCCCCCGTTTTAAAGTGGTATGAAAGATTATATGAAAAAAAAACAAAAAAAGAAGAAAAAGTATTGACCTTTTATTCTAATGCATGTTAAATTAAGTCTTGCCGTTACGAGTCAATTCGAGTGATAAAATGTCTTTTAAAAAAGTATTGACACTTAAAGAGAACGAATGGTATTATATAAAAGTTACTGAAGAGCAATAAATTGAACATTGAACATTGAACATTGAAAACTGAACAAAATCAATAAAAACGTCAACGTTTTAATTTTTACTTCTATTTGAAATACACCCCGTATTTCAAA
>NZ_LAJB01000025.1 GCF_000970685.1 Domibacillus indicus
AAAGACAACTTGAGAAATCAGGTTGTCTTTTTTGTTGTATTTTTTTCTGAACAGGCTACAATAAAACAAAAGAATTATGTGAAATCAAGAAGGAATGCATGCTGCAATGCTGGAATTTGTAGAATTCCGAGCTTTTTATTGTTTTAATAAACCGGTTTCTTTAATGTTCGGATTTTAGTTCGAAAATTCCAAAAAATCTAACTTCTAAACCGAACCTTGACAGTATACCCGTTCAATTGATAACCTACTAATAATATTTTTCGGTGAGGGAGGCTTTAAATATGTGGGAAGATAAGTTTAAAAAAGAAGGATTAACGTTTGATGATGTACTGCTCGTGCCAGCCAAGTCTGAGGTGCTTCCAAAAGATGTGTCGTTAAAAGTAGAATTAACGCCAACCTTGAAATTAAACATTCCAATGATCAGCGCAGGAATGGACACTGTAACAGAGGGGGAAATGGCGATCGCCATGGCGCGCCAGGGCGGCCTGGGGATCATTCATAAAAACATGAGCATCGAACAGCAGGCTGAGCAGGTAGATAAAGTAAAGCGCTCAGAAAGTGGTGTTATCACTGATCCTTTCTTTTTAACGCCTGAGCATCAAGTGTTTGATGCCGAGCATCTGATGGGCAAATACCGTATTTCCGGTGTTCCAATCGTAAACAACGAGGAAGAACAAAAGCTTGTTGGTATCCTGACAAATCGTGATCTTCGTTTTATTCAGGATTATTCAATCCTTATTACAGACGTTATGACAAAAGAAAATCTTGTAACAGCTCCAGTAGGCACTACCCTTGAAGAAGCTGAAAAAATTCTTCAAAAGCATAAAATTGAAAAGCTCCCTCTTATTAATAAAGATGGCGTATTAAAAGGCCTCATTACAATTAAGGATATTGAGAAAGTAATCGAATTCCCGAACTCAGCGAAAGATGCTCAGGGCCGTCTGCTTGCTGGTGCAGCAGTTGGGGTAACGGGCGACACAATGAAACGTGTTGAAATGCTTGTTAAGTCCCATGTAGACGTTATTGTAGTCGATACAGCTCACGGACATTCAGCAGGGGTTATTAATACAGTAAAAGAAATTCGTTCTGCTTACCCTGAATTAAATATTATTGCCGGAAACGTGGCAACAGCTGAAGCGACTCGTGAATTGTTCGAAGCGGGAGTAGATGTTGTGAAAGTGGGAATTGGGCCGGGCTCCATCTGTACGACTCGGGTTGTTGCAGGTGTAGGAGTGCCGCAGATTACAGCTGTCTACGACTGTGCGACAGAAGCCCGTAAGCACGGCAAAGCGATTATCGCGGATGGCGGTATTAAATATTCAGGAGATATTGTAAAAGCGATCGCTGCAGGCGGTTCAGCTGTAATGCTTGGCAGCCTGCTTGCCGGCACGACAGAAAGCCCGGGCGAAACGGAAATCTTCCAGGGGCGCCGCTTTAAAGTATATCGCGGTATGGGATCAGTCAGCGCGATGGAAAAAGGTTCAAAAGACCGCTATTTCCAAGAGGATGCAAAGAAATTTGTTCCGGAAGGCATTGAGGGGCGGATCCCTTATAAAGGTCCTTTATCTGACACACTGTATCAGCTGACAGGCGGTCTTCGTTCTGGAATGGGCTATTGCGGTACAAAAGACATCATTGCACTTCGTGAAGAAAGCCAGTTTATCCGTATGACAGGAGCAGGCCTTCGGGAGAGTCATCCGCATGATGTACAAATTACAAAAGAAGCACCGAACTACTCATTGTAAAATAAAAAACCTGTCCAGACCCGGACAGGTTTTTTATTTTCGTCATATGACTGAAACATCTAGGTCGTTTCTCGTCTATTTTTACCGTGAAAATGTGTGGTACAATAACGAAAGTGTTGCAAAATAAATGGAGGGTTTTGAGCGTGAAAAAAAGAAATGGGTATCGGATTAGCGCTGTTTTATTAAGCGTACTGTTGTTTGTGGGATTGTTTTCTCCAATTCAAATGAAAGCCAGCGCGGCTTTTGATGTAAATGCAGCGGCTGCTGTGTTAGTTGATGCAGAGACAGGTCAAGTGTTGTATGAAAAAAATAGTGATCAGCAGCTCGGTGTGGCGAGTATGTCCAAAATGATGACCGAATACCTGCTTCTTGAAGCAGTGAAAGAAGGAAAAGTCAGTCTGGATGATACATACCAGGTGTCAGACTATGTATATACTATCTCCCAGGACCGGAGTTTATCCAATGTTCCGCTCCGTGCGGATGAAACGTATAAAATCCAAGAGCTATACGAAGCGATGACAATCTATTCTGCTAATGCGGCGACTATTGCCATTGCGGAAAAAATTTCAGGTTCAGAAGCCGAGTTTGTGAAATTAATGAATAAAAAAGCAAAAGAATTCGGTTTAGAAAAAGCAAAATTCGTTAATGCAACGGGCCTGAATAACAAAGATTTAAAAGGAAACCATTCAACTGGTACCCAAACTGATGAAAATATGATGTCCGGACGTGATGTGGTAACTCTTGCTTATCGTTTAGTAAATGATTACCCGGAAGTATTAGAAACAGCCGGAATTCCTAAAAAGAAATTCCGTGAAGGAACCGATGATGAAATTTCGATGGAAAACTGGAATTGGATGCTTCCTTCTTTGGTTTTTGCTTATGAAGGAATGACAGGATTAAAAACAGGAACAACCGATTTTGCCGGATACTGCTTCACGGGAACGGCAGAACGAAATGGCCAAAAGCTTATTGCGGTTGTAATGAATGCAACGAATGAAAGCGGGGAAGGCACTTATAATGCCCGCTTTACTGAAATGAAAAAATTGATGGATTACGGGTTTACCCAATTTGAACGCCAGGAAATCGTGGCGGCTGGAAGTGCCATAAAAGGAGCCGAAACACTCCCTGTCCAAAAGGGTAAGGAGAAAGAAGTAAAGTTAAAGGCAGCTTCAGATCTATCGATTTTCGCTCCAAAAGGGTCAAATCCGAAATATAAGACAGGTGTTACATTAAATAGTTCGGATTTAAATGAAAATGGAGAGCTTGTTGCCCCGGTAGAAAAAGACAAAGTGGTTGGTTTTGTCTCTGTGAAGGATGACCAGGGACAGGCAGTTCCATTTTTAAAATCAGCTGGGAAGACAAACGTACAAACAGCCCAAAACATAGAAAAGGCGAATTGGTTTGTTTTATCTATGCGGGCCGTTGGCGACGGAATTTCCGGTGGCTGGAACTGGATTGTAGATAAAGTAACTGGTTGGTTTTAATGAAAATCACCTTCTGCTATTGACAGAAGGTGATTTTTCGTGTTTATTAAGATTTAAGTATTTCACAAAAAATCAGACCTTTCTGATCAATATAGGAGGAATAATGAGATGAATACAGGTACAGACCGCGTAAAACGAGGAATGGCGGAAATGCAAAAAGGCGGCGTTATTATGGATGTCGTAAATGCAGAGCAGGCGAAAATTGCCGAAGAAGCAGGTGCAGTAGCGGTAATGGCGCTTGAGCGTGTTCCTTCAGATATTCGGAAAGCAGGCGGCGTTGCCCGTATGGCAGATCCTCGTATTGTAGAAGAGGTGATGAACGCTGTAACGATACCGGTAATGGCAAAAGCGCGTATCGGACATATTGTTGAAGCTCGTGTACTTGAAGCGATGGGCGTTGATTACCTGGATGAGAGTGAAGTGTTAACACCGGCTGATGAAGAGTATCATCTGCTAAAAAGTGATTTCACTGTTCCATTTGTATGCGGCTGCCGTGATATTGGCGAAGCGGCGCGCCGTATTGGCGAAGGTGCTTCTATGCTTCGCACAAAAGGCGAGCCGGGAACAGGCAATATCGTTGAAGCGGTCCGTCATATGCGTAAAGTAAACGCACAGGTGCGCAAGCTTGTTCATATGAACGAAGATGAAGTTATGACAGAAGCAAAAATCCACGGCGCGCCTTTTGAAGTATTAATGCAAATAAAAAAAGAAGGCCGTCTTCCGGTTGTGAACTTTGCGGCAGGAGGCATTGCAACACCGGCGGATGCAGCTCTTATGATGGAGCTTGGAGCAGATGGTGTATTCGTTGGATCTGGTATTTTCAAATCAGAGAATCCGGCTAAATTTGCCCGTGCGATTGTCGAAGCAACGACTCACTACCAGGATTATAAATTAATTGCTGAACTTTCAAAAGAACTTGGTGAGCCAATGAGAGGCCTTGAAATTGCCGGTATTGCTGCAGCCGACCGTATGCAGGAGCGCGGCTGGTAATGGCGAAGATCGGTGTACTGGGGCTGCAGGGAGCCGTTCGTGAGCATGTTCGCTCTATTGAAGCGAATGGAGCGGAAGCAGTCGTTGTAAAGCGGCCGGAGCAGCTGGATGAGCTCGATGGCTTAATTCTTCCGGGCGGAGAAAGCACGGCGATGCGCCGCTTGATTGACCGCTATGGATTTATGGAACCGCTGCGTGCGTTCGGAAAATCCGGACGGCCGATGTTTGGGACATGTGCCGGATTGATACTGCTTGCGGGTGAAGTGATTGGATACAAAGAGCCGCACCTTGGCCTGATGAATATTACAGTTGAACGGAATTCCTTTGGCCGCCAGAAGGAAAGCTTTGAAGCAAATCTCTCTATTAACGGAGTTGCTGATGATTATAATGCGGTGTTTATCCGGGCACCGCACATTGTTTCAGCGGGAGAAGGGACAGAAGTGCTGGCAGAGTGCGACGGCCGTATTGTGGCTGCGCGCGACCGGCACTATCTGGGCTGTTCGTTTCACCCGGAACTGACTGATGACCACCGTATCACCGCTTATTTTATCGGTATGGCGGAACAGGTAAAAGCACCGCTTGCACATTCATGAAAAATGTAGTAAATTGATTTCAAACCAAATAGGAAAACGCGATGAAGGAAGCTAGTAGCTTGAATTTCTTCTTAAGAGAGCCGGTGGGTGGTGCGAACCGGCGTGGAAACCGGGTGAATCCGTTCTGGAGCGGGATGCTGAACATAAGAAGTAGGCATTGACCGGCGCAGGCCGTTAAAACGCTGTTTGAGAGGAAAGCATAAATGCTTTCAATCAGGGTGGCAACGCGGAATTCAACTTCCGTCCCTTTTTACAGGGACGGAAGTTTTTTATTTTTAAAGGAGGAATTCAATATGCTGGATATGAAATATTTACGTTCAAACTTTGAAGAAGTAAAAGAACGCCTGAAATTCCGGGGCGAGGATATGAGTGCGTTTGAGGATTTTGAAGAACTGGAGAAAAAACGCCGTTCTTTGCTCGGGAAGGCAGAAGAACTTAAAAGCAGACGAAACAATGTGTCACAGGAAGTCGCGCGCTTAAAAAGAGAAAAACAGGACGCAGATGCATTAATTACGGAAATGCGTGAAGTTGGAGAAAAAATTAAAGAGCTTGATGCCGATCTCCGGGAAACAGAAGAAAAGCTTGAACAGCTCATGCTTCGCATGCCAAACATTCCGCATGAAAGCGTACCTGCGGGTGATTCGGAAGATGATAATGTAGAGATTCGCCAATGGGGAGAAGTGCCGGCATTTTCTTTTGGAGCAAAGCCGCATTGGGACTTGGCAACTGATCTCGATATTCTTGATTTTGAACGTGCCGGCAAAGTAACCGGAAGCCGCTTTACCTTTTATAAAGGAATGGGGTCAAAGCTGGAGCGGGCCCTGATCAGCTTTATGCTGGACCTGCATACGGAAGAACACGGCTATATAGAAATGATGCCGCCATATATGGTCAACCGGACAAGCATGACAGGTACCGGCCAGCTGCCGAAGTTTGAAGAAGATGCATTTCGAATTGAAGCGGAAGATTATTTTTTAATTCCGACAGCTGAAGTGCCGGTGACAAACTATCATCGTGATGAAATTTTAAATGGCGAGGATTTGCCGATTTCTTACGCAGCGTACAGTGCCTGCTTCCGTTCTGAGGCAGGCTCTGCCGGGCGCGATACACGCGGGCTGATTCGCCAGCATCAATTTAATAAAGTGGAAATGGTCCGCTTTGTAAAGCCGGAGGATTCATATAAGGAGCTGGAAATATTAACAGGGCATGCGGAGAAAGTGCTGCAGCTGCTTGGACTTCCGTACCGTGTTCTTGATATGTGTTCGGCTGACCTTGGATTTACAGCGGCAAAAAAATATGACATTGAAGTCTGGCTTCCAAGCTATGATGCGTATAAAGAGATTTCTTCTTGCTCTAACTTTGAAGGCTTCCAGGCGCGCCGGGCCAATATCCGTTTCCGTCGCGAGAAAAACGGCAAGCCCGAGCACGTGCATACATTGAATGGTTCCGGACTTGCGATCGGCCGTACCGTTGCTGCTATTTTGGAAAATTATCAGCAGGAAGACGGCAGTATTCTTATTCCAGAGGTTCTTCGTCCATACATGGGCGGCAAAGAAAAAATTGAAAAAAAATAAGTCGAATCGTGTTGACAGGATAATTTACATTATGATAAATTAATTCTTGTCGACACGACGGAGGAATACCCAAGTCCGGCTGAAGGGATCGGTCTTGAAAACCGACAGGCGGGTCAAACCGCGCAGGGGTTCGAATCCCCTTTCCTCCTCCATTTTTAACATACATGCATAATTGGAGATATGAATGCCCATCTGGTTTTCCAGGTGGGCATTCTTTTTTATTTTTTAATAATGGTAAAACGATCGGAAAGCAAAAGCCAGTTTTGCGGGAATGAGAAGCCGAGTCTCCAGTAGGCAATGCCGCGCAGCTTTAACTCTTTCAAGAGTGAAAATTTCGCGTCAATGGAACGGGCATCCTCGAACCAGATTTTATGAACAGTGCCATCCTCAGCGGTATAATCAATGAATGGGGCCTGGGCGGTGAAATCGTAACGGATAGATGCTCGATAACGGGCGGCCCGCCGTATTGCTTCCTGCGGGCTGATTGCCCGTGCCGGCGGGTTTCCCTGCCGGTATGGAAGTGTCCAATCATAACCATATAAATTTTGCCCCATGACGATTTTAGAGGCCGGCATCTCTGTTAAGGCGTAAGTTAACACATTGCGGACCGGCCCGATCGGAGAAACAGCCATCGGCGGCCCGCCGCTGTAGCCCCACTCGTATGTCATAATAACGGAGAAATCAACAATTTCACCGTGTGCTTTATAATCGTGTGCTTCATACCACTGCCCTCTTTGGGCTGCGCTCGTTTTGGGAGCGAGCGCTGTTGAAATGGTCTTTCCCTCACTGCGGAAGCGCTGTGCGGCACGGCGGAGAAATTCATTGTAGGCTTCTCGATCCTCTGAACGCAAATATTCAAAATCAAAATGAATATCCCGGAAGTTTGTTTGTCTGGCAATCCGGCTTATGTTGTTTAAAAAAGTTTGCTGGACGGCTGCATCAGTGAGTAAAATGTGTCCGAGCTCTGCACTAAACTGGTCATTTTCTAAATTTGTAATATTCATCATTAAGACAGTGCCGTTTTGTTCGGCGATAGATGGCAATGGGCGGATAGTCGGTTCCTCAAGGGAGCCGTCCCGGTTTGCGTTATAACTAACCGGAGCAAAGTAGGTGAGCTGTGGAGCGGCCTCCCGTGCCTGGCTTAAGGTGGCTGCAGAGTAGCCGGATGCAGTTGGCTGAACGTAGCCAATTGATTCAATGCGTGTTTTAGCCGGAGATGGAATCCGCAGCTGCCGGCCGATTTGCAATGGAGCGGACTGGGATAATCCATTGATCCGGACAATTTCTTCTACCGTAACCCCGTACTGTCTGGAAATTTTCCAAAGGCTGTCTCCGGCGGCAACTACATGGAATCTTCCGGCAACAGGAATAACCAATGCCTGCCCGACAACAAGCTGGGCTGCATTGGGGAGCTGGTTTGCTTCGCTTATTGCTTGCACGGTTGTCCCATACCGCCGTGCAATTTGAAAGAGTGTGTCTCCGCTTTTCACTACATAAATATCCATATGCCGTTCCCCCTCTCCCTATATGTGTACATGGGGGGGAGGTTTCTTATGACAAAAGCTCAATTAAATCTTTTGCAGGACGAATGTCTGCATTCAACACGTTTTCCATCATGCCAAGTGCGTATTCATTGAATTTTGCTTCCTCTGATGCAAGAGCATCTTTTGGTATATAAACACCGAATTCACGCATATAAGCGTCATTGGCTGTGAAAAATACACAAATATTCCCGGCTACTCCGGTAACAACAACTGATTCTACATCCAGTTCTTCGAGTAAAGTATTCAAAGCGGTGCCATAAAATGCGGAATGTTTTGGCTTAATTAAAAAGTAGTCTTCATCGCCAGGTTTGATTTCCTGTATAATAGGATCGCTTACTTCATTGGAAGCATAATCCGTAATAAGGTCGATATCCGCCTTCCAAAGTCCGTAATGGTCATTTATATAAATAACAGGCCATTGCTTATTGTGAAAGTGCTCCTTTAATGTCAGAATGGGCTCAATGGTTTCCCTGGTGAATTCGGCCAGCTCTTTTCCTTTTGGAAATTGGAAATCATTAATCATATCGACAATAAGCAATGCGCATTTTTTAGTCATGATATTTCCTCCTTTACTTCTATATAGTTCTTACCCGAATTTTAATGAAAGGAGCATGTAAATGGATGAATTTTTTATGAACCTGGCAATCGAGGAAGCAAAAAAAGCGGAACGTCTCGGAGAAGTGCCGATCGGAGCGGTTATTGTGAAGGACAATAAAGTTATTGCCTCCGGCTACAATTTGCGGGAAACGACCCAGAATGCCGTTACACATGCAGAGCTTTTAGCCATTCAAAGCGCATGTGAAGCAACGGGTGCATGGCGGCTTGAGGGTACGACACTTTATGTCACGCTTGAACCATGCCCAATGTGCAGCGGGGCCATTTTGCTGTCGCGTGTGGAGCGGGTTGTTTACGGAGCTGTCGACCCAAAAGCAGGCTGTGCCGGTACGCTGATGAACCTGCTTGAGGATGAGCGCTTCAACCATCGCTGTGAAGTTGTCCCGGGTGTCCTGGGAGAGGAGTGCGGCACGATGCTCACGCAGTTTTTTCGGAACATCCGGCAAAGAAAAAAGGAACTAAAAAAGCAGCAGCAGAGTAAATAGTTTCCACGTTGATTTTTTTGCCTCCGGGTAGTATAATAGATCTTGCCGTGCTAAGTGGGGAGGTAGCGGTGCCCTGTATCCGCAATCCGCTCTAGCGGAACTGAATTCCTTCTCGAGGCTGTTTAATTGTGGGGCCTGCCTTTTGTAAGTGGTGTTGACGTCTGGGTCCTGCGCAATGAGAACCCATGAACCATGTCAGGTCCGGAAGGAAGCAGCATTAAGTGGACCCTCTCATGTGCCGCGGGGCAGCCTGGGCTGAGCTAACTGCTTAAGTAACGCCTGTGATTGGCAGTCGACAGAAGGTGCACGGTATTACATAATAAACGCTAACGAGACGTCCGGTTTGCCGGACGTCTTTTTGTTTCCATTAGAATAGAAAAGGTTTGTCTGTTCGTTTATAATAAAACTAGAAAGATGAAGGGGGTAAAGAATGAGCTATCAGGCATTATATCGTGTGTGGCGGCCGCAGAACTTTGCGGATGTCGTTGGGCAGGAGCACATAACAAAAACGCTTCAGAATGCTCTCCTTCAAGACAAAATTTCACATGCCTATCTTTTTTCAGGCCCGCGTGGTACCGGAAAAACGAGCGCAGCAAAAATTTTAGCAAAGGCGGTAAACTGTGAGAACGGGCCGGCAGCGGAGCCATGCAATGAATGTGTGTCATGCCGGGGAATCCTGGAAGGTTCGATCCAGGACGTTATCGAAATTGATGCTGCTTCCAATAATGGTGTAGATGAAATTCGGGATATTCGCGATAAAGTAAAATACGCACCAGGCTCTGTCCGGTACAAAGTGTATATTATCGATGAAGTGCATATGCTTTCAACAGGTGCTTTTAACGCCTTATTGAAAACACTCGAAGAACCGCCATCTCATGTGATCTTCATTTTGGCCACCACTGAACCGCACAAAATTCCTTTGACGATTATTTCCCGCTGCCAGCGGTTTGATTTTAAGCGAATTACGGCCCAGTCAATTACTGGCCGCATGACTCTTATTTTAAATGAAACAGGTACAGAATTTGATGAGCAGGCACTGCCGATTATTGCCCGTGCCGCAGAAGGCGGAATGCGGGATGCCCTCAGCCTGCTTGATCAGGCCGTTTCCTACAGCCGAGGCCGCTTGTCGGAAGAGGACGCGCTGACCGTCACAGGAGCAGTCGGCCAGAGAATGCTGCATGCAACGGCACGTGCTGTCTATGAACAAAACGCAGCTGAAGCTGTCCAGACATTAGGCGGGCTTTTAATGGAAGGGAAGGACCCGGTTCGTTTTACTGAGGATTTAATTTTATATTTCCGCGATATGCTTCTTTTTAAAATGGCTCCCGGTCTTGAAGAGTCAATGGAGCGGACAATGGCGGATGAGGATTTTATCGAAATGTCCGGCCTGTTTGCCGAACCAGCCATCTATGAGTATATTTCTATTTTGAATAAAGCACAGCAGGATATGAAATTTACAAACCATGCACGCATTTACCTGGAAGTGGCACTGGTGAAAATGTGCCGCCTGCATATCAAGGCTGAATCCTCTGCATCCGGCCAGGAAGCCGCCGGATTGGCGGAGAAAATAAGCCGTCTTGAGCAGGAGATACAGGAGTTGAAAAACCGGCCTGCTGGCATAGCGGGAGAAGAAGCTGCAAAACCGGCACCTAAAAAAGCATCACGCCCGGGCAGTCAATTTAAAGCTGCTGTGCCGCAGATTGAAAAAGTGCTTTCCGAAGCCACCAAGCAGGACATTCAAAACATTAAAAGCCGCTGGGGAAATATGATTGGCTACTTGAATGACCGGCAAATGCGTTCACAGGCGGCTCTTTTAAATGATGCCGAGCCTGTCGCTGCGTCTGGCGACTCATTTGTGTTAAAATTCAAATATGAAATTCATTGTCAGATGGCATCCGATAACAAAGCATTTATGGATTCGATTTCGACGATTTTAAATGAATTAACCGGCAAGCCATACCGGCCGCTTGTAGTGCCAGAGGCAGCCTGGCTGGATATTCGCCGCTCTTTTTTGAAAAAGCAGAAGGAAGAAGGCGTTTATACGCCGCCGGCTGACGGTCAGGAAGAAGATGTGCAGGAAATGGAGGAAGACCCTCTTGTTTCAAAAGCATTGGAGCTTGTTGGAGAAGAATTTCTTGAAATTAAAGACTAATTTAATTGGAGGATGATGAAGATGATGCGTGGCGGAGGAATGGGCAATATGCAAAATATGATGAAGCAAATGCAGAAAATGCAGAAGCAGATGCAGCAGGCACAGGAAGAACTTGCGGAAAAGCAGTTTGAGGGAACCGCAGGCGGCGGTATGGTAAAAGTGACACTGTCCGGCCAAAAGCAAGTGACGGATGTTCAAATTCAAGAAGAAGTTGTTGATCCAGACGATATCGAGATGTTGCAGGACCTTGTGCTTGCCGCAGTAAATGATGCATTGAAAAAAGTAGATGATGAAACGAACCAGACAATGGGGCAGTTTACGAAAGGGATGAACCTTCCTTTCTAAAGAGGAGGAATTGCGGATGTACTATCCCGAACCAATAACGAAGCTGATTGACAGCTTCATGAAATTGCCGGGCATAGGGCCAAAAACAGCGGCTCGTCTGGCTTTTTTTGTGCTGAGTATGAGAGAAGAAGATGTACTTGGTTTCGCCAAAGCGCTTGTAAATGCAAAACGTGATCTTGGTTACTGTTCTGTATGCGGCCATATTACAGATCAAGATCCATGCTCAATTTGCAAAGATGAACGGCGCGACCGGAGCATTGTGTGTGTAGTCCAGGATCCGAAAGACGTCATCGCTATGGAAAAGATGAAAGAATACAATGGGCTTTACCACGTTCTCCACGGTGCTATTTCACCGATGGAAGGGATTGGGCCGGAAGATATTAATGTTCCGGACCTCGTGAAACGCCTGCAGGATGAAACAATTAAGGAAGTAATACTGGCGACCAATCCGAATATTGAAGGCGAAGCTACTGCTATGTATATTTCAAGGCTGTTAAAGCCGTCCGGCATCCGCACAACGCGTATTGCCCACGGTCTTCCAGTTGGAGGCGATCTTGAATATGCGGATGAGGTGACGCTTTCTAAAGCTCTCGAAGGCCGCCGCGAGCTATAAGGAGTGGGATCAGGTATGTTTTTTCGTAAAAAGCAAGCACTGCGCAGTGTATATGATGAAAAATTAATTCAGTCACTGGACCGGTCAAGAACAGAATGGTTTAAGCGCCGTGAACTTCTGCGAATCAGCTTTGAACAAAATAATGAGCTTGAAGCACAGGCGAAGGCGGCGCAAGCGAAGTATTTCTTTTTGTTTAAAGAAGCGAAAAAACGCAAAATCCGCATAAAAGAATAAACTCTTTCCATACGATAAAGGGGAAGGAGTGAAATCATATGCGGAATATCAGCACGCTTCTGTTTGCTTTGTTCAAGAAAATGATAGCGGGCGCTTTCTTTTTGTATATTGCCAATATAGTAATCCAGCAGACAGGAGTTCATATTACAATGAATCCAATTACGGCTTTTCTCGCTGGATTTTTGGGACTGCCGGGTGTTGTCTGCCTGGCAGCTGCTCACTTTTTTATTTTCGGGTAAAGAAAAAATGTTTGACAAATATTACGCTTGTTAGTATAGTAATAAAGTTGCTGCTGGACAGACAACAGTTTAACATTAAAAACTATTGACACCTTAACCGGTCTAATGGTATGATGTTATAGCTGTCGGAGAGATGGTGCAATAAATTGAACATTGAAAACTGAACAAAATCATAAAAACGTCAACGTTTTAATTTTTTACTTCTATTTGGAATACACCCCGTATTTCAAATAGAAACTCGAGTTAAGGAACATCGGCTAAGTTCGCAGCGTCCTGCTGCAATGCCGATGTCAGCACATCCGTGTGCAAGCAAACTTTTTGGAGAGTTTGATCCTGGCTCAGGACGAACGCTGGCGGCGTGCCTAATACATGCAAGTCGAGCGGACTTGACGGAGCTTGCTCCGTTCAAGTTAGCGGCGGACGGGTGAGTAACACGTGGGCAACCTGCCCTGCAGATTGGGATAACTCCGGGAAACCGGGGCTAATACCGAATAACATGGGAAACCTCATGGTTTCCTTTTAAAAGGCGGCTTCGGCTGTCACTGCAGGATGGGCCCGCGGCGCATTAGCTAGTTGGTGAG
>NZ_LAJB01000026.1 GCF_000970685.1 Domibacillus indicus
AGTCTAGTTTATCGTTTACACATATCACCTTTTAATAAGGGATTCAATTCGATTTCACCATTTTGTTGCGTTTATATAAATCGTCATTTATTAAAGATATGTGAAACACTTCTTAGATAGATTCGTGCAGATGAATATTATAAAAATAAGGATTTTACAAATAAAATACGGAAATACAAAGTTTTTTACTTATACCAAATATCGGTAGAATATTTTATCTTAATTGACCATCGCGTGATCTCCCCTGATAAGGGTTATCACTTTCCTCCCGTGTAACTGCTTGTATTTACTGTACGGAAGTTGTGCAGGATTGGACTTTGTTTCGGATCGCAAATCCTGAATCTGCCTTGTATACAGTTCTGTTCGTCAGTTCAGGATTTTGCGTCCGCCTTTCTTCAGATTCTAACCCACGATAGACATCCATTCGCTAACAGTTTCTCCTGCCGGTTTTGTAATAGACTTTCATCACCTGGTTATAACCCATGCCGGGCACACGAAAAAAACTGCCGACAATAGTCGGCAGCTTAGATATTTTGAATGGTCAATTGCTATTTTTTTGCTTTGATACTTGCAATAATACTATTATCTTTATATTTGACAGTTACCTTGTAACCACTAGCAGTTACACTATCGAATTTACCTTTCATCTTGTCGGCAGTCATTAAAGTGATGTCTTTAGCTTTTCCTATTTCATAATTTGAAAGATTTAAATTCAAGTTCCCGCCATCAAGGTATACCAGTCCATCAACGTTTACTTGACTGTTATCATCATCCATTGCAATATCCAAGTTTCCAGCTTCTATTGTGAAATTTCCATTTAGATTTAAAGGTCCATCTGCATTAACTAAAACTGTTCCATTTTCTAAATAAAGATCGCCTTTACCAAAAGCAGCCGTAGAAGCAGCTTCCAGCGTTCCTCCTTTTAGCAATGTGCCTCCTGTATAACTATTATTTCCTGTCAATGTAAGCATTCCTGTTCCTTTCTTGGTAAGCATACCACTGCCAGTAATATCATTTCTCCACCAATCATGGGCATTAAATCTTCCTTTTGAAGCATCCATATCAACTGTTACATTGTTTAAAAACGCACCATATCCATCAGCTGCTGTTACCAAATCAATTCTTCCCCAGCCATTTGACTCATCTATTACAGGGTAGCCTGATTCAATTTCTGTGGTATATAATACTTCTCTGCGTTGTTGATCTGTTAAATAAGGCTGGCGAGTTTCCAGTAAAACTTCTGCCCCTTTAGGTACTACAGGGTCTAAACCTTTTGTTCCTGTTTGAGGTAATCCGTAAGTAAGTTTTTCCCGATAGAAAGCTTTATTCGCTTCATGGTCTTCCCATTTCTCTTCATCGTACGCACTTTCAAATTTATAATCCTCTGTTACCGTATGTGCATATTCGTACAAGCTCATTCTTTTTGATTGGGCTAATTCACCGAATACCTCTCCAGCATTTTCATAAGCCTTATCCAATACCTCTTTGTTCTCTGCAAGATTGTATGCAAATGCAGTCATTGCTGTAGATTGTATTCTTGCACCTATTACATCAAGCGGAGAGTGCATTCCGGCTACTATTCTATTTTCTCCCATTTGAGCTGCTCTTGTTAAAAATTCAGCATATCTTTCCGGTGTTGCATATGCAAATCCGAATGTTGACAAATACGCAGCACTTGTATGCCCACTTGGAAACGCTCCATCTTTTCCTCTTCCGTCTTCCGCTTTTCTTCTTACATAATCTAATGCAGGAATTACTTCCACATTGGTTTCATATTGCTGGAAATGTTTTTCTCCTGTTTCTTTTTTACCGCCTGAAGGCAATTCTTCTACTGCACTTTCACCACTGCCGATTGTTTCCCAAACAGGTAAACCGTTCTGGTCAACAACTTCTTTCACTTCTCCCTTGGAATTCATTCTGTACGGTCTTGGAGAAGAGAAAAAATACTTAGAAGGGTTTGACGAAGAAGGATTTCTAAATCTGATTAAATGAACTAAGTCCATCGCATCTGAAAGCTCAGATTCCTTCCATTGCCCCATTCCCTGGCTTTCGTCTTCGGCAGTTGCTTCTTCCAGTACCTTATTCATGTCCTCTGGTGATCTTACAATACTTGTTACCGGGTTAACTATATCTGCGTAGGTATTAGCTAAAGGCCCATACGCATCCAGCATACTATATATCTTATCTCTTTGATCGTCGTAATAAGCTGCTAACGCCTCTTCATCTGTTCTGTTTTTCGTAACATCTTCTACATATTTTATATTCGCTTCCCAAGTCTCTGTATCTCTGATTTCTTCGTTTGCGTACGTTTTCTTATCAGCTATTACTTTTGTTTCATCATTTTTATATCCATCAAAATAAACGGAAGGTCCGTCCCCATATTCCGCCGTCTCACCATTTGCACCAGGTTTAGTTAACGCTGTTCCGTCTCCCCAATCTGGTTGATTCAATGACCAGACTTGATCAAAACCATCTAAAATTTTAATAAAAGGATTGGTCGCAGCTATATTCTTTAAGGCAGAATCACTAGCATTTCCGCCATTATCCACTGCCGGTAAAGGCTGCTCAGCTTCAGGAGCATCGGTACTTACTTCTTGAGCAGTCCCCTGTGGTTTTGAAGGCTTTGAAAGCTTTTCTTTTTTCAAAGCATTATTTAATATAACTACTGCTTCTGCACGCGTAATGTTTTGAAGAGGCTTAAAGCTTCCATCTGGATAGCCAACCATAATATTTTGAGCTAAAACAGCCCCTACAAATCCTTTGCTCCAGGCCGGCATAGAGGATGAATCTTTAAACGTATCTGCAGCTTTTACATCCTTATTCAACTTATTAATGATTGAGATCATTTTTGCGGCTTCTTGACGTGTGATGGTTTCTTGCGGCTTAAATGTATTGTCCGAATAACCCTGCAGATAGCCCGCTTCAATCGCTCTTGCCACTTCTATGTAATACCATGAGTCTACAGAGACATCTTTAAAACTGATTTCAGTTTCAGCTGTATATCCAAAAGCTCTGTTAACGAGCGCAGTAAAAGAAGCTCTGGTAATGAATTTATCCGGTTTAAAAGAACCGTCAGAGTATCCTTTAATTAAGCCAGCATCAATCCAAGTTTGAATTTCATTTTGCGCAAAACTTCCCTCGATATCAGAAAACTGGCTGGCGGCCTGAACAGGAAGCGTAGAACATCCCATCGTTAGCACTGCAAGTGTTGTGACCGAGTTCATTAATTTTCTTTTCATAAACTTCATACCTTTTACATCTCCCCGTTTCTACTGCGAATTTTAAATGATTTCTTTTTCAACCACTTTACTTTCTCCTTTAAATTTCATTCAATCTCTTAGCGAAAATTCAAGAAGGTGAATACTGATTAACAATACAAATTCCAGTATAAGAAGGTTATATTATATACATATATTGAATCTGTAAAAATCACGTAAATTTTTGCAGCACACTACGAATTATTTCTTTACTATTTCTAACTCCATGATTAGTCCAGTAACCAGCAAATCCACCAGGCAATGCTTTGTGATTTTGAATCGTAACCTTGATTGTATTTCTAAACTTTTAACCCCAATAAAATCCTGGTATGCAAATTTAAGCAACAAAAAAGACTACCTCCTGTTTTTAGGAAGTAGTCTATACTCTTTAAAAATTGATTTACTTGACCAGTTCTTATTTCAGGTGAAAAGCAGCCGTAACAGCTTTCCAAAATGAGATGGTGGATGATATATTTAACGCTTTAAAGCTTCATCATGCCGCCCATCACGTCCTCTAAAAATTAAAGAATGGCTTTAAATCAACGTTTTCTGATTATCACCCTGTGCAAAATCGACGATCATTCACACAAGAATCAAGAATATTCATACCTTAATTTTACGACCTTTCCAATTTACAGAATGGAAAATATTCACCCTGATGAAGGAATACAGATAGATTCCTACGAAAAACAAAAACAATATCGGATAAAAAGGGAAAACCGCCCATCTGAAATTACCGACCCTGCTGGCAAACCATGCCGTTTGAATCACATACAGGATATACAATATCCCACTGAGCATGATTGCGGCAGGATTCCATTCAGTAATAGAAGAGATCAATGCTCCCGCAGCAATGAAACTGCCGGAAATCCAGAAGATAACCATCAGGATGATAACTGGATGAGTTGATTTGGATCCGACGGCAAAACTTTTGCACCAGCCCTCGATAAGGCTTTCTACGCCTTCCGGGTACATGCGCAAAGACATAATACCTTTGCCGCCCAGGCAGCGAACGGGGAGATTATGTTCAAGAAATGCCTCTCCCAGTGCCAGATCATCCATGATGGCTCCCTCGATTCTTTTATGACCTCCAGACAAAAAGTAATCGTCTCGATTACATAGAATGCATGGACCGAACGAACCGGCAGTTTTAAACCGTAATCCCCAAATCGTAAAAAGATTCATCCCCACCACGACGATGATGTTAAATATAACAGAGAGATGTTCATAAAAGCGCTCAACAGTATGAAAGGGCTGTAATGCTACAATGCCCCTGGCTCCCTTGCCCTGATAGAAATACAGCAGATTTCTCAGCCCATCCACACTGGTGAATCTCGTATCTGCGTCTATGAATAATAACCAGCTCCCCTTGGCCTGCTTAGCACCCTGCCAGCAGGCTGATGACTTCCCTGCCCCTGCATTCTGCAGAACCTTTGCACCGTAGCTTTCCGCAACAGCCGCAGTATTGTCAGATGAATCGTCATCAACAACCAGAATTTCAAATTGTCTGAAACGCTGCTCCTGCAATGATTGCAATAACGGTGAGATCCTGCCTTCTTCATTCCTGGCAGGAATAATGATGGACAGAAACGGAATACCGGCCGTATGCCTGGAGGAGAAACCGGGAACCGGCAAGGACCAGAACATGATGATGCCAGTTACAACTGCCAGAAACCCAATAGCGAGATTAATTACTTCTGAAACTGCCATAAAACCTGCCTCCTTCCTCTGCGTGCCGCCACACAGCTTTTATAAGTCTTTATTTTGCTGAATAATCATACAGGTTGCCTGTATCGTCCTGTATCAGTTCCTGTGCGGTGATCCTGGCGGAAAGCAGCACGATCGGGACACCGGCGCCGGGATGTGTGCTGCTGCCGGTAAAGTACAGATTTTCACAAGTACTGGCCTTGCTTTGTGGACGATAGTGGTTGCTTTGTTTCAGGATTGGCTGCAAACCAAACGCAGCACCATTATACGCATTGAATTTCGACTTAAAATCCAATGGTGTGGTATGCGTTTCGGTGACAATCTCGTTTTCAATGTTTTCAAAGCCCCGGATTTTCTTTAATTCATTTAAAATGTAACTGCGATAATAAGAAATAGTTTCCTCGTCCCATTTATAGTTTGCTGTAGCTATATCCGATACGGGCATCAGGATATACAATCCATCCTTTCCCTCAGGCGCCAGGGAAGAATCCATTTTGGAAGCGATGTATACATAAAAGGAGGCATTCGTCAGTTTCTTCCCGTCAAAAATATCCTTAAGATTCTGATCAAGGTTTTCATTGAAAATAAAATTATGTACATGGTCAATTTCTTCATATTTTCGGTCCATACCGAGATATAACAAAAAACATGAACAAGAGTATTTCATGCTGTCGATTTTCTTATCGGTATATTTTCCTTTGGCAGGCTTGTCTTTTACTAAGTGCTTCATCGCATATGGGAAGTCTGCATTACAAACTACATAATCTGAAGAAATTTTCTGTCCATCCACGAAAATTCCTTCCGCTTTGCGATTTTGAATGGCTATCTCCTGTACATCCTTTCCATAATAAATCGTCCCTCCAAGTTCCTTGAAGAGCCTTTCCATTGCTAAAGCCATCGTATACATACCGCCCTTAATAAACCATACTCCATATAGAAATTGAATCATAGGAATCATGGTATAAAAAGAAGGACTTTTCAGAGGAGAAATACCTATGTATAACGTTTGAAAACTAATCAGCTGTTTCAGCCGTTCATTCTTAATATATTTACCGATAAACTTATCCGCAGTGTCGTAAGGTTTCAGTTTCAATACTTTCTTCAGCATCGGGAGGTTATAAAAATCAGCCCTTTTGCGGAAAGGCCTTTGAAGAACGTGATGCTTTGCAATTACAAATCGTTTGTAAATTTCATGCATATATTGAAAAAAGCCTGCCGTGTCCTCTTCGCTGATTGATTCGATCGTCTTTGTCAACTTGGTAAGGTCAGAGGAAATATCAAAAGGCTGGTCGGGAATATCACTAAAATAAGCCCGATAAATCGGGTCCAATTTTTCCATTGGAATGTAATCATCCGGGTTGCGGCCGCATAGTTCAAATAGTTCCCGATATAATTCCGGCATCATCACGATGCTTGGCCCCAAATCAAATGTGTACCCTCCATCCAGTTCAATACGATTCATTTTGCCTCCGGGTGTTAAACCTTTTTCGTATATTTCCACCTGATAGCCCGCATACTGCAGCCTTATGGCACTGGCAAGCCCTGCTACACCCCCTCCAACGACAATGACCTTCTTACTCATGTAAATCCCCTCATTTCCAAATAATATTTGCTTCATCTTTTAACAAGTCCTGAAGTAATAGCAGTCATACGCCCCCGCTTGCAGCGTTGAACAACTGTGCTCAATAATTCTATTACAGCAGCCACTTTCTTAACTTTTTCAATGCTTTCATGTTTCGGTCGGAATACGGCGGGAATTTACCTTGAAAACGCAGGTAATAATACGTTTGGTAATCTGTTTTTTCATAACTAAAAGCTAGAAAACCAGCTTTTCCGTGATAAGCACCGTATCCGCTTCTTCCAACCCCTCCAAACGCGATATGGGGGCTCGCGGCATGATGTATCACTTGATTGACACTAATGGTTGCTGAACGCATATATTCGCTGAACAGTTGAATTTGATTCTTATTTTTACTGAATATATACCCCGTAAGTGTATCGCGCTGAAGCCTGCCACTGGATAATAACGTTTTTAAGTCTGTATAGGGAATGACAGGAAGGACCGGACCGAAAATTTCTTCCTGCAGAATTGGACTTCCCGGCTTGATATCTGTTAACACGGTTGGGGCGATGAACCGGTCGAATCGATCATACGCACCTCCATGCCGGACATTGCCCTGCCCGATAAACTCAACCATCTTTTGAAAATGTGCATCGGTACAGATCCTGCCATAATCCCCGCTTGCCTGGGGTTTCTCTCCGTAGAAAGCGGAAACCGAAGCGGAAATCTCATCCAGCGTTTTTTCATAAATAGAATGAGGGACAAAAAGGGTATCCGGTGCAATACAGGTTTGTCCAGCATTAAGGAATTTACCCCAGACGATTTCTCTAACGGCTGCTTTTGAAAAGCCTGTTTCATCAATGATACACGGGTTTTTCCCGCCGAGTTCCAGTATCACCGGTGTAAGCTGCTTAGCTGCCTGATCTGCCACAGCTTTCCCAGTCTGTCCGCTGCCTGTAAAAAAAATCAGGTCAAAAGGGGCAGAAGTCAACAGGCTGGCGGTTTGTGCATCTCCTGTCACAACATGTAATTGTTCGGGAGGAAATGCTTGATTGATGATTTCTTTTAGCAGTTCAGCCGTTGCCGGTGCATGCTCAGATGGTTTGATCACACAGCAGTTTCCGCCGGCAATTGCACTAATAGCAGGCATCAGGGTAAGCTGGACTGGATAATTCCACGAACCGATGATGAGTACGCTCCCATATGGGCGCCTCTTTTTTTTGAGCGCTTCCACATATCCCAATTTAAGGTGCCGAGACCATACAGGCCGGTTCCATTTTGCTATATGTTTGCATACATAATCAATTTCATTCAATAGAACGGCAATCTCAGATGAAAAGGATTCGAATGCCGGTTTTCCCAAATCTGAATAAAGGGCCTTGATAAATGCCTCTTCGCGCTCCAAAAAAATAGTTTTCAGCTTTAAAAGCTGCTTTTTACGCCCTTCAATTGAAGGGCTTCCCATGGACAATAGTTCTTCCCTCTGCCTTTCCGGTAATGTCTTCAGAAAATGACTTTCATTGTCCGGCATGGGAAAAATCCCTCTGAACTATTTTCTCGCTTACAAGCTGGCCGCTTAAGGTGACCATAGGCATTCCGCCTCCTGGGTTTACGGTTCCACCCACAAAATATAGATTGTTATAGCGCTCACTCTGTTTCGGATGCTTGAATCCTTTATTTTTCTTGCGGTCTGACACTGTTCCATAAATTGCGCCCCGGTCAGAGCCATACATCCGCCTGATATCTTCCGGTGTCCATACATCTTTTGTAACGATATTAGCCCGCAAATCGTGCAAACCCATTTTCTCTAATTTGATCAGGGTCCGCTCAGCAAATTGTTCATATTCTTGCTGGGTGAAAGGTTTCTGATCTTGAATATAAGGAATATGAGGCAGTACTTTTATATTTTCATGTCCTGCAGGAGCTTGCGACGGATCTGTTTTATTGACGTTGACTAAATAAATAACCGGATCATTCGGCAGTTCATGATGATGGAAGATGGATTGCATTTGCTGCTTCATATTTTCTGCGAAAAAGAAATTGTGATGTCGAAGCTGCGGATAGCTCTTTTTCACGCCCAAATGCATGACGAGACCGGAGCTGGCCGGTTCGAATTTCTTCTTTAATTTGTTCACAAAATGGCTGTCTTCCTCCAGTAATCGTTCGTAAACCGGTATGACTTCCATATTAGAAACATAATAATCTGCTGTTAGCTTTGTTCCGTCTTCCAAAACGGCTCCTGTGATTTCACCGTTCTTTTTTTCAAGCTTGACGATCTTTTTACCGAAGTGGAAGTGAACTCCCACTTCATCAGCCAGCTTTACCAAACCGTCCGCTAGTTTATTCAAACCACCGGGTACATACCATACACCCTGGTCATGCTGCATGTAAATCATCATGTTCAAAACGGCCGGTGCATCATAAGGGGACGAACCTACATACTTGATAAAATAAGAAAGCATATCGCGGAACTGTTCATTACTTATCCGTTTATCAATGGCTCCATGAACGGTAGAAAACAGATCAAAGTTCTTTAAAGCAGTGAACAGGCCCGTATGTTTCATGATTTCTCTCGTCTTATCAACGCCATGCTTAAAATAGGTTTTATCCGTCATATCATAAAGTCTTTTTGAATAGTGAAGCAAATCCTGATACTCACGCATATCCTTTTCACTCAGAGACTGGTTCTTCTCTTGCATTTCCTTCAAATCTTCATACAAGTCTATGATATTTCCATCAGGGAAAAAGGAGCGCCATTGATGATCCAGCTTTTCAATTGGGACGTAGTCCTTCATGGATTTTCCACTGGCAGAAAACAAATTTTCAAAGATTTGGGGCATCGTAAGGATGGATGGGCCCAAATCAAAACCGAAGCCATCTTGATCCAACCGGTTCAGCTTCCCTCCAATGTGATCGTTTTTTTCATATAATGAAACATCGTATCCTGCCTGTGCCAGTGAAATCGCAGCCGACAGTCCTCCGAGTCCGCCTCCGATAACCAGTACGTTTTTATTTTTAGTTTTCACCTGTTATTGCCTCCCCTTCCCGCAGATCAAAAATTCTGTTTACTGCAGTATTGATTTGGACCATTTTATCTTTTGTCACATAGTTCCGTTTCGTTAGACATTGGTAGCCATTTTTCCGTACAGCATCAAGTATGTCTCTGTATATATGAGCAGACAGATAGACGGGTAATCGGCTATCAGCATCCAGCAGCTCTATGTTTACTAAAAACCCTTCATATAATGATTCGGCACGTGCAGCAAGTTTTTCCCATAAATTGATGAAGTTATCATTAATCAAGCTTTTGTGTAAATCATTCTGTGAATAATGAAAATGACTCAATTCCTCTACGGGCAGATAGATGCGATTTTTCTCGTGGTAATCTTCACCAATATCACGCAGAATATTCGTAATTTGCATGGCTACGCCAAGATCAGTTACGGCTAAACGCAAACCCGCTGAAGATTTCGAAGCAATGATCGGCAAAAGCATTAAACCGACAGACCCCGCTACATAGTAACTGTATCGTTCCAATTCTTTCATTGTGTTCGGGGTTGTAAAAGCTAAATCCATGGATTGCCCAGTCAGCTGGTCATAAAAGAGGCCGATATCCATGTCATATGTATTAAATACATGTCGGAGTGCGCGCCATAGTGGTTTATCCACTTCAGCTCCATCATTGAACAAATCTAGTTCTTTCTTTAATTTTCTTAGCAGCCTAGTCTTTTCTTCAAACGAATGTTTTCCATCTGCACATTCATCTGCAGTTCTGCAAAAAGCATAGATCGCATAAACGGCATTTGCTTTTTCATCAGGAAGTTGTGAAAATGCATAGTAAAAGCTTTTGGAGTGTTTTTTTATTATTGTTTCACAATACTTAAAATCCGCTTGCCTTTTCTCTGTTTCCATATGCATATCCATCTCCTTTTAGATCTATTTCCGTATAACGGAAAGATCATAAATCGTCGATTGGCTTTTTATTCCTTTTTTTACTACTGCTCTAAGTCGGCATACATCCTTAAATTATTCTATATGCTAGTTCCTTCCTAAAACAAATTTGAGTATTCTGCAAAACCAATGTTAGAAAGGAGGAACACCGAAGGAAGCTTCAATTTCCATGGGATTCGGCCGCTTCTCTAATTTTCCATGCGACAAGTTTCCAAGCCTCCTCTGCTCTTTCTCTTGGACCCAGATGGGTAAAAGCATGTTTACAGTCTCCAAATATCTTCTCTTGAACCTTTACCCCAGATGCTTTTAATCTCTCAGCATAATATTCTGCTTCCGGCCTGAATGCGTCATACTCCGCTATGAGAATAAGGGCAGAAGCCAATCGGTCACTCACCACAGCACGAACAGGGGAAGCGAGAGGATGCTCCGCTTGTCCTTTGTCAGGTACGTAGCACATGTTTAAAAAATTTGCTACTTGAGGATAGCGGGCACGCCACTTATCCGGTTCCGGTTTATCTGCATGCGGGGTGGCAAAATCCAGCATCGGGCATGTCAGCACTTGGAGCAGTGGCTGGTTTTCCTCTTTCTCTTTCAGGTAGAGACAGAGAGCTGCTGCTATATTTGCCCCTGAACTCTGTCCGCCAACCATAATTTTTTCCGCATCAATATTCAAATCGTCGGCGTTTCTCTTTATCCATTGAAAAATTTCATATCCCTGTTCAATCGGCTTGGGAAAAGGGTACTCTGGTGCTTTCGCATAATCAACATTAACAACTACACATTCTGCCTGATTGGCCAGGTAGCAGCAATAAGGATCATCCATCTCCTTTTCATGCATGATAAATGCTCCACCATGAAAATTAATATAAACAGGGAACTTTTTCTGTCTTGCTTCCAGGGGATAGTACAAGGAAATGTTAGCAGGTTTTACAGATGTCTCAACTTCCACATCTTTTTTCATTTTCACTGGCTGAAGGGGAATCATAGGTGTCTTTTTTGCTTGATTAGGCAGGAGACGAAGTAATTTTGCAATCATAACAGTGAACATTAGTATAACCTCACTTTTTTACCATTTTAACCTAAATAAAACGCATTTATACTCCAACAATCCCTGCTGTCAGGACAAAAACAAGCATTAGGATTTTCATAATATATCAACTATGTGCTACATATTTTGCAATTTTGTTGTTCGTCCATAAAGCCCTCGATTTCATGTCCATTTATAAATTGCTGCTGTATCGGTTTCTTCTATTTTCATTGGACCTCCATACCTTCTTAATTAGTTTAATCTTGTTCAACAAACCTTACCCGTTAGCATAATAACTTCCACAAAAAAAGGGCTTATCCTTCTTCCAGATAAGCACCAGTTAGTTGAAGTACATTTATTCACAAATTTTCCTTTTTACATTAGACTTATTACAAAAATTTCGCTCCTATGGCAGCTTAAAAAATATTTTAACGGTTTGCCCATTCTTTACTATTTCTGAAATTCTGCATGGTAGATACAAGCATCCCAAAGTAAAGACTATTTTTCAATATTGCGAAGGGGGCAATATTTCTTTAAAAGAATTTTTTAATATATCCTATTTTAAAACCGAGTTATTACAATGTTGCTTAGTAGTGCATTGAAAATTTCATTCAAATACTAGCTGTTATGCGTTTTTTAAAATATAGAGAAAATAAAAAAGCGTCAAACCCTGATAAATCAGGGTTTGACGCTTTTTCGGGGGATGATATTACATCATGCCGCCCATACCGCCCATGCCGCCCATATCTGGCATTCCGCCGCCGGCATTTTCTTCTGGCTTATCTGCTACAACTGCTTCTGTTGTCAGGAACAGAGCGGCAACAGATGCTGCGTTTTGAAGAGCGTAGCGTGTTACTTTTGTTGGGTCAACGATGCCTGTATCGATCATGTTCACCCATTCGCCTGTTGCTGCGTTGAAGCCGATGCCGACTTCTTCACGTTTCAAGCGGTCAATGATAACGGATCCTTCAAGACCTGCATTGTGCGCAATTTGGCGAACTGGCTCTTCTAGTGCACGCAGAACGATTTTCACGCCTGTTGCTACGTCGCCTTCGCCTTCCACTTCAGCTACTTTATTATAGACGTTCACAAGCGCTGTACCACCACCGGATACGATGCCTTCTTCAACCGCTGCACGTGTTGCGTTCAGGGCATCTTCAATGCGAAGTTTGCGCTCTTTAAGTTCTGTTTCTGTTGCAGCGCCGACTTTGATTACAGCTACACCGCCTGCAAGCTTTGCAAGACGCTCCTGCAGCTTTTCACGGTCGAATTCAGAAGTTGTTTCTTCCAATTGAGCACGGATCTGGCTCACGCGGCCGCCGATGTTTTGAGAATCGCCAGCGCCTTCCACGATTGTTGTGTTTTCTTTTGTTACTACAACTTTTGAAGCACGGCCAAGCTGTGTGATATCCGCAGATTTCAAGTCAAGGCCAAGCTCTTCTGTGATTACTTCGCCGCCTGTCAGGATCGCGATATCTTCAAGCATTGCTTTACGGCGGTCACCAAAACCAGGTGCTTTAACTGCAACGGCATTGAATGTGCCGCGAAGTTTGTTTACAACAAGAGTGGCCAGTGCTTCGCCTTCTACATCCTCAGAGATCAATAGAAGCGGCTTGCTTTGCTGAACGACCTGCTCAAGCACTGGAAGGATTTCCTGGATGCTTGTGATCTTTTTATCTGTTATCAGAATGTATGGATTTTCAAGAACTGCTTCCATTTTATCAGAATCAGTGATCATATATGGTGATGCATATCCGCGGTCAAACTGCATACCTTCTACTACATCAAGCTCTGTAGTGAAGCCTTTTGATTCTTCAATTGTGATAACGCCGTCGTTGCCAACGCGCTCCATTGCTTCAGCGATCAATTGGCCGACTTCTTCGTCAGCAGATGAAATTGCCGCAACCTGTGCGATTGACTCTTTGCCTTCGATTTGTTTAGAAATGTTTTTCAGCTCTGTAACAGCAGCTGCAACTGCTTTGTCCATACCTTTACGGATTCCGACAGGGTTTGCGCCTGCTGTTACGTTTTTAAGGCCTTCACGAATCATCGCCTGCGCCAGAACAGTCGCAGTTGTTGTACCGTCACCGGCTACGTCATTTGTTTTGCTTGCTACTTCTGCAACAAGCTTTGCGCCCATATTTTCAAAGGCATCTTCAAGCTCGATTTCTTTTGCGATTGTCACACCGTCATTTGTAATAAGCGGAGAACCGAATTTTTTCTCCAACACGACGTTGCGTCCTTTTGGTCCAAGCGTAACTTTTACGGCATCCGCCAATTGATCAACACCGGCAAGCATTGCGCGGCGTGCGTCTTCGCTGAATTTAATATCTTTAGCCATTTAAAAGTGCCTCCTTCAAAGAATTAGTTGTTTTTATTATCGTTCGTTTAATTGTGTAATAAATGTTTCGCAGCAAATCAGCCAATAATAGCCAAAATGTCATTTTCGCGGAGCAATAAGTATTCTGTACCTTCATACTTCACTTCTGTTCCTGCGTATTTTGAGAAGATGATGCGATCGCCTTCAGCAACTTCCAATGCTACACGCTCACCGCTTTCAAGCACACGTCCTGTACCCACTGCCACGACTTTGCCTTCCTGCGGCTTTTCTTTTGCCGAATCTGGAAGTACAATTCCGCTGGCTGTTTTTTCTTCCGATTCTACCAGTTCAATTACTACGCGGTCACCTAGTGGTTTTAACAAGTGAAACCCTCCTCAAAAATGGTTAAATATATTTTTATTAGCACTCTACTCCAATGAGTGCTAACACAATTATTATAATAATGAAACCGTCTCATATTTGCAAGCGGGAAGTAAAAAAAATTTTCAGACTGCTTATTTGAAGCCGCTTCTGTTCAATAGTACAATAAGGAGTAAAGAATGAACACGCCAAAGCCCGTTCTTAGCGGGTCTTAAATCTACCGCAAATCGCGGTGTCTATTTATGTAAAGGAGTTTTTTTGTGAGAAAAGAATACGGGTTTATCTTAATCACGTATATTTTAATGCAAATGTCTGCTTATATTGGCCAGCCGCTTCTTTATCAGCTTGGCTTAATGGCAGGAGTAGACCGCGAGCGTTTAATAGTGCTTGTCCCAGGCTATTGGACAGTAATTGCTTTTGCACTGGCGACTGCGGTTGTACTGCTTATTTTATGGCGTTCGACCTACCGGAACTCGATTGAGCGGCAGACGCCTGTTTCACCCTCAATTGCAGCGGCTTGGTCAGTAGCCGGTATTTTTATGGCGTTTTTCGCCCAATTTGCAGCGTCCTTGATTGAACAATATCTTTTAGGGATTGAAGCCGGTTCTGATAATACGAAAAGCATTATTGAGCTTGTTGAAGGTCTGCCGCTTGTTATTCTGGCGGTAGCGGTATTAGGGCCATTTTTAGAAGAAATCGTCTTCCGAAAAATTATTTTCGGCTCGCTTTACAATCGGATGCCATTTTTCTTTGCTGCGCTGATCAGCTCACTTATTTTTTCTGTAGCGCATAGAGAACTCGAGCACACGATATTATATGCGGCGATGGGTTTTACATTCGCATTTCTTTACGTAAAGACGAAAAGAATTATCGTGCCGATTGTAGCGCACGTTTCGATGAATACGTTTGTCGTGCTTATGCAGTATGTACTTGCTGATGAGATTGAGGAAATGATTCAAAAAGCGGAAGAAATGGAACAAATGTCGCAATGGATCTGGTGGTTTTAAGGAGGAAAAAATGTGCAGTCATACTTAACGAGAGGAATCTTTTTTCTCATTCTGGGTTTCTTTTTCGTATTTCTTGCGATTCAAGATGTAAATCAAAATGCGTTTGGCTTTTTTACTTATTTGCTCATTTTGCTGGCAACCATGGATATCGGCACTGGCCTTCGCCTTATGTTTACGCATTTTAAATTTAAAAAAAGCCAAAAATAAAATCCGTCCACCTTACTGGACGGATTTTTCTTCTGCTGAAAGACGGGCTTCTGCCTGCTGCGCTTTTTTAAAGCCGATCCTGGAAACAAAGATACTTACTTCATATAAAACAAACAGCGGCACGCTGACCATCATATGCGAGATAATGTCGGGCGGCGTGATAAGAGCCGCAATCACAAGCAAAACAAAGTAAGCGTAACGCCGAATTTGTCCTAAAAACTGCGGAGTGACAATACCTAGACGTGTTAAAAAAAGAGTAACGACCGGCAGCTGAAACAAAAAGCCGAATGGAATGGTCGTTTGAAACAAAAACTGAAAATACTCATTGATGCCAATAACCTGCTCAATATTTAAATCGCCGGACAGCTTTATCATAAAATGTATGATATAAGGAAACAAAATAAAATAAGAAAACGCCAGCCCGCCAAGAAATAAGAAAACGGACACCGGGATGTAGCTCAATGTTACCCGCCGTTCTTTTTCATGAAGTCCTGGACTAACGAATGCCCACAGCTGGTACAAAATGACCGGTGAAGTGAACACAACCCCTATCACAAACGCCATTTGAAAATAAATCTTGAGGGGGTCGGTAACACGAAAGGCATTCATCGTCAAAGCAGCCGCTTCATCGGCATGCTGCAGATACTGAATGATTGGCTTTGCTAAAAACAGTCCGCCAATCACCGTAATAAAAAAGAAAACGACGACGATCATCAGCCGCTTTCTCAGTTCTTCTAAATGTTCATATATCGTCATGTCCTGCTGGCTCATTTGTCAATCATCCTAACATTACTTGGACTCTTTTTTGTCCTCTGTCCGATCCTCATCATCATCGGCTAACCCTTTTGTAGAGTTTTTAAACTCGCGCAATGTATCGCCGGCTGCCCGTCCAAGTTCCGGAAGCTTTTTCGGTCCGAAAATTAAAAGCGCCGCTGCCCCGATAACAACCATGCTGCCAACACCTATCATTGGCAAACACCTCCCTTTTCCTAATCATAACTGATTTAACTGTGCAATACTATGATCATTTTTCAACAGATTCATCGGGATAATTCTTAAGGAAATAAACAAGCGACTGGAGTTCAATCGCCAGATCAATATGATGTACACGAATTTCGGGCGGTACATTAAGCCTCGCCGGTGTAAAGTTTAAAATCCCTTTAATGTCGGCTCCTACCAGCCGGTCTGTAATTGTTTGGGCTGCTGACTGCGGGATTGTTAGGATAGCGACAGGCACTTCCAGATCGGCAAGTATTTTTTCCAAATCATCCATATGGTGAATGGGCACGTCCCCAATCTGGGTGCCGACCTTGCTTTCTTCTACATCGAACGCAACCAGGATTTTCGTATTGTTATTTTTTAAAAAGTTATAATTTAAAAAAGCCGTCCCTAAATTCCCTACTCCGATAAGCGCGACATTGGTTACTTCATCCTGATCCAGCGTCTTGCGGAAAAAAGAAAGCAAATAGCTGACATTATAGCCATAGCCTTTTTTGCCGAGCGCGCCAAAATATGAAAAATCCCGACGGATTGTTGCAGAATCTACTTTTACCGCTTCGCTCAGCTCCGCAGACGACACCCGCTGTTTTCCAGAGGAGTGCAGATTCTGGATAAACCGATAATATAAAGGCAGGCGCTTCGCCGTTGCCTGGGGTATTTTCATCGAATCATTATTCATTTTTTTCCCTCCAACTTGATACCGCTTCCACATTTCTTTTCTCTCTTTAATACAATCATAAATCTTTGTAGCGTTTTTCACAAGAACTCCTTCTTTTTTCATTGCCGGAAGCGCCATCCTCAAGTAAAGTGGAAAGTGAGGTGAAAAGAATGATTTTACTGCAAGTACAGCAGCTTTCGAAATATTTCGGAGCCGAGCTGATTTTATCGAATATTAAGCTAGAAGTGCAAACGGGTGACCGGATTGCCCTTGTCGGCCGCAATGGTGCCGGCAAATCGACACTTTTAAAAATAATTGCCGGACAGCTTTCTCATGAAGAAGGTTCAATTATGAAGCCAAAAGATGTAACGATCGGTTATCTTGCACAGGATACCGGCCTTGAATCGAATTTATCCATTTGGGATGAAATGAACAGCGTGTTTGACGGCCTGCGGGCTATGGAACAAAAACTAAGAAATCTTGAAGCGGAAATGGCGGAGCCTGATGTATACAACGATCCGGTTCGTTATGAACAAGTGATGACCGCCTATGATCAGCTGCAGAACGAGTTTAAAGAAGCAGGCGGCTACCAATACGAAGCAGAACTGCGCTCCGTGCTGCATGGCTTTCGTTTTCATGATTATGATTATAGCACGCTGATTTCGACACTAAGCGGCGGCCAAAAAACACGCCTTGCCCTCGCCAGACTGCTGCTTACAAAGCCAGACATCTTAATTCTCGATGAACCGACCAACCACCTTGACATTGAAACGCTGGCCTGGCTTGAAAATTATTTGCAGGGGTATTCCGGCGCTATCTTAATTGTTTCTCATGACCGCTACTTCCTTGATAAAACGGTCAATCAGGTTTATGAGGTGTCCCGCCATAAAATGCGTAAATTCGCAGGCAATTACAGCAAATACCTGATTCAAAAAGCCGAGCAGTTTGAACGGGAAATGAAGCAATATGAAAAGCAGCAAGAGGAAGCCGCAAAGCTTGAAGACTTTATTCAGCGCAATATTGCCCGCGCTTCCACAACCAAAAGAGCTCAAAGCCGGCGTAAACAGCTGGACCGGATGGAAATGATGGCCCGCCCGGACGGCGCTGAAAAACCGCCCAGTATGCTGTTTGATATAAACAGGCAGAGTGGGAATGAAGTGCTCAGCGTTGACCACATATCAATTGGATATTCAGGCAAAGAAATTGGCACAAACCTGTTCTTTTCTATTTCAAGAGGTGACAGCATTGCGCTTGTGGGGCCAAATGGAGCCGGCAAATCCACATTATTAAAATCGATTACCGGCGCTCTGCCATTAATCAATGGTCATGTTGGATACGGGGCCGGCGTCGAAATCGGCTACTATGATCAGGAGCAGTCCCATTTGAATCGTGCCAAAACAGTGCTTGCGGAGCTATGGGACGACTATCCAGGCGTGCCTGAAAAAGATATTCGCTCGATCCTCGGAACCTTTCTTTTTTCTGGAGATGACGTATTAAAACCAGTTGCGGCTTTAAGCGGCGGTGAAAAAGCACGGCTTGCGCTGGCGAAGCTGGCTATGCAGAAAGCAAATTTCCTTATTCTCGATGAGCCGACGAACCATCTGGACCTCGACAGCAAAGAAGTGCTTGAAAATGCTTTGATTGATTATCCCGGCACCCTGCTGTTTGTTTCACATGACCGCTATTTTATTAATCGAATTGCCACAAAAGTGTTTGAACTGACCCAGGAAGGGGTAACAGTTTATCTAGGAGATTACGATTACTATGTAGAAAAAAAGACCGAACAGCAGGAGCTGGCTGCTCTTGAAGCGGTTCAAACAAATATAGCTGCAGTGAAGCCGGCAGCGGCCGACTCGTATAAGTCGGATAAAGAGCAGCGCAAAAAAGAGAGGCAAAAAGCGCGCCGCATTGAAGAAATTGAAGCAGAAATTACAAAGCAGGAAGAGAAAATAACAGAAGCAGAAGAGCTTCTCTGTCTGCCGGAAATATATGAGGATCATGAACAATCGCTGAAACTGCAACAGCAGTTAGACGAAGCAAATCAGAAAATCGAGCAGCTAATGGAAGAATGGGAAGAGCTGCAATCGAATTAAAGGAAAAGCTATCCACAGCTTTTCCTTTTTTTATCCACAAAAGTTCCATGAATTTTCTGCCATTTGCAAGGGTTTCCACAGGTTTATTCACATTACCCACAATATGTGGATCATTTTATCCCCATTACTCATAAAAAAAGGACATTCTGGATAGAATGTCCTTTTTTTTAAAACGCTTCAATATCTAAACCAGGGTGGCCATTCATCTCCATCCCGTCTCGTTTTCCCTGCTCAAATAAAATCGTTCCCGCCGCTGCAATCATTGCTGCATTGTCTGTACAGAGAGACAATGGCGGAATAATCAGCTGAACCTCTTTTACGCTGCTAAATGCAGTTTCAAGCGAGGCGCGCAGTCCTTTATTAGCCGCTACGCCCCCGGAAAGCAGGACTTGTTTTACGTTATATTCTTTTGCGGCCCGCACGGTTTTTTCGGTTAATACTTCCACCACACTTGCCTGAAAGCTTGCGGCCAGATTTTCCGGCACAATCACTTCTCCCCGCTGCTCCGCATTATGAACTGTGTTGATAACAGCTGATTTTAAACCACTGAAGCTAAAATCATATGAACCTTCCTCTAAGCGAACGCGCGGCAGTGCATATGCATCCTGGCCCTTCGCAGCCAGCCGGTCAATATGAGGACCGCCCGGGTAGGGCAGATTCAATGTCCGCGCCACTTTGTCGTAAGCTTCTCCAGCCGCATCATCCCGTGTTTCTCCAATTACTTTAAATGAGCCATGCTTCTCCATGTAAACAAGTTCTGTATGGCCTCCGGATACGACCAAAGACAGAAGCGGAAATTTCATTTCCTCCAAGAGACGGTTGGCATAAATGTGGCCGGCAATATGATGAACCCCGATCAGCGGAAGATTATGAGCAAAAGCAATGGCTTTCGCAGCGTTAACCCCAATAAGAAGCGCACCGACTAATCCAGGTCCTTTTGTTACCGCAATCGCATCCATATCCTTGAACGTCAAACCAGCCTGCTCCAGGGCTTCATTCAGCACTGTAATAATTTGCTCTACATGGTGGCGGGAAGCAATTTCGGGCACCACACCGCCAAACCGTTTATGGCTTTCAATTTGGGAAGACACGACACTCGCTATAATCTCAATTCCATTTTTCACAATGGCTGCGGCTGTTTCGTCACAGCTTGTTTCAATTCCAAAAATATACGTATCTTTTTTCATTATAAATTCACCCACATTACTAAAGCATCTTCCTGATTATCGGTATAATACTGCTTCCGGATTCCACCCGGCTGCAAACCGAATTTTTTATACAGCTTCATGGCTGAAAGATTGCTGACCCTTACTTCCAGCGACAAAACAGAGCCTCCATATTCCCTTGCTTTATTCATTACAAAGCCGAACAATTCGCTGCCGCAGCCCTTCCCTCTAAAATCAGGCAGTATCGCAATATTTGTTATCTGTACTTGATCATAAACGACCCACATACCGCAATAGCCAATCAGCCGGCCATCGTGTTCTGCTGCATAGTAATGAGCGTACTGGTTGATTGCAATCTCACGCTCAAATGCTTCCCTGGGCCATGGGATCGTAAAGCTGGCCAGTTCCACCTCGAGCACAGCTGGAATGTCTTCAATGACCATTGGCCGAATATGGAGTTTACTCACGGCCAGCCGCCTTCTTTTCATTCGCTTCAATCCATTTTGCTTCTGCTTCAGCCAGGCGTGCATAATTAGGAACCACTTCTGCCGGATCAGTTTCTAATTTCTTTCCGAGAGCCAGAAGCGCTGCCGGCCGGGCATATGGAACTGCTGCTCCAGCAAATACGGCTGCATCTCCCATCTCTTCCATAATTGCTTTTTCATGCATGTGGCTGTCCTGCCCGACAAAAAGAACCGTTTCTTCTTGCTGAAGAAGCTGCTTGCACCAGGCTGTTGCTAATATGTTCTGATCCGCTATAACCGTTTGAACTGTTCCATTTACTAAACGGTACAGACCTGTGAACACCTGGCCGCGCCGCGCATCGAATATCGGGCAGACAAGCCCCCCAGTAACCGGGGCAGAAGCAGCCAGCGCCGCAAGGCTGGAAACAGCAGCAACAGGGATGTTGAGCGTCCATCCCAATGTTTTCGCAATGGTCACACCGATGCGGACGCCTGTATAAGAACCAGGGCCATTAGCGACAACAATTTTTTCTAAATCTGCCGGCCCGAGGTCCACTTCCTTCATAAGAGATTCGATCGCCGGCATAACCCGGACTGAATGGTTTTTTTTCACATTTGTTACCTGCTCAGCCAGCAAAATCTCTCCATCTGCCAGGCCAATAGACAATGCATAAGTAGATGTATCAATTGCTAATGTTTTCAATCATCTTCACCTTCTCTAGAACGCGATCATATCGGTCCCCGTTTACTGTTAACTGCAGTTTACGCTGCCTTTCCTTACCTGTGTGAAAAAGGTTTATCTGTATAAATTGATCTGGAAGCTGCTCCTCAATTAAATGAGCCCATTCCACAACTGTAATGCCCTTACCAAAAAAGTATTCATCAAAGCCTAGGTCTTCGTCCGATTCCTCTCCCAGCCGGTAAACATCCATATGGTAAAACGGATAAATCCCTTCATATTCTTTTACAATAGTAAAGGTTGGGCTTGTAACGTTTTTTTTCACCTCAAGTGCTCTGGCCAGATGCTGAGTAAAAGTTGTCTTTCCGGCACCTAAATCGCCTTCCAGCAGGATCACATCCCCTGGAAAAAGAACAGAAGCGAGAGATTCCGCAAAACGGTTTAGTTCCTGTAGATTGTGAATGGTCCATGTATAAGAAGATGTCATCAGTCTGCCTTCTTTCCTCGAAAAAAAACCTTAGGATAATGTTGATCCTAAGGTTTCTGGTTGTATTGTTATTATATCGAATAATGGCATAATTTAAAAATAAATGGCGGTCCGGACGGGACTCGAACCCGCGACCTCCTGCGTGACAGGCAGGCATTCTAACCAACTGAACTACCGGACCAGCGATTGCGGGGGCAGGATTTGAACCTGCGACCTTCGGGTTATGAGCCCGACGAGCTACCGAGCTGCTCCACCCCGCGACGATAAGAAAGTATGCAATTATGATGAATCACAGCCAGGCGGCGTCCTGCTCTCACAGGGGGAAACCCCCAACTACCATCGGCGCTGAAGAGCTTAACGGCCGTGTTCGGGATGGGAACGGGTGTGACCTCTTCGCTATTGCCACCTGACTATGAAGTTTGAAAGAAATGTTCTTTCAAAACTGGATAGAAGCGTCATTGTATGGGCATAAAGCCTTTTCGATATAGCCATGTGTGTCCAGCTCCAGTCGGCCTGAACGGCCGACTTGTGCATTTCAGTTGATTAAGTCCTCGATCGATTAGTATTCGTCAGCTCCATGCGTCGCCGCACTTCCACCTCGAACC